>NZ_JBIAYD010000005.1:23559-204127 GCF_042897315.1 Streptomyces sp. NPDC001068 | reverse complement strand
CGGGGGGGGGGGGGGGGGGGGGGGGGCCGGGGGGGGGGGGGGCCCCGGGGGGCGGGGGGGGGGGCGGGGCGGGGGGGGGGCCCCCCCGGGGGGGGGGGGCGGGGGGGGGGGGGGGCCCCCCCCCCGCGCGCGCCCCGGCCCTGCTGCACTGCTGGGTCCGCAAGGAGGCGTACCTGAAGGGCCTGGGTACGGGCCTCGGCCTGGACCCGGCCGGGGTCCGGGTGGGCCTCGGGCCCGGCTTCGCCGTGCCGCCGGGGCCGCCGCCCGACTGGGGTCTGGCGCCGGTCCCGGCGCCCGACGGCTATGCGGGCGCGGTGGCTCTCCGGGGCACCGCCACTCCCGTGGTCCTCCCCCACCGGCTCTCCCTCCTCCAGCCCGGTCCGGCGGCGGTCGCGGCCGGTGCCGCAATCCCGTCGACGTGAGCCGCGTCCTCTCCCGGGAGGATCATCGCCCTGGCGAGGAGACCCGGTGGGGAACCGCTCCGGCCGTTGGTACGGTCGTCACAGGCAGGGCGCTCCGGCCCGCCGCCGCGAACGCGGCCGAGACTCCGGCCGGCCGGGCGCCGGCCGCCGTCCGGGTAGGTACGCTCGGCTGAGCGGGACGGACCCTGGGGGCGCCGGTGGGACTGCGGGAACGGATCTCGGCGGAACTCACGGCGACCGTGCACGGCGGGGATCTCAGGCTGGACCGGTACGCCGGACCGCCCGGTGATCCGGGGCTGTTCGGGATCGTGCCGGGCGACCCGGTGTGGCGGGTGCACGGACACGCCACCGGGATGCTCACCGGCGGGTTCGCCGCGCTCATGCTGCAGTCGCTGCATCCCCTGGCCATGGCAGGCGTCGACCAGTACTCCGACTTCCGCGCCGATCCGGTCGGGCGGCTGAACGGAACCGTGCGGTTCGTCACCACGACGACCTTCGGGTCCTCTGCCGCCGCCCGCGAGGTGATCGACCTCGTCCGGCGGATCCACGTCCGGGTGCGCGGCACCGCCCCCGACGGGCGCCCGTACCGCGCGGACGATCCCGACCTGCTGACCTGGGTGCACACCGCCGAGGTACGCAGCTTCCTCGCCGGCCACCAGACGTACGCGCCCCGGCCGCTCCGGCTGACCCCCGCCGAGTGCGACACCTACTACCGGCGCACCGCGCCGGTGGCCGAGGCGCTGGGCGCGCGCCACGTACCGCGCACGTCCCTGGAGGCCGAACGCCTCCTGGTCCGCCTGCGCCCGGGGCTCAGCGCCACACGGGCCGCGCTGGACTCGGTCCTCTTCCTTCGCGGGTTCGGGCGCACCCGGCGGGAACGGCTGGTCGTGGGCCTGCTCATGAACGCCTCGGTCGGACTGCTCCCCGACTGGGCCCGCACCGAACTCGGCATCCACCGCCCGGCCGCCGTCCGCGCCGGCTGGGACCGGCCGCTGGCGACGGCCGTCGGACGCACCCTGCAGTGGGGGCTGGGACCCTCCCGGATCCAGGCCGCCGCACGGGAGCGGCTCGCGGGCACGGCCGTCCCCCGGGATCAGGCCTGATCCCCGCGGCCGCGCCGACGTCCCGACCTGCGGATCTCGCCCGCGATGGGAAGCCAGTAGTACGGGATGAACGCGAAGATCACGGCCACCCCGAGGCCGGGGAGCAGAGCACCGAGCAGGGTTCCCGCACCGAGCCAGACGAGTGCGAGCCGGAAGCGTCTGGTGATGGCCGTCACCGCGGCCGCGTGGATGGTGGGGACGAGAAGGCGGCGCTCGTGACGGGCGTGCCACCACAGGAGGTTGAACAGGACGGCGATGAGTTCGAACGAGAGGCCGTAGAGGACGACGGCGGTGCGCTGCCCGTGTCCGTCCCGGAACGTGTCGGCCAGCACGGAGGCGGCGAAGGGCAGGAACGACAGGTCCATCAGCAGCACGGTGTTGAGGAAGAGCACCAGCCGGTCGGCGCTGCGGATGTGATCGAACATGATGTGGTGGTTGGCCCACACCTGCCCGATCAGCATGAAGGTGACGGCGTAGGCCAGATAGGAGGGCCACAGCGCGGCCAGTCCGTGCGGCAGGTGCCGGGTGTCCAGCGGCGGGCGGATCTCCAGGACGAGCAGCGTCACGGCGATGGCGATGACGGCGTCGCTGAACGCGACCACCCGGGCGGGGTCTCGATCCTCGCCGAACGGCGTCGGCTCCCCTGATTCCTGTACGGGCTCGGTCACCGGCCCAGTCTCGCGTGCCGGGCACCGCTCGGCGCGCAGCCGTGCGGTACCTGTCCAACCAGTGGAGCATGGGAGTCACGCCTCGCCCCGGGCCCCACCGAGACCGAGCCGTTCCGGCAGACCGATCCGCCCGGACCCGCCGGAGCCGCCCGCTGTCCGGCGTACGTCCCCATGGGGCGGTTCGGCCGGCCGGACGAACCGGCGGCCGCCATCGCCTTCCTGCTCTCCGACAAGGCGGGCTTCGTCACCAACCAGAGTCTCCGCGTCGACGGCGGCGCGAGCACCGGGGGTACCGCCGCCTGACACGGGCACGCGGAGTGCGCAGCCCTCCGGCCAACGGGCCCCGGCCCCGGGGTTCATCTCACAGCACTCTCCGTCTCCGGCCCAGCCACGTCTGGGCCACGACCACCACGGCCAGGAACGCCCCGCTGACGACCTGCTGGTAGGCGGAGTCGAGCGAGCCGATCTGGTTGATCACGTTCTGGATGACCTTCAGCAGCAGCACCCCGACGAGGGAGCCGCTGATGAAGCCGGAACCGCCGCTGAGCAGGGTGCCGCCGATGACGACGGCCGAGATGGCCTCCAGCTCCATGCCGTTGCCGAGGATGGTCACGCCGGACAGCAGCCAGGCCGCGTTGAGCGCGCCGGCGAGCCCGGCGCACAGGCCCGAGAGGGTGTAGACGGAGACCTTGGTGCGGGCCACGGGTGCGCCCATCAGGGCTCCCGCGTCCTCGTTGCCGCCGACCGCGTACACGTACTGCCCGAATCTGGTGCGGCGCAGCACGACCGCGCCGAGCACGAACAGCGCGACCGTGATCCAGACGGGCACTCCCACACCGAGCAGGGAGTCCTGGCCGAGGGCGGCGAAGAAGGAGTCCTTGTCGACGAGGTAGGTCGTCGAGCCCTCGTCGGTGACGGCCAGCAGGATGCCCCGGGCGCCCAGCATCGACGCCAGCGTGACGATGAACGGCGCCAGCCCGACGCGTGCGATCAGCAACCCGTTGACCAGGCCGATCAGTGCGCACACGGCGAGCGGCAGGAGCAGCGCCACCACCGTGCCGTACCGGGAGCCCCAGGCGGCGAGGACACCGCCGAGGGCGAACAGCGAGCCCACCGAAAGGTCGATGCCGCCGGTGACGATGACGAACGTCATGCCGAGGGCGACCACGGCGAGGAACGCCGAGGACAGCGCCATGTTCTCCAGGTTGTCGCCGGTCAGGTAGGTGTCGAAGGTCAGCGACGCCACGGCCATCGCGATCACGAGGGTGACCAGCGCACCGTGCTGCTGGGCGAGCCCGCTCAGCCGCTCGGCGCGGTTCGCGCGCCCGGTTCCGGTGTCCTGGACGCTTCCGGTGCCGGCCGGCATGCCGGCCTCTTCGGTCCGCGTGGTCATCGCCTGCCTCGTTCCCGGGCCGCGTAGACGGCGAGGACGATCACCACGGCCTGGGCGATCTGGGTCCACGACGGCGGCAGATCGTGCTTGATGAGGGTGGTGGTGAGCAGCTGGATGAGCACGGCACCCGCGACGGTGCCGCCGATCCGCACCCGTCCGCCGCTCAGCGGGGTGCCGCCGACGACCACGGCGGTGATGGCCGACAGTTCCATCAGGGTGCCGAGGGAGGTGGGGTCGCTGGCGGCGAGCCGGGCGGTGGCGAGTACGCCCGCGACCGCGGCGAGGGCGCCGGAGCAGACGTAGACCACGACCAGGACCCGGTGTACGGGAAGTCCCGCGAGCCGGGCCGCGGGACGGCTGTCCCCGATGGCCAGGACCTGCCGCCCGAAGGTGGTGCGCCGCATCACGAACGCCACCAGTACCGCGAGGGCCGCGGCGATCAGGACCAGGTAGGGCACGCCCAGGACGTCGCCGGATCCGAGTGCCGCGAGGCCCGGGTCGCGCACGTCCTTGAGCTGGGGCAGCAGGACCAGGGCCAGTCCGCGCCCGGCGACCATCAGGGCGAGGGTGGCGACGATGGGCTGGACACCGACGAAGGCGATCAGCGCTCCGTTCGCGACGCCGACCACGCAGCCCGCGACCACCGCGACGAGTGCGGCGATCCAGGGCCCGTAGCCGAGGTACAGCGAGAGCAGGGAGGTGGCGAGTGCCATCACCGAACCCACCGACAGGTCGACGCCCTCGGCGCCGATCGCCAGCGCCATGCCCAGCGCGACGATCAGGACGGGGGCGACCTGCACGGCCTGGGTGCGGAAGTTCTCCGTGGAGGCGAAGTGCGGGGTGAAGGCGAAGTTGAACAGCAGCAGCACCAGCACGCCGATGTAGACGCCGTAGTCCTGCAGCAGGCGCAGCAGCCGGGCGCGGTCCAACGTGTCGCGTGTGAAGGTGAGTTCAGTCATCGCTGTCTCCCGCGGGTACGGCGGCGATGGCGCGCATCAGCTCGCCCTCGGTGACGGCGTCACCGGTCAGTTCACGGACCACCGCGCCGTCCTTGAGGACCACCACGCGGTCGCTGCCCTCGATCAGTTCCTCGGTGTCGGAGGAGATCAGCAGCACGGCGAGTCCGTCGTCGGCGAGTTCGTCGATGAGGGCCTGTACCTCGGCCTTGGCGCCCACGTCGATGCCGCGGGTCGGCTCGTCCAGGAGCAGGACCTTCGGGTGCAGGGCGAGCCAGCGGGCCAGCAGGACCTTCTGCTGGTTGCCGCCGGAGAGTTCACCGACCCTCTGGTGCGCTCCCGCGGCCTTGATGCGGAGCCGTTTCATGAACGTCTCGACGATCCGGTCGACGCGGCTGTCGTCGACGAGACCGAAGCGGGACAGCCCGGGCAGTGCGGCGAGCGCGATGTTCTCGCGGACCGACAGTCCCGGCAGGATGCCCTCGCTCTTGCGGTCCTCCGGCAGCAGGCTGACGCCGGCGCGGATCGCGGCGGCGGTCGAGCCCGCCCGTACCGGGACGCCGGCGACGACCACCCGGCCGGACTCGGTGGGCAGGGCCCCGGCGATGGCCTTCGCGGTCTCGCTGCGACCGGAGCCGAGCAGCCCGCCGAGGCCCACGACCTCACCGGGCCGCACCGACAGCGACACGTCCCGCAGCTGGTGACGTGCCGTCAGACCGGTGGCGGTCAGCACCGGTTCGGCTTCGGTGTCGTGCGAGCCGGAGAACTTGGTCAGGCCCTCCGCGCGCACCTCGCCGATCTCCCGGCCGAGCATCATGGCCACCAGCCGCAGCCGGTCGAGGTCGGCGAGCCGGCCGGTGTGCACGACGCGTCCGTCACGCAGGACGGTGATCGCGTCGCAGAGTTCGTACAGCTCGTCCATGCGGTGGCTGACGTAGACGACCGCGACGCCGCGTTCGCGCAGCATGCGGATCACCTCGAACAGGGTCTGCACCTCGCGTGGTTCGAGGGAGGAGGTCGGCTCGTCCATGATGACCACGCGGGCGTCGACGGCGACGGCGCGGGCGAGCGCGACCATCTGCTGTGCGCCGACGCCGAGTTCACGCAGCGGCCGGTGCACGTCGACCCGGAGGCCGAGCCCGCGCAGTGCCTCGTCGGCCTCCCGGTGCATGCGCCGGAAGTCGATCAGGCCCAGCCGGTTCAGCGGTTCGCGGCCGAGGAACAGGTTGCGGGCCACGCTCATCAGCGGGACGAGGTTGACCTCCTGGTAGATGGTGGAGATGCCCGCCTGCTGGGCCTGGAGCGGGGTGGTGAAGCGGACCGGTTCCCCGTCGTACGTCACCTCGCCGTGGTCGGGCCGGTAGACGCCGGTGAGCACCTTGATGAGCGTCGACTTGCCGGCGCCGTTCTCGCCGACGAGCGCGTGCACCTCCCCGGCGCGCGCGGTGAAGTCCACGTCGGACAGCGCGCGCACGCCGGGGAAGGTCTTGGACAGCCGGGCGACCGAGAGCACGTCAGTAGGCCTTGCCGAGGTCCGACTGGGCGTTGCTCTTGTCGTAGGCGCTGTCCTTGATGACGATGTCCTGGCCGACCTTGTCGCCCTTGGTGAAGGTGTCGAGGGTCTGGAAGGCGAGCGGTCCGAAGCGCGGGTTGGACTCGATGACCGCGGAGATCCAGCCGTCGACGATGCCCTGGACGGCGTTGCGGGTTCCGTCGATCGTCACGATCTTGACGTCGCCGGGCTTCTTGCCCGCGCCCTTGAGGGCGTTGACCGCGCCGAGGCCCATCTCGTCGTTCTCGGCGTAGATCCCGGTGATGCCGGGCTTGGACTGGATGAGGTTCTCGGTGACCGACTGGCCCTTCTCGCGGGCGAATTCGCCGGTCTGGCGGAACACGATCTTCAGGCCGGGGGCCTTCTCCTTGATGCGGTCCTCGAAGCCCTTGGTGCGCTCGGTGGTCACGTTGTTGCCGGCCGCGCCGAGGAGGATGGCGATCTCGCCCTTGCCGCCGGTCGCCGCGATCATCTGGTCCGCGGCCCGTTTGCCCTGCTCGACGAAGTCGGAGCCGATGAAGCTCACGTAGTCCTTGCAGGCGGTCGCGTTGATCTTGCGGTCGATGGTCACGATCGGGATGTGCTTGGCGGCCGCGGTGCGCAGCACCGGTTCCCAGCCGTCGGAGTTGAGCGGGGCGATGACCAGGAGGTCCGCGCCCTTGGCGATGAGGTCCTGGACGTCGCTGATCTGCTTGGAGAACTGCGACTGGGCGTTGGCGGTGAGCAGTTTGACGCCCTCCGCCTTGGCCTCGGCCTTGATGGAGGCGGTCTCCGCGATCCGGAAGGGGTTGGCCTCCTTCTCGGACTGGGAGAAGCCGACGGTGGCGCTCTTCAGATCCAGCTTCTGGCCGCCGTAGGCGTCGACGGTGCAGGTCGGGCCGGAGGCGGTGCCGGGCGAGGCGACCACCTGACCGGCGTCGTCCTGCTCGGAGGCGGCGGGCTTGGAGCCCGAGTCGTCCTCGGACTTGGTGCATCCGGTCATGAGCGCGAGGCTCGTCACGAGACCGGCGGCGAGAAGCGTGCGTGCGGAGGTACGACGGACAAGTGCGGTGGGCTTCATGGTTGTCCCCAAACGGCACGGCCCCGGAGCCGAGAGCGCTCTCGGGGAGGCTTGCTCTTGCGTCAACTCGGCGTGCTCGTCGTTCAGGGGAGGTTTTTACATCGTTGGAAGGGCCGTGTAAAGCCTTCCGTCCGAAATCCCGTCACCGCCGGCCGAGGGTGCTCTCCCGCTCGACAAGCCTGAACTGCGCGGTCAGTTCACGCCCGCCGGGCTCCTCGCGACCCGACAGGCTGCGCAGCAGCGAGGCCACCGCCATCTTCGCGATGGCCTGCTTGTCCGGCGAGACGGTCGTCAGCGTGACGGCCCCGAACCGCCCCTCCGCGATGTCGTCGAAACCCACCACCGCGACGTCCCAGGGCACCCGCAGACCCCGCTCGTGCAGCACCCGCATCGCCCCGATCGCGATCAGGTCGTTGAAGGCGAAGACGGCGTCGGGACGCACGCCGGAGTCCAGCAGCTCGGCCATCGCGCGCGCCCCGTCGTCCCGGTCCCAGCCGCCGACCGGCACCACCAGGCCGTCCGGCGCGGGCACCCCGGCCGCGGCCAGTTCCGCGCGCCAGCCGTCCAGGCGCAGGTGGGCGGGCTGGTTCAGGGAGTCGGTGCGTACGCCGAGGTAGGCGATCCGGGTGCGGCCGCGGCCCAGCAGATGGCGCACCGCGCACCGGGCCGCCGCCACGTTGTCGATGGCGATGTGGTCGAAGGGCAGGCCGTACTCGCGCTCGCCGAGCAGCACCAGCGGCACGTCACCGGGCCGGCCCCGGAGATCCTCGGCCTCCAGGGTCAGCGGGCTGAGGATCAGCCCGTCGATCACCCCGCCCCGGAATCCCTGGCTGACCAGGATCTCCTGTTCACGCTCGCCGCGTGTGTGGTCGAGCAGCACGGTGAACTCGTGTTCCGCGGCCGCGTCGATCACGGCGCCGGCCAGTTCCGCGAAGTACGGGTTGCCGAGTTCGGGAACGGCCAGCGCGATGATCCCCGTCCGGCCCTTGCGCAGGTGACGCGCGGTCAGGTTGGGCCGGTAGCCGAGTTCGTCGATCGCCGCCTGCACCCGGGCCCGCATGGCCGGGGTGACGTGCGGATAGTTGTTCACTACGTTGGACACGGTCTTGATCGAAACGCCCGCGCGTTCCGCCACGTCCCTCAGGCTGACCCGCAAGGGATCTCCTCAGCGTCGATGAGTGCCCCGTACCCGGGGATTGTCATGCCCCTGGACAGCGGCCGGGAGCCGTGCTCTCATGCCAACTGCCGTTCCTTCCAACGTTGTACAGACTGAAGCAACGAGCCGCCACCCTTCCTCACCCAAGGAGGATCCGTGCGCATCAGACCTCTCGGACAACGCCTCGCCCTGCTGCTCGCCGCGGCACTGGGCTTCGCGGGCCTCACCGCGGCACCGGCAGCCACCGCGGCCGACGACCCCGTCGAAGTCCACGGCCTCAAAGGCGAGTACTACACCCAGTCCGCCCCCGGCGCCTTCGACTTCGACAAGCTCAAGGCCACCGGCTTCGACCCGAACCTCGACTTCGACACCCTGGAGCCGCGGCTGAACTTCGCCACCGGTCAGTCGGACGACGTCAGCGTCCGCTGGACCGGCAAGGTCGTCCCGGACAGGACCGGCCCCTACACCTTCTCGATCATCGGCGACAACGGCTTCCGGCTGTGGGTCGACGGGAAGACCGTCATCGACCACTGGGTCGACGACTGGGACCGCGAACAGACGGGCCAGCCGGTCGAGTTGACGGCCGGCAAGGCCTACGACATCAAGGTCGAGTACTTCGAGCACTACGGCGGCTCCAACCTCCACCTGCGCTGGACCCCGCCCGGCGGCTCCAAGACCGCCGTACCGCAGTCGGCGTTCCGGCTGCCCGACGGTTTCGACTACGACGGAGCCGTCTCCACCACCGTCCTGGCGAGCGGCCGTACGCTCGCCCTCGAGTTCGCCCAGCCGCTCGGCGCACCGCCCGCCGGTCTCGCCGAACACCTCGACGCGGTCATCGGGGGCGCCACCTGGCCCCTGGGGAACGCCCGCCGTGACCCCGCCGACCCCCACCGGCTGCTGATCGCGCTGAAGGAGCCCGTCGTCGGGAACAGCACCGGCACCGCGTCCGGCCTCGCCGACGTGCGCTACGACGGCCAGGGCGGTCTGGCAGGAACCGACGGCAACGTTGTCAACTCCTTCTGGAGCAGCGGTGCCAACAGGTCGACGTACGAGTTGCGCACCAAGTGGGCCGACAAGGTCGGGCCGGACAACGCCCACCCGGAGTACCCGAGGCCCCAGCTCACCCGGAGCGCCTGGCAGAACCTCAACGGGACCTGGCAGTTCGCGGCCGCCACGGCGGGTGAACAGCCGCCGGTGGGCAGGAAGCTCGCCGAGAAGATCCTCGTCCCCTACCCCGTCGAGTCACAGCTGTCCGGACTGGAGCGGCACGAGGACCGCATGTGGTACCGGCGCACCTTCACCGTCCCGGCCGACTGGAAGATCGGCTCGGGCAGGAGGCTGCAACTGAACTTCGGCGCGGTCGACTGGCGGGCCGAGGTGTACGTGAACGGCAGGAAGGTCACCGAACACCAGGGCGGGTACGACAAGTTCAGCGCCGACGTCACCGACGCCCTCAAGCCCGGCCGCACCCAGGAGCTGATCGTCGGGGTCTACGACCCCACCGACGCGGCCGACGGCGAGAACCCGCCGGTCGGCAAGCAGCGCCTGGACCCCAGCGGCATCTGGTACACGCCGACCTCCGGCATCTGGCAGACGGTGTGGATGGAGCCGGTCGCCACCGACCACGTCGACCAGCTCAAGCTCACCCCGGACGCCGGGGCCGGCACCCTCACCGTCGAACCGCAGGGCGTCCGCGCCGGCCTGCCGGTCACGGCGACGGCCTACGCGGGCAAGCGGAAGGTGGCCACCGTCACCGGCCGCAGCGGCGGGCCCCTGACCCTGCGCATCCGCGACCCGCGCCTGTGGTCACCCGACGACCCGTACCTCTACGACCTGAAGGTGAGCGTCGGGGCCGACCGTGTCGGCAGCTACTTCGGGATGCGGTCGGTGAGGGTCGAGAAGGTGAACGGCGTTCCGCGCACCCTGCTCAACGGCAAGCCGGTCTTCATGATGGCCACCCTCGACCAGGGGTTCTGGCCGGACGGCCTGTACACCGCGCCGACGGACGAGGCGCTCGCCTACGACCTGAAGATGCACAAGAGCATGGGCTTCAACGCGGTGCGCAAACACATCAAGGTCGAACCCGACCGCTGGTTCTACTGGGCCGACCGGCTCGGCCTGATGGTCTGGCAGGACATGCCGGCGATGACGGCCGGAGTGAACCCGTCCACCCAGGCCCGCGCCGAGTACGAGCGCGAGATGAAGCAGATGATCGACGAGCACTACAGCAGCCCGTCGGTCGTCATGTGGGTCACCTTCAACGAGGGCTGGGGCCAGTACGACATGGCCCGCATCGCCGACCAGGCCAAGTCCTGGGACCCGACCCGGCTGGTGAACTCCATGTCCGGGCTCAACCTCGGCGACGACGGCGGCACCGGCGACATCATGGACGAACACGGCTATCCCAGTCCGGCCCTGCCACCCCACCCGGACGGCCGGCGCGCCCTGGTCAGCGGCGAGTACGGCGGGCTCGGCCTGGCCGTGCCGGGCCACGCCTGGTCCGTGCAGCAGTCGTACGTCGACGTCGATCCGGCCACCTACACCGACGACTACCTGGCCAAGCTCGCCGAGGTCCACGCGCTGGCCTGCCAGGGCGGCAACGGCGCGGTGTACACCCAGATCTCGGACGTCGAGGGCGAGCTCAACGGCCTGCTGACGTACGACCGGAAGGTCGTCAAGCCCGACGTCCGACGGCTCAGGACGGCCCAGCAGGCGCTGATCTCCGACGCCTCACGGGCCACCCCGGCCGGGTGCGCCTGACACCCGCCAGGAGCCGGCGAACGCCTCCCCGCGCCGCGCCGGGTGTCCCGCGCCACCCATGAGAAGGAGTGCGGACCGCCGTCGCCCGAACGGCGGCGGTCCGCACTCCTCACCCCGCTGCGTGCGGGGCCTGTCCTCTACTTGCCTGCGGCGGGGGCCGTCGAGGCGTAGAGCGCCTCGTGCAGGGTCGCCGTCGTCTGGGCGACGGCGACCTTGTCGGCCTGGGTGTCACGCAGCGCGTTCAGCATCATGAAGTCGTGGGTGACGCCGCCGTAGTGCGACGAGGTCACCTGCACCCCCGCCGACCTGAGTTTCGCCGCGTAGGAGTTGGCGGCGTCCAGCAGCACGTCGGAGTCGGTGATCAGCAGGGCCGGCGGCAGGCCGCGCAGCTGCTCGACGGTCGCCTTCAGCGGCGAGGCCAGCGGGTTGGCGCGGTCGGCGGCCTTGGGCGCGTAGGCGTCCCAGAACCACTTCATCGCGGGCCGGGTCAGCCAGCAGTTCTCGGCGAAGCGGGTGTAGGACGCCGTGTCGAAGTCGGCGTCGGTGACCGGGTAGAGCATGACCTGCTGACGGAAGTGCGGGCCTCCGCGCTGCTTGGCCATCATCGTCACCGCGGCGGTCATGTCGCCGCCGACGGAGTCACCGGCGACGGCCAGCCGGGTGGAGTCGAGGCTGATCTCGCCGCCGTGCGCGGCGACCCACTTGGCGACGGTGTACGCCTGCTCGATCGGGACCGGGAACTGGGCCTCGGGAGAGGGCGTGTAGTCGACGAACACGACCTCGGCCCGGGCGCCGGCGGCCAGTTGGCGCACCAGGCGCTCGTGGGTCTTGAAGTTGCCGAGCACCCAGCCGCCGCCGTGGATGTAGACGACGCCGGGCAGCGTCCCCTTGACGCCGGCGGGGCGCACGATGTGCACGTTGACCGGGCCCGTCGGTCCGCCCGGCACGCTGCGTTCGGTGATCTCCGCGGGGAGCATCGGGACGGGGCCCGCCTGGAGCTTGTTCAGCACGTCACGGGCGGCCGGGTAGGACAGGTCGTACAGCGGCTTGCCGCCGGCGGCCGCGAGCTGGTTCAGGAAGTCCTGGTCGGTCTTCTCCAGCTTCTGCGGCGGGTTGCCGCACGGCACGTACTTGGCGTCACCGGCCGCCGCGATTCCCTGGACGGACTCCGGGGACGCGCCCTCGCGGACGGTGCCGCAGGCGCTCATGGCGGTGGCTGTCGCGGTCAGCAGGGCCGCCAGGGCCAGGTGGCGCATCCGGCGGGTCCCGGGAACGCTGCGTATTGCTCTCATGTCTGCGGAATCCCTACGTGAAGGAGTCGACCCCCTCCGTAATCGTGGCTGGTCCATGTGGCGTACACCATCAGGGCTGGGCCGGACGGGGGCCACGGCGGTGCGGTGCGGTTCCGGGACGAGCCGGTGCTGCGGTGCGGGCGGCGGTGAGCGGTGCGATTCTGAACTTCCCGGAACCCGGACGGCCAGGGCGTGTTCCCAGGCACCGGCGGTCGACCGAGGTGGGTGGAGCGATGGGCATCACGAAAACCGGACGTTCACTGCGCGGGCCCCTCACGCCGCTGGCCGCCGTGCTCAACGGCGTCGTCGCCGGCGTCGGGGGCACGGTCTGCATGGATGCCACGCGCTATCTGCGGTACCGGCGCGCCGGAGGCACCGACACGCCTCGGGCCTGGGAGTTCGCACCGGTCGACGGGTGGGACGAGGCGCCGGATCCGGGCAAGGTGGCGAAGCGGCTCCTGGAGGGGTTCACCCAGCGCGAGATCCCCGACCGGTGGGCCTGGCTCGCGAGCACCGCGATGCACTGGCTCTACGGGTCCGCCTGGGGAGCGGCGTACGGGATCGTCGCGGGTTCGGCCCGGCGGCCGAACCCGTTGTACGGGCTTCCCCTGGGGGCGACGGTGTGTGCCGGCGCCTATCTGGTCCTCCCGCCGTCCGGGCTCTACCAGCAGTTCTGGAAGTACAGCCCGCGGACGCTGGCGGACGACCTGGGCGCGCATCTCGTGTTCGGGCTGGGAGTCGGCACCTGCTTCTGGCTCACCAGCACACTCCGCTGAGGCGGGGGTCCGGCCGCCGCGGGTTCGGCGCGGGTTCAGGACACGCCCGGCCCGGAGACGTAGCGGCCCTGCTCGTCGTACGGCCAGGCGTTGGCGACGCAGCCGTGCAGGCCCTTGATCTGCTGCATCATGACGGGGGCCGGTCGTCCCGGACCCGCGCAGGTGAGGTGGGTGAGGCCGAGGGCGTGCCCCATCTCGTGGTTGATGATCAGCGCGCGGTACTCGTGTATCGGTCCGGGAAACGTGGGTGAGCCCTTGACCCAGCGCTTGAGGTTGACCACCACGCCGCCGGGGACCTCGCAGTTGTACTCGCCGTGGGTGCTCTGGCGGATTCCCGCCCAGCACAGGGCGTCGGCCATGCCGGGCGTCGCGATCTTTATCAGGAGGTCGTACGGCTCCCCCGCGCCCACCGACCGGAACGAGTTGTTCCCGCTGTGGGTCCAGCCCCGGGGGGCGGCGAGGATTTCGGTGATCTCCCCGGCCGCCCGGTCCGGCGAGATGCCGAGCCCGCTCTCGACCTGCACGGCGTAGCGGATCAGATGCGCGCCACGGCCGACCTTCGCGCCGCCGGCGCGCGCGGTGAGGAACGTGCCGGTGCCCGTCGAGGGGACGGCGGTCCCGGTCCGGGCGGGGGTGGGCGTCGGCGAGTGCGAGGGCGAGGGTCTTGACGAGTGGGTGGGGTGCGCGGCGCTCCGCGGGGAGGCCGCACCGCTCGACGCGTCGCTTCGTCCGCCGTTCAGGAGGAGCGCCACGGAGCCGAACAGGCCGGCGGCCGCCAGCGCCAGGAACAGCGGGCGGCCGCCGGGGCGGCACGGGCCGCCCCGGCGGCGGGAGGTCCGGTGGTGGTGCCCGCCGCGCCCCGGGTCGGCCCGCCGCCGACCGGGACGGGGGGCGGCGGCGCCATGGGCGGGCGGTGCGGGTTTCCGCTCTCGTGCCGAGTACATGGCAGCTCAAACTGGTCGGGCCAGATGATCGCCCCAGGTTCGGACGATCACGAAACGGCAACGACCGGCCCGTCGTATGACCGTTCTGCCACAAGCCCGGGGAGGAGCTCTCTCCGCGGCGGTCACCGCACGCGGCCCACCTACACTGTCGAGGTGTCGCGAGTCCTTATTGTCGAAGACGACCAGGATGTCCGTAACGCCGTCGAACTGGCGCTGCGGCATCAGGGTCACACCGTCATGGCCGCCGGGACCGGCGAAGCGGGTCTGGAACAGCTCCACCCCTTCCGTCCGGACGTGGTGGTGCTCGACCTCATGCTGCCCGGCATGTCGGGACTGGACGTCTGCCGGCGGATCAGGGACCGCGACCAGGTGCCGATCATCATGGTGACCGCCAAGGGCGACGACATCGACGTGGTCGTGGGACTTGAGGCGGGCGCGGACGACTACGTGGTCAAGCCCGTGCGGGCCCGGGTCCTGGACGCGCGCATACGCGCCGTACTGCGCAGGCAGGCGCCGCCGCCCGGCGACGGCCTGCGGCCCCGGGCGGAGACGTACGGCGCGCTGGCCGTCGACCGGGCCGGGCTCGTGGTGACCCACCACGGCTCGCCCGTCGCGCTCGCCCCCTCGGAGCTGCGGCTGCTGCTGACCCTGTCGGCCGCGCCCGGCCGGACGTTCAGCCGCCAGCAACTGCTCGAAGCGGTCTGGGAGCACAGCTACCACGGTGACATCCGACTCGTGGACGCCTGTGTGAAGCGACTCCGCGGCAAGCTCGGCGAGCTGAGCGGAGACCCCCGGTACATCCAGACCGTGCGCGGCTTCGGCTACCGGTTCGTCTCCCCGTGAACGGCGGCAGAGCCGCCGGGCGGGCGCGGTCCTTCCGCGCGCTCCTGGCACACGTCCCGCTTCCGCTGCGCGGACTGCGCGCACGCCTGGTGGCGGCCTTCGTCGTGGTGGCCGTCGTCAGCGCCCTGAGCACCGGGGCACTCGCCTTCCGGGAGGCGCGCACGGGGGTGCTCCAGCAGAGCCAGGACTCGGTGATCCAGCAGTTCCGCAAGAGTGTCGACACCGTCGCCCCGTACACCCCCGCGGCGCCGAGCCGGGCCGACCTGCAGACGGCGGTGAACCACGTGCTCTACGACAACCCGTCGCAGGGCTGGCGGGTGATGGCGACCTACAAGGACCTCCGCGTCGGCACGCCGGGCGCCCACTTCGGCGAGCTGAGCCCCGAACTGCGCAGGACCGTGGCCACCACGAGTGCCACGGTGTTCCAGCGGGTCGACGTGGACGGGCACCCCTGGCTGACCGTCGGCACGCCGGTCGCCTACGACACGGACGGGGGCTCCGGGTCGGGGCTGTCGGGGACGGCGATGTACCTGATGGTGTCGCAGGGCGCCGAAGAGGGCTACGTCAAGGCGATGGTCAGCGGCATCGAGCGCGCCACCGTGGTGGCACTGGCACTCGCCGTCGTCCTGGCGCTGCTGGCCGCGAGTGGTGTGCTGCGTCCCGTACGAGCACTGCGCCGGGCGACGCGCCGCATGGCCGAGGGACGTCTCGACGTCCGGCTGACCGTCAACGGTTCCGACGAACTGGCCGAACTCTCGCAGTCCTTCAACGACACGGCGGCCGCGCTGGAGCGGTCGGTCGCGGAGCTGCGCCGCATGGAGGCCCGGGCGCGCCGCTTCGCCGCCGACGTCTCCCACGAACTGCGGACGCCGCTCACGGCGATGGCCGCGCTCACCGACGTACTCGACGAGAACGCGCTGCGCCACGACCGGGAGACCGGCGACGCGTTGCGGCTCATCAGCGAGGGAACCGGCCGGCTGAGCGCGCTGGTGGAAGACCTGATGGAGATCTCCCGCTTCGACGCCGGTGCGATCAGGCTCAACCTGGACGAGGTCGACCTGGCCGAGTCCCTACGGCGCACACTCGTCTCCCGGGGCTGGCAGGACCGGGTGGCGACCAGCCTGCCCGGGCCCGGCCTGCTCAGGACGCGCGTGGATCCGCGTCGCCTCGATGTCGTCATGGCCAACCTGGTCGGCAACGCGTTGCGGCACGGGGCTCCGCCGGTGCGGCTGACCATGGGCGCCCGCGAGGAGGAGGCGGGCGTGGCGTGGGCCGTGATCGAGGTGACCGACGGGGGTCCCGGCATCGGCGAGGAGGCGATGCCGCACATCTTCGAGCGCTTCTACAAGGCCGGTGCCTCGCGTACCAGGAGTGAGAGCAGCGGGCTCGGGCTCGCCATCACGGCGGAGAACGTGCACCTGCACGGCGGTCGTATCAGCGCGGCGAACCTGCCCGGCGGCGGAGCGGTGTTCACGGTCGAACTCCCCCTGCACCGTGAGTCCCGGGCCCCCGACCCGGACGCCCTGGCAGGTGCCCGGTGAGACGCTCTCGCGTGTGGGCGCTGCCCGCCGGACTGGCGGCCGGTCTGACGCTGGCAGGATGCGGAGTCCCCGAGTCCGGTGTCATCCAGGCAGGGCCGGCGGCGAGCGGCATCCACTCCCCGGGTGCGACCCCCGTGCCCCCGACGGTCGTCGCGCTCTACTTCCTCCACGACGGTGACCTGACGCCCTATCCGCGCAAGGCCGGCCACCCCGCCGACTTCCGGTCCGTCCTGGACATGCTGTTCGCCGGGCCGGACGCGGCGGAGTCCACGTCCGCCGCCACGGAGCTGCCCCGCCTGCCGGCCCCGCCGGAGGTGGTGGCGGACGGCGAGCATGCCCTCACCGTCCGGCTGCCCACGGGCGCGGGCCGACCGGGATACCGGGCCCTGATGCAGCTGACGTGCACCGTGGCCGGGGTCGCCGGGGCGTCGGCCGCGAAGCCGACGGACGGTCCCGGCGGCGGCGCCTCCGCGACCGCGCCCGGCTCCCTCGCCCGCCCGGAGGTCAAGGTGAGCGGGGACGGATGGACGAGGACGCTCTCCGCGGGCCCGTGCCCGGACCCGATCCCGTCGTAACGGTCGTAGCGGAACCGGAGGGACACGAAGGGCTGTGCCCGCTCGGGGAGTGCCCGGTCACGGCGCGTTGACCGCCGGGACCCGCCACAGCCGCGAGCCGTCAATGCCGCCCACGCCACCAGGCACGACCTAGGGTGACAGTGTCATCACTCCGGGTAGCGACAGCAAGGGTGGCGCCCATGGGCAACTTCCGCAGACCGTCCTCCCGGCGGCCGGGTCCGTGCCGCACCGCCCACCGGCGAGGCCCCCGGTGACACCCGTGCTGGGCGCGCTTCACCAGACCCTCGCATCGGCCGACGGACCGGCCCAACTGCTCCCCGCCCGCCAGCAGATGGCCTTCACCCTGGGCTTCCACATCATCCTGGTGCCCTTCGGCGTCGCCCTGACCACGATGATGCTCGTGGCGAACTACCGCGGCCTGAAACACGGCGACGCCGACGCCATGCGGCTGGCCCGGCGCTGGTCCAAGATCGCGGCCGTGCTCTTCGCGGTGGGAGCGATCACGGGCACCGTCCTCTCCTTCGAACTCGGCATCCTCTGGCCGGGACTCATGGGCCGGTACGGAGCCGCCTTCGGCTTCCCGTTCGCCATCGAGGGGCTGTTCTTCTTCCTCGAGGCGATCTTCGTCTCGATCTACATCTACGGCTGGAAGCACCTGCGCCCCTGGCCCCACTTCGCCGCGGGCGCGGTCGCGTCGCTGTCCAGCATCGGCGGGGCGGCCGCGGTCATCGCGGCCAACAGCTGGATGAACAGCCCCGCGGGCTTCACCGTCACCGACGGCCGGGTGAGCGAGGTCCGCCCGATGCGGGTCTTCTTCAACGGCGCTTTCTGGTACGAGTTCCTCCACATGCTTCTCGCCGCCTACATCGTGGCCGGCTTCGTCGTCGCGAGCGTCTACGCGGCCGGCATGCTGCGGGGGCGGACCTCCCGATACCACCGCACCGGTTTCCTCATCGGGTTCGCCCTGGCGGCGATCGCCGTGCCGGTGCAGATCGTGGTGGGCGACACCATCGCCCGCTATGTCTTCCAGGCCGAGCCCGCGAAGTTCGCCGCCATCGAGATGCTCCCCGACACGGCGACGCATGTGCCCGAGACACTCGGTGGCGTGCTCGTGGGCGGCCGGGTCCGCTTCGGTCTCCCGGTGCCGGACGCCGCCTCCCTGCTGGCCGCGTTCAGCCCGGACACCCGGATCAAGGGACTCGACGCCATCCCCGCCGACGTCCGTCCCTCCGATCAGCTCGTCAGCGTCACGCATCTGGCCTTCGACGCGATGGTGGGTCTGTCCTTCGCCCTGCTCGGGCTCGCCGCCTGGTACGGCTGGATCCTGTGGCGCCGCCGCCCCCTCGCCGAGCAGCGCTGGTTCCTGCGCGCCGCGGTTCTCGGCGGCCCCGCGGCCCTCGTCTGCCTCGAGACCGGCTGGATGGTCACGGAGTTGGGCCGGCAGCCCTGGATCGTCGTCGGCCACCTGCTGACCCGCGACGCGGTCACCACGCACGGCAATCTCTGGATCTTCTTCTCGACGGTGCTCGCGGTCTACATCGCCGTCGGCGCCACCGCCGTCGCGGTTCTCGTGTCGATGAAGCGCCGCTGGCGGCGAGAGGGCGACGACATCGTGGACGTGCCCTACGGCCCGCCGTTCGGCACGTCCTCCCGGCTGCCCGAGGAGGCCGAAGCATGATCCCCGACCTGGTGGCCGTGCTCCTCTTCGTCGGAGTCGTCGCCTACGGCCTGCTCGGCGGGGCCGACTTCGGCGCCGGCTTCTGGGACCTGACCGGAGGCGGAGCCGTCCGCGGCCGGGCACCGCGCCATCTGATCGACGCCTCGCTCAGCCCCGTGTGGGAGGCGAACCACACCTGGCTCATCTACTGCCTCGTCATGCTGTGGTCGGGTTTCCCCGCCGCGTTCACGGCGATCACCACCACGCTGTACATCCCGCTGGGCGCCGCCGCCCTGGGTGTCGTGCTCCGCGGGGCGGGCTTCGCCTTCCGGCACGCCTCCATGCGCACACCCGAGCAGCGGGCGTTCGGCGCCGCATTCGCCCTGGCCTCCGTGCTGACGCCCTTCTGCTTCGGTGCCATCGCCGGCGGCATCGCCTCCGGACGGGTGCCGGCCGACGGCGGCGGCGCTCCCGTCGGCAGCTGGCTCAACCCCACGTCGGTGCTCGGCGGTGTCCTCGCCGTCCTGGTCTGCGCCTACCTGGCCGCCGTCTACCTGTTCGTGGTGGCGGCGCGCGCGGGCGACGAACGGCTCGAACACTACTTCCGCGACCGTGCTCTGCTGTCCGGCGCGGTGACCGGAGCCGTCAGCATCGCGGGCATCTTCGTCCTCCGGCAGGACGCCGGGCGCCTCTTCCACGAACTGAGCCACCGCGCCCTGCCGCTGGTCGTCCTCGCGGCCGTCGCGGGCGTCACCAGCCTGGTCCTGGTGCGCGCGCGTCGCACCGCGGGGGTCCGGGCGGGCGCGGGGGCCGCCGTGGCCCTGGTGCTGCTGGGCTGGGGTGTGGCGCAGTACCCCTACCTGCTGGGCACCCACCTGACGATCGACGCCGCCGCCGCGCCGACCGCGACCCTGTGGGTGCAGATCGGTGTGGTCATCGCGGCCGGCGTGCTGATCCTGCCGTCCCTCGTCGTCCTCTTCCGGCTGGCGGGCCGGGACCACCTCCAGGCGGAGGCCGACAACGCGACGCACTGAGTGCGCGCGGGCCGCGGGTCATTTCACCGACGCGCCCGCCGCCTCGATGACCTTGCTCACGGCGGCCGGATCGGACACCAGGGTGAGGTGCGAACCGCCCTGGTAGACGGTCACCTTCGACCGCGCGCGGCTCGCCATCTTCTTCTCCGACTGCGGTGTGATGATCTGGTCCCCGCTGCTGATGAAGTACCAGGACGGGATCGTCTTCCAGGCCGCGGCCTTCGACGGGGTGGTGAACGCGGCGGTGCTGGCGGCCCGTTGGGTCGCCCACAGGTCGGTCGCCTGGTCGCGGGGCACGCTGTTCGCGAACTTCGTCAGGAACACGTCCTTCTTGAGGTAGAGGTTCGACGCCTTGGCGGGGGCGTTCGCGTAGGAAACCACGTCGTACAGCTTGGACGGCGCCCCGGACAGCGCCGACGTGGCGCCGCTGAGCTGTCCCGTCGTCTCGCCGACCGCCGGCGCGGCGGCATCGACGTACACGAGTGCCTTGACGTTGCGCACCCCCGCCGCCGCGTTGGTGATCACCGACCCGCCGTAGGAGTGCCCCACCAGCACGATCGGCCCCCGGATGCTCTTGAGGAAGTCCTTGACCGTCTGCGAGTCGGTCGTCAGGTTCTGCAGCGGGTTCCCGATGGCACGCACCGGGTATCCCGCGCGGCGCAGGATGGCGATCTCGCCGTTCCAGCTCGCCGTGTCCGCCCAGGCCCCGTGCACCAGGACCACCGTGGGCTTCGCTCCCTGCGCCGGCGTCGCGGCGTCGAGAGGTGACGCCGCGGCCAGGGTCGTGACACCGACCGCGGCCACCGCCAGAGCCGTCGGGACGAACCACCGCCGCCGAGTGAACGCCGTCATCAGAAGCCTCCTTGCTCCAGCCTCACCTGGGAAGCGCGTCCTTTGGAGGGAGAGCGGCAGGCGCGTGGACAGGAGCGGACCGCGCCCGGATCGGCGACGCCCCCGCAGCCCCTTTTGACGACGCTAGCGCCGGACGGCCGTCTCAGCACCCGGGGCCGCGACGCCCCGGACGCCGACGCGGACGCCACCCGATCACCTCGGTCACCGAACGCGAGGGTGACGGCGCCCGGCGCGACCGGGCCCCCAGGGGCCGGAGGACGACCGCCCGGTGTCGTGCCGGGTCCGGCGGCCCCGGGCGGAACGGCTGCTGCGCACCCCCTGGACACGCCTCCCGGTCCGTGCTGTCATGCCGGTTGGTTCTCTGCTTTCCAACGTTGAAATACCCCGGCGCCCTGAGACCAGCTCACGGGCCCTGGTTCCTCACGTCCCGGATCGTGCCAGGAGGCTCCCCCATGCCCCTGAACCGCAGACACTTCGTCACCAGCGCCCTCGTCGCGGCCGGGGCGAGCGGTCTCCCGCTCGCCATGGCCGGCACCGCACACGCCGCGGCGGCGTCGCGGGTGGCCCCCGCCCCCGGCGGGCTCTACTCACCGAACGCCGCGCCGCTCTCCCCCACCGCCTTCCTCCGGCTGCCGCCCGGCGCGGTCACCGCGCGCGGCTGGCTGGACACCCAGCTGCGCCGTCAACTCGCCGGCCTGTGCGGCCAGTACGCCGCGGTCTCACACTTCCTGAAGATGTCCGAGTCCGGCTGGGCGCACCCCGAGCGCACCGGCTGGGAGGAGGTTCCGTACTGGCTGCGCGGTTACGTGGACCTGGCGGTCCTCACCAGGGACGCCACCGCGCTGGCCGCCGTCCGGCAGTGGATCGACGCCATCGTGGCCACCCGGCAGTCCGACGGCTGGTTCGGGCCCACCGCCCTGCGCACCTCACTGGGCGGCGGCCCGGACTTCTGGCCCTTCCTGCCGCTGACCTGGGCATTGCGCAACTGGCAGGAGTACAGCGGCGACACCCGGATCGTCCCCCTGCTGACCGGCTTCTTCCGGTTCATGAACGCGCAGGGTCCCTCGGCGTTCAACCAGAGCTGGGTGTCGGTGCGCTGGGGCGACGGACTGGACAGCGTCTACTGGCTCTACAACCGCACCGGCGACTCGTTCCTGCTCACCCTCGCCGACAAGATCCATGCCAACGGCGCCAACTGGGTCGACAACCTGCCGTCGCTGCACAACGTCAACATCGCGCAGGGGTTCCGCGAGCCCGCCCAGTACGCGCTGCGCTCCCCGTCCACCGCGCTCACCCAGGCCGCGTACCGGAACTACACGTCGGTGATGACGTCGTACGGCCAGTTCCCGGGCGGCGGATTCGCCGGCGACGAGAACGCGCGGCCCGGTTTCGGCGACCCCCGGCAGGGCTTCGAGACCTGCGGCATCGTGGAGTTCATGGCCAGCCACCAGTTGCTGACCCGGATCACCGGCGACGCGGTGTGGGCCGACCGCTGCGAGGACCTCGCCTTCAACTCGCTGCCCGCGGCGCTCGACCCGTCCGGCAAGGGTGTCCACTACATCACCAGCGCCAACAGCGTGGACCTCGACGACACCGCCAAGACCCAGGGGCAGTTCCAGAACAACTTCGCCATGCAGGCGTTCATGCCGGGCGTCGACCAGTACCGCTGCTGCCCGCACAACTACGGCATGGGCTGGCCCTACTTCACCGAGGAGCTGTGGCTCGCCACCCCCGACAAGGGGCTGGCGACCGCGATGTACGCGCCCAGCCAGGTCACCGCGAAGGTCGCCGACGGCACCGCGGTGACCGTCACCGAGACCACCGACTACCCGTTCGGCGACACGGTCACCCTGACCGTCTCCACGCCGAGAACGCTGGACTTCCCGCTGTACCTGCGCATCCCCGGCTGGTGCGGATCCCCGCAGGTCACCGTCGCGGGCGCGGCGGTCGCCGCGTCGGCCGGACCGTCCTGGAGCGTGGTACGGCGCGCCTGGCACGACGGCGACACCGTGACCCTGCGCTTCCCGCAGTCGACCGTGCTGCGCACCTGGACCGGAAACCACGGAGTCACCGCGGTCGACCGGGGACCCCTCACGTACTCGCTCAGCATCGGCGAGAACTACGTGCAGACTGGCGGCACGTCCCAGTTCCCCCAGTACGAGGTGCATGCCACGACGGCGTGGAACTACGGCCTCGCGCCGAACGACGGTCCCTGGACGTTCAGTCGGGGCGGCGGCACGCTCCCCGCCGACCCGTTCGACCGCGACACGACTCCGGTACGGATCACCGCGCCGGCACGGAGGATCGCCGAATGGCGGGCGGACGACCAGCACGTGGTCTCCCCGGTGCAGGACTCACCGGCACGCAGCACAGCGGCCGTGGAGACCGTGACGCTGATCCCGATGGGCGCCGCCAGGCTGCGGATCTCCGCGTTCCCCACCGCCTCGCCGACCGGCCGGCCGTGGCAGCCGGCCGCCGCCTACCGGCTGATCCGGAACAAGAACTCCGGCAAGGTCATGGGCGTCGACCTGATGTCGACCGCCAACAGCGCCCACGTCGTCCAGTACGACGACAACGGCACCGCCGACCACCTCTGGCAGCTGATCGACAACGGCGACGGCTGGTACCGCATCCGCAACCAGAACTCCGGCAAGGTCCTCGGCGTCGACCTCATGTCCACCGCCAACAGCGCCCACGTCGTCCAGTACGACGACAACGGCACCGCCGACCACCTCTGGCAGCTGATCGACAACGGCGACGGCTGGTACCGCATCCGCAACCAGAACTCCGGCAAGGTCCTCGGCGTCGACCTCATGTCCACCGCCAACAGCGCCCACGTCGTCCAGTACGACGACAACGGCACCGCCGACCACCTCTGGCAGTTCGGCTAGGGCCGCCACGAGGCCCGGCCGGGTCCGCACGGCTGCCGGCCCCCGGCGGTCCTGCGCCAGGTTTGCCGGGGCCCGGCCACCGGGCGATCCTGAGAGGGGAAAAGGCGGGGCCCGCCGAACCGACGGGCCCTCCTCGCCAGACGCGGACGACCCGCACGGACGCGGTCCCGCCGCCTCCGGCGCGACGCGACAGGACGCGCGTCCGCATCGACCGCACTCCGCGCCCGCCTCGTCCGGCGAGCGGCTCACGGGAGCCCTTCGGCGCTGTCGCGGGCGGCATCCGGAGCGGCGGGATCACGGAGGCCGCCATGTGCTTCGTCCACAGCGGGACCGCGGGGAACGCCGGCCTGGTGCAGCGGGCCTCGGCCGGTCCGGGAGCGGACGCGCTGTCCGCTCTGGGCGCCGGCCGGGGACAGGTCGGAGGGCTGGACGTCGCCGGGTCCGGCAGCCCCGACGTGCTGGCCGGGCCGGGCGGGGACGTCGTCGTCGACGGATACGGCAGGGTGCTCCACAACCGCTGGAACCGGGACCTGCCGCCGGTGGCCACGGTGCGGCCCGGCGAGGTCGTGCAGCTGCTGTGCCGGGACGCCCTGGACATCGGCGAGTCGGCCCGGACGATGACGCCGGAGGGAACCCTCACCATCGACCTCGGCCTGGTGCACCCGCTGACCGGCCCGGTCGAGGTCGTGGGCGCCGAGCCCGGCGACGTCCTGGAGGTCGAGATCCTCGACGTCGGTCCGCTGGCCGGCTTCGGCTATGTCGTGGTCAGTCCGGCGCTCGGCCTCTTCGGTTCCCTCCGCCCCGAGCTCCTCGCGCCGTTCGCCTCCTGGAGCGAGGCCTCCCAGCTCAGCGACCCCACCGCCGGTCCGGCGTCCGGCGCGATCCCGGTGGACCAGCCGTACAACAGCGGTGCCCCGTTCCTCCAGACGTTCACCTTCGAACGGGGGCAGAGCGACGGGTACGCCGATTTCGTCGGCGGTGACACCGGGCGGCGGGCGCGGATACCCGTCGCCCCCTTCATGGGGATCATGGGTGTGGCCCCGCTCCACAGGGGCATGTACCGCGCCTTCTCACCCGACGTCAGTGGCGCCATGGGCGGCAACACGGACATCAGGCAGCTCGTCAGGGGGGCGCGGCTCCAGCTCCCCGTCCTCGTGCCGGGAGCCATGTTCTCCGCCGGGGACGGGCACATGGCCCAGGGCGACGGCGAGGTGAGCGGAACGGCCGTGGAGACGCTGATGGCGGTCACGCTCCGGTTCGGTCTGCTGAAGAACACCGTGATCGCCTCCCCGCGGGCCGTCGTCCCCTCCGCCGATCCCACGCAGCTGGTCATGCCCGCCGAGAGACTCGCGCGGGGCTACTACCAGACCGTGGGCACCGGAACCGATCTCATGGAGAACGTGAAGACGGCGGTCCGGGAGATGGTCGACTGGCTCGTGAGCGAGGAGCAGGTGAGCCTGCACGAGGCCTACGTGCTGTGCAGCGTGGCCGGCGACCTGAAGATCAACGAGACGGTCGACCTTCCGAAGTGGCTCGTGTCGATGACTCTCCCCCGAGGCATCTTCGACTGACCACCCGTGACCCGCGACCTGGAACCTGGGATCTCCGGGAGCCTGTCTTCCACGAATTCCGGAAAGCGCCCGGACGCCTTCCGGAATTCCAGAACGGAAACCCTTCGCCCGTTCCGGGAAACGAACGGTGTGACCGCGGCGGTCACACCGGCGCCCGCCCATTGATGATTCCTTTTCTCGTCCCTGTCGCGCACGGTGGACGCACGGAGTTCGCAGAGGACCGAGCGCCCCGGAAAGGCAGGACGAAAGCATGGACGCGGAAACACTGACCGGACGGCTGCTGGCCCCGCCCGCCGCCGACGACCACTTCGACCCTCATCTGCACCTGGGCGAACTCCTGGCCGGTGTCGGTCTCGCCGAGGCCGACGCCGGCGGCTCGGTCGACTTCATCGGCGCCGATCCGGTGCTGCCCGGCACACTCCGCCTCGCCGGCGGAACCGCGATCGCGCTGGCGGCCAAGTCCGTGGCCATCGCCAGGATCTGGCGGATGCGCGGCGGCCGGGGCCAGGACATAGCCATCGACCTGCGGGTCGCCCCGCACCGGCTGTGCCCCTTCTACGACAACAAGTGGGAGCTGCTCAACGGCTACCCCATGAACGACCCTGCGCGGGTCGACGACGCCTTCGCCACCCACACGTTCTACCGGACCGCCGACAAGCGGTGGGTGCACCCGATGGGTCCGTATCCCGGACTCCGCAACGACACCGCGGCCCTCCTCGGCGTTCCCGAACGGATCGACGACGTCTCCCGGGCCGTCTCGACGTGGAAGGCCTCGGACCTGGAGCAGGCCGGTGAGGAAGCCGGTGTGATCATGCCCGTGCTGCGGACGACGGAGGAACTGATCGCCACCGACCAGTACCGCGACGTCCTCGCCCCCATGCCTCCGGTCGTGGTGGAGAAGATCGGCGACTCGGCCCCCGAGCCGTTCGCGCCGGGCGCGGTCACCCCACTGGACGGCATCCGGGCGCTGGGCCGGGCGCACATCATCGCGGGTGCGGGCGCGGGCCGTGCCATGGCCCTGCACGGCGCGGACGTCCTCAACGTCTGGGATCCCGACGAGTACGAGATCCCGCGCCTGTACTGCACCTCGAACGTCGGTGTCCGTTCGACCATGCTCGACCTGCACCGTCCCGAGGATCTCGCGACCATGCACTCGCTGCTCGGCGAGGCCGACGTGTTCTACGCCAACCGCCGGCCCGGCTACCTCGGCCGGCACGGCCTCGACGCCGACGCCGCGGCCCGGATCAGGCCGGGCATCATCCACGCGACCGTCAACCTCAACGGCGAGACCGGTCCCTGGGCCGGCCGGGTCGGTTTCGACCAGACCGCCGGGAGCCTGACCGGTGTCATGCTCAACGAGGGGGACCAGGGCATCCCGCGGCTGCCCGCGGTACCCGTCGTCAACGACTACATCACCGCCTGGTTCCTTCAGCTCGGCATCCTCCACGCCCTCGTGCGACGTGCCACCGAGGGCGGTTCGTACAAGGTCACGGTCTCCCTCACCCGCACCGCGCTGTGGATGCTGCAGCTCGGCACCTTCGACCGGACGTACTCCGCGGAGGTCGCCGGAAAGGCCACCGGTCACGAGTACCTCGACCCCGAGACCTTCACCGCCGACACCCCGCTGGGCCGCTACCGCGGCGTCACCGAGCAGGTCCGGATGTCCCAGACACCCGGGTACTACACCAGCCCGCTCGTTCCGCGCGGCTCGCACCGCCCCGCCTGGCGGTGAGCCGGCTTCCGCGCCGGCCGCACGACCCCGCTGTGCCTTTCGGGTGAGCGCGGGCCCGGCCGCTGTGCCTTTCACCGCCGCGGGCCGCCGTGGACCGACGATTAACCGTGTTCCCGTCCGGGTGTGCCTCCCGGGCGGACACGAGGTCCCGAACCCCTACCTCCCGCCGCCGCGCACCGTCGTGAGAGTCCGCCTCCGGCATCAGGGCGCCCGCGCGGGCGTGACACGGAACCGCAAGGAGTGCCCGGACATGCGCTGGTGGTCGTCACTCGCCGCAACCGCCCGTGAGGGGCTCAGTGTCCAGCGGGCGTTCGCCGCCCCGTCCGCGATCGTACGGGCGGTGCTGGCCGTGCTGCTGGCCACCGTCCTCGGACTGCTCCTGGACGACCCGGTGGCCGGCGCGATGGCCGGTGTCGGCGCGTTCATCTGCGGCATCGGCACGCTGCTCAGTCCTCTGCGGCACCGCGCGGTCAACGGGACCGGGATGGCGGTGGCCTTCAGCGCGATGGCGGTACTGGGCGCCCTGGTGCACGGCACCACCTGGCTGTTCCTGCTGGTGCTCGCGGTGGCCGCCTTCACCGCCGGGATGTGGCGGGCGCTGGGCGTCGCGCCCGGTATCCGGGCCTGCCTCACGGTCATCGGCCTGATGATCACCGCCGATCTGGCGCCCGACACGCACACGGGCCTGGAGATGGCCGGGTGGATCGCGGTCGGTTCCGGTCTCACCGCGCTGACGCAGTTCCTTCCGCCGTACGGGGCACGGCTGGCCGCACAGCGCCGCGCGCTGGGAACCCTGTACCAGGCGCTGGCCGACGAGGCGGCCGCGGCCTCGGGGGCGTCCGCCGCACCGGGCGGCACAGCGCCGTTCACCGCGGCACGGCAAGCCCTGGATCTGCTGCCACAGTTCAGCCGGCCGGCGGCCGCGGCCCTGTTCGGGCTGCTCGGCGAAGCCGAACGGCTGCGCCGCGCCCTGCACACCGTACGGCTGACGGCGCCGGTCGCGGCCGGCGACCGGCAGGCGCTGAACGCCGCCGCGCAGGTGCTGCGGGAGATCTCCCGCACCGTGGCCTCGGGGCGCGAGCACCGCGCACCCGGTCACGTCCACAGCCTGCTCGCGTCATGGGCGGCGTCCGCACCGGGCCGTGGCCCACGGGACCTGACCACACGGCTGGAGCTCGCCGCGCAGCTCGCCGGCCGCGCGACCGACGACCACCTCGGCGACGCCCTGGAACCCCACAACGAGGTGCCGGGACTGTACTCCGACACACTCTCGGTCACCCGCACCGTCCGCCGCGTCCGGGCTCAACTCCATCCCCGCTCACCGATCTTCCGGCACGCGGTGCGGCTGGCGTTCGGCGTGGTGATCGGCGAGGTCGTCGGGCGCACCATCGGCGGGTGGGGTGGGCTCGGCATCGCGGCGCACGGCTTCTGGGTTGCCCTGACCACCATGCTGGTGCTCTTCCCCGAGTACGGTCACACCCTCGCCCGTGCCAGCGGACGCGCGATCGGCGCCGTACTGGGCGGTGTCCTCGCCTGGTTGCTGTCCATGCCGCACTGGTCGCCCGGCGGTCTCGCGGCCCTCACCGTGATCCTCGCGGCGGCGTCCTTCGTGACGCTGCGCACCGGGCAGCTGATGCTCAACCTCTGGCTGACCACCTGGATCGTCTTCCTGATCCACCACATCGGCGGGCTGCCGGGGCCGACGGCGTGGTCGCGTTCGGCCGACACGGTGGTCGGCGCCGCCCTCGCCGTGTTCATCTTCCTGCTCTGGCCGACCTGGTCGACCCATCGGGTGCCGGGACTGCTCGCGGAGTGGCTACGGGTGCAGGACCGGCTGCTCCCCCTGCTGCTCACCGGCTACGCCGACGCCGACGCGGCCGATCTCACCGTCCTCGACGCTCTGCGCAGCCGTTCCCGGGACCTGCGGGAGCGGTTGACGGCGGCGGCGCGCCAGGCGCCCGACGAGCCGGCCGAACACCACAGGCCCTGGTCGGACGAACAGTTGGAGCAGATCAGCACTCAGGTGAACCGGCTCGCCGGATGCGTCACCCTGCTGCGCGAACACCTGCCGCGCACCGCGGACGACGTCGTGCCGGAGTTGACCGAGCTGGCCGATCCGGTGCACGAGCACCTCTCCGCTCTCGCCCGGGCCGCCGCGGGGGCCGAGACCGTCGTCCCGGGGGCGCTGCGGTCCGTGTTCGACTCCTGCGTGACCCGCACGGGCCTGCCGGCCGCCTACCGGGGGGACGGGCCACGGGAAGGGTCACCGGACGTGTCGGCAGACGGTCCTGACGGACCGCCGGCCGGACGCGCGGTCGCGCTGTGCGCCGCGACCGTGGACGCCGTGGAGGCTCTCACCGTCACGATCGCCGCACGGCATCACCACCACCGGCACGCGGCCCCACGCCGCACAGAGCATCGGCATCGGCATCGGCATCGGCGAAGGTAGCGGGCCGACCGCGAGGGCCACGGCGGTCTAGGGCGGAAAGAGCCATGCCAT
Organism: Streptomyces sp. NPDC001068; assembly: GCF_042897315.1. Lineage (NCBI taxonomy): Bacteria > Bacillati > Actinomycetota > Actinomycetes > Kitasatosporales > Streptomycetaceae > Streptomyces > Streptomyces sp. NPDC001068. The sequence continues at coordinate 174,849 of NZ_JBIAYD010000005.1, read as the reverse complement.
CGCGGCGAGGCTGTTGTCGACGTACTCTCCCCGGGCCGCCCCGATGCCGTACGCCAGGTCCTCAAGGGCACCGCACCGTGCGTAGAACGCGGCCCGCTCGCCGAGAAGGGCCCGCTCGGCGGCGTCGAACCGGGATCCGCTCAGGGCGGCCCGGGCCGCGGCCGGGCCGAGGTCGCGGTGGAGCAGCCCGAAGTCGTACGCCGGATCGACGATCGCCGCGTCGCTCCAGTCGATGACGCCGGTCACGGCCCAGGTGAGCGGGTCGACGAGAACGTGTTCGATCCCCAGATCGTTGTGGGAGAACACCGGGGTGAAGCCGTCGTGCGGAGGCGTGGCGCGCAGGAACGCCTCGACGGGACCGCGGTGTGCCGCCGGCACCTGTCCGGCCACCGTCAGGTAGTTCTCCGAGGCCTCCCGCAGCCACTTGGCCAACGGTTGGCGGTCCACTTCCACCAGTCCGGCGAACCGGTCGACCGGCACCGCGTGCAGCGCGGTGAGCATCTCGCCGAGCCCGGCGGCGATCGACGTGCCGTGGGCCGCGCGCAGGTGGTGCGGCATCTCCAGCAGTGGGACGCCGGGGAGCTTGCGGTAGGCCAGACATCCCCGCTCCGCGACCGTGAACTCCGGTTCGGGGACGGGCAGCGGCGAGACGGCGGCTACGGCCGCCAGCACGCGGGCCTCGTGCTCGACCAGAGTGGTCCGCCGGGCCGGATCGGGTTCCTTGCTGAAACGGACGACCAGTTCGCCGTCGACCTCGTAGGCCACATTGTCCTGGCCCTCGCCGAGCGGCGAGACGGACTCGATCCGGCGGCCGGGCATGTGCGCGCCCACGACGGTGCGGACGTCCGCGACGCGATCCCGGCTGCGACTCGCCATGTGCCGACCATATACGGGAAGTCGGCCGGACCCACGGGGAAGCCGCCGGGTCCGGAACCTCCAGGAACCTCCCGGGGGCTTCGGGGGGCTTCGGGGGCGGACGCTAGCCGAGGTTGCGCAGCACCGCGGAGATGTTGGCCCGGTACGTCCGCAGCGCCTTCAGCGCGGCGGCGTAACGGTCGCGGTGCCGCGCGATGTCCAGTGCCTGCTGCCGCGCCTGTACGGAGTGCCAGAGTTCGACCGTGTCGTATCGGCGCTTGCAGGCGACGTCCGCGACGGCGGTGGCCCGCTCGCGCCGGGTGTGCCGGGTGTTGCCGTCGCTGCCACGGCCCCAGGCGCTGTCCGTGTACGCCGCGACCGGGTCGGGGTAGCGGGCGAAACCCTGATCCGCCACGCAGCGCGACCACACGGCCCAGGCCGCCCGCAGGCGCGGGTCGCGCTCGACCGCCCGGTCGACCACGACCGACCGCGAACTGCCGTACAGCCAGTCCCGCTTGCGGTCGACACCACGCAGAAGCCGTCGGTCGGCCTCGGCGTTGCAGGCAGGCAGGTCCGCGAATTCGGCGTAGGTCATCCGACGGCCCTTCGGCCGGGGGATCAGGGACTTCGCGGGATCCCAGCCGTATCCCCAGCGCCCGGCGGTGTCGAGATCCAGGACCCCGTAGTCGGTGGTGACCGCGGTGGCGGTGGCGGTGGCGGTGGGATACCGGGGGTCGAGCGGGAAGCCGGGGTGGCCGTGGTCCGCCATGCACTGCCGGGTCAGCAACGCCGATGCCCGCTCCGAGCTTCGGTAGTCCTGTGCCGTGTAGGAGTAGCGGTCGGCCGGGAGGGGGCCGAGATCGGACGCCGTACGCACCGACAGCAGACGTTCGGGACCGGAGGCGCAGACAGCCGCCACGATCGCCACGCCCGCCACGGCCACCGGCCGCCACCCCCGTGTCGTCATGCCAAGAAATCTTAGCGGGCGACCGATGGCGGTCGGACCGGACTCCCGGCCGTCCGCGGGGAATCCGGTGGATCAAGTCGACCCGACTGGGCGATGATCCCGTGTGTGACTGGCGGAACGGGTACGGACGCGGACGACGCCGACGCGCGGGCCGAGCGGCTGGGTTGGGCGTTCGGGCTCGTCGCCGAGGACCCGGCCGTGCGAGCCGCGGCCCTCGCCCGCCTGGCGGAAGCCCGGCGGAGGGAAGCCCGTTCGGGCGGCGCGGCGCCAAGTGCCCGTTCTGCGATGCCGGGTTGGCCTCCGTCGGAGCGGACACACGACGGGGTCCTGGTGGGTACCCTGCCACGGTGACAGCCGGGACCCTTCTGCCGACAGCCATGAGCGGCACCGCCGACCCTCCGCTGCGGCCGTTGCCGGACCGCGTCGCGCGGCTCCTGTCGGAACTGGGGTGCCCACCACGGCTGGCGGCCCACCTGCGCGCCGTCCACGACGTCGCGCACCAGCTGGTCGACTGGCTGGAGCAGCACTGTCCGACGGCGGCCGTCGACCGCGAGGCGGTGCTCTTCGGGGCGGCCACGCACGACGTGGGGAAGACCGTGCACCTCGGCGAGCTGTCCGGCCCCGGCTCCGCGCACGAGGAGACCGGCCGGGCTCTGCTGCTCGATCACGGGATCAGTCCGGCGCTGGCGCGCTTCGCCGCGACCCACGCGTCCTGGCCGGATGCGCCGGCGGGCTTCGACGACCTGCTGGTCAGTCTCGCCGACAAGATCTGGAAGAACAAGCGCGTCACCGACCTGGAGGACCTGGTCGTGGCCCGGCTGGCCGCGAGCGGCCGGGCGCCGTGGGAGGAGTTCATGGCGCTCGACGAGGTCCTGGCCGGCATCGGCGCCTTGGCCGATCAGCGTCTGGCGTTCCAGGCGTCGTTCCCGGTCCACGGGTGACGGATCCTCCTGACGCCCCGCCGGCACCCACCGGTTCGCCAGCCGCTGCCCGCGCGTGCGGCGGCCCGGAGGGCCTGCTGTACCTGGTGTGCCTGCGGGAAAAGGCCAGTTCAGGAGGTACGACGGTGGGGACAGCCCCATGGACCGGCGGGGGCAGGGCCCCCTGACGGGTCTGGGGCTGACAGGCTGTTCCCGGTGTGGCGGCCGTAGCGAGACTCGGCTGCATGACAACTTTCTCCGACGCCCCGGCGGCGGCCTCGGCCGCCGTGCCCGACCGCGGACACCGCCCCGACGGCGGCAGCGACTTCGCCCGGCTGTCCCAGCGCATCACCGCGGCGGGTCTGCTGCGGCGCCGGCCGCGCTACTACGCCGCGCGGCTCACCGTGGTGACCGGGCTGCTGGCGGGGGGTTGGGCGGCCTTCGTCGCGATCGGCGACTCCTGGTGGCAGCTGGCGGTCGCCGCCGTGATGGCCCTGGTCTTCGGTCAGATCGCGCTGGTGGCCCACGACCTCGCGCACCGGCAGGTGTTCCGGCAGCAGAGCACGAGCGCGATCTGGGGCCGGCTCTTCGGCAACCTCGGCATCGGCATGAGCTACGGCTGGTGGATGAACAAGCACACCCGCCACCACGCCAACCCCAACCACGAGGAACTCGACCCCGATGTCGCCCCGGACATCCTGGTGTGGTCCACGGACCAGGCCCGCGACAGCAGCGGCCTGGCCCGGTTCATCGGCGGCCACCAGGCGTTCCTGTTCTTCCCACTGCTGACCCTGGAGGGCTTCAACCTGCATGTGTCGAGCGCGCGGGCGCTGCTCTCGCCGTCCATGAAGAGCCGCCGGCTGGAGGGCGGCCTGTTCCTGCTGCACATGACGGCCTACCTCAGCACCCTGTTCCTGGTGCTCTCCCCCGGCAGGGCGATCGCCTTCCTCGCCGTGCACCAGTGCCTCTTCGGCGTGTATCTCGGCAGCATCTTCGCCCCGAACCACAAGGGCATGCCGACCTTCAGCGGTGACGACCGGCCCGACTTCCTGCGCCGCCAGGTACTGACCTCCCGCAACGTGCGGGGTGGCGCGGTCACCGACGTGCTGCTCGGCGGGCTCAACTACCAGATCGAGCACCACCTGTTCCCGAGCATGCCCTCTCCCCATCTCCGGCGGGCCAGGACCGTCGTGCGCGCGTACTGCGAGGAGATCGGCGTGCCCTATCACGAGACGGGGCTGCTGCGGTCCTACCGCGAGGCTCTCACGCACCTGCACCGGGTGGGGGCACCCATCAGGCAGCTGCGGAGGGCGACCTGAGGGACGGCATCCCGCGGCGCCACGGACCGAGGCGGCGGGGGCAGGGCGGGGCTCAGGGGCGTGGCGCGAAGTGCACCAGGATGCGGCCCGTGTTGGACGAGTCGATCTCCAGGTGGTCGTACAGCCGCCTGATGTGTCTCTGGTCGAGGAAGGCGAGCACACGGCTCCTGAGCTGCCCCGTGCCCTTGCCGTGAATGATCTGCACGACGGGCTCCCCCGTGTGCTTCGCCTGGAAGACGATCTGCCGCAGCGAGAGTTCGATGTCGCGGTTGTTCCGGAACACCGGATGCAGATCCAATGTCAGCACGGTGCTGCCTCCCGCTGTCCACGCCAGTGACGACCCGGTTCAAGTGTGTCATGGGGCGCCCGGCCGGCCGGGTCGCGGTACTCGCCGCGATTCGCCGGAGGGTGTCCCCGGCCCTTTCGCGCGGTGATCGCGAGAAACACGGCATTCGGCCTCGACCCGGCAAAGACACTCGAGACGCAATTCCACCTTTTCCGCCTTTACGTCCTTTACGCTTCCCCCGTCACATAACGTGAGGAATGATGTGAGAAGCGTGATTGACGCGCTGCGTAGACCGCGGCGCCCCCTCGTGCTCGGCTCCGTGTTGACCGTCGCGCTCGTCGCACAGTCAGCTCTGCTCATCGCCCAGCAAATGCAGATCGACGACCTCCAACTGCAACCCGTCAGCGTGGACGCGAGCCTCGAACCCGGCCCTCCCGGGCCGTCCGGTCCCCCCGGCCCGACCGGTCCCGGCGGCCCCATCGGGCCGCCCGGCAAGGACGGCACGGACGGGCAGGACGGACAGGACGGCGCGAACGGACGGGACGGGAGGGACGGAAAGGACGGGAAGGACGCCGTCGCCCCGCCGGCGAGCTAGACCTTGGACCGCGCCGACATCCCGTGCCTCTTCGCCGGGCCCGCGCGGGTCCGGCGAAGAGGCCGTGGCGCAGGGCACGCCTCCGGGCTTTCCACGAGATCAGGTGGCGCCTGCGCTTCTCCGACGACGTCATGGGAAAAGGACGCTCCCCGGTGAGGTCCGTCCCGCGGCGTCCTGACCCGGCCCCATCTCGCGAAACGACATGAGGAAAAACGTGGGACGCATGAAAGAGGCGTGGGACGGCCCGCAGCGCCGCCTCGTAGTCGGCGCCGTGCTGACCTTCGTACTCGTCGCGGAGTCGACCGCACTCGTCGCGCACCAGCAGCAGCTCGACGAACTTCAGGCGCGGCGCGTCGCCCTCCAGGGGAACGCCGTCCACGAGGGCCCTCCGGGCCCTCCCGGTCCGTCCGGCCCCTCCGGTCCGCCCGGCCCCACCGGCCCTACGGGTGTGCCGGGACGCCACGGGGAGGACGGAGATTACGGCCGTCGGGGACACGACGGCAGGAGAGGCAGGCACGGCCGCAACGGCGTGGTCATCTATCTCAGGTGACCCCGGGCGGACGGCACCCTGGCACACGACGCCGGCACCGCCCCGCGGGCTGCCGGTGTCGTCCTTTTCGGCAGTGGTGATCGGCCCGGACGGAAAGCGGCAATCGGAAAGCCCATAAAACCCGCGCGAAAAACAACGCTTATCATAAAATTGGGTGGCCTATTCGTGTGCGGCCATCCGCGTAAACCCCGCTTTCCAAGCTCTTTCGGGCTCACCTTGGAGGGACCATGACCGATCTGCTCTCAGAGGTTCTCGAGGCCCATGGCGGAACAGAGCGGTGGAACCGGTTCACGACCGTCACGGCCACCATCGTCAGCGGCGGGGAGCTCTTCGTGGCGAAGGGCCTGCCACAGGACCCGCAGCCGCGCCGGATGACGGTCGCCACGCACCGGGAGCACGCCTCGGTGGAGCCCTTCGGAGCCCCTGACCAGCACTCCGACTTCACCGCCGGCCGCGTCGCGATCGAGCGCTCCGACGGCACCGTCGTGGCCGAACGCCTCGACCCGCGGCGGGCTTTCACGGGACACGTGCTGGAGACCCCCTGGGATCCGCTGGACCGCGCCTACTTCAACGGCTACGCCCTGTGGACGTACCTGACCACGCCCTTCTTCGCGATCATGAAAGGCATGACCGTGGAGGAGGCGGAACCCTGGAACGAGTCGCCGACCGAGCGGTGGCGCCGGCTGCGGGTCACCTTCCCGGACGACATCGCGAGCCACAGCACCGTCCAGGACTTCTACTTCGGCGACGACAACCTGCTCAGGCGCCACGACTACCACGTGGACATCGCCGGGGGCTTCGCGGCCGCCCAGTACGTCCACGACATCGACGAAGCGGACGGCATCAAGTTCCCCACCAGGCGGCGGGCGTACCTGCGCCGGCCCGACGGACACCCCGACCGTGACCGTGTCATGGTCGGCATCGACCTGAGCGACGTTCACTACTTCTGACGTCCGGCCGCGAACGCTCGGGCCGGGGCGCCCGCGGCCGGACCGACGACACCAAGGCCGGCCGGCCGGAGCGCCGGCCCCGAGACGGACAGGCATCGCCATGACCCTGCACACCGATGTCGTCGACCACCCCTCCCGGCGGATCGTCGCGGCCCTTCCCCGCCCCTACGAGGAGGCCCGGGAGCAGTACGAGTCCCTCGTCCCGGAGGTCGACATCGCCCGCTTCCGGCAAGCGGCCTCCTGGCCGCAGGCACTCGAAGTGGCCGCGGTCAACGCCCCGCACGGCTTCATGCGCTACTACCGCAGCGACGTCCCGGACATCATGGCCGGGTCGGGGACGTACTGGGCGGCCACCCAGTACCTGATGGGCAACCACACCATCGCCCAGCGCATGTACCGACACGATCCGTCGGCCATGCTCCACGCCCCGCTGCGCACCCTGCTCTACCAGGACCAGGACGGGGTGACCAAGCTGGCCGTGGACCAGCCGAGCCTGCTGTTCGCCAGCTACGGCAACCCGGACATCGCCGAGGTCGGCCGTGAACTCGACTCGCTCCTGGCCCGGTTGCTCGAACTGCTCGACGGTGGCGTGCCCCCGCAGCTGACACCGTGAGCGGACGGGCCGCGGCGGCAGCCGGCGACGACGCCGTCCGGCACCTCCCGTACGAACGCCGGGTAGGCGCACGGAGCCGTCAGACCTGGTCGGCGCCCGCCCGCTTGCGTGCCCGGTAGTTGCGCAGGTTGGCCGCGTTGCCGCAGACGTGGACGTCGTGCCAGACACCGCTGTTGTTCCGCGAGCGGTCGTAGAAGGCGGTCAGGCAGCGGGTGTTCCGGCAGGTCTTCAGACGGCGCAGCGTGTCGGTGCACTGGGCCTGGTAGATCTCCATGAGGGCGAGCGACGCGGCCTGCCGCCATCCCGTGCCGCGGGGCTCGGCGTGGACGTTCCCGTGCCCGTCGAGCCGCAGTGCCGCCGGCAGTGTCATCAGTGAGGCCGCCGGGCCGGGCTCCGGTGCCGGGCCGCCCTGCCGGACGTGGAGGCTCTCGGCCAGGTCGTGCCGGAAGTCGTGGAGTCCCCGCACGTCCTCGGCGGTCAGTTCGACGGCCGGCGCGGGGCGCCCGGTCGCCTCGCTCCAGCTCCGCAACGCCTGGTCGAGCCAGGCGCGGGCGTCCTCGGCCGACTGGAGCAGGTCGGGCTCGCGCGGCTTCCCGGCGGACAGGGTGTTGAGCAGGTCCTGTACGAAGGCCAGCCCGCCCGGGGCCGGCTCGACGCCGTATCGGGCTGTCGCGGTCCAGGACATTCCGAGACCTCCATCGATCACGATGACTACAGCCATGTAGACATACCCATAGAGTATTCACTTATTACATCACGAAGTGTACCTCCCGCGCCCCAACCCCGCCATCTCCGCCCCGACCTCACCCACGAGGTGGCGAAGAACTCGGACGCCAGGAGCGGCCGCACCCGGGGCCGCCACGAACAAGACACTAAAATGACACAGTCATAAGGAATACACCTCTGTCGCTCAAGCATTGCACCTGAGGAAAGGCGCACCGCACTGCCCGACGGAGGTCCGACGATGATCATCGATGCTGCCGAGCTCGATGCCGCACACGCGTACAAACCGCTCGAGGGCCGCTGACCGGCCCGGACCCGCCCGGGTCCGCCAGGCGCGATCCGCGCCGACCGGTCGTCCCCTTCTCTTTTCCTTTTCCCCTCGGACCCGCCAGCGGTCACCACCAGTCATGGAGAACCCCGGAGTGCATCCCCAGCCCCGCCCCCCGCAGCACAAGCGCCGCTATCCCGTGCGCGTGTGGCTACAGCCGTTCCTGATCGGCCTGGTCATCGTCTCGGCGTTCGTCACCTGCTACATAGGGCTCACACGCGATCCCCAGCCGCACCGGATCCCGGTGGCGGTCACGGGTGAGAAGCTGGCGGACAGGGTCCAGCAGGCCCTGGGCGACTCGATCGACGTGCGGCGGGGCGACACAGCCGCCGAGGCGCGCGACGCGCTGCTGCACCGCGACGTGGTGGCCGTGCTCGGCACCGGTGCCCACCACAAGGACCTCAAGCTCGACATCGCGAGTGCCAACGGCCTCTCCACGACCAGTGCGGTCACCAAGCTCGCCACGGCCTACGCGCACGGCGCCGGCCGGCACATCACCGTCTCCGACGTCGTGCCGCTCGAACAGTACGACGCCCGCGGTCTGGCCGGTTTCTACGTCTCCTTCGGAGTGACGCTCTCCGGTTTCGCCCTCGCCCAGAACGTCGTGGGCCTCAGCAACCTGCTGCACCTGCGGCACCGGTTCACCCTGATGACCGCCTTCGCCGCCGCGTCGGGCCTCGTCGCCGCCGCCATCGCGGGCCCCATCCTCGGTGCCGTGCCGGCACCGTATCTCCCACTGGCGTTCGTGCTGGCGCTGCTGGCCGCCGCCGCGGCCTTCACCACGAAGATGCTGGCCACCTACATCGGCCCGCTGGGCATCCCGGTCGCCACCCTGCTGCTGCTGACGGTGGGCAACTCCACCAGCGGCGCGACGATCGGCATCAACCTCATGCCCAGCGGGGCCCGGGTGCTCTCGGAGCTGCTGCCACCCGGTGCCGCGGTGCGCGCCGTCGCCGACCTCAGCTACTTCCAGGGCTCCCACGTCCTCGCTCCGCTGGCGACTCTCGTCCTGTGGGCGGCGGGTTCCGCCGTGCTGCTGACCTTCCGCGCCTCCGGACCGGGCCGGCCGGCCTCCGCCCCTTCCGAGCCCCGCACCGTTCCGGAGCCGGCCCCGACCCCGGCCCCGACCCCGGCTCCGCACGGATCCAATGACGACCTGCCCGCGGCACACCAGGCCGGCACCGAAGCCGCGCCCACGGCCCGGTGGCCGCAGAGCGACGCGGACCTCTTCGCGCCGGCCGACGGGACCACCCGGCACCCGGCGTTCCCCGTGCCGCAGGAGGCGCCCCAGGCCATCGCCGAGAGCACGGCCTGAACCCGTCGACCCGAAGGCCCTGTGGCACAGCATCGACGCGCTCCTCGGCCCGCCCGCCCCGAGGGAGCGCGGAAGCTGGTGGGGAGGCGGACAGTCGCCGGAACGCGGAAGGTCGTAGGGAGTGAGGTCGTAGGGGTCGTAGGGAGGTCGTATGTCCGACACGATCCGGCACCGGTACGTCACCGTGAACGGCGTCCGGCTGCACGTGGCCGAGCAGGGGCGGGGGCCGCTGGTCCTGCTCCTGCACGGGTTCCCGGAGAGCTGGTACTCCTGGCGGCACCAGATCGGCGCCCTGTCCGCGGCCGGCTACCGGGTCGTCGCCCCCGACCAGCGGGGTTACGCGCGCAGTGAGCAGCCGGCCGCCGTCGAGTCGTACACGCTGCTCCATCTGGCCGGCGATGTGATCGCACTGATCACGGCGCTCGACGAGGAGGACGCGGTGCTCGTCGGCCACGACTGGGGCGCGCCGGTCGCCTGGGTGACGGCCATGCTGCGCCCCGACATGGTGCGGGCCGTGGCCGGACTGAGCGTCCCACCGGTGCTGCCCGGCGGGATGACTCCGCCGTCGGTCACGCGGGAGAGGTACGGCGACGGCTTCTACCAGGTCGGATTCCAGGAGCCCGGGATCGCCGACGCGGCGCTGGCACGCGATCCGGCGGCCACGTTCCGCCGGCTGCTCTTCGGCGCCTCGGGCGACAGCCCCACCACGGTCCGGCCGGGCCCGTGGATCGTCCCCGACGGCGGCACCCTGCTGGACCTGATGCCGGAGCCCGAACGGTTGCCCGACTGGCTCACCGCGGACGACATCGACGCCTTCGTGACCGACTACGCCGGACACGGCGCGCGGGCCTTCACCGGCGGGCTCGACTGGTACCGCAACATCGAACGCGACTGGGAGCTGCTCGCCGCCTTCCGCGGCCGGCGGATCACGGTTCCGGCCCTGTACATCGGCGGGGACCGCGACATGGTCCTCGGCCTGCGCGGCGCCGAGGCCACCCTGGCCCTCGTGGAACAGGCGGCACCGCTGCTGCGACGCGGGGTGATCCTTCCCGGCTGCGGGCACTGGACCCAGCAGGAACGGCCTGACGAGGTCGGCCGGGAGCTCCTGGACTTCCTGGCCGGGCTGTCCGGTACGCACTGAGGCCCGGACCTCCGTCGCCGCGTCCGGGGAGGTCGCCCGCCCCTGGCGCCGCCCGCGCGGTCCGTCACACGTCGCTGCGGGCGAGGCGGTACGCCGCCGCCGTCAGGACCAGCGCCGTCCAGCCGAGGAAGACCAGCAGGCCCGCGCCGGGAGACAGCGTGGTGCCGTCGTGGGTGAGGGCGAACATCGATTCGCCCGCGTTGCTCGGCAGGTAGGGGCTGATGCCGTCCTGCCAGGAGCCGGGCAGCAGCGAGATCAGCCCCGGGACCAGCATCAGAGCGGCCACCAGCACCGCGATGCCGCCCGCCACCGACCGCAGCAGTGCGCCCAGGGCGGTGCCGATCACCCCGACCAGCCCGAGGTAGAGCCCCGCGCCCAGCAGACTGCGGACGACTCCCGCGTGCCCGAAACCCGTCGCCGCGGGGGTGCCGGCGACGATGCCACTGCCGGCCCCGAAGGCGGCGAACGCCCCGAGGGTGCCGACGACCAGCGCCACCAGTCCGAACACGGCCGCCTTGGACCAGAGCACGGGCAGCCGGCGCGGTACGGCCGCCATGGTGGAACGGATCATGCCGGTGGAGTACTCCCCCGCCGTCACCAGCACCCCGAGCACGCCGAGGGCGAGCTGCGCGAAGTTGGTGCCGAACAGGCACAGGCGCACGTCCGTGGACCGCGCGAAGTCCCCGCCCAGATGGCCGGAGCCGTACCCGGACCTGTAACGGCCGCAGGCGATCAGCCCGAAGGCGACCAGGAAGAGCAGGCCCAGGCCCAGCGTGATCCACGTGGACCGCAACGACCAGAGCTTGGCCCACTCCGAGGCCAGCACGCGCCGTCCGGTCACCCGGTAGGCGGGACGCGTGGAAGCGGCCGGAGCCGTCTCGACGGGCGCGGTCAGGGCGCTCATGCCACCCTCCCGCCGGCTGCCGCGGCCTCGACGCCCGCCGTGGTCCCCTGGTACTCCACGGCGTCCCTGGTCAGGTTCATGAACGCCTCCTCCAACGACACCGCCCGCGCGGACAGTTCGTACAGCGCGATCCCGTGTTCCGCCGCCGCGAGACCGACCTCCCGGGCGCTGAGCCCGGTCACCTGAAGCTCTTCCGAACCTGCCCGGCCCGCGATGTCGACCCCCGGGCCGGCCAGCACCTCCCGCAGCCGCGCCGGGTCCTCGGTGGCCACCTTCACCGTGTCCCCGCCCGAGGCACGCACCAGATCCGCCACCGTGGTGTCGGCCAGCAGCCGGCCGCGGCCCACGATGACGAGGTGGTCCGCGACCAGTGCCATCTCACTCATCAGATGAGAGGACACGAACACGGTCCGCCCCTCCCCGGCGAGCGTCTTGAGCAGGTTGCGGATCCAGAGCACGCCCTCCGGATCGAGCCCGTTGACCGGCTCGTCCAGCATCACCGTCCGCGGATCGCCCAGCAGGGCCGCCGCGATGCCCAGCCGCTGGCCCATGCCGAGCGAGAAGGCCCCGGCCCGCTTCCTCGCCACGCTCCCCAGCCCCGCCATCTCGATCACCTCGCCGACCCGCCGGGCGGGAATCCCGTGCGTCAACGCGAGCGCCCGCAGGTGGTTGTGGGCGGACCGGCCGGGATGGATCGACCTGGCCTCCAGGAGCGCCCCCACCTCCTGCAACGGCGCCCGATGCCGGGCGTAGCGGTGCCCGTTCACCATGACGGAGCCGCGGGAGGGGGCGTCCAGTCCGACGATCATCCGCATCGTCGTCGACTTCCCCGCGCCGTTGGGTCCCAGGAAGCCCGTCACCGTACCCGGCTTCACGGTGAAGTCCAGCCCGTCCACCGCCGTCTTCTCGCCGTACCTCTTCGTCAGCTGCTGTGCCTCGATCACGCGCGCCTCTTCCTGCCGGAACCGGCGCCCGCCCGTCACCTCCGGCGCCTCACCCACCACGCTAGGGTCCAAAGCACCACAAACCGGCGGTAATGCCGGCTGACCCGCGCGTGTCGGGGTCGTCCGCACGGCCGGGGCGGGTGCGGATGCCGAGGTCAGTCCGGTGTCTCCTCCCGGGGGTCCTCGTCGTTCCGCATGCCCTCCGGGCGGCGGCCCCGCGGCTGCTGGGGCTCGGGGTGGACGGGCGCGGGCGGCACGGGCAGGTCCACCGGCTCGTCGAGGGTCACGGTCAACGGCTCCCCGAAGTGGAGCACGGTGAGCGGATCGCCTTCGGCCAGTCGGTAGCGCACATGGGTCCGCCCGACGTCGACCTTCAGGCGCTGCCCGCGCGTCTGCACGGTGAAGGCCACCCGGGACAGTGCTTCGGGCAGGCGCGGGGCGAACCCGAGCAGGCCCTGCCGCCCGTGCTTGTCGAGGTGGCGCCGCATGCCGCCGAAGCCGCAGACCAGGGCGAGCCAGGTTCCCGCGAGGGAGGCGATGTGCAGCCCGTCCCGGGTGTTGTGCTCCAGGTCGTCGAGGTCCATCAGCGCGGCTTCGGTGAGGTAGGCGTAGGCCAGCCGCAGGTGCCCCGTCTCGGCCGCGAGCACGGCCTGGCAACAGGCCGACAGGGAGGAGTCCCGGACGGTCAGCGCCTCGTAGTAGGCGAAGTTGCGTACCTTGTCCTCGTCGCTGAAGGCGTACGGGCACTCGATCATCGCCAGTACCACGTCCGCCTGCTTGACCACCTGCTTGCGGTACAGGTCGAAGTACGGGTAGTGCAGGAGGAGCGGGTAGTTCTCGGGCGGGGTGGCGTCGAAGTCCCAGCGCTGGAAGCCGGTGAATCCGGCCGACTGCTCGTGGACGCCGAGGGTCGCGTTGTAGGGCATCGCCATGCGGGCCGCGGCCTCGCGCCAGCCGGCGGTCTCCTCGTCGTCGACACCGAGTTCCTCGGCCCGCTCCGGGTAACGCCCCGCCACGTCCGCGGCGGCCACCAGGTTCTGGCGGGCCATCAGGTTGGTGTAGAGGTTGTCGCGCGCGATCGCGCTGTACTCGTCGGGTCCGGTGACCCCGTCGATGTGGAAGACGCCGTCGGCGTCGTGATGGCCGAGGCGACGCCACAGCCGGGCGGTGTCGACCAGGAGGTCGAGGCACTCCTCCCGCTCGAAGTCCTCGTCCCCGGTCACCAGGACGTAGCGGGCGGCGGCCATGGCGATGTCGGCGTTGATGTGGAAGGCCGCCGTCCCGGCCGGCCAGTAGGCCGACGACTCGGAGCCGTCGATCGTCCGCCACGGGAACATCGCCCCGGCGAGGTTCAGCTCACGGGCCCGCTCGCGGGCGGCGGGCAGCATCTTGTGCCGCCAGCGCAGTGCCGAGGCGACGGCTTCCGGAGCGGTGAACGTCAGGAGCGGAAGCACGTAGGACTCGGTGTCCCAGAAGGAGTGCCCGTCGTACCCGGTCCCGGTCAGCCCCTTGGCGGGAATCGCCCGGTTCTCGCCGCGGGCGGCCGCCTGGAGCACGTGGAACAGCGCGAACCGCACCGCCTGCTGGATCTGCGCGTCGCCCTCCACCTCCACGTCCGCGCCGGCCCAGAACTCGTCGAGATACGCCCGCTGTCCCGCCACCAGCCCGTCCCAGCCGGCGCTGACGGCGGCCGCCACCGCTCCGTCCACCTGGTCGTGCACGGCCGACAGCGAACGCTCCGCGGACCAGCCGTAGGCCACGAACTTGAACAGCCGCAGCGGCTGCCCGGGCACCAGGTCCGCCGTCACCGTCAGACGGCTGACGTCGGGCTCGCTCTGCGCCGTCCAGCAGGTGCTCTCCGGCCCCTCGACCAGATGGTCGGCGGCCGCTCCCACCCGCAGCGCGCTGCGGTCGGTGCAGTGCACCAGTCTCAGCCGGGTGCCCTCCGCGAAGCTGTCCTCCGACGTGAGCGGGGACTCGATGGCCGCCGCGACGCGCGGATCGCCCACCAGACTGGGCAGTTGCTCGTTCGCGACCAGCTCGGACTGCACGGCCACGGTGGCGGGTCCGTCGACGGGTTCGACCTCGTACACGATGGCGGCGACCGCCCGCTGGGTGAAGGAGACCAGCCGCCGGGAGGTGATCCGGACCGTGCGGCCGCCGGGCGAGGTCCACTTCGCCGTACGGCTGAGCACACCGGTGCGGAAGTCCAGCACCCGCTCGTGCTCCACCAGCCGGCCGTAGCGCAGGTCGTACGGGTGATCGTCGACCAGCAGCCGGACGATCTTGCCGTCGGTGACGTTGATCATCGTCTGGCCGGACTCGGGATACCCGTAGCCGGCCTCCGCGTAGGGCAGCGGATGCCGCTCGAACACGCCGTTGAGGTAGGCGCCGGGCAGTCCGTGGGGTTCGCCCTCGTCCAGGTTTCCGCGCCATCCGATGTGTCCGTTGGACAGCGCGAACACCGACTCGCTCTGGGCCAGCAGGTCCAGGTCGAGCTCGCTCTCCCGCAGGCACCAGGGTTCCACCGTGAAACTGGGATGAGTGATCACCGCGACTCCGCAATCTCGGTCGGACCGCGGCTCCTGCGCGCACCCGGTCCGCTCAGGCATGCAGGCGTCGTGGTCGTCCACCACCTCGAAGGGCACAACGTCAGTCGCCTCGCCTGTCACGTGTCCGCGGAGACATGCGTGGCACTCCCGCTCCGGGTGAGTACGGCGTCGAGGCTAGGCGGTGCCCCCCGTCGGCGGCCCGCACGCACGGCCCGGCACGCCAGAAGGCACCCGCTCGGTGGAGGCGGGCGGCACGGCGTCCGGCCGCCCCGGCGGGTGCCCCGCTCAGCCGGCCCGGCGGATCCTGACCCCGTCGGCCTCGAAGTCGTAGACGGCGCGGTTGATCCGCAGGCCGTCGACGGCGCCGACCCACATGTGGTCGCGGCCCTTGGTCACCGCGGCGGTGTACACGGTCGGCCGGGCACCGCCGTCGTCCAGGACCCTCTTCAGGTGCTCGAAGGTGCACCGGGTGGCCAGGTTGCACCCCGTCACGCCGCCCGCGCTCCCGGTGAGGTACCACCTGCCGGTCGCGGTGGCGTCCAGGTAGGGGCTCCACTGGTTCACGGCGGGGGCGGCGTCCGGCGCCCACACCAGGGACGAGTAGGTGGTGGCGGGAGCGGCGGCGAGGTTGGGGTTGATCTCGAACGTGATGTTCGGCAGGTTCTCCGGACCGCCGTACGAGACGTTCTCGCCGGTCTGGAAGACGTGGAACCCGACCCGGTCCAGCCCCAGTACCGGCTCCCCGTAGAAGTCGAGCTCGTTCCCGAAGGCCGCTCTCTCGGCGGGTGGCGTGAGGGAGGTGGAGTTGTCCGCCACCTCGATCCCGAGGCTTCCCGCTCCGAAGGGCGGGTTCGCTTCCGAGCCCTGGACTCCGAAGGAGGCGAACGGACCGCTCCGCAGGGCGATGACGGGGGAGCCGATGGTGTTGCGGGTGATGACGCCCCAGTGGTCGGAGAACCCCGGCTTCTCAGCAGAAGGGGTGGACGCCGATCCGGGGACGGCGGAGGCGGCCACCGCCACCAGTGCCGTCACTCCGAGCGCCACTTTCCGCTTCATGCCGAAACGAGCGTTCACGCTCGCTCCTCTCGTGGTCGGTACGAGCGCGGGACGGCCAGGGAGCCGCCCCGTGCACAACGCCGCCACGCTAAGGATTCACCCGGGCGGAATCGCCCGCGACGCAACTGTGTTATTGGACGCTTAATCCCTATGGTGGAGCAGCATTGGTCTCTTCGTGCCCCGGGCAGCCGGCGAACGGTGGCCGGTGGCCGTCAGGCCACGCGGGACGCGCTCCGTTCCGGTGCGCCGGGCGCCGTCGCGCGGCCGGCCCCGAGCCGGCCCGGCCACCAGGCCACCTCCCCGAGGTCCCGGACGAGCGCGGGCACCAGCAGCGACCGCACCACCAGGGTGTCCAGGAGGACTCCGAAGGCGACGATGAACGCGATCTGCACCAGGAAGGTCAGCGGAATCACCGCGAGCGCGGCGAAGGTCGCCGCCAGCACCACGCCGGCCGACGTGATCACACCGCCGGTGCCGACCAACCCGCGCAGCACGCCCGCGCGCACGCCGTGCCGCAGGGACTCCTCCCGGACGCGCGACATGAGGAAGATGTTGTAGTCGACGCCGAGCGCCACCAGGAACACGAAGCCGTACAGCGGCACCGAGGGATCGGTGCCGGTGAAGCCGAGGACGTGCCGGAAGACGAGCGACGAGACCCCCAGTGTGGCCAGGAAGTTGAGGCCCACGCTGGCCACCAGCAGCGCGGGGGTCAGCAGCGAGCGCAGCAGCACGGTCAGGATCACGAAGATGATCGCCAGTACGACCGGCACGATCACCGCGCGGTCGTGCACGGCGGTGCGCTCGGTGTCGTAGCGCTGTGCGGTGTAGCCGCCGACCCGCGCGTCCGCGCCGGGCAGCGCGTGCAGGGCGGTACGCAACCGGGCGACGCCGTTCTCGGCGGCGTCGCTGTCGGCGGCGGCGTCGAGGGTGACGTCGATGCGGGCCCGGCCGCCGACGACCAGCGGCTCGCCGCCGGGGCGTCCGCCCTCGCCGACCGCGGCCGCCGAGGCCACACCGTCCGTGGCGCGGACGGTGGCCAGTACCCGGTCGAGCCGGTCGGCCGCGGCGATCACGACGGTCGGGTTGCCGGAGCCGCCCGGGAAGTGCCGGGTCAGGGTCCGCTGGGCGGCGACCGACGGCGCGTCGTCGACGAAGGTCTCGTCCAGGGCGACCCCCTTGGAGGCCAGGGTCGGGGCGAACGCGGCACACAGCAGCAGTCCGGCCAGCGAGACCGCCCACACCTTGCGGGGAGCCCGGTCCACGAGCGCGGCGACGCGCGGCCACACGCCGTGGCCGCCCGGCTTGTCGGTGGTGGTGGGGCGCGGCGCGGCCGGCCAGTAGGCGGCCCGGCCCAGCAGGACGAGTACGGCGGGCAGGAAGGTGAGCGCGGAGACGGCGGCGCAGACGATGCCGATGGCGGCGACGGGTCCGAGCGCCCGGTTGTTGGTGAGGTCGCTGAGGAGCAGGGCCAGGAGACCGAGCGCGACCGTCGCCGCGCTGGCGACGACCGCCGCCCAGGAGCGGCGCAGTGCGGCCCGGGCGGCGGCGAACCGGTCGCCGTGGCCGCCGAGTTCCTCCCGGAACCGGGCCGTGATCAGCAGGGCGTAGTCGGTGGCCGCGCCGATGACGAGGATCGAGAGGATGCCCTGGACCTGTCCGTCCACCCGGACCAGGCCGTGGTCCGCGAGCACGTACACGATCGCGGAGGCCAGCCCCAGGGCGAACACGGCGCCGAGGATGATGACGAACGGCAGCAGGACGCTGCGGTAGACGAGAAGCAGGATCACCAGGACCGTCGCGAGGGCGACGGCGAGCAGCAGTCCGTCGATGCCGGCGAAGGCGTCGGCCAGGTCTTCCTGGGAGGCGGCGGGCCCGGCCAGCCGGACCGTGGCGCCGGGGACGCGCTGCGCCGCCGCGCGGACCCTGTCGAGGGCGTCCGGCAGCCGGTCGCCGAGGTCCGGCCGGAGTTGCACCACCCCTTCGAGGGCCGCGCCGTCCCTGGAGAGCAGGGCGGGCGACGCCCGCCCGACGAGGCCGGGCGCGCCGCTGAGGGAGGCGAGCGCGCGGGTGGCGGCCGCCTGCCGGTCCCGTACCGGTCCGCCGCCCTCGGCGGTCCAGAGGACGATCGCGGGCAGGGTCTCCTCCTGCCTGAAGTTCCGCTGGGCGCCCGCGACCTCGGTGGACTCGGCGCTGCGCGGCAGGAACGCGGCCTGGTCGTTGGTGGCCACTTCGCCGAGCCGTCCGGCGTACGGGCCGAGGGTCCCGCCGACGCCGAGCCAGACGACCAGGAGCAGGAGGGGCGCGAGCAGGCGGGCTCGGCGCGGGGTGCGGGGCATGGGACTCCTGACAGCACGAAGGCGGGCATTGAATCTCGATGATAAACAATCTTGATGATTGAGATATATCGAGGCCGATGGATCGCGGGTGGCGCCGTCTCTTCCGCGCGGAAGCCCCCGCCGGATGCACCGGACGGGGACGTCCTTTCTCCCGGCGGTCAGACCTCGGGGGCCCTGACGGCGGCGAGTTCCTCGTTTATGGCGGCCAGGAAGCGCTCGACGACGGCCAGTTCGTCGTCGGTGAAGCCGGCCCGCGCCGCCTGAGCCGCCCGGGCCAGCGGCCGGAAGTACGTGCGCGCCGCGACCCTGGCGTCGGCCACGTAGTGGAGGTGCACCACCCGGCGGTCGGCGCTCTCCCGCACCCGGCGGATGTGCCCGGCGCGTTCGAGACGGTCCACGCAGGCGGTGACGGCGCCCGAGGTCAGCCCGAGATGCTCGCGCAGCCGCCCCGGGGTCATCGGCTCGTCGGCGTCCAGGATCGCGGCGAGCGCCTGGACGTCCGTGGCATGCAGGCCCTGGTCGCCCGCGAACCCGTGGACCAGACGGTTGATCTCGCCGTTCATCCGGCGCAACAGGACGGCCAGCGTCCGAAGGTCCGCCCGGTCGTCTGCTGTGCTCACCGGGCCAGCCTATAGAAGCCGCCGGAGCCGCGATCCGCTCCGGCCCGCCGGCCGGCGGGCCGGGGCCACGCCCGCGGCCCGACGGTCAGGGGCGGCGGGTGTCCGCCCGCCGGGTCACCTGCCGGTTCCGGGTACCGCGCCGCCCGCCGGCGCGCCGATCCCGTCGACGTCCACCGGGGTGGACGTGGCGTCCGGCGGCGGGGTGAGGACGATCACCGGCTCGCCGAACGGCGGCGGGGGCGGGGTCAGGTCGGACGAGGGCAGCGTCGGCGCGGCGGTCTGCTTCGCGAGGGTCTGTTCGAAGTCGACCAGACCGGTCCTCTCCATGACCGTGATGTGATCGAGCACGGTGTCGTTGGCCTGGTCGGCGAGGGCGCGTACGAGGGTGTTCTTGGTGGTGGAGCGGATCTTCGCCACCGTGTTGAAGATCGACCCGTGGGTCATCCGCAGGATGTTGGCGAAGTCCGTGTCGAACTGCTCGCCGTTGTCGGCCGTCAGGGTGAACACGAAGCCCTGCTGCTGCGGGCTCGCCTTGTTGGGCAGTGTGATGTTCAGCATCGGCGCGATCTTGCGGCAGGTGACGTCCAGCGCGGAGTGCCCGTCGACCAGGTGCCGGCTCGCGGTGACGACGGCCTTGGACGTGCCCTTCTGCAACCCGAGCTGGCCGACCGGGTACTCCCACAGCCCGGCGGCGCGCACCTTCACGACGAAGTCCCGGTCCGACTCGGTCAGCGGACCCCATGGGGTCTGGGCGATGACGGGGTTGGACGCGGCGGGGGCCGCGCCTGCTCCCCACACACCCGGGCCGAGAAGCGCCGCGAGCGCGAGGCTCACGGCGCCGCCGATGACGAAGGCTCCCGTCACATGCCACGAGAAGCGCACTGGACCTCCTGCAGTCGTAGATCCGTCGGGGGGGACGGGGCTGCCCAGCAGTACGGACGCGGGTCACACGTGACTCACAGCTCGCGGAAAGATTTGAGCTCCCGTGCGCGGGAGGGGGTCGGCGGGATCGGGTACGACCTCACCGCGCCCGGCGGTGAAGCGGTCGCGGGGCGCCGGGCGCTCGCCCCCGTGGTGGCACTCAACGCCCTTGCAGGAAACGGAAGTTGCTCCGCGACCGCGGTCGGGGGAGCCGCGCGGGCGGCCTCGTCGCCGTCAGTCCCCGGCGACCCGGATGACGGTCCTGCCGGGGACGCGCCGTCCTTCGGCGAAGGCCGCGACCGCTTCGGTCAGCGGGCGGACCGCGCCGACCCGGACCTCGAGCCGTCCGTCCCGGACGCGCTGCGCCAGGTCCGCCAGGCGTGCGCGGTCGGGTTCCACCACGAAGAACACCGCCCGCCCGTCCACCGGGCGGACCGTGGGCGGCCGGGCGATGGAGACCAGGGTGCCGCCGGCCCGTACGAGTGCTGCCGAACGGTCGAGCACCTCGCCGCCGATCACGTCGAAGACCACGTCGACCTCGCCCGCGTCGGCCGGGCGGCCGGTGTCGAGATCCACGAAGGCGTGCGCGCCGAGCGCGAGCACGGTGTCCCGGTCCGCGGTGCGGCCGGTGCCGACCACGCGGGTCCCCGCCTCCCGCGCGAGCTGCACCGCGAGCGAGCCCACGCTCCCCGCGGCGCCGTGGACCAGGACGGTCTGGCCGGCCACGATCCGCGCGTGGTCGAACAGGCCCTGCCAGGCGGTCAGACCGGCGACCGGCAGCACGGCCGCCACCGTGTGGTCGACGTCCGCGGGCAGCGGGGCGAGGTTGCGGGCCTCCACGGCCACGTATTCGGCCAGCGAGCCGTCGCGGGCCCAGTCGGTCAGGCCGAAGACACGCTGGCCGACCGTGAGTCCGGTGGTGCCGTAGCCGAGTTCCGCGACGACACCCGAGACCTCGTGCCCGGGCACGCTCGGCGTGCGGTCGCGGCCGGAGCGGTCGGTCCAGGTCGCGGGCCAGGTGAGCTCACCCCGGGTGAATCCCGCGGCGTGCACCCGCACGACGACGTCGTTCTCCGCGGCATGCGGATACGGCTGATCGGTCAGGGTCAGCCCGCTGATTCCGGCGTCGCGGTCCCGGGCGGTGACGGCTCGCATGCGCGTTCTTCCTGTCTGCTCGGCGAAAGGGGGACGGCGGGAGTCGTGGAAGGAGTGCTCCCGGTGTCAGCTCGGCCAGGGCGCGTCCATGACGCGCTCCACCATGGTCGAGCGGCGGAATCCGGGAACGAAGTGTTCCAGGACGTCCGCGTTGATGGTTCCGTAGGTGGTGTCGGGCCGGTTCTTCAGGCCGTCGACGAATGCCTTCAGGAATCCTTTCTTGAATTCCCCGCGAGGATGCGCGGTGACGATCTCGTCCACCCGGTCGGGGCTCAGCCGTTCCAGTCCCCAGCCGAGCGCGTCGGTGAGCACACCGTAGTTCGTGGCGGCCACCTCGGGCCCCATCCGGCCGGGGATCCCGGGTGTCGTGTGCAGGGCGATCGCGGTCCATACGACGTCGGCCGCGCTCGACGAGAATCCGCGGTCGAGCAGGAATGCGCGCGCGTGGTCGGCGCCGTCGAGCTCGAAACGCTGCTCCGTGCCGGAGAACGGCGTCGCGAGCCCGGTGTCGTGGAACATCGCTGAAATGTAGAGCAGCTCGGGATCGGGCCGCAGTCCGAGTGCGCGGGCCTGCAGGGAACCGAGGAGGAAAACCCGCCGGGAGTGGTCGAAGATGAGCGGGCCGGCCGTTTCCCGGAGGAAATCCGTGGCCTCGGTCACTGCCGCCGTCCCGGGAATTTCCACACCCGCGATGGTGTCGGACATGATGTTCTTCCTTTCGACGCGCCCGCAAGGAGCAGGCGATTCCCTCGTTGACCACGATGGCGAACGGGCCGCCCCGCCGCCGCCTTCGTCCGGCCAGGAACCCCTCGAATCGAGACACCTGAGGAACGGGACTGTGAGCTCCAAGACCCATCGCGTCGCGATCCTCGTCTACGACGGGGTGGCACTGCTGGACGTCGCCGGACCGGCCGAGGTGTTCGGCGAGGCGAACCGGCTGGGCACGGACTACCGGATCGCCCTGCTCTCCACGACCGGTGCCGACGTCGTCTCGTCGAACGGGATCCGGACAGCCGTCGACGGCGGTCCCGCCCGTGAGCCGGACCCCGACACGCTGGTGGTGCCGGGCGGAGCCGTGTATCCCCGGACCCCCGTCGCACGGGACCTGATCGAGGCGGCGAGTGGGCTGGCTGGCCGGTCCGGCCGAGTGGCGTCCGTCTGCTCGGGGGCGTTCGTCCTGGCCGCCGCGGGCCTGCTGGACGGGAAGCGCGCGACCACCCACTGGAAGATCGCCCGTGAACTCGCCGACCGTCATCCGGCCGTCCGTGTGGAGCCCGATGCCCTCCACGTACGGGACGGCACCACGTACACCTCTGCGGGCGTCACCGCCGGGATCGATCTGGCACTGGCTCTCGTCGAGGAGGACCACGGTCCCGACCTGAGCCGTGACGTCGCCCGGGCCCTGGTCGTCCACCTGCAGCGCGCGGGCGGACAGTCGCAGTTCTCCGTGCCCCTGCGGACGCCGCCGCCGCGCTCCCCGGCCCTGCGCAGGGTCGTGGACATGGTGACCGCGGACCCCGACGGCGACCACTCCCTCGGGGCGCTCGCCGGACGTCTGTCCCTCAGCCCCCGTCATCTGACGCGGCTGTTCCGGGAGGAGCTGGCCACCACTCCGGCGCGTTACGTCGAGTCGATCCGGTTCGATCTCGCCAAGGCCCTGCTCGACCAGGGGCACACCGCGACGCAGGCCGCGGCACTGGCCGGCTTTCCCGGCTACGAGAGTCTCCGGCGGGTCTTCGCACGGGAGTTGTCGACCACTCCGGCCGCGTACCGGCGCCGCTCGGGCACCGCCGGCCGCACGCCGTGACCTCGGCCCTCGACGCCGTGGCCTCGACGCCGTGACCTCGGACCTCTACGCCGCGACCTCGTCCCCGTGACTTCGACGTCGTGGCCTCGTCGCCGTGTGCCGTTTCGCCGGAGCCGGCCGTCGTGGCGGAAGGCACCGGCACCGGCGGCACCAGCAGCGGCAGCGGCAGCGGCGACCGGAACGGAGCCGGCGCGCTCATCGCCCCGTCGCGGGCCCGTCGGGGTGCTGCTCCCGGAGCGGGTCGGGCCGCCGACCGGGCCGGGGACGCGGTCGTGACGGCCGCTCAGCGCCCCCGCAGGGCCGCGCTGATGGTCCTTCCCGCCTGCTGCGCGACGCCGACGAGCCGCTCCAGGTTCTGCGCGGGACCGGTCACGACGCTCAGGGCCGCCGCCGGCGCGCCGTGCGGGCCGTGGACCGGCACGGCCACACAGCAGATCCCGGCCGCCACGTCCTCCCGGTCGAAGGCGGCGCCCCGCTGCCGGATCGCCTCGGCCTCCCGGTGCCAGGAACCGGGCATCGGGCCCAGCGGGAGCCGCGGATACGCCCCGGCCACCAGCACCTTGCCCGCCGCGGTGAACCACGGCCAGACCCCGCCGTCGAGGGTCCGGCCGAGCGCTCCGGCGTTGGGGCCGGGCGTCCAGTCCAGGACGAGCGTCTGTCCCTCCCGCAGCACGCCGAGCCCCACCGACGCGCCCGTCAGGTGCGCGAGGCGACGGGCCGGCGCGCGGGCGGCCGCGCGCAGACCCGGGTAAGGCTGCCAGCCATGTCCCAGCCGGAAGATCCGCGGTCCCATGCGGTAGCCCCCGCGGCTTCTCTCGACCGCGCCCAGTTCGACCAGCTGCTCCAGGAGCCGGTGCGCGGTCGTCTTGGGCAGCCCGCATTCCGCCGCGAGCCGGGTCAGTCCCGCCTCCTCGATCCGCTCCACCGCTCCCAGCAGGGCGAAGGCGCCCTCCAGCACACTCCGCCCGGCGCCGTCCGGCAGCTGCGGCCGGGGCGGCGGCTGCGGCGGCCGGTCCCGGGCCTGCGGCTCGTACGAGTGGTCCGCCCGTCGCGCCGCCGGTTCCGCCGGGTGGTCCGCCCGTCGCGCCACCGGTTCCGCCGGTCTCGTCGCTGTCGCTCCCCGTTCTCCGTCCACGTTCCTCTCCCCCGGCTACCGCCGGACCGGCTCCCCGTACCACCGCTCCCCGCGTGCGGTGTGCCGCCGTGCGCGGACACTCTCCGCCCCAGCAGACTGAACTCCGCGCCATCAGACTGAAGTTCGAGTGTGGCTGAGAACGTTGTCGATAGGTTGTCGTGCGGCACGAGATTGTGTGCTCCGAGTGAAGAACGCCCGTGCGGGGAGTGTGGATGCCGTGGTGGAACTGCACCTTCTCGGTCCCGTGGAGCTCTCGGCGCGGGGCCGGACCGTCGAGGCCGGCCCGCCGCAGCGCCGAACGGTACTGGCCGCGCTGGCGGTTGACGCCGGACGGCCGGTTCCGGCCGACGTGCTGATCCGGCGGGTCTGGGACGCCGACCCGCCGGACGGGGCGCGGCGCGCGCTGCACGCCCATGTCGCCAGGCTCCGCCGGCTGTGCGAACAGACCGGGGAGACCGAGGAGTCCCGGCTGCGGCTGGTGCGCCGCTCGGCCGGCTACCTCCTGGAGGCCCGCCCGGACCAGGTCGACATCCACCGGTTCCGGCACCTGTCGGGCCGGGCCCGCGATGCGGGACTGCCCGACGATTCGCGGGCGGCGCTGCTGCGCGAGGCGCTCGGCCTGTGGCACGGTGAACCGCTGGCCGGACTCGGCGGGCAGTGGGCGGCACAGGTGCGGGAGGCCTGGCGGCGGCAGCACGTGGACGCCGCGGTCGCCTGGGCCCGGGTGGAATCACGTGTCGGCGACCCGCTCGTCGTGATCGGCCCGCTGACCGAACTCCTCGACGCCTACCCGCTGGTGGAGCCGCTGACCGGGGCGCTCATGCGGGCACTGCACGCCGTCGGCCGCAGCGCGGAGGCGCTGGACTGCTACGCCGCACTCCGCAAGCGGCTGGCAGAGGAACTGGGCACCGATCCGGGTGCCGAGCTGCGCGAGGTCCACCAGGCGGTCCTGCGGGGCGGCCGGGCCGGGTCCGCCGCGGCACCGGCGGTGCGGACCCGGGTCGGCACCGCCGCCGAGGCCCGGCCGACACACCGGTCGGGGCCGGCGCCCTGGCCCGGCGCGGTGCCCGGCCAACTCCCCATGGGGGTGAGCGGGTTCACCGGACGGGGTGAGGAACTCGCCCGGCTGGAGGACATCCTCCGGTCGGCGGCGGACCAGCCGTCCGCCGTGGTGATCACAGCGGTGTCGGGCACGGCCGGGGTGGGCAAGACCGCGCTCGCCGTGCACTGGGCGCGCCGCTCCCAGCAGGCTTTCCCCGACGGCCAGTTGTACGTGAACCTGCGCGGGTTCGCGCCCGGCGGATCGGTGATGAGCCCGGCGGAGGCGGTACGGGGATTCCTGGACGCCCTGGACGTGCCGCCGGCCCGTATCCCGGCCGGACTCGAGGCACAGGTCGGCCTGTACCGCAGCCTGCTGGCGGGACGCCGCGTGCTGGTGGTGCTGGACAACGCCCGTGACGCCGAACAGGTACGTCCCCTGCTGCCCGGGGCGCCCGGTTGCCTGGCGCTCATCACCAGCCGACGGTCCCTGACCGGCCTCGCCGCCACCGAGGGGGCGCAGTTGCTGACCGTCGGCATGCTCACCCGCGGTGAGGCGCGGGAGTTGCTGATCCGCCGGCTGGGCGCGGCCCGGGTGGACGCGGATCCGCGCGCCGTCCGCGAGATCGTCGGCCGGTGCGCGGGCCTGCCGCTCGCGCTGGCGATCGTCGCCGCCCGGGCCGCCGCCCAGCCCGGTCTGCCGCTCGCCGCGCTCGCCGAGGAGTTGCGCCGGGCCGACGGGCGCCTGGACGCCCTGGACGGCGGGGAGGCCAGCAGCGAGGTACGGGCGGTGTTCTCGTGGTCGTACCAGGCGCTCGGCGCCGACTCGGCCCGGCTCTTCCGATTACTGGGGCTGCACGCCGGCCCCGACGTCGCGCTGCCGGCCGTGGCCGCGCTGGCCGGTCTGCCGGCCGCCCGCACCCGGGTGCTGCTGGCCGAACTGGTCCGCGGACACCTGCTGGCCGAGGAGCCCCCCGGCCGCTTCACCTTCCACGACCTGCTGCGCGCCTACGCCGCCGAACTGGTCCGCGCCCACGACGGTCACGACGACCGCCGCGCGGCGGCGCACCGCCTGCTCGACCATTATCTGCACACCGCCCACCGGGCGGACGCCCTGTTGACCCCCCGGCCGAGCCCGACCCCCCTGCCTCCCGCCCAACCGGGCAGCCCGGCCGAGGAGTTGACCGACCACCGGCAGGCACAGGCCTGGTTCGCGACCGAGCACCCGGTGCTCCTCGCCGCCGTGGAGCGGGCGTCCGCCGACGGCTTCCCCGGCCACACCTGGCGGCTGGCCTCAGCACTCACCACGTATCTGGACCGGCACGGCTACTGGCGGGCGCTGATCGCCGCGCACTCCACGGCGCTGTCCGCCGCCCGGCGCGCGGGCGACGAGGCCGGGCAGGCCGAGGCCCACCGGGGCGCCGGGCTCGCCGAGGACCGGCTGGACCGTCCCGACGAGGCCCGCCGTCACTATCTGCGCGCTCTGGAGCTGTTCGGGAAGGCCGGCAGCCATGCCGGGCGGGCCCGCATCCACCAGCATTTGTCCCGCATGTCGCAGGCGCAGGGCCGGCACCACGAGGCGCTCGGCCACGCGCACGACAGCCTCGCCCACCACCGGGCCGCCGGTGACCGCGCCGGGCAGTCCGCCGCCCTGAACCACATCGGCTGGATCCTCGCCCAGCGCGGCGACCACCCGCAGGCCCTGACACACTGCCGGCAGGCCCTCGAGCTGGCGCTGGAGACCGGTGACCTCAACGGGCAGGCCCACATCCAGGACAGCCTCG
Source organism: Streptomyces sp. NPDC001068 (assembly GCF_042897315.1). NCBI lineage: Bacteria > Bacillati > Actinomycetota > Actinomycetes > Kitasatosporales > Streptomycetaceae > Streptomyces > Streptomyces sp. NPDC001068. The sequence goes on along the minus strand of NZ_JBIAYD010000005.1, from coordinate 148,035 downwards.
GCTACATCCACCACCGGCTCGGCGAGCACGCCGAGGCCGTCGACCGCTACCAGCAGGCCCTGGACCTGTTCCAGCGGACGGGCGACCGGCACGGCGAGGCCGGCGGACTGCTCTGTCTCGGTGACATCCACGACACCATCGGCCGTCCGTACCCGGCCCGTGCCGCGTGGACCCAGGCCCTGGCCATCACCGCCGAACTCGGCCTGCCGGACACGGATCCGCTGCGCGCCCGGCTCCTGGAGCGGCTCGGTCCCACGCGGACCGGCGCCGAGACCGCGCGGCGGGGCCCGGCACCGGGCTGAGGCCGGACCGCAGGCTCAGAAGCCGGTGACACGGCCGCCTCCGTTCGGGCTGTAGTCGGCGTTGATCTGGCGGATCTGGACCCGGCCGGCCGCGAAGGCCTGCCGTACGGCCGCCTCCAGGACGGGATCCCCGAGGCCGAGGCGGCCGGGGGCGATGGCGGCGGCGACCTCCGCTCCCCAGGTGACGGGGATCGCGGTCGCGGGGGTGGGGAAGCGGCCCGTCGTGGAGAGCTTGGTGTCGTTGACGTAGATCGTGATGTCGCCCGACGGGTCGACCGAGGCGGTGATGAAGTCGGGGCCCGACACGTTGGCGCCCAGCGGGGCCTGGATGCCGATCTCGCCGCGGTCCAGGGCCGCCCGCCAGGTGGCCGCCTCGGCCACGTCGGCGCGGGGTCCTGTGATCACCGAGGCGGCGGTCTGCGCCGACGCCGACCGCTGGCCGAGCACCTCGCCGGAGAACGGGTCGGTCACCTGCCGGGCCGGGTTGACGATGAACGCGCCGCGCGAGATCAGCCGGGCGGAGGTCGCGGGCGCCCGCCGGGTGGGAGCGGGGGGCGGGGGCGCCTGCGCGGCGCCGGACCGCCGGCCGCCCGACGGCGCGACCGCCGTCGGGGTGTCCTCCAGGCGCAGGGCGGGCACCGGGTCGGCGAAGCCGATCAGGGCACCGGCCACGGCCGAACGGGTCTGCCGGCCCGCGAAGTCGATGCCACGGCGCACGGACTGCCCGGCGCGGAAGGCACGTTGCTGGGCGCCTTCCCGGATTCCGGTGGGCCGCCCGGTCGTCAGGGCGCCGACCGCGAGCGCGGTGCCGCCCGCCAGCACGGACTGTTCCAGGTCGCCGGTCTCCAGGTAGGTGGCGCCGCCGCCGGCCAGGCCGGGCAGGCCGACGCCGACGGCCAGGCGGGCGGTCGGTGAGGACAGGCCCTGCGCGTAGCTGCCCGCGACGCCGCCGAGCGCGCCGAGGCCGAAGCCGGTGAGACCGGCCCGCAGTGCCGCGTCCGCGCGGCCGGTGCCCTCGGGCGGGGTGAGCAGGGCGCCGGTGACCCCGCCGAGGGCGTTGCCGCCGCCCTGGGCCAGCGCGCCGCGGCCGATCGACTGGAGCCTGGTCAGGCCTGTGGCGCCGACGCCGAGGGTGCGGGCCAGACCGAGGCTGGCGCCGCCGCCGACGCCGATGGAGACGCCCTGCAGTCCGACCCGCGCTCCCTCGTCCAGGCCGGCCGAGAGCGCGGCGCGGGCTCCGTGTCCGGCGGCCAGTTCACCGCCGGCGCCCGCGGTGAAGCCGAGGACCAGTCCCTCGCCGCCCACGACGGTGCCGGTGCCGGCGGCCGTGAGGACGGTCGCGGTGAGGCCGGTGGCGCCGAGGCCCGCGGCCCCGGCGGCGACCACCGGGGCCGCCAGGATCGCGCCCACGGACAGGGCGACGGTGAAGGCCAGATTGCGGGTGATCTCCAGACCGCGCACGATCGAGCCCGCCGCCGACACGGCGCGGTCGATGCCGTCGAGCACGGTCTGCTGGGCCTGGTCGGCCTGTTCCACGGCGGTGAGGACGGCGTCCGCCATGTCCACGAGGGATCCGCCGCGCGCCGCCGCCCGGAAGCGGCCGAGCGCCGCGTTGGACGCGGCCAGCGGGCCCAGTACGCGCGCCTGGAGCTGCACCGGCTCCTCGCGGCTGACGACGCTGACCAGGAAGCCGACCACCGGTTGTTCCTCGTAGTTGAGGCGCAGGTGCTCGTTCATGCGGAACTCGGTGGAGTCGTTGATGCCCCGGGCGCGGCGGGCGGCCTCCGCGAGCGAGGCCAGCACCTCCGCGCGTACCCGCTGGGCGGTCTCCAGGGGGAAGACGAGCAGCTCGCCCTCGTGGGCGACGTAGGCGGAACCGGGGACGGCGTCGTAGGGCCTGATCGACTCGACGATGCGCAGGTTGGCGAGGACACCGGCCCGGTCCTGGGTGCCGGCGGGTGCCAGGGCCCGGGCGAGGCGGGCCTGTTGGCGCTGTGCGCCGGCACGGTCCAGGTCGGCGGCGACGGCGGGGGCGAGGAGCGCGAGTTCCCGCAGGAGGGTGGCGCGGTCGGCGCGGCTGACGTCGGGTCCGCGCAGCCAGGCCGCGATGCGGTCGGCCTCGGCGCGGATCTCCGCGGGATCGGTGAGCGGGGTGCTGGCCCGGTCCCGCAGCGCGTGCGGGATCTCGGTCTCGGGGAGTGCCGGTTCGGGGGCGGGAGCCGGGGTGCCGCGGCGGCCGCGGCGTGCCGGCGCGGGGCGGGCCCGTGGGCCGGCCGGGGTCAGGGCGGATGCCCGGGCGGCGAGTTCGGCCTGGATGGCGGCTCTGGCTTCCAGTATCCGGTCGACGTCGGGGGTCGAGGCGATCTGCCGGCTCAGCCATTCATCGACGGCGCGTGCCTCGTCGACGAGGTCGGACAGCCCGTAACGGCGGACGTCCGGGGTGGTGGTCAGCCAGTCCTCGGGGGCCCAGGCGACGTAGGACGCCCCCGTGCCTGCCAGGGCCGTCGCAGGGGCGCCGCGGCCGGCCGCGGCGGCCTGCCGTTCGGCTTCGCCGGGGTCGGCGGTGCCGCCCGCGCTCTGCTGGGCGGCGTGCACCGCCTCGTGGACCAGCAGCTCCTGGGGGATGTCCTGGCCGGGCCCGGTGGCGATGCCGATGTCGCGGCCGAAGGTGAAGCCGGCGGCGCCCGCCGCCCGGGCCGCGACCCGGACCCCGGGCCCGGTGTGCACCCGGATGTCGATGGGGACGGGGCCGACGGCCCGCTCGGCGGCGGCCCGGGGGCCGGCGCCGAGCGGGGTCCCCGGGCCGTCCAGCGCGCGGACGGCCTCCGCGGCGGCCGCCAGCGCGCCGTTGCCCACGGCGCGCCGTAGGCCGGGTGGGGCCGGGGCCGGGGCCGGAGGCCGGTGGGCGGGATCGCCCGCCCTGGCGTGCGCGGGCTTGGGTGCGTTCTGCTGCTCGAACACGGTCGGCCTCCGTCCCTGGTCGTGCCCTGTGGTCGGTCAGTCCGTGAAGCCCTGGAGGCGCTTGCGGACGTCGATCGTCGGCAGCACCACCTTGGCGGCGCGGACCACGAGCGCCGGCGACTGGCGGTTCGTGTAGAGGACGACCCGCTGGTAGGTGCCGTCGGTCTGGACCGGCGCGGGCTGGTGCTGGAGGACGTGCTGGAAGGTGCCGTCGCTCAGCGACCAGATGACGGAGTCGTCCTTGCCGGGGCCGAGGTCCTCGCCGCGGGCGTCCTGCGGGGTGATGACGACGAGGGCGGCGAGCAGTCCGCTCGGGTCGTTGTGCAGCCGGGTCACCTTGATCTTGGTGGCCTTGCGGTCGACCTTCACCCCGGCGAACGTCGAGGTGCTCAACTGCCGGGTGAACGTGTTGCCGTTGGTGTCCTGCCCGGTCACGGACAGGTGCCAGGTGTAGGTGCCCTCCTTGAGGACCTGGGCGAAGGTGTTGGTGTAGTTGCCGTTGCCGTCCGGGTCGGAGAGTTCGTCGGTGCCGTCGACGAACAGGCCGCCGGTGGGGCAGTTGCGCGGCAGCTGGTGCCACTTCCTGTGGGCCAGCAGGGTGCCGATGCGTGCCTCCATCCAGGTCGGCTCGTCCCGGTCGTCGTGCGCGGCGTCCGTCGGCACGGCGCCGAGGGCGGTGAGCTGTTCGCCGAGACCGACGGCGGGCGCGTCGAGCACGGCCTTGACGGTCGCGCCGGTGATCGGCTTGTCGTCCTGCCGGATCCGCACGGTCAGGTTCATCCGGTCACCGGTGAGGTACGCGGACCGGTCGAGCTGTATGTCGGCCAGCAGGTGCAGGTCGACGTAGGCGAGGACCTGGCCGGGGGTGAGCGGTTCGGCGGTGGAGGGGCCGGAGCCGTGGATGACCCGCCAGTGGATGGGCTCGCCCTGCGCGAGGGCGGGGAGTTTGGCCACGGACGTCGCGCGGTCCGAGGCGGTGGAAAGGATCGTGATGGGCTCGGGGAGGTAGGACGAGCCGTCCCAGCGGGCGAGTTGGATCGTGCCGGTGAAGAGGGTCTCGCCGTCCGGCGGGGTCACCGCCAGCACCAGGCGGTCGGCGTCCGGCTCGGTGGACAGGTAGACGGCGGGCACCGCGCCGTCGGGGTCCGGCACGCCGGTGGTCGGGGTGGTCTGCTTGACCGGCAGGTTGACGGTCTGGGCGTTGGCCAGCATCTCCCCGAAGGACTGGGCCAGTTCGCTCGGGTTGGAGACGAGCGCGAACCGGCCGGCGCCGAAGTTCGCGAGCTGGTTCAGGACGTTCTGGTCGGCGGTGGGTCCGAGCGCGATGGTGGAGAGCTTGCAGCGGCCGGAGTCGAGCACGGCCCGGCGCGCGGGCCGGGAGTTGACGGCGTCCTGGAAGGAGATCGCGCCGTTGACCGCCGAGGACGGCACCAGGGCGGTGGTGCCGCTGTTCTCCAGGCCGTCGGTGCACATGATGATGGTGAACCGCTGGTCGGTGATGGTCCCGGACGCGGCCAGCAGGTCGATGGCGGCGATCAGGCCGTCGCCGATCGGCGTGTTGGTGCCGGGGACGCCGAAGTCGAAGGCGGGGTCGTCGATGGCGGCCACCGCGGCGGGCAGCGGTGTCAGCGGGAGCAGGGTCTGGATCCGGCTCGAGGGGGCACCGCCGCGGAATCCGGCGACCTCGTCCTCGAAGGCGATGACGGCCACGCGGTCGTCGGTGTTCAGGTTCTCGCGCAGCCCGTCGAAGAGGTGGATGAGGACCCGGCAGGCGGTCTTGGCGTTCTCGAAGCGGTTCTCCGACGCCATGCTGCCGGAGCGGTCGAGGACGAGGACGATGTCCTGGACGCGCTGGGCCACGGTCGTCCTCGCGGGGGCACTCGTACTGCGCAGGAGGTCGGTGTAGAAGCCCGCCGAGTCGGTGAGCGAGGTGGCGACGGTGAAGTCCAGCGGCACGGGCTCGTAGACACCCGGGGTGTGGATCGTCAGCGCCGGGGTGGTGGTCTTCGTGTCGGTGGTGATCTCCAGGACGGGCGCGGCACCGGTGTACGACCACTGGTATTCGGCGGCCAGGGTGATCCCGGAGGGGAGGGCACCGGCGACGGTGTGGGTGGACACGGCGCCGCCGGCGTTGAGGTCGACCGGCTGCAGTTCCAGCGCGTGGGCCGGCACGGTCAGCGCGGCCACCGGGTCGACGGCCAGCCAGTTCACCTCGACGTTCCCGCTCGACAGGCTCAGTGTCCAGGTCGCGGGGACGTCCGCGGAGGCACGCAGTTCCCAGCGCTCCTGCGGGGCGCTGCCGTTGCCGCTGCTCTCGTCGATGTTGACGGAGAGGGTGGCGGTGCCGCCCGAGACGGAGGGCTGGCTGATGGGGACGGAGTAGTGGGAGACGTTCCCGCCCGCCGGGAGGGGCACGGGCGCGGTGCGTCCGATGTAGGTGCTCGCGGGCTCGGGCGTCTGGGTCATGTGGACCAGGGACAGGGACAGTCCCGGCAGGCCGTCCGGGTAGGTGAGGGTGAAGCCCTGCTCGTCCAGTGCGTTGATGTCCGCCTCGAACACGGCGACGAAGGCGGAGGAGTCGGAGATGGTGTAGTTCGGCTGGTTCGCCGTGATCGGACTGACGGACGGTACGGACATACGGGATTCCCCCTAGATGGCGGTGATGATCTGTTTGGCGTAGACGTCGGCGTCCCCGGTGCGGGTACTGACCCACAGCAGCCACAGGCCCAGGTCGGGCACGAGGAAGGGATGCGGACTGAGGTTGGCCTGTGCGCCCGTGACCAGGCGCTGGGCGGCGGTCCAGGTGCCGCCGATGACGGTCCGGCGGCGCAGCACGAGGTCGCTGCCGCCGCCGGCGGCCGGCCTGTTGCTGACCAGGTAGACCGTGCCGTCCGCGTCGCGTACGGCGGCGGGTGTGGCGTCGGCGGCGTCGGAGTCGGGCACCCTGGTCGAGCTCCAGGTGCCGTTGTTGCCCGAGACGACGGTCAGACCGGTGCCGTCGTCGTAGAGGACCAGGACCTCGGTGCCGCTCAGCGCCAGGACGAAGACGGAGAGTTCACCGGCGGCGGCGACGGTCGTCTTGAGGTCGATGACGGGCGGGTCCTGCGGGTTGGTGGTCGTCGGCACCGGGTTGAAGCGCAGGATCTGGAGATTGGCGCCGTCCGCGTAGGCCACCCACACCTTGCCGTCGGCCGAGGCGGCGTGCAGGTCGCGCTGGGTCAGGCCGGTCGCCGACAGGGCCACCGGCGCGACGTCGAGGAAGACGTTGTCGGTGTGCCGGTAGCGCCGGTAGAACCACTGCTTGAGGGTGGAGCTGCTCTGGTGGGTGAAGAACACGACCTGGTCCCCGGCGAGCGCCGCGCGCACCCGCTGGTCCGACACGGGGCTCGCGGTGGCGGCCACCTGCTGGGCGGTGGCCGCGCCGAGGCCGGCCAGCGGGCCGCGTTTCATGAGCACGTCCGTGCCGGGTCCGTCCAGGAGCCCGTTCTGGTAGGCGACGACGAGGTCGCCGCCGGGCAGGGCCACCGCCGCGGGCTCGATGTTCTGGCCGTCGGTGGTGACGGGCGGGGCGAGGGAGAAGCCGAGTTCGGGGTGGGAGGGGTCGAGGCGGGCGACGAGGATCTGGTTGGTGCCGGATCTCGGGGACTGCCAGACGGCGACCAGTCCGCCGGCCGCGTCGACCACGCTGGCCTTGTTCAGGAGGTCGGACTTGTCCCCCGGTGACACCGAGATCTCGGGGCTGGGCGGGAGCCGGCCGGCCAGCAGCGCGTTGATCGCGTCGCGCAGGCTGACGCGGGGCCGGTCGAGGCCCTTGCGGTAGTCGTCGGCGGTGGTGCCGAGGACGTCGTCGACCAGGGTGGACGGTGGCATCTGGAGGTTGCGCGGGCGCAGGTCGGTGAGGGCGGCCGGCCGGACGGCGGGGGTCGCGGCCTGCCGGGTGAGGCGCGCCAGGGGCAGGTAGGCGTGGCCTGTGAGGTGGTCGGTGTCCCCGGCCGCCGGTGCCTGGGTGGCGCCGGGCCGGACCCGTACCGTCCATTCCCGCCGCACCCGTACGCAGGTCTCGACCCCGACCAGCGGGTCTACGAGGGTGTCGTCCTCGGCGGCCGTGACCTCCCGGTCCCACAGGTCCAGGTAGACCAGGTCGGAGCGGGTGCCCGAGGTGGGGGCGGCGATTTCGGGGACGACCGGGACGCCCCAGGCCGCGGCCAGCGCGGTGTTGGCGTACAGCGGCTGGGAGCTGTAGGCGGTCCGGCCCTCGTGGACGGCGTCCCGCCCGTCGGCGAGGCAGCGCCCGGCTCCCTCGGGGGTGCCGTCGCCGCCGGTGACGAAGAAGTCGTCGCCGGTGCCGGCCGAGGCGGACACCCGGTTCGCGGCGGCGTTGACGACCGCGGCCACCTCGGCGGCGGTGGCGGCGGCGAGGTTGGCGAAGCCGCTCGCGGTGAACGTCACCGTCTGGGGCGCCGCCCCGTTCGCCGAGATCACCAGGGTCATGCCGGGCGTCAGCGCGAACGGCTGGGCGGCGTCTCCGGTCAGGCGCGCGGGGGCCAGGCCCCGGGACGCCTGCCGGTTGACGGCGGTGAAACCGAGGGCCGCGGCGGCGGTGGAGGCGCCCAGGTCGACGGCGACCGAGGAGTCGAGGGTGCCGGTGGCCGCCGGGGAGAGCCGGACGGTGCCTACTCCGCCGCCCGCGGCGGCCTGGATGCGGAACCCGTCGTTCCCGGCCGGTACGCCGTCGCCGACGAACCACTTGAGGAACGCCTCGACCTCGAAGCGCCGGATGTCCTCCAGTTCGTTCCAGTCGGCGTCCACGAGGGGGACGCCCTGCTGGAGCCGGACGCCCACGTAGTGCTTGACGCGGTCGAAGGTGCTGCGCGAAAAGTCACCCACGGTGACCCCCTCCCCGGGCTGTGCGGCCGGGGCCGCTGGACGGTGGTGTGATGAGGACCGGTCGGGTGCTGACCGGGACGAAGTCCGCGAGGGTGCCGGCGAGCCGGGTGGCCGCGGCGGCGATCCGGGCGGGATCGGCGGTGTCGGGGGTGAGGAAGAGCCCGACCGTGTCCCGGGCGATCCGGTCCGCGTCGGTACGGGTGCCGCCGGACCCGGTGTCGTAGGTGTAGGTCTGGAAGTCCTCGTAGGTGCCGCGGCGTTCGCGTTTCGCGGTGTCCCTGGTGTCGACGCTGGTGGTCCCCGCGTAGCGGTGGTCGAGGGTGCGGGTGGCGCCGAACTCCTCGCTGACGTACGGGACGGACTCGTTGGACCGGTACGTCAGCAGGGTGGCGGTGCCGGTGTGCACGGCCAGCGGGCCGCGGCGCGCGTAGGGATCGCCGATCACCTGCCGGGGGGTGTCCCAGGCGAGGGTGGCCGGTGTCAGGCCCGCCCGCAGGATCGACCAGCCGCCCTGCCGGGTGGAGGACCAGAACACCTCGACGGTGCCGTCCGGAGCGACGAGGGGCGCGGGCTGGCGGTCGTGGAAGTCGTCGGTGGTTCTGGGCAGCGGCCGCACCGGTGACCAGTCGGCCGCGGCCGGGTCGAGTCCCTGCTTGACGCGGTACAGGACGCTCCACCGGCGCCGGCCGTCCGCGCCGGCCGGGTCGTGCCGGGCCCAGAACAGCCAGAGCCGTCCGGCGTCGGCGGTGGGGTGCAGGACCACGCACAGGTCGTCCTCGACCCGCGGGTCCTGGCCGCCGTCGAGCGGGAAGGCGGCGGGCGTGGTCAGCTGCCAGGCCGTGCCGTCGTGCCGGTTGTAGCGCAACTGCCAGACCCCGCAGAGCCGTTCCAGCCAGAACAGCCACAGGCCGCCGCTGCCGTCGGCCACCGCGGCCGGCAGCCGGCGCTCGGCCGCCGGGTCGCCGAACACGGCCGGCGCGCTCCACCGGGTGCCGGTGCGGGTGGCGAAGGAGATCCGCCAGTGCCGCTCCCCGGGCGGTTGCGCCGGGTCGTAGGTCTGCCAGAACAGCCACAGCGTGTCGCCCTGGCGGGCCGCGGCCGGGTTCTTGTCGGCGGTGGGTCCGTCGGTGACCGGCAGGCTCGGCTGCCAGGCCCCGTCGGCGAACCGCTTGGACCAGATGTCCCAGCCGTGCTGACGGCGTGTGTGGTAGAGGACCAGCGTCGAACCGTCGGTCTCCTGGACGGCGGCCGGGCGGCCGTCGTGGGCGAAGTCGAGCGAGGCGAGGGCCGGTGTGCTCCAGGTGCCGGTGGAGTCGCGCAGGGCCGACCAGAGGTTCAGGCGTTCCGGGCGGTTGCTGCGGGCGACGTTGTGGACGAACTCCTTGGTGCGGTTGGTCCAGCCGGTGACCCGGGCGACGGTGGCGTCCAGCGCGGGGACGCTGCCCGTGGTGCGGTAGAGGCGGGGCGCGTGGCGGATCTCGCCCCGCTGGGCGGCGACCGGCAGGCCGTGGTCGGTGTGCCAGCCGATCCACTGGGCGAGCAGCGGCAGCAGTCGGCCGTCCACCCGCTCCAGGTCGGCGAGGCGGAGGGCGGCCCGGCCCAGGCTGTAGAGCCGGTCGAGTTCGGCGCCGGGCAGGTCGAGGAACCCGCGCAGCTGGCCGGGGTCGGTGTCCAGGGCGGGTCCCGGCCCCCTGCGGGCGGGGGGCCGGTCGGCGTCGTAGCGGCGGTACAGCGCGGGCAGCAGGCCGTAGAGGCGGTCGGCGAATCCGTACGGTGTCACGGCCGTCGCCGAGGCCACGTTGTGCGGGTCGGGGTCGTACGCCCGCGGGTTCCCGGTGTAGGGGAACAGCGCGTAGTAGTAGACGTGTTCGCCGCGCAGGCCGTCGTCGGTCGCGGTGGTGAGTGCGGTGCCCTCGGCGACGGTGGTGCCGTCGTCCGGGTCCGCCGGGTGGGTGCCCTCGCGGCGCACCACGCGTACGCCTGCCGGGGCCGCCCCGTCCGGGTAGGCCCAGGTGAGGTCGATGCGGTTGCCGTCGGAGTGGCCGGTGGCGGAGATGTCGAGCAGGCGCACGGTCAGCCACCCGCCTGTTCGATCAGGACGACCTTGAGGCCGCTCGCGTAGTCGGCGTCGGTCGGCACCACCGGTACCTCGTTGGGGCCGAGGGTGATGGTGCCGTGCGGTTCCACGGCGGGGAGGGGGCGGTCGCCGCGGCGGAACTCGGTGATGTTGACGAAGACCACGCCCGGCACGCTCTGGCTGTCCTCGTAGAAGCGGCTGAGGTAGACGCTCTGCTGGAAGTCGACCCGGTCGAAGGCGAGCAGGTCGGCGGCGGCCCGCTGGACCGCGGCGACGACGTCGGCGGGGACGTGGAAGCTCTGCACCGCGATCTCGGCCGTGACGAAGACGGGAACGTAGTCGACGTCGGCGATCTCGACGATCTGGCTGAGCATCCGCTTGTCCTCGAAGTAGCCGGTGAGGCCGGCCGCCAGGACGTCGCTGACCTTGCCGCCGCCCTCGGGGGCGACGTAGAGGGTGATCTCGTTCCAGCCGGTGGCGGCCGCGCGCACCTTGCCGACGCCCTTGTAACTGAGCGCGAGCGCCTCGAAGTCGGGTGCCGTGACGGCCCGGCGCAGCGAGCGGAAGACGGCCGGTGCCTGCCGGACCGCGTGCGCGATGTCCTCGCGTTCGGCGCCGCCGGTGGCGGGCAGCGGGTTGGTGATCTGCGCGCCCAGCAGGGCGAGTTGCGGAGCGTCGGCGATCGTGTCCACGGCTGCCGCGGCCACGTTGCCCGCCGATCCGCCGCCCACCCGGTAGGTCGCCGTGATCCGGGCGCCCTGGCGCGGTACCGAGCCGAAGGCGCCGTCGCCGAAGACCACGGTGGCGCGGTCGTTCTCGTCGACCTCGATGACGTAGTCGTTCTGCCCGGCCTGGCTGAAGGCGAGGCTCTCGCGGCGCGTCCACCGGTCGACGGTCCCCGAGAGGCTCGTCAGCAGCAGGACGTCCGTGTCGGCGGTCCCGGTCGCGGCCGGCCGGCCGAGCACGGCCCGGGGGCGGGCCAGCGGGAAACGCTGGTCGGGCGTGCCGTCGGAGATGCCGAGCACCTCGTCGGCGATCAGCCGTCCCTCCTGCACGGGCAGGCCGCCGAAGGTCTTGCGGCCGGTCGCCGCGTCGGCGGTCAGTGCGCCGAAGTCGATGGTCAGGGGCGCCTCGCCGGTGTACTCGAAGCGGACGCCCGGCCGGTCCTTCCGGCTCCTGGTGGCGAACGCGTCGCCCTTGGCGATCGTGACGACCGAGGCGACCGATCCGGGTACGGACACGGTCAGTTCGGTCGCCGCGGGAGCCGCGGTGTCGAGTTCGTAGCCGATCAGCCGCAGGTGGTCGATGACGCTGCGGCGGGTCCGCGCGGTGCTCAGGAAGCTCTCGTTGGCCACCCGGTCCTGGTAGTAGCTGAGGATGTCGCCGATGTGCGCGAAGAGTTGCAGCAGCACGTTCCCGAAGTCGGCCTCGTCGGTGAAGTCCGTCCACTGGGCGAGCTTGCGCGGGATCTGGTCGCGCATGGCCTGGAGCAGGCTCTCGTAGTCGCGGGCCATGTAGTCGATGACCGGCTGGCCGTTCACCTGCGCTATTTCCACCATCGTGTCGCCCTTACCTGAAGTGGACCCGGAGCGCCTGCGGAGCCAGGTCCTTGCGTCGTACGTAGGCCACTTCCACGGTCAGGGCCTCCTCGTCGGAGCTGACGTCCACTCCGCCGACCACGAGCAGGTCCCCCAGCCAGCGGGTGAGCGCCGCACTGACGGAGAACTCCACGGCGGCGGCCGTGATCGGGTCGGCGGGGTCGAAGACGAGGTTGAACAGGCCGCAGCCGAACTCGGGTTGGTTCACCCGCTCCCCCGGTGCGGTGAACAGCACCTGGATCACCTTGCCGCGCAGCTCCGCGTCCTCCCCGGCGGGCCGGATCGCTCCCGAGGCGTCGACACCGAGCGGGAATCCGAATCCCGTCGCCATGTGTTTCCTCCCTCACCCGGAACACGTCACGAAGTCCTGGCCGTTGGCGGCGACCGTCGAGCCGGCGGGGGTGCCGAGGCCGTCGCAGGTGTCGACGGCGTCGCCGTCGAGGAGCACCCGGACACCGCCGACGGTGAGCAGGGCGCTGCCGGCCGCGCTGTTGGGGACGCCGGTGCCCAGCGGCGTGTCGGTGATCTGGAGGGTGGCCGGGGTGGGGGTGACGGCGACCGTGCCGGGGCCGGGCACGAAGTCGCCGCCCGCGGGGCCCGCGTGTCCGCCGCCCGGCGCGTCCTCGCCGGGATCGAGGCCGCTGCGGCTGGTGACCAGGGCCACCGGTAACCCGCCGATCGTGACGAACGTGCTGAGCGCCTCGGTGACCGAGCCGCGGTACGCGTAGTCGCCGGTGCCGGTGTAGGGGGCGGTGGGCGGTGGCGGGGCGGGGTTGGGTCCCAGGCCCTGGACGTGGTGCCGGTCCGTGCCCCGTACCGGGTCGCCCTTGACGACGAGGAGGTGTCCCATGGCTCAGCCCTTCGTGAAGTCGATGCTGTCGCAGACGATCCGGACGGGCTGTCCGGGAGCGTCGATGGTGAACGGCACGGCGGCGTGCAGGGTCATCGCGCTGTCCGTGAGCTCGATCCGGTTGCCGGTGGCGTCGGTGATCCGGACGCCGTCCGCGGTGAGGGTGATCAGATGGCCCTTGCCGCCCTCCCGGACGACGACCGACTCCGCGCCGTCCTTGTCCTCGAACTGGAGGGTGTGTCCCTTGAGGGTCTTGATGATCTTCCGGGTGGGCGGGTCCTGGACGTCGGACTGCTCGGTGCCGTCGGTGTTCTGCGGCCTGGGCAGTCCGCTGACCGCGTCCGGCGCGGTCCAGTAGGAGCCGGCCCAGATCGGGAACTCCGGGTCGCCCTCCTCGAACTCCACCCACACCCCGGCCAGAACCTCGGGCACGAAGAGGAACCCCTGGCCGGCGGCGCCGCCGTAGGGCGCGCAGGGGGCGGCCCAGCCGGTGACGACGTCGGGGCCGAGCACGCTGGGCACGCTGACCTTGAGGCGGCCCAGCCGGGAGGGGTCCTCGTTGTCGCGCACGATGCCCCGGTACTTGCCGTAGAAGCGGCGCTCGACCTTGTCGGCGAGGTCGGCCACCACCCGCTCCAGTTCCGCCGTCATGACACACCCGCCGGGCCGCCGAGGGCGTTGCGTCCGACCCGGAAGTGCTGGGTGTAGCTGTCCTCGCGGAAGCGGTGGGTGACATGGGTGACGAAGTAGGTGCCGCTGTGGGTCCTGCCGACGCCGTTGACGACGACGGTGCGGCGCGGCAGCAGCACGCTGCCGTACCGGTTGGCGGCGACCTCGCCCTCGCCGGTGACGAACCACTCGCCGCGGTCGTGCAGGGACTGGCAGATCGCCTCCATCTCGGGGGCGCCCGTGGCGACGGCGCGGGCGACGGTCACCTGGCCGGGCGTCAGACCGGGGGGCAGGAGGTCGGCGGGCCGCCGGACGCCGAGGGCCCGCTCGCGGCCCGGCGTGGACCGGGCCTGCAGCAACTCGCCGGTGGTGTGGTCCAGTTGGGACATGTTCACGTCCGCCGGGGTGAGCGCTTCGATCTCCAGGCTGAACCGGTCGACGTTCGTCCGGGGGCCGGCGTGCACGTTGAGCGGATCCTGTACGGGCTCCCCGAGTTCGGGCGGCCGGAAGTAGCCGGTGTCGCCGTCCACGAAGCACTCGTAGCCGTTGCGCAGGGCGAGCCGGCGCAGGAACCGGATGTCGGTCTCGCGCTGGACGATGGTCGAGGTCTCCTCGTGGTGCACCACCGAGGTGTCGGCCACCTGCGGGATCAGGCGCGCCTGCTGGAAGACCAGGGTGGCGATGTCGCTGTCCTTCATGTTCGGCCAGGCCTTCAGCACGTCCGTCCGGTCCATGAGCACGCTCGCGTCCATCCCCCACACCTCCAGCCGGCACTGCTCCATGCCCGGGCCGAACTCGGGGCGGATGTGGGTGATGTGGCCGGTCAGCAGCTTCCGCGCGTCGTCCTCGAGTCCGGCGGTGACGGCGACCTCGTGCCACAGGGCGAACCGTCCGTCGTCCAGGTGGGTCCACGAACCGTCCGCGTTCGGGCGCAGCGCCACGGTCATCCGGAACAGGCCGGCCAGTTCGTCGTCGAGTTCGATGTCGAGGCCGATCAGGTCGCACTTGAGGTCGGAGGCCTCGGCGCCGTCGATCTCGATCAGCAGGTGGTCGTTCTGCACGGCCGGCCCCCTCAGCTCACCGGTGGCGGGACGACGACGGGCCGGCCGAGCCGTCCCTGTTCCACCGGGGCGCCGACGGCGAACCCGGTGGACCTGATCACCTCGGACAGCGCCGGCGCGTCGACGCCCGCCCGCACATGCGTCACCACCACGGCCCGCTCGGCCTGTTCCAGCACCGCGCCGCCGGGTTGCGGCACGAGCGCCACGTCGTCGACCACGGTCACGTCGTCCACCCCCACCGTCCTGCTCAGGGTGTCGATCAGCAGGGCCCAGGGCGGGTCTCCGGGGCCCGCGGTGAGAGGGAAGCGGTGGGTCACCAGCGGTCCGCCGTCCAGCAGGTCCAGGGGGGAGAGGAAGTCCGGGTTGGCGTCGCAGATCTGCCAGTACCACAGGGGCCGGCGGTAGTAGGCGAACGCCAGCTGGTCCAGCCGGTCGCCGCTGTCGACGGTGTGGGTGAAGGTGCCGGTGGCCCGGGCCGGCGGCCGGAAGTCCTTGGCCGCCACCACCCGGCCGCGCGCGTCGTCCACCGCGATGTCGGGCACCGCGAGATAACGGGAGAGTCTGCCGAACACGCCGCCTCACCCCGGGACCACGACGTTGGCGGCGGCGGTGGCGTTGGCGACGTTGAGCGCCGACATCGCCTCGACCATGGCCTTGGAGTACAGGTAGGGCACGCTGTTCCCCTCGATGACGGTCAGGTTCACCGACACCGTGGCCCGCACCGGGTCGAGGCCGGCGCTGAACTCCGTCTCGGTGATGTTCATCGCGGTGATGTTCACCGGGAGCACCCGCTTGCGGCCGAAGACGAAGAGGACCAGCGGCGGGTTGGGGCTCCTGCTGAAGCTGAACCCCTCGGATCTGCCCAGCAGCGCGTCGGCGGCCCGGCCCAGCAGGCTCTCGTCCTTCGGGTACACCATCAGTTCGAGGGTGGAGATCTGCGGGGCGATGCCGAACCGCTCGGCCACCGCGTCCCGGTCGTCGAGCCTGTCGGTGGCGTCCAGGCGCAGGTCGAAGGCGATGGTCTGGTCCTGGACGTTCACCAGCTGCTGCCGCTGGAGCTCCAGCAGGTCGGAGAAGTCGCCGCGGCACTGGCGCAGGGTGCGCTGGGGCACGGCGGCCGGCGCGGCACCGGCCGGGGCCGCGGCGGGTACCCCGGGGAACGCGTAGGTCAGCGCGTGGTTGCGGGTCAGCTGTACGGGGTTGAACTGGAACACCACGGTCAGCGGTGGCACGCTCAGCCCGAACTCCACGAAGGCGCCCCGCAGGATCCGGGGCTTGTTCGGAAAACCGTCGGTCATGACTCCCTCGTCTCCGCCCAGAGCTTGCCGATCTTGTCGAACTCCCTGCGGGTGGCCCGCAGGATGTGCGGCCGCCCGATGCCGGTCCCCTCGGCCGCGGCCAGGAACGCGGCCTGGAGCACGATGTTCCTGATGTTCGCGCCGGTCACCGCGAACTCCCTCGCCAGCCGGGCGAGATCGACGTCCGCGGCCAGCGGGGCCGTGGACGGCAGCAGCGTCCGCCAGATCCGGTGGCGGTCGTCCGCCTCGGGGAAGGGGAACTCCACGACGAACCGGATCCGGCGGGTGAAGGCGTCGTCGATGTTCTGCCGCAGGTTGGTGGCGAGGACGACGACGCCCTCGTACTCCTCGATCCGCTGGAGCAGGTAGCTGGTCTCGATGTTGGCGTACCGGTCGTGCGCGTCGGACACCTCGGTGCGCTTGCCGAACAGGGCGTCGGCCTCGTCGAAGAAGAGGATGGAGTTGCCGGTGCTCGCCTCGGCGAAGATCCGCGCGAGGTTCTTCTCCGTCTCGCCGATGTACTTGCTGACCACCCCGGACAGGTCGATCCGGTGGAGGTCGACGTCGAGTTCGTGCGCCAGCACCTCCGCGGCCATGGTCTTGCCGGTTCCGGGCGGGCCGCTGAACAGCGCGCTGAGTCCGGTCCCATGACCCATGCGGGCGCCGAACCCCCAGTCCTGCAGCACCAGTCGGCGGAAGCGGACCTGGTCGCAGATGTCCCGGAGCTGGGTGATCCGGTCGGCGGGCAGGACCAGGTCGTCCCAGCCGCGGCGGGCGGCCGTCCGGCCGGCCATGGGCCCGAGCGCGTGCCGCGCCTGGCTCCGGCAGGCCGCGAAGACGTCGGCGAGGGTCAGCGGGCGGGCGGCCGGCTCCATCCGCCGCCGGTCGTCGGCCAGGCGGACGGCGGCGGCGATCCGCGCGGCGGGCAGCCGGTGGCGGCCGGCCAGTTCGGCCGCCCAGTCGGCGGCCTGCCCGGTGTGCGCGGCGAGGCTCTCCCGCCAGAGCGCGGTGCTGCGCGGCAGGTCCGGCAGCGGTACCTCCAGCGAGTGCACGGGCAGCGGTGTCGCCCGCACGGGCCAACGGGATCCGCCGGTGAGGAAGACCGGCAGCCCGTGGTCGGCGACCGCGTCGGTGAGCGTCCGCAGCAGCGTGCGGTTCTCCTTGGACAACAGGGCCTCGGCGTGGGCGAGATGTACGGCAGCGCCCCGCAACAGGGCTTCGCGGAAGACCAGTCGCAGCAGCCCGGATCCGTCCGGTCCGGTCAGGGTCGCGGTGTCGGCGCTGACCAGCGGACGCTCCAGCCGGGCGCCGACGTGCCGGACCAGGTCGACCCGGCCCTCTTCGTCCGGCCCGTGCAGATGGCAGACCAGGGGCGGCACGCCGGGCTCCCGGCGGTGGGCGGCCAGCCGCAGCAGACGGCCGGCGAGCGCCTCGTCCGGTGCGTGAGCGGGCGCCTCGTCCGGCTCGTCCGGCCCGGACACGGTGACGTGGCCGGTCAGCCGGGCGTCCGGCTCGTCGGAGCCCAGCAGGAACGCGCGGATCCGCGGATCGAGGACCAGGAACCGGGCGAGATCCGACGAGCCCGAGGGACTTCCCGGGTCGTCGACGGTGCGCAGGATGCCGTACCGCGTCAGGGGGGCGCCGGCCGAGAAGGTACCGCCGCGGATCCAGCGCTCCCGCTCGCTCGCGCACAGCAGGTCGAGGACCAGGTCGACGCTGGGCCTGCGGCGCGTGATGTCGTCCTGGAGGTAGGCGTACAACCGGTCGTACCTGCGGCGCAGTTCGGGCGCCAGACAGACGACGACGGCACCGAGTTCCACGGGCGAGAGACCGAAGATCCTGCCGAGAGCGGCCAGGGGCGGTTCGGCGCCCTCCCGGACGCTGTCCCGGACTCTGGAGTCGATCCCGGCGGAGAGCAGCTTCAGGGCGAGAGCGTCGGCCGCGGCCCCCGCGCCGCTCCCGGCGTCGAAGCCGTCGGTGAGCAGCAGGTCGACCTCCGCGCGGGTGATGTAGACGGTCCGGTCCAGCTGGGCCCGCGGGTACGCCTCGTTCTGCAGGTCGGCCGTCCTCAGCCGCAGGGCGATCAGCAGGTCGAGCCGGCGGAGTTCGTCCGCGAGGTGTTCGAAGGTGTCCTGGTAGGCGGTCACGGCGTCACCTCGTAGAGGAAGGTGCGCCGGTACAGCCGGGCGACGTCCACCCGCACCTCGTACAGGCCGGGCAGCAGGTCGTCCGGGACCACGGCGGTGAAGGTGTCGCCGGGCAGGGCGGCACCGGAGGACACGGTGCGGTCGCCGACCTGCACGGTGGCGGCCCGCCGGGCGAGGTGGACACCGGTGAAGGCGAGCGTGGTGCCGGCCGGGCCCGCGGCCGGGGTCATGGCGGTGACCTCGGGCAGGTCGAGCGGGGCGCCGACCTGGGGGACGCCCACCTGGCGCACCCGGCCGGGCAGCGGCTGCCGGGCGGCGGGCAGCCGGTCCAGCTGCACGGTGGACACCTGGTAGAGGACGGAGAGCCGGAACGGCTGCGAGAACGTGGTCCAGATCCGGCTCAGTTCCTCGGGGTCCAGGGTGTCGCCGGCGATCTGGAGCCGTTCGCGGGCGTCGGTGAGTCCCGGGTCCAGGTAGCCGGAGGGCACGACGGCGTTCTCGTAGAGCACCCGCATGGCCTCGCCCAGGAGTTGGTGTGCGGCGGCGTTGCCCTCCTGCGGGTCGTTGGGCGCGTAGGGGGTCAGCAGGTAGGACATGGTGAGCGACAGGGGCGCCGGGACGAGTTGGTTGGGGGTGCCGGGGCGGACGGTGAAGTCCTGGTTCTTCAGGTAGGGGTTCTCGGCGACCTTGTAGAGGAAGAGGTTGATCCGGCGGGTGCCGCTCTGCTCGTCCGGCGCGAGGATCGTGACGTCGGGGGCGGGGCTCAGCCGCATCTCGCCGATCAGCAGGTTGCGCAGGGACGCGCTGACCATGCCGAGCGCGGTGGAGGCGCTCATCGCACGACTCCGTTCATCGCACGACTCCGTTCAGCAGCCGGCCGAGGTGCCGGCGCTGCCAGAAGGCCGCCTCGTCGGCCGGCGCTGCCGGGGCGCGGACCACCAGGACCTGCGGCGGGGCGGGGGCGGCGGCGGTCGCCGCGGCAGGCGGGGGCGCGGGGACGGCGGGGGCGGGGTCGGCGGGTTGCGGCCGAGGGGGCGCGGCGGACGGGGTGCCGGTCCTGCGGTACGGCGGCTCGGTTCGGTGCCGGGGTGACTCGGGCCAGGGCCCGGACGCGTCCTCGTCGCCGTTGCGTCGGGGCGCCGCCTGGGCCGGGGCGGTGGTCGCGACCGGCCGGCGGTCGGGCAGCGCGCGGGAGGGGGCGCGCACCGCCCGGCCGGGCACCGGCGGTTCGTCACGCGGGCCGTGCGTCGGGGGCTGGGCCGCCGTCCGGCGGGCGCCGGGCCTGGGTGCGGCCCGCGGAGTGCGGGGGCGCGGGTCCGGTGCCGGTGCGAGGGCTTCGGGCTGTTCGGAGGGTGCGCGCGCTTCCGTCGCCTCAGGCACCTCGGGGGCCGATGCGGTGGCCGGGCCCTGCGGTGCGTGGAGGTGATGCCGGGGTGCGGGCGACGGCGGGCGGTGTGGTCCGAGGAGTGGAGCCGCCGGTGTCGGCGGGCGGCTCTCCTCGGTTCGCGCGGCGGCCGCCGACGCGGGGTGCTGTCGAACCGGTCCCGGCTGGTTCCGGGAGCCGGAGGCGGCCGGAGGCCGACTGCCCCCGGGGATGACGAGGTCGGTGACGACCGGTCCAACCGGCGCACGGGAGCGCGCGGTTGTCGCCACCGCGTCCTCGGGCGCCGTGGAGGCGGCGGCCGCCGCGGTCCTCATGGCCTCCGGGGGCGCCGTGGCCGCCGTGACCTCCAGGGGCGCGGCGGTCGTCGTGGCCTCCGAGGGCGCCGCGGTCGCCGCCCTCGCCCGCCTCGGAGCACGGAGCGGGTCAGCGGACCCGGCCGGCCCGACCGGGTCCCCGCCCATGGTCTGCGCGGGGGCGTCGTACTCGGCGCCGGGCCGGCCCAGCAGGTCGTCCCAGCCCGAGGGGGCCGTCGGATCGGCCGCGTGCTCGTGGACGTAGCGGAAGGAGCGCCGCTGCTCCGGCGGTGCGAAGCTCACCCGTACGCCCGTGTCCTCGGGCAGTCCGAGCAGGACGCGGACGCCGGCGCGGTGCCGGAAGGGGCGGGCGCCGTCGGCCAGTACCGCGTACGCGTAGTCGTCAGGTGCCACCGTTGAGCACCTCGATCGCGTCGGCGAGCACGTCGATGTACGTGTGCCGTCTGTCGCGGGTCATGGCCATGATCTCGGTCTCGCTCCAGTGGTAGTGGTAGGCCAGGTAGTGGACTTCGCGGTACAGCGCGCCGGCGTCGGTGCGCAGTTCGCCGAAGAAGAAGCGGTGGACGTCGAAGGGGGCCAGGAAGGTACGGCCGCACTCGGGGCACTCGGCCTCCAGCGTCTGCTCGACCGAGGGCGCCCGCTCCCGCATGGCCTGCTCGACCTCGGCCCGGACGGCCACGGGGAGCGCGGCCACCGCCTCGCGGCCGGGCGGGCCGTCCTGCCCGCCGATCCGCAGGACACACCTGGCGAGCAGCCCGGTCAGCGTCTCGGCCTCGTTGACCGCCAGGTGGTCCGAGAGCTCCTCCTGGTCGGCGCCCGTGGGCAGCCGGAAGGCGATCTCGGTGCCGTCCGACGCCGTGATGGTGTGGGCCGGCGCCCGCTCCCGCGCCTCCTCCACCGGCACGCCGTCGATCGAGAAGCCGATCGACACCCGCCGCCCGCAGTCCGGCCAGGGGCAGACCAGGTCGGCCGCCACCCGGTCGCCGAAGGTGGCCCTGCGCAGGCGCAGCAGCAGGTACTGCCGGTCGGCCACCAGCAACTGCCGGGTCACCTCCGGCGGTACGGGACTGATGTCGCCGAGGCGGGCCAGGCAGCGGCTGAGCACCTCGGTCACCAGCGCCGCCGGGTGCGCGGCGTGGGCGCCGGCGAGCAGTTCCTCCTCGCGGCCGGTCAGGGTGGCCAGTTCGAACTCGCGGTGCAGCCGTCCGGCCCGGTCCCAGTAGCCGCCGGGAAGCACGCCCATGGGGAACCCCTCAGCTCTCCTTGAGCTCGGTCACCGAGGTGTCCCGGGCCCAGCCCTCGTTCTCCAGCCGGATGGAGCTGATCATCACGGCGTTGCCGCCCGCGTCGAGTTCGGGCAGCGCCTGGTACTCGGAGACCCAGCAGCGGTAGACGTTGTACGCCAGCACCTTCTGGCCGCCGAGGTTGTAGACCTCGATCGCGATGTCCTTGCGGAAGGTGGCCAGGGAGATCGCCGCGTCCCCCTGGAAGTTGTTCACCTTGTTCGCCCAGTCCTCGAAGGTGGTGTCGTGGGTGACGCCGGCCTCCAGGGTGATCTGGGCGTGCTGGGTCTTGCCGGGTATCTGGTGCGGTCCGCTGGCGTCGCCGCCCTCGTACCAGGAGGTGACCTCGGTGGTCCGTTTCAGGGGGCTGCACTTGTTGAGGCCCGCCACGTACTGGCCGTCTATCTTGATCTTGAACCGGAACCCCAGGTACGGGTCGAACCGGTTGCTGTTGACAGTGAACTTGGGCATCGGCCCTGCTCCTTATGTTGTTCGTCCGCGGTCACCCGGACGCCAGGCCGGCCTGCTGGCTGATCTTCACGACGACGAACTCGGCGGGCTTCAGCGGTGCGAAGCCCACGAGGACGTTGACCACCCCGGCGTCGATGTCGGCCTGCGTGGTCGTCTCGGCGTCGCACTTGACGAAGAAGGCCTGAGCGGGGGTGGCGCCCTGGAACGCCCCCTGGCGGAACAGGGTGGTCATGAAGGAGCCGATGGACAGCCGTAGTTGCGCCCACAGGGGCTCGTCGTTCGGTTCGAACACGGCCCACTGGAGGCCGTTGTAGATGCTGACCCGGAGCATGATCGCGGTGCGGCGTACCGGCACGTACCGCCACTGCGGGTCGGCGGTGACGGTACGGGCGCCGAAGGCCACCACGCCGACGCCGGGGAAGCGGCGGATGACGTCGATGCCCCGCGGGTTGAGGTTGCCGTGGTCGACGTCGCTCAGTTCCGCGCCGAGGCCGACGACCCCGTTGAGCCCGGCCTCGGTGCCGGCCGGTGCCTTCCACACGCCGCGGGCGGCGTCGATGCGGGCGTAGAGACCGGCCACGCAGCCGGCCGGCGGCAGCAGTACCGGGTCCGCCGAACGGCCTGTGGGGTCGGGTGACTTGACCCACGGGAAGTACAGGGCGCCGTAGGAGTTGGAGGTGGTGAGCCTGGAGCGGAAGGCGGTCGCGTCGGCGACGGTGTCGTCGGTGCGGCCGGTCTCGGCGATGTAGAAGACGTCCTGGAGCGGTCGGCCGGCGCAGTAGGCCATGCCCAGATCGGCCATGGCGGGCGAGCTCTCCCCCGGCACGGCCAGCAGGCTGAAGTCGGTGACGTGGTCGAGGCGCGGGAAGGCGGCCGCGAACGAGGACTCGGTCAGGTCCGCGACGCCGTCCGAGCCGCGGGTGGTCCTCGTGACGGGTGCCGCGATCCCGGCGTCGCCGACCTGGAGCAGCTGGACGGCGGCGGGGCGGCGGGGCGCGATGCCGTCCTCGGAGCGGCCGCCGGCGGCGTCGCCGAGCCTGAGCAGTGCGGTGGCGTCGTGCGCCGTCGCCGGCTGTACGCGTACGGAGGAGGTGACCGCGGTGGTGCCCGACTGGAGCACCAGCCGGGACTGGGACCCCACGGTCTCCGCGGTGCAGGAGAACCCGGAGAAGGCCGCCGTGTCGGTCGAGGCCTTCCTCTTGACCAGCGCGCGGACCGCGGTCTGGACGGCGGCGGCCACATCGGTGAGCGTGGTGACCGTGCCCGTCGCCGTGGGCAGGGTGACCGGCTGGTAGCCGTCGCCGTCCAGGGAGATCCGGAAGGCGAGGTCGGTGCCGAGCGGCAGGGTCGGGCCCGGGCCGCCGCGGTGGACGCCGCGCTGGGTGCCGTTGTTGGTGGACAGCACCTCGGCGTCGATCAGCCCCGACGTCTGTCCGACGACGTCGACGACGTAGGCGGGAGACGCCGGGTCCATGCTGAGGTTGTCGAAGATCTCGAGCGCGGGCAGGTCCTGCGGGCTGTCCGGCAGTACGGCGGCCTCGGTCTGCCGGCGGACCGTCAGTCTGAAGAGGTTGCCGGGGTCCAGGGTGGCGTCCTCGATCTGGAGCAGCAGGCTGTTGCCCCAGTCGCCCTTGTTCTTCGCCGAGAAGGTCATCCCCTCCGCGGCGACGGCCGCGCGGTTGTTCACCGTGACACTGGCGACGGCGGCGTCCGAGCGGGTGACGCGCACGACGTAGCACTGGCGTCCGCCGTTGGCGAAGTACTGGAACACGGCGTGGGCGAGGTAGCTGTCCGCGATGAACGAGCCGTGGACGCGCTGGAAGTCCGTCCAGTTGGTGACCAGGCCGGCGCCGGTGTCCGGACCCATCTCACTGAGGCCGACGAACGCGGCCGTCGACGTGCTGGCGGTGTCCAGCGGCCTGACGCCGCCTGCCACCTCCTGGACATAGACACCCGGATAGCTCGGGGTCGGCATGGTCGTCTCCTTGGTGAGTCGAAGCCTGGGGTGGCCGCCGTCATCCGGCGGGGTCGGCGGGTTTCCTGGGGCGCCGGTCCTTCGCCGCGCCCGCGCCCGCCTCCTGGGCGGCGGGGGTCTCGGGCCGGTCGCCGGCCTCCTCGACCTCGATGTCGCCGCGCCTGCGCAGGGTGTCGACCTTCGCGTTGTCCGCCACCTCGGTGTCGCGCAGTTCGGCCGACCACCGGCCGGGCGACAGCCGGACGGTGCGTCCGCTGTTCAGCGGGACCAGGACCGGGCCCGATGCCAGCAGACTCCTGATGCGTACGGTCATGTGCTTCTCCTCCCGGGGCCGCCGGCGAACAGCCGCCCCTCGGTGGGTCCTCCCGCTCCGCGTGCGCCGTGGCGAGCGCCCCGTCCGGTGGCGGTACGGCGATGCGCCACGCCGATGTGCGCGGCTCGCGGTGCCCACGAGTCTTGTGGAGCACCCGGTGTGCGGCATGAATCCCCGGGGCCCGGAAAGGGTCTGGCCCGGGATCCGGATCCGGTACCGGCCCTTCGTGCGAAAGGGGTGTCAGGGCGACTGCGCCGAGACCCTCTCGAAGGCGAACGAATCCGCGCGATCCGCGTAGGGAGCGGTGCGGGATCCGGATCCGGGGACCGGCGCGGGCAGTGGCAGCCGGAACCTGCGGACGGCCGCCGCCACTTCACCCCTGCTGTCCACGCCGAGCTTCTCCAGGACGTTGTGCACGTGGTTCTTCACGGTGGTCAACTGGATGTGCAGCAGCCGGGCGATCTCCTTGTTGGCGTGTCCGGACTCGATCAGCGCCACGATCTGCAGCTCCCGGGTGGTCAGTTTGGGGGCCCGCTCTCCCCGGTGCACCCTGGCCAGCGCGGCCAGCCGTCCCACGAGTCCCGCGACGACCCCGGCCTGGCAGCTGAACTCGCCGCGGGTCGCCGACCGCAGGGTGTCCACCAGGTCGGTGAAGGAGCTCCCGTGGGTGACGTATCCGGCGATGCCCGCCTCCGCGCACGCCACCACGGCGTCGGGCCGGTCGGAGACGCCGAGCACCACGCACGGGACGTCGGTGCGCTCCGCCAGCCGGTACAGCGCGTCGAGGCCCGGCTCACCGGCCATGTCCCCGGTCATGTCGAGGAGCACCACGTCGGCCACGGCCCCCGCCAGGAGCGGCTGAGCGGCCCCCACCGCGGGCGCCGTCCCCACCAGCCGGACCCCTTCCTCCAGTTCCAGCAGGTGTGCCAGGCCCTGGAGATGGATGCGCACCGGTGAGATCACGGCCACCCGGATCACCTGCGCCACTGTCGTACCGCTGTTCGCTCTGTCTTCCACACGATCCGTACGGCCCATACGAGTACATCCCCCGATGCGTACCGGCGCCCGCCCGGCGCCCTGTTGGCCCATCAGGCTGCTCCGCGCGGTCCCCGCTGTCACGGGCCGTTCCGGTGACCGGACCGGCCGGCCCGGGTCGCGGCCGCGTGGTCCGCTCAGCGGAAAGCGGCATGACAGACGGCCGCGGGCTCTCCACGCTGACCGTCTCGGGTGCCTGCGGACGGCATGGAACACGGCACCGGCCGCCCGGGCGGCGGCCGCGACACGGGGGAACGGCGACTGGTGATGATCTCGGACGAGTTGACGGCGGAGCCGCGAAGAGACCGTACGGCGGCCCGGACGCGGGAGCCGGCCGCGCTGCGCCTGTTCGACGCCTTCCGCCTGGAGGGACCGGACGGGCCGGTGGCCGTGCCGGCGAGCGCCCAGCGGCTGCTGGCCTACCTCGGCCTGCACGGGCACGCGCCCCGCTCGGTCGTGGCCGGGACGCTGTGGCCCGATGTCGCCGAGGAGCACGCCCTCGGCAGTCTGCGTACGGTGCTGTGGCGGCTGCGCCGGATGGGGCAGCCCGCGGTGCGCGTCGACGGCGACAGCCTGTGCCTGACGGACGGCGTGTCCGTGGACGTGGACGACTTCACCCGGGCGGCGCTCAGGTTGACCGGGTCCTCGCGGGCCTGTGTCGACGCGCCGGCCCCGCTCGTGCTCCTGGAGAGCGGGGAACTGCTCCCCGGCTGGGACGAGGAGTGGATCCGTCCGGAGCGCGAGCGGCTGCGCCAACTGCGCCTGCACGCACTTGAGTCACTGAGCGTCCGGCTCACCGTGCGCGGCTGCTACGCGCTCGCGCTGGAGGCGGCCCTCAGGTGCGTGGCGATCGAGCCGCTGCGGGAGAGCGCGCACTGCGCGGTGCTGGCCGTGCACCTGGCCGAGCACAACGTCGTGGAGGCGATCCGGCACTACGAGGCGTTCCGGCGGCTGCTTCGCGAGGAACTCGGCATCGAGCCCTCGGCCCGCCTGGCCGGCATGGTGCCGTGCCCGGTCGGGGGCGGCGTCCGCAGGAGGTGACGCGGCTGTGACGCGCCGGTCACGGGAGGCCTGCCATCGTCGCCGTGCCCGCACCGGGGCAGTTCCTGTCCGGCAGGACAGGGGTCCGACGAGAAGCAGAGGGGGCGGCCGACGTGGCCACATGCCGGGGAGTGGATCTCTCGGTCTTCCAGGGAGCCCAGGACTGGAAGGCCCGCGAGGCGGAGGGCGTCGTCTTCGCCTTCGCCAAGGCCACCGAGGGCGAGCACACCCGGGACGCGCACTTCACCCTGCACATCACGGGGATCACCGGCGCCGGGCTCGTCCCCGGCGCCTACCACTTCGGCTGGCCCAACCAGGACGCCGGCGCGGAGGCGGCCAACTACGTCGCCGCCGTGAAACCGTACGCCGGCCCGGGTTTCGTGCACTGGCTGGACCTGGAACGCAGGTCCGACGGCGCCAACTACGCGGGGGTCACGGCGGCCGGGATCCGTGCCTACGCGACGGCCTGGATCGCCAGGGTGCAGGCCGCGTTCCCCCACCAGCGGGTCGGGATCTACACGTCCGGCAGTGACCTGGCGGCCGGCCACGCGCCCGCCGCCGTCCCGCTCTGGTACCCCGCCTATCCCTGGTCGGGCGCGGCGGCCTACGCACAGGCGGAGGCGCGTCCCAAGCCGGTCCCCTCCGGCAGGACTCCGCTGTTCTGGCAGTTCACCTCGACTCCCCTGGACCGATCCATCTGCTATCTGAGCGAGTCGGCGCTGCGCGCCTGGGCCGCCGGAGAGGAAACCGAAGACATGGCGCTCACCACGGACGACATCAACAAGGTCGCCGCCGCGGTCGTCGAGAAGCTCGTCGCCGGCGGCGGTGTGCTGGAGACGGCGGACGTCACGCACGTCGCGTCCGCCGCGGCGAAGGCGGTCCTCACCATGGACGGGGTGATCAAGGCTCCCGCCGACGCCCCGGACGTGCGGACCAACCCCTACTGGGCCCTGCAGTCCTACATCAAGGACACCAACGCCCGGATCCGGCTGGTCCAGGCGACCGAGGCGGCCCAGAGCGCGGTCATCGCGCAACTCGCCGCCGCCCTCGCGACGTTCGACAAGAACATCGACCCCGCCGCGCTCGTCGCGTCCATCACCACGGCGATCGAGACGGCCGTGGGCAAGGTCGTCATCCACCTCGACCCCACGTCCTGAACCGGGAGCTGTCCCGTGAACCTCTTCGCCAGCTTCATGCGCACGTTCGTACCGGTCGTCGCCGGGCTCCTGCTCACCCTGCTGGTCCGCATCGGCGTGGACTTCGACTCGGCTTCGGTGGCGAGCGTGGTCACCACGGTCCTCACCGGCGCGTACTACACGGCGTTCCGGCTGCTCGAGAACCTCGCCGTGCGGATCCGCTCCCGTCCGCTCGCGACCGTCGCCGGGATCCTCCTCGGCTGGGCCGCGCCGCCCGACTACCCGGGTGCCACGCGCCAGGCGCGGCCCGCCGTCCCGCGGAGTCCCTGACCCCGCCGTCGGGAGCGGTACCTGCCCGGGCTCGGCAGGGCCCGAGCGGGCCTGCCACCACCGGGCCGTGCGCACGCGGCATCGCCTGCCCGTGCGCACGGACCGGTGTGGGGCCGATCGGCTCAGCCGCCGCTCTTGCGCCTGAACGACCGCTGGCTCGCGGCCGGTCCGTGCGCCGCACGGACCTTCGACGCGCCGGCGTTCGCGGCGTTGTCAGCGGCTTCCGCCTGTGCGCCGCGCTTGCGCGCCAGGGCTTCGCGGAACTTGCGCTTGAGGTCGTAGTTGCCGTCGCCGTCCGGCGTCACGGAGGACGCCTCCGGGGCGGCCGGCTCCGAACCCTCCGCGGGTTCCGCGGCCGGGGCGGCCGGCTCCGAACCTTCCGTGGATGCGGGCTCTGCGGTCACGGTGACCTCCTGGGTTCGGGGACGGGCAGGCACAGCTTGTCATGCGGAGCGCGGTGCGGGGCAGCGGCTACCGGCCGTTGCGCCGCACGAGGGCGGCCTTGCGGGCCTCGGCGAGCTTGCGGGCCTCCCCGGCCTTCCGGGACTTGCCGCCGGTGCCGCGGGAGGCGTCCTTGCTGGTGCCGAGCCCGCGGAAGGGAGCGTTGCCGTTCTTGGGCCGGGGAACGGCGGCCGTGCCGTCGAGCGCGATCCCGGAGGGAGTCCTGGCCCCGGTGATCCGGCTCAGTTCGGCCTCGCCCGAGCGCACCTTGGTGACGGTCGGCTCGATGCCGGCCCCGGCCATCATCAGGCTCGTCTCACGGCGCTGGCCCGACAGCACGAGCGTGATGACGCTCCCCGACTCGCCGGCGCGGGCGGTGCGGCCGGCCCGGTGGACGTAGTCCTTGGGGTCGGTGGGCGGGTCGACGTTGACGACGAGATCGAGGTCGTCGACGTGCAGGCCGCGGGCCGCCACGTTGGTCGCCACCAGCACGGTGAGCAGGCCGCTCCTGAACTGCGCCAGGGTGCGGGTGCGCTGCGGCTGGGACTTGCCGCTGTGCAGTGCTCCCGCTTGCACCCCGTTGGCCCGCAGGTGCCGGGTGAGCTGGTCGACGCCGTGTTTCGTGTCGAGGAAGAGCAGGACGCGGCCGTCGCGGGCGGCGATCTCCGTGGTGACGGCGTAGCGGTCGGGGCCGTGGACGACCAGGACGTGGTGCTCCATCGTCGAGACCGTGCCCGTCGGCGAGTCGGCCGAGTGGACGACGGGGTCGTCGAGATAGCGGCCGACCAGCTGATCGACGTCGCCGTCCAGAGTGGCCGAGAACAGCATCCGCTGACCGTCGGGGCGCACCTGGTCGAGGACGTCGACGACCTGCGGCAGGAATCCGAGGTCGCACATCTGGTCGGCCTCGTCCAGCACGGTGATCCTCACCCGTCCCAGGCGGCAGGCGCCGCGCTCGACCAGGTCGTGCAGGCGTCCGGGGGTGGCGACGACCACCTCGGCTCCCTGGCGCAGCGCGGCGACCTGGCGGCCGATCGACACGCCGCCGACGACCGTGGCCATGCGCAGCCCCAGTGCCTCGGCGTAGGGCGTCAGTGCCTCGGTGACCTGCTGGGCCAGCTCTCGGGTGGGCACGAGGACCAGGGCGAGGGGCTGCTTGGGTTCGGCGCGCCGGCCGGCGGTGCGGGTCAGCAGCGGCAGCCCGAAGGCGAGCGTCTTGCCCGAGCCGGTACGCCCGCGTCCCAGGACGTCGCGTCCCTCCAGGGCGTCGGGCAGGGTCGCGGCCTGGATGGGAAAGGGTTCGCGCACCCCGAGTTCGCCCAGTGTCCGAAGCACCGCCGCAGGCAGGTGCAGGGCGGCGAAGGAGGGGGCGGGGGGCGGCGTCGTGGCCCCGGGCCGGCCGGAATCGCCGTGATGGGTGCCGGAGTCGTCGGGATGCTTCATGAAGAGCCTTCCGCAGGGGGAACGTACCGAGGAAGGCCCGGCAGGACCGACCACCGCGACGACCACGCAAAGATGCGACATTAGCACAGGGCACAGCCTCGCCCGTCCTGCCCGAAGACCGCTGCCGTACGGCGCGGCGATCGCTCCCGTACGGCGCGACGTGATCGCGGCTCTCCCGTCGGTGTCCGCCGACCCCGTCGAAGTTCACGTATCTGAACATCATGCACATGGGTGTACTTGGTCTGAACCTGCGTGCCACACTCCTTCAACTCCCACGCATCACAGTCGAGTTGGAGAGGCAGGCAGTCATGTCCATCTCCCGGCGAGCAGTGCTGACCACGGCCGGCGGTGCCGCGGTCGCCTATGCCGGCGCACCTGTGCCGGCTCACGCCGCGGCCGGGAACGTGCCGGCCGCCACCACACGGATCCTCAGAGCCGCCGCCGACTACGCGGTCGAGAAGGTCGGCGCCGTCGCACCCGGAGTCACCGGCTTCCCCGTCTCGACCAGATTCGAGAAGTGGACCTACTCCCAGAACGGGGACTGGGTGGGCGGGTTCTGGCCCGGCACCCTGTGGATGTGCTGGCTGCACACCGGCGACGAGCGGTTCCGCACCCTCGCCCTCGACTCCGCCCGCAAGCTGGCCCCCCGGCGCACCGACACCACCACCCACGACCTCGGCTTCCTGTTCACCCCTTCGTGGGTGACCGCCTGGCGTCTGACCGGGGACGACGAGTGGCGGACCGGCGCCGTGCAGGCGGCCGACTCGCTCAGCCGGCGCTACAACCCGCGCGGCCGGTTCCTGCGCGCCTGGGGCGCGCTGAACGACACGGCAAACGCCGGTCGCGTCATCATCGACACGATGATGAACCTCGACCTGCTCGTCTTCGCCTCGCGGCAGACCGGCGACCCGGCCTACCGCGACATCGCCGTCGCCCACGCCGAGACCGCCCAGCGCCTCTTCCCGCGGGCCGACGGTTCCACCCCGCACGTCTTCGATCTCGACCCGGCCACCGGCGCCGCCATCGGCCCCGGCACCGTCCAGGGGTACAGCCCCACCTCCTGCTGGTCCCGCGGCCAGGCCTGGGGGATCTACGGATTCACCACGATGTACCGCCGGACCGCCGACCGCAGGTTCCTCACCACCGCCACGCGTCTGGCCGAGTACGCCATCGGCGTGCTCACCCCCGACCACGTGCCCGTGTGGGACTACCGGGCGCCCCAGCACCCGAACGACGTCAAGGACGCGTCCGCCGGGGCCGTCATGGCCTGCGGACTCCTCGACCTGGCCGCCGCGACCGGCCAGGAGAAGTACCGCGCCGTCGCCCTGCGGATGCTCACGGCGCTGGCACAGACCTGCCTGACCAGGGCGTCGACCCGGGCGGACGCGGTGGTCGCCCGCTGCACCCGCAACCGGCCCGCCGAGGACGGCATCGAGGTCTCCCTCCCCTACGCCGACTACTACCTCCTGGAGGGCATCCACCGCATCCTGCACCCCGAGGCCCTGGACCGCGCCATCGACCTGAGCGGGCCCTGACCTCGACGGCACGTGGCGGCGGCGACCGCGGGCGCCGCCGCCGGCCGGCTTCCGAAGTTCAGTGGCTGTTGCACGGACCGCTGTCGTCCTCGCCGAACGGTGGTGAGATGATCAAACCGTGGGGGCGGAAGAACTCGTTCGGCGCCGGACGCGCCGAGCCGTCACGCCGGCACCCGGCGTCCCAGACCACCGAGTGGACCTTCCGCGCCCCGGAAGGGTAAGTACCGTGTCCGTCTTCCAGCGCATCCTCGTCGCCGTCGACCCCAGCCCCGCCCGCCGCTCCGCCGTACGGCTGGCCGGTGAGGTGGCGAAGCTCGCCGGGGCCGAGGTCCGCGTCGTCCACGTCATCGCCTCCGCCGCCTCCGTCACGGCGATCGTCCCGCTGGAGGAGGACACCGAGGCCCAGGCCGTCCTCGACGAGGCGCTCACCGCCCTGCGCGGCGAGGGCGTCAAGGCCGAGGGCACCCTCCTGCGCGGCCTCACCACCCAGGTCGCCGCCGCCATCTCGGAGACCGCCGAGGAGTTCGGCGCCGACCTCATCGTCCTCAGCCCCCACCACCGCAGCGCCGCGCAGGCACTGTTCGACCCGCGGGTCAGCGACGCGGTCGCCCACCACACCAACACCGCGATCCTGCTCGCCCCGGAGTCCCCGGGCCAGGACTGACCCGAGCCCAGCCCTGGCCCCGGACAGGACGCCCTGCCCTAGCGCCGACGCCAGGGCAGGGCGTCCTGTTCGGCGCCGTCGGCGTCCACGCGCTGGAGCGCGGCGTTGACCGCCTCGCCGATGGCGGCGAACTGCGTCACCTGCTCGGGCGTCAGGGCGTCGAAGACGGCGCGGCGGACCGCCTCCACATGGCCGGGGGCCGCGCGCTCCAGCAGGCGTGTGCCGTCCTCGGTCAGCACGGCGAACTGGTTGCGGCGATTGCCCGGGTCGTCGCGCCGGTCGACGTAGCCGGCCTCCTGGAGGCGGGTCACGGCGTGCGTGAGCCGGCTCCGGGTGATCTTCAGACGCTCGGCGAGGTCGGACATGGTCAGACTGTGCTCCTCGACCGACGACAGGTGCGCGAGCAGGGAGTAGTCGGCGTGGGTCATGCCCGCGTCGCGCCGCAGCTGGCGGTTGAGGTGGTCGGACAGATGCGTGGAGAACTGGACGTAGGCGAGCCACGCCCGCCGTTCCTCGGGGGTGAGCCAACGCGGCGTGGTGGTCATGGGCGCACTGTAACCAGCCATGTTTGATAGTTCAAACATATCCGGCCGCCAGGGCGCGGGAACCGTCGGCGGACCGGTTCCCGCGCCCCGCGGCGGCCCGGGCGTCAGGCGCCCACGTACTCCGCGAGGTGCTCGGCGGTGAGGGTCCCGCGGCCGGCGACCAGGTCGGCCGGAGTGCCCTCGAAGACGATCCGGCCGCCGTCGTGGCCGGCGCCGGGCCCGAGGTCGATGATCCAGTCGGCGTGCGCCATCACCGCCTGGTGGTGCTCGACCACGATGACCGACTTGCCGGCGTCGACCAGCCGGTCGAGCAGACCGAGGAGCTGCTCCACGTCCGCGAGGTGCAGGCCCGCGGTCGGCTCGTCGAGGACGTAGACGCCGCCCTTGTCGGCCATGTGCGTGGCCAGCTTGAGGCGCTGGCGTTCGCCGCCGGACAGGGTGGTCAGCGGCTGCCCGACGGTGAGGTAGCCGAGACCGACGTCCTGGAGCCGCCGGGCGATCCGCTGGGCCGCCGGGACGTTCGCCTCGTCCGCCCCGAAGTAGGTGACGGCCTCGTTCACCGACAGGCCGAGCACCTCGCTGATGTCACGGCCGTGCAGGGCGTACTCCAGCACCGACCTGTCGAACCGCTTCCCCTCGCAGTCCTCGCAGGTCGTGGCGACGCCGGCCATCATCGCCAGGTCGGTGTAGATGACACCGGCGCCGTTGCAGGTGGGGCAGGCGCCCTCGGAGTTGGGGCTGAACACGGCCGGCTTGACGCCGTTCTCCTTGGCGAAGGCCTTGCGGATCGGTTCCAGGAGACCGGTGTAGGTCGCCGGGTTGCTGCGCCGGGAGCCGCGGATGGCGCCCTGGTCGACGGAGACCACCCCGGCGCCCGCCGGGATGGAGCCGTGCACCAGGGAGCTCTTCCCGGAGCCCGCCACGCCGGTGACGACGGTCAGCACCCCGAGCGGGACGTCGACGTCGACACCCTGGAGGTTGTGGGTGCTCGCGCCACGGATCTCCAGCACCCCGGTGGGCTTGCGGACGCTCTCCTTGAGGGTGGCCCGGTCGTCGATGTGCCGCCCGGTGACGGTCCCGGCCTTGCGCAGGCCCTCGACGGTGCCCTCGAAACAGATGGCGCCGCCCTCGGCGCCGGCACCCGGGCCGAGGTCGACGACGTGGTCGGCGATCGCGATGACCTCCGGCTTGTGCTCGACGACCAGGACGGTGTTGCCCTTGTCACGCAGTCGCAGCAGAAGGCCGTTCATGCGCTGGATGTCGTGCGGGTGCAGGCCGGTGGTGGGCTCGTCGAAGACGTAGGTGGCGTCGGTGAGCGAGGAGCCGAGGTGGCGGATCATCCTGGTGCGCTGGGCCTCGCCGCCGGACAGCGTGCCCGCGGGCCGGTCCAGCGAAAGGTAGCCGAGGCCGATCTCCACGAACGACTCCAGGGTGTCGCGGAGCGTCCCGAGGAGCGGGGCGACCGACGGCTCGTCCAGGCCCCCGACCCACGCGGCCAGGTCGCTGATCTGCATCGCGCAGGCGTCGGCGATGCTGATCCCCGCGACCTTGGAGGACCGGGCGCCCTCGTTCAGGCGGGTGCCCTCGCAGTCGGGGCAGGTGGCGAAGGTGACCGCGCGTTCCACGAACTCGCGGATGTGCGGCTGCATCGACTCCTTGTCCTTGGAGAGCATCGACTTCTGGATGCGCGGGACCAGACCCTCGTAGGTCATGTTGATGCCCGCGATCTTCATCCGGGTCGGCTCGCGGTACAGGAAGTCCTGCAGTTCCTTCTTGGTGAACCTGCGGATCGGCTTGTCCGGGTCGAAGAAGCCGGACTCCGCGTAGAGGCGGGAGTTCCAGCCGCCGCCCTTGTAGCCGGGCACGGTGATCGCGCCGTCGTTGAGGGACTTGGTGTCGTCGTACAGCCGGCCGAGGTCGAGGTCGGTGACGGAGCCGCGGCCCTCGCAGCGCGGGCACATGCCGCCGGTGATGCTGAAGCTGCGGCGTTCCTTGACCTGCCCGCCGGCGCGTTCGATCGTGACGGCACCCGCCCCGCTGATGGAGGCGATGTTGAAGGAGAACGCCTTGGGCGAGCCGATGTGCGGCTTGCCGAGCCTGCTGAAGAGGATCCGCAGCAGGGCGTTGGCGTCGGTGGCGGTGCCGACGGTGGAACGCGGGTCGCCGCCCATCCGCTGCTGGTCGACGATGATCGCGGTGGTCAGTCCGTCGAGGACGTCGACCTCGGGGCGGGCCAGGTTGGGCATGAAACCCTGCACGAAGGCGGGGTAGGTCTCGTTGATCAGACGCTGGGACTCGGCGGCGATGGTGTCGAACACCAGCGAGCTCTTGCCCGAGCCGGAGACTCCGGTGAAGACCGTCAGGCGGCGCTTCGGGATCTCGATGCTGACGTCCTTGAGATTGTTCTCGCGCGCGCCGTGCACACGGATCAGGTCGTGGCTGTCCGCCACGTGCGTCTCGGTCTTTCCGGCCATGCTCAAACCCGTCTCCATCCGCTGCGCGGGACCTCCGCCGACGGCCGCCACGCTAGCCGGGGCGGAACTCCGGCGCTTCTCCATTACTGACCGGATCGTCAGTGACCGGATCGCCGATCGGTCGCTCCGCCCGCCGACGGCGGCGCCGGGTCTTCGTCGTCGTCCCGCCCCACCGGTGCCGCCCGGCCGCGGGAGTCCCCGTCCTGCCCGGTCGGTGGGATGCCGCTGGCCGGTGTCACGCGGCGGCCCGTGTCGAGGTCCAGCACCAGTTCGGCGTCCCGCAGGGCGGCCCGGAGTTCCCTGGCGCCGAACTCCTGCCGGCAGGCCGGACTGTCGAGGTGCGGCGGGGCGGGGTCCGGATCGGGCAGCGCGCCGTCGACGGTGAACGCGCCGCTCCAGGAGAGGTGCAGCCGGCGGCCGTCCCGGGCCGTCCAGGACACCTCGGGGTCGCCGTGCCGGTCGCGGCCGAAGCCGGGAGCGGCCAGGGATCGCGTGAAGTCGGCGAAGGAGCCGTCCGTCGCCCGCCGGCCCACGGTCGCCACGAAGGCACGGCCGTCTCCGAACGGGGTCCAGGCCTGCCGGGCCTCGTCGCCGGTGGTGTCCGGCCGGAACCCGCCCGCCGTGGCCACCGCGGCGTACCCGTCACCGACGCGTCCGGCGAGCCAGCAGCCCTGCTCCCGCCACTCGTCGCACAGATCCGCCGGGAACCACAGATGAGTGGCCTCGGTGGCTTCGGCGGCCTCGGGCAGGCGGTGCAGTACGACGACGGTGTCGCGGTGCTGGCGGGCGCGCGGCAGGACGCGCTGACCGGCCCAGGCGTTCGGGCGGGCCGAGGAGCCGATGGTGGCGGCGGCCGGGTGGGTGGCGAAGACCTGGACCTCGGAGCCGAGGGTGGCGCCCCAGACGTGTTCCTGGAGTCCCGGCAGGCCGGCCCGGTAGTCCTGGACGCTGGACAGCATGGCGTCGGGGGTGCGCCAGACGCGCAGGTCGGAGTCGTAGGGGCGGCTCAGCAGGTCGTGGTGGAGCCGGTAGTGACCCCGGTAGACCTGGCGGCCGTCCCATTCGTCCGGGAGGTCGGCCGCGATCGCGGGGATCACGGGCGGGACCCGGTAGTGCTCGGCGGTCGCCAGGGCGGTGGCGGGGAGCACGGCGCCGTTCAGGGAGCCGACGCCCCAGAGCAGCCACATCACGGGCGCGGTCTCCTCGAAACGGGAGGAGCGCAGGGTGGGGGTGTAGGAGCGGCCGTGGGCGGCGCCGTGCACCCCGCGCCAGGAGTTGCAGGCCAGGGTGAGCAGCACCTTGTCGAGCAGCGCCTCGGCGAGCCGGCGCAGTGGGTCCGAGGACGCGAACTCGACCAGCGAGACCAGCGCGAGGGTGTCGATGGCCAGGTAGGCGTTGGAGTCGAACTCGCTGAAGCCCCCGGTGAGTTTGCGTCGCATCCACTCCTCGGCGAGAGGCCCGGCGTGTGCGGCGTGCCGGTGTCCGGGCCAGCCGGTGTTGGTGAACTCCTCGTCGGGGAGGAGTTCACCGGCCAGGAGTTCGGCGGTGTGCCAGACGAACTGGTGGTTCTCGGTGAAGTAGCACATCGCGTCCAGGCCGGGCTGGTCGATCCAGTACTTGAACCCGGTCAGCGCCTCGCGCACCGCCTCCCGCCGTCCCGGGGGCCAGTGCGGCCGGGGGATGCGGTGCCACAGGTGGACGAGGCCGACGGCCTCGAAGTCCGCGCAGTCGGCCCGGTCGGCGAGCATGGTCAGCGGCCCGTCCAGGTCGGCGGGGTCAAGTGGCGCGTCCGGTGCCAGGGCGTGCCGGGCCAGGGCCCGGGCGGCGCCGGGGACGGCCCGGCCGGCGTGGTCGAGCAGTTCGGCACGCCATGCGGTCCGGTCGCCGACCGGTTCCGCGCGGCGCCGTGGGGGCAGGGTGGCGACCCGGGCCGTCCGGAACACCGGGGACCGTGGGTCGTCGGCGGTGATGCGCAGGACGTTCTCCCCGGTGGCCAGCATCGACGCGGTGTTCTCGGTCTCCGGGGCGCGCCCGGCGAGGGCGACCGGGGCGGTTCCCCGGTCCGGCAGCACGACCGGTTCGGCGGGACGGCCGTCCACCGAGACCAGCAGCCGGCCGCCGGCCGGCCCGGAGATCCCGGTACGGCCGTCGGCGCAGGCCCACGGGCCCACCGCCAGTGACTCCAGGAGCTGTTCGGCGGCGCGTGCGCGGTACTCGTCGGCTCCGGGCGACGGCAGGACCACGCGGACCGGGAGTCCCCCGACACGCAGTCTCGCCACATGGCGGACCTCGCGGAAGGCGACCTGCCAGGTGGCGAGGTGGACGGTCGTCACCCCGGAGCGAAGCCGGACGCGGACGTGCCGGGGGCGCGGTTCCATGTACGCGAACTCGGTGCCGGTGAGCACCGGCCGGCCGTCGACGAAGAGCACGAAGGGGCCGGTGCAGCCGACCTCGAGGTCGCGGTACTCCCCCTGGTCCACCTCCAGGACGGCGCCGGCGAGGGCGTGCCGGTACTCGGGGGTGAAGCAGAACTCGCTCCAGTCGAGCAGGCCGTCCTCCCCCGTGTGTTCCCGCCGCCACCGCGCCGAGGAGGGGGCGTCGCCCGCCGAGCGGGTCCAGTCGAAGGCCGCGCCCTCGGCGAGGCCGGGCAGCGGCTGGTCGGTGAGCAGCGGGTGCAGCCTGTACAGGCGGCGTTTGAGGGGCGCGGCGTCGGGCCCGTTGGTGAGCACCCAGCGTCCGTCGTCGCCCCATGGGCTGCCGGTGGCGGACAGTACGTGCGCGAGGTCGTCGCAGCCGCTGCGCCAGGCGGGGCTGATCAGCCAGTCCCGTACGAAGCCGTGACGGTCCAGCGCGTGCACCGTACGGCTGGTGGGATGAGGTGACGTCACTTGACCGCTCCCTTGGAGATTCCGGAGATGACCACCGCTCGGATCCGCTCGCACACGGGTATGGTTCCCCGCTCTCGCGGCCGTCGAGCGGCGACGCCCGCCCCGCCCTGCCGTCCGGCTCGGCCGGGTTCCGTCCGGTCCGGCTCCGTCCGGTCCCGCCACGGGGATCCCGCGCTCTCGCGGCGCGCCCGGAATCCCCTGGTCAGCAGCGGTCGGTACCGATCTATGCTTCTGGGAGCAGGAGGTTCGCCGGACCGTAGCAGGAGAGGGAGCGGGTGCCCGTCCGCGGCGACACTCCTCGTCCGGCATCACCACCGTGTCCGTCTCTCCCGAGGAAGCCCCGTTGAACTTCTGGTCGATCTATGAGCACGGCTTCGCGCGTGTCGCCGCGTGCACCGGTCACACCGTCATCGCCGACCCCCGTGCCAACGCCGAGGCGGTCCTGCGGCAGGCCCGCCGCTGCGCCGAGGACGGTGTCGCCGTGGCCGTCTTCCCCGAGCTGGGTCTGACCGGTTACTCGATCGAGGACCTGCTCCTCCAGGACGTGGTGCTCGACCAGGTCGAGGAGGCCCTCGCCACGGTGGCGGCCGGCTCGGCCGGGCTGCTGCCGGTCCTCGTCGTCGGCGCGCCGCTGCGTCATCGCAACCGGATCTACAACTGCGCGGTGTTCGTGCACCGCGGCCGCGTCCTCGGGGTGGCGCCGAAGTCGTACCCGCCGAACTACCGGGAGTTCTACGAGCGCCGGCAGATCGCCTCGGGCGACGACGAGCGGGGCGGCACCATCCGGATCGGCGGCGAGTCCGTACCGTTCGGAGTGGACCTGCTGTTCGCCGCGGAGGACCTCCCCGGTCTGGTGCTGCACGCCGAGGTCTGCGAGGACATGTGGGTGCCGGTGCCGCCGAGCGCGGAGGCCGCGCTGGCCGGCGCGACGGTGCTGCTGAACCTCTCGGGCAGCCCGATCACGGTCGGCCGTGCCGAGGACCGCGAGCTGCTGTGCCGCTCGGCGTCCCAGCGCTGCCTGGCCGCGTACGTCTACGCGGCGGCCGGCCTCGGCGAGTCGTCCACGGACCTGTCCTGGGACGGCCAGACGATGATCTACGAGAACGGCGCGCTGCTCGCCGAGACGGACCGCTTCCCGCTGGACGACCAGTACGCGGTGGCCGACGTGGACCTCGACCTGCTGCGCCAGGAGCGGGCCAGGATGGGCTCGTTCGACGACAACCGGCGCACCCACGCGGCCCGCACCGGCGACTTCAGGACCGTGTCCTTCCGGCTCGACGCGCCGGCCGCCGACCTGGGCCTGCGCCGCCGGGTCGAACGCTTCCCGTTCGTGCCCGCCGACCCCGAGCGGCTCGCCCTGGACTGCTACGAGGCGTACAACATCCAGGTCGCGGCGCTCCACCAGCGGCTGACGGCGATCGGTGGCCCGAAGGTGGTCATCGGGGTGTCCGGCGGTCTCGACTCCACGCACGCGCTGATCGTCGCGGCCCGTGCGATGGACCGGATGGGCCGCCCGCGCACCGACATCCTCGCCTTCACCCTCCCGGGCTTCGCCACCGGTGAGCACACCAAGGGCAACGCCCACCGGCTGATGGCCTCGCTCGGCGTGACCGCGGCCGAGCTGGACATCACCCCGACCGCGCGGCTCATGCTCAAGGAGATGGACCACCCGTTCGCGGCCGACGAGCCGGTGTACGACATCACCTTCGAGAACGTGCAGGCCGGGCTGCGCACCGACTACCTGTTCCGGCTCGCCAACCAGCGCGGCGGCATCGTGCTGGGCACCGGTGACCTCTCGGAGCTGGCGCTGGGCTGGTGCACCTACGGTGTCGGCGACCAGATGAGCCACTACAACGTCAACTCCGGTGTGCCGAAGACGCTGATCCAGCATCTGATCCGCTGGGTCGTCAGCAGTGGGCAGTTCGACCCGGAGACCGGCGAGACGCTCACCGCGATCCTCGACACGGAGATCAGCCCCGAGCTGGTGCCGGGCGAGGAGCTGCAGTCCACCGAGTCCAAGATCGGCCCGTACGCGCTGCACGACTTCACCCTCTACCAGGTGCTCAGGCACGGGTTCCGGCCGTCGAAGATCGCCTTCCTGGCCTGGCACGCCTGGCACGACCGGGACGCGGGCGCCTGGCCGCCCGGTTTCCCCGAGGCCGATCGCAAGGCGTACGACCTGGCGGCGATCCGGCACTGGCTCGACTACTTCTGCCGCCGGTTCTTCGCCTTCGCCCAGTTCAAGCGCTCGGCGATGCCGAACGGCCCGAAGGTCTCGGCGGGTGGCTCGCTGTCGCCCCGAGGCGACTGGCGCGCCCCGTCGGACGGCTCGGCGAAGGCCTGGCTGCACGACCTGGGCCGCGTCCCGGAGGCGTAGCGCGCCGGCCCGCGATTTGGTGTCCGCCGGGTGGCCGGGTTATGGTCGATCTTGCGCGCGGCGCTCCAAATCCGGGTGATGCGCGATGCGTTGGTGGTCCAAGGAAAGACGCCCCGCTTCCTGTGGGGAGATGCAGGTGCAAGGCCTGCCTGGCGCTCCGTCCGAAGAGCCCCACCCCCGCCGTTGCCGGGGGTGGGGCTCTTCGCATGTCCGGGCGGGTGTTCGCGCCGCTCCCGGTGCCGGTCGCGGGCACCCTGACGGGCGAACCTTCCGCCACCACCCGGAAGGAGTCTTGACGCGGGGCAAAGCACCTGGTCAGGGAAGACTCGGTGCGGCGGCGGTCAGGGCGGCGCCGGGGCCAGCGGTTGCGGGGCCCCGCCCGGCTTCCCACGGTGGGCGAAAGGACAGCAGCCCCGAAAGGAACCCCATGCGCGCCCTAGCCTCCCGAGGCCTCCTCGTGTCGCCCCTGGTCTGTGCCGCCCTGGTCTTCGGCCCGGCCGCCGCCACCGCCGCGGCCGCCGACGCCGGCCCGGAAGCCGCCACGAGCGGCGTCGCCCAGACCGTACAGCCCGGTACCGACGTCGCCGGACTGCTGGCCCGCGCCGAGGCGATGGACACGACCCGCTACGACAGCGCCCTGGCCCCGCTGCTGGACACGCTGCCCGGCCTGACCGCCGCCGACGGCAGCACGCTCGACCCGGCCCGGGCCGCCGCGTACGCCAAGGAGGTACAGGAGTGGAGCGCGGCCCTCCACAAGCGGCTCGAGGAGGCGCGGGCCGCCGGCACCGGCGGCTCGACCCGGGCGGCCGACCCCGTCTCGGACCTGGTGAACGCCGTCCAGGCCGCCGTGAGCAAGCTGCTCGCCTCGCTGACCTCGCTCGACCTGGGCGGGGTGCTGAGCGCCGTCACCGGGCTGCTCGCGCCCGTCCTGGCGGCGGTCACCGGTCTGCTGGGTGCCGCGCCCGCGCTGCCGTCCCTGCCCGCCGGGTCCTGAGGACGCTGCCCAGCGGTCCCGGCGACGGCCGGGCCTGCCGGTGACGGACGGGCCGTCCCGGTGCCGGCCGGACCGGCCGGGTCAGTTCCCGTCCCAGCCCGGGACCGTCGGCGCCACCTGCTCGGCGACCCGTTCGAGAGCCGTGTCGTCGGGCAGCACGTCGTCCTGCCGCCAGATCGCGATCTCGAACGTGCCCTTGCCGTCGTCCTTCGCGTGCCGCGAGACCAGGAGGCAGCGCGCCGTGCCGCCGGGCCCGGTGCTCGCCTTGCCGCCGCCCAGGTCGAAGCCGATGGAGACGGTCGGGCTGGAGTAGACGACGGCGGGGTGTCCCAGCACGGTCGTCCTGCGCGCCCCGTCCGTCAGGCCGCGCACCTGCCCGACGGTCAGACGGTCGTAGGACGCCGACAGCTTCACGGAGTACGTCCTCAGGGTCACGGTGGCGTCGGGTGCGGGGATCTTCGTGCCCCCGGCCATCGTGATCCAGTCCCCGCTGCCGCTCGCGGTCTCGGCCTGTTCCCCCGGTGTGCCCAGCAGGGCCGGCAGGTCCGGGCGGTTCAGCGCCTCGCACAGCCGTGCTCCCGAGACGTAGCGGGCCGGCAGCCGGTCGGTCGACTTCGAGCAGGCCGCCGGTGCGCCGCTCGCGTCCTGCGGGGGGAAGATCTCCCTCTGCGCCCACAGGACGCCGATCACGCCCAGGATCACGGCCACCGCCGCGATCGCCTGGACCACGGGTCTGCCTTCTCTCTCCGACCCGCTCGGAACCTCGGTCATGCCCCCACCCCCGTTGTACGTCCCCGGTGCGCCCGTGGAGCCTAACCGAACTCCGCCGTACGGATGTTCACCGCATCGGCGTCGACCGCACCGGCGTTCGCGGCACTCGCGTCCACGGCACTGATGTTCACGCGGACGGCACGGGCCGCTCAGTCCTTCCCGGTGGCCGCGACTTCCCCCGGCGGTGTTTGATGTCGGCAGCACGCACCGGCCCGGCGGCGGCGGAGCCGGGGAAGGCGGAGGGGGACGCGGTGGCGCAAGGACGGGTCGTCGAGGCGGGCGGAAGCGCTCTGGTGGTGCGTCGCGCGCCCCGGGACCGGACGCGCGCGGCGGTGCTGGTCCTGCACGGCGGGCAGGAGAACGGGCGTCGCCCGGCGCACCCGTGGCAGCCCGCGGCGCTGCGGATGCGCCCCTTCGTGAGCGCCGCCGCGTCGGTCTCCTCGCCCCGTGACGTCCTGGTCGGCCGGGTGCGCTACCGGTACCGCGGCTGGAACGACGACGCCGACCCGCTCCAGGACACCCTGCGCGCCCTCGACGAGCTGCGCGGCCGGGCCGGGGACGTGTCCGTGGTGCTGGTCGGCCACTCAAGGGGCGGCCGGGCCGCGCTGCGGGCGGCGACCGATCCGTCGGTGCGCGGCGTGCTCGCGCTGGCTCCCTGGTGTCCGCCCGGCGACCCCGTGGACGATCTCGCCGGGACGCGGATCGTCGTCCTGCACG
This sequence comes from Streptomyces sp. NPDC001068, assembly GCF_042897315.1. NCBI lineage: Bacteria > Bacillati > Actinomycetota > Actinomycetes > Kitasatosporales > Streptomycetaceae > Streptomyces > Streptomyces sp. NPDC001068. Next base: position 106,054 of record NZ_JBIAYD010000005.1, on the reverse strand, counting down.
GCGACCGTGACAGGGTCACCGCGCCCGCCGGGTCGGCGGCGTTCGTGCGGCAGGCTCGCGAGGCCGGTGCGCAGGCCGGAATGGTGCTGCTCAGGGGCGGGGATCACGCGATGCTCCGCCGCGGCCACGACTGGCACCGGGCGTCGGCCGCCGCCATCCGCCGGCTGCTGCGTCCCGAACGCGATCTGGAGGGCTGGACGGCCGAGGCCTGTGCGGCCGAGGAGCCGCTTCTGCGTTGATGCCCGTCCTGATAAAGTGCCGCGCCCCCACGCGGCATCCACTCCGAGGACGGCTGATGTCGATCAACAAGTTCGCCACATTTGTCACGTACCTGACACCTCTGCTCCTGATACTCGCCCTGTCCGGCACCACCCCGGCGGCCGCCGCGGCCCGGTCCGCCGACCCGGCCCCGGCCGCCTCCGCCACCGGCACCTGGCAGCCCCCGCTGTCCACCCGGGGCCGCTACATCGTCGACGCCACCGGCGACCGCTTCCGCCTCAAGGCCGCCAACTGGGACGGCGCCCAGGGCTCCTGGAACGGCAGCGGCAGCATCGACGACCCCGCCGACCACCACGCAGGCCAGGACTCCTACGGCATCCCGCTGGGCCTGGACCGCGCCCCCCTGTCCCAACTCCTCTCGGACTTCCAGGCACTGGGCATCAACAGCATCCGGCTGCCGTTCTCCAACGAGATGATCCACACGACCACCCCCGTACCGGACGCGGCGGTGACGGCCAACCCGCAGCTGCGCGGCAAGACCCCCCTGGAGGTCTACGACGCCGTGGTGACCGCGCTCACCGGCGCGGGTTTCGCGGTCATCCTCAACAACCACACCAACACGTCCCGTTGGTGCTGCGGCATCGACGGCAACGAACGCTGGAACACCGGTCAGTCGACCCAGCGGTGGGCCGACGACTGGGTCTCCATGGCCCGCCGCTACGCCGGCAACCCCCGCGTCGTGGGCGCCGACCTCTACAACGAGGTACGCCGCAACGTGCTCGACGACCCCAACTGGGGCCTGGGCGACGACCACGACTGGTACGCGGCCGCCCAGCTCGCCGCCGACCGCATCCTCACCGAGGCGAACCCGAACCTCCTCATCGTCATCGAGGGCATCAACTGGACCGGCCTGCCCGTCGACGGGTTCGCGCACGGCCGGCCCACCCTCACCCCCGTCCGCACCCTCTCGAACACCCTCGTCGACGCCCACAAACTCGTCTACTCGGCCCACTTCTACGGCTACACCGGCCCCCACCACAGCGGCGCCACCGGCATCGGCGAGACCAGCGACCCCCGTTACCAGGACCTGAGCCGCGACGACCTGTACCAGGCCCTCGCCGACGAGGCGTTCTTCGTCACCACCGAGGGCAGGCACTACACCGCGCCCGTGTGGGTCAGCGAGTTCGGCATCGGCTCCGGCGAGACGGGCACGGCGGCCCGCACCTGGTTCGCCAACATCACCGACTACTTCGCCGACCACGACGCCGACTTCGCCTACTGGCCGCTGGTCGGCTGGGAGGGTCACGACGACTGGGCACTGCTGCGCTACGACAGCGCCGGGCACCGTTCCGGCATCCTGGACGGCGGGGACTGGCGGGCCACCGCGTGGGACCACCTCATGAACACGCCCGGCCGCACCGGGTACGTCGAGCAGGGGACGACCTGGCGGATGCTCTCCACCGACCACGGCGACCAGGTCGAGTCGCTGCGGGTGCGGGCGGGCGGCGACTGGGACTCGGGCGCCTACAAGGCCGTCTGCCCGGACGGTCTGCGGCTGATCGGCCTCGCGCACTCCGGGGGACGCGGTCTGTGCACCGACGCGGGCACCGGTGACCTGCGGGCGGCGGGCAACGCCCAGACGGTCGTCACGGACGAGCGGTACGTCCCGGCGGGCGGCGACTGGGCGTCCGGGTACACCAAGTTCCAGTGCCCGGCGGGCCAGTTCGTCATCGGCTACAGCCGGCGCGGGGAGCGGGTGTCGGCGGCCCTGTGCGCGCCCGCGCGTGCCTCGCTCGGCACGTCCGGCCGGACGGTGTGGTTCGACCGGTCCGACAACCGCCCCGCCGACGGGGCGGGCGACGACTTCGCGTCCGGCTCCTACAAGGGGCAGTGCGCGGCCACCGAGTACATCGCGGGCGTCGCCTTCACCACCCGGGTGGGCAGTGCGCAGGGACCGGCCGCCGTGCTGTGCGCGCCGCTGCCGTCCTGACCTGACCAGTCGGCGGACTCCCGCCGCCACCACCTCGGACGGGGCCCGGGCGCTCAGCGCGTCCGGGCCCCGTACCGGACCGGTCCTGCCGCGGATCCGCCGCCTCGCGGATCCGCTCAGGGGACGCGGGTCAGGCCGCCGCCCTGGGCCGGCAAGGCCGGATCGTCGTGCGCGGAGCCATCGGCGCTGTCGGCACCGGCGGTGAGGATGGACTGCTGGAGGCGGCGCAGGCGCGCCGAGGGTTCCAGGCCGAGGTCCCTGACGAGGAGGGCGCGCAACTGCTGGTAGACATGGAGCGCCTCACCGCGCCGGCCCGAGCGGTACAGGGCGAGCATGAACTGGGCGTGCAGGTTCTCGTGGGTGCGGTGACGGCTGGTCAGAACGGTGAGTTCGGCGAGCAGTTCGCGGTGCCGGCCGAGCCGCAGATCCGCCTCGATGCGCTGGTCCAGGGCGCACAGCCGGCCCTCCTCCAGCCGTCTGGCCTCCATGGCCAGGTGGACTCCGGTGCGGACGTCGGCGAAGGGCGGGCCGGTCCACAGGTCCAGCGACTGCCGAAGGACTCGGGAGGCGCCCGCGAAGTCCTCGCCGTCCATGGCCCGGCAGCCCAGTTCGCGGAGCCGCTCGAACTCACGGATGTCGCTGCCGCCGCCCCCGGACGCCAGCAGGTAGCCGCCCGGCAGGGTGGTGAGGACGTCCTTCGCGGACACCGCGTCCGTGCCGTCGGGGTCCGCGTCACGGCGGAGGGCCGCCGTGATGTGCTCCCTGATCTGCAGCACGTAGGTCTGCAGGGTGGTGCGGGCGCTGCGCGGCGGGGCACCGGCCCAGACCTCCTCGACCAGGGCCGCGACGGGCACCACCTGGTCGGCGCGCAGGGCCAGCAGGGCCAGCACCTGGCGGGGCTTCGGCGCGGTCGGGGCGACGGAGACCCCGTTCGTCCGCACGTTCAGAGCACCCAGCAGCCCGATGTCCACACACGTCTCCCTGGTCCTCACACCTGACACCCAGCCAGTAGAAAACAGCGCAACCGGTCTGTCAACAGACCGTCCGTCAGCCCGGTACTCCCGTCACCCACCCCTTGCCGCACCGCCTCCGGAAAACGCCGGATCGGCAGCTCCGAGCCGGATTCCCGGCATTCCACGGGCCACCCCGACACCGACCGGACGGTTCGCACCGGGGCGTGACCTCCACGGGATCCCGACCCGGAGAACAGCCAGAACGACGTCATCCGGTCGGTTACTTGACGATGGAACGGTCACCGCCCGGCACCGGGGACCGTCCTCCTGGCCCTTCCGTTCGACCCGCACGGCCGGGGGCCGAAGCCGCCGCCTGACCGCAGGGCACGCACGGTCACGGTCGGCCGATCTCCCGCGCGGCTATCCTCCAGGGGATGCCACTTCGCCAGTACGCCTACTTCGCGCTGTTCAGCCGGCACACCTCGGCAGACGACATGACCTCCCGGCTGGGCATCGCCCCTGACGAGGTGACGGTGCGCGGCAGCCGGTTCACCGAGCCGGCGGTGGTTCCGGTCGACCACTCGTGGATGGTTGTCTGCCGGGAGTCGGGTCTGCGCGTCGACGAGCAGATCACCCGCGTTCTCGACAGACTCCGGCCCCACACGGACCGCATCGGTGATCTCACCGGGCAGCCGGCCCGCACCGGCGGCGGAGCAGTGCTTCAGATCGTGCGCTACTTCAACGACACCGGCCGGACGTGTCCGGGCACGGACGCCCCCGATCTCCTCGGCTGGCACCTGGACCGCGAAGTCCTGGACTTCCTCCGCGCCACCGGCGCCGAGGTCGACATCGACGAGTACGACATGTCCGAAGCCGCGGACACCAGGTGAGCAGTCGGGCCGCCGGTGACGCGGTCCGCCGGTCCCCGTCTCGGGACACCCGGCGTACCGGGAACGCGGCCGACCGGTCCTGACGGGTCCGTGATCGCCCGCGGCCCCGCTCCGCACGCCGACGACCCCACCGAGTCCACTTGTCGTATGATTCGACCAATTTTTCGCCAACGTGGGTAGATGTCGTTTCCCGAATCGGGCGTGTGGGACAGACTCACCCGCGGAGGGGGGACGAGCACGACCGGGTCACGCCGGGCGTGCCATCCCGCAGTGTCGCGGCGCCCTGGGGAGGGCGGCGAAATGACCAGCGGAGGGATCCATGACGCAGTCGCTTCCCGGGCAACGCCCTGCCCAGGAGCAGGCGTTCACCGGCCGCGCACGGCCACCGGTCGTCGTGGTCGGTGCCGGACCGTACGGACTGTCGGTGGCCGCCCACTTACGGGCGGCGGGGACGCCGGTCCGCGTCTTCGGTGACGTGATGGGCAGTTGGCGGCATGCCATGGCCACCGGGATGTTCCTGAAGTCGACACCGGCGGCGACCGACCTGTCGGCGCCGGAGCCCGGTGGCCGGCTGGCGGACTTCCGGCGCGAGCACGGCGAACCGGAGCTGACCGAACTCACCCCGATCCCGTGCGACGTCTTCGTACGGTACGGGCAGTGGTTCCGCAAGCGGTACGTCGGCGAGGTGGAGCCGGCCCGGGTGACCGCGGTCGAGCGGCCCGCGTCCGGATCCGGCTTCGTGGTCCGGGCCGACGACGGACAGGAGACGGCGGCCTCCGCCGTCGTGGTGGCGACCGGACTCAACGGACTCGCCCATGTCCCCGAGGAGTTGCGGCACCTCGCCCCCGAAGGGCCGGGCCCCGGCGCGCCGGTGTCGCACACCAGCCACCACACCGACCTGTCCCGGTACGCGGGCCACCGCGTCGCGGTCGTCGGCGGTGGCCAGTCCGCCCTGGAGAGTGCCGCGCTGCTGCACGAGGCCGGCGCGGAGGCGCAGGTGCTGGTGCGCGAGCGGAAGGTGCTGTGGGGCATGGTCCCGGACCTGGCCAGGCCGTGGACACAGCGGCTGGCCAGGCCCGCCTCGCCGCTGGGCACGGGCTGGATACTGGCCGGGGTCTGCGCGGCGCCGGGCGGTGTGCGGTGGTTTCCGGCGGCCGCCCGGCTGCTGCTGTTCCGGCGGGCACTCGGCCCCTCGGGCGGCTGGTGGCTGCGGGAGCGGGTGGAGGGCGTCGTGCCGGTGCGCACCTCGCGCCGGGTCACCGGTGCGGCGCTCACCGGGCCGGTGGTGCGCCTGGACGTCGCCGGTCCCGGGAGCGCGCGCGAGTCCCTCACCGTCGATCACGTGCTGGCCGCCACCGGTTACCGGCTGGATCTGGCGGCACTGCCCTTCCTGTCCCCCACGGTGCGCCGCGCCGTGGCGTGCGTCCCGGGTTCGAGGGCTCCCGCGCTGCGGGCCACGTTCGAGTCGTCGGTGCCGGGGTTGTACTTCACCGGCTCGCTGGCGGCACCGATGTTCGGCCCGATGATGCGGTTCGTGGCGGGCACCAGGTTCGCCGCCGTCCGGATCGCCCGGCACCTCGGAACCCGCTGAGCGGCGGAGCGGGCGCGGACCGCGGGACCGGCACCGTGCGGACGCGCCGGCCGGCCCGGCGGCCCGGGCCGGTGCCGCCCGGCGGCTCGGGCCGTGCCCCTCGGCGGCTCGGCGGCTCGGCGGCTCGGCGGCTCGGCGGCTCGGCGGCTCGGCAGGGTCAGACGACCTGGGTGAGGGGGCCCGCCTGATCGGGGGCCGGTGTGCCGTCCTCGCCGGCGGTCAGGACGGACTGCCGTATCCTGCCGAGCACGGCCGAGGGTTCCAGGCCGAAGTCGTGCACGAGGGTGGTGCGCAGGCGCTGGTAGGCGGCGAGGGCCTCGCCGCGGCGGCCCGAGCGCTGCAGAGCGATCATCAACTGCCCGCACAGGCTCTCGTGCGTGGGATGCCGGCTGACCAGCACGGTGAGTTCGGCGATCAGTTCGCGGTGCCGGCCCAGCCGCAGATCGCACTCGATGCGCCGGTCCAGCGCGCAGAGCCTGCTCTCCTCCAGCCCCCGGATCTCGGCGCGCAGCCGGTCTCCGGCACGGACGCCGGCCAGGGCCGGCCCGGTCCACAGGTCGAGCGCGGTGCGCAGCAGCCGGGCCGCCCCTCGATGGTCCCCCGCCTCCATCGCCCGGTATCCGTTCCCGCTGAGCTCCCCGAACTCCCGTACGTCGTTGGTGCCTTCACCGGTGTCGAGCAGATAGCCGCCGGGTACGGTGCGCAGCACCTGTTTCGAGGTGCGCCCGCCCGTGCGCCCGCCCGTGCGACCGTCCGGCGCCGCGGACGCCCTGTCGATGAGTTCACGCAGGTGCATCACGTAGGTCTGCAGGGTGGGCCGCGCGCTGCGCGGGGGCCGCCGGCCCCAGACCTCCTCGGTGAGCGTCGCGACGGTCACCGGCTGGTCGGCGTGCAGGGCGAGCAGCGCGAGCACCTGACGCGGTTTGGCCGCGGTCGGCGTGACGGACACGCCCCGCTCGCGCACGTCGAGCGTGCCGAGTATGCCGATGTCCACACCGTCTCCCTGCCCGTCCGCCACTCGGTGCTCCGAGGCGAGTCCCGGGCACCCGAGTCAAAAACGGCATGGACGGTTTGTCAAACCGAACTCCGCTCCCTTTGTCGTGTCTTGACTTACGGTCAGGACTCGGCCCGCACCGCACCCGCGAACTCGTCACCGCGCGCCGTCAGTTGCGGAAGCACCAGTGACCAGAACTGCTCGACGTGCTGGGGCGAGATCCGGTCACGGTCGGCCGCGCCCAGCACCTCGAACCCGACCGTCGCGGCGACTATCACCGCCGCGACCCGGTCCGGCGACACCCCCTCCGCCAGCTCGCCCTCCCGCTGGGCGCACGCGAGCTGTTCGCTCACCCACGCACGCCACCAGCGGTCGAAGCCCACGCCGTTCTTGCGGGAGGGATCCACGCTCAGCTTGAACCCCGCGCGCACGACGACATCGGCGGCGACCATGACCAGCAGTTCCCGGGTGACCGTGACCAGCAGGTGCAGGGCGGAGGCGGCCGACGGGCGCCGGTCGGCGGCCATCTGCTCGACGGCCCGGCGGGCGGCGTCCTCCACCTCGACCGCCAGGGCGTCCTTGCTGGGAAAGTGGAAGTGCAGCGCGCCGGCGCTCACCCCGGCCCGGCGGCTGATCGCGGGCAGCGAGGACAGCGCGTATCCGTCGTCCGCGAAGGTCTCGGCCGCGGCACGCACGAGTGCCTGACGGGTTCTGGCCGCCCGGAGCTGCTTGACCATCGCGATCCCCCTGTTGATCCGGGCGAATCCGGAATTGGATGGTCCGATTCCCCCTGGGCCTGCAACATTCCGATTCGAGAACCCTAGCAAACAGCACACTTGGTAGGTTTTCCCGATGTACGGAGTATGGGCGGTACGCACCCGCGGGACGGCGCAACGCCGCTCCGCATCGGCGGGCGAACACACTCCGCGGACGACGAACCGGGCAGGTGGTCCGGACCGCAGGCGGGTCAGGCCTCGGCGGCCACCGGTGATTCCTGCCGGCGGCGCTCCACTTCCTCCACGACCCGGGCACCCCGGTCGGGCGCGGTGTCCAGTCGGATCAGTGCCGCGGGAGTGGCGATGGCCGGCAGTACGTGGTTGTAGAGGACCGAGATACGGTCGTTGAGATCCGTCCAGTCGGAGACGACCTCGGACATGAACTGGGTGCCGATCCAGGCCCCGAGGAAGCACTCCGCGGTCTCCTGGGGAGTGACGTGCGGCAGCACCTCGCCGCGCTCCTTGGCCTCGACCAGCTTCTCCGTCACCACCTCGGTCCAGGCCGGCCAGGCGCTGCCGAACAGTGAACGGCCCTGGAGATCCGCCGACAGCCGTATGCCGGCGAGCAGGATGACCTCCTTGGGGATGCGGTGGGCCAGCGTCATGCCGATGTCCACCCACTCCTGGAGCTTCAGCTCGCGCGGCACCCAGTAGTCGTCGCTGATCTGGGCGTTGATCACGCCCCGCGCGAGGGCTTCCTTGGAGTCGAAGTGGAAGTACAGCGCGCCCTTGGTCACTCCGGCCCGCTCGAGGATCTCGGCGATCGTCGCCGCCGTGTACCCACGCTCCGCGAAGACTCCGGCCGCGGCCTCGACAACAGCACGGCGGGTCCGAATCGCACGCTCCTGACGCGCCATGGGGACCCCTCCTCGGTCAAAACAAAACCGGACGTGACGTACCTTACCCCAATCGGGGGTCGGTATTTCGGCCGCGCGGGGCCGATTCCCGGTCGGCCCCGCGTCGGCGCCGAGGCGCCGGCACGGGGTCCGGTGGGCGGTTCACCAGGCGGTGCGCCCGCCGTCCACGGTCAACGTGGCACCCGTGACGAAGCTCGCCCGGTCGCTGCACAGCCAGGCGGCGGCCTCCGCGACCTCCTCGGGATCGGCGGCGCGCGCCTGCGGGGCGGAGCGGTAGGCCCGTGCCTCGTTCTCGGGCGACTTGGCGAACCAGTCGTCGATCATCTCCGAGCGGGTCAGGCCCGGGGCGATGGCGTTCACACGGATGTGGTGGGCAGCGTACTCGACGGCGGCCGCCTTGGTCAGTCCGATCACCGCGTGCTTGGAGGCGATGTAGGGGGCGGCCGTCGAGGAGGCCACCAGGCCGCCCACGCTGCTGGTGTTGACGATGGAGCCGCCGCCTGTCTCCAGCATGGCCGTGATCTCGTGGCGCAGGCAGTTCCACACGCCGCGCACGTTGGTCTCGGTGACCCGTTCGTAGTCGGCGTCGTCGATGAGGTGCATCGGGGTCCTGGGCAACGCGACACCCGCGTTGTTGAAGGCGGCGTCGAGACGTCCGTGGCGCGCGACGGTGAACTCCACGGCCCGGCGCACCTCCTCCCCGTCGCGCACGTCCAGGGCGCGGTGACTCGCCTCGGCGCCCCCGGCGCGCAGTTCGCCCACGAGGTCGCGCAGCTTCTCCTCGCGGCGGGCGGTCAGGACGACGGTGGCGCCCTGGCGCGCGAACACCCGCGCGGCGGCCGCGCCGATGCCACTGCTGGCGCCGGTGACGAGGACGACCCGGCCCGCGAGCGCGGCCCCGTCCGCCGCGGTCACGCGCTCACCCCGGCGGTGGTCGCCAGGGAGTCGGCGTCGTGCCAGAAGACGTCGAGCCCGGCCTCGCGGTCGAGCGTGCGCAGGCGTTCGTCGTCGATCTCGGCGAGGCCGCCGACCAGGTGCCGGACGCCGAGTTCACGCATCAGCTGACGCTGGAAGCCGTGCTCGAAGGTGCTGGGGTGACCGACGAACGGGACGTCCAGCTCCCTGGCGTGACCTGCGAAGCGGGCCACGTCGTCGACGAACACCACCTGGTGGCGGTCCAGTCCGAAGTGGTCCTCGGTTATCTCCCGGATGCCGGGGCGGAAGCCGTCGGTGCAGATGTAGTGCGGAGCGGTGAACAGCTCCTTCCAGGCGCCGAGATGGCGGTGGAAGTGGTCCTCGTGGAGCCCGCCGTAGCAGACGACCTCCAGGCCGGCGGCGCGCAGCCGGTGCAGGAGTTCCTCGGCGCCGTCGAGGGTGTGCACGGGACGGTCGCGCAGATACCGCTCGCGTTCGGCGAAGTAGTCGGCGATGGCCTCCTGTTCGCTCACGTCGGCGCCGGTCTCCGCCAGCAGTACCCGGGCGGCGGCGAGGCGGGACTGTGAGAAGAGCCGCTGCTCCAACTCCCGGGTGTACTCACCGCCGTACTTGAGGACGAGGCGGTGCAGGACGGGACTGAAACTGTCGTTGAGCAGGACGCCGTCGATGTTGACGGCGGCGAGCCGCAGGGTGCGCAGTTGTTCCATCGGGTCTCCTCTCGCAGGCCGTCCGGACATCATCCAGCGGCCGTCGGGACCGGTTGCGGCCCGGGTGGGCCCGCGGACGGTGAACTCCCCGCAGCGATGGCCGAAAAAGACCGCGGTACAGGTTTCGGTCCACCCGCGCGGGACCGGTCACCCGCGATAATCGGCCGCCGACATCGGCCGGTTGGTCCGTTTTTCGACGTGCCCTCAACCTGATTGAGCGCAAAAATACTTGGCCAAACCACCACTGAGCGGAGTCATGCATGGATCGAGTCCCACCACACTTGGCGAATCCTTTACTTTGCGGCCGACCCGAGAAAACCGGTAGGTCCGTATCTTATAGGCGTCGAACAGAGCTTCAGCCAGCGAAGAGCTTTCCGACGGGGGGTTGTCGATGAGCCTGTCCGCCAGCGAGATCGGAGCCGGTCTGCCCGTACTGCCCCGACTGACCACCACGGTGCCCAAGGAGTACGTCCACCGGGCGTCCCTGGCCGAGGTGTTCCTCAGTGGCTGTACCGCGCAGGACGACGGGCTGCGGTTCTCCCTCACCGGACAGTGGCCGCGCGCCCACACGTTCTTCAACAGCGCCGACGGCTCCAGCCATGACCCGCTGCAGGCCGCGGAGACGTTTCGGCAGGCCGGCATGTTCGTGACGCACGCCGAACACGGGGTGCCGCTCGGGCATCACTTCGTGCTGTGGTCGCTGAGCTGCCACACCGATCCGGGCCAACTGCGCATCGGATCCCGGCCGACCGACTTCGAGCTCGAGGTGACCTGCCCGGACACCGCGGTGCGGGGCAGGCCGTCGGCGCGCCGGATGGGGATCAGGTTCGCGCTGCGCCGGGACGGCCGGCCGGTGGCCCACGGGGACGGGCTGTACTCGATCGTCACGCCGTCCGTCTACGCGCGTCTGCGGGCCAACCGGCCGACGCAGCGGACGACTTCGACGGATCCTTCGGTGGCGGCGGACCGGATGGAGCCGGCCGCGGTGGGCCGCACCTCCCCCGCCGACGTGGTGCTGACGCCCACGGACGCGCCCGGCCGGTGGCTGCTCACCCCGGACCTCGCCCATCCGATCCTGTTCGACCACGACGGTGACCACCTGCCCGGCATGGTCCTGCTGGAGGGCGCCCGCCAGGCCGCCTGCGCCCGGCTGGCCCCCCGGGCGCTGATACCGGTGAGCACGTCCACGACCTTCGACCGCTACGTCGAACTCGACAGCCCCTGCTGGGTGGACGTGACCGAGGTGGCCGCCGGGGACGACGGCACGGTGACCGTGCGGGTCGTCGGCCGGCAGAACGGCGAGACCGTCTTCACCTCCACCGTGCGCGGTCCGGTCACCGGCTGAGGAGCCGTGAAACGGCCGCCGCCGGGCCCCGGTTCGGGACCCGGCAGCGGCCGTCCGGTCGTCAGTGCCCGTGCCCACCGGCGCGCCGCTCACCACCGGGGTGACGGTCACCGCCCACGTGCCGGTCGCCACCGTGGTGCCGGTCACCGCCCACGTGCCGGTCGCCACCGACGTGCCGGTCACCGCCGTCACGGCGGTGCAGACCCCAGGAGGCCGAGTCGACGTAGCGCCCGTGGTCGTTGCGCAGGGTGACGGTGTCGGCGTCGTGGTTCAGCACCGAGCGGTCGCGGTCCTGGTAGAGGTCCCTCATGGAGTCCCGGCCCTCCCCGGTGTGCACCCGGACCGTGGCGTGGCCGGCCAGCCGGTAGTGCCGGAAGGTGTAGGTGTGGCCGTCGGCGTCCGACAGGGTCCAGCCGCTCAGGTTCACGTCCCTGCGGGCGGTGTTGGTGACGTCCACCCACTCCCGGTTCAGGGCGCGGCCGTAGTGGACCGCGCGCCCCCGGAGGTCGTGCTGCACGGCGCTGATGACGACCGCGTCGCGATGCCCGTGCGGATGCGAGGCGGCGGCCGCGGCGGGCAGCGTCACGGCGCCCACCAGGGCGGCCGCGACGGCGGTGACGGAACCGAGACGACGGGCGGTCGCGATGACGGAAACGGACACGAGGTCCCCCTTTACGGGGTTGGGCACGCCCCTTCGCGTGCGGTTCGGGACCGCGACCCGCGAGGGGGCGTGTGGTGCGAGACGACGGCCGGGCGGCCGCGCAGCCACACCTTGCAACGGCTCGGCGGCGCACGTGTGGCGCGAACCATCCCCATTACAGATCCTTCGCCTTGCCATGACTCTCGAATGTAACGTCCATTTATCAAGTGAATGAACCGATTCGTACCGCCTTGAATCCCGCGAGCCGTGCAAACAGCGGCCCCACGACCGCCCTCCGGCGCGTGGGTCGACTCCGCGAACAGGGTTCCCTCACCCGAAAGTGAGTAACAGTCAGAGCCAACCGGGGTGCCACCAGCATGATTTCCCGGTCGTCATACGGAATTCCTCGATTGGCCGGTCGTGACAGTGGCCGGGAGAAAGCGTTTTCCACTACGTTTTGGCGTGCCATTTGGCATGTCCACATCCTCCCCGCGCCACCTCCCCGTAGGAGAAACCCTCATGCGCAGACTCGTTGCCTGCCTGGCGGCCGCGGTCGCCGCCCTCGGCGGGCTCACGGCGACGGCGGCTCCGGCCGCGGCGGCCGACTCGGGCACCTTCAGCGTGCTCACGTACAACGTCGCCGGGCTTCCGGAGTGGCTGTCCAGCGCGTCCACACCGCGCGACACCAGCACCACCGAGATCGGCAGGCGGATCGCTCCGTACGACATCGTCAACGTCCAGGAGGACTTCAACTACCACGCCTACCTGTACTCCACGGACACCCACCCGTACCGCACCGCGACCAGCGGCGGCGCCGGCATCGGCAGCGGGCTCAACACCGTCTCCGACCACGCCTGGGACGGCGACGACTTCGAGCGCGTCCGCTGGAACTCCTGCCAGGTCGACTCGGGCGACTGCCTGACCCCCAAGGGCTTCACCTTCATGCGCGAGCGCCTCGCCGAGGGCGTCTACGTCGACTTCTACAACCTGCACACCAACGCGGGGACGAACGACGGCGACGAGGCGTCCCGGGCCGACAACCTCGACCAGCTGACGTCGTTCATCTCCGCCCACTCGGCCGGGAACGCCGTCGTCGTCATGGGAGACACCAACACCCGTTACACCCGAGCCGCCGACACCATCGCGGAGTTCGCCTCCGCCAACGGGCTCACCGACGCCTGGGTGCAACTGGTCCGTGGCGGCAGCGCACCGGCCAAGGGCAGCGACGCCCTGGTCTGCGACCAGACGGGGGCGACCGTGCCCGACACCTGCGAGGTCGTGGACAAGGTCCTGTACCGCGGCAGCAAGCTGGTCACGCTCGACGCGACCTCGTACGACAACGAGCACGCCGGATTCCTCGACTCAGCCGGGCTGATGCTCTCCGACCACGACCCGGTCGCGGTCGGCTTCTCCTGGTCGCGGAACCCGGACTTCCAGCTCAGCGACCAGTTCGGCGGCCCGCACGGCGACTACTACCAGGACCTTACCGCCGTCCCGGCCGCCGCCCGCGCCACCCGCGTGTCGCTGCGCGCGGGCTCCCGCGTCGACCAGGTCGGCATCACGCTGGACAACGGGACCACGCTCGCCCACGGCGGCGCCGGCGGCACGGCGTCCTCGCTGACACTGGGCAGCGACGAGTACCTGACGACGGCGTATCTGTGCGAGGGCAAGTACAACGGCACCACACGGATCTTCTACGCCAGGTTCACCACCAGCCTGGGCCGCACCCTCGCCGGCGGTACGACGACCTCGGACTGCGTGACCCGCACCGCGCCGTCGGGCCGGCAGATCGCCGGTTTCCACGGCCGCTCCGGTGACGAACTCGACAAGGTGGGCTTCATCTACACCAGGCGCTGACCCCGCCCGGCCGGCCGGCGACCACCACGAAGGGTTCACCGGCCGGCCGTGGGGCACGGCCGGCCGCATCGGTGATGATGGCCGTCATGCACATCCGCATCGACGCGACCGACCTGCCGGGACGGTCCTGCCCCGCGCCCGAGGGCACCGCCTCCCCCGTGTACGACGGCATTCACGTGGCCGTGCAACGCCGCGACCGCCCCGCCGAACTGCTCGACCCGCAGCCGGGCGACGCCGACCTCGCGACCTGGACGCTGCCCTGCACCGCGGCGGCCTCGGACACCGGCGTCGACTTCAAGGGACCCTACGTCCAGGGCGGCCCGGGCGGCCGGTTCCTCTACCTGTCCTGGGGGACCGTAGACACCGGCGGCGGTTTCACCATGTTCCGCCGGGCCAAGCTGATGCTCGACGCCGTTCCGGACGCCGTCGCGCGGGCAGCGGTCCTGGACGGGCTGCTGGTGGGCAGGCTCGGGCTGACCGACGCCCGCGGGATGCCCCGGTGCGCGCGCGTCCTGCCGCCGGTCGTCGTCTGGAGTGCCGGGAGCGGTTCCCGGCCGGGCACGGACCGGTGACCGGCGAGGCCGTCCCCCGGCGCCGGCCGGTCCCCCTCGGCGTCCTCAGGCGGGCCGGGCCGTCCTGAACCCGGCGACCCATTCGGATGTGGCCCGCAGTCCGCCGAACGTATAGAAGTGGATCTTCACCTGGCCGTGCCGGGCCGGGTCGTAGCCCTCCGCCAGGGCGTGCAGGAACCGGTCCGGTCCCGCGGTGCCCATCAGGTTCGTGAGCGAGAGGCCGTACTTCCTGGCGATGCCCGCGCTGGTGGCGACGCCGAACCGGGCCGCGTAGCCCAGCAGGCGGCGCACGCCGGCCGGGCCGGGGACACCGATGCGGACCGGGAGTGCGATGCCCTCGTCCCGGAGCCGTTCGATCCAGGCGAGAACGGGATCGACGTCGAAACCGAACTGGGTGACGACCCCGCCCTCCAGGCCCTGCGCGGCGAGTGCGGCGCTCTTGTCGCGCAGCACGGACCACAGCACGTCGCCGGGGATGGCCGGATGGCCCTCCGGGTAGCCGCTGATGCCGACGTGCCGGACACCGTGGTCCCGGAGCAGCCCGGAGTCGATCAGGGAGAGGGAGTCCTCGTAGGGGCCCTCGGGGCTCGCCGGGTCGCCGCCGACGGCGAGGACGTTCTCGCAGAGGCCGTCCGCCCGCAGCCCGGCGAGGAACCGCTCGAAGTCGGCGCGGGAAGCGAGCCGCCGCGCGGAGAGGTGCGGCACGGGCACGAAGCCGAGCCGCTTGACCGCGCGGGCCGCCGCCAGCCGCGTCGGCAGGTCCTCGTTGCCGAGGAAGGTGACGTGGACGCGGGTGCCCGGTGGAATGGTGGCGCGCGCCTCCTCCAGTGCGGGGACGTCCTTGCCGGTCATCTCCAGGGAGAAGTCCTCCAGCAGTGCGGTGCTCACCGACGCCGGTGCCGTGTCGAGGGTGGTCATCGTGCTCCTTGCCGAACGTGGAACCCCGCTCTCAACAGCGACGGGCACGCCGGTATTCCGCCGACCCGGGCGCCTCGCCCAGCGCGGGGACCAGCACTCCCGGCGGGTGGGAAAGCGCTGCCAACATCCCGCTCCGTGCATCCCGGCACGCAGGACTGCCGGCCCCTTGGTACGTGCGTTGACCACCGATGGTTTTGATCGCCCTTTGTGCCGCTTCCATGGAAACCGCTTCACCGAAACACCGGTCAGACCCGATCGCCGGGTGTTAGAACTTGGCCACAGAACGTCGGACCGTGAACGGACCGGCGCACCCTCCCCGTTGTGAAGTGGAACGACCGTGCCCAAGTCCAGATCCCTGACCGGCAACTGGCCCGTCGCGAGGCGCCTCCAGGCCATTCTGCTCATCCCCGTACTGGTCGCGCTCGGCCTCGGCGGTGTCCGGGTGAAGAACTCGGCCGACACCCTGGGGAAAGCCGAGGACGCGGTGCGCGTGGCGGAGTTGGTGCGGGCCGCGAACGCCTACGCCAGTGACGCGATCGACGAACGGGACGTGTCCGTGATCCCGTTGCTGAAGGGCGAGCGGAACGCGCCCGCGGTGCTGGCGGCCCGCAGAGCGACCGACGCGGACGCCGAGGCGTTCGACCGGGCGGTGGCCCGCGCGCCCAGGACCGCGGGCCTCGCCCGGCGGATCGCCCTGGTCCGGGCCGGCGAGAGGCGACTGCCGACGGTACGGGCCGACGCGTTCACGGGCCGGCTGACCGGGGTGCGGACCGAGGAGAGCTACCACGCCGTCCAGCACCCGCTGATGGAACTCTCCAACGAACTGGGCTTCGGCAGCAGCAACCAGGCCAGTTTCGGACGCACCCTGTACGCCATCTCCCTGACCCAGGCGGCGGAGTCCCTGATCCGGTCCATCGGCACCCATCTGCTGGTCGAGGACCGCACCGCCCTGGCCGAGGGCGAACTTCCGGTCCAGCTCGGCTCGTTCAGCTCGTACGCCTACCTGGAACAGGTCGCGCTCCAGGAGTACGCGGGCGCCGGGACCGCGCGGGACATGACCCGGCTCCGGGCGGCGCTGGCGGACGCCGAGCGCAAAGGCGCGCAGCGGACCGCGAAGGCGGCGCGGGAGGCGAAGGCGGCCGGGCTGGCGTTCGTGGCACCACCGAAGCTGTCGGTGATGATCAGCGAGATCGCCGGCGGGAAACCCGTCGAACAGCTGGCCGCCGAGGGCATCACGCCCGAGTCGTTCTTCGCCGCGTCCACCCTCGCGTTCGACACCTACCGCGGGATCGAGGTACGTCTCACCGACACCGCGCTCGCCGACGCCCGCACCGTCGCCGCCGACGCGAGGCAGGACGCGATCGTCACCGGGTCGCTCGCGCTCGGCGCCGTCCTCGCGTCGGTGCTCCTGGCGGCCTGGGTGGCCCGCTCGATGAGCCGGGGCATGCGCCGGCTGAGCGCATCGGCGATCGAGATCGCCGAGCAGCGGCTGCCGGCGGTGATCACCCGGCTCTCCCGGGCCGTGCCCGGCCGGCCGGACACCAGGGTCACACCGATCCCGATCACCACCACGGACGAGATCGGCGAGGTGGCCCGGGCCTTCGACCACGTGCACCGGGAGGCGGTCCGGCTCGCCACCGAACAGGCCCTGCTACGGGGCAACATCAACACGGTCTTCACCAACCTGTCCGGCCGCAACCAGTCACTGGTGGAGCGTCAGCTCGCCCTGCTGACCGAGCTGGAGGGCAACGAGACCGACCCCGAGCAGCTGGCGAACCTGTTCAGGCTGGACCACCTGGCCACACGGGTGCGGCGCAACGGCGAGAACCTCCTGGTGCTCGGCGGTGAACGGCCCACCCGGCGGTGGGACCGTCCGCTCCCCCTGGTCGACGTCATCCGGGCGGCGGCCTCCGAGGTCGAGCAGTACGAGCGGATAGAGCTGTCGGGTGTGCCCGAGGCCGAGATCCACGGCCGGGCCGTCACCGATCTGGTCCATCTGCTCGCCGAGCTGCTGGAGAACGCCACGGCGTTCTCCTCGCCGCGCTCCCCGGTCCGCGTCACGGCGTCCCGGCTGCCCGACGCGCAGACCCTGGTCGAGATCCATGACCAGGGCATCGGCCTGATGCCCGAGGACTTCGCCCGGATCAACCACAAGCTGGTGAACCCGCCGACCGTGGACGTCGGCGTCTACCAGCACATGGGCCTGTTCGTGGTGGGCAGGCTGGCCGACCGGCACGGGGTCCGGGTCCAGCTGCGGCCGGCCGCCGCGGAGACCGGTACGACCTCGCTGGTGATGCTGCCGGGCACCGTCCTGTGGCGCGACGGCGGCCGTCCCGAGGCGGACTCGCCGGCCTCGGTCGCGCCCCCGGCCCCGGTCCGGGCACGCGCCCGGTCCGGTGCGGACGGCGGGGCGCCGCTCGCCGGCGGAGCGGCCGCCGCCGGAGCCGCCGACCCGTTCGACGGACACGAGGCATGGGGGGACGGCATTCCGGCGCCCGGGTCCACCGGCCCGTCCGAGCCCACCGGCCGGACCGGGCCCGGCAGGAGGACCGGGCGTGCCGCGGGGCCGCCCGAGCCGCCCGCCCCCTCGACCTCCCCGGGCTCGTCGGCCCACTCCCACCACTCCCACCGGGCCCGCCGGGTCCCGCGGCTCACCCGCCGCACCGGCGAGGACGGCTGACCCGACGGCGCGGTCAGGGTGGTGCGGTCCGCAGGGCCCGCACCACGGCCCAGACGACGGAGATGAACGGCACGGCCACGACGGCGCCGATCACCCCCGCCACGATGCTGCCCGCGATGACGGAGACCGCCACCACGAGGGGGTGCAGGCGCACCGCCCAGCTCATCACCAGCGGATGCAGCACGTGCCCCTCCAGCTGACCGATGACGACGATCAGCACGAGCACTCCCACGGCGGTGAGCGGCCCGCGGCCCGCCAGCGCGACCACGGTGGCCACGCCCAGGGCGACCGGCGAGCCGACCAGCGGGACGAACGCGGCGAAGAACTCCAGCAGGGTCAGCGGCAGCGCGAGCGGCACCCGCAGCACCACCAGGGCGATGCCGACGAGTACGGCGTTGGCGGCGGCCACGATGATGATGCCCCGGGTGTACCCGGCGAACGTCCGCCAGGCGGCGTGGCCTGCCCGGTTCCACGGGTCCCGGGCGCCGGCGGGCAGCAGCTCGCGGCTGGTCCAGGCCCACAGCCGTTCGCCGGAGTAGATGAAGAAGACGGAGGCGAAGAGGGCGAGCGCGCCGCCGGTGACCAGTTCGACGAGGGTGCCGAAGCCGCTGAGCGCCCTGCTGGCCAGGTTGGAACGGTGGGCCTGGATGTAGTCCACGATCTGCTGCTGGAGATGCGAGAGCGCGCCGGGCCCGAGCCGGAAGGGCGGCCGCTGGAGCCAGACCTCGATGCGGTGGATGCCGCCGCGGAACTCGTCGGCGAGCGTCGCCGACTCCTGGGCGACCGCGTTGCCGACCAGCGCCAGCAGCCCGAAGAACACGCAGATGCTGCCGACCAGGCTCACGGCCACCGCAAGGGGTCTTGGCAGCAGCCGGCTCAGCAGGTCGGCGAACGGACGCAGCACCGACGTGATGACCAGCCCCAGGAAGAGGGCGACGGCGATCAGCTGGAAGCGGCCCAGGAGCATGAACACGCCGTAGACGACGATGCCGACCACGATGAGCCGCCAGGCGTAGGCGGCGGCGATCCGCAGGGCGGGGACGACGACGGCGCCGGCGGAGGCGGCGGCCCGCGGATCCCGGGCCCGCCGGGGGATGCCCGGTCCGCGGCCGGCGCGGCCGCCCCGCACCGCGTCCCGCGCGCGGGACGGCCGGCCCCGCGCGGCCGCCGGTCCGTCCGCACCCGTCACCGTTGCTCCCGTCGCCGGCCCTCCGTCACGTCGGGTGCGTGCAAGGGCACCCCTAGTGCACGTTAGGGGCAATCCGGGCGGTGGGCGGGGTGCGCTGGGCCAAGGGGGTCAGTGGGCCGCCGTCGCGGTGACGGCCGTACGGGCGGCCCGTTCGACGAGATTCACGCCGTCCGGCATGGAGGCGTTGCCGTTGGAGAGGACCGCGACGAGGTAGTGGTGACCGCCGGCCGTGACGCGTCCGACGCTGTTGATGTCCCACAGGTCGGTGGTGCTGCGCATGAGCCAGCCGTTCTTCAGCGCCCAGCCGGCGTCGGCGGCGGCCGAGACACCCCAGGACTGGTCGGCGGATATCTCGGTCATCAGGGTGGCGATGCGGTCGCGGGACGCCGTGTCCAGCGCGGTGGGGCCGGAGCCGAAGACCGCCCGGAGCAGTCGTATCTGGTCCCCGGCGGTGGTCCTGGTGAGCCCCCAGCGGCCCCTGGTTCCGGGTGTCGTCGAGGTCAGGCCCAGTCGCTTGTTCGCCGACGCGAGGCCGGGGGCGCCGCCGATGGAGTGCCACAGGGCGTCGGCCGCGTTGTTGTCGCTGTGCCGGATCATCACCTGCGCCAGGGCGCTCTCCCGGGGGGTCAGGGCGCGGCGGTGGTCACGCGCGTGGAGCAGCAGCGAGGCGAGTATGTCGACCTTGACGATGCTGGCCGTGTCGTAGGGCGTGTCGTCGCCGTAGACCGCGGGTGCCCGGCCGCCGCCGTCCAGGTCGAGGACGGCGGCACTCACGTGCGCCCCGGCCGGGGCCCGCACGGTGGTGCGGAAGGTCGCGGGGTTCGACCCGGAGGTGGCCGCCAGGGCCGCCGGTGCGGCGCCGGCCAGCAGGGTCGCCGCCGTGGCCACGACGGCGAGGGTGCGGTTGAGCATGCGGGTGCCTCGGCAGTTCAGGTCGGAGGGACACAGAACTGCGAACATAGACAAAATGCCCGGTCGGCGACGTGACCACCGCCACGAATCGGGCGGTTCCGGGCATTTTGTGAGCAGGGCAACAGGGCGTGGGCCACGAGGGCGTCCGAAGTGGCGGCCACGGATTCCGAGGCCTCATCCGGGCTCTGAGGCCTCATCCGGGCTCTTTCGGGGGAAGAATGTGATCAGAGTGGCGGACAGACCCCTGGGAGGTGCCATGAGCACATCGGCGGAACCGCGGGTGAGCGGTCTGGAGGTCCGGTCCATCGACTACGTGCCGCTGGACGAGCGGCACGGAAAGCTGTGGCACCTGGGGCCGCTGTGGTTCATGTCGAACGCGCAGATCGCCACCCTGGCCGTGGGGCTGATCAGCATCACGGAGGGCGGCAACCTGATCTGGTCGCTGCTGGCGATCGTCGCGGGCACCGTGATCGGCACCTTCTTCATGGCCTTCCACTCGGCGCAGGGGCCGCAGCTGGGGCTGCCGCAGATGATCCAGTCGCGGCCGCAGTTCGGCTATGTCGGAGCGCTGCTGGTGTGGCTGTTCGCGTATGTGCAGTACGCGGGGTTCAACGTGTTCAACACCAGCCTGGCCGGTGAGGCGCTGGACTCCACGATCCACGGCGGGGTGAAACTGTGGGTGGTCGTGGTCACCGTCGTCGCGTTCGTCATCGCGCTGGTGGGTTACGACATCATCCACAAGGCCGAGCGGTTCCTGACCTACACGTTCCTGGTCATCTTCGGGATCTTCACCGTCGGTGTGCTGGTCACCCTGCACTACCCGGCCGGCTCCTTCGACCTCGGCGGCTTCAAGTGGACGCCGTTCCTCGCGCAGTTCGGCGTGGTGGCCGGCTACCAGATCAGCTGGGCCATCTACGTCTCGGACTACTCCCGCTACCTGCCGCCGGACGTGACGGTCCGCAAGACGTTCTACTGGACCTACTTCGGCTCGGCGCTCGGCGGCATCTGGCTGATGGTGCTCGGCACGCTGCTGGCCGCCTGGGCCGGTGACAGCTTCGACACGATCCCCTCGATCAACGCCGCCGGCGACAAGGTCTTCGACGGCTTCGGCGCGATCGTGCTGCTGTTCGCCGCCCTGGGCCTGGTCTCGGTCACCGCGCTGAACATGTACGGGGGTTCACTGACACTGATCAGCGCCATCGACTCGTTCAAACGGGTACGGCCGACGCTCGGCGTGCGTCTGATCACCATCGGCCTGACCGCGGTGCTGTCCCTGATCGGGGCGCTGGCGGCGACCACGAACTTCCTGACGAACTTCAACAACTTCCTGCTGCTGGTGCTGTACCTGTTCATCCCGTGGACGTCGGTCAACCTGATGGACTACTACGTGGTGCGCCGCGGCCACTACGCGATCGCCGAGATCTTCAAACCGGACGGGATCTACGGCCGATGGGGCTGGCAGGGGATCATCTCCTACCTGGTCGGGTTCGCGGTCATGATCCCGTTCTTCTCCGTGGGCACGCTCTTCGTGGGTCCCGCCGCGAAGGCCCTCGACGGAGCCGACATCTCGCTGTTCGTAGGGCTGCCGGTCTCGGCGCTGCTCTACTGGTGGCTGACCCGCTCGATCGACGTCGAGGCGGAGACCCGCGTGGCCGAGGCGGAGGCCGTGGCGCTGGAGCAGGCGGCGCACGAGCACCGGGAACCCTAGGGTTCAGCGCCGCGCGCCGGCGCCCCGACCGACACGCCCCTGGTGCGGCGTGTCGGGCCGGGAACCGGCCCGATGAGTCACCGCCGCGCTCAGTACGCGGAGTTGACGTTGTCGATCGAGCCGTAGCGGTGGGCGGCGTAGTTGGCGGCCGCCGTGATGTTGGCCACCGGGTCGGTGACGCTGTTCGCGGTGCCCTTGACGTGGTACGCGTTGAAGGTGGGGTCGATCACCTGGAGCAGGCCCTTGGAAGGGGTGCCCTTCTGGGCGTTGACGTCCCAGTTGTTCTGAGCGGAGGGGTTGCCGCCGGACTCGCGCATGATGTTGCGCTTGAGGCCGTCGTAGCTGCCCGGGATGCCCTTGGACTTCATGATCTGCAGGGACTGCTTGATCCAGCCGTCGAGGTTGTTCCCGTAGCCCGACTTCTGGCTGTCGCTGCTGGAGGCCGTGACCGCGGTGGTGTGCGCCTGCGTCATTTCGGCGGCCTGCGCGGTCGTCGGGATGAGGGTGAGGGCTGCCGCCGCGGCGCCGGTGGTGGCGAGGCCGGTGAGGCCGAGGGTGCGGAGGCGAGCGATGCGGGTGCGGGTGCGGGTGGTCATGGTCATGTGAGCGAATCTCCGGTGGGGACGGCGTCGGCGCCGGCCGCAGGGTGCGGCGGCGTGGGGCGGAGCCCCGTACAACCGGCGGGAGTGGGCGGACCCGGCGGGGATCCGCTCGGTCCATCGCCCGTCTCCCGGCGACGAGAGCAATGGTTAGCGGCCGCCGAAGCCGAGCGCAATGATGTGACGTACTACGGAACATCGTATAAAGCGACCAAATGCACCTTTTGGACGGGACTGGGTGCCGTCCAGCGCGTTCCGTGTCTACGACCCCCGATAGGATGTGACCTGGCTCCTATGGGTGGCGTCACGCGTCCGGGGCCCTCGCGGCGGTGAAAACCGATCGGTCCGCGCTGCCCGGCGGGAGACGAGGACCGGGCGGACGCCCGGTCCCCCGCCGGGCCGCCCTCACCCCACCACCGGCAGCCCCTCACCCAGCGGCTTCCACCTCAGATGCACGCTCTCCCCCGCCGGGTCCTCCCGCAGCAGGGACAGCCGGGGGCGGACGGCGTCGGTGCGCGCGGTGGGCGGCTTGCGACGGCCGGCCTCGAACTGCGGCGGCCATGAGGCCGCCGGACCCCGGTAGTCCTGGTCGGCTGCCGCGTGCAGGGTCCAGTGCGGGTCGTACAGATGGGTGCGGCCCACGGCGCACAGATCGGCGCGGCCGGCCAGCAGGATGGAGTTCACGTCGTCGTAGGAGGCGATGGCACCGACCGCGATCACCGCCGCACCGCTGCCGGCGGCCACCTCGTGCCTGATCCGGTCGGCGAAGGGCGTCTGGTAGGAACGGCCGTAGGCCGGGCGCTCGTCCTGGGTGACCTGGCCGGTGGAGACGTCGATGGCGGCCGCCCCGTGCGCGACGAAGGCGCGCGCGATCTCCACGGCGTCGTGTTCGGTGTTGCCGTCCGGCGCCCAGTCGGTCGCGGAGATCCGCACGGTCACCGGCCGCTCGGCGGGCCAGACCTCCCGGACCGCGTCGAAGACCTCCAGGGGGTAGCGCAGCCGGTTGTGCAGCGGGCCGCCGTACTCGTCGGTGCGCCGGTTGGCGAGCGGCGAGAGGAAGGAGGAGAGGAGGTAGCCGTGGGCGCAGTGGAGTTCCAGCAGGTCGAAGCCGGCCTCGGCGCCGCGCCGGGCCGCCGCGACGAACTCGCCGGTGACGGCGTCGAGGTCGGAGCGGGTGAGGGCGCGGGGGACGGGCGATCCGGGGCCGTACGGCAGTGGGGACGGGCCCACCACCTGCCAGTTGCCGTCGGGGAGCGGTTCGTCCATGCCCTCCCACATCAGGCGGGTGGAGCCCTTGCGGCCGGAGTGGCCGAGCTGGAGGCCGATGCGGGCGGTGCTGCGGTCGTGGACGAAGGAGACGACCCGCCGCCAGGAAACGAGCTGTTCGTCGGTCCACAGGCCGGTGCAGCCGGGGGTGATCCGGCCCTCGGGCGAGACGCAGACCATCTCCGTCATCACCAGCCCCGCCCCGCCCATCGCCTTGGAACCCAGGTGGACCAGGTGGAAGTCGTCCGGCA
The DNA here is from genome assembly GCF_042897315.1 of Streptomyces sp. NPDC001068. Lineage (NCBI taxonomy): Bacteria > Bacillati > Actinomycetota > Actinomycetes > Kitasatosporales > Streptomycetaceae > Streptomyces > Streptomyces sp. NPDC001068. The sequence continues at coordinate 82,204 of NZ_JBIAYD010000005.1, read as the reverse complement.
CGCCGTCGACGGCGGAGTACATGTCCATCGGGGAGACGACCACACGGTTCTTCAGCTCCAGCGCTCCGATGCGGACCGGCTGGAACATCGCGGGGGCCCGGGTGTCCCGTCCCTGTGCCGCGGCGAAGGCCGCGTCGACGCGGTCGGCGAACTCCCGGTCCCGGGTGCGCAGGTTGTCGTAGGTGATGCGGCGTGAACGGGTCAGCAGGTTGAAGCAGAACTGGGTGGCTTCCTGGCCCGCGTACATGCCGATGTTCTCGAACCACTCCAGCGAGGCCTGCGCGGCCCGCTGGGTGGACTCCACCACCGGACGGCGCTCACTCTCGTAGGCACTCAACGCAGCGGATGTGTCGGGGTGTTCGTGCAGGCAGGCGGCGAGAGCGAAAGCGTCCTCCATGGCCAGCTTGGTCCCGGAACCGATGGAGAAGTGCGCGGTGTGGGCGGCGTCGCCGATGAGGACGAGGTTGCCGTGGTGCCAGCGCTCGTTGCGGACGGTGGTGAAGTTCAGCCACCGGGAGTTGTTGGCGAACACCCGGTGCCCGCCCAGTTCGTCGGCGAACAGCTCCCGGATCCGGGCCACGGCCCGCTCGTCGGAGTCGCCCGGCGCGAACACCGCGTCCTCGGTGGCGTCGAAGCCGGCCCGGCGCCAGACGTCCTCGTGCATCTCCACGATGAACGTCGAGCCGGTGTCCGAGTAGGGGTAGCCGTGCACCTGCACCACCCCCCACTCCGTCTCCTTGACGAAGAACTGGAACGCCTCGAAGACCCGGTCCGTGCCCAGCCACATGTACTTGCTGCGGCGCCGGTCCAGGGACGGCCGGAAGGCGTCCGCGTGGGCCGTGCGCACACCGGAGTTGACGCCGTCCGCGCCGACGACGAGGTCGTGCCCGGCGCGCAGTTCGGCGACCGCCGGTGCCGGGGTCGAGAAGTGCAGGGCGACGCCCAGCTGGCGGCAGCGCTCCTGCAGCAGGTGCAGCAGCTCCTTGCGGCTCATGGCGGCGAAGCCCTGGCCGCCGACGGTGTGGCTCTCGCCCCGGTAGTGGATGTCGATGTCCGTCCAGCGCGCGAAACGCCGGGTCATCGCCTCGGAGAAGACCGTGTCGGCGTTCTCGATGCCGCCGAGTGTCTCGTCGGAGAACACCACGCCGAAGCCGAAGGTGTCGTCCGGTGCGTTGCGCTCCCACACGGTGATCTCGTGGGCGGGGTCCAGCTGCTTCAGCAGCGCCGCGAGGTAGAGCCCGCCGGGACCACCGCCGATGATCGCGATTCTCATGGGAGTTCCTCTCACCGCCCGGCGACCGCTTCGGCTTCGACGATCTCGCGGAGCGCGAACCGCTGCAGTTTTCCGCTGGTGTTGCGCGGCAGGACGTCGTGGAAGCGGACGTCACGGGGGTACTTGTAGGGCGCCAGGATCCGTTTGACGTGGTCCTGGATCTCCCTGGCCTTGGCCGGGTCCCCGGTGACGCCCTCGCGCAGGACGACGAAGGCGCAGACGACCGAGCCGCGCTCCGGGTCGGGACGGGCCACCACGGCGGACTCGATGACGTCCGGGTGGGTGTCGATGGCGGCCTCCACCTCGGGCCCGCCGATGTTGTACCCGGAGGAGACGATCATGTTGTCGCTGCGGGCGTGGTAGTGGAAGTAGCCGTCCTCGTCGCGGTGGAAGACGTCGCCGGTGACGTTCCAGCCGCCCACCACGTAGTCCTGCTGGCGTCCGTCGTCGAGGTAGCGGCAGCCGACCGGCCCGATGACGCCGAGACGCCCCGGAACCCCCGGGCCGAGTTCGGTGCCGTCGACGTCCAGGATCGCGGCGCGGTAGCCGGGGACGGGGCGTCCGGTGGCGCCGGGCCGGATGTCGGCGCCGGCGGCGGAGATGAATATGTGCAGCAGTTCGGTCGCGCCGATGCCGTCGACCACCTCGAGGCCGATGCCGTCCCGCAGTTCCCGCCAGGTGGCGAGCGGGATGTGCTCGCCCGCCGACACCCCCACCCGGACGCCGCTCAGCTGCCGCACCCTGCCTTCGCGGACGATCGCCCGGTAGGCGGTGGGGGCGGTCGCGAGGACGGTGACACCGTGTTTCTCGACCAGGTCGGCGACCTGGCCCGGGGTCGCCGTCTCGGTGAGCAGGGCGCAGGCACCGGCCCGCAGCGGGAAGACGATCAGCATGCCGAGGCCGAAGGTGAAGGCGAAGGGCGCGGTGCAGGCGACCAGGTCGTCCTCGCGCAGCCCGAGCAGATGGCGTCCGAAGGTGTTGTCGATGGACAGGACGTCCCGGTGGAAGTGCATCGTGATCTTCGGGACGCCGGTGCTGCCGGAGGTGGGACCGAGGAGCGCCACGTCGTCGGCGGCGGTCGGCACGTCCCGGAACCGGCCGGACTTGGCGGCGCACCGGACCACCAGGTCGTCGGGGCCGGGGCCGCCGAACTCGACTGAGGTCAGGCCGGGCAGCACGGTGCGGATCTCTTCGGTGTAGCGGTGGTCGACCAGGGCCACGGCGGGCCGGGTGCGTTCGGCTATCGGGGCGATCTCCCGGGCCCGCAGCGCCGCCATGGTGGTGACCACGACCCCGCCGGCCTTCAGGACTCCGAGCCAGCAGGCCACCGTCCAGGGGGTGTTGGGCGCGCGCAGCAGGACGCGGTTGCCGGGTACCAGGTCCAGGTCCTCGGTCAGCACCTGGGCGACCTGGTTGGCCCGGACCAGCAGTTCGCCGTAGGTCCAGGTCTCGCCGGCCGGGGTGCGCAGGGCGGGCCGGTCGGGGCCGTGGCGTTCGACGGCCGCGTCGATGAGTTCGGTGGCCGCGTTGAGGCGGTCCGGGTAGTGCAGTTCGGGCGTGCTGAACTCGATCGTGGGCCACAGTTCGGCGGGCGGCAGATGGTCCCGGGCGAAGGTGTCCAGGTGCGAGGTCGGTGAGAGCGGAAGAGCCAACGTGGGGTTCCTTCCGGGAGCCCGCCGGTGGCGTGCGGCGGGCGGTCAGGCAGGGCGGATCATGCCCTCCTGGACGACGGTGGCGAGGTGACGGCGGTCGCGGGTGAAGAACCGTCCGGTGCCGAGGCCGCGGCCCGCGTCGGCGGCCACCGCTTCCTGGGCGTACAGCAGCCAGTCGGACATCGGTGCGGGGCGGTGGAACCACATGGCGTGGTCGAGGCTGGCGGTGACCAGGCCCGGATCGGCCCAGGCCAGCCCGAGGACCCGCAGCACCGGCTCGAGGATCGTGTAGTCGCAGACGTAGGCGAGGGCGGCGAGGTCGCGCTGGGTGTCGGTGAGCCCCTCGACGGGCCGCAGCGCGTCGAACGGCCGCAGCCAGACCGCCTGATGGGGCAGTCGCTCGCCCTCGACCGCGAGGTAGACGGGGCCCGGGACGTGGCGCATGTCGAAACCGCGGCCGCCGCGCCAGTAGGCCCTGGACTCTGCGGTCATGGTGCCGCCGGCGCGCTCCGCGAGGTACTCGGCCGAACTGGGCAGCGTCTCGGGGGCGGGGATCTCGTCGTCGGGCCGGGCGTGGAAGGAGCCGCCCGGCTCCCCCGCCGCGAAGTTGGCGAGGCAGACGTAGAGCACCTTGCCGTTCTGGTAGCCGCGCACCTGGCGGGTGCTGTAGCCGCGGCCGTCGCGCACCGCCTCCACCTCGTAGCGGACCTCGGCTCCGATGTCGGCCGGGCGCAGGAAGTAACTGTGCATGGAGTGCAGGGACTTGCCGTCGGTCACCGAGCGGATCGCGGCCGCGGCGGCCTGGGCGACGAGGTCGCCGCCGTAGGCCTTGGGCCACGGGCAGGGCTGGGTGGTGGCGGTGAACGCCAGGTCGAAGTGCTCGGGTGCGGCGGGCTTGAGGGTGAGGGCCGCGGTGACGATCGCGGAGGTCGGGGCGGCCGTCATCGGTTCAGCCAGTCGCGCAGGTCGGCGTCGGCCACGTCGGGCAGGTTCACCACGATGTTCTCCGGGGTCCGGGTCGTCATCCACACCAGCGGCCTGTTGCGGGAGAGGTTGCACTCGACGTGCGGCATGAAGGGCGGGACGAAGACCCAGTCGCCCTCCGCCATGTCGACGTAGTCCTCGAACTTCTCGCCGAAGTAGATCCGGGCCCGGCCCGACAGGACGTATCCGCCGGTCTCGGCCTCGCCGTGATGGTGGGTGACCGAGCGGTAGCCGGGTTCGTTGCTGACCTTGCCGTACCAGAGCCGGCGCGCCGGGGTGTGGCCGCTGCTGACGCCCGACACGCGGACGGCGCCGCCCGAGTCGGCGGTGTTCACGTCCTCCTGACCGGCCCTGGTGACGACGGGCGCGACGATGCCGCTGGGCAGCCGGTACATCTCGCTGTCGCCTTCGAGTCGGTACTTGCTGAGGTCGGGCTCCATGGAACGGCTCCGTTTCCGTGGACTTGAGAGGACCACGCTCTATCTCGTATTTTTCACGGCCGTCATTTATTGTCAATACACCCGGCCGTGCGGTCGGAGCCGGACACCACCGAACCGGAGGCCTCATGACTCCCGTCGCCGTGAACCCGCCCGAACTCCCCGCCCCCAGCGGCTACTCGCACGGAACCCTCGCGGGGAACACGCTCCATCTGGGCGGCCAGACCGCGCTCGACGCCGACATGAGGATCGTGCCGGGTGGAATCGTCGAACAGTTCCGCCAGGCGTTCGGCAACGTGCTCACCACCCTGCGCGCGGCGGGCGGTGAGCCCGCGGACCTGGTGAGCGTCACGATCTACCTCACCGACATCGCCGACTACCAGGCCCACGGCAAGGAGATCGGCAAGGTGTGGCGGGAGCTTGCGGGCCCGGTGTACCCGGCGATGGCGGGCATCGGCTGCACCGCCCTGTGGCAGCCGGAGGCGATGATCGAGATCCTCGGGGTGGCGGTGATCCCGCCGGAGCGGCTGGTCAGGCCCTGACGTCCAAGGGCTGTCCCGTAATCCCCGGTCAATCCTCGGGTGGGTCGGCGCACGGCGTCGGATGCGGTGCGTCGCAAGGCGCAGGGCCGCCCTCATACCGGGGGGCGTGTTCGGGCGACCCGACAACGCTGCGAGGTGCCGCAGCTGTCGTCGTGCGCCCGCCGGGGGTCACGGGACAGCCCTCAGGCCGTGTGGATGACCGCCAGGGCGTGGTCGCGGGCGGGTGCGCGCAGCGTCCCGTCGAGTTCCTCGAAGAGCGCGCCCGCGCTCTCGCCGCCCCAGCCCGGCGGCAGCAGGGACAGCGGCAGACCCGGGTCCCGGTACGGCAGCCGCCGCCACTCGGTGAGCATCGGCAGATAGATCCCGAACGCCTCCCGCGGCGTGACCGGCCCCGCTGCGACCCGCTCGCGCACCGGCGCGTACCGCGCGAGGAAGTCCGCGTAGAGCGCGCCGAGTTCGTCCAGGTCCCACCACGCGCGCACCTTGGCCGACAGGTCGCCGAAGGCGAAGTGGTCGCCGGTGAAGATGTCGACGTACGGCGTCAGTCCGAGGCGTCGCAGGGTGCGGCGGGTCTCGTCGCCGAGGATGCCGGGGGCCACCCACACGCCGGGGGCCGCGGTGCCGAAGCCGAGCCGGGTCAGGGCGGTGCGCAGCGCGTGCCGCTTGTCCCGCTCGGACTCGGGAACCGAGAAGACGACGAGGAGCCAGCCGTCGCCGGCCGCCGCCCGGTTCCGCTCGAAGATGCGGATGTCGCCCTCCGCCAGCACCTCAAGCGCGGAATCGGCGACCGCGTACCCGGCCGCGCCCTCGTGGCGCTCGCTCCGCAGCATCCCGCGCCGCTTCAGCCGGGAGACGGCCGAGCGGACGGCCTGGTCCTCGACGCCGAGGTCGGCCATGAGGCGGATCACCGAGGCCACGGAGAGCCAGTTGCGCTCACCACGCGCGTACAGTCCGAAGAGGGTGATGATCAGTGGGCCCAGCCGGCTGTCCCGGCCCCCCGCGCCGGCGGCGGACGACGGCTCGGCCCCCGCTGTCATCCCCACCCACCTCCGCCGACGGTCACCCTGCTGATCGCCAGGCGAGCCTACCGCGCGCACGGGACCCGGCCCGCACCCCGGACGCCCGCTCACGGCCTCCGCGGCCCACGACTCCACGGATCCTCCACGGCACGCCACGTGCCGCGTCCGGGCGGAAAGAGCCACCTGCGCGGGCGAAGCACGAGAGACTGCGTGGCGCCCACACCGGGCCACGCGTTCCTCCGCGTCACCATTGCCTCAGATACCGCTGCCACCACCTCTGTTGGGGAGTCCGACATGACCACACCCCGGGACCTGTTCATCGTCACCGTGTACGACGCCGCAGGCCGGTCCGTCGAACAGGGTGACCTCTCGCTGGCGCTCGCGGGAGCCGAGCTGGTCGATCTCCTCGGCGCCGGGGCGGTCACCCTCGACGACGAGCTCGTCGTGCCCGGTACCCGGGGCGAGACCGGCGACCGGCTCCTCGATCGGGCGCAGGCGGCGCTGCGGCGCGACACGCCGTACGAGTCGGTCGAGGACTGGCTGTGGCGCCGCGGGCGTGGCCTGTCCGCCGCCTACCTGGCCGAACTGGAGGAAGAGGGGACGGTCACCCGCGAGCGGCGCCGCTGGCTGCCGCTGCCGTCCGGGCGGACGACTGCCGCCGAATCCCCCGAGCACGCCGGGGCGCGGGAGCGCTGGACGTCGGGCGAACCGGTGCTCGCCGCCTTCGCGGCCGCCGTCGGCATCCAGGACGAGACGCCCGAGAACCTCGCGAGTGTCGTCCCGGACGCGACGGTGACGGTGGTCGCCGCCGTCGACGGCGCGGTGACGGAACTGGCCGCCGTCCGGCAGCGGCGGGAAATCGAGGACGCGGCCTTCGACAACGTGTGGCGCGGACTGTGACGGGCACCGGACGGGGCCGCCGATCCGGGACCCTCCCCTCGCCGGCAGCCCGGAGGCCGGCGCGGAGACGGCGCCGAGCAACGCGGACCTGACGGAAGGGATCCTCGCGCGGATCGGCCGGTCGGCGGATCGGCCGGTCGGCGGACCAGGGCTGCTTCGGCCGCTGGCCGCACGCGTCGCGCGGCCGCCCGGAGTCCATCGCCGTACCCTCGTCCGGGACGCGTTGCCCGTCCGCCGAGACCGAGAGGAACCCGTATGAGGATCGCGATCCTGGACGACTACCAGGGCGTGGCGCTGAGCCTGGCCGACTGGGATGCGCTCCGGGCCGACGTGCGGGTCTTCCAGGACCCCTTCGAGGACGAGGACGCGGTCGTGGCCGCGCTCGCCGGGTTCGACGTGGTCGTCGCCATGCGCGAGCGGACGCCCTTCCCGGCCTCGACGCTCGGCGGACTGCCGGAGCTGAAACTGCTCGTGACCACCGGGCCGGTCAACGCGGCGATCGACCTGGACGCGGCGCGCCGGGCCGGGATCACCGTCTGCGGCACCGGGTACTTCGGGCACCCGACGGTCGAGCTCACCTGGGCGCTGATCCTCGCCGCGGCACGGCTGATCCCGCAGCAGGTGGACTCGGTGCGCCGGGGCGGCTGGCAGCAGGGCCTGGGGACCAGCCTGCGGGGCGCCACCCTCGGGGTGCTCGGGCTCGGCCGGCTCGGGACCGAGGTCGCCGCGATCGGGCGCGCCTTCGGCATGCGGACCATCGCCTGGAGCCGGAACCTGACGCCCGCCGACGCGCAGGCGAAGGGGGCGGAACACGTCTCGCGGGACGAACTCTTCGCCGGCTCCGACGTGCTGAGCATCCACCTCGTCCTCAGCGATCGCACCCGGGGACTGGTCGGCGAGCGTGAACTGAGCCTCATGAAGCCGACGGCGATCCTGGTGAACACCTCACGCGGGCCGCTGGTCGACGAGGCCGCGCTGATCGGCGCGTTGACCGAGGGGCGGATCGCGTCGGCGGCGCTGGACGTCTTCGACCGGGAACCGCTGCCGGCCGGCCATCCGCTGCGCACCCTGCCGAACGCCGTGGTCACCCCGCACGTCGGGTATGTGAGCCGGGACCTGTACGAGGTCTTCTACCGGGACGCGGTCGAGGACATCGCGGCCTGGAGCGCCGGTACGCCCGTGCGCACCCTGTTCTGAGTCCGGGTGCCCGGGCCGGGACGCCGTGGGGAGGCGTCCCGGCCCGGTACCGCAGGACGGTTCAGGAGGGCAGTGTCCAGCTCTGGTTGGCGGAACCCCCGCAGGTCCAGATCTGCAGCCGGGTGCCGTTGGCCGAGCTGGGCCCGGTCGCGTCGAGGCACTTGCCGGACTGCGGGTTGACCAGCGAGCCGTTCGCACCGGGCTGCCAGACCTGCGATCCGGTGCCGTTGCAGTCGTAGAGCTGCACCTTGGCGCCGTTGGTGGTGGACGCCGAGGTCACGTCCATGCACTTGCCGAGCGCGCCGATGGTCCCGGACGAGGAGACCGTCCAGTTCTGCGCGCCGGTGCCGTTGCAGTCGTAGAGCTGTACGGCGGTGCCGTTGGCGCTGGACGCGCCCGCCACGTCCACGCACTTGCCGCCGTAGCCGTGGATGGGGCCGGTCTTGTCGGTGGGCGGGGTGACCGGACCGGACTGGCCGGACGCCCACTTGATCTCCTGGAGCAGGAGCTGGTTCTGCTGGGCGCTGCCGAAGGTCGACGACAGGGCGGTGTTGGTGTCGTAGTTCATCGCGTTGTGGCCGAAGTTGTTGTAGACCATCTTGTAGCTGCGGTTGGACCAGACGATCGGGTAGTAGCCGCTGTACCAGGTCTGGTTGGGGTCGGTGCCGATCGGGAAGGTCGACTGCGCCATCGAGGCCAGGATGTCGATGTTCGGGTTCTGCCGCAGGTCGTTCTGCCAGCTGTACCACTCGCTGACCGAGGACGTGATGGTGGCCGGCAGGTTCGCGGTCGCGGGGTGGGAGCGGTCCTCGATCTGGAGCGTCTCCGCGGTGGGGCCCCAGCTGTTGCTCTTGAAGGTGCCGGTGCCGAGGAACGTGTTGTGGTACCAGGGCCAGTCGCTGGTGTTGTCGTTGTACGCCGAGACGTGGAAGCCGATGAATCCGCCGCCGCCCGCGACGTAGTTCTGGAAGGCGGACTGCTGCGACGCGGTGTGCGGGTAGTCGTCGAGGAACATGACCACCTGGTAGTTGGCGAGCGTCGCGGTGTTGAGGCGGCTCCAGTCCGTGGTCTGGGTGTAGGTGAAGCCGTTCTGGGCGCCGGCCTGCGGGAACCAGGTGGCGGCCTCGTGGTCGAAGCTGATGTGCGCGGCGTCGTAGGTGCCGTCGTAGAAGGCGATCACGTTGACGGGCGTGGCGGCCCGGGCGGTGTGGACGGGTGCGGCCTGGACGCCGAGCACCACGGCGAACAGGGCGAGGAGTCTCAACAGGGTGCGGGGCAGGGCTGTGCCCGGGTGGGGGGTCGTCATGCCAGGACCTTCCTCATACGTGAACGTCGGAAGACATACGTAGACGTGCCGCATTGAAAACCCTGGTCCGTGGACATGTCAATGGTTCAGACCAAACCACTCCCTGACGCGGAGGCGGTCGACGGCGGGGATCGGCGGTTCACTTGAGGCCGCTGAGCATCACACCGCGGATGTAGTGCTTCTGGAGCAGGAGGAAGAGCACCAGGACCGGCAGGGTGCTCAGGACCAGACCGGCCATCACGATCGGCGTGGTGCGGGTCGGGTCGACGTAGTCCTGGAGCAGCTGGATGCCGACGGGCAGCGTCATCACGTCGGGGTTCGCGGTCGAGACGAGCAGCGCCCAGATGTACTCGTTCCAGGCGTCGACGAACGTCAGCAGTCCCAGGGTGACGAGGACCGGCTTGGTCTGCGGGACGACGATCCGCCACCACACGGTGAACTCCCCGGCGCCGTCGACGCGGGCGGCCTCCAGCACCTCGTCCGGGATGGAGATCATGAACTGGCGCATCAGGAAGATCCCGAAGCCGCTGACGAGGAACGGCATGGCGAGCGCGGCGATACTGACGGTCAGGCCGGCGCCGCCGCGCCCGAAGAGGTCGTTGCCGCCCGCCAGCGGCCAGTGCACCAGGATCAGGAAGTGCGGGACGAGGAAGAGGAACGGCGGGAACATCATCGTCGACAGCACCAGGCGGAAGACGAAGTCCCGTCCCCGGAAGCGGAGTTTGGCCAGCGCGTAGCCGGCCAGCGACGAGGTGACCAGCACCGAGCCGCTGATCAGGCCCGTGGCGACGACGCTGTTGCGGAAGAGCACCGGCAGGTCCAACTGGTGCACAGCCGCACGGTAGTTGGACAAATCGAACGCGTCGGGCAGGAACCGGTACGGCAGCCGGCCGGCCTCGTCGGCGCCCTTGAAGGACGTCATCACCATGTCGAGGAACGGCACCACGGTGAGCACGGCGCCGGTGACGACGAGCAGGTACGACAGCCAGGGGAACCGCCTGCGGATCACGCGTCCTCCCCCCGGCGCCGGAAGAGCCACAACTGGACGAGCGTGACCGCGAGGACGACCGCGAAGAGCACGAAGGCGGCGGCGCTCGCGGTGCCCCAGTCGCCGTAGGAGAAGGCCTGCCGGTACATCTCCAGGGCGGCCACGTCGGTGGCGTCGCCGGGGCCGCCCTTGGTCATGACGATGATCAGCGCGAACGACTGGAGGCCGGTGAGGAACTGGGTGATGCAGACGAACAGCAGGGACGGCCGCAGCAGGGGCAGCGTGATCCGCCAGAAGACGGTGACGGGACCGGCGCCGTCGAGCGCGGCGGCCTCGTAGTAGGACTGGGGGACGGACTTCAGTCCGGCGGTCAGGACGAGGATCGCCGAGCCGACCGAGGCCCAGGCCTGGACGACGACGACCGCGGGCAGCGCGGTGTCCGGGTCCTGGAGGAAGGCCACCGAGCCGAGGCCGAGGCCGTTGAGGACGCCGTTGACGAGGCCGCCGGGTTCGTACATGTACTTCCAGACGTTGCCGACGGCCACGACGGTCGTGACGATCGGCAGGAAGTACAGGGTGCGCCACAGTCCCTGGAACCGGAGCTTGTCGATGCAGGTGGCGACGAGCACGGATCCCGCCAGCGCGAGGGCCACGGTGCCGAGGGCGAACAGCAGCGTGTTGGTGAGGACCGGGGTCAGGAACGTCGCCCCGTCCGCGAACAGGCGGGCGAAGTTGTCCGGTCCGACCGGGTCGATGTCGCCGAGGTCGAAGCCCGCCCAGCGGGACATGGACAGCAGCAGCGCGAAGCCGAGCGGGAGGGCCAGGAAGACGGCGTAGAACAGCAGCGTGGGGGCCAGGAAGAGGTAGGCGACGAGGGCCTGGCGACGGCGTTGTCCCTCGCGTCCGCCGCGGCGGACGCCGACGGCGGACGGGTGGCGGGCCGCCTGCTCGGCGGGCTCCGCCGTCAGGGTGGCGTTCACCATGAGCGCGACACCTCCTGGTCGACCTGGCGGCGGGTGGTGCGCAGGGCCTCGTCGACGGACTGCCGGCCGGTCCACAGCGCCTCGATGTTCTTGCGCAGCAGGGACTTGGCCTGCTGGGCACCCGGCCCGTTCGGCTCGGGTACCGCGTAGCCGAGCGCGTCCAGGAACGGCCGCAGGTTCGGGTCGCCGCCCGTGCCGAGCAGGGTCCGCATGTCGTCGGCGCGGCCGGTCAGGGAGCCCACCGATGCCTGCAGGGCGCTCATCCGGGTGGCGCCGCGCACCTTCTCGGTGTTGAGCCAGCGCAGGAACTCCCATGCTTCTTCGGGGTGCCGGCTGGCGGTGTTGACGCCGAGCATGAAGCCCGTGGAGAGCGTGGCGTGGCGGCCGTCCGCCTCGGGCAGCGGCACGGGGGCCACGCCGACATCACGGTAGGCGTCGCCCATCAGGGACTTGAGGTTCGCCGTCCACCAGCCGGCGCTGATCACCATCGCGACCTGCCCGGAGGCGAACGCCTTGTAGACGTTGACGCCCGGGTCGCTGGCGCCCTTCGCGACGAGGCGGTGCTGGAGGTCGAGCACGGCCCGGCCGGCCGGTGAGTCGATGGCGGTGCCTCGGCCGTCCGCGGTGACGAACCGTCCGCCGGCGGCGTTCAGCAGCGCCAGGGTCTGGCCGACGGTCGTGGAGTCGTCGTAGGTGGACAGCCCGAACCCCTGGACCAGGGTGTTGCCGTAGCCGTCGCGCCGGGCCGTGCGGTAGGCCGTCCGCTCCAGCTCCCGCCAGGTGCCCGGGGGCCGGTCGACGCCGGCCTCGCGCAGCAGCCGCTTGTTGTAGTAGAGGGCGTACGTCTGCGTCTCGGTGGGATAGCCGTAGACCCGGCCCGCCACCGACGAGGAGCCGACCGCGGCGGCGCCGTAACCGCGCCTGATCTCCTCGGCGTGTCGGGCCGGGGCCGGCCGCAGCACGCCGGCCCGGACCAGTTGGCCGTTCCACAGGCAGTACGGCTGGAGGATGTCGGCCCCCTGGCCCGCGGCCTGGCGGACCATGAACGTGGTGAGCAGGTCGGTGAACTCGACGGCCTTGGTCGCCACCCGGACCCGGTCGTGGGTGGCGTTCCACTCGTCCACCGGGCCCTGCAGGGCGGCTTTCAGCTCGCCGCTCGCGTAGTGGGAGAGCAGGGTGAGGACGACCGGCTCACCGGGCCGCCCGGTGCCCAGGCGGGGCGCGGCACAACCGGTGCCGAGCAGCGCCGGGGGCAGCGCGAGCGCGAGGCGGCGGCGGGTCAGCCGGCCGCCGGAACGGGTCTCCGTCATCGCGGGGCCGCCTCCCGGCGCAGCACGCGGAACACCCGGGTGGTGGTGAAGCCGGTCTTCCGGTAGAGGTGGCCGGCCGGGGACTGCGCGCCCGTCCACAGGAACCACGCGGAGTGCGCGCGCAGCGCCCGCATCCGTTCCAGGACCAGGTGGAGGAGGACCTCGCCGAGTCCGGTGCCGCGCATCTCCTCCAGCACCCCGATGGGGCCGAACCGTTCGTCCACCGCGTCGAACGCGCCGTGCATCGCCCAGCCGACCATGCGGCCGTCCGGGTCGCGGGCGGCGACGATCCGGTCGAGCGGGGTGCCCGCGGTCAGGCACGCCCGGATCGTGCACGCCCAGTCCGGACCGAAGTGGCGCCCGGCGAGCGCGAGCAGGTCCACCAGGTCGTCGTCGGCCGGGGTGGCGAACCGGTAGCCCCGGCCGGTCAGTTGCTCCAGGCGGTGGGTGACCTCGTCCGGGCGGCGGTAGCCGACCAGGCCGCGGTCCATCGCGGCCGCCTCGTACAGCGGCCGGAATCCCAGCGACTCCAGCAGTCCGGCCGCCTCCGGGTAGGCCTCGGCGTCCAGGCCGGGGAAGACGTAGTTCGGGGTGTACGACGAGAAGTCCACCCGGGTACGGCCGTGCCGGTGCAGCCAGTCGAGGGCCTCGGTGAGCAGCCGGCGGCCGACACCGCGCCCGCGGGCTTCGGGTGTGACGAAGAAGAAGGGGATCCAGCCCTGCTCCGGCTCCAGGTCGGTGCCGGCCATGGGGGTCAGCCGCCGTACCGCGTAGGCGGCACCGACCACGTGCTCGCCGTCGACGGCGACCCGCAGCCCCTCCGGATCGAAGTTGGGGTCGAGCAGGACCAGGGTGCGGAAGCGGTCCGCGGTGATGGGGTCGGCGGGCACACTGCGGCGCCAGGCCTCCACCACGCGGGGCCCGTCGCCCGCGCGGAAGCCGCGGATCCCGGTCGTCACCGCGCCGCCGTCGTCCTTGCCCATCTCCCGCCCCGTCCGCCGTGACACCTCTCGCGAGCGATGGTCGGGAATCTACTCTTATGTCCCGTCTTCGGTGGCGATGAATCGCCGACCGCCGGACACGGACGGGTGACCGGCGCGGATCAACCGTCGTCACGGTCCGCGCACTTGCCCTCCGGACCGGAGCGTCACGACACGCTGACGGGCATCCCTCGGACGTGGGACGTTTCCGTGTCGCCGGAGCGTCCGGGTGCGGTGACGGTGTGTGATGGTGACGGGTCACCGTACTCATCGTTCTCAGCGCTCTCATCGCTCTCATCGCTCTCATCGCTCACGAAGGACATCACGATGCGTTTCAGCCGTCCGCTCGCCGCAGTTCTCGGCGGGCTCGCCCTCACCGCCATCGCCGTCGGCCCCGCCGCCGCGGCCGACGGGACGTTCGTCTGGGTGGGGCCCAAGGGCAAGGCCTACGCCGTCGAGAACCCGCCGGAGCGCAGGTGCCTGGACATGGCGCAGGAGGCGCGTGCCCCGCAGAACTCCACGAAGAAGGCGCTCGTCGTCTACGGCAAGAAGAAGTGCAAGGGCACCGCGCTCCGGGTCGCCGCCGGTCACTCCGCGCCCGCCGGCACCCACTTCGCGAGCGTGGTCTTCAACCCGCGGTAGGGCCCGGCACGCGACCGTCGGCCAGGGCCGGACCGGTGGCGCCGATCACCGCACGGTGGTCGGCGCCACCGGTCTTTTCCGGGCCGGGGAACCCTTCCGCGCCTCGCGACCGGCATCACACCGTGACCCCCTTGATCGATCACTGACCGGCCGGTTTAGCATATGAGCGCCACCTAGCTCGATCGAGAGTAGATCTGTGACTGTCAACGACGACTCGTTCACCAACTGGAAGAACCGCGAGGAGATCGCGGAGTCGATGATCCCGATCATCGGGAAGCTGCACCGGGAGCGGGACGTGACCGTCCTCCTCCACAGCCGCTCCTTGGTGAACAAGTCAGTGGTCAGCATCCTCAAGACGCACCGGTTCGCCCGTCAGATAGCCGGCGCCGAGCTGTCCGTCACCGAGACGATGCCCTTCCTGCAGGCACTGACCACGCTCGACCTCGGCCCCTCCCAGATCGACATCGGCATGCTCGCCGCGACCTACCGCGCCGACGACCGCGGCCTCGGCGTCCAGGCGTTCACCGCCGAGGCGGTCGCCGGGGCCACCGGCGCGGACAGGATCGAGCGGCGCGAGCCGCGGGACGTCGTCCTGTACGGCTTCGGCCGCATCGGCCGCCTGGTCGCCCGGCTGCTGATCGAGAAGGCGGGCTCCGGCAACGGCCTGCGGCTGCGGGCCGTCGTGGTGCGCGGCGCGGGCGGCGAGGACATCGTCAAGCGCGCCTCGCTGCTGCGCCGGGACTCGATCCACGGCCAGTTCCAGGGCACGATCACCGTCGACGAGGAGAGCAGCACGATCCTCGCCAACGGCAACGAGATCAAGGTGATCTACGCCGACGACCCGTCCCAGGTGGACTACACGGAGTACGGCATCCGGGACGCGATCCTCATCGACAACACGGGCAAGTGGCGGGACCGCGAGGGTCTGTCCGCGCACCTGCGCCCCGGCATCGAGAAGGTCGTGCTGACCGCGCCCGGCAAGGGCGACGTCCCGAACATCGTGCACGGCGTCAACCACGACACCATCAAGCCGGACGAGCAGATCCTGTCCTGCGCGTCCTGCACCACCAACGCGATCGTGCCGCCGCTCAAGGCGATGGCCGACGAGTACGGGGTGCTGCGCGGGCACGTCGAGACCGTGCACTCGTTCACCAACGACCAGAACCTGCTGGACAATTACCACAAGTCGGAGCGTCGCGGCCGGTCCGCGCCGCTCAACATGGTGATCACCGAGACGGGTGCCGCGTCCGCCGTCGCGAAGGCGCTGCCCGACCTGAAGGCACGGATCACCGGCAGCTCGATCCGGGTCCCGGTGCCGGACGTGTCCATCGCGATCCTCAACCTCCAGCTGGCCCGCGAGGCGTCCCGCGAGGAGGTCCTGGACCACCTCCGCGAGGTGTCGCTGACCTCGCCGCTCAAGCGCCAGATCGACTTCATCACCGCCCCGGACGCGGTCTCCAGCGACTTCATCGGCTCGCGCCACGCGTCGATCGTCGACGCGGGCGCCCTGAAGGTGGAGGGCGACAACGCGATCCTCTACCTCTGGTACGACAACGAGTTCGGCTACTCCTGCCAGGTGGTCCGGGTCGTCCAGCACGTCTCCGGTGTCGAGTACCCGACGTTCCCGGCGCCGGCGGTCTGACCTCCTCGCGCGCACGCGGGTCCCGGCGGGTCAGACGAGGTGGGCGAAGACGACGAGGTTCTCGGTGTAGTCCTTCACGTCGTGGTCGTAGTCGCCGGCGCAGGTGATCAGGCGCACCTCGGGGCGGCTGGTGTCCGCGTAGACGCGGTCGCTCGGGAAGTCGTCCTTCGCGAAGGTGTCGGCGCTGTCGACCACGAAGTCCGCCTTCGTGCCGTCGGCGCGCTGCACGGTGAAGCCGTCGCCGGGCTCCAGTTCGTCCAGCCGGACGAAGACGGCCGCGGAGGTCTTGGTGTCCACGTGCCCGGCGATGATCGCGGTGCCCGACTCGCCGGGCGCCGGACCCTCGGCGTACCAGCCGACGAGGTTGGTGTCGGCGGCGGGCGGCGGCTCCAGCTGGCCCGACGCGGCGAGGGTGAGCGTGGTGAACGGGGCGTCGACGGCGATCTTCGGGATGAGCAGCCGGGTGGGCGCGGACCGGGGCAGTGCCTCACCGGTCGAACGGGCGCGGCCCGAGGGGGCGGCGTCGGCGGTACCGGCCGGCGTGTCGCCCGTGGCGTCGGTGGCCCTGCCGTGTCCGCCGAGCAGTGCCACGGCCAGGAGCAGGGCGGCGGCGCACCACAGGGGCAGCCGCCCGGCGCGCCGGGTGCCGTCCGGGTCCTCGCGGTCAGGGGTGTCGGCATCGGGGTCGTCGGGGTTCGGGCGGGAGGTGCCGGCTGCCATAGGGGTCACCTTTCTGGGCAAGGCGGCGGGAGGGGCACGGGGCCGCGACCCTGACGGGTCTGCGGCCGCGGCTCCCGTGTGCGCGGGCCCGTCAGGACGCGGACCCGGTGGCCCTCCTGCGGCGCAGCGCGTAGGCGCCGGCCGCGGCCACGCCGAGGACGGCCAGTCCGCCGGTCGTCACCCCGGACGTGGCGAGACCGCCGCCGCCGGTGTGCATGCCGCCGTGCGGCTTCTCGTTGTCCTCGTCGTCGCCCCAGGAGCCGCCCTCGTCACGGCCCGAGCCGCTTCCCCGGTCGCCCTTGCCGCCCTGGTCGCTCTTGCCTCCCTCGTCGTCGCCCTTGCCCCCCTGGCCGTCTCCCTTGTCCTTGTAGGTCTCGGGGTCGAACTTGCTGTCGTTTCCGCTGTCCGATTCCCAGTCGTCGCTCAGCTTCGCCACGGCGAGTACGGCGTGGCCGCTGTCGAGGTGGAGCTCCTTGCTGTAGGCAGAGTTGTCACGGCCTCCGTCGTCCCGGTCCCCCGCGACCGCGGCCTGGGCGCCGGGTGCCGCGAAGGCGAGGGCTGCGGTGGCGGCCGTCGTCGTGAGGATCATGCGGGCAGAACGCATCTCGATGTCCTTCCGCCGTTGCCGGGCAGCGGATACTCCATCGGCTGATACGACCCGGCCTCGACATGAACCACCGTCAGCCAGCGCCACGCCCGGCACCATCCAGGCCGCCCATCCGTGGCAACGACACGCCCAACACCCCTCGGCCGGCTCAATCACGTCCGACGGCACAGGACCATTCGGGGGCATTTCGGGACCGCCTCGGCGTGTCGCGCACGGCGGACCCGTCGCGTCGTCAGCAGCCGAGGGGGAACGTGGCGTCGGCGAGCGCCGCGCTCGTGGCGACGGGGTCGAGGCGCGGCAGTCGGACGCGGTGGCGGATGTGGCGCGTCGGGCAGTTGTGCGGAACGAGGACCGGGCGAATTCGGCGGGACCGGGCGGGGTCGGCGGGACCGGCCGTCCGGTGGAACGTCGTGTCCTGGGCGGACGGCGTCGCGTCGTCGTTCTCGTCGGGGCTGAGCCGGTGGCCGTGGTGACACGGGTGGCGGGTCGGGCAGTTGACCGACCGGAAGGACACGCCACCGCTGTCGGCGAGGCCCGGGACGGGCTTGCGGATGCCGTCGGGGTACGGCGCGAGGGCGTGCGCGCCGATCCGCCCGTGCCGTCGGGGACGGCCGGCTCTCCCCCGTCCGGAGCGGTCCGGTCGTACGCCGGAGTCGGCACCGCTAGCGTCGGGCTGACAGTACGTCCGACCAGGATCAGGACGCCGTATGCCGTGCCGACTCCCCCGACGTGTGCTCGCCCTGCTGCTCGGCGCCCTGACCGGCGTGAGTGCCGTCGCGGCGCCCGCCCGTGCCGGGGCCGACGGCGATGTGACGGAGTATCCGATCACCACCACCGCCGACAGCCTCCCCGCGGGGATCGCCGCGGGGCCGGACGGGGCGCTGTGGTTCACCCAGTCCGGCGCCGCCCGGATCGGGCGCATCGCGGCGGACGGCACGGTCACCGACCACCGCACCCCGACCCCGGGCAGCGCCCCCTTCGCCATCACCGCCGGGCCGGACCGCGCCCTCTGGTTCACCGAACAGGCCGCCGGACGCATCGGACGGATCACCACCTCCGGCACGGTCACCGAGTTCGCCCTGCCCCGGGCCGCGAGCGCACCCGCCGGCATCACCCCCGGACCCGACGGCGCCCTGTGGTTCACCGAACCGGGGGCCGACCGGATCGGCCGGATCACGACGGCGGGCGGGATCACCGAGTTCGCGCTGCCCACCGCCGCCGCCCTCCCGTACGGCATCGCGGCCGGTGCCGACGGCGCCCTGTGGTTCACCGAACTGTCCGGCGGCCGGATCGGGCGGATCGGCACCGACGGCCGGATCACCGAGTTCCCGTTGCCGAGCCGCGCGGACTTCCCCGAGGACATCGTCGCCGGGCCCGGCGGGATGTGGTTCACCGCGTCCGGGGCGGCCTCCGTCGACCGCATCGACGGCACCGGCCGTGTCACCCGGTTCCCGCTGCCGGGACCGGACGGCGACCCCGGCGGGATCGCGGTGGGGCCGGACGGCCGGGTGTGGTTCACCGACCGGTCCGGCCGCGTCGGCCGGGTGTCGGCGGACGGCGCGTTCGGCCTCGTACCGGTGCCGGCCGGGCCGGACAAGTCGCCCTTCCGGCTGACGACCGCCCCGGACGGCACCGTGTGGTTCACCGAGCTGCTGGGCAACGCGATCGGGCGGATCGCCCCGGACCGGTCGGAGCCCGGCCGCGGGCCTTCGTAACAAGGCGGGTGGCACGGCGGAAATGCGCGTGCTTTCCGGCCGGGGAGGTGGGATTCTCCTCTACGGTCCGTTGAGTACCGCAGGGGGAGGTATCACCACAGTGAACCGCATGCGCACGTCTTTCGGCGTCCTGGCGGCCGCCGGCGTCGTCACCGCCGCCCAACTCGGCCTCGCCACCGGCGCGTCCGCGCAGGCCGGGGCGGCACGGAGCACCGGCTGCCCGGTGAACATCGTCTATCCGAGCCGCTTCTACGTGAACTCGAGCGGATGGGTCACCAACGGCGGCCTGACCTTCGCGGTGAAGAACACCAGCGCGAGCAAGAGCTTCAAGAAGGTCACGTTCACCGTCACGGACGTGAAGAACATCCGTTTCGGCACCGCCACGGCCAAGGGCGGCAAGGTCAGCCACAAGACGTCCAAGACGGTGTCGGTGTACACGACGACACTGAAGAAGAAGACCAGCCTCGGCGTGAAGGTGCAGACGCACCTGCTGAACACCCACACGTACAAGGTGAAGTTCGCCCTGCACGGCACCGGGTGGAACTGCGCCGTCGACCAGGGCACCTGGGGCTCCTGAGCCCGGGCCGCCTCCGGTCTGGTGGCCGTGACCGGGAACGAAGGCCCCGGCGCGGCGGTCGCCCGGCTCACCGGGCGGCCGGTCTCGGCCGTGCGGGCCCGGTCGGGCGGCCTCGCGGAGGTGACGCTCGCGGGCGGCCGCACGGTGATGGCCAAGCGTGGCGGCGGGCCCGGCGCCACGTCCGCCGAGGCGGCCGGGCTGCGCTGGCTGGCCGCCGCCGGGACGGTCGCGGTACCCCAGGTGCTGGGGCGGGACGAGCGGTGGCTGGTGACCGAACTGGTGCCCGCCGGACGCCCGGACGCCGAGGCCGCGACGGGCTTCGGCAGGTCCCTCGCCGCCCTGCACGCGGCCGGGGCACCGGCTTTCGGGGCGGCGCCGCCCGGCGGCCCGCGCGACGCGTGGATCGGTCTCGCCCCGATGCGCGACGAACCGGGCACCGACTGGCCGAGTTGGTACGCCGAGCACCGCGTACTGCCGTATCTGCGGACGGCGGTCGACCGCGGGACACTGCGGCCCGGGGAGGCCGCGGTGGTCGAGCATGTCTGCGAGCGGCTGCCGGAGTTGGCGGGCCCGCCCGAGGTGCCGTCCCGGCTGCACGGAGACCTGCGGAACGGCAACGTCCTGTGGGGCGCGGACGGCGCGGTCCGGCTGATCGACCCCGCGGCGCACGGCGGGCACCGCGAGACCGATCTCGCGATGCTCCGCCTGTTCGGCTGCCCCTACCTTGACCTGGTTCTGGCGGGGTACCAGGAAGTCGCCCCCCTGGCCGCCGGCTGGGCGGAGCGCGTGGGCGTGCACCAGTTGTTCCCCCTGTTGGTGCATACCGTGCTCTTCGGACGGGGCTACGCCGAACAGACCCTGGAGACATCCCGGACCATCGTGGGCATCTGACGCCGTCACATGCCGGACGGGCATGTGAAATCGGCCACGGGCGGGGACGATTCGCCGCTGATTTCCGGCTGGTTCCTTAACGAGCCCTTAATTAGGACTGAGATTACGCAGAGTAAGGAAACCAACCACGCGTTCGAATCGTATAAGTGCATGGAAGAACGAAACAGGGAGAGACCATGCAACCGTTCGCGCTCAACTACGCACGCCCCGCAGTGCAGTTGGACGTCACCACTCCGTACGCGTATGACTCCGGACTGCAGTTGAACGTTCTCCTCGATGGCCGGATCGCAGCCACCGATCACGCAACGCTCAGAGCCTTGGGGACGACGACCTCGACCGCGGGCTCCAAGACGCACTTCGACGACTGATCACGGACCCCGACGATGACCGTGCTCATCCTGACCAGTGACGAGGACGTGACGGCGGACATGGTGGTCCTCCGGCTGCACGAGGCCGGAGTGCCCGTCGTCCGCCTCGATCCCGCCGATCTGACCAGTGGTGTGGCCCTGTCGGGCGAGTTCGTGCAGGGCGCGAGTCGCGGACACCTGTCCGTGAACGGGCGCCTGGTGAGCATGCACGGCCTCCGCTCCGTCTGGGTGCGCAGGCCCGGAGCGGCGGCCTCCCGGGCCGCCCAGCCCTCCGCCTGGCTGACCGAGGAGTCCGAACAGGCGCTGTACGGCATGCTGCGCGGGACCGACGCGCGCTGGATGAACCATCCGGACGCGGCCCGCCGGGCCCGCCACAAGCCGTGGCAGCTGCGACTGGCCCAGCGCAGCGGGCTCGCCGTGCCCGCCACGCTGATCACCACGTTCCCGCAGGCGGCCAGGGAGTTCGCCGAGCGCTTCCCGGACCTGGTGGTGAAGCCGGTGTCCGGCGCGCATCCGCAGGAGCCGCCGCGGGCGGTACCGACCAGCCGGGTGGCGCCGGACGCCGACTTCTCGGCGGTGGCGTTCGGGCCGACGCTGCTGCAGCGGCGGGTGGCCAAGCGCGCCGACATCCGGCTGACGGTGGTCGGCGAGCGGCTGCTGGCGGCCCGCAAGCCGGTGAGCCCGGACGCGCACCCCGACGACGTGGACGTACGTTTCGCCCCGTCCGTCTCTCCCTGGCAGGCCGCCGAGGTGCCGCCCCGAGTCGCGGAGGCCGTCCACACGTATATGAAGGACGCCGAGCTGGCCTACGGTGCCTTCGACTTCGCGGAGGACGCCGACGGCATCTGGTGGTTCCTGGAGTGCAACCAGTCGGGCCAGTTCGGTTTCGTCGAGATGGACACCGGTCAGCCGATCGCCGAGACCATCGCCGGCTGGCTGGCGCACGGCACGGAGCAGTACCGGCCGTACGTGGGCGGCGGGCGGCGGACGACGCCTTGAGGGTCTGGGCGACGGGGCGGGGCCGGGCACGGAGAAGGGAACGGGACATGCGCATCGGACTGCTGGGGACGGGCCCCTGGGCACGGACGGCGTACGCCCCCGCGTTGGCGGGGCACGGATCGCTGGAGTTCACGGGGGTGTGGGGCCGCCGTCCGCAGGCGGCGGCGGAGCTGGCCGGGGAGTACGGGGTCCGGGCGTACGACGACGTGGACGCGCTGATCGCCGACGTCGACGCGGTGGCCGTGGCGCTGCCGCCGGCCGTCCAGGCGGACCTGGCGGTGCGGGCCGCGGTGGCGGGCCGGCATCTGCTGCTGGACAAGCCCCTGGCGCTCGGGGTCGCCGAGGGGCGGGCGGTGGTGGAGGCGGCCGAGCGGGCCCAGGTCGCCTCGGTGGTGTTCTTCACCACCCGCTTCCAGCGCGAGCCGGAGGCGTGGATCGGCGAGCAGGCGGGCACGGGAGGCTGGTTCACGGCGCGGGCGCAGTGGCTGGGCTCGGTGTTCACCGACGACAGTCCCTTCGCGGCGTCGCCGTGGCGGCGGGAGAAGGGCGCGCTGTGGGACGTGGGCCCGCACGCCCTGTCCGTGCTGCTGCCGGTGCTCGGCGACGTACGGCGGGTGGCGGCCGCCGTGCACGGTCCCGCGGACACCGTGCATCTCGTCCTCGACCACGCCACCGGGGCGTCGAGCACGGTGACCCTGAGCCTGACCGCTCCCCCGGCGGCCGCCGGGGCCGACGTGGAGCTGCGGGGCGCGGCCGGGGTGGCGCTGCTGCCGAGGAGTGCGGAGGGAGCGGTCCCGGCCCTGTCCCGGGCCGCCGAGGCCCTCGTCACCGCCGCCCGCACGGGCCGCCCGCACCCCTGCGACGCGGCGTTCGCCCTGCGCGTCACCGAACTCCTCACGGAGGCGGAGACCCTGCTGGGCAAGGACGTCGACTAGCGGTCCCCGAGGGGCCCGGTGCCCCGGCGGGCAGGGGGTGCGCGGGGACCGGGCCGTCCGGTGGGACCGACGGCGTGCGCCGCCGGATCTCGTCGGTCCTCGGTCAGCGCGTCGTCACCGTGTCGTCCGGCACCGACGAACCCGCCGCCCAGAAGTTCACCCGCTCCCGGACGACCGGGTAGCCCGCCCTGGTGAAGTGCGCGGCCATCGGGAAGTTGCCCTGGTCGGTGGCGGCGCCGATGGTCCGCGCGCCCTGTTCGGCCAGGAAGCGGGTGCACTCCACGAGCAGGTCGTAGGCGTAGCCGTGCCCGCGCTGACCGGGCAGGACGCCGATGTACGCGACGCACGGCCCGGACGGGTTGCGGGCCGGGACGTGGATGCCGACCGGGTCCCCCTCGGGCGTGCGGGCGATCCGCCACCACTCCCGTGGGGAGGGGAACCAGTGGAATATCTCCAGGTCCTCCCGCGCCGCGAGTTCGACGCCGCCCTTGGCGACGGCGCGACGGGCGTGGGCGTCGAGGGTCGCGGTACTGATGTCGCGCAGGATGCCGAGGAAGACCGAGTCGTCGGGTTCGGGGGTGAAGACGAGCCGGCCGGGCGGTTCCGGCAGGCCGCACTCCGGGGTCCACCGGTAGTTGAAGCGCTCCACCAGCAGTTCGTAGCCCGCCTCGCGGGCGGCGCCGAAGCGGGTCTCGGCGGCCGCGCGCAGGGCGGGGACGTCCCGCCAGCCGGAGGGCAGGTCGAGTTCCAGTTCGTCGGCGCGCCAGGGCGCGCTGCGCAGCAGTTCGGCGCCGGCCGCCTCCTCGCCCTCGGCCACGTCGAGCCAGTTGACCAGGAGCGGCTCGGTGTCCTCGGGCCGGCCCCACCAGGCGGCCCGGGCGACCACCCGGCCGTCGCGCAGGGCGACTCGTTTCCAGTCGTTGCGGTAGCGGGTGCGCCGGTGTGTCTCGCTCAGCCGCAGGGGGTCGGGCAGGGCGTCGAAGAGGTGGGCGGTGCTGTCGTCGAGCGTACGGATGACCGGATCGGTCACGGATTCCTCCGGGAGGTGTGCTGCGCGGAGCGCTCCCGAGGTCGGCTCGGACCTGTCACGCCAGGACGTCGGGGAGGGAGCGCGGGATCGATGAGTCGGACATCGCACTCGCCTCCTTCCGTCCGGTCCTGGGGGTACGGATCACACCGTAGAGCTACGCCATGGACACGTCCACGGAATTTCCGCCGGGGCGTGCCAAGATCCGCAGGCGTGCCGGGTGCGCGGGCACGGGCGTAACTTGGGGATGTGACTTCGGTGCGCGGCAGGTGGTCGCGCGACTACGGGGACGGCCGTGGCTGGCTGCAGGGTGCACCACCGCCACGCTGGGTTCGGGTGCTGCCCGTGCTGCTGCTCGCGGTGGTGGCCGTGGCGACACTCGTCAGCCCCGACGGGCACGACTTCGGCTTCCTGCTCGGGGCCATCCCGCCGCTGGCCGTGCTGTCCTACGGCCCGCTGGCGACCGCCGTGCTCAGCTGCCTGGTCGTCCTCCTGCTGAACGTGCCGGCCACCCATCTCAACCATCCCGGCGACACCGACCTGCTCACGGTCACGTTCGTCGCGCTGCTGAGCGTGTTCGTGTCGTACGTGCGCAGTCACCGGGACGCGCAGCTGGTGACCGAGCGGGCGGTGGGCGAGGCGGTGCAGCGTGCCGTGCTGCCGCCGCTGCCGGAGCGGGTCGGGTCGGTGGGGTGCACAGGGCTGTACCGGGCGGCGCAGCACGGCACGCTGGTCGGCGGTGACTTCTTCGACGTGCGGGACGGGCCGTACGGCGTCCGGGCGGTGATGGGGGACGTACGCGGGCACGGGCTGGCCGCCGTCTCCACCGTGGTGTCGCTGCTCGGCGCGTTCCGGGAGGCGGTCCTCGACGAGCCGGACCTGGAGTCGGTGGCGGCGCGGATGGACCGCCGGCTGACGGTGGACTCGGCCGACGTGCCGAACGGGGAGCTGTTCGCGACGGCGCTGCTGCTGGAGTTCTCCGCCGATCTGCGGTCGGTACGGGTGGTGGCCTGCGGCCATCCGGCGCCGGTGCTGCTCCGCGACGGTCTGGCCCAGGAGCTGGCCGTCGCGCCGGGGGCACCGGTGGGGCTCGCCCTTTCGGGGGTGGAACCGCCGAAGGAGGTCACCGTCGAGCTGGGACCGGGCGACCGGCTGTTCATCGCCTCCGACGGGGTCTGGGAGGCGCGGGACCGGACGGGGGGCTTCTATCCGCTCCCCGAGCGCCTGGCCGGGTTCGCCGGCGCGGAGCCGGCCGAGCTCACCGAGCGGGTGTGGGCCGACCTGGTCCGGCACCACGAGGTGCGGGACGACGCCACCATGCTGATCCTGGCACCGGACATCGGCTGAGGCCGGTCCGCGTCCCCGTAGGGCTCCCGGCTCAGCCCACGTCCCACAGGAAGCGGTGGGTGTGGATGCCGAAGTACGGGAACGAGCTGACCTCGCGTACGCCCTCGACGGGCCGGACGACGTCGTTGACGAAGTCGAGCAGTTCCTTGGGGCCGGGCGTGACCACCTCGGCGAACAGGTCGAACCCGCCCGAGGTGAACACCGAGTACACCACTTCCGGGTGCGCGGCGAGGGCGTCGGCGACGGCGCGGGGATCGCCGTCCACGCCGATGCCGAGCAGCGCCATCGCCTGGCCGCCCATGGCCATCGGGTCGGTGACGCCGACGACCTGCACGGCCCGGGAGTCCAGCAGTCGCTGCAGCCGCTGCCGGGCCGCGGAGGCCGACAGGCCCACCCGGGGGCCGAGGTCCGCGTAGGCGATCCGGCCGTCGGCCTGCAGTTCGCGCAGGATGGCCCGGTCGATGTCGTCCATGTGCATCCGGCCCGCCTCCTCAGCCGGCGAGTTCGAGCAGGGCGGCGCCGAACACCGCGGTGTGGGTGTCGACGTCCTGCTCGGTGGTGTCGGGGCACATCAGGGCCATGTTGTGGAACGGGGTGAGCAGGATGCCCCGGTTCGCGAGGTAGAGGTGCAGGTAGTCCTCCAGCCCGGGGTCGGCGGCGGCCTCGGACTCGGCGCCGGTGCGCGGGGCCGGGGCGGCGAAGCGGTACTCGGTGCGGGCCCCCAGCCGGCTGACCGACCAGGGCAGACCGTGCGTCTCGACGGCCTGGCGGACACCGGCCTCGAAGCGGGCGGAGAGCCGGTCCATGCGGGCGAACGCCTCGTCGGTGAGGACGTGCTCCAGGGTGGCCCGGGTGGCGGCGACCGAGAGCGCGTTGCCCGCGAGGGTGCCGCCGACCCCGCCCATGTCGACCAGGTCCAGGTCGGTGCGGGCCAGCAGGCGCTCGGCGAGGTCGGCGGAGAGCCCGTAGGCGCCGGCCGGGATGCCGCCGCCGATGGCCTTGCCGATGGTCAGCAGGTCGGGCTCCAGGTCCCAGGCGGCGGTGCAGCCGCCGGGTCCCGCGGAGAAGGTGTGCGTCTCGTCGTTGATGAGCAGCGTGCCGTACTGCCTGGTCAGGGCGCGCACGCCGGCCAGGTAGCCGGGTTCGGGCAGCACGATGCCGATGTTGGTGAGCGCGGGTTCCATGAGGACGGCGGCCACGTCGCCATGGGCGAGTTCGCGCTCCAGCCGCGCCAGGTCGTTGAACTCGGCGACCCGGCTGGTGAGGGTGACGTCGCAGGGCGCGCCGACGTTCCCGGGGCGGGGCGCGCCCTCGCCGTCGGGGCCCACGACGATGAGGGACTCGTCGACGCTGCCGTGGTAGCTGTAGCTGTTCACGAGGATCTTCGGGCGGCCGGTGACGGCCCGGGCGAGCCGGATCGCCCACCGGTTGGCGTCGGTCGCGGTCAGCGAGAAGCTCCAGCGGGCGAGCCCGAAGCGGCGGGTCAGCTCCGCGCCCACCCACTCCGCGTCCTCGGTCGGCAGCATCGCGGTGGCGCCGCCCAGCTCGGCGAACCGGCGGTGCACCGCGTCGGTCACCGCGGCCGGGGAGTGGCCCGCCATCGCGCCGGTGTCGCCGAGGCAGAAGTCGACGTACGTGTGTCCGTCGACGTCGGTGACCCGGGCGCCGCGCGCGGTGGCCAGGTAGCGCGGGAAGGCACCGGCGGTCTTGTTCATCCAGGTCATCGGGACCCGGCCGAAGAGATGACCGGCATCGGCATATGCCGCCCGGGAGCGGGGGTTGCGCCGCTCGGCCTCGGCGCTCTCCCGGGCCAGCAGGGCGTGCAGTCGGGTGCGGTCCATGGGTCCCCCAGCTCGGGAGCGGTGACGGTCAATTGACGCGAGCGTACGGCCGATAGTCGCACCTCATCAAGATCTGGCACTTGATTCGAGCGTTCAGACGAACGAATCGAACGCCGGAGGACATCGGGAAAGATCCGTCACACCGATCGCCAGTCGCACGAATCTGCCATGTTCGAACAACCGCCCCAAAACGCCAGGGTTCGCCACCCCTTCCGCCACGTAGAAATATCTACGAGCATGCATATGCCGGGTTGGCGTGCGCACACACCGAGTGCCCGATGTCGGTCATCGCCCGCGCCCCGGAACAGACGAGCGGTGATCCCCCGGAGCAGTACATGACGAACGCGATGTGGATGCAGGGTGTGGAATGGCTCGCGGCGGCCGCGGCGGACCCACGGGCGTGCAAATGGGAGTGGGACCACGGCGAAGGCGTCGCGCTCCTGGAGGCGGGCCGCTACTGGGACGTACTGAGCGTCCCGGACCGTCTCGGCCTGCTCACGCTGGACCTGTTGTGGCGGCCCTCGCTGCCGGTGCCCGGGCCGACGCTGGCGGACAGCGCGTCGGGGCGGATCGGCTTCTTCCTGCCGCCCGATCCGTCCGGCGGCTGGATCGGCTCAGGCCTGCGCTGCGCGACCAAGGGCGCGTGGGTCGCCGTACCGCCGCCGTACCGGCCCGCGCGGCACCTGGAGTGGCTGGTGCCACCGGACGGCAGCGGCACGCTGCATCCGCCCGGCACGCTGGAACTGGCCCTGCGGGAGGCCAACGGCACCCTGGCGGTGCTGTCCCCGATGTACGACGAGTAGCACGCCGGGGCGGGCCGGCAGCGGCGGGAACACGACATCTCGCAGCCAACTCCTGCTCCGCACAAGGCATTTCCGACAGTTGACACAGAAGCGAACACTCATCGAGCAGATTCGAATCGATGTGGCGATTCACCGTGCGGGGCCGGTCGATGACGGTGTGTACTGTGCTGCGAGCGCCACATGGGAGGGCCCTGGGCTCCCCGTGCCCACTGCTGCCCTACCCCCCTGGAAACGATCCATGATCGAATTACCGGAACTGGTGGCCGGTGGTCTCGCCGCCGGCACGCTCTCCGCGCTCCTCCTCGGTGGCGGCCTGCTCCGGGCCCGGCGCCGGCAGGCGGCACTGCGGGTCGAGGTGACGGAGTTGCGGACCCGACTGGCGGGCGCCGAGGGCGCGTTCGTCGCCGAGGTCGAGCACCTCGCCGCCCGGCGGATGCCCGCGGCGGCCGCGCAGCTCACGCATCCGCACCTCAAGATGCCCGGCCCGGTCGGGCGGCAGACGCCCGGGACCCCCACGGGGATCGCCCTGGAGTACGTGCTCACCGCGCTGCGCGAGGAACTGACCGCACAGCGCACCAGGATCGACGCGGCCGCACAGGCCGGTCTGCGCGGCGCCACCCGGGAGATCCAGGCCGCCCTGTACCGCCTCCAGGACGCCCTGCGCGGGCTCCAGCAGCGCTACGACGAACCCGAGTTGGCACAGACCCTGTTCGCGCTGGACCACGAGAACGAGCAGTCGCTGCGACGGGCACAGGTCGCCGCGGTGGTGTGCGGGGCCTGGGTGGGGCTGGCCCGCGAGGAGTCCCACGTGGTGGACGCGGTGACCGGCGGACAGGCCCGGCTCGCCGGCTACCACCGGGTCACGGTCCACAACCATCTGGAGCCGGGCACCGCCCTGGTGTCGCACGCGGCCGAGCCGGTCGCCATCATCGTCGCCGAACTCCTCGACAACGCACTGCGCCACTCGGCGCCCGACACCGACGTCGTGGTCAACCTGGAGCACGTCCACCACGGTGTCTGCGTGACCGTCGACGACGCGGGTCTCGGCATGACGCAGGACGAACGGGCGCGCGCCCAGCGGCTGGTGGCGGGCGACGACCCGATCCTGCTGACGGACCTGGGCGATCCACCGCGGATGGGCCTGGCCGCGGTCGGCCAGCTCACCCGCCAGTTCGACCTGAACGTCGACCTGTCCTCGCCCTCGCCGTACGGCGGGGTGCGCGCGGTGCTGCGGGTCGACACCCACCTGCTCGCCCGGATCGACCCGGCCCTGCGGCCGCCGTCCGCCAGCGCACCGCGTTCGACACGGGAGCGCACGGCCGTACGCCCGGAACGGGCCCGCCGACCGTCCGCACCCGAGCCGCCGCCGACCGGGCCCCGGACCCCGGCGGCTCCACCGGTACCGGCACCCGCGGCCGAGGCGGCTCCACCGGTTCCGGCGCCCGCCGAGGCCGGCACCGGAGCCGAGCACGAGCGCGCCCCCGGGCAGCAGGACTCCGGCGGCCTCGGCGGTCTGCCGCAACGGCGGCGCCGTACCCGTCCCGAAGCCCCCGAGGAACCGCCGCGGCGGCCGGCCGACGCCCGGCGCCCCGCGGAGGCGGCCGCCGCGCTCGCCGCCCTGCAGTACGGCACCGCGGCCGCACGGGCCCCCAAGCGGGCCGACACCCCCGATCCCCAACGGACCGACGACGAAGGAGGAACGGCCAGATGACCAGCCGCGACGCGGGCGAGACGGCATGGGTGCTGGATCCGATCCTGCAGGTACCGCATGTCCTGGCCGCCGTCCTGCTCACCCGGGACGGCCTCGTGACGGGACACACCGACGCCCTGTCCCAGGCGACCGCCGAACGGGTGGCCGCGATCACCAGTACCGTGCAGGGCGCCTGCCGGGCCGCGGCCGCCGCGTTCGCGGACCGGGACCGGGCGGAGGTGCGGCAGGTGGTCGTCGAGTCGGACCACGGGTACGTGCTGATCGTGCCGACCGACCACGGCACCTGCGTGGCGGCCCACGGCGACCCGGAGGTACGCCTGGACCTGCTGGCGCACCGGGTGCACTCGCAGGTGGCCAGGCTCGGCGGGAAGGCGATGGCGGCGGCGCCCAGAGGCTCCGACGGCGGCGCGCCGGCATGACCGGCCGCCGCGGCGGCCGTCCCCTGGTCCCCGCGTACCTCTCGACCGGCGGACTGGCCCGGCCCAGCCGTCCGCATCTGGAACGGCTCACGGTGCTCACCCGCGACCCGGCACCGCCGCCCGCCGGTCTGCCCGCGGCCGAACAGGCCCTGCTGGAACTGCTGTCCGGCGGCGCGCTGACGCTGGTGGAGGCGGCGGCGCTGCTGCGGCTGCCGGTCTCCGCCGTCCGGGTGCTGGCCGCCGACCTCGTCGACCGGGACCTGGTCCGGGCCCGCGCGCCGATCCCGCCCGCCGAACGGTTCGACCCCGACCTGCTGAAGAGAGTCGCCGATGGCCTCCGTGCCCTCAAGCACCGGTGAGCTGCCCCGCACGGGCGGCACGCATCTTCCCGACACCGCCCGCGACCTGGTCAAGATCCTGGTCACCGGACCGTTCGGGGTGGGCAAGACGACCCTGATCGACGCGGTCTCGGAGATCCGGCCGCTGCACACCGAGGAACACCTCACCGAGGCCTCCGCCCAGGTCGACGACCTGGCCGGGGCGCGGGAGAAGGAGACGACGACCGTCGCGATCGACTTCGGGCGGGTCGGTCTGGCCGGCGGCATCGTGCTCTACCTGTTCGGGACGCCGGGGCAGCAGCGGTTCCGGACGCTGTGGGACGACATCTCCTACGGCGCGCTCGGCGCCCTGGTACTGGTGGACAGCCGGCGGATCGACGCCTCCTTCGACGTGCTGGGACTCGTGGAGGAGGCGGGGCTGCCGTACGCGGTCGCCTTCAACGCGTTCCCCGACGCGCCGGGCCACCACTCGGACGAACAGCTGCGCGCCGCCCTGGACCTGGAGCCGGGCACCCCGATGGTGACCTGCGACGCCCGGGACCGGGAGTCCTCGGTCGACGCGCTGCTCGCCCTCGTACAGCATCTGATCGACGACCGGCCGGCGGAGGCCCGATGACCGTGCGGCAGTCCTTCACCGTCTCCGGACAGGTGCGCCTGTGGGAGGACGGCTTCGCCCGCAACCCGCACGGCTACTACGCGGCTCTGCGCGCCCAGGGCCCGGTCGGCTGGGCCGAACTCGCGCCGGGCACGCCGGCGTACGTGGTCACCGAGCGGCGCGCCGCCCTCGACGTGCTGCGGGACGTGGAGACCTTCTCGCACGACCCGCGGGACTGGGAGGCCACCGTCCCCGGGGACTCCCCGCTGCTCGGCATGATGCGCTGGCGGCCCAACGCGCTGTTCGCCGACGCCGACCCCCACATCCGCTACCGGACCAGCCTCATCGACGTGTTCGACCTGATCGAACCGCACGACCTGCGCGCGCTGGTGCACCGGGCGGTACGGCTGCTGGTGGACCGGTTCGGGCCGCGCGGCGAGGCCGATCTCGTCACCGACTTCACCCGGCCGCTGATGGCGCTGGTCTTCAACAACCTCTTCGGGCTGCCGGACAGCCAGGGCGACCGGCTGAACGAGGGTCTCCTGAAGATGATGGAGGGCGGCGCGCAGGCGGCCCGGGGCGAGGAGGAGTACGCCGGGTACGTGCTGCGGCTGGTCGCCGCCAAGGTCGCCGAGCGCGGCGAGGACCTGCCGAGCATGCTCCTGGACCATCCCGCCGGGCTGACTCCCGAGGAGGTCACCTGGCAGGTGTTCCTCACCCTCGGCGCGGGCTACGAGCCGACCACCAACCTGGTGTCCAACGCGCTGTCCCGGATCCTCGGCAACGCCGCCTACTACTCGACGCTGACCAGCGGCGCCCGCCCGGTCATGGACGCGGTGGTGGAGGTGCTGCACCACGAGACCCCGCTGGCCAACTACGGGATCTACTACGCCCGTCGGCCCGTCTCGCTGCACGGGACCCGGGTCAGGCCGGCGATCCCGGTCGTCGTCTCCTTCGGTGCCCTCGGGCTGTTCGCCGAACGCGAGGTCACCGGTGGACGGCGGGCCGGGGACGCCTCACACCTGTCGTGGGGCGCGGGCCCGCACGCCTGCCCGGTCCGGCACCACGCGCTGCTCGTGGCGACCGAGGCGATCGAGCGGCTCACCCTGTGGCTGCCCGACCTCGACCCGGTGCTGCCCCGCGAGCGGCTCAGCTGGCGGCCCGGCCCCTTCCACCGCTCGCTGACGTCGTTGCCCGTCCGCTTCAGCCCCCGCTCCCCCGACCAGCCCGGAGAGTCGCCGTGACCGTCACCGACCGCATCGCTCTCGACCCGTTCGGCTCCGACATCCCCGCGGAGAGCGCACGGTTGCGCGCCCTCGGCCCCCTGGTCCCCGTCGAACTGCCCGGCGGCATACCGGCGTGGGCTCCCACCGGCTACGACGTCCTCAGGGAACTGATCCTCGACCCGCGGGTCAGCAAGGACCCGCGCAGGCACTGGCGGTTGTGGCCGGAGATCGGCGAACACCCCTCCTGGGGCTGGCTGCTGGGCTGGGTCGGCGTGGTCAACATGCTCTCCGCCTACGGTTCCGACCACACCCGGCTGCGCAGGCTGGTGGCGCCGAGCTTCACGCACCGGCGCACCGAGGCGATGCTGCCCCGGGTCGCGGCCATCACCGGGGAACTGCTGGACGCGGTGGCGGCCGCGGGCGCCGACGGCTCGGTCGTGGACCTGCGGGCCGAGCTGGCCCATCCGCTGCCGATGCGGATGATCTGCGAACTGTTCGGTGTGCCCGACGGGTTGCGGGACGACACCGGTGAGCTGATCGCGGCCATCATGGACACCTCCGACCCCACCCCGGAGCACGCGGCGTTCGTGCAGGAGCGGATCGGCACGGTCCTCG
Source organism: Streptomyces sp. NPDC001068 (assembly GCF_042897315.1). Taxonomy (NCBI): domain Bacteria; kingdom Bacillati; phylum Actinomycetota; class Actinomycetes; order Kitasatosporales; family Streptomycetaceae; genus Streptomyces; species Streptomyces sp. NPDC001068. The sequence goes on along the minus strand of NZ_JBIAYD010000005.1, from coordinate 49,615 downwards.
GCGGTCTGATCACGTACAAGGCCACGCATCCGGGCGACGACATGACCACGGAGCTGATCCGGGTCCGCGACGAGGACGGCGACCGGCTCGGCGAGGAGGAACTCCTCTGCACGCTGCTGCTCGTGATCGGCGCGGGTTTCGAGACCACGGTCAACCTGATCGGCAACGCGGTGGTGGCGCTGCTGTCCCGTCCGGCACAGCTGGCGGCGGTGCGGGCCGGCGCGGTGGGCTGGGACGCGGTGGTCGACGAGACGCTGCGGGTGCACCCGTCGATCGCCGCGCTGCCGCTGCGGTTCGCGGTGACCGACCTGAAGGTGGCCGGCGTCGTCGTGCCGGCCGGGGACGCGATCATCACGACGTACGCGGCGGCGGGGCTGGATCCGGCGCACTACGGTTCGGACGCGGACGTGTTCGACGCGGCGCGCGGGGCCGGGGACCATCTCTCCTTCGGGCTCGGCGTGCACCGTTGCATCGGCGCGCCACTGGCCCGGGCGGAGGCGCTCGCCGCGCTGCCCGCCCTGTTCGACCGCTTCCCGGGACTGCGGCTGGCCGTGGCGGCAAAGGAGCTGCGGCAGGTGCCGTCGTTCATCGCCTTCGGCTGGCAGCGGATCCCGGTACGCCTGTGGCCGTGAACCCCGGGCCGCGGGCGAGAGGTCGCGGGGGCCGCGACCGGTCCCCCGTTCCGGTCGTGCCCCCGCGGGAGGTGAACTTACGTGCGGATCGGGCCGTTGGGTATCGCGGCGGTGCCCGGTCGGACATCCGGAGGACTCACCCGTGCACAGCCGAGTCCGGTTGGCCCGGATTCGCCCGCAGCAGGACGGGGGCGGTGAGGTCACCGAGGGCGAGGTGGGCCAGCACGACCTCGTACAGGTCCGTGCCGGCGGCCAGCAGTTGACGCTCCAGCACGGGCTCGGCACCCCGGACGTGGTCCCGGACGGTCTGGGCGTGCACGCCCAGGTCCTGGGCGGCGCGTTCGGCGTTGCCGCCGGCGGCGATCCAGGCCCGCAGGGTACCGCGCACGTCGCGGCCGTCGCGGGGCAGCCGGTCCAGCAGGTCGTGTGCCCAGGCGCGCAGCCCGGGTCCGGCCAGCAGGTCTCCGAGGCGTGCGCCGGCGAGCTGCGCCCGGCCGCCGAGTTCCTCCGTCCGGGACGCCTCGGTGTTCAGGGCGAGATGGGCGGTGGCGCGGACGGCCAGGTCGGAGAAGTCGGCGTCCAGCAGGGCCTCGACGCGGTCCATCCGGGCGCGGACGGTGTTGCGGCTGACGCCGAGGACCTTGGCCGCGCTGACGGCGGTGAACTCCAGGCCGAGGCGGGTGGTGGCGAGGAGTTCCGCGCGGGTGTGGTGGGGCAGGACGTCCAGCGGGCGGAGCACGGCGGCGGACCAGGCGTGCAGCGCGGCCGGGTCCATCAGCCGCTCCGGGTGGGTGCGTTCGGCGTAGACGGCGGCCTGGTCGGGACGGAAGTGGGCGACGGCCAGAGCGCTGATGGCCTGGCCGTAGGCGGTCGCGGTGCGGGCGAGGCTCTGCCGGACGCTGCCGCCGAGGAAGGTGCCGGGGCGACCGTCGACCAGCGAGCGCAGCCACTGCCCCGCCGTGGGCGCGGGGCTGACGACGATGACATGGCCGTCGACCGCGGGACAGCGCACCACCAGGGCCTGGCCGCGGGTGATGTCGAGGCAGTCCTCGGCGAGGCCGTCGCGCTCCGCCGGGTTCCCCTCGACGACGAACACCCGGGCGCTGTCGGTGTCGAGGAGGCCGGGCCACAGCCCGGCTGCGACCCGGCGGGCGGAGACGGTGTCCTCGACCATCAGCAGTTGCAGGATGGCCAGGCGCAGGTCGGCGGTGGCCTGCCGGAGGCGGCGCGAGGCGTTCGTCGACTCGCGTTCGCGCAGCAGGAGTTCGACCACGCCGGCGGTGTGCGTGACGATCTCGGCGGCACGCCGGTCGAACGGCGCGGCGCGGGCCACGGCGAGCATCGCGGTGGCCGCCGGGCGCGGGCTCGGGGCGTGCACGGAGACCAGACGCAGGTGCCGGTCGCCGTCCTGCACGGCGGCCGCGGAGATCCGGCCGGCGGCCACCTGGGCGACGAGCCCGTCGTCGAGGGGCAGGCGTTCCCCGGCGAGCACGGTGCCGTCGGCGTCCTGGAGGCAGACCGTGGCCTGGACGGCGTCGGCGAGCCAGGCGACCACGCGGCGCGGGTCGCGGGCGCCGGGGCGCAGGTGGTCGAGGAGTTGCTGCGCCCAGACGTCGTCGGTCCGGGGTCTCGGGGTGTGCGGGCCATCGTCTGCCCGGCCAGCCATCTCGCCCAGCTCCTCGTCCGTAGCGTCGACCTCGGCCTGTGGACGTTACCCGATGGACCTGGGCAGGTCCCGACCGCCCGGTACAACTTCGCCGGCGGCCCTCGGGGGAAGGACCGCCGGCGAAGAACGCCTCACCCGGGGCCGGGGGGAGGGCCCTCGGGCGGCTGACAGTCGGGTTCCCCGGATTCCCACGGGCATGCACACCAGTTTTCCCGAGGCCCGCGACCGGTCCGGCGAGGCCCCCGCCCGGCCTGCCGGGAACCCGCCACCGCTGCCGCGGGGAGCGGCCGTCGGGGCCCGTTGCGCCGAGCCCGCGCGGCCGTCCGCGCCCGTACGGCATAAGCTCGGTGAATGGCGAAGTACTTCGACGTGCACCCTGACAACCCGCAGCCCCGCAGCATCTCCCAGATCACCGACGCGGTGCGTTCGGGGGCGCTCATCGCATACCCGACCGACTCCTGCTACGCGCTGGGCTGTCAGCTGGGCAGCCGGGACGGCATCGACCGGATCCGCTCCATCCGGCACCTGGACGACCGGCACCACTTCACCCTGATGTGCCGCGACTTCGCCCAGCTGGGCCAGTTCGTGCGCGTCGACAACGACGTGTTCCGGGCCGTGAAGGCGTCGACCCCCGGCAGCTACACCTTCATCCTCCCGGCGACCCGTGAGGTGCCGCGCAAGCTGCTGCACCCCAAGAAGAAGACCGTCGGGGTACGCATCCCGGACCATGTGGTGACCCAGGCACTGCTGGCGGAGCTGGGCGAGCCGCTGCTGTCCAGCACCCTGCTGCTGCCGGACGAGAAGGAGCCGCTCACCCAGGGCTGGGAGATCAAGGACCGCCTCGACCACCAGGTGGACGCCGTGGTCGACTCCGGGGAGTGCGGCACCGAGCCGACCACGGTCATCGACTTCTCCGACGGCGAGGCGGTGATCGTGCGGCGGGGCGCGGGAGACACCTCGCGCTTCGAGTGACGGCCGGGTCCCCGCGGAACCCTCCTCTCACCTTCGCGTGCCACGATGATCGTGACATGCCGCGCCGGGCCCCCTCCGACCCGACGCCGACTCCACAGAGAGGCACTGCGCCATGACCGCCGTACAGGGATCCGACGTGGACATCACCACCGAGGACGGCGTCGCCGACGCCTACCTGGCCCACCCCGCCGACGGCCTCCCCCACCCGGGTGTGCTCTTCTACCAGGACGCCTACGGCATCCGTCCGCACCTGAAGGCGATGGCGGACCGGCTCGCCGGCGAGGGCTACACGGTGCTGCTCCCGAACGTCTTCCACCGCAGTGGCCGCACGCCGGTCGTCGACCTCCCCGAGTTCATCGACCCGTCCCAGGACCCGACGATCTGGCAGCGCATCATGCCGGTCATGTCGTCGCTGACGCCCGCGCTCAGCGACCGGGACTCGGCCGCCTACCTGGACTGGTTCGAGAAGAGCCCGCTGGTGGCGGACGGGCCGGTGGCGATCACCGGTTACTGCCTGGGCGCCCGGCTGGCCGTGCGGACCGCGGCCGCGTTCCCGGACCGGGTCGCGGCCGCGGGCGGCTTCCACGGCGGCCGGCTGGTCACCGAGGACGCGGACAGCCCGCACCTGCTGGCCGACCGGATCACGGCGGAGCTCTACTTCGGCTTCGCGGACCAGGACCAGTCGATGACCGAGGAGCAGATCCGCACCTTCGAGGCCGCGCTCACCGCCGCCGGTGTCCGCAACACCTGCGAGGTCTACCCGGGCGCCGAGCACGGTTACACCCAGGCCGACACGCCCGCGTACTCCGCCGAGGCCGCCGAGCGGCACTGGGACGCGCTGCTGGGGCTGCTGAAGCGCACCTTCTGATCCGGGCTCGTTCCGGGGGTCCGGGGGCCCGTTCACCGGCGGGCCCCCGATTCCGTCCCACTCATTGACATGAACGCGCCCCAACGGCAACCTGAGAGCGCTCTCAAGCTGGTACGGACCAATATCCGTACGACCCCGACCCCACACGGAGGTGGAGAGTGCGCACAGGACTCGCACGCCGGACGCTGCCCCTGACGGCCGCCGCGGCGCTGATCGGCGGGGCGCTCACGCTGGGCGCCCCCCAGCCGGCCCACGCGGCGGTGCCGGACACCATCCCCCTCAAGATCACCAACAACTCCGGCCGCGGCGACCGGGTGTACGTCTACGACCTCGGCACCCAGCTCTCCACCGGCCGCCAGGGCTGGGCCGACGCGAACGGCACCTTCCACGCCTGGCCGGCCGGCGGCAACCCGCCGACGCCCGCGCCGGACGCCTCGATCGCGGGCCCGGCGGCCGGACAGTCGGCGACGATCCGGATCCCCAAGTTCTCCGGCCGGATCTACTTCTCCTACGGCCAGAAGCTCGACTTCCGGCTGACCACCGGCGGCCTGGTGCAGCCCGCCGTGCAGAACCCGAGCGACCCCAACCGCAACATCCTCTTCAACTGGTCCGAGTACACGCTCAACGACGCGGGCCTGTGGATCAACAGCACCCAGGTCGACATGTTCTCGGCGCCGTACGCGGTCGGGGTGCAGCGCTCCGACGGCTCGGTGGCCACCACCGGGCACCTCAGGTCCGGCGGCTACAACGGGGTCTTCAACGCGCTGCGCGGACAGTCGGGCGGCTGGGCGAACCTGGTGCAGACCCGGTCGGACGGCACCGTGCTCCGCGCGCTCTCCCCGCTGTACGGCGTGGAGACCGGGGCGCTGCCCGCCAGCGTCCTGAGCGACTACGTCAACCGGGTCTGGACGAAGTACGCGTCCACGACCCTGACCGTGACGCCGTTCGCCGACCAGCCGAACACCAGGTACTTCGGCCGGGTCTCGGGCAACGTCATGAACTTCACCAACTCCGCGGGAGCGGTGGTGACCAGCTTCCAGAAGCCCGACTCGGGCAGCGTCTTCGGCTGCCACAACCTGCTGGACGCGCCCAACGACCAGGTGCGCGGCCCGATCTCGCGCACCCTGTGCGCGGGCTTCAACCGGTCCACGCTGCTCACCAGCGCGAACCAGCCGGACACCAACCCGGCCGACTTCTACAAGGACGCGGTGACCAACCAGTACGCGCGCGCCGTGCACGCGCAGATGGCCGACGGCAAGGCCTACGCCTTCGCCTTCGACGACGTCGGCAACCAGGAGTCGCTGGTCAACGACGGCAGCCCGCAGCAGGCGTACCTCACCCTGGACCCGCTGAGCTGACCCACGCGAGCGGCCCGTACCCGGAGTCCGGGTACGGGCCGCTCAACTTACGGTGTCTCAGCCGGTCGTCACGGCGGTGTCGTCGACGACGAAGCTGGTCTGCAGCGAGGAGTCCTCGACGCCGGAGAACTTCAGCGTCACGGTGCTGCCCGCGAAGGAGCCGAGGCTGAAGGACTTCTGCACGTACCCGGTGGCCTTGTTGAGGTTGGAGTAGGTGGCCAGGGTGGTCGAACCGGCGGTGACCGTCAGCTTGTCGTAGGCGGTGCTGCTGGTGGTCTCGGCGGTGTCGATGTGCAGGTAGAACGTGAACGTGGTGCTGGTGCAGCCGCTCGGGATCGTCACCGACTGGGACAGCGTGTCGGTGTGGGTCGATCCGTAGCCGTCCAGCCACGCCTTGTACGAGCCCGCGTGGGCCGCCTCACCGGTGTCGGTGGTGATGACCCCGCTGGTGGCGGTCCAGGTGGTGTTGCCGGACTCGAAGCCCGCGTTGCCGAGGAGCTGGGTTGCGGTGCAGGTGCCGCCGCCACCGGAACCGACGGTCCAGGTGAAGGAAGCGGTGCCGGTGGCGCCGGTGGAGTCGGTCACCGTGACGGTCGTGCTGTAGGTACCGGCCGTCGTCGGGGTGCCGGTGACGGCGCCGGTGGAGCCGTTGATCGACAGGCCGGCGGGCAGTCCGGTCGCCGCGTAGCTCAGCGAGCCGCTGTTGGTGCTGCTGGCCGAGATCTGCAGGCTGACCGCGGTGCCCACGGTCGAGGACTGGCTGCCCGGGTTGGTGACCGTGACACCCGAGGTCGGCGGGGTGACGTGGCTGCCGACGTTGATGCCCGCGAAGGCGTTGGCCACGCCCGCGTACTGGGCGGAGCTCGCGCCGTACAGCGCGGTCGCGGCGTTGAGCGCGGCGGTCCTGGCGGCCGCGTAGTTGGTGCTGGACGTCATGTACGTCGTCAGCGCCTTGTACCAGATCTGCAGCGCCGCGGCCCGGCCGATGCCGGCGACGGCCACGCCGTCGGAGGTGGTGCTGTTGTAGGTGACGCCGTTGATGGTCTTGGTGCCGCTGCCCTCGGAGAGCAGGTAGAACATGTGGTTCGCGGGGCCCGACGAGTAGTGCACGTCGAGGTTGCCGACACCGGAGTACCAGCTGTCCGCCGAACCGCCGTCCTTGCTGGGCTTGTCCATGTAGCGCAGCGGCGTGCCGTCGCCGTTGATGTTGATCTTCTCGCCGATGAGGTAGTCACCGACGTCGGAGGAGTTGTTGGCGTAGAACTCCACGCCGGTGCCGAAGATGTCGGAGGTCGCCTCGTTCAACCCACCCGACTCACCCGTGTAGTTGAGGCCCGCGGTGTTGGAGGTGACGCCGTGGCTCATCTCGTGGCCGGCCACGTCCAGCGAGGTGAGGGCGTGGGTGTTGCCGGAGCCGTCGCCGTAGGTCATGCAGAAGCAGGAGTCGTCCCAGAACGCGTTGACGTAGCCGCTGCTGTAGTGGACCCGGGAGTAGGCCGCGACGCCGTTGTTCTTGATGCCGCTGCGGCCGAAGGTGTTCTTGTAGAAGTCCCAGGTCTCCTGGGCGCCGTAGGCCGCGTCGGCGCCGGCGGTCTGGGTGTTGGAGCCGGCTCCGGTGCCCCAGACGTCGTCGGCGTCGGTCATCAGGGTGCCGGTGCCCGACGTGCCGTTGTTGAGGCTGTACGTCTTGTGGCCGCCGCGCGTGGTGTCGTACAGCTGGTACGTCGAACCCGACAGGGTCGTGTTCAGCGTGACCGTGCCGCTGTACTGGGTGTTGCCGGTGCCGGACTTGACCGCCTGGTAGCGGTACAGCTCCTTGCCGGTGGTGGCGTCCGTGACGACGTGCAGCTGGCTCGGGGTACCGTCGTCCTGGAAGCCGCCGACCACGGTCTCCCAGGCGAGCTTCGGGGTGCCGTTGCCGGCCCAGATCACCTTGCGCGCGCTGTCGGCGGCCGGCTTCTCGGCGGCCAGCGACTTGGCGGTCTTGAGCGCCGAGGCCTGGGCGGCGGACCTGGCGACCGCCGGGGTGGTGGAGGCCACCTTGATGGCGTGCTGGTTGTTGAAGGTGGTGCTGACCGTGCCGGCCGCCAGGGACGCGGGCGGGGTGTGCACGACCAGGTCGCCGCCGAGGACCGGCAGACCGGCGTAGGTGCGCTCGTAACGGGTGTGCAGGGTACCGTCGTTGTCCTTGACGACGTCCTTGACGACCAGCTTCTCCTTGGCGCCGAGGCCGATCGTGCGGGCGGTCGCGGTGGTCTGCTGCTGGGCGCTCTTCATCAGCGCCGTGTGCTGGGCCGGGCTGAGTTCGGCCTCCAGGCCGCCGGTGCGGAGGGGGCTGGGGTGGGGGGCGGCGGGCCTGGCGTTCGCCGGGACCGACTGGATGCCGACGGCGAACAACGCCACGGTGGAGACCAGGGCGGCTCCGACCGTGGCGCGTCTGTGGGGAAGACGTCTCACTCGAACTCCTCCTGCTGCGGCCGCCGGGTCGCGGCCGGTGACAGACCGGGCAGACGGGGGTGTGCTGTCCGGGACGAGCTGAGCTGTGCGGGGACCGGGATCGGCGGGACCGGCGTACGGGGTCCGTGATCCGTGGGCACGCCGTGGAGAAAGCGTGTGCTGAGCGAGGATTCCAGCTTTGACCCGCGCATGTCATTCACGTCGAGGTCAATCGAGGGTTTTCCCTATGCTCCATGGGGCGGTTGATGTCCGGCGGGGCTCACGGGGACGGCACGCGCACCGTGTACACGCCCACCCGGTACCCGGACCGGCCGGCACCCGGCGCGGTGCGCCCCGACGACCAGCCCGAGCCGGGACCGGTCGACCGATTTATCATGTTTATTCGGACTGTGGCTCCCCCCTGGAAAGGGGTCACCCATGAAGGTCTTCATCGTCGGCACGGGGAACATGGCGGGCGGTATCGCGACCCGGGCGCTGGCGGGCGGGCACACGGTCCGGCTGGTCGGCACCGATCCGGCCAAGGCCGCCACCCTCGCCGACGCCCTGGCCGAGCGCGTCGCCGGCGCCGACGTGGCACCCGCCGTGCCGGACGCGGTGGGGTCGGCGGACGTGGTGGTGCTGGCCGTTCCGTTCGACGCGGCCAGGCAGGTGGTGGTCGAGTACGGGGACCACCTCGTGGGGAAGACCGTCGTCGACATCTCCAATCCGGTGGACTTCGCCACCTTCGACTCCCTCACCGTGCCCGCCGACAGCTCGGGCGCCCAGCGGATCGCGGAGGCGGCCGCGCCGGGCGCCCGGGTGGTGAAGGCCTTCAACACCACGTTCGCGGGCCCGCTGGTCGCGGGCGAGGCGGGCGGCCTGCCGCTGGACGTGTTCATCGCGGGTGACGACCCGGCGGCCCGCGACCAGGTGGCCGAGCTGGCCGCGTCCGGCGGGCTCAACCCGGTGGTGGTCGGCGGACTGCGCCACGCCCGTGAACTGGAGGGCATCCAGCTGCTGCACATGGCGCTGCAGAACCGTCCCGGCGGGCACGGCTGGATGAGCGCGGTCAAGATCGTCGGCCCCTGACCCCCGCCCGCGGCTCCCGCGGGGCGGCCGAAAACCCGGTGACCCGCCCGCAGTGCCTCGCCCCCTCCCCGCAACAGCCGTGACCCTGCGGGGAGTCGCGCTCCCGCGAGGGCCCGTACGGTGCCCCTTCGAACCCCTGTGAGTGGTGAGTCGCGGCCGAGGACGCCAACCCCTGCCCGGCGCTCCGTCGTTGATCGTTGCTACGGTGCCCGCGTGTCTGACTCCTCACGCGAGACCGCAGAAGGCGCCGGCTGGGGCGGGGCCGAACGCGGCGCCTACCGCCGACTGATGCCCGGCCATGTCGAGAAGCTGTTCTGGTTCGACCCCAGGACGATGTGGGCCGCCCGCAACGGCGTTCTGGCGTCCTGGTTCGGCGATCCGACCGGCCGGACCCGCGGCCGCTGGGTGGCACAGCGGGCGGCCGCGGGGGCCCCGGCCGACAAGGTGATCCGGCGGGAGACGGCCGACGCGTTCTCGTTCATGGTGATCGGCGACACCGGAGAGGGCGACGACTCCCAGTACGCGGTCGTGCCAGGCTTCCTGAAGGAGAGTCAGGGCACCGACTTCGCCGTGATCACGAGCGACGTCATCTACCCGGTCGGCGCCGCCGACGACTACGGCACCAAGTTCTTCCGCCCGTACCAGGACTATCCCGCGCCGATCTACGCGATACCCGGCAACCACGACTGGTACGAGGATCTCGGCGCGTTCATGCGGGTCTTCTGCGACGACGCCCCGCCGCTGCCGCCCGGGCCGAGGCCGCGGCCGCTCTCCCGCGCGTGGTGGCGCACCCTGCTGTGGCACCGGCCGAGCCACACGGACGAGCAACTCCTCGCGCAGGCCCGGACGTTGCGGTCGGCGCCGGAGCAGCGGGCCGTGCAGCCCGGCCCCTACTGGGCCATGGACGCCGGCCCGGTCCGGATCGTCGGCATCGACACCGGCCTGCTCGGCACCCTCGACGCCGAACAGGGCGCCTGGCTGCGGGAGGTGTCTCAGGGGCCGCGCCCGAAGATCCTGGTCACCGGGTCCCCGCTGTACGTGGACGGCGAGCACCACCCGTGCCCCATCGACGGCGGCGGCACGGTCGACGACATCGTCCGCGACCCGGCCCACCACTACGTGGCGGCGATCGGCGGCGACATCCACAACTACCAGCGCTACCCGGTCGACGTGCACGGCCGCACCATCCAGTACGTGGTCGCGGGCGGCGGCGGTGCCTTCATGCACGCCACCCACACCATCCCCCGGGTCTCCGTCGCCGACGTCACCGAGGACGACTTCCGCTGCTACCCGCTGCGCGGCGACTCCCTGGCCTTCTACAGCCGGCTCTACGGCCGCCGGCTGCGCATGCCCCGGTTCTTCACGCTGACCGCGGCGGAGGCGACGGCCGTGATCGCCGAACGCCTCGGCATCAGGCCCAGCCGCGAGCCCGGCGCCGGCACACGGGTCACCCGCCGGACCCGGCTGGTCGCGAGCCTGCTCGGCGCCGGCGGCCGCCCGGACCGCACCTCGCGCTTCCGGCTGCCGGTGAAGAAGATCTACACGCAGCTGTTCTCCCCGGGCTCGGCCACCTACAGCCCGCCCTTCTTCAAGTGCTTCCTGCGCCTGGACGTGACCGCTCAGGCGGTGCGGCTGCGCTGTTTCGCGGCGACCGGGAACCGGCCGCAGGAACTGGATCCGCCGGTCGAGGACGAGATCACCATCCCGCTGACCTGATCCGGAACCGATCACACTCCCGCAACATTCCGGTGCGACAATCGGGGCAGAACTGACGTACGACCGCTGGAGGACCCGTGCCGTCCACCCCCCGCCCGCTGCGCAGACTGGGCTTCCTCACCATCGGCCTGTTCGACGGCGCGGATCCGGGCAAGGGACACGAGTCCACGCTGGAGATCATCGAGCTGGGCGAGCGGCTCGGCTTCGACAGCGCCTGGGTGCGCCACCGGCACCTCCAGTACGGCATCTCCTCCCCGGTGGCCGTCCTCGCGGCGGCCTCGCAGCGCACCAGCCGCATCGAGCTGGGCACCGCCGTGATCCCGCTGGGCTGGGAGAACCCGCTGCGGCTCGCCGAGGACCTGGCGACCGTCGACGTACTGTCCGGCGGCCGCCTCAACCCGGGCGTGAGCGTGGGCCCGCCCATGCACTACGAGCAGGTCAAGGAGGCCCTCTACCCGGACACCGCGGACGCCGAGGACTTCAGCTACGAGCGCGTGCGGCGGCTGCTGGACCTGGTACGGGGCAAGCCCGCCACCGACTTCAGCGGCGTCGAGGGCTTCGAGGTGTTCGCGGACGTCGTCCAGCCGCACTCCCCGGGCCTCGGCCGGCGGCTCTGGTACGGCGGCGGCAGTCTCGGCTCGGCGCGCTGGGCGGGCGAGCACGGCATGAACTTCCTGACCAGCAGTGTCGTACGGGCCGGCGACCCGCGGGACACGTACGACTTCGCGGAGATCCAGCAGTCCCACATCCGCGAGTTCCGCGCCCACCACCCCGACGGCGAGGCGGCCCGGGTCTCCCAGGGCCTGGTCGTCATCCCCACCGACTCCGCCACGCCCGAACAGCGCGCCAGGTACGAGGCGTACGCGGCCCAGCGGCTGCCCCGCACCACGAGCCCGCAGGGGCCGGCACGGCTGCTGTTCGCGCCGGACCTGGTGGGCACCTCCGCCGAGCTGGCCGAGCGGCTGCACGCGCACGCCGGGTTCCGGGAGGTCGACGAGGTGGCCTTCGCGCTGCCGTTCACGTTCGGGCACGAGGACTACGTGCAGATCCTCACGGACATGGCCACCAGCCTCGGTCCCGCGCTCGGCTGGCGGCCGGGAACCGCCGCCTGAGTCACCAGCGGCCCGCCTCCGTGCCGGTCACCGGCTCCGACGGCCTGCCGTCCACCCCGACCGGCACCTCGCCGTGCAGCATCACCCGGTGCATGACCCGCGGGAAGTCCAGGTGGGCGTTGTCGCTCGGCGCCAGATGGATGGTGGCCCGGTTGTCCCAGAAGGCGACGCTGCCGGGCTCCCAGCGGAAGCGGACCGTGTACTCGGGCCGTACCGCCTGTTCGAGCAGCATCTCCAGGAGCGCGGCGCTCTCCGGCCGGGAGACGCCGCTGATCTGCTCGACGTAGTAGCCGTTGACGTACAGCACCCGCTCGCCGGTCTCCGGGTGGACGCGCACCAGCGGGTGCTCCGAGGCGACCTGGTGGTCGAGGAGATGACGGAGGTAGGAGTCGTCGCCTGACCGTGCCTGGTAGCCGACGCCCAGGCGGTGTTCGGCGCGCAGTCCGTCGACGAAGGCGCGCACCGGCGCGGAGAGCCCCTCGTAGGCGGCGGCGAGGTTGGCCCAGGTGGTGTCGCCGCCGTACGGCGGGACGGTCTCGGCGCGCAGGATGGTCGCGGCGGGCGGGTCGACGCGCGCGCCGTGGTCGCAGTGCCAGCCGCGCAGCAGGGTGTGCCGGCGCCGCCGGAGCCACTCCTCCTGTTCCATGCCGAAGCGGCCGCCCAGCTCCAGTCGGTCGGCGGTGGTCTCCACCTCGGGGAAGCCGGCGGGTGACGCGCCGCCCCGCCGTCGCAGCACGACCGGCTCGCCGAACCGCCGGGCGAAGGCGACATGGCCGGCGTGGTCGAGCCGCTGGTCGCGGAAGAAGACCACCTTCCAGCGCAGCACCGCCTCCCGGATCAGCGCGACCACCGTGTCGTCGAGGTCCCCGCCGAGGTCGACGCCCGTGATCTCGGCCCCGATGTGCCCGGCGGCCGGTCTCACCTCGGCCCCCGTGACGTGCTCCGCCCGCTCCGCCGTGCCCCTGTCCGTCGTCATGCGTGCTCCGATGCTCGCCGGTACCGCTCTCCCCAAGATCGTGACAGCCCGGGGCGCGCGGCGACAGACGCCACCTTCACCGGAGGCGCCGGCCGGCGTCGGGCGCGGTGTGCGGACCTCGGATTTCGGCGGTGGACGGGTGGGGGGCCGCGCCCGGACGGTGGTCGGCGCGCCCGGCCGCCGCATCCGGTCATCCGCGGCGCCGCGGGTCCCCCGCCCTGACATCGCGGTCCGGATCCTGTAGCACACGCATGTAAGCGCAGGTCATGTGCAAGATCAGGTTTTCCTTAATTCTCCGCGAAAACTTCTACAACCATTCACCCTAGGTGTCTGTCTGGTTAACACCAGGGTGTACAGAGGTTTACTCAGAGGAGCTCAGAAGGTGACCGTACGTTCCTTTGCCCGGCGGGTGCGACCGCGAGTCGAGCGGAAGGCCGCCGAGAAGGTGTGGCAGCTGCGTACCCTGCGCCGCCGCCGCAGGGCAGCGGTCACCGACCCGGTGCTCCGCCCGGTCGCGGTGCGCGGCCAGCAGCTCTACGGACGGGTCGTGACCCGGTTCACCGCCGCCGAGGCCGCCGCCGCCAACCTCGGTCTGGTCCTCGCGGCGCTGGAACAGGAGGGCATCCCCCACTTCCTGGTGCCGGCCTCGCGCACCCGGCACGTCGTCGGCGTGAACGCCCTCGACCGGGAGCGGTTCCTCACCGCCCTGGAGAGCCTCAACGCGGGCAAGGCGGTCTTCATCGGCAGACCACTGCCCGGCGGCAAGCTCAAGCACCCCGCCCTGTTCATGGACGGTGTCCTGCCGGCCGCGCTGCGCACGGCCCCGGTCCTGCGCGTCGGGGAGAACCACCTGGGCCCCGCGGGACAGCTGCTCGCCGGCCCGGAGCTCGCCTGCGACGTCGAGTTCTGGGAGGACGGGGCGGCGCTCCTCGCCTCCGCCGACGGCCCCCGGCGCCTGGCCGGAGTCCAGCCGCAGGCGTCCGAGGACGTCTTCGCGGAGTCCCTGGTCGCGCCGCGGAACAACGGCATCACCGACGTCCTGCCTGCGTCCGAGCAGACGCCGTCCGTGGTGCGGGTCGGCGAACGGGAGCTGCCGAGCTTCGACGCGCTCACCCGGCCCACCGTGAACGACGTGACCTTCCCGGTCGACGTCGTCTACACCTGGGTGGACGGCGAGGAGCCCCGGATGCGCGCCAAGCGCGCCCGGTACCAGGAGCGCGGCACCGCCGAGATCCTGGACAAGGAGACCAACGCCTCCCGCTACACCAGCCACGACGAGCTGAAGTACTCCCTGCGCTCGCTCGCCATGTACGCCGACTTCGTCCGCCACATCTACCTCGTGACCGACGGCCAGAAGCCGCACTGGCTCGACGACAGCGTCCCGGGGATCACGGTCGTCGACCACCGCGACATCTTCCCCGCGGACGTCCTGCCGGTGTTCAACTCGCACGCCATCGAGACCCGGCTGCACCACATCCCGGGCCTGTCGGACCACTACCTCTACTTCAACGACGACGTGTTCGTGGGCCGCCGGGTCACCGCGGAGCACTTCTTCCACGGCAGCGGACTGATGAAGATCCCGGTGTCCCCGCTCAAGATCGGCGTCGGCAAGCCGCACGCCGAGGAGACGGCCACCAACTCCGCCAGCAAGAACGTCCGACGGCTGCTGCTGGAGCGGTTCGGGCGGATGACCACGAACAACTTCATGCACACTCCGCTGCCGCAGCGACGGGAGACGCTGCGGACCCTGGAGGAGCTCTTCCCGGACGACATCCGCCGCACCACGGCGTCCCGCTTCCGGTCCCCCGAGGACATCGCCGTGACCGCCCCGCTGCTCTACCAGTACGCGCTGATGACCGGCCACGGCGTGCCGAGCCGGTTCGGATACCGCTACGTCAACATCAGCCGTCCGGACGCCGGGGCCCGCCTGGCCGATCTCCGCCGCACCCGGCGTTTCGACTTCTTCTGCCTCAACGACGTCGACGTCCCGCCCGAGGAGCGGGAACAGGTCGGCTCCCGGATGAACGAGTTCCTGGAGGACTACTTCCCCTTCCCCAGCCCCTTCGAGAAGCAGAACTGACGGGGGACCGGGGGCATGGACATCCGTCACCTCCGCACGGCGCCCGCGGGACTGCGCGCCGCCGGGAGGCTGCTGGCACACCTGTGGACCTGGGTCTCGGCCAGGCTCAGGGCACTGCGCGCGGCCCGGGCCAGGCGACGCCTGCGGGCCGCCGACCCCGGCGCGCGGGCGATCGCCCTCGGGCCGGCCCGGCTGTACGGCCGTACGGTCGCCGCGTACACCGTCTCGGACGCCGTCGAAGCCGATCTCGAACGCGTCCGCACCCTCCTGGAGGGCCTGCACGTCCCGTACTTCCTGGTGCCCACCGACCACGGGCACGGCGCCCCGCGCAGTGCGGTGGGCGTCGAGGAGCGGTACCGCGACGCCGTCCTCGCCGGCGCCGCCCGGCGACTCGCGGGCACCTGCGGGTACGTCGGCGCCGTCGGGGCGGACGGCACCGTGTCGGCCACGGTGCTGTGGGCCGACGGCAGGCTGCCGCGGGCCCTGCGGCGGGCCCCGGTGCTCCGTACCGGTGTGCTGCGCCTCGGCCCGCAGGCGCAGGTGCTCAGCGGCCTCGAAACGGGGTGCGACATCGAGTTCTGGCGGCTCGGCCGGGACTTCGGCGCCGTCCCGGACAGGGCGGCGGGCACCGCTCCCGGTACGGCGGCGGGCACCGATCCCGCCTGGCTCACCGTGCCCGGCAGCCGGCTGCCGGACGTCTTCGGTCCGGCGCTGGTCGCCCCGCGCCGCAACCCCGTGACGGAGGTGCTGCCGGTGGCCGCGCGGCAGCCGGCGGCGGGCCGCCGGCCGGCCGTCCCGACGTTCGCCCCGTTCTCCGAGCCGGGCATCGACGACGTCCTGTTCCCCGTCGACGCCGTGTACACCTGGGTCGACGGGGACGACCCGGCGATGACCGAGAAGCGCCGCGCCCACCAGGATCTCTGCGACAACGCCATCGCGCCGCGCGAGACGGGCGCCTCCCGGTACACCAGCCACGACGAACTGCGGTACGCGCTGCGCTCCCTGGAGATGTACGCCGGGTTCGTGCGGCGCGTCCATCTCGTGACCGACTCCCAGATCCCCGACTGGCTGGACCCGGACGCGCAGGGCCTGACGGTGGTCGACCACCGGGACATCCTCCCGGCCGACGCGCTGCCCGTCTTCAACTCGCACGCCATAGAAAGCGCCCTGCACCGCATCCCCGGGCTTTCGGAGCACTACCTCTACTTCAACGACGACGTCTTCATCAACCGCCCGGTCGGACCAGGGCACTTCTTCCACGGCAACGGGATCGCCCGGATCCCGCTGTCCCCCCTGAAGCTCGGCGTCGGCGCCCCGCACCCCCTCGAACCGGCCCCGAACTCGGCAGGAAAGAACACCCGCGAGGTGATCAGGCGCTTCCACGGCAGGCACATCACCCACAAGTCACTGCACACCCCGCATCCCCAACTGCTGTCCGTGATGCGGGAGATGGAGAGCCTCGAAATCGAGGAGCTCGAACGGACCGCCTACTCGCGGTTCCGTTCCACCTCCGACGTGGCTCCCGCGTCCACGCTCCATCACCACTGGGCGATGGCGACCGGCCGGGCCGTCCCCGCCGACTACCGTTTCCGCTACGTCCAGCTGGGCACCCCGGACATGCGCCGCCGCCTGGCCCGGCTCGCGGCCGGCGAGGACGTCGACTTCTTCTGCCTCAACGACGTGGACACGCCCGCGGAGGCCAGAGCGGCCGCCCAGGCCGCGATCCACGCCTTCCTGGAACGCAGGTACCCGTTCCCGAGCCGCTTCGAGGCACCCTCGCACGGCGGGCCGGCCGACCGGACCCGTCACCGGCCCCGGACCGTCACGAAGGCCCGCTAGTGCTGCGACCGGGAAGGTCTGCCGGTGAACCTTGCCGGTCGCAGCACTAGTCCTCCCGCTCCTCGGCAGCCGTCCGCTGCGCACCGGTCGCGGACAGGCTGCCGAGGATGTCGAGCAGTTCGGCGCTGCGGCTGCCGGGCTCCGCGTGGCAGACCACCAGGGTGAGGCCGTCGGTGGCGTCCATGGACAGTTTGTCGGAGCGCAGTTCGAGGTCTCCGACCAGCGGATGGGTCAGGTGGTTCGTCCGGCCGCGCCGGGGCCGCACCTCGTGCCGGGCCCACAGGGTGCGGAACCTCTCGCTGCGCAGTGACAGGTCGCCGACCAGGTCCCGCAGCCTCGGGTCGTCGCTGTCGGGGCCGGCGTAGGCGCGCAGCGCGGCCACCCCCTCCTCGGTGAGGTCCTCCCAGTCGCGGCGCAGTTCCCGCTCCGCCGGGTCGAGGAAGACGGCCCGCATCAGGTTGACCCCGGGGGCGTAGTTCGGGGAAAGAGCCGCGCACAGCGCGTTCACGGCCAGGATGTCGGTGTAG
Source organism: Streptomyces sp. NPDC001068 (assembly GCF_042897315.1). NCBI lineage: Bacteria > Bacillati > Actinomycetota > Actinomycetes > Kitasatosporales > Streptomycetaceae > Streptomyces > Streptomyces sp. NPDC001068. The sequence goes on along the minus strand of NZ_JBIAYD010000005.1, from coordinate 32,344 downwards.
CGGTTCTGGACATAGGCGGGGTTGCGGGGCCAGCCGCTGATCAGCTGGAGGATGCTCGCGGGCACCTGCTCGGGCTCGTGCGGGACCCGGTCGCGCCGCGCGTGCCGTACCTCGGCGGGGCGGTCCTGGGTCAGGGCGAGGAGGTACCTGGTGGCGTCCCGGTCCAGGCCGAGCACCCGGGCCAGGGCTTCCAGGACCTGGGTCGAGGGGTTGCGGTCGCGGCCCTGCTCCAGCCGCAGGTAGTAGTCCGAGCTGATGCCGGCGAGCAGCGCGACCTCCTCGCGGCGCAGCCCAGGCACCCGGCGCAGACCACCGCCGGGCAGCCCCACGTCCTCGGGCCGCACCAGCGCCCGGCGGGCCCGCAGGAACTCACCGAGCGCGTTCGAACCGTCCACACCCCCAGCCTACGGTCCGGCCCCGGCCCGTTCCTGGTCCCGTCACTCCCAGGAACACGGGGGCCCAGACACTTCCCGTCCGGTCGCCGCACAGTGGACACCGAGGAGGAGACACCGGGCGGACCGGTGTCCCCGGGACTTTCCGAGAGGTACGACATGACCGCAGAGCTCGCCGGGACCCTGACCCCGGCGGACGGCCTGACCCTGACCCGCGTCGGCTACGGCGCCATGCAGCTGGCCGGCCCGCACGTCTTCGGCCCGCCGAGGGACCGCGCGCGGGCCGTCGCCGTGCTGCGCGCCGCGGTGGACGCGGGCATCACCCACATCGACACCGCCGACTTCTACGGCCCGGTGGTCGTCAACGAACTCATCAGGCAGGCCCTCCACCCCTATCCGGCGGATCTGCACATCGTCACCAAGGTGGGCGCCCGGCGCGACGCCGGGGGCGACTGGGTCATGATGCGGCACCCCGAGGACCTGAAGGCACAGGTGTACGACAACCTGCGGAACCTGGGCGTGGACGCCCTGGACGTGGTCAATCTGCGGCTGGGCACCGCCGAGGCACCGAACGAGGACCCGGTCGCCGACCAGTTCGGGGCGCTGGCCGAGCTGCGCGAGGCGGGGCTGATCCGGCACCTCGGGCTCAGCTGCGTGACGCCGGGGCAGCTGGCCGAGGCGCAGGCGATCGCCCCCGTGGTCACCGTGCAGAACCTGTACAACCTGGCCGACCGCCGGGACGACACACTGGTGGAGCGGACCGCGGCCCAGGGCATCGCCTTCGTGCCGTACTTCCCGCTGGGCGGCTTCAGCCCGTTCCAGTCGGAGGCGCTGGCGAAGGTGGCGGAGCGGCTCGGTGCCTCGGCGCAGCAGGTGGCACTGGCCTGGCTGCTCCAGCGGTCCCCGAACATCGCGCTGATCCCGGGCACCTCCTCGCCGGAGCACCTGCGGGAGAACATCGCCGCCGCCTCCCTGGTGCTGCCGGCGGACGCGGTCGCCGAACTGGACGGGATCGGGAAGCACGCGGTGGACTGACCCGACGCGCGCCGGGTGGCCGGGCCGTCGCGCGCTCGTGGTGCCCTTCAGGCCTCGGCGACCGGCAACGGCCCTTCGGGCAGCGGCTGTTCGGCCCAGATGGTCTTGCCGTCACCGGTCTGGCGGCTGCCCCAGCGCTGGGTGAGCTGGGCGACCAGGAGGAGACCGCGGCCGCCCTCGTCGAAGGCGTGCGCGCGCCGCAGGTGCGGTGAGGTGGAACTGCCGTCGGACACCTCGCAGATGAGGGCGCGGTCGCGGATCAGGCGCAGTCTGACGGGTGGTTCGCCGTACCGGATGGCGTTGGTGACGAGTTCGCTGACGACGAGTTCGGTGACGAAGGCGGCCTCGTCCAGGCCCCAGGCGGTGAGGCGTTCGGTGGCCTCCTGCCGGAAGCGCGCGACCTCGGCGGGGTCGGGCGGCACGTCCCAGGTGGCGACCCGGTCGGCGCCGAGCGCGCGGGTGCGGACCAGCAGCAGGGCGACGTCGTCGGCGGGCTGTTCCGGCAGGACCGCCCTGAGCACGTTGTCGCCGAGGTCGTCCAGCGAGTCGGCGGGTTCGCTCAGCGCCCGGCACATCTCCTCGGTGGTGCGGTCCACGTCCCGCGCCCGGTCCTCGATCAGGCCGTCCGTGTAGAGGGCGACGACCGCGCCCTCGGGCAGGTCGAGCTCCGCCGCCTCGAAGGGCAGACCGCCGACGCCGAGCGGCGGTCCCGCGGTCATCGGGATCAGTTCGGCCCGGCCGCCGGGCAGCACCACGGCGGGCGCCGGATGACCGGCGGCGGCGAGGGCCAGGTGCCGGGAGACGGGGTCGTAGACGGCGTACAGGCAGGTGGCGCCCAGTTCGGCGACCTCCTCGCCGCTGCCGTCCCTGGCCAGGTGGGTGACCAGGTCGTCGAGGTGGGTGAGGAGTTCGTCGGGCGGCAGGTCGACGTCCGCGAGGGTGCGCACGGCCGTGCGGAGCCGGCCCATGGTCGCGGAGGACCTGATGCCGTGGCCGACGACGTCGCCGACGACCAGGCCGACCCGGCTGCCGGAGAGCGGGATCACGTCGAACCAGTCGCCGCCGATGCCGGCCAGCGATCCGCAGGGCAGATAGCGGTGCACCACCTCGACGGCGGCCTGTCCCGGCAGGTCGCTGGGCAGCAGGCTGTGCTGGAGGGCGAGGGCCGTGGAACGCTCGCGGGCGAAGCGGCGGGCGTTGTCGATGCATACGGCCGCGCGGCTGCCGAGTTCCTCGGCGAACACGGTGTCGTCGACGGCGTAGTCGTCGGGGTGGCGCATGCGCACGCCGACGGCGACGCCCAGCAGCACGCCCCGGGCCGCCAGCGGTACGGCGATCATGGAGTGGACGCCCTGCCGGTACGTGCGTCCCCGGGGCGAACGGGCGTTGCGCTCCGCCACCCAGCGGCGCAGCTCCGGTTCGCCGGCCTGGCTGACCACCGCGCGTCCTTCCCGCAGCGCCCGGGCCGGCGGTGACCACGGCAGGTGCACTTCCGTCTCACCCAGACTCACCGCCGCTTCGGGGGTGCCCTCGTTGGCCGACCCGTGGGCGACGCGCCGCAGCACGATGTCCCCCCTCGGGAGGGTGGGCAGTTCCTCGGCGGAGAGCACCCAGTCGAGCAGGTCGACGCTGGCGAAGTCGGCGTAGCGCGGGACGATCAGCTCGACGACCTCCTCGGCGGTGCGCACCACGTCCAGGGTGGTGCCGATGGAGGTGGCGGCCTCGTTGAGCAGGTCGAGCCGGAGCCGGGCCAGGTACTGCTCGGTGCTGTCGAAGGCGGCGAGGGCCACGGCGGTCAGCTCGCCCCCGGGGTCGTGCAGGGGCCACATCTCGATGCTCCAGTGGTGCTCCCGGCTCAGGGCCGGGGCGCCGGTGAGGCTTTCGTAGCGGGTGGGGCGGCCGGTCTCGACGACCTGGCGGAGGTGGCGCAGGAAGCCATGGCTGCGCGGGACGTTCTCGACGGTGTCCAGGAGGAAACGGCCGCGCAGCTCATCCTCGGAGACCCCCATGGCCTGACAGACCTCGTCGTTGACGCGGAGGTAGCGCTGCCGGACGTCGAAGACCGACATGGGCATGGAGGCCTGCTGGAAGGCCTGTTCGGCCAGGGTGGGCGCGGCCGGCGGCGGGTCGGCGGTGACGACGTACCCGGTGACCTCGCCGTCGGGGCCGAGGACCGGGCACGCGGTCAGCGCGATCTCCGTCCGGTGGCCGTCGGCGTGACGCAGGGCGACGGTCCCGGAGCGGGCGGCGAGCACCGCCGCGGGGACCGTCTCGGCCAGCAGTCCGGCGGCGGGCCGGCCCACCACCTGCTCCGCCGGGCGCCCGGTGAGCAGCCGCGCACCCTCGCTCCACCCCGTCACCCTGCCCAGGGCGTCGACGATCGCCGCGGCCGCGACACGCTCCATACGCCCCAGGATGGGACCTGTGCCCCACCGCATCAAACGCGGGGCGGGCCCGTCTCAGCCCTGGTGGGCGCGGAGCGCGGCGAGCGCCCGGTCGGCGTGCGTGTTCATGCGCAGCTCGCTGCGGACCACCTCCAGGACGGTGCGATCCCGGCCGATGACGAAGGTGGCCCGTTTGGTGGGGACGAGCGCGATGCCGCGTTTGACACCGAACCGCTCGCGGACGGTGCCGTCGACGTCGGAGAGCAGCGGCATGCCGAGCGTGTGCTTCCCGGCGAACTCCTGCTGCCGCTCGACGCTGTCCCCGCTGATCCCGATCGGCCGGGCGCCCGCCGCGGCGAACTCGGCGGCGAGATCCCTGAAGTGGCAGGCCTCGGTGGTGCAGCCGGGCGACAGGGCGGCCGGGTAGAAGAAGAGGACCACCGGCCCGTCGGCGAGCAGTTCCGTGAGCGTGCGCGTCGTGCCGGTCTCGTCCGGCAGCGCGAAGTCCTCGACCGTGTCTCCGACCTGCACGGTTCCCGCCATCTATCGGCCCTCCTCGTCGCGGACGGCGTGGTGCGCGACACCGCGCGCCCACAGCACCAGGGGGATCTGGAGCGGCAGGCGGACCAGTGCCGCGCTCCTGAGGGGCTCGGGCCGCCGCCGCCAGTCGACGGCCATCTGCACGTTGGCGGGGAACACGCCGACGAAGAAGGCGGCCGCCGCCCGGGCCGCCGCCCTGCGGGTGAGCGGCAGGGCGATCCCGGCGGCCAGCGCCAGTTCCACCGCCCCGCTGCCGTACGTCCAGCTGCGGGGCGGGCCCGGCAGTGCCTTCGGGATCGTGGCGTCGAACGGCTTCGGTACTGCGAAGTGGGCCACTCCGGCGGTGGCCAGCAGCCCCGCCAGCAGCAGGGGTGAACGTTGGGACCGGGCCACGCCGCCTCCTCTGAAGACCTGGCGCCGCATATTACCGGGCGGTACCGGTCCGTTCGGCGCCGGGGCGTGCGTACCGCCGGCCCGTCACAGCGCGCGGCCGGCGGTCGCCGTGTCGCCGGGCTCGTCCTCGACGGAGTGGGCCAGGAAGTCGTCGACCATGCGGTGGAAGAGCGTGGCCAGCTGGTGCAGTTCCCCGGGCTCCCAGTCGCGGAGGGCCAGCTGCATCCCGCGTGCGCCGGCGTCCCGGACCCGGGCGACGGCCTCCCGTCCGGCGTCGGTGAGTTCGATCCGCTGGGCGCGGCGGTCGTCGGGGTCGGGGACCCGGGTGACGTGGCCCGAACGCTGGAGCTGCTGCACCGTGCGTGTCACGTGGGACGCCTCCACGCCGAGCCGGTGGGCGAGCTCCCCGGGGCGCAGCGGCTCGGAGTCGGCGACCTGGCGCAGGAGGGCCACCGCGGCCCGGTCCAGCGGGACTCCGGCGAGGGCCATCAGCCGCTCGTGCTGCCGGGCCCGGGTGCTCAGATAGGTGATGCGCGTCAGCGCGCGTTCGATCTCGACGACCTCCGGTGTGGCGGCGGGGGCGGCCGGCAGGGGTTCCGTGGACATACCGGCCAGTTTACGCATCTCATTGCGTAACTCAAGTAAATCGCCGCGGGCGCCATGGACGCTGCGGCACGACCGGAGCGGTTCGACACCACCGGCGTCCCGCCCCCCGCCCCCGCCCGTGCCACGGCACCGGGGACACCCCACCGGGATCCCGTGGGCGCGGCCGTCGGGACATGCCGGCCGGACCTTCACCGGTACGGGCAGGGCGATCGAACACCCCGGCGCCGACGACCGGCCGAACCGGGCCCCGTCCCCGGGGACGTCCCACACGTCCCGGGGCACGCGGGGACGACATGACGGCACCCGGCCGCGGCAATCCTCCGAATCGTGATCACGTTTCGTGGTCGAGAGCACGACAGCACGGAGGTTTCCATGTCCCGTCGGATCCTGAAGAGCGGCCTGCTGGCCACGGTCGCGGTCTTCGCGTTCCTCCCCACGGCCGGGGCCGCCACCGCGAGCGCCGCCACGGTCCCCGCGCCGCAGGGCGTCGTCCAGAACTTCGAGTACACCGTCCTGCCCGCCCCCGCGGCCCAGCGTCACCACTACTACCGCACCCTCGGCCGGGTGACCACGCGCCACGTCCGCCTCAACGTCCGCTCCGGCCCGAGCACCCGCTACCGCGTGGTCGGCCACCGGCACAGCAACCGGCTGGTCCCGGTGGCCTGCAAGTCGTACGGCGGTTCGGTGCGCGGCAACCACACCTGGTACCGGCTCCCGCACCGCAAGGGCTACATCTCCGCCCACTACGTCCGGGTCGGCCACGCGGTTCCGTGGTGCTGACGGTTCCGTCCCGCCGTACCGCCTGACCGCCGAAGGCCTGTTCGGGAACCGGTTCCCGAACAGGCCTTCGGCATGCACCCCCTGATTCACCGTCTTCACACCGGTTCTCCGATTGCGACCCCGGTATCCATGGGAAGCCATTCCGACAACAGGGGCGAAACGCCCATAGCGTAATGAAGTTGAGGCACGCACCATGCGGCACTCCGAAGGAGCGACCACCAGCCCACCCCACGAGTCGCCGGCGGCGAACCTGCGCGAGCTGAAGGAGCGTACGGGACTGAGCCTGGCGGCGCTGGCCGCCCGCACCCCGTACAGCAAGTCCGCCTGGCACCGCTATCTCAGCGGCGCCAAGCGACCGCCACGGCCGGCCGTGGAGGCCCTGGCCCGGCTCGCCGGCGTGGACCCGGCGGCCGTACTGGCACTGTGCGAGGCCACCGGGGAACAGCCGGCCACGGCGACCGCGCCGGGTACACCACGCCCACCACGGACTAGGCGGCTCTGGCGGCTGCCGCTGACGGCGGTCGCGCTGCTCGCCGTGGCGGGGGTGACGGCGGCCGCCGTGAGCGTGTCCGACCGGCGGGCCGCCCAGGGCGCGCAACCGGTGTCGGGGGCGCCGAGCTGTCACGGACGGGCCTGCCAGGGCGAGTTGCCCGACACCTCCGCGTGCTCCCGGGACGCGCAGACCAAGAGCCGGGTCACCGGCTCCGCCTACGACGTCCGGCTGCGCTACTCCCCCGCCTGCGGCACGGCCTGGTCGGAGGTACGGATGCACGCGCCGCACGCCCGCGAGGTCTCGGTCCGGGCCGGCCAGGACGTGCTCTCCGCGAGCTACCCCGCGGCGGACTCCGTCGGCTACACCAGCCCGATGCTCACCGTGCCGACGCCCCGGGGGGTGGAGGCGTGCGCCGACGTCGAGGGGAAGCTGGCGTGCACCGGGCTGGAGGCGGAGCCCGGCGACCTGGAGGAGTGAGGAGGGCGCCGCGCCCGTGGCGGGAGCGCGGCGCCGTGCCGTGCCGTGCCATGCCGTCGGCGTCGGCGTCGCGGGTCAGTGGGCGACCGCCAGGTCCTCCCGGTCGGCGTCCGGCCGCGGCTGCCGGGCGGAGCGCAGGGCGGCGGCGCCGATGAACACCGCGGAGGAGACCCCGGCCAGCGCGAAGGCGGTGAAGCCCCGGTCGCCGTCGCCCGCGGCGAGCAGCTGCCCGCCGAGCCAGGGACCGAAGACGGCGCCGAAGCGGCCCACGCCCGAGGTCCAGCCGACGGCGGTGGCCCGGTTGTCCGGGGTGGAGCGGATCGAGACGGTCGCGTAGATCATCGTCTGGGCGCTGTTGAGGAAGACGCCGGTGAGGAAGACGACCACCATGGTCACGCCGGTGGCCATGTGGACGCTCAGCAGGTAGACACCGGCGGCGGTCAGGGCGAACCAGACGGCGGAGATGCGCGGGGCCCCGAAGCGGTCTGCGGCCCGGCCGGCGGCCAGCATGCCCACGATGCCGCCGAGGTTGAAGACGACGACGAAGGTCAGTGCGCTGCCCAGTTCGTAGCCCTCGCCGCGCATCAGCGTGGGCAGCCAGGTGGCGACGCCGTAGACCAGCAGCAGGCCGCCGAAGGAGGCCGCCCAGTACAGCAGGGTCTGGATCCACTCGCCGCCGCGGAACAGGCCGAGCAGCGCGTCCCAGCGGTCGGCGGCGGTCTCCCTGCCGGTGGCGGCGGGCAGTTCGACGTCATGGCGCTCGGCCAGCGCGCGGGCCTCCTCGCCGCGGCCCTTGGCCACCAGGAAGCTCAGCGACTCCGGCAGGAACCTCAGCAGCACGGGCACGAACAGCAGCGGAAGCACGCAGACCCAGAAGGCGGCGCGCCAGCCGACCGGTTCGACAAGCCACTTGGCGACGTAGGCGGAGAGGATGCCGCCCGCGTGGTGGGCGGTCATCAGCAGGCCGATGGTGACCGCCACCCGGCCGCCCCCGGCGTAGTCCGAGACCATGCTGATCGCGGTCGGCAGCAGGCCGCCGAGTCCGACGCCGGCCAGGGTGCGGCCGAGGCCGAAGACGGCGACGCCGCCCGAGACCGCGCAGACGCCGGAGGCGAGCGAGAACAGCGTGACGCAGCCGACCACCAGCCGCCTGCGGCCGATCCGGTCGGCCACGGTGCCCGCGGTCAGGGCGCCCACCAGCATGCCGAAGGTGGCGTAGGAGCCGAGGTCGCCGGCCTGGTCGGCGGTGAGACCGAAGGTCCTGGTCTCCAGCAGGTGGGGCAGCACCGAGCCGTAGATGAACATGTCGAGGCCGTCGAAGAGCACGGCCAGCCAGCACAGGGCGACGACCAGCAGGGCCAGTCTGCGGCCGCGGGCGGACCGGGAGGGGGAGGAGGACATCGTCGTTTTCCTCTCGTCCAGGAGGCGTTCCCTGGAGGGGAAGCGGTGAAGGGGTCGACGCGGCTCGTGCGGCGGACCCGTGGTGCGTAGACGCTAGGGACCGGAAGCCAAATATGTCAACGTTTTTGTCAACAATCTTGTCGGGCAAGGGGCGGCGGACGGTGAGGGGGTGGGGGGGGGGCGGCGGCCCGGCGCCCCCCCCCCCGGGGGGGGGGCGGGGGTGGGGTCCCGCCCCCCCCCCCGGGCGTGGGGCGCCCCCCGGGGCGGCACGGCCAACCCCGGCC
>NZ_JBIAYD010000005.1:0-23549 GCF_042897315.1 Streptomyces sp. NPDC001068 | reverse complement strand
TTTATGTTTTTTTTAAAAAAGTGGGTGGGGGGGGGGGGGGGGGGGGGGGGGGGGGGGGGGGGGGGGGGGGGGGGCGCCCCCCCCCACCCCCTCGTCGGCGGGCCGGTTCAGCGGACCGGCGGCGTCCCGTGGGTGTGGAAGGACTCGATGGTCTTCAGGCCCCACGCCTGCCCCTTGGCCCGCTCGGCCTCCGTCCAGGTGATCAGCGGCCAGTCGGGCGCCAGCACCAGCCGGGTGAGCGGGTTGCAGAGTTCGATGCGGTTGCCGCCGGGCTCGTAGACGTAGAGGAAGAACGTCTGCTGGATGGCGTGCTTGTGGGGGCCGGTCTCGATGAACACACCGGTGTCGATGGCGAGATCGGCCGCGCGCAGCACGTCCTCGCGGGTGTCGGTGGCGAAGGCGATGTGGTGCAGCCGCCCGGTCGAGCCGGTCCGGTCGGCGGTGTACACGACGTCGTACGACTTGTCGGTGAAGGTCAGCCAGCGGGCCGCGATCCGCCCGGTGTCCAGCCGTATCTGCTCGGTCGGCCGGGCGCCGAGGACCTGTTCCTGGAACTCGGCGTTGGCGAGTACGTCGGCCGCCAGGAAGTTGACGTGGTCGAGGCGCCGCACCCCGACGCCCCGGTTCGGCTTGGCCTGCGGCTGGTTCTTCAGCGCGGGCCTCAGCCCGTCGGGGGCCCGGTAGTGCTCGCTCTCCCAGTAGAGGGCGTGTTCGTGGCCGTCCGGGTCGGTGGTGACGTAGAGCTTGCCGAGGCCCGGCTCGTCCTCGACCCAGCGGCCGGTGCCACCCGCCTCCTCGACGGCGCGGACGCGGCGGCCGAGCGCCTCCTCGCTGGAGGTGCGCAGGGCCAGCCGGCCGAGGCCGGGCCGGTCCCTGGCGGTGAGGACCAGGCTGTGGTGCTCGTAGTCGTCGAAGGTGCGCAGGTAGACCGTGCCGCCGTCCTGACCGTCGACGGTCAGCCCGAGGTAGTCGGTGCAGAAGGCGACGCTGGCGTCCAGGTCCGGGGTGAACAACTGGGCATGGCCGACATGGGCGATGTCACCGAGGGGCGGAGCCATCGTTGCCTCCTTGGGGCGGTACGGGGACGGTCGCGGCGCGGGGGAAGACCGTGCCGTCGAAGATCTTGCGGGCGGTGCGGACCACCGCGGTGCGGCGGACGGCCGGCGCGGAGCCGTCCGTTCCGGGGTCGACACGGACGTCGATCTCCAGGAACCCGGTGGGGTGTTCGACGCGGATCCGGTCGCCGCGCTCGGGAAGCCGGGCGATCCCCTCCCCCACGGTGCCGGGCAGCCGGATGCCCGCGGCCACGCTCGCGGCCGCGAGGACGCCGATCGAGGTGTGACAGCGCACCGGGATGAAGGTGCGGGAACCGACCGTGCCGCCTTCGCGGGGCGGGGCGAGCAGGCTGAGCTTGGGCACGGTGGCGCTCTCGACGTCCCCGAGGCCCATCAGCCTGCCCGCCGCGAGCCGGATCCCGTGCAGCCGGTCGGCGAGGGCCGCGTCCTCCTCCAGGTCCCCGGGGGTCTCGTAGCCGGTGACCGCGAGATCGCGCGCGGCCACGAGCACGGTCGGCATGCCGTTGTCGACGCAGGTGACCGTGGTGCCGGCGACGGTGTCGCGGACGTTCCCGGTGGGCAGCAGCGGGCCGGCGGCCGCCGGGAACTCGATCACCACCGGGGCGGCCCGGCCGGGCACGCCGGAGATCTCGGCGTCTCCGGTGAAGTCGACCCGCCCGCCGGGGGTGGGGAAGCCCGCCACGGCCAGCCGCCCGGTGTTGAGCATGCGGATCCGTACGGAGGTGGCCTCGTCACCGGCGGCCACCAGCCCGCGTTCCACCGCGAACGGGCCGACTCCGGCGAGGATGTTCCCGCAGTTCTGACGGCCGGTCACCGCCGGCCGGTCGACGGCGACCTGGAGGAAGAGGTAGTCGACGTCCGCCTCGGGGTCGGCGGACGCCGCGACCACCGCGACCTTGCTGGTGAGGGGGTGCGCCCCGCCCAGGCCGTCGATCTGGCGCGGGTCCGGGCTGCCCATCACCCGCAGCAGCAGGTCGTCGCGGACGGCGGGGTCGGCGGGCAGGTCCTCGGCCAGGAAGTAGGCGCCCTTGGAGGTGCCACCGCGCATCAGCATGCAGCGCACCTCCGCGTACCCGGTCACGGGGCGGACTCCCCTTGACCGGTGTGCGGGTCGTGTTGACCGGTGTGCGGGTCGTGCGCGGTCTGCGGGTCATGGGCCGCGCGCGTGCCACCGGCGGCGTGCGGGGCGTGCGCCACGTGCGTGTCACCGGCCGCGTTCGGGGCCTGCGCCACGTGCGTGTCACCGGCCGCGTTCGGGGCCTGCGCCGCGTGCGTGCCACCGGCCGCGTTCGGGTCGGGCGCCGCCGGCGTGTCGCGCGCCGCGCTCCGGTTGTACGCCATGTGCTCGTCGTACGTCCTGTACTCCACGCCGAGCCGCCTGAGGGTGTCGCGCAGTCCGTAGCGGTCCAGGCCGAGCCGGCCCTCGACGAACGCGGCGCGGGTCGCGGCCTCCCTTGCCTCGCGGGCCGCCGCCCTCTCGGCCGTCTCGCGGGCCCGGGCGCGGGGCACCACCACGACCCCGTCGTCGTCGGCGAGGACCACGTCGCCCGGCTCGATCACCTGGCCGTCGATGGCGATCGGCACGTTGACCGAACCGCCGGTGGCCTTGACGGTGCCCTGTGCGGAGACCGCCCGGGACCAGGCGGCGAAGCCCATGTCCCGCAGTTCCCGGGTGTCGCGGACACCCGTGTTGAGGACGACTCCGCGCACCCCGCGCCGCTGGAGGGAGGTGGCGAACAACTCGCCGAACAGCCCGTCCGTACAGGGCGAGGTCGTGGTGACGACCAGGATGTCGCCCTCACCGCACTGTTCGACGGCCGCGTGGATCATGAGGTTGTCGCCGGGCCAGCCCAGCACCGTCACGGCTGTGCCCGCGACCCGTACGCCCTGCTGGACGGGCCTGATCCCGGGTCCCAGCAGACCGGTCCGGCCCATCGCCTCGCCGACGGTGGCGACACCGAAGGCGGCGAGGGCGTCCACGTCCTTCGGCTCCGCCCTGGGCGGGCCGGTGACGATCACGCCGCTCATGCCAGCTCCTTCGCGATCTGCGGGAACGGCCGCATGAACGCCTCGGCCATGGTGGTGTGCGCCAGGCCCAGGTTGGGTCCCGCGTTCCGCCTGAGCTGGACGCCCCGGCGCACCGCGAGGTCGGTGTAGTAGGCCCACAGGTGCCGCTGGGCTCCGAGGCACTCCATCGCCTTGCGCTTGGTGTCCCAGACCTCGGAGATGTCGAGGAGGACCTCGGGCCGGAAGCCGCTCATCTCGGGCTGGTGGGGCTCGAAGTAGAAGACCGGCGGGGCACCGATGATGTCGCCCGCGCCCGGGTAGCCGATCGCCTGGGCGAGGATGCGGGCCTGGAGGGCCATCCGGTTGGCGGCCGGGTGGTCGCCGTTGTACGGGTCCTCGACGGGGTGGGTGAGCACCACGTCGGGCTGCGTCTCCCGGTAGACGGCGACCAGTTGGTCGGTCAGCTCGGCGGAGGCGGCCAACGGGTAGTCGCCCGCGTCGAAGAAGCGGACGTCGGCGCCGAGCGCGGCGGCGGCCCGCTCGGCCTCTTCCCGGCGCATCGCCTTGATCTCCGCCAGCCGCCTGCCCTCGCGCCACGCCCTGGCGGACTCGCCGCGCTCACCGAAGGTCAGACACGCGATGGTGGCCTTCTCGCCCCGGGACGCGGCCAGCGCGACGGCTCCACCCGCCCGCCACACGAAGTCCCCGGCGTGCGCGGTGACGACCAGGGTGGAACGCGGCCGGGACGGAGGTCCCCCCGGTGGAGCGGAGACGGGACCGGGGGAAGGCGCGTTGGCGTGCGTCATGGCAGAAATCTCCTTGGTGGACAGGTGTGCGCCCACCACGCACGGGCGTGCTCAGTCGCTCAACGCCTCGATCACGCTCGTGAGATGGGCGCGGACGGCCGCCTCGGCCGCCTGCGGGTCCCTGGCCGTGATCGCCTCGATCATCGCCAGATGCTCGTTCAGGGATTGCTGCGGACGCCCCGGCCGCAACGCCAACTGGAAGCGGTGTCGGACCAGTTGGGCGTTGAGCCGTTCCAGCAGTGCCACGGCGGTCTGCTGTCCGGAGATCTCCCGGATCCTGTCGTGCAGCGCGTGGTTCAGCTCGGAGTAGGTGACCGGTTCGCCGTCCGCGACGGCCTTGGTCATGGCCGCCCCGAGGTCCGCGAGTCCGGTGAGCTGGTCGTCGTCGGCCGTGACGGCGGCCTTCCCGGCGCACAGGCCTTCCAGGACCATGCGGCACTCGGTGATCGCGATCGCCTCCTCCACGGTCACCACCCGCACCCGCGAGCCGCGGTTGCGGATCCGCTCGACGAGTCCCTGGGCCTCCAGATCGATCAGCGCCGCGCGGATGCTGGCCCGCGTCACACCGAACTCCTCGGCGAGTTCGTTCTCCACCAGCCGCTGGGCCGGGGCCATCTCGCCGTGCAGGATCGCCTGCCGCAGCAGCGTGAGCGCGTGCTGCTTGGCCTGCTCCCCGGTGCTCGGACGGGCTTCTTTCGGCATTCGTTCGCCCTCCCTGAGTGAGTGCCTGTCGAACGTAAATCTAGCCCGACAAGATTGTCAACAATTTTGTCTGCCGTATTGCCGGGCGAGTGCGCGCCCGGCGGGCTCAGCCGGTGCGGTACAGCTCGCCGAGCAGTTCGAGAACCGCCTGGCGCGCCGGGTGCGGATCCTCCCGCCACCAGGCCAGCCGGACGGCGACCGGTTCGGCGTCCCGCACCGGCCGGTAGACGATGCCGGGCCGCGGGTACTGGTTGGCGGTCGACTCCGCGGTCACGCCGACGCCGCGACCGGCGGCGATCTCGGTCAGCCAGTCGTCCACGGAGCGCGTCTCCTCGACGGCCGGACGGGAATCGGCCGGCCACAGCTCGGGAGTGGTGGTGCCGGTGCGCCGGTCGGTCAGGACGGTCCGGCCGGTGAGATCGGCGAGCCGTACCGAGCGGCGGCGGGCCAGCGGATCGTCGGCGGCCAGCGCGCACAGCCGCCGCTCGAGCCCCACGATCGCCGTGTCGAACCGCCGGTCGGCCAACGGCCGCCGTACGACGGCCAGATCGCAGGTACCTTCGCCGAGTCCCGCGGTGGGGGTGTTCACCCGGACGAGATGCAGATCGGTCTCCGGGTGCGCGGCCGTCCAGTTCCGCTGGAACGCCACGGTGTGCCGGCCCACCGCGGACCAGGCGTAGCCGATCCGCAGCCGGGTGTGTCCCGACCCGGCCTCCTGGACCAGGTCGGCGACGTCCGCGAGCACCCGGCGCGCCCGCCGCACCACCCGCAGCCCGGTCGCGGTGGGGGTGACCTCGCGCGAGCTGCGCCGCAACAGCGTTACTCCCAGGGCCTGTTCGAGCCCGGCGAGAGTGCGGGACACGGCCGCCTGGGACACTCCCAGGCGGATCGCCGCGTCGGTGAAGGTGCCCTCGTCGACGATGGCGACCAGACAGCGCAGCTGCCGCAGTTCGACCTCATGCATACGGTCAGCGTATAGATCGTCCGACCCATGCATTTTGCGCATCGACCGGCCGGCCCGACGCTGCTGTCATGCGACGAGCCCTGGACCGCCCGACCCGTCCGGCCGCGGCCGCCACCGCCGGGACCACCACCGGGCGGGGGCGGCCGGCCCAGCTGGTCACCATGGCGGGCAGCGGCCTGTCCAACCAGACCGGTGCGGCGATCGGCGCCCTGGCCTTCCCGGTCCTCGGCCCGCTCGGTGTGGTGGCGGTACGTCAGTACGTGGCCGCGATCGTCCTGGTGGCCGTGGGCCGCCCCCGGCTCCGCGCGTTCACCTGGCGGCAGTGGTGGCCGGTGCTGCTGCTGGCCGCCGTCTTCGGCACCATGAACCTGACCCTGTACACCGCGGTCGACCGGATCGGCCTGGGCCTGGCGGTGACCCTGGAGTTCCTGGGCCCGCTCACCGTCGCCCTGGCGGCGTCCCGTCGCCGGCTGGACGCGGGATGCGCGGTGCTGGCGGCGGCCGGGGTGGTGGTGCTGATGCGCCCCAGGCCGTCGACGGACTACGCGGGGATGGGCCTGGGTCTGGTCGCCGCGGGCTGCTGGGCGTCATACATCCTGCTGAACAGGCTGGTGGGGCAACGGACACCCGGGGCGCAGGGGCCGGCGGCGGCCGCGTCCGTGTCGGCGCTGACCTTCCTGCCGGTCGGCGTCGTGACGGGTCTGCGGCATCCGCCGACGGCCGGGGCGGTGCTGTGCGCGGTGGCGGCCGGCGTGCTGTCGTCGGCGGTCCCCTACCTCGCCGATCTGCTGACGCTGCGCACGGTTCCCGCCCAGACGTTCGGCCTGTTCATGAGCGTCAACCCGGTCCTGGCCGCGCTGGTCGGCTGGGCGGTGCTGGGGCAGGGCCTGGGCGTGCCGGAGTGGGCGGGGATCGGGGCGGTGGTCACCGCCAACGCCGTCTGCATCGCGGCACGGGGGCGCTGAGGCTCGGCACGGGGGGCGCGGGGCCGCGCCGGTCCGCGGCGCGCTCTCCCCCGCCGGACGGGGTCCACCGCGTCTGCGGGCCGGCCAGCACCCCGGGTGCGGCGGGGAAGGCCGCGGTCACCCTCGGTGTGTGCCGGTGACGGGCGCCAGCCACAGGCCGAGGAGCGCGTCGGTGAGCCCGGTGGCCGCGTCGCTCCAGGTGGCACGGGGGGTGTCGGTGCCCTCGGCGAGGGCGCGCTCGCGCTCGGCGCAGGTGTGCAGGATCAACGTCCGCGCCATCTGGCCGCGTTCGGCGCGGACTTCGGCGGGCAGTTCGGGCAGGCACCGGTTGAGCCCGGCGACGGCCTCACGCAGCGAGGGCGAGGTCAGGGACTCCTCGACCATGATCTCGTAGAGGGCCGGATCGGTCGCCACCTGCGCGCAGAAACGGGCGTACCAGGTGGGACTGCCCAGGCTCGCGAGGTGTTCGGTGATCGGCCGCACCAGGCAGTCCACCCGCTCGCGGACGTCGTCGCGGCCGTCGACGGCCGCCAGCAGGCGGACCCGGTTCTCCTCGATCCGGTCGAAGTGCCGGGCGGCGATCGCGCGGACCAGGTCGGCCTTGGTGCCGAAGTGGTAGCCGACGGCGGCGTTGTTGCCCTGGCCGGCGGCCTCACTGACCTGGCGGTTGGACACGGCGTACACGCCCTGTTCGGCGAAGAGCCGTTCCGCCGTGTCCAGGATGGCCTCCCGTGTCGCGCCGGCCTGCTCGCCCCGCGCCGTCCTGCCCGCCATGCCCACCGCCGCTCCGGGACCGCGCACCACCCGGGGCGGCCGGTCCCGCGAGCCGCGCCGGGACCTCACCCGGTGCGGCGAGGTCCAGCCGGAAAAGCGTACGCGGCGGCGGCACGTGCCGCCTTCCGCCCGCACCGGTAGTGTAAGTCAAGCGACTGACTTAAGAATTTCGTTGTTCAGCCCCCGGAGGCTCCCTTCATGTCCGAAGCCCCTGTCCGGCCCACCGGGCCCGTGAGACCCGCGGACCCCCGGCCCAACGCCGTGGTGGCGGTGCTGGCCCTGGCCGGCATCACCGTCTCGCTGATGCAGACCCTGGTGATCCCGATCGTCCCGGAGCTGCCCGCGTTCCTCCACGCCTCCGCGTCCGACGCGGCCTGGGCGGTGACCGCGACCCTGCTGGCCGCCGCCGTGGCCACCCCGGTGGCCGGCCGTCTCGGCGACATGTTCGGCAAGCGGCTCATGCTGCTGGTCAGCCTGGCGCTGCTGGTGACCGGTTCGGTGGTGGCCGCGCTGAGCGACACCCTCGTCCCGATGATCGTCGGTCGTGCCCTGCAGGGACTCGCCGCGTCCGTGGTGCCGCTGGGCATCAGCATCATGCGCGACGAACTGCCCCCGGAGCGCCTCGCCGGCTCGACGGCGCTGATGAGTGCCTCGCTCGGCGTCGGCGGCGCGCTGGGCCTGCCGGCCGCGGCCTTCATCGCCGACCACTTCGACTGGCACGTGCTGTTCTGGACCTCCGCCGCCCTCGGCGTCGTCGCCCTCGCGCTGGTCGTGCTGCTCGTCCCGGAGTCCAGCGTGCGCTCGGGCGGCCGCTTCGACGCGGTGGGCGCCGCCGGCCTCGCGGTCGGTCTGGTCTCGCTGCTGCTCGCCGTCTCCAAGGGCGCCGACTGGGGCTGGGCGAGCGGCACCACGCTCGGCCTGTTCGCGCTGGCGGTCGTGGTGCTGACCGCGTGGGGCCTGTTCGAACTGCGCACCGCCCGGCCGCTGGTGGACCTGCGCACCACGGCCCGCCGTCAGGTGCTGTTCACCAACCTCGCCTCGATCGCGTTCGGCTTCTCGATGTTCGCGATGTCCCTGGTGCTGCCGCAGCTGCTCCAGCTGCCGACCCAGACCGGCTACGGCCTCGGCAGGTCGATGATGACCGTCGGCCTGGTGATGGCTCCGCAGGGTCTGGTCATGATGGCCTTCGCCCCGGTCTCGGCCGCCGTCACCCGGGCGAAGGGCCCGAAGATCACGCTGATGATCGGCGCGGTGATCGTCGCCGCGGGCTACGGCCTGAACATCCTGCTGATGTCGCAGGTCTGGCACCTGGTCCTGGTCTCCTGCGTCATCGGGGCCGGTGTCGGCTTCGCGTACGGCGCGATGCCGGCCCTGATCATGGGTGCCGTCCCGGCGTCGGAGACGGCCGCCGCCAACAGCCTCAACACGCTGATGCGGTCCATCGGCACGTCGGTGGCCAGCGCCGTCGCCGGAGTGATCCTGGCGCACATGACCACCAGCCTCGGCGGCCTGGCCCTCCCCTCCGAGAACGCGTTCAAGTCCGTCATGGCGGTCGGTGCGGGCGCCGCGGTGCTGGCCCTCGTGCTGGCCTCCTTCCTGCCCGGCCGCCCGCCCGCGGACGCGCGGCCCGCCGCCGCCCCGGCCGAGCCGGCCGCCGAGCCGGTGCACTGAGCGAGCCGGTGCACCGAGCGATCCGGTGCACCGAGCGATCCGAGCGGGCCGCGTCGTGCGAGCGGCCCGCTCCACCGGCACCGCGCCGGACGCGCCGTGCGGGCCTGGTCCGCGCACCGACCGCCCCTGGAGGCTGTTCGGGGGAACCGGCGCGGCGGCACGCGTGCCGCGGCCGTACCCGGTCCACACCTTCTGCCGTGACCGCCGCGACCGCCGCCCTGCCGCTGATCCCGCCCATGCTCGCCACGCCCGGCGGGCTGCCGCCCGCCGCACAGGACACCCAGTGGGCGTACGAGACCAAACAGGACGGCCAGCGGGCCGTCGTCTACCTGCCCGGCGACGGCGGTCTGCTGGTGCGCGCCCGGTCCGGCGAGGACATCACCGCCGCGTACCCCGAACTGAGCCCACTGGGCGCGGCGCTGGGCCGGACCCCCGCGATCCTCGACGGCGAGGTACTGGCCCTCGACGAGAGCGGGCGCGCCGACTTCCAGTCGCTGCAGAGCCGGATGGGCCTGGCCCACGCCCCGGCCCGGGCGGCCCGGATGGCGGCCCGCGTCCCGGTCCACCTGGTGCTGTTCGACGTACTGCACCTGGAGGGCCACCCCCTGGTGAGGCTCCCCTACGCGCAGCGGCGGTCCCGGCTGGAGTCGCTCGGACTCGACGGGCCCCACTGGTCGACGCCCGGGGCTCTCGTCGGGCACGGCGCGCAGGCGCTGCGGGCCACCAGGGAGTACGGGCTGGAAGGCCTGGTCTGCAAACGGCTGGACTCCGTCTACGAGCCGGGGGTGCGGTCCCGTGCCTGGATCAAGATCCGGAACCTGCGCGCGGAGGACGTGATCGTCGGTGGCTGGCTGCCGGGCAGGGGACGGCTGACCGGGCTGCCGGGCGCGGTGCTGGTCGGCCAGCGGTCCGCCGGCGGAACGCTGCGGTACGTCGGCGGGGTGGGCACCGGCTGGAGCGAGGCGGAACGGACCGAACTGGCGGCGCTGCTCCGGGTCGCCGCGACCGACGTGTGCCCCTTCGAACCGGCCCCGCCGGTCCAGGGTGCCCACTGGGTGCTGCCCCGGCTGGTCGGCGAGGTCGCCTACAGCACCCGGACCCGGTCCGGGCTGCTGCGCCAGCCGTCCTGGCTGCGGCTGCGCCCGGACCTCACGCCGCCGGAGTCCGCGGCGGACCTGCCGGACGGCACCGGCTGACCCGCGGCGGTCCCGGAAGGGCGGGGCCGCGCCCGCCCGCCCGCATCCGGTTGCGTGCGCGAGGCCCCGGTAGTCAGATGGAACGAGTTCGCCGCACCCCGGGCTCCGGCCGTGGGCGGGAGCCGGGAATCCCACACCGCAGGAAGTGGGGCGACATGACGAGGACGACGCCCTCTCCGTACCGGCTGGCGCCCAACCTCTTCGGCATCGGCTTCGGGATCGCCGGCCTGGCCCAGGCCTGGAGCGCCGCCGCTGACACCGTCGCCGCACCGGCCTGGCCGTCGTACGTGCTGTGGATCCTCGCGGCGGTGGTCTGGCTGGTGACCCTGGTCGCCTATCTGCGCAACGTGATCGCCCAGGGGCGGCTGCGCTCGGAGGTCCCGAACCCGACCACCGGACCGTTCACGGCGCTCGCCGTGATCGTGCCGATGCTGCTGGGCATCGGGCTGGCCCCGCACGCCCGTACCGCCGGTGAGATCGTCTACGCGGTCGCCCTGGTGCTCACCGTCCTGCTCGGCGGCTGGCTCACGAGCCTGTGGATCCGCTCCGACACCGAGCTCGCGCAGTGGCATCCCGGATACTTCCTGCCCACGGTCGCGGGCGGCCTGATCGCCGCCGCCTGCAGCGCCGTCCTGGGATGGACCACGCTGTCGCACGTCATGCTGGGCTACGGGCTGATCTGCTGGTTCGTCCTCGGTTCGATCCTCCTGCTGCGGCTCTTCACCCAGCCGGCGCTGCCTCCCGCCCTGCTGCCGACCATGGCCATCGAACTCGCCCCGCCGGTGGTGGCGGGAAACGCGTGGTTCGCCGTCAACGGCGGCCGGCTCGATCTCGTCGCCGCGCTTCTCGCCGGATACGCGGTCCTCATGGTGCTGGTGCAGATCGGACTGGCGGGTACCTACCGGCGGGTGCCCTTCGGTCCCGGCCACTGGGCGTTCGCCTTCTCCTACGCCGCGGCCTTCACCAACGGCGTGCACTGGCTGGCCGTCGAGCACGTCCGCGGGCAGAAGGCCCTGACCTACCTGGTGCTGGCGATCGCCACCCTGGCGTTCGCCGCGCTCGCGGCCCGTACCGTCGTCGGTCTGGTCCGGCACGACTTCCTGCCCCGGCTGCCGGTCGATCCGCCGGTCCACGTCCCCCGGCCGACAGGATAGGCGCGCCGAGTGCGGTCACACTGAAATGGCGGGACCGGCGGCTCCACCGCCCACTCTTCACGGGTGGACGTCCCGGTCCCCGAGGCCCGGCCCGGACCCGTGGCCGGCACGACCGTCAGGGGGAATCCCACGTGCCCACCCCGTTCCGGTCCCGGAACCCGTCCGGCGTCCACCGCACGCGCGTGGAGTGGATGGACACGGACGCGGGAGGCATCTACCACAACAGCACGGTCGTCCGATTCGTGGAGGCCGCGGAGGCCTCCCTCATGGACGAGGCCGGTCTGCCCGGGTACTTCCCGGTCGCACCGCGCGTCCACTACGAGGTCGACTTCGAGTCGCCGCTCTTCTTCGGCCAGGGCGTGTGCACGGTCGTCGAACTGGCCCGGATCGGCACCACCTCGATGACCTTCACCTTCGAGGTGTGGGGTGAGGAGTTCCGCGGCCGGCCACGGCGGCGGGCCGCGCACGGCCGGTACGTCACCGTGCACAGCGACCGTGACCACCGCGCCGGCGCCAGGAGCACGCCCTGGCCGAAGGAGTGGATCGCCGCGCTCGGCGGTCCCGCCCGGTCCCGGGAGGCGCGTCCGCCTCCCTGACGGGCGCGAGCGCCGTGCACAGCCACCCCGCACCGCATCGGAGGAACCCATGGACACCTCATCGGAAACCGCCCCCACCGTCACCGTCGAGCGGGACGGTCACGTGCTGCTGATCGGCCTGAACCGCCCGGCCAAACGCAACTCGTTCACCAGAGGGATGATCGGCGAGCTGTCGGCGGCCTACGGACTGCTGGAGTCGGACGACGACATCTGGTGCGGGGTGCTGTTCGCGCACGGCGACCACTTCACCAGCGGACTGGACATGCGGGACGTCGGGGACGACCTCGCCTCGGGCGGCTTCGAGGTCCCGGAGGGCGGGCGTGATCCGTGGCGACGGGACGGCACCTGGTCCACTCCCCTGGTGGCGGCGGCGCAGGGCTGGGTGCTCACGGCGGGCATCGAACTGCTGCTGGCCGCGGACATCCGCGTGGCCGCCGAGGACTGCCGCTTCAGCCAGCTGGAGGTCCGCCGCGGCATCTATCCCTTCGGCGGAGCCACCTTCCGCTTCCCCCGGGAGGCGGGCTGGGGCAACGCCATGCGCTGGATCCTGACCGGCGAGGAGTTCGGCGCCGCCGAGGCGCACCGCATGGGTCTGGTCCAGGAGGTCCTTCCCGACGGACCGGCGGCGATCGACCGGGCCGGGCAGCTCGCCCGCGTCATCAGTGAACGCGCGGCCCCGCTCGGCGTCCGGGCCGCCCTGGCCTCGGCCCATCAGGCCCGCGAACAGGGGGACGCCGCGGCCGTCGCCCGGTTCGAGCCCGACCTCGCCCGGCTGATGACCTCCGCCGACGCGGCCGAAGGCGTGAAATCCTTCGTCGAACGCCGCGACGCCGTCTTCACCGGCCACTGACGCCCGTCCGCACCCGCGCGCACCGGAGCCCCTCCGACGGCCGACACGGTGTCGGAATCCCCGGCCGGCACGGGGGTCTATCGTGTCCCCATGTCCGTGCCAGAGTTGATCCGAATCGTCTCCCGCGACTCTCCGATGGCGCTCGCTCAGGTGGCCCGCGTCCGGGCCGAGTTGGCCGCTCTCCATCCGCAGGTGCGCACCGAGGTCGTACCGGTGAAGACGACCGGCGACAAGTGGCTGGGCGATCTCTCCCTGGTGGAGGGCAAGGGGGCGTTCACCAAGGAGGTGGACGCCGCGCTGCTGGCCGGTGCGGCGGATCTCGCCGTGCACTGCGTGAAGGACGTGCCGGCGGACCGGCCGTTGCCCGCCGGGACGGTGTTCGCGGCGTTCCTCGAGCGTGACGACATCCGCGACGCCCTGGTCCACCCGGGCGGTCTGACCCTGGACGAGCTGCCGCCGGGCACCCGGATCGGCACCTCCGCGGTCCGCCGGATCGCCCAGTTGGCCGCCACCCATCCGCATCTGGAGTGCGTGCCGTTCCGCGGCAACGCCAACCGGCGGCTGGAGAAGCTCGCCGCCGGGGACGCCGACGCCCTGCTGCTCGCGGTGTCGGGTCTGGAGCGGATCGACCGCGGGGACGTGATCACCGAGGTCCTCGACCCGGAGACGATGATGCCGCCCATCGGCGCGGGCATCCTCGCGCTGCAGTGCCGGGAGGACGACACCGAGCTGATCGACGCGGTGAGCGGCCTCGGTCATCCGGACACCTACCGGGAGGCCACCGCCGAGCGGATGTTCCTGCACGTCCTGCAGGGGCACTGCAACAGCCCCATCGCCGGGTACGCCCGGGTCGACGGCGGCGGTGAACTGTCGCTGCGGGCCTGCGTGTTCACCCCGGACGGCAAGACCCGGCTGAACGCCCACGAATGGGCCGGCCGGCTCGACCCGGCGACGCTCGGCACCTCGGTCGCCGTGGCGCTGCTGCGGCAGGGCGCCCGCGAACTCATCGACGGCATCCCGCACTGAACCGGGCCGTCCCGCGCTGAACCGGGCCTTCCCGCACCGGGTCGGGCGGGAAGGCCACCGCGTCAGGCGGGCGAACCGGGCTCCGTCTGGTCCTTGAGGAAGGCGCTCACCTGGTGGGCCAGGCTGCCCGGTGCGGCACTCTGGCACGCCGTGGCGGCGGTCGACTCCAGCACGCCGATGCCACCCGCCCACAGCCGCCGTTCGGTCCAGTCCTCGTCCACCCGCAGCTGGATCTGGATGTCCACCTGGGTGAGGGCCGCCTCGGGGCCGGCGGCGAAGAGCACGGCGGTGGCCCGGCGCAGCGGGTAGACGTCGAAGCCCTCGATGAACTGGGAGCTGCGCCAGTCGATGACCGCGCCCTCCCCGTCGGGGCCCACCCGCACGTCGATCTGACCGTCCTCGAGCTGGACGCCGAGGTGGCGGGACCCGCGGTTCTCGACGGTCACCCGGACACTGAAGTACGTCAGCCCGGCCGCGGCGTCGTCCCGTCCGCGCGGCGGCTCGGCCTCCTCCAGGCGGTGGACGCGGACCCGCAGACCGGCATGTTCGTCGTACTCGTGCCAGTCCCCGACCACGTTCGGCTCGTACACAGTGCCCCTCTCGACCCACGCTGTTTATCTGTGCGCTCAGCGCACTGTCAAATGAGCGGAATGCACTGTGGCCAGGGGATTCACCCGCTTTGATCGCTGATCAAGCGTTGCGCAGCGGTTATCCCGCCCCGGGACCGCGGGGCGGGACAACGGCGCGTGCCGCACATCACGTCGGGGTGCCGCCCGCGCCAAGATCAGCGGGCCGGACGCCCCGCAGATCAGCGGGCCAGGCGGCCCAGCAGCGAGGACGCGGCGGTGATGCCGAGGGCGGCCGCCACCGCCAGCACGGCGAAGTCGAGGCCGAGGTGCGAGGGCGTGCCGAGCAGCAGCCCGCGCAGGGCGTCGACCTGGTAACTCAGCGGGTTGATCTTGCTGACCACCTGGAGCCAGCCCGGCATGATCGCCACCGGGTAGAGGGCGTTGGAGCCGAAGAAGAGCGGCATGGTGATCGCCTGTCCGATGCCCATCAGCCGGTCGCGGCTGAGGACGATGCCGGCGATGCTCATCGACAGGCAGGAGAAGAACGCGGAGGCGAGGACGACGGCCAGTCCGACGCCGAGCAGCTTCAGCGGGTTCCAGGTGAGCGAGACCCCGAGGATCGCGGCGATGACGATCACCACGACCGCCTGGATCAGGGACTTCACACCGGCCGCGAAGGCCTTGCCGGTGATGAGGGCCGAGCGCGGGGTGGGGGTGACGAGGAGCTTGTTGAGGATGCCCGCGTCGCGTTCCCAGATGATCTGGATGCCGTAGAAGATCGCGATGAACATCGCGGACTGGGCGATGATGCCGGGCGCGAGGTAGTCGATGTAGGGGATGCCGCCGGTGGGTATCGCCTTGATCCGGGTGAAGGTCTGCCCGAAGATCAGCAGCCACAGGGCGGGCTGTATCGCCCGGGTGTAGAGCTCGGTGCGGTCGTGGCGGAGTTTCTGCAGCTCGACGGCGCACATGGCGACGACCCGGGCGGGCAGCAGCCGCCAGCCGGAGCGCGGCTCGGGCGGTGTGAGCAGCAGGGACGCCGCTGCCGTGCGCTCAGCCGACGCGCTTCGCGGTGCGGCGGGTGCTTCGGACATCGCGGAAACCTCCTGACTGGTCGTCGAGGCCGCTGCCGGCCACGTCGCGGAAGACGTCTTCGAGGGTGGGCAGGGTGTCGCCGCCCTGGCGTTCGGCGAGGCCGCGCCGGAGTTCGTCGGGGGTGCCCAGGGCCCGGATGCGGCCCCGGTGCATCAGTCCGACCCGGTCGCAGTGCTGGTCGGCCTCGTCCATGTAGTGGGTGGTGACCAGGACGGTCATGCCGGTGGCTTCGCGTACGGCGTTGATCTGGTCCCAGACGCTGGTGCGGGCGATCGGGTCGAGGCCGATGGTGGGCTCGTCGAGGATCAGCAGCCGGGGTGCGCTGACCAGGGCCTGGGCCAGTTCGAGGCGCCGGACCATGCCGCCGGAGTAGGTGCCGGCCAGCCGGTCGGCGGCGTCGGTGAGGTCGACGGCCTCCAGCGCCTGCGCGACCCGCTCGGCCCGCTCGCGCCGGGAGACGTCGAAGACCCGGGCGAACAGGGCGACGTTCTCGCGTCCGGTGAGCCCGCTGTCGGCGGACAGTTGCTGCGGGACGTAGCCGAGCAGTCTGCGTACGGCCATCCGCTCCCGGCCGGTGTCGTGGCCGAAGACCCGGACCATTCCGGCGGGGACCGGCAGCAGGGTGGTGATGCAGCGGATGGCGGTGGTCTTGCCGGCGCCGTTGGGGCCGAGCAGTCCGAAGACCTCACCCTCGCCGACGGTGAGGTCGAGCCCGTCCACGGCTCTGGTCTCCCCGAAGGTGTAGGAGAGCCCCGTGCAGGCGACTGCGGTGGTGTCCGGGGTCATGATTCCTCGGCCTCCTCGTGCAGGGTGACGGCCAGTTTGCGCAGTGCCGGGAGCGCGGCTTCCAGGGCCGCCCGGTCGGCCTCGTCGAGCCGGGAGACATGGCTCACGACGAGGTCCGCGCGGCGGCGCTGCCAGTCGGCGAGGCGTTTCTCGGCGGCCTCGGTCAGCAGCAGCCGGGCTGCCCGGCGGTCGGCGGGATCGGTCTCACGGAGCAGGAAGCCGTCCTTGACCAGCTGGTTGACCAGGGTCGACACCGAGTTGCCCGCCAGGTACAGCTCCTTGGCCGCGTCCGAGATGCCGATCCCGGGCCGCGTCCCGACCAGGCGCAGCAGCTCCACCTCGGCACCGCGCAGCCGGGGCTGCGCGAGTCCGCGGCGCAGTCTGCGGCGGATCAGCCGCTGGATCCCGACGAGCGCGTCGGCCAGCTCTTCCGGGAACGTCTCCGATTTCACGTTCAGAAGATTATCTCTGCTACAGAGGTAATCCCACCCAAGGAACGGTCAAGGGGGTGGACGCGGGATCGGCACGGAATCCCGGCGCACCGGACGAGACCACACCCAATGAGACCAATCTCACCCTTTCGAGTTAATTGTTTCGCTTCACCCCATTCAGGGCATTCGAATCTCAGTGCTTCGGACCGGAGGCACGTGCGTGGGAACCGCAGTCTGTCGGCGCCCCCGTGTTCTCCCGGGGTCCGAGCGCGCGTCTCCCACGGTGCCCGTCCAGCAGCACTCGTCGAGGGAGGTGCGCGCCATGCGTGCCACCACCGCCACCATCGCCACCGCCAAGCCCCATCCGCACGACGACGCCCCCGACACGGCGGCGGACTTCGTCCGGCTGGCCGGACTCCCCGAGGGGCCGGAGCGCCGGGCCCTGCGGGACGAGCTGGTCGAACTCTGGCTGCCCATGGCCGAGCGGATCGCCGTACGGTTCCGCGGGCGCGGGGAGGCCGTCGAGGACCTCTGCCAGGTCGCCGCACTCGGACTGGTCAAGGCCGTCGACCACTACGACCCCGCACGTGGCCGGGCCTTCGAGGCCTACGCCGTGCCGACGATCACCGGCGAGATCAAGCGCCACTTCCGCGACCACATGTGGACCCTGCACGTGCCGCGCAGGGTGCAGGAGCTGCGCAACCGGGTCCGGGCCGCCCTCAAGGAGCTGGACCAGGCCGCCCCGGGCGCGCCGCCCACCGTCGCCGAGATAGCGAGTCGGACCCGGCTCACCGAGGACGAGGTGCGCACCGGGATGGAGGCCCTGGACTGCTTCTCGGCGCTCTCCCTGGACGCCGAGGTGGCCGGTGCCGACGGCTACGCGCTCGGCGACACCCTCGGCGCCCCCGACCCCGGCTACGACCTGGTCGTGGACCGCACCGCGGTCGGGCCCTGCATCCAGGGCCTTCCCGAGCGCGACCGGCTCATCCTCTACCTGCGGTTCTTCCGCGGCATGACGCAGAGCCGGATCGCCGAGCAGCTGGGCGTCTCCCAGATGCACGTGTCCCGGCTGCTCACCGCCTGCTTCGAGCGGCTGCGCGAGGAGCTGCTGGCCGAGACGGACTGAGCCCCACGGGTCCCCGCGGGACCCGCGTCTCACCCGGCCGGCGCACCGGGGATCTGTGTGGGGCCGTACCGGTCGAGGGCGTCCTCGAGTTCGGCACCGATCTCGGCGGGCATGTCACCGGTACGGCCCCAGACGAGGATCAGCTCGGCGACGTTGCGGAGCTTGATGTTGGTGTGCTGGGAGACCTCCTTGAGCACCTCCCAGCCCTCGTCGGGGGTGACCCGGCCGAGCGCGACCACCATTCCGATCGCCTGGTCCACCACCGCGTGGGAGGCGACCGCCTCCTTGAGCTGGTCCACCTCCTCCTGGAGATGGAGGACCGCGTCCGTCTCGCTCTCGCTCACTCCCCCATCGTCACCACTCGTCTGGCCGAGTGCCACCGGGGTACTCGGCAGGCACCCCCGCCGCCTCCGGTTGGACACTGGTGTCAGACCGGTTCCCCGCCGGCCCCGACCCCAGGACGCGAGTGCCATGAACAACGACACGCCTGCCCCCGGACCCGTGAAGAAGCAGCGGGAGGTCATCTCCACGGACTCGGTCTTCGGCGCCCCGTGCTGGGTGAGCCTCACCAGCCGGGACCTGGGGACGACCGAGGATTTCTACAGCGCCGTGCTCGGCTGGCGATGGCGCGGGGTCCGGCTCGGCGACCACTTCCGGATCGCCCTGGCGGACGGGGTGCCGGTCGCGGGGATCGCGGCGGTCGCCGCGATGTGGCAGATGGCGGTGGCCTGGACGCCGTACTTCGCCGTCCAGAACGCGGACGACGCGGTCGCCCGGGCTCGTGAGCGCGGCGGCACACCGGCGGTGGGCCCGCTGTCCTTCCCGCCCGGCCGCGCGGCGCTGCTCGCGGACCGGGACGGGGCGATCTTCGGGATCTGGGAGGGCCAGCTGGTCTCCAACTGGGAGATCTGGCGGCAGGCCGCGCCCACCTTCATCCGCCTGCACACCCGCAACGCCTTCGACTCCGCGATCTTCTACGGCGAGGTGCTGGGCTGGGCCTCGGAGAAGCAGGGCTGCTGCGAGGTGGAGTACGAGGGTGGCGAGGTGGTGCTGCGCAGCCGGGGCGACGCGGTGGCCCGGATCGACTCCGGTGCGGTGGAGGCGGCGCCCGATCCCTCGGTACGGCCGCACTGGCAGGTGCACTTCGCGGTGGGCGACGTCGCCGAGTGCGCCCGGGCGGCCGAGAAGCACGGCGGCAGTGTCCTCCAGGAGAAGGACACCGAGGCCGTCCTGCGCGACCCCGACGGGGCGCAGTTCACCGTGACCGCACGGCCGCTGCGCCCCTGATCCGCCCGCTCCCTCACTCCTTGCCGCGGGAGGGCCTGGACAGCAGGACCAGGCTGCGGGCCTCGGCACGCAGCCTGGCCCCCGCCTTGTGCTCGCGTTCGTCGGGGATGCCGTCGGGCTCCGCGGTGTCGACGAGGGCCGTCCAGCGCTCGCCGTAGGAGTCGTCGGGCAGCCGGAAGTCGACCGGTTCCCAGAAGCTGTTGAGGAGCAGCAGGAACGAGTCGTCCACCAGGCGCCTGCCGTAGGGGTCGCGTTCGGCGATGGCGTCGCCGTTGAGGAAGACACCGACCGAGTGCGCGTCGGGACGCTGCCAGTCCCGGTCGGTCATCTCGCGGGCGTCCGGCAGCAGCCAGACCAGGTCGGGCAGCGGCTGTCCGGGGTGGACGGCGGTCTCGCCGCGGAAGAAGCGTCGCCGGCGCAGCACGGGATGGGCGGCCCGCAGCCCGATGACGTAACGGGTGAACTCGCTGAGCGCCCGCTGTTCCCCGGTGAGGTCCCAGTCGGTCCAGGAGACCTCGTTGTCCTGGCAGTAGGCGTTGTTGTTGCCGCGCTGGGTGCGGCCGAGTTCGTCGCCGTGACTGAGCATCGGGATGCCCTGGGAGAGCAGCAGGGTGGCGAGGAAGTTCCGCTGCTGGCGGGCCCGGAGTTCGAGGACGGCCGGATCCTTGGTGTCGCCCTCGGCGCCGCAGTTCCAGGACCGGTTGTGGCTCTCGCCGTCCCGGTCGTGCTCGCCGTTGGCCTGGTTGTGCTTGTCGTTGTACGACACCAGGTCGCGCAGGGTGAATCCGTCGTGCGCGGTGACGAAGTTGACGCTCGCGCGCGGCCGGCGGCCCCGGTGCTGGTAGAGGTCGGAGGAGCCGGTGAGCCGGGAGGCGAACTCGCCGAGCGAGCCCGGCTCGGCCCGCCAGAAGTCCCGTACGGCGTCACGGTACTTGCCGTTCCACTCCGACCACAGCGGCGGGAAGTTGCCGACCTGGTAGCCGCCCTCGCCCACGTCCCAGGGTTCGGCGATGAGCTTGACCCTGCTGATCACCGGGTCC
Source organism: Streptomyces sp. NPDC001068 (assembly GCF_042897315.1). Taxonomy (NCBI): domain Bacteria; kingdom Bacillati; phylum Actinomycetota; class Actinomycetes; order Kitasatosporales; family Streptomycetaceae; genus Streptomyces; species Streptomyces sp. NPDC001068. Next base: position 3,428 of record NZ_JBIAYD010000005.1, on the reverse strand, counting down.
TGCTGGATCAGGTCGAAGAACGCGGAGAGCCGGTCCACCTCGTGGAACTGCCGGGCCAGCGTGGCCGCGAGGTCGAAGCGGAAGCCGTCGACGTGCATCTCGGTGACCCAGTACCGCAGCGAGTCCATGATCAGCTGGAGGACGTAAGGGTGCCGCATCAGCAGGCTGTTGCCGGTGCCGGTGGTGTCGTAGTAGTGCGCCCAGTCGCCGTCCACCAGCCGGTAGTAGGAGGCGTTGTCGATGCCCCGGAAGGACAGCGTGGGACCCATCTCGTTGCCCTCGGCGGTGTGGTTGTAGACCACGTCGAGGATCACTTCGAGGCCGGCCGCGTGCAGCGCCTTGACCATCGCCTTGAACTCGTTGACCTGCTGGCCCCGGCTGCCGAAGGCGCCGTAGGCGTTGTGCGGGGCGAAGTAGCCGATGGTGTTGTAGCCCCAGTAGTTGGCCAGTCCGCGGTCCTGCAGCACCCCGTCCTGCACGAACTGGTGGACCGGCATCAGCTCCACCGCCGTGACACCGAGCGAGACCAGGTGCTCGACGACCGCGGGGTGTGCGAGGCCGGCGTAACTGCCCCGGAGCCGTTCGGGTACGTCCGGATGGGTGCGGGTGAGGCCGCGGACATGGGCCTCGTAGATCACCGAGTCCGAGTAGGACCGCTGGGGCGGGCGGTCGTCGCCCCAGTCGAAGTAGGGGTCGGTGACCACGCCGAGCATCGAGTGGCCGGCGCTGTCGGCGGGGGACGGCCCGCCCGGTGTGCGTTCGTACAGCGACGCGTGGTTGTCGATCTGGCCGTCGACCGCGCGGGCGTACGGGTCCAGGAGCAGCTTCGCCGGATTGCACCGGTGTCCGACCGACGGGTCCCAGGGACCTGTCACCCGGTAGCCGTAGCGCTGCCCCGGGCCGACGCCCGGCAGGTAGGCGTGCCAGACGAAACCGTCGACCTCGGTCAGCGGCACCGGCCGCAGGGTCCCGGTGTCGTTCACCAGGACCAGCTCGACCCGCTCCGCCACCTCGCTGAACAGCGCGAAGTTGGTGCCCTGCCCGTCGAAGGAGGCGCCCAGCGGATAGGGGTGCCCGCTCCACACGGGCACCCCCTTCCGGGACTTCCGAGCCGTCACCGGGCGCCTACCGGAACGCCCCCGGCGGAGGCGGCCAACTGGGGGACGGGGATGGCGCGCGGCACCCGGAGCGTGCGGCGCAGGCTGGGCGACGGCGCGGTCTTGACCAGCGGGACGCGCTCACCGGACCGGGCTCGCTGCGAGAACCAGATGATCTTGCTGCCGGTCTCCGGGGCACAGCACCCCCAGCCGTCGCTGGTGGCCGCCAGGTGCGCCAGACAGGAACGCAGGTCCTGGTCGGGGCGCAGGTCACGGTCGTCGTCGCCGATCGCGGTGATGAGGTGCTGCCCGTTCCACCACATCTCGATGGACGTGTGCTTGTCCGTCGCATGCTGGTCGATGGCGGTCAGCAGCAGTTCGGCACCGTGGCAGACTGGATCCACGAGGTTGTCGAGGTCCCAGTAGCGCAGATGGGCGGCCAGGATGCGGCTGACCTGTCCCACCCGTTCCGGGCTGACCTCCACGTCGAGGTGGTAGTAGCAGGGCACTGCGGTCTTCATTGTCGCTTGCTCCTCACCCGGCGCGGCTCCCGCTCCCCACACCCGTCCGGAAATCCGTTCCGGACGCGTAGCGTGAGCACTCATCGCTTCTGAGTCACTTCCCACAGTGCGGTCGCTACGCCATTCGTGCAACCTGAGAGACGCATGAGGTTGTTGAAGCTCCAACAAGACGCTCCGCAGTCATCCGTGCACCATGAGTGAAAGCCTCGATTCGCCGTAACGGCTCCGTGCCCTTCCGTGCCCGGACGCTCCCCGACCGTCGGGGACACGTGCCCACTCGAGAGCGTCGGAAGGAAAGACACGGCCATGCTGCTACCCGCGAAGGCCGAGGTGGCCCGGCAGCTGCGGCGCTACCGGGCGTGGGAGCGCGTCATGCTCGCCTCGCCGCACGACCGCGAGGTGCGGTCCACCTTCGAGGACTCGGGCTACACGCTGTGTGTGCTGATGGGCAAGCGGTGCGCCCGGGAGGCGGTGGACGCGGCCGAGCGCTACCTGCGCACCAGCCTCGTCACCTATCTGCGGGACCAGGGCGGGCGGGCCCAGCTGAGCGGGAAGGTCCGGCGGAGCCCGCCCTCGGACCGGAGCTCCGCGCGGCAGTGATCCGCAGGCGGACCCCCGCGGGAGGACACCACGTCCTCCCGCGCACTACGGACCGCGGAGCCGGGCCCCGGGCCCGGCTCCGCGCACGACGGAGGTGAGACCCATGAAGGCGACAGAGGCCATCGGCAGGATCCCGGTACGTGACGTACGACCGGCCGTGGACGGCGGCGGGCGTCCGGCGAAGGCGGTCCCCGGTGAGACCTTCCCGGTCACCGCCACCGTCTTCCGCGAGGGTCACGACGCCGTCGGCGCCAACGTGGTCCTGTGCGACCCCGAGGGCCGTCCCGGTCCCTGGACCCCGATGCGGGAGCTGGTCCCCGGCACCGACCACTGGGGCGCCGAGGTCACCCCCGACGCGACCGGCCGCTGGACGTATCACGTGGAGGCGTGGAGCGCCCCGCTCACCACCTGGCGGCGGCACGCGCGGGTGAAGATCCCGGCGGGCATCGACACGGGTCTGGTCCTGGAGGAGGGCACCGAGCTCTACGCGCGGGCGGCCGCCCGGATGCCGGCGGGACCGGAGCGCGAGCGGGTCGCGGCGGCTGCCCGCGCCCTGGGCGACGACAGCCTCCCCCTGCACACCCGGCTGGCGAGCGCGCTGGCTCCGGAGGTGGACGAGATCCTGGCGCGGTATCCGTTGCGGGAGTTGGTGACCTGTTCGGAGCCGTTGCCGTTGCTGGTGGAGCGGGAACGGGCCCTGTACGGGTCGTGGTACGAGTTCTTCCCGCGTTCGGAGGGGACGCCCGAGCAGCCGCACGGCACGTTCCGCACCGCGGCCCGGCGGCTGCCGGAGATCGCCGCGATGGGCTTCGACGTCGTCTACCTCCCGCCGGTCCACCCCATCGGGACCACCTTCCGCAAGGGCCGCAACAACACCCTCACCCCCACCGTGGACGACGTCGGCGTGCCCTGGGCGATCGGTTCCCCCGAGGGCGGCCACGACGCCGTCCACCCCGGCCTCGGAACCCTGGAGGACTTCCGCTGGTTCGTGGAGGAGGCCGCCCGCCACGGCCTGGAGATCGCCCTGGACTTCGCCCTGCAGTGCTCCCCGGACCATCCCTGGGTGGAGAAACACCCCGAGTGGTTCCACCACCGGCCCGACGGCACCATCGCCCACGCCGAGAACCCGCCCAAGAAGTACCAGGACATCTACCCGATCGCCTTCGACACCGACATGGCCGGCCTGACCGCCGAGACCGTGCGGATCCTG
>NZ_JBIAYD010000004.1:0-618214 GCF_042897315.1 Streptomyces sp. NPDC001068 | reverse complement strand
TAATCCCCACCGAAGTGGTTCATCGTTCGACTTGCATGTGTTAAGCACGCCGCCAGCGTTCGTCCTGAGCCAGGATCAAACTCTCCGTGAATGTTTTCCCGCTGTGCTTATTTAAAAGCGCGGGGCGACACCACGAGAGCGGAACCACCGGAGGAATAGTCCGATGGTTCACAGCGTCCTCGCTGTGTTTTCTTCAAAGGAACCTCGTCCCAACCGAAGATTCGGCCGGAGACGGGGTAATCAACATATCTGGCGTTGACTTTTGGCACGCTGTTGAGTTCTCAAGGAACGGTCGCTTCCTTTGTACTCACCCTCTCGGGCTTTCCTCCGGGCTTCCCTTCGTTCTTGCGTTTCCGACTCTATCAGATCTTTCCGATCCGATTTCCTCGGCGCTTTCCAGGTTTCCGCTTTCGCGTTTCCCTTTCCGGCGGTTCCGACTCTATCAGATCCTTTCGGCGTCCGATTCCCGGTCGGCGGGTTGTCCAGGGCTTTTCGGCTTTCGCCGGTCGGCCTTTCGACATTCACTACGTTAGCCGATTCCCGTCGGGACTCATAATCGAGTTCCGCGAGTTCGAATTCGAGCATGCGGGCATGACGAATCCGACCCCGTCAGGGGAAGTCGTAGGTAGTGGGTGGCCGCTTCCGACTGCTGGCGAACACCGTACCCGGTTCAGCGGCTCGGGCCACATTACGCACCTTCCAAGCGCGCGTCAACTTGAACGGCGCCGGGGTACGTGCGCCCGGTAGGGGCTGACCGTGGGGTCGTTGGCGACCCAGTATCGCCACGGATGGACCTCCCCGTCGCCGCCCTCGCCGGCGACCCCGGTGCGCGGACCGTTGCGTACCTGGTCGGAGGGGACGGGGGTACCGGTCAGCATGCGCAGCGGTGTCTCGCCGGCGGCACACGCGTCCGTGCCGTCCAGGGCCCGGTCGACGCCCAGGGCGGTCGCCAGGCGGGCCGGGCCTTTGGCCAGTTCTCTGTCGTAGCGGGCCGAAAGTCGACGTTTACGGGCCAGCGCGGCGCCCTCGACGATCTCGCCGGCGCGGAGCAGGACCCCGCTCGGGTTGCCCACGGGACCGCAGACGAGGTTCATGCAGGACCACATGCCGTACGTGAAGTAGACGTACACGTGTCCGGGTGGACCGAACATCACCTCGTTGCGGGGTGTGCGGCCCCGGTAGGCGTGCGACCCGGGATCGTTCGGGCCGTCGTACGCCTCCACCTCCGTGATGCGGACCGCGATCGGACCCTCCGGGGTGGTGCGCAGGACGACGCGCCCGAGGAGATCGGGGGCGACCTCCAGTACAGGGCGGTCGAAGAAGTCCCTTTGAAGTGGCGTACGGTCCGGGGGCGAGATCATGGCGTCCGAGCCTAGTCCAGGCCGTGGATGCCAAGGGGTGGTCAAGGATTGGTCTCCTTGCCAGGGTGTGGGCCGGAACCGGTCGCGGCCGGATCGCGTTTGTAGGGATCAAGGGTCCGTACGTAAAGGGAGAGTCATGGGGTTCAAGAAGCTGCTCGCGAGCCTGGGGGCCGGCGGGGCGTCCGTGGAGACGGTGCTCACCGAGGCCAACGTCGTACCGGGTGGCGTCGTCCAGGGCGAGGTGCGGATCCAGGGCGGGTCGGTGAACCAGGAGATCCAGGGGCTGTCCGTGGGTCTCCAGGCGCGGGTCGAGGTGGAGCACGGCGACGAGGAGTTCAAGCAGAACATCGACTTCGGCAAGGTGCGGCTCGGCGGTGCCTTCGAGCTCCAGGCCGGTGCGGTGCACGCGGTGCCGTTCGGGCTGGAGATCCCGTGGGAGACGCCGGTCACCATGATCGACGGGCAGGCGCTGCGCGGGATGCACATCGGCGTGACCACCGAGCTGGAGATCGCGCGTGCCGTGGACTCCGGTGACCTGGACCCGATCAACGTGCACCCGCTGCCGGCCCAGAAGGCGATCCTGGACGCCTTCATCCAGCTCGGTTTCCGGTTCAAGAACGCGGACCTGGAACGCGGCCACATCCGGGGGACCCGGCAGACCCTGCCGTTCTACCAGGAGGTCGAGTTCCACCCGCCGTCCCAGTACCGCGGCCTGAACCAGGTCGAGCTGAGCTTCGTGGCGGACGCGCAGGCTATGGACGTCATCCTGGAAATGGACAAGAAGCCGGGGCTGTTCAGCGAGGGCAGTGACACCTTCCGGTCGTTCCAGGTGGGTCTGCACGACTTCCACGGGACCGACTGGGCGGGTTATCTCAACCAGTGGCTGTCCGAGGTCGGCAGCAAGCGCAACTGGTTCTAGGCTCGGGAGGCGCGGAGTCCGTCACGGCCTCCGCAGCCGATCCGCATCGATCAGGAGGTACCGAGGTGACCGAGCTCAAGCGGCGGCCGCTCCCCCATGACTTCCATCCGCCCGTTCCGTCGTTCACGGTGACGAGCGAGGACGTCGAGGAAGGGGCGACGCTCAAGGACGCTCAGGTCTACGACAAGGGCAACACCTCACCGCAGCTGCGGTGGGAGGGCTTCCCGGCCGGGACCAAGAGCTTCGCCGTGACCTGCTACGACCCGGACGCGCCGACGGGAAGCGGGTTCTGGCACTGGTCCGTGTTCGACATCCCGGCCTCGGTGACCGAACTGCCGGCGGGTGCGGGCAGCGGCAAGTTCGAGGGCTTGCCCGAGGGCGCCATGCAGGTGCGCAACGACTACGGGTCGAAGGACTTCGGCGGTGCCGCGCCGCCGCCCGGGGACGGTTCGCACCGGTACGTCTTCACGGTGTACGCGGTGGACCAGGAGAAGCTCGGTCCGGACGCCGACGTGTCACCGGCGGTCGTCGGTTTCAACCTGCGGTTCCACGCGATCGCCCGCGCGCAGTTGATCGGCGAGTACGAGAACCCCGAGAAGGGCTGACGTACTTCGCGGAATCAGCCAAGCGTTCATTGAACGTTTGCCCGTCCCTGGTCATGGAAGTGATCAGGGGCGGGCAGTTTTTATTGCGTTGTCCATCTCGGCGCGCCCGTCCAGAGTTGATCCAAGCCCGCCGGGGGTGGGCACGGTGCACATGGGAGGTGGGCTGGATGCGTGACACGCTGGTGCTGAACGCGAGCTTCGAGCCGCTGTCTACGGTGACGTTGAATCGAGCCGTCGTCCTGGTGCTTCAGGACAAGGCCGTTGTCGAGCAGGCCCACCCCGAACTGCGCATGCGCGGTGCCGATGTGGACATACCTGCGCCTCGAGTGATCAGGCTGTGCCGCTACGTACGGGTACCGTTCCGGAGACAGGCGCCCTGGTCGAGGCGGGGTGTGCTGGTCAGGGACCGGCACCGGTGCGCGTACTGCGGGCGGCGGGCGACGACCGTCGACCACGTGGTGCCTCGGGCCCAGGGCGGTCAGGACTCGTGGCTGAACACGGTGGCCTCGTGCGCGGAGGACAATCACCGTAAGGCGGCCCGGACGCCTGAGCAGGCGGGGATGCCGTTGCTCCGGAAGCCGTTCGAGCCTTCGCCGCAGGACGCGATGCTGTTGGCGATGGGGGCGGAGGACCTGGCGTCGCTTCCTGAGTGGCTCGCGGGGGATGTGGCCGCCTCAGAGGCTGCCTGACCCCGGTCGTTCGGCGGCCACGGCCATGTCGTGGCTTGTCGCGCAGTTCCCCGCGCCCCCAGGAGGGTGGGCGCGGGGAACGTCTGTCTGCAGGGGCGCCCTAGTCGATGTGGGGCTTCTCGCGGCGTTCCTGGGCCGGGACGCTGCCGCTGCTGCCGCCGCCGCCGGAACCGCCGCCCAGGTTGCCGAAGTTGCCCATCGCGCCGGAGAGGCCCTTGAGGGCGTCGCCGATCTCGCTGGGGACGATCCAGAGCTTGTTGGCGTCGCCCTCGGCGATCTTCGGGAGCATCTGGAGGTACTGGTAGGAGAGCAGCTTCTGGTCCGGGTCGCCGGCGTGGATCGCCTCGAAGACCGTGCGGACCGCCTGGGCCTCGCCCTCGGCGCGCAGGGCGGCCGCCTTGGCCTCACCCTCGGCGCGCAGGATCTGGGACTGCTTCTCGCCCTCGGCGGTGAGGATCGCGGCCTGGCGGGTGCCTTCCGCGGTGAGGATCGCGGCGCGCTTGTCACGGTCGGCGCGCATCTGCTTCTCCATCGAGTCCTGGATGGAGGTGGGCGGTTCGATCGCCTTGAGCTCGACGCGGTTGACGCGGATGCCCCACTTGCCGGTGGCCTCGTCGAGGACGCCGCGCAGGGCCGCGTTGATCTCCTCGCGGGAGGTCAGGGTGCGCTCCAGGTCCATGCCGCCGATGATGTTGCGCAGCGTGGTGACCGTGAGCTGCTCGATGGCCTGGATGTAGCTGGCGACCTCGTAGGTGGCGGCCCGCGCGTCGGTGACCTGGTAGTAGATGACCGTGTCGATGTTCACGACCAGGTTGTCCTGGGTGATCACCGGCTGGGGCGGGAACGGCACGACCTGTTCACGCAGGTCGATGCGGTTGCGGATGGTGTCTATGAACGGGACCACGATGTTCAGGCCCGCGTTCAGGGTCCGCGTGTAGCGGCCGAAGCGCTCCACGATGGCGGCGCTCGCCTGTGGGATGACTTGGATCGTCTTGATCAGGGCGATGAAGACCAACACCACCAGAATGACCAGGACGATGATGACCGGTTCCATCGTCGCTCCCCGTACCCTTCTCCGCCTCGGCGCTTCGGCATATCTCATGGTTGTCGAAGATCTTGCTGCACGAGTCTGACAGACCGTCGCCCAACTCGGGAGTCCTTCCGACGAGTTGCGTCGTACGAGGTCAGATGACGATGGCCGTGGCTCCCTCGATCTCCACGACGTCCACTTCCTCCCCGGCTTCGTAGGCGCGCCCGGTGTCGAGTGAGCGGGCCGACCAGATCTCGCCGGCCAGCTTGATCCGTCCGCCGGATCCGTCGACGCGTTCCAGCACGACGGCCTGCTTGCCCTTCAACGCGTCGATGCCCGTGGCGAGTCCGGGCCGCTGGGCGGCGTGCCGGGATGCGATGGGCCGTACGACGGCGATCAGGGCGACGGAGACGACGACGAAGACGAGCACCTGGATCACGGCGCCGGCACCCAGTCCGGCGGCGGCCGCGGCGGCCAGCGCACCGACCGCGAACATGCCGAACTCCGGCATCGCGGTCACCACGAGCGGGATTCCGAGCGCCACCGCGCCGACGAGCCACCACACCCATGCGTCGATGCTGTTCACATCGTCATGGTAGGGCCGCGGGTACCCACCTCGACAGGGTGCTTCACCGGGGCTGTGCGTCCGTCAGGGACCCGTCGGGAGCCGTCAGGACAGCGGGAGTCCGTGGGCGGTCCAGCGGTCGCCGAGCTGCTCGACGACGAGCGGGAGGCCGAAGCAGAGGGAGAGGTTGCGGGAGGAGAGTTCGAGCTCCAGCGGGCCGGCGGTGAGGACCTTGCCCTGGCGGATCATCAGGACGTGGGTGAAGCCGGGGGCGATCTCCTCGACGTGGTGGGTCACCATGATCATGGAGGGGGCGATCGGATCGCGGGCGAGCCTGCCGAGGCGGCGGACCAGGTCCTCGCGGCCGCCGAGGTCGAGGCCCGCGGCGGGCTCGTCGAGCAGCAGCAGCTCGGGGTCGGTCATCAGGGCGCGGGCGATCAGGGTGCGCTTGCGCTCGCCCTCGGAGAGGGTGCCGAACTTCCGGTCCACGTAGTCGGTCATGCCGAGGCGGTCGAGGAAGGCGCGGGCGCGCTCCTCGTCGACCGCGTCGTACTCCTCCTGCCAGTGGGCGGTCATGCCGTAGGCGGCGGTGAGCACGGTCTCCAGGACGGTCTGGCTCTTGGGGAGCTTCTCGGCCATGGCGATGCCGGCCACGCCGATGCGCGGGCGCAGGTCGAAGACGTCGACCTTGCCGAGGGTGTCGCCGAGGATGGTGGCGGTGCCCTTGCTGGGGAAGAGGTAGCTGGAGGCGATGTTGAGGAGGGTGGTCTTGCCGGCGCCGTTGGGGCCGAGGATGACCCAGCGCTCGCCCTCCTTCACCGACCAGGAGACCTGGTCCACCAGAGCCCGTCCCTCCCGGACCACGGATACGTCCTGAAGCTCCAGAACATCGCTCATGAGCGCGTTGTCTCCCCTTGCAGTGTGGCCGGTCTCGGCTGGCGCGTACGCCGGTGGCTCGGGCGGCGGCGCCGGTGGGCGCGGCCCTTATGAAATCTACGCCACGAGGGCGGCGCTCCATTCCATCGGTCCGGTCCTTAGGGTGGGGGCATGCTCTCGGAACCGCGTTCAGGACGCCTCGCCGCGTGGGGAAATGCCCTATTGGCCGGACTCGTCTCCCCGGACGAAGCCGTGCTCGCCGTCGTCGGCGAGGACGCGCTGCACCGGGTGGCGGGGCTGCCCGGGGAGCCGGCTCCGGTCGGGCTCACGCTGGCGCTGGGGCGGCTGCGGACGCTGGGGGCGTCCGGGCTGTGCGTCGCGCTGCCGGCGCCCGGGCATCCGCTGGGGCTGAGCGGTCCGCCGGAGTTCAACGCGCGGGCCCTGGAGGCCGAGGAGGCGGTCGTCTGTCACGGTGCCGCCTTCGGGCTGGTGCCGGAGGTGTCCGAGGCCGGTCCCGCCGGTGACGTGCACGTCGAGGTGGTCTGGCACGTGCTGCCGGTGCGGGAGGCCCCGCCCGCGGACGTGCCCTCGCTGGGCGAGGCGGAGCGGGAGCTGGCGGAGGCGCTCAGGGACGCGACCGAGGTGCTGTCGAAGCTGGACGTCGCCGGGTCGGGTCCGGTGGCGGAGGCGGCGATCGACGCCTACCGGGCCCGGGCCGCGCGGGGGCGGGAGGTGCTGGCCCCCGGGTATCCCCCGCGGGCGGTACGGGTGCTGGAGCTGGCGCAGCGGGTCGGGATGCTGGTCTCGCTGGCGTACGAGAACGGGCACGGCGGTGCGGTGAGCGCGTCGGAGATGGCGGGGCGGTCGCTGGCCCTGCGGCCGGTGGAGCGGACGGCCCGGCGGGCGCAGGTCGCCGCGTACAACTCGGTGGTGGAGGAGCGCGAGCGGGGGCGCTGAGGTGAGTGGAGAGGACGCCGCGAGCCGGTGAACCCTTCCGGTCGCGGCACCGGGGCGGGTCCGACGGTTCCCGCCGTCTCCCGGAGGGGGCCCGGGGCGGGACGCCGGGCCACCGTGCGGGACGGCAAGCCGACCGGCCTCCCGGGCGTACCCGGAAGGCCGGAGGTCGATGCCGCGGTGCGGCGCGGTCTCAGTGGTTGAGGCCGAGGTTGCCGAAGGCGGGGTTCAGGACGCCGATGACGTTGACGCTGTTGCCGACGGCGTTGACCGGGATGTGGACCGGGACCTGGATGACGTTGCCCGAGACGACGCCCGGAGAGCCGTGGGCCCCGCCGTCGGCGTGCGAGCCGCCGGTGTGGGCGGAGGCCATCCCCGCGCCCGCGGCCACGATCCCGCCGGCCACCATCGTCACGGCCGCTGCCTTCTTCAGGTTCTTCACTTCTTGACCCTCCTTGGCGATCGCCGCGGCGGTCACCGCGGCACGCACTGAGAACGCGGGTGGCCGGGAGAGGATGCGCCGTCCGGGTGACATTCCCACGACGGTATGAATCTCAGTCCGTAGGACGACCCTTCAGGTTGCCGCCGGTGAAGCGTTGCGGAGGGCGTTTCAGCCGGTCACGCCGTGGCGTACGGCCCACAGGGCGGCCTGGGTGCGGTCGGCGAGGTCGAGTTTCATCAGGATGTTCGAGACGTGCGTCTTGACGGTCTTCTCGGAGAGCACCAGCGCACGGGCTATCTCCCGGTTGGAGCGGCCGTCGGCGATCAGCCCGAGCACCTCGCGTTCCCGTTCGGTGAGCGACCCGCCACGGCCCTGCCCGGAGTTGGCCTCCTCCTGGGAGAGCAGGGCGCCTGCCACCTCCGGCTGGAGCACGACGTGCCCGGCGTGGACCGAGCGGATGGCGGTGGCGAGCGCGTCGGGATCGACGTCCTTGTAGACGTACCCGGCGGCGCCGGCGCGCAGGGCCGGGACCACCGTGCGCTGCTCCATGAAGCTCGTGACGATGAGCACGCGCGCGGGGTTGTCGAGTTCGCGGAGCCTGCGCAGCGCCTCCACGCCGTCCATGCCCGGCATCTTGACGTCCATGAGGACGACCTCGGGACTCAGTTCCTGCGCGCGTTCGACGCCCTCGGCACCGTCGGCCGCCTCGCCGACGACCTCTATGTCGTCCTGGATCTCCAGAAAGGTGCGCAGTCCCCGGCGGACGACCTGGTGGTCGTCCACGAGCAGGACCCTGATCGCGTCAGCCACCGGGGACCTCCATCTCGATCGTGGTGCCCTTGCCGGGCGCCGATTCCACGGTGAGCGTGCCGCCGACCCCGCTCGCCCGGTCCCGCATGGAGACCAGGCCGAGATGGCGTCCGGCGCTGCGGATGACGTGCGGGTCGAAGCCCGCGCCGTCGTCGGTGACCCGCAGCACCGCTCCGCCGCCCCGCCGGTTCACGCTGACGTCGACGTGCTCGGCGCCGGAGTGCCGCAGGGCGTTGTGCAGGGCTTCCTGGGCCACCCGCAGCAGCGCCTCCTCCTGGGCCGCGGGCAGAGCGCGGAAGCCGTTGCCCGCGAAGGTCACCCGCGCGTCGTGGGCGCGGTCGAGGACCTGGATCTGGGTGCGGAGGGTGGCGATCAGGCCGTCCTCGTCGAGGGCGGCGGGGCGCAGCTCCACGACCGCGGCGCGCAGTTCCTCGGTGGCCTCGGCGGCGAGCGCCGCCACCTGCTGCAGCTCGCCCTTGGCACGGGAGGGGTCGCGGTCGACGAGGGCGGCGGCCGCCTGGGCGGTGAGCCGCAGGGAGAAGAGCTTCTGGCTCACCGCGTCGTGCAGCTCGTGGGCGAGCCGGGAGCGCTCCTCGGCGATGGTCAGCTCGCGGCTGCGCTCGTAGAGGCGGGCGTTGGTGAGGGCGATGGCCGCGTGCTGGGCGAGGATGGAGAGGAGTTCCTCGTCCTCCGCGGTGAAGCCGCAGCCGCCCCCGGGCCTGGCACACCTCTTGTTGGCGAGGAACAACGCGCCGATGGTCTCGTCGCCGTCGCGGATCGGCAGGCCCAGGAAGTCGGACATCTCGGGGTGGGCGGAGGGCCAGCCCTCGAAACGGGGGTCCGCGCGGACGTCGGCGAGCCGCTCGACCTTGGCCTCCTGGAGCATCGCGGCCAGGATGCCGTGCTGGCGCGGGAGCGGGCCGATGGCCTTCCACTGGGCGTCGGTGACACCGTCGACGACGAACTGCGCGAAGCCGCCGTGGTCGTCGGGGACCCCGAGCGCCGCGTACTGGGCGTCGAGCAGTTCACGGGCGGAGGCGACGATCGTCTTGAGGACGTCGCGCACCTCCAGGTGCCTGCTCATGGCCAGCAGCGCGGCGCTGACCGCCGCGAGGCCGGACCGGGGACCTTGGCTCATGTCCTCACGGTACCGGCGGGGTGCGACAGCGGTGATCGGCCTTCGGTGGCGGGGGGCCGGGCCCTTGGCCGTAGGCCTCGGGTCCTAGGCCCAGGGCCCCCGACCGGCGGCTTAGTCCGAAGGACCCCGCCCGGTTGCGGCTCGCGTCCGAGGCGGCCGGGGCGGTGCCGTTCCTAGGTTGGGATCTCCGCCGACGCGGGCGGACGGAGCCGAGGGGACGGTTGTCATGCCGGTAGCGATCATCACGGGGGCGTCGAAGGGGCTGGGGCGGGCGCTGGCGGCGGCGCTGGCCGCGCGCGGCTGGGACCTGGTGCTGGACGCCAGGGGCGCGGGCGCGCTGAAGGAGGCCGCGGAGGCCGTCTCGGGGCCGGGGACGCGGGTGGCGGCGCTGCCCGGCGACGTCACGGACGCCGGGCACCGGGCCGACCTGGTGGCCGCGGCGGGCCGGCTGGGCGGGCTGGACCTGGTGGTGAGCAACGCCAGCGCGCTGGGTGCCGAGCCGCTGGTGCGCCTCGGCGAGCTGCCGCTGCCGGGACTGCGCCGGGCCCTGGAGGTCAACGTGGTGGCCGCGCTGGGCCTGGTCCAGGAGGCGCTGCCGCTGCTGCGGGAGTCGGCGGCCGGTGCGGTGGTGGCGGTCAGCTCGGACGCGGGCGCGGAGGCCTATGCGACCTGGGGCGGGTACGGCGCCTCGAAGGCGGCCCTGGACCAGCTGGCCGCGGTGCTCGGTGTGGAGGAGCCGGGGTTGCGGGTGTGGGCGGTGGATCCCGGCGACATGGCGACCGGCCTGTACGCGGCGGCCGTACCGGACGACGACGACCCGCGGCCGGCGCCGGAGAGCGTCGTACCGGCGTTCCTGCGGTTGCTGGACGAGCGGCCGGCCAGCGGCCGCTACGACGCGCCCGCGCTGGTGGAGGGGCGATGACGACCGCGCTGAGGGTGCCCGAGGAGCTGTCGGCGCGAGTGCCGGCCGAGCAGCGCGGGCCGGGGCTGGAGCGGGATGCCGTGCGGCTGCTGGTGTCGCGCGGGACCGCGGTGTCGCATCACGCCTTCGCCGAGCTGCCGGTGCTGCTGCGGGCCGGGGACCTGCTGGTGGTGAACACCTCGCCGACGCTGGCGGCCGCCGTGGACGGGCGGGTCGGGCACGCGCGCGTGGTGGTGCACTTCTCCACCAGGGGGGACGACGGCAGGTGGGCGGTCGAGCTGCGGGAGCCGGACGGCAGGGGGACCACTCGCGCGCGGGCGGGCGCGTCCGCGGGGAGTGAGGTGCGGCTGCCCGGGGGCGGGCGGCTGGTCCTGGCGGAGCCGCTGAGCGCGCGGGGTGAGCGGTTGTGGTGGGCACGGGTCACGGGGGACGTGCCGGGGCTGCTGCGGGAGCACGGGCGTCCCATCCGTTACTCCTATACGGAGCGGGACCAGCCGTTGTCGGTGTACCAGACGGTGTTCGCGCTGCCCTCGGCCGACGGGGCCGGGAGCGCGGAGATGCCGAGTGCGGCGCGGCCCTTCACCGCGCGGCTGGTGGCGGAGCTGGTGAGCCGGGGCGTGCAGTTCGCGCCGATCACGCTGCACACGGGGGTGTCGTCGGCGGAGGCGCACGAGCCGCCGTACGCGGAACGCTTCGCCGTGCCGGCGGCGTCGGCGCGGCTGATCAACGCGGCCAGGGCGGGCGGCAGGCGGGTCGTCGCCGTCGGGACGACGGCCGTGCGGGCCGTGGAGTCGGCGGCGGACGCGGACGGGGTGGTGCGGGCGGCCGGAGGGTGGACGGAGCTCGTCGTGACGCCCGGTCGCGGTGTGCGGGTGGTGGACGGGCTGCTGACCGGGCTGCACGAGCCGGAGGCGTCGCATCTGCTGATGCTGGAGGCGGTCGCGGGCCGGGCCGCCGTCGACCGCAGCTACCAGGAGGCGCTGGGCGGGCTCTACCTGTGGCACGAGTTCGGCGACGTGCACCTCATCCTCCCGGAGGAGGGGGCTCACGCAGAGCATTGCTCAAGCAACTCGTGGTGAGATTCGGGGCGCCGCGATGTGAGGGCGCACATAGGGCGCACATCACGTACGAACGGACATAGGAGATAAAGGGTCCCTCGGTGAACGGGACAGACGACCTAGTCTGTCCCGTTTTGCCCCTCCGGGTTCAACTACCGGGGATCGTACGTCACACCTTTGCCAGGGCGTTTTGCGGCCGCTAAGAATTGCTCTCGTCGCTCAGCACCGCGGGTTCCCCCCGCGGTGTTCGTGCAGGAGGAGCCGGTCTCCCCCGCGGACAACGAGCGACTCCGCGCTATTCGAAGAGGTCACCTGCTATGCCCAAGCACTCCCACAGTCCGACCCTGACCAAGCACCACAAGATCGCGCTCGCCGGTGTCGCCACGCTCGGCGCCGCCGCCCTCGCCATCTCGGCCGTGCCCAGCAGCGCCGAGACCGTCGCGAACGTGTCCCCCCAGGCCGCGGCGCAGGTGGCGTACAGCACGCAGCAGATCAAGGACGTCAAGGGCGCGGTCACCGACCGGCTCGCGACCCAGCACCTCAAGGTCGAGGCGATCGCCGCCAAGAAGGCGCCCTCGGCCCACGCCAAGCACGTGGCCCACGTCAAGAAGGTGCACGCGGCCCACACCGCGCACCTCAGGAAGGTCCACGCCGCGCACGTCGCGCACGTCAGGACGGTCCACGCCGCGAAGGCCAAGGCGGCCCACAACGCCCACGTGAAGCACGTCGAGGCAGCCACCAACAAGGCCGCCCACGCCGCCCACGTGAAGCACCTGGCCAAGCAGGCCGCGAGCCGGTCCGCGCAGCGCCCGCAGCTCCAGCGCCCCGCCACGTCCTACGGCAACAACCTCGACGGCTGGATCCGCCAGTCCCTGGACATCATGCGCTCCAAGGGCATCCCGGGCTCCTACAACGGCCTGTACCGCAACATCATGCGGGAGTCCTCCGGCAACCCCAACGCCATCAACAACTGGGACATCAACGCCATCAACGGCATCCCCTCCAAGGGTCTGCTCCAGGTCATCCCGCCGACCTTCGCCACGTACCACGTGGCCGGCACCTCGTGGAACATCTACGACCCGGTCGCCAACATCACGGCCGCCTGCAACTACGCCGCCCACCGGTACGGTTCGATGGACAACGTCAACAGCGCGTACTGAGGCCTGCGCGGACCTCTTCACGCACACGCCGAAGGGCGGCACCCCACTGCGGGGTGCCGCCCTTCAGGCGTTCTACGGGCACCGGAGTGCTACTTGCGCATGACCTCGGGCTCGTGGCGGCGCAGGAACCGGGCCACCAGGAAGCCGCACAGCACGCCGAGGACGATCAGCACGGCCATGTCCATGGTCCAGGCGCCGGCCGTGTGCTGCCAGAGCGGATCCTTGCTGGTCGGGTCGTCGGTGTTGGGCGCGATGTTGTTGAAGTCCAGCGTGGCGCCGGCGGCGCCCACCGCCCAGCGGGACGGCATCAGGAACGAGACCTGGTTGGCGCCGACCGCCCCGTTCAGGGTGAACAGGCAGCCGGTGAACACGACCTGGATGATCGCGAACATCACCAGCAGGGGCATGGTCTTCTCGGACGTCTTCACCAGCGAGGAGATGACCAGGCCGAACATCATCGAGGTGAAGCCGAGTCCCATGATCGGGATGCAGAGCTCCAGGATGACGGAGTGGCCGAGGACCACGCCCTCGTCGGGGATCACCCGGCTGGAGAAGCCGATCAGGCCGACCATCAGGCCCTGCAGCACGGTGATCGCACCGAGCACGACCACCTTGGACATCAGGTACGCCGACCGGGACAGGCCGACCGCGCGCTCCCGCTCGTAGATCACCCGTTCCTTGATCAGCTCCCGGACGGAGTTCGCGGCGCCCGCGAAACAGGCGCCGACCGCGAGGATCAGCAGGACCGTGGTCGCCGTGCCGTTGGGGACGGGAATGCCGGTCTTGCTGTTGACCGGGTTCACCAGCAGGGTCTTGTCGCTGTCGATGAGCAGGCTGACCGCGCCGAGCACCGCCGGCAGGATCACCGTCAGCAGCAGGAAGCCGCGGTCCGAGGCTATGACCGACACGTACCTCCGGATCAGGGTCATCAGCTGCGACCCCCAGCTCTGCGGCTTCTTCGGCCGCATCGCCTGCATCGCGGGGATCTGTACGGACTGCGGGGCGATCGCGTC
This sequence comes from Streptomyces sp. NPDC001068, assembly GCF_042897315.1. NCBI lineage: Bacteria > Bacillati > Actinomycetota > Actinomycetes > Kitasatosporales > Streptomycetaceae > Streptomyces > Streptomyces sp. NPDC001068. The sequence goes on along the minus strand of NZ_JBIAYD010000004.1, from coordinate 604,672 downwards.
GATGTCCGCGGCGTACATCTGGTAGTGCTGCGAGCCCTTCCAGCGGCCCGCCCAGTCGTAGTCGCGGTAGTTCTCGAAGGCGGAGAACACGTCGGCCCAGGTGTCGTAGCCGAAGAAGTTCAGCGCCTCCTCCGGCGGACCGAAGTAGGCGACCGAGCCGCCCGGCGCCATCACCAGGAGCTTGTCGCACAGCGCCAGCTCGGCCACCGAGTGCGTGACGACGAGGACCGTACGGCCGTCGTCGGCGAGGCCGCGCAGCAGCTGCATCACATCGCGGTCCATGCCCGGGTCCAGGCCCGAGGTCGGCTCGTCGAGGAAGATCAGCGACGGCTTGGTGAGCAGCTCCAGGGCGACCGAGACCCGCTTGCGCTGGCCGCCCGAGAGGGAGGTGACCTTCTTGTCCTTGTGGACGTCGAGCTTCAGCTCGCGCAGCACCTCTTCGATGCGGTCGTCGCGCTCCTGCCCGGTGGTGTCGGCCGGGAAGCGCAGCTTGGCCGCGTACTTGAGGGCTCTCTTGACGGTCAGCTCCTTGTGCAGGATGTCGTCCTGCGGGACCAGACCGATGCGCTGGCGCAGCTCGGCGAACTGCTTGTAGAGGTTGCGGTTGTCGTACAGCACCTCGCCCTCGTTGGCGGGGCGGTAGCCGGTGAGCGCCTTGAGCAGGGTCGACTTGCCGGATCCGGACGGGCCGATGACCGCGATCACGGACTTCTCCGGGACGCCGAAGGAGACGTCCTTGAGGATCTGCTTGCCGCCGTCGACCGTGACCGTCAGGTGCCGCGCCGAGAAGGAGACCTCGCCGGTGTCGACGAACTCCTCCAGCCGGTCGCCGACGATCCGGAAGGTGGAGTGGCCGACACCGACGATGTCGTCCGCGTCGAGCAGCGCGGTGCCGCCCTTGGCGATCGCCATACCGTTGACGTACGTGCCGTTGTGCGAGCCGAGGTCGCGGATCTCCATGCGCCCGTCGGGCGTGGAGTGGAACTCGGCGTGGTGGCGGGAGACCTGGAGGTCGGACACGACCAGCTCGTTCTCCAGGGCACGGCCGATGCGCATCACACGGCCGATGGAGAACTGGTGGAACGTGGTCGGGCTGCGGTCTCCGTAGACCGGCGGCGCCCCCGCGCCACCGCCGGAGGCCATCGCCGGGGCGCCCTGCTGCTGCGGGATCGCCGGCGGGGCCTGCTGCCACTCCTGCCGCGCGGCCGACGGCTGCGCGGCAGGCGGCTGGGACCAGCCCGCACCGCCCGCGCCCTGCGCCGCGTACGGCTGCTGCCGGGGCTGCGCCCGGGCCGGGTCGGCGGCCGCGGTGCCGGACAGGCTCAGCCGCGGTCCGTCGTTCGCGTTGCCGAGGTGCAGGGCCGTGCCCGGGCCGATCTCCGTCCGCTGCACCCGCTGTCCCCGCGCGAAGGTGCCGTTGGTACTGCCGTGGTCCTCGATGACCCAGCCGCGGCCGTCGAAGCTGATCGTGGCGTGCCGCCAGGAGACCCTGGCGTCGTCGAACACGAGGTCCCCCTGCGGATCACGTCCGAGGGTGTAGGACCTGGACGGATCGAGCGTCCAGGTACGTCCGTCTGATTCCAGTACGAGTTCCGGCACTCCAAGCCCCATGAGTAGTCCCCCGAGTTACCCCCATCACAGGGAGTCTAGGGATGTCGAACATCGTCGGGAACTATTTCAGGCTCGGCCCTCTGACCGAAAGTCGGGCCTTGCGCAGGCCTCGTGCGACCGCTTCGACTCTTTCCGTTGACGGGGTTGAAACCGGGCCGGAGAGTGGTAATTCACGCGAGGGGGACAAGCGCGGCGGAGCGGCCCGGCGCGTGAGCGGATCGGGGGGTCGGCCATGGGTCCTGGCACGTCCGGCACGGGAGTCGAGAGCACGAGGCACGGCGCGCGGCTGCCCTGGGGCGACGTCCTGCTGTCCGCGATCGCCGCGGTCAGCTGGGCGTTGATCGGCATGGCGGGCACCGCGGCGCTCGGTCTGCACCTGCTGCGGGCGGACGCGGCGGGCTCACTGGGCCCGATGACAGCGGCTGTTGTGGCACTCGGGGCGGGTGGTTCGGTCACACCGGACGGAGATCTGTCCGCGTTCGGCCTGAAAGGAGCACAGGCCACCACTGCCATCGACATCACGCCACTGGGTGTGAGTCTGGTGGGGGCCCTGCTCCTGTCCTGGTTCTTCCTACGATCCCTGCGGGCGGCCGGAGTTGTGATCGCACCGGCCGAACTGCTGGTCCGGGCCGGGTCGGTGGTGGTGCTGTTCGTGGCGACGCTGGGCGGGCTGGCCTGGGCCGGGCACTCGGTCGTCACCATCGACGGCGGCGCGCTGGGGCTGGACAAGCTGCCCGGCACCGGCGGCAACGGCGGCGGGCTCAAGATCCCCGGCATCGGGGACGTCGGCGGGCTGCTGCCGGACCGCCTCGGCGACCTCGTGCACGCGAACGCGGCGGTCGGCTTCAGCGTGGACACGACGGCGACCCTGCTCGGTGGCCTCGGCTGGTCGGCGGGCGTCCTGCTGATCGCCCTGCTGGCCTCGCGCCGCACGCCGCTGCCGCCCGGCCTGGAGGCCGTGCACCGGGTGGTACGGCCGGCTGTCTCGGCACTGGTGACGGTCCTGCTCGTGGCGGTCGTGGCGGGCTGGGCGGCGGCGGCCTACGCGGCGATCGGGGACCCGCACCCGGCCCGGATCATGGGCGCGGCGCTGCTCGGCGCCCCGAACGGCGTCTGGCTCGGCATCCCGATCGGCCTCCTCGTCCCTTTCGACGGCCGGGCGACGGGCGTGCTCACCATGTTCCTGCCGCACCCCCTGGACGACCTGCTGAACTCACCGTCCGACCACCCGGTCACACTCGGCCGCCTGGCCGACCTGGACGGCCGGGTATGGCTGCTGGGCGTGGCCGCGGCACTGCTGATGCTGCTCGCCGGAGTCTTCACGGCGGTACGGACGCCGGTGGCCGCCCATGGCGCGGCGACCGTGCCCGGCGGCCGGGGCACGGGGCACGGGGCGCTCGGGTTCGCCGGGCGGTGCGCGGTGCGGCTGGCCGTCGCGACCGCGCTCACCCTGTCGCTGCTGGCCTGGCTGACGGACGTGTCCGTGGACGCGTCGCTGTCGGTACTGGGCTTCGACGCCTTCGGCGCCGGCGTCGAACTGCACGGGCAGCCGGGCATGGCCCTGCTCCTGGGCGCGGGGTGGGGCGCGGCGGCGGGGGCGGCGGGGGCGCTGCTGGCCTGGGCGACCGGCGCCGCGGGCACCCGCGCGGCACCGCTGGCACGCGGTGACGCGGACGCCGTCCCGTCCCGCCCCGCGGGGTCGGGCACGCCGGGAGGGCCCGGAGGCCCGGGAGGGCCGGGAGGGCCGGGAGCGCCGGGAGCGCCGGGAGCGCCGGGAGGCGGGACGCCGGAGGGGCCCTACGTCCCGGCGGCTCCGTACCGCCCGCCGAATCCGTCCACCAACCCCTACCTCCGGATCCCGGACGAACTGCGCGAGCCCGGGGGCGGCGGCGCGGAGTCCCGGCCCGGGCGACCGGGGGTACGGCAGGGTCACGAGCCGGGAGTACCGCAGGGTCAGGGACCGGGGGCACGACAGGGTCAGGGACCGGGGCCGTACGACGGACAGGGGTTTCCGGCCGACGCTCCTCGGGGCTTCGGGACCCACGGAGAACGGGGCGGTCCGCACGGAGGACCGGGGCAACCGCGGGACTCCAGGGCGGGAGCCGGTCGGGGCCGCGGGCCCGGGACCCCGGCCGACGGCGGGGTGGTCGGCGGCCCTCGGTCACCCGAGGAATGGCCGCGGGCCGGTGGCGATGCGCCCTCCGCCGACAACGCCCACGGGGACGCCCGCGGCGGACGGCCAGGCACCGATGACGCCTACCGCAACCCCTCCGACGGACGGCCCGGCGCCGACAACCCCTACGGCGCTCCCTCCGACGCAGGGCCCGGCGCCGATGCCCCCTACCGCAACCCCTCCGACGGACGGCCCGGCGCCGATGACGTCTACGGCGCTCCCACCATGGCGCGGCCCATGGACCCGCCGACGCGCTCGCCGCGGCGCGGATCGCAGGCGGGCCGGCCGGACGGGCCCGACCAGGGCCCGCCGCCCCCGCCGCCGCCACCTCCCGCGCCGCCGCCCAAGCGGCCCCGTCGGTGAGGGCGCGCGCCGTCGGTGAGGGCGCGCGCCGTCGGTGAGGGCGCGCGCCGGGACAGGGTGCGGCGGCGGTACCGCGGCGTCCGGACCGTGCGTGGGCCCGCGCCGAACCGTGCGCGCAGAGGGCGGCCGGAGAGTCCCGCCGCCGGACCGCCGAGGACGCACGCACGATCGCCCGGGCCACCGAGGACGCACGCACGTTCGCCCGTTGTGCGGAGGCAAGGCGTCCGACACCGGACGGACACTTATTGTTCCGTGTCCGTCAGGCGGACCACCTGCGCCGCAGGCACTGCGTGCCGGTTACGGTGGTCACACCATGAGCGATCCGCAGACCTCCGAGGTCCCCACTCTCCTCGTCAAGATTTTCGGCAAGGACAGGCCGGGCATCACGGCCGGCCTCTTCGACACCCTTGCCGCGTACATGGTCGACGTGGTCGACATCGAGCAGGTCGTCACGCGGGGACGGCTGGTGCTGTGCGCGCTCGTGACCCAGCCTCCCGCGGGACTCGAGGGCGACCTCAGGGCGACCGTGCACAGCTGGGCCGAGTCGGTGAAGATGCAGGCGGAGATCATCTCCGGCCACGGCGACAACCGCCCGCGCGGGCTCGGCCGTTCGCTGGCCACCGTCCTCGGTCATCCCCTGACCGCCGAGTCGACGGCCGCCATCGCCGCCCGGATCGCCAAGGCCGGCGGCAACATCGACCGCATCTTCCGGCTCGCCAAGTACCCCGTGACCGCGGTGGAGTTCGCCGTCTCCGGGGTGGAGACCGAGACGCTGCGCACGGCCCTGGTCTCCGACGCCGCGGAACTCGGCGTGGACATCGCGGTCGTGGCGGCCGGGCTGCACCGGCGGGCGCAGCGCCTGGTGGTCATGGACGTGGACTCGACGCTCATCCAGGACGAGGTCATCGAGCTCTTCGCCGCGCACGCCGGCTGCGAGGACGAGGTCGCCGAGGTGACGGCGGCGGCGATGCGCGGGGAGCTGGACTTCGAGCAGTCGCTGCACGCGCGCGTGGCGCTGCTGAAGGGGCTGGACGAGTCGGTCGTGCGGAAGGTGCGCGCCGAGGTGCGGCTGACGCCGGGTGCCCGGACCCTGATCCGCACACTGAAACGGCTCGGCTACCAGGTCGGTGTCGTCTCGGGCGGCTTCACCCAGGTCACCGACGATCTCCAGGAGCGGCTCGGGCTGGACTTCGCCCAGGCCAACACGCTGGAGATCGTCGACGGCAAGCTGACCGGCCGGGTGACCGGCGAGATCGTGGACCGTGCGGGCAAGGCACGGCTGCTGCGCAGGTTCGCCGCCGAGGCGGGTCTGCCGCTGTCACAGACGGTGGCCATCGGTGACGGCGCCAACGACCTGGACATGCTGAACGCGGCCGGTCTCGGTGTCGCCTTCAACGCCAAGCCGGTGGTCCGTGAGGCCGCGCACACGGCGGTGAACTTCCCCTTCCTCGACACGGTGCTGTACCTGCTGGGCGTCACCCGGGAAGAGGTCGAGGCGGCGGACACCCACGACGAGAGCTGAGCCGGCGGCCGGTCGGACCTGTCAGGACCTGACAGCGCCTGACACCAGGGGCCCGGCACCGAGGTGATCGGTGCCGGGCCCCTGGTCGCCACACGTCCGGAGGGAGCGGTGGTCGTCGGACAGTCGTCCCGGTCGTGTCACTCGGAGGGGGCCCAGTAGTCCACGAGCGTGGTCACGCCGGGTTCCAGGCTCTTCCAGGTGCCCTCGAAGGTCACGACGGCGAAGGCCGCGGCGGGAAAGCCCCGGCTGTTCATCCGGTCGCGGGCGTCGCCCTCGGAATCACCGATAAGGATCTCGGTCACGCCGTGCACCCCGGGGTTGTGACCGATGAGGATAACGTCCTGCGCGTCGTCCGGCACCTCGTTGAGCACGGCGATCAACTCGCCCGGAGAGGCCTCGTACACCCGCTCCTCATAGACTGTTTTCGGCCGGTGTGCGAGTTCGTGGACGGCGAGCTTCCAGGTCTCCCGGGTGCGCACGGAAGTGGAGCACAGGGCCAGGTCGAAGGTGATGCCGCTGTCCGCGAGCTTGCGTCCGGCGACGGCGGCGTCCATTCGGCCCCGGTCAGCGAGCGGTCGCTCGTGGTCGGTCACCTGCGGCCAGTCGGCTTTCGCATGGCGGAAGAAGACGATCCTGCGGCGTTCTGCGACACTCATGTCACCCAGCTTCGCATGAAACAGGCCAACGGGCGCAGGGAGTTGACATGCGGCCCGGCCCGGTCCGGAGGCCGTGGGGCTAACGCGTGACGATCTGCTGGACCCGCTCGACGAGATGGGTGACGGCCGGGTCACCGGTGGTCGCGTGCGCGTCCGCCGGGTTCAGTATCAGCGCCAGGAGCGCGACGAAGGCGAGCGCGGGCAGCGCGAGGGCCCACCAGGGCAGCCGGACGTCGACGCTGCCCGGGGTGGCGGGGTGGGGCAGGGTGTGCGTACGGGCCGGCATGGTCGCCTCCGCTGGTCTCCGGGCTTCGGCGGCCGCCCCTCGCGGCCACACCTCGAAGTTACGGAATCCGCGGCCGCCGCCCCATCCGGTGATCCACCCACTTCACCCTGACCCTCACCCCCTAGGGGTTGGTGGGGCTAGCCCCACCAACGGCCGCCGGGACCGTGGTCAGGGTGACGCGAGGGTCGCGATGACGGCGATGACGACGAAGATGGCGAAGAACGAGCCGAAGACGATCAGCATCTTCTTCTGACCGTTCTGGGGGTTCGGGTCGAGCACTGGCATGCGCTCAGTCTGGCATCCCGCGAAGGAGCCGGACCGGGCGGGGGTGGCCCGACACGCCGCGCGGGCCCCGACGGGACCCCACCGGTGCCGTGCCCGCGAGGCCGCGCCCGCGCCCGGACGCGTGCCGCCCCCGCACCGCCCGCACCCGCCCCCGTACCCGCACGCGCCGCGTCGGGCGTCAGGCGTCGGGCGTCAGGCGGTCGCGGCCGCCTCGTCCTCGACCGTGCGGTCGCGGCCCGCCAGGACGCCGACGGCCATCTGCGGGACCATCAGGCCGATCATGAGGGCGATGGGCAGGCCCCAGCCGCCGCTGTGCTGGTAGAGCACGCCGACCAGCAGCGGCCCGGGGATGGAGATCAGGTAGCCGACGCTCTGGGCGAAGGCGGAGAGCTGTACGACGCCGGCGCCGGTCCTGGACCGCATCCCGACCATCGTGAGGGCCAGCGGGAACGCGCAGTTCGAGATGCCGAGCAGCACGGCCCAGGCCCAGGCGCCGCCGGCCGGAGCGGCCCACAGGCCGGCGTAGCCCGCGAGTCCGCACACCCCGAGCACGATCACGATCGGGCCCTGGTGCGGGAGCCGGGTGGCCACGCGCGGGATGACGAAGGCCAGCGGTACGCCCATCACCATCGTGACGGCCAGCAGCAGTCCGGCGGTACCGGCGGAGACGCCCGCGTCGCGGAAGATCTGTGCCATCCACCCCATCGTGATGTAGGCGGCGGTGGCCTGGAGTCCGAAGAAGACGGCGAGCGCCCATGCGGTGCGGCTGCGGGTGATGCGCAGAGCGGGCGGCGCGGGCGGCCGCCGGTCCGTACCCGCGTGTGCCGTACCCGCGTGTGCCGTACCCGCGTGTGCCGTGGCCTCGGGGGCCGGCGCCGGCCCCCGGTCCCGGACCAGCGTGATCCACGGCAGCACCGCGACCGCCGCCAGTCCCGCCCACACCGCCAGCCCTGGGCGCCAGCCGCCGCCGAGCGCGTCCGTCAGGGGCACGGTCACCGCGGCGGCGACCGCGGTGCCGGCGGCGAGGGCCATCGAGTACAGCCCGGTCATGGAGCCGACCCGGTCGGGGAACCAGCGCTTGACGATGACCGGCATCAGCACGTTGCTGACCGCGATGCCCATGAGCGCGAGCGCGCTGCCGGCCAGGAACCCGGCCGTGCCACCGACGTACGGGCGTATCAGCAGGCCGGCCGTGATGGCGGCCATGCCTGCGCAGACCACCGCCGGCGGGCCGAAGCGGCGGGCCAGACGGGGGGCCATGACGCCGAAGACGGCGAAGCAGAGCGGCGGCACGGAGGTGAGCAGCCCGGCGACGCTGCCGCTCATGCCGAGCCCGTCGCGGACCTCCTCGAGGAGGGCGCCGAGGCTGGTGATGGCGGGCCGGAGGTTGACGGCGGCCAGCAGGATGCCGACGACGAACAGCCGTGTCGTCCACGCGCGCGTGCCGTTCACGGGGCGGCTTCCGCCGGATTCCGTCGTTCGTGCTGTCGTGGCTGCTCCTGGTGCGGATGTCGTCGCGGTGTTTTCCTCGGCTCCCATGACACTCATCATAGAATCATGGGATGATTGGTTGTCCAGTCCGGGTGGTGAAGCGCGGCACACCCCGCCGCCACGGCCCGGCCCTCGCGTGCGAAGGTGTGTCATGCCTCTGAGCCACCCACGCCGCTCGGCGCTGTCCGAGCAGGTCATCGCCGAGCTGCGGAACCAGATCGCCACCGGCGAATGGCCGGTCGGCTCGCGCATCCCCACCGAGCCGGAGCTGGTCGAACAGCTCGGGGTCGCCCGCAACACCGTCCGGGAGGCCGTCCGCGCGCTGGCGCACAACGGCCTGCTGGACATCCGGCAGGGCTCGGGCACCTACGTGGTGGCCACCAGTGAGCTGGCCGGCGTGATGCACCGCCGGTTCGCCGGGGCCGACCCCCGGCACATCGCCGAGCTGCGCTCCACCCTGGAGTCGGCGGCGGCCCGGCTGGCAGCCACCCGACGCGGCGAGAAGGACCTCAGGCAGCTCGACGCGCTGCTGGCGCACCGCGAGCGGGCCTGGGAGTCGGGTGAGGCGGAGGCCTTCGTGACGGCGGACGCGACCTTCCACCTGGCCGTGGTGGCCGCCTCGCACAACGACGTGATGACGGCGATGTACGCCGACCTGGGCGAGGTGCTGCGGGACTGGCTGCGGGCGGACGTCGGCGCCGAGCTGACACCGGAGACGTACATGGACCACGCCCGGCTGGTCGACGCGATCCGCGCGGGCGACGCGGACGCGGCCGCGAAGGAGGCGGCCAGCTACCCGTACCTGTGCCGTCCCGACCGGTTCAGTCCGCCTTCTGGTGGCTGATCCACACCGAGCGGACGTCCTGCCAGCAGCGGCCGGTGAGCCGTACGGTCATCGCCGGTCCGGTGTCCACCGGGGAACCGTCGGTGTCGATGTCCCACCACTGGGCGCACTCGATGTGCAGCTGTACCCGGTCGGTGTCCACGTAGGGGTTGTGGCAGTAGGCCACCACGTGGGAGCCCCGGACGGTCGTCCGGCAGGACGCGCCGAAAAGCTGCGGGGCCGGCCGGTCATCGCCGTCCACGCGCGCGTGGGACGCGGCGTCGTACGGCAGGGCCAGCACGAGGGCGAGGGCCGTGGTCACTGGGGCCAGGCTGCGGAACAGGCGCACAAGGGGGACCTCCTCGGCCGGGCTGGGGAGGGACGTCGCACGGTGAACGCGTGATCCGACGCGTAGTCCCAGAGTGCGCCGCCCGGCCGGCGACGGCCCGGCCGGTGGGCCGAACGGGTGAGGCCCGCACTCCCCGGGGAGTGCGGGCCTCAGGATGTCCGCGTGAGAACGGTGACCGCGTGAGGACGGTGTCCGTACGCGTCAGGCGCCGATGGCGTGCAGGCCGCCGTCCACGTGGATGATCTCGCCGGTGGTCTTCGGGAACCAGTCGCTCAGCAGCGCGACGATGCCCTTGCCGGCCGGCTCCGGGTCCTTGAGGTCCCACTCCAGCGGAGAGCGGTGGTCCCAGACGGCGGCCAGGTCGCTGAAGCCCGGGATGGACTTGGCGGCCATGGAACCGATGGGGCCGGCCGAGACCAGGTTGCAGCGGATGTTCTGCTTGCCGAGGTCGCGCGCCATGTAGCGGCTGGTGGCCTCCAGGGCGGCCTTGGCCGGGCCCATCCAGTCGTACTGCGGCCACGCGTACTGGGCGTCGAAGGTGAGGCCGACCACCGAGCCGCCGTTCTGCATCAGCGGCAGGCAGGCCATGGTCAGCGACTTCAGGGAGTACGCCGAGACGTGCATGGCGGTCGCGACGGACTCGAAGGGCGTGTTCAGGAAGTTGCCGCCGAGCGCGTCCTGGGGGGCGAAGCCGATGGAGTGCACGACTCCGTCGAGGCCGCCCAGCTCCTCGCCGACCAGGTCGGCCAGCCGCGCGAGGTGCTCGTCGTTGGTGACGTCCAGCTCGATGACCTTGGTGGGCTTCGGCAGCTTCTTGGCGATGCGCTCGGTCAGCGTGGGCCGCGGGAACGCGGTGAGGATGATCTCGGCACCCTGCTCCTGGGCCAGCTTGGCCGCGTGGAAGGCGATGGAGGACTCCATCAGCACGCCCGTGATCAGGACCCGCTTGCCCTCGAGGATTCCACTCATGGTGATCAGTGACCCATTCCCAGTCCGCCGTCAACGGGGATGACGGCTCCAGTGATGTACGAGGCGTCGTCCGAGGCCAGGAACCGCACCGTCGCGGCGACCTCCTCGGGCTGCGCGTACCGGGCGAGCGGCACCTGCGACACGATGGCCGCGCGCTGCTCGTCGGTGAGCACCTTGGTCATGTCGGTGTCGACGAAACCGGGCGCGACGACGTTGAAGGTGATGTTGCGCGAGCCCAGCTCACGGGCGAGGGAGCGCGCGAAGCCGACCAGGGCGGCCTTGGAGGCGGCGTAGTTGGCCTGGCCGGGCCCGCCGAGGAGGCCGACGACCGAGGAGATCAGGACGACGCGGCCCTTCTTGGCGCGCAGCATGCCGCGGTTGGCGCGCTTGACGACACGGAAGGTGCCGGTGAGGTTGGTGTCGACGACCGAGGCGAAGTCCTCCTCGGACATCCGCATCAGGAGCGTGTCCTTGGTGATGCCGGCGTTGGCGACCAGGACCTCGACCGGGCCGTGGGCGTCCTCGATCTCCTTGTAGGCCTGCTCCACCTGCTCGCTGTCGGTGATGTCGCACTTGACGGCGAGGCAGCCCAGTTCCTTGAGGACGGCGGGCGGCTCACCCGAGCGGTACGTGACGGCAACCTTGTCGCCGTTGTCGGCGAATGCGCGGGCGATGGCGAGGCCGATGCCCCGGTTGCCTCCAGTGACGAGAACCGAGCGGCTCAACGGATCACCCTTTCGTTCGGTCTGACCACCGGCCGGTACAGCTGGCACGACAGGCGGCTTCATCGAAAACCTATCGGTCCCGCCATCACCGCGACCAAGCGGGCACCGACAGTGGCTCGGGGGTGTCGCTGTCGGGTCCCTACATAAAGACGTGGCGCCGGACCGAAACCTGTGGTCCGTACACCCGCGGGCGCGACATGATCGGAGGGACAGGCCACGACAGCAGGGAGACCTCCGTGCCCCATTCCATCGACGAAGCCTTCACGGCGCTTCCGCTACGGGCCCTCGCCGACGCCGCGCTCGCACGCGCGCGGGCGCTCGGGGCCCAGCACGCGGACTTCCGGTTCGAGCGGGTGCGCAGCGCGTCCTGGAGTCTCAGGGACGCCCGGCCCGCCGGATCGTCGGACACCACCGACCTCGGCTACGCGGTCCGGGTCGTGCACGGCGGCACCTGGGGGTTCGCCTCCGGGGTCGACCTGACCCTGGACGCCGCCGCCAAGGTCGCCTCCCAGGCGGTGGCGATGGCCAAGCTCTCGGCGCAGGTCATCAAGGCCGCCGGGTCGGACGAGAGGGTGGAGCTGGCCGGCGAGCCGGTGCACGCGGAACGCACCTGGGTCTCCTCGTACGAGATCGACCCGTTCACCGTGCCCGACGAGGAGAAGGCGGCGCTGCTAGCGGAGTGGAGCGCGCGGCTGCTGGCGGCGAACGGGGTCAACCACGTCGACGCCTCGCTGCTCACCGTGCACGAGAACAAGTTCTACGCCGATACCGCCGGGACCGTGACCACCCAGCAGCGGGTACGGCTGCACCCGCAGCTGACGGCCGTGTCGGTGGACGATTCCAGCGGTGAGTTCGACTCGATGCGGACCGTCGCGCCGCCGGTCGGGCGCGGCTGGGAGTACCTCACCGGCACCGGCTGGGACTGGGACGCCGAACTGGAGCAGATCCCCGAGCTGCTGGCCGAGAAGATGCGGGCGCCTAGCGTGGAGGCGGGGCTGTACGACCTGGTGGTCGACCCGTCCAACCTCTGGCTGACCATCCACGAGTCGATCGGCCACGCCACCGAGCTGGACCGCGCGCTGGGCTACGAGGCGGCCTACGCCGGCACCTCGTTCGCCACCTTCGACCAGCTCGGCAAACTCAGGTACGGCTCCGAACTGATGAACGTCACCGGCGACCGCACCGCGGAGCACGGCCTGGCGACCGTCGGCTACGACGACGAGGGCGTCGAGGCCCAGTCCTGGGACCTGGTGAAGGACGGCACGCTCGTCGGCTACCAGCTGGACCGCAGGATCGCGAAGCTGACCGGCTTCGAGCGCTCCAACGGGTGCGCGTACGCCGACTCCCCCGGGCACGTGCCCGTGCAGCGGATGGCGAACGTGTCCCTCCGGCCGGACCCGGCCGGGCTGTCGACCGAGGACCTGATCGGCGGGGTCGACCGCGGCATCTACGTCGTCGGCGACCGTTCCTGGTCAATTGATATGCAAAGGTACAATTTCCAGTTCACCGGACAGCGGTTCTTCCGGATCGAGAACGGGCGGATCACCGGGCAGCTGCGCGATGTCGCCTACCAGGCGACCACCACCGACTTCTGGGGCTCCATGGCGGCCGTCGGCGGCCCGGGGACGTACGTCCTGGGCGGCGCCTTCAACTGCGGCAAGGCGCAGCCGGGACAGGTCGCCGCCGTGTCCCACGGCTGCCCCTCGGCCCTCTTCAGGGGCGTCAACATCCTCAACACCACGCAGGAGGCCGGTCGATGAGCGCCCGCAGCAACAAGCCGCACGAGATCGTCGAGCGCGCGCTGGAGCTCTCCCGCGCCGACGGCTGTGTGGTCATCGCCGACGAGCACTCCACCGCCAACCTGCGCTGGGCCGGGAACGCGCTCACCACGAACGGCGTCACACGCGGCCGTTCGCTCACCGTCGTCGCGACCGTCGACGGCAAGGAGGGCACGGCCTCCGGTGTGGTGTCCCGGTCGGCGGTGACCGCGGAGGACCTGGAGCCGCTGGTGCGGGCCGCCGAGGCCGCCGCGCGGGGCGCGGGTCCCGCCGAGGACGCGCAGCCGCTGGTCACCGGCGTGCCGGAGGCCCCGGACTTCACGGACGCGCCCACCGAGACCTCCTCGGCCGTGTTCGCCGACTTCGCCCCGGCGCTCGGTGAGGCCTTCGCCCGCGCGCGTGCCGGTGGCCGCGAGCTGTACGGCTTCGCCAACCACGAGCTGGTCTCGACGTACGTCGGCACCTCGACCGGGCTGCGGCTGCGCCACGACCAGCCCAACGGCACCCTGGAGCTGAACGCGAAGTCCCCGGACCGCACCCGGTCGGCCTGGGCGGGTCGGTCCACCCGGGACTTCAAGGACGTCGACCCCGGCGCCCTCGACGCCGAACTGGCCGTGCGGCTGGGCTGGGCGGAGCGGCGGGTGGACCTGCCGGCGGGCCGTTACGAGACGCTGCTGCCGCCGACCGCGGTGGCCGACCTGCTGATCTACCAGCTGTGGTCGGCGTCCGGGCGGGACGCCACCGAGGGGCGGACGGTGTTCTCCAAGCCGGGTGGCGGCACCCGCGTCGGTGAGCGGCTGACCGAGCTGCCGCTGACCCTGCGCAGCGATCCGAACGAGCCGGGCCTGGAGTCCGCGCCGTTCGTCGTGGCCCATTCCTCCGGCGGTGACCAGTCGGTCTTCGACAACGGGCTGCCGGTCCCCGCCACCGAGTGGGTCGCGGCCGGCGAGCTGAAGCACCTGACCACCACCCGGCACACGGCCGGTCTGACCGGGCTGCCGGTCGCCCCGGCGGGCGGGAACCTGATCCTGGACGGCGGCGGGGAGCACTCCCTGGAGGACATGGTCGCCGCCACCGGGCGCGGGCTGCTGCTGACCTGCCTCTGGTACATCCGCGAGGTCGACCCGGCGACGCTGCTGCTCACGGGGCTGACCCGGGACGGCGTCTACCTGGTGGAGAACGGCCAGGTCACCGGGCAGGTGAACAACTTCCGGTTCAACGAGTCGCCGGTGGACCTGCTGGGACGGGCCACGGAGGCCGGGCGCACGGAAAAGACGCTGCCGAGGGAGTGGAGCGACTGGTTCACTAGGGCTGCGATGCCCGCGCTGCGCGTGCCCGACTTCAATATGAGCTCTGTCAGTCAGGGCGTATAACCTCGTAGCCGGGGTGTCGCTCGACCACCCGAAGATCATCTGATGATCACCCGAAGATCGCCCGAGGAGATACGAGAACCGTGACGGACATCGTCGACGAACTGAAGTGGCGGGGGCTCATCGCCCTCTCCACGGACGAGGACGCATTGCGCAAGGCGTTCGCGGACGGTCCCGTCACGTTCTATTGCGGCTTCGACCCGACCGCGCCCAGCCTGCACCTCGGCAACCTCGTGCAGATCCTGACGATGCGCCGGATCCAGCAGGCGGGCAACCGCCCGCTGGGCCTGGTCGGGGGTGCCACGGGCCTGATCGGCGACCCGAAGCCGAACGCCGAGCGCACGCTGAACGCACCCGAGGTCGTCGCCCAGTGGGTCGAGCGGCTGCGCGCGCAGATCGCACCGCTGCTCGACTTCGAGGGCCCGAACGCGGCGGTCATGGTGAACAACCTGGACTGGACCCAGGGCATGTCCGCCATCGAGTTCCTGCGGGACGTCGGCAAGCACTTCCGCGTGAACAAGATGGTCGCCAAGGAGGCCGTCGCCCGGCGCCTGGAGTCCCAGGAGGGCATCAGCTACACGGAGTTCAGCTACCAGATCCTCCAGGGGATGGACTTCCTGGAGCTGTACCGGCGGCACGGCTGCACGCTGCAGACCGGCGGCAGCGACCAGTGGGGCAACCTCACCTCGGGCACCGACCTGATCCACAAGGTCGAGCCCGACGCCGTGGTGCACGCGCTGGGCACGCCGCTGATCACCAAGGCCGACGGCACCAAGTTCGGCAAGACGGAGTCCGGCACGGTCTGGCTCGATCCCGAGATGACCACACCGTACGCCTTCTACCAGTTCTGGCTGAACGCGGACGACCGGGACGTCTCCAAGTTCCTGCGGATCTTCAGCTTCAGGTCGCACGAGGAGATCGAGGACCTGGAGCGGCAGACCGAGGAGCGTCCGCAGGCGCGGGCCGCCCAGCGGGCGCTGGCCGAGGAACTGACGACGCTGGTGCACGGCGCGGACCAGACGGCCGCGGTGATCGCCGCGAGCCGTGCCCTCTTCGGGCAGGGCGAGCTGGCGGAGCTGGACGAGCGCACGCTGGCCGCGTCGCTCTCCGAGGTGCCGCACATCCAGGTCGCCGAACTGGCGCCGGTGGTGGACCTGTTCGCCGAGGTCGGGCTGGTGGCGAGCAAGTCCGCGGCCCGGCGGACCGTGAAGGAGGGCGGGGCCTACGTGAACAACGTCAAGGTGACCGCCGAGGACGCGGTACCGGATCCCGCTGAGCTGCTGCACGGGCGATGGCTGGTGCTGCGCAGGGGCAAGAAGAACCTGGCGGCCGTGGAGGTCGTCGGGGCCTGAGCGTGGTGAGGGGCCTGAGCGTGGTGAGGGGTGCGGGTGCCGTGACAGGACCCGCACCCCTCACGGACGCTTCAGACCCGGTGCCTGCGCCTGCCCAGCGTCGCCGTGTAGAGCATGTCGCCCAGGAAGACGATGATGACCGCGGCGACCAGCTGGAAGAGGTGGCGGCTCCAGTCGATGCCTCTGGTCGCCTCCACGCCCAGCGCACGGGCGACGGCGTTGCCGGCGATCGCCCCCAGGATGCCGAAGATGGTCGTCAGCCAGAGGGGGCTGTGCTGCTTGCCGGGGATGACCGCCTTCGCGATCAGGCCCAGCACGAATCCCACGATGATCGCCCACAACCATCCCATGCCTGCCTCCTAGGTACGGCTCGACGTGAGCATTACGCCAAGTCTCGGCCTGCCCGCCGTACGGCGCATGTCGGTACACCCGTACGCGCTACGGCGCAGAACGTTCACGCAGGCGGGAGGGTGACCCGGTCTCGAACGCGGCGCAGGCGCGGCGTAACGTAAGAGGCGTCCTGGCCCGGTTCCCCGTGCGGGCGCGGGCAGCGTACGGGCCGGGGAGTGTCCGATGCGGGCGGATGGTGGAATCTGATGCGGAAGCAGCGCGGCGGCGGCAGCGTCCAGGTGTTCCGGATCACCGGGGCCCGCACCGGCCTCGCGGAGGACGTGCGCGGCCGGCAGCGGCGGTACGTCATCTCGATGGGTGTCCGGACCGTGTCGGTGATCCTGGCGGCCACGTTGTGGAACGTCGAACGCTATGTCGCGGTCGTGGCGTTGGTACTCGGGGCACTGCTCCCCTATGTCGCGGTCGTGATCGCCAACGCCGGCCGGGAGCGGCCGGCCTCCCTTCCGTCGACGTTCGGCATCGCACCGACCCGGCTGATGATCGCACCGCCGCGCGCCGAGGAACCGCGCCCGGAACCCGTCCCGGAGGACGTGCGCGCCGACCCGGTGACGGGGGTACGCGATGAGCGGCCCGAGTCGGTCTGACCACCGGGGCCCCGGCGTGGGCGGGCCGCGGCCACGCACAAAGCTCAAGAAAAGCTCAGATCAATCGCGCAGTTCCGGTGCCGGGCGGCGGGTGACCCATGACATACTGCGTACGCGCTCCGCATCCCCCGTCGGAGCGACGGACCGACGCCGGGCAGCTCCCCCCGTGGCTGCTCGGCGTCGCCTTGTTTACGGGGCTTTCTGGTGCGGGACGACACGGTGCGGGACGAAGTAGTGAGTGACGTCATCTGTTCGGCGAAGGGGTGCCGGGCCGCCGCCGTGTGGGTGCTGGCGTGGAACAACCCGAAGATCCACACGCCGGAGCGGCGCAAGACCTGGCTCGCGTGCGAGGAACACCGCGAGCACCTCTCGCAGTTCCTCGGGGTGCGCGGATTCCTGAAGGACGTGGTGCTGCTGGAGGAATGGCAGCCGTCCGAGTCCCACTAAGGGCTGTCCCGTAATCCCCGGCGGGCGCACGACGACAGCTACGGCACCTCGCGGCGTTGTCGGGGTCGCCCGAATACGCCCAGTATGAGGACGACCCTCCGCCTTGCGATGCACCGCATCTGACGCCGTGCGCCGACCCACCGGGGATTACGGGACAGCCCTTAGGCGGTTCGCGAAGGCCCGCCTGTCGCGCGGCTTCGCGCAGCCGCTCCGGCGGGACGGCCGCTAGCCCCCGATCGCGGACATCGGGCGGTCCGGCTGGACGAAGGTGGGATCGTCCAGGCCCGCTCCGGCTTTCTTCCCCCACATCGCGAGCCGCCAGATGCGGGCGATCTCCTCGTCGGAACCGCCTGAGCGCAGTGCGCCGCGCAGGTCCGTCTCCTCCCTGGCGAACAGGCAGTTGCGTATCTGGCCGTCGGCCGTGAGGCGGGTGCGGTCGCAGGCCGCGCAGAACGGCCGGGTGACCGAGGCGATGACTCCGACGCGGTGCGGGCCGCCGTCCACCAGCCAGCGCTCCGCCGGGGCGGCACCCCGCTCCTCCGCGTCCTCGGGTGTCAGGTCGAAGCGGGTGCGGAGCGAGGCGAGGATGTCCCCCGCCGTCACCATGCCGTCGCGCTTCCAGCCGTGCTGGGCGTCCAGCGGCATCTGCTCGATGAAGCGCAGTTCGTAGCCGTGCCGCAGCGCCCAGGCCAGCAGGTCGGGGGCCTCGTCCTCGTTCAGGCCGGGCATCAGGACCGTGTTGACCTTGACCGGGGTCAGGCCCGCGTCGTGGGCGGCCAGGAGGCCGTCGAGGACGTCCCGGTGCCGGTCGCGGCGGGTGAGGATCTTGAAGACCTCCGGGCGGAGGGTGTCGAGGGAGACGTTGACCCGGTCCAGGCCGGCCGACTTCAGGGCCTGGGCCGTGCGCCGCAGTCCGATGCCGTTGGTGGTCAGGGACATCCCGGGGCGGGAGTCCAGCGCCGCGACCCGCTCGACGATGCCGACCAGGCCGGGGCGGAGCAGGGGCTCACCGCCGGTGAAGCGGACCTCCTCGATGCCGAGCAGGCGGACGGCGATGTCGATCAGTCGGACGATCTCGTCGTCCGTGAGCAGCGCGGTCTTGGTGAGCCACTGCAGACCCTCCTCGGGCATGCAGTAGGTGCAGCGCAGATTGCACCGGTCGGTCAGCGAGACCCTCAGGTCGGTGGCCACCCGGCCGTAGGTATCGATGAGCACGTGGGCCCCCTCCCTCGTTACGGATCGGTTGTCTTCCGTCACCTGCGAGCCTACGTGACCGCGCCGACATCGCGAGAGGACCGATGCCACGAGGTACGACGCGGCCGCGTCGTAGGGTCCTACGATCCCCCCCCGACGCGGCCTGTCGTACGAAGCTCAGTGCGCCCCGGTGCCGGTCAGGGACCGCACCTCCAGTTCCGCGTACTTCGCGGCGTCCGGGGTCTCCTTCGACAGCAGGGTGCCCACGATCCCGAGGAGGAAGCCGACGGGGATCGAGATGATGCCCGGGTTCTCCAGCGGGAACCAGTGGAAGTCGACGTCCGGGAACATCGAGGTCTCCTTGCCGGACACCACCGGCGAGAACAGCACCAGGCCGACCGCGGTGACCAGGCCGCCGTAGATGGACCAGAGGGCGCCCGCGGTGGTGAAGCGCTTCCAGAACAGGCTGTAGAGGATGGTCGGCAGGTTCGCGGAGGCGGCGACCGCGAAGGCGAGCGCGACCAGGCCGGCGACGTTGAGGTCGCGGGCCAGGGCGCCGAGCAGGATCGACACCGCGCCGATGCCGACGGTGGCGTAGCGGGCCGCGTTGATCTCCTGCTTCTCGGTGGCCTGCCCCTTCTTGATCACGTTGGCGTAGATGTCGTGCGCGAAGGACGAGGAGGAGGCCAGGGTGAGGCCCGCGACCACGGCGAGGATCGTCGCGAAGGCCACCGCGGAGATGGTGGCCAGCAGGATCGCGCCCCAGGTGGAGTCGACGCCGCCCAGGTGCAGGGCGAGCAGCGGGGCCGCGGTGTTGCCCGACTTGTTGGAGGCGATGATCTCGTCCGGTTTGATCAGCGCGGCCGCGCCGAAGCCGAGGGCGAGGGTCATCAGGTAGAAGGCGCCGATCAGGCCGATCGCCCAGAGCACGGACTTACGGGCGGCCTTGGCGGTGGGCACCGTGTAGAAGCGGATCAGGATGTGCGGCAGGCCGGCGGTGCCGAGGACCAGGGCGATGCCGAGGGAGAGGAAGTCCAGCTTGCTGGTGCCGGTGGCGCCGTACTTCAGGCCGGGCTCCAGGAAGGCGCTGCCCTTGGCGCTGTTGTCGGCGGCCTTGCCGAGCAGGTCGGAGAGGTTGAAGTGGAACTTGGCCAGGACCATGAAGGTCAGCAGCAGGGCGCCGGCGATGAGCAGCACGGCCTTGACCATCTGCACCCAGGTGGTGCCCTTCATGCCGCCGATGGTGACGTAGACGATCATCAGGACGCCGACCAGGGCCACGATGCCGATCTTGCCGGCGTCGCTGGTGATGCCGAGGAGCAGGGAGACGAGGACGCCCGCTCCCGCCATCTGGGCCAGCAGGTAGAAGATCGAGACGACGATCGTCGAGGTGCCGGCGGCGGTGCGGACCGGGCGCTGGCGCATGCGGTACGCCAGCACGTCGCCCATGGTGTAGCGGCCGGAGTTGCGCAGCGGTTCGGCGACCAGCAGCAGGGCGACGAGCCAGGCGACCAGGAAGCCGATGGAGTACAGGAAGCCGTCGTAGCCGAAGAGGGCGATGGCGCCGGCGATGCCCAGGAACGACGCGGCGGACATGTAGTCGCCGGAGACGGCGAGGCCGTTCTGGAAGCCGGTGAACTGGCGGCCGCCCGCGTAGAAGTCGGCGGCGTCCTTGGTCTGGCGGCCGGCCCAGACGGTGATGACGAGGGTCGCGGCGACGAACACCGCGAACAGGGTGATGATCAGGGTCCGGTGCTCGCCGGCCTCGCCGGCCGCCATGGTGATCGCGGGGGTCATGCGCCGCCCTCCGTCCGGGACTTGATGGCCTCTGCCTTGGGGTCGAGTTCGGCCGCGGCGTGGTGGGCGTACCACCAGGCGATGAGGAACGTGGTGAGGAACTGGGCGAGGCCGAGGACCAGGGCCACGTTGATGTTGCCGACGACCTTGGTGCCCATGAAGTCGCCCGCGTAGTTGGAGAGCAGGACGTACAGCAGGTACCAGGCGATGAAGCCGACGGTCAGCGGGAAGGCGAAGGAGCGGTAGGAGTGCCGCAGTTCGGCGAACTCCGGACTCTGCTGCACCTCGGCGAACTCCTCGCTGGAGGGAAGCCGGGTCTGCGCTTTCGAGGGCGGTGGTGTCTCGGTAGCCACGGAGTCTCCTCGCGATACGGACATGCGGATTCGGACCTGACAGACATTTGGATCACCTACTTGGAGTGATACCACGACTCCTTTGAGTGATGCCGGCAGGGGGCCCCGATCCTGCTGCGGCTCCCTGCCCAAGGTCACGGCGCCACGCGTGGACGGGTTCAACTCGCCCGGCTTCTTTCGGAAGTCGTTCGCGCGGGTCGCCTCGGGTCATTGCTGGCCGGTGAGTGCGGGAGATAGCTTCGGCCCTGCACCATCCGTCATGTACCTGTCCAAGCAGGCCACGCGCGGCTCGGACGGGCCCGTTCTCGGTTGATGTCCCGGATGAAGTGGAGACCCCATGGCTCATCTGCGTTCCAGACGCGCGCTGGCGCTCGCCGTACCGGTCGTCCTGTCGCTGACCGCCTCGCTCGGCCTGCTGCCGGCCGCGGCTTCGGCGGCACCGTCGACGGTCGCGGCGGCGCCGGCGGCGGACGGCCCGAACCTGGCCTATGTCGTCAACACCGGCACCGACCACCGCACGATCGCGTCGGTGCGGCGGGCGATCACCCGCAACGGCGGCACGGTCGTCGTGTCGTACGACCGGATCGGTGTGATCGTCGTGCACTCGGCGAACCCCGGCTTCGGCGCCGCGATGCGCGCGGTGCGCGGAGTGCGGTCGGCGGGTGCGACGCGCACCGCCCCGCTGAGCGCGGCCGGCACCACCGACGAGGGGGCCGTGCAGGTCCTGTCGAAGGCGGAGGCCGCGAAGGCCGGGAAGCGGGCGGCGCCGGGCCAGGAGCCCCTGGAGGCCGACCAGTGGGACCTGCGGGCCATCGGCGCCGACAGGGCCGCCGCGGTCGACCCGGGGAGCCGCTCGGTGACGGTCGGTGTCATCGACACCGGCGTCGACGACACCCACCCGGACATCGCCCCCAACTTCTCCGCCGCGCAGTCCGCCAACTGCGTGAGCGGCAAGGCCGACACGACGTACGGCGCCTGGCGGCCCGCGGACGCCGACCACTACCACGGCACGCACGTCGCGGGCGAGATAGCCGCGGCCCGCAACGGCATAGGCGTGGCGGGCGTGGCACCGGGGGTGAAGGTCGCGAGCATCACCGTGGCCCAGCCCGACTCGACGCAACTGTTCTACCCGGAGAGCGTCGTCTGCGCGTTCGTGTTCGCCGCCGACCACGGCGTGGAGATCACCAACAACAGCTACTACGTCGATCCATGGCTGTACAACTGCATGGACGACCCTGATCAGCGGGCCATCGTCGACGCGGTCGACAGGGCGCAGCTGTACGCCCGGAGCAAGGGCACGCTCAACGTGGCCTCGGCGGGCAACTCGAACGACGACCTCGACGCGCACGCCCTCACGGACGCCTCCAGCCCGGACGACTCGACGGCCACGACCCGCACGGTCGATCCGCACGAGTGCTTCGACGTGCCGACCCAGCTGCCCGGCGTGGTCACCGTGAGCGCGGTCGGCGTCAACGGCACGAAGTCGTACTACTCCAGTTACGGCCGGGGCGTCATCGACGTGGCGGGCCCGGGCGGCGACAAGTACCAGATCCCGGACACGCCGTCGAAGAACGGCCGCATCCTGTCCACCCTGCCGAACGGCCAGTACGGCTTCCTCCAGGGCACCTCGATGGCGTCCCCGCACGTGGCCGCGGTCGCCGCCCTGCTGAAGTCGGCCCACCCGCACGCCTCCCCGGCCCGGCTGCTGGCCCTGCTGAAGGCCGAGGCGGACAACCCGGGCTGCCCGAGCGGCCCCTACGACGGGGACGGCGACGGCGTCGTGGACGCCACCTGCGTGGGCGGGAAACACGTCAACGGCTTCTACGGCGCGGGGATCGTGAACGCGCTGCGCGCGGTCAGGTGACCGTCCCCCGGCAGGACTTCCCGCACGGCATCCTCGTTTCGCGAACGAACCGGAGGCTCAACCACATGACAGCGCCCCAGTCGCGCCACCGCCGCGCGCTCGCCGTTCCGCTCGGCATGGCCATGGCCACGGCCCTCGCCTTCCTGCCCAACGTCTCGGCGTCCGCCGCCGACACCGCGGCCGCGGCCACGACCGCGGCCGCGAGTGGCGCGAGTGACGCGACGTCCCTCAGCTACGTCGTCAACGTCCGCCCCGGGCACGGCACCGCGCAGCGCGTCCAGCGGGCGATCGACCGGGCCGGCGGTTCGGTGGTGATCGCGTACGACGAGATCGGTGTGATCGTCGTCCACTCCTCGAACCCCGACTTCGCCAAGGCCATGCGCAAGGTGCCCGGCGTCGACTCGGCGGGCGCCACCCGCAACGCGCCGCTGCCCGCCCAGTCGACCACCGACGTCGGCACGCCGCGGGCGCTCGGCTCCGAGCAGGTCGCCGCGGCGGGCGCCAAGGCGGCCGCCGGGCAGGACCCGCTGGAGCCGTTGCAGTGGGACCTGCCGGCCATCAAGGCCGACAAGGCGCACGAGAAGACCCTCGGCAGCCCGAAGGTCACCGTCGGTGTCATCGACACCGGCGTGGACGACACCCACCCGGACATCGCCCCCAACTTCTCCGCCAAGCAGTCCACCAACTGCGTCACGGGCAAGCCGGACACGACGTACGGCGCCTGGCGGCCCAGCGCCTCGGAGAGCCCGCACGGCACCCATGTGGCGGGTGAGATCGCCGGCGCGAAGAACGGGATCGGCATCACCGGCGTGGCGCCCGGCGTCAAGGTGGCGGGCATCAAGGTGTCGACCACCGCCGGGTACTTCTACACGGAGGCGGTCGTCTGCGGTTTCGTGTGGGCGGCCGAGCACCACATCGACGTCACCAACAACAGCTATTACACCGATCCGTGGTACTTCAACTGCACCACCGACCCCGACCAGAGGGCGCTCGTCGACGCCATCACCCGCGCCTCCCGGTTCGCGGAGCGCAAGGGCACGGTCAACGTGGCGGCGGCCGGCAACGAGAGCTACGACCTGGCGGCCGACTCGATCACCGACCCGGTCTCGCCGAACGACGGCACGCCGAGCGACCGGGTCATCGACCCGCGCAAGTGCTTCGACATACCGACCCAGCTGCCGGGCGTCGTCACGGTCTCCGCCACGGGCGCCAAGGGCCTGAAGTCGTCCTTCTCGAACTACGGCCTCGGGGTGATCGACGTCGCCGCGCCCGGTGGCGACTCGACCTCGTACCAGACCCCGGCGCCCCCGGCGACCAGCGGTCTCATCCTGGGTCCGCTGCCGGGCGGCACGTGGGGCTACATGGCCGGTACGTCGATGGCGACCCCGCATGTCGTCGGCGTCGCCGCATTGATCAAGTCCACACATCCGCACGCCTCCCCCGCCCTGGTGAAGGCCCTGCTGTACGCCGAGGCGACCGCCACGCCGTGCGCCGACCCGTACGACATCGACGGTGACGGCAAGGTCGACGCGGTGTGCGAGGGCTCCAGGAACCACAACGGTTTCTACGGCTGGGGCACGGTGGACGCGCTGGCGGCGGTCACCCGGTAGCCGGGCACATGTATTGATTCATTACTGATTCAGTCAATACTGCATAGTGCAGTCATGACTGCAATCAACTCCGCGTGGTCCGCGCTGGGCGGCGCTCCGTCGCTGTCCGCGCGGATCACGACGGTGCCCCGCGCGGACACGCTTCCCGCACGCCTTCCCGTACGACGGCTGGCCCGCGCGTGCGTCGGCGTGTGCGCGCTGGCCGCCGCCGAGCTGGCGGCGCGCCGGACCGGTGCCGCCCGGGTCCCCGCCGTCCTGGTGGACGACGGGGCGGTGGCGGCGGCCTTCACCAGTGAGCGGCAGCTCCTGGTCGACGGGCGGGCTCCGGTGCAGTTCGCGCCGCTGTCGCGGTTCTGGCGCACGGCCGACGGGTGGGTACGCACGCACGCCAACTACCCGCATCACCGGGCCCGGCTGCTTGGCGCGCTGGGACTGCCGGAGGGCGCCTCGGCGCAGGACGTGGCGGCGCGGATCGCCGACCGGTCCGCCGCGGCGGTGGAGACGGCCGTGTACGGCGCCGGCGGGCTGGCCGTGGCGCTGCGCTCACCCGGGGAGTGGGCCGCGCACGAGCAGGGGGTGGCGGTGGCCGCCCGGCCCCTCGTCGAACGCGGCCGCCTGGACGCGGCCCCCGCGCGCGTGCTCGCGCCCCTCGACGCCGGCGCCACCGCCCTGCTGCCCGCCGCCGGGCTCCGCGTGCTCGACCTGACCCGGGTGCTGGCCGGTCCGGTCGCCACCCGCACCCTGGCGCTGCTGGGCGCGGACGTCCTGCGCCTGGACGCGCCGTGGCTGCCCGAACTGGCCGACCAGCACGCCGACACGGGTTTCGGGAAGCGTTCGGCCACGCTCGACCTGACGACCGGCCGGGCGGCCTTCGAGGAGTTGCTGGCGTCGGCCGACGTCGTGGTCACCGGCTACCGGCCGGGCGCCCTCGACCGGTTCGGTCTCTCCCCCGAGGCGCTGGCCGGACGGCGGCCCGGACTGGTCGTGGCCCAGGTGTCCGCGTGGGGCGGACACGGGCCGTGGGGCGGGCGGCGCGGGTTCGACAGCCTGGTGCAGGTCGCCACCGGAATCGCGGAGACCGAGGGTTCGGCGGACCGGCCGGGCGCGCTGCCCGCGCAGGCGCTCGACCACGGGACGGGATACCTGCTGGCGGCGGCGGTGCTGCGAGCGCTGACCGAGCAGTCGTACGACGGCGGGAGCAGGTTCGTACGGCTGGCGCTGGCGCGCACCGCGCGGTGGCTGACGGCGGAGGTGGGACGGGAGCCCGAGGGCGGTGAGCCGTACGAGGGGCCGCGGGACTGGCTCGCCGAGAAGGACGGGCCGCTGGGACGGGTGCGGTACGCGCGGCCGCCGGTGTCCTTCGCGGGCGGTCCGGACGACTGGGCCCGGCCCGCGGCGCCGTGGGGATCGGATCCGGCCGTGTGGGCCTGACGCGTCCGCCCCGATGGCCGGAACCGTACGGCCAGGCGGAATGACGCACGGTCAGTTGTTTTGTTTCGCTTGCCCGGTTCTGTCGCGGCTGGCGAAGATCCTGGGGTGACCGCGACAGGACCGACCGCCGAGGCGACCGAGGCACGCGGCCCGGGGGGACGCCGCGCCGCCTGGCGGGCCGGCGCCCTCCTGCTGCTGGTGACACTGGCCGCGCTGACACCGCTGCTCGGGCCGTCCGTCGCGCTGCACGGCACCGGCGAGGCCGCGGCGCCGGGGACCGGCGGCATCGCTCTGCTGCGCGGGGTGGTGTTCGCCGCCCTGTGCGTGCCGTCGGGCGAGCTGCTGGTGCACCGGCTGGCCCGCCGGCTGCCCGGCCGGCTGCCCGAACCGCCGTCCGGCTGGCCGGTGTTCGCGGCCGCCGCCGGTTTCGTCGCCGCGCTCGGACTCGCGTCGGTCGTGGCCACGGGCAACCTGGTGCCGCACTCCTTCGCCGACGTCGAGGTGGGCGGCCTGTACCGGACGCGTGACGGCAGGCTGGCGCTGATCGAGGTCAACGCCTTCGTGCTGGCCGGTCTGTGCGCCCGCGCGCGCCGCCCGGCGATCCAGGTGTGGCCGCTCGCCGCGGTGGTCGCCGCCGAGGCGCTGCGCGCCCATCCCCCGCCCGAACACGCCCCGTTGCTCGGTTCGGCGCTGACCCTGGTGCATCTGACGTGCGCGATGCTCTGGGCGGGCGGTCTGCTGCACGCGCTGCGTCTGGTGCGCCGGTGGCGTTCCGGGCGGGCGGGGGCCGCACTGCTCGGTCTCTACGCGCGCGTGGCCGCCGTACTGCTCGCGGCCGTCACCGCGACGGGTGTGTGGAGTTCGCTGCGGCGGATGCCGGCGGGCACGGTCCTGGACCAGCTGACGACGACGGCGTACGGGCGCACCCTGCTGGCCAAGGCGGTCCTCGTCGTCGCCGTCGCCGCACTCGCGCTGTGGGCACGGTTCCGGCTGCGCCGGGCGGCCGACCCGCTCGCCGCGTACGTCCCGGCGCGGGCCGAGGTGGCCCTGTTGGGGGTCGTGGTCGCGGTGTCGGGCCTGCTCACGGCGCTGCCGGTGCCGATCAGATGGACGTGACGGCGTACCGGGACGTGATCGCGTACCGGTACGTGACCACGTCCCGGCCGGAGCGTCGGCTCAGCCGTTGGTGACGAGCACCTTCAGGGCGGTGCGCTCGTCCATCGCCTTGTAGCCCTCGGGCACGCCCTCGATGCCGACGGTCAGGTCGAAGACCGGCGAGGGGTCGACGGTGCCGGCCAGGACGTCGGGCAGCAGGTCGGGGATGTAGGCGCGGACCGGGGCGACGCCGCCGCGCAGGGCGATGTTGCGGTCGAACATCACCCCAAGGTCGAGACCGGTACCGCTGCCGTGCGGGACACCGACGAACCCGATCGCGCCGCCGTCCCGGGTGATCTCGACGGCCGTCCGCATGGACTGCTCGGTGCCCACGGCCTCCACCACGGAGTGCGCGCCCTGGCCGCGGGTGAGTTCGCGTACGGCGGCGACGGCCGCCTCGCCCCGCTCCGCGACGACGTCGGTGGCGCCGAAGCGGCGCGCGATGTCGGTACGGACCTCGTGCCGGCCAAGGGCGATGATCCGCTCGGCGCCCAGCCGCTTGGCGGCCAGCACGGCGCACAGACCCACCGCGCCGTCCCCGACCACGGCGACCGTGGCACCGGGGCGGGCGCCCGCCCCGAGGGCCGCGTGGTGGCCGGTGCCGAGCACGTCGGAGAGGGTCAGCAGGGCGGTGAGCAGGTGGTCGTCGGAGGCGGCCTCCTTGGGCAGCTGGACCAGGGTGCCGTCGGCGAACGGGACGCGCACGGCCTCGCCCTGGCCGCCGTCGTACCCGACCGAGCCCCAGAAGCCGCCGTGCTCGCAGGAGGTGGTCAGACCCTCCCGGCAGTAGTCGCAGACGCCGTCGGACCACATGAAGGGGGCCACCACGAGGTCACCGCGCCGCACGGTGCCCACCTCGGAGCCGGTCTCCTCGACGACGCCCAGGAACTCGTGGCCGATGCGCTGCCCCGGCTGCCGGGCCGCCTCACCCCGGTAGGCCCACAGGTCGCTGCCGCAGATGCAGGCGCGCAGTACCCGTACGACGGCGTCGGTGGGCAGTTGCACCACGGGCTCGGGAACGTCCTCCACGCGCATGTCGTACGGGGCGTGGATGGTGGTGGCGCGCATGGCGAGGGTCCCTCTCGTGCGGTGTCGTGGGTGCGCTCAGGGGGTGGTCTGGCGCACTTCACGGTACGCCGCCGCCGGTGCGGGCCGCGCGTCGAGGGTGCCCCGGACCAGCAGGAACTGGCCCGCCGCGTAGGTGAGCATGATCCAGAAGTCGGGTCTCGGCAGCTGCGGCCAGTCGGCGACGCCGGTGGCGATGAGGGTGTCGGAGAGCATGAAGAGCGCGCCGCCCAGTCCGGCCACCGGGCGTAGCCGGGTGAGCGCCGTGTACGCCATGGCGGTCAGCAGGGTGCTGTAGCCGGCCACGGGCACGCGCAGCCCCGCGGGCAGGTCCGGCCAGAGCAGGACGACCAGGGTGACGAGGGCCGCGGCGTAGCAGACGGCGAGGACACCGGCACGCGCGCGTGGCGGTCCGTGGCGGTGGAACAGGACGAGGTAGCAGACGTGCCCGGCGGCGAAGCAGGCCATCCCCGCCATGAAGGCGGGGTCGGCGTCGGAGAGCAGCAGCACGTCGCCGCCCCAGCCGCACAGCAGCGCCGCGACGAGCAGCCGCGGGCCGCCCGCGCGGGCGGCCCAGGCGGCGAGCAGCGGCATCAGGAGCACCTTGGCGACGACGTGCCCGGAGTGGAGGCCGGCGGCCAGGCAGCCGAGGTCGGCCGCGACGGCCAGGGCGAAGACGGCGGGCAGCGCCCGGGACGCTCTCACGCGGCCACGGACTCCTCGGTCTTCTCGGCGGGGGCCGGCGGCGCCCAGCCGGGCCCGCCGAACACCCTTCCGGCGCGCTCGCGCCAACTGCGGGCGGCCTTCAGGTCCCTGCCGATGGCCGCGTACTCGTGGGTGGCCACCCTGAGCGGGTTGAAGGTGTCGATGTTCTTGGTCAGTCCGTACACCGGACGCTCGACCTCGGGCACCCACGATCCGAACAGCCGGTCCCAGACGATGAGGATCCCGCCGAAGTTGCGGTCCAGGTAGCCGCCCTGGGAGGCGTGGTGCACCCGGTGGTGGGACGGGGTGTTGAACACGAACTCGAACCAGCGGGGCATCTTGTCGATGCGCTCGGTGTGGATCCAGAACTGGTAGACGAGGTTCGCGGAGGAGAGGAAGGCCAGCGTGGCCGGGTGCACGCCGAGGGCGATGAGCGGGAGGTAGAACGGCCAGACGGTCAGCGAGGTCCAGGGCTGGCGCAGTGCGGTGGTGAGGTTGAACTTCTCGCTGGAGTGGTGGACGACGTGGCAGGCCCACAGGATGCGGATGACGTGGTGGCCGCGGTGGGACCAGTAGTAGAAGAAGTCCTGGGCGAGCAGCAGCAGCGGGATCGTCCACCACAGGACCGGGATCCGCAGCGGGGTGAGCGCGTACACCGCCGAGTAGATCGCGACGATCGGGATCTTCCAGAAGAAGTCGAAGACGAGCGAGCCGAGCCCCATGCCGACGCTGGTGGCCGCGTCCTTGGTCTCGTACCCGTCGGCGTCGTCGTCGGGATGGATGCGGTAGCTGATCACCTCGATCACGGTGAGCAGCACGAAGGCGGGTATCGACAGCAGCACGACATCGGGCAGGTTCGGCATGGGGGCACCGTAGATGCGCCCGTCGCCCGCGGCTAGACGTTGTTACCCACAAGTATTGCCGACGGTACGCGCTTGTTTGTCGGCGATCTCCGCCAACGGACGAAATCGGGCGGGCCGACGGACGGGCCTCAGATCCCCACCGCCCCCAGCAGCGTCCCGGCCGCGTAGGTCACGCCCATGGCCAGCGCGCCGCCCAGCACGTTGCGGACCATCGCCGGGCCCACCGCCGCCGCCCCGAGCCGCGCGCTGCTCCAGCCCGTCAGGACCAGCGCGGCCAGTACGGACCCCACCGTGACCGGAAGCCGCCAGCCGGCGGGCGGCAGCACGATCGCCAGCAGCGGCAGCAGCGCCCCCGCCGTGAACGCCAGGAAGCTGGCCAGCGCCGCGTTCCACGGGCTGGTCAGCTGGTCCGGATCGATGCCCAGCTCCACGCTCGCGTGGGCCTTCAGGGCGTCCCGTTCGGTCAGCTGGACCGCCGCCTCCCTGGCCACCTCCCGGGACAGCCCGCGCCGCTCCAGCAGTTCGGCCAGTTCCTCGAGCTCCGCCTCGGGCTGCTCCTTCAGCTCCCGTCTCTCCAGGGCGAGGGCGGCCAGTTCCGAGTCGCGCTGGGTGGACACCGACACGTACTCCCCGGCCGCCATCGACATCGACCCGGCGAGCAGCCCCGCCAGACCGGCCGTCAGCAGCGCGTTCCGGTCACCGGTGGCGCCCGCGACGCCGACGACGATGCCCGCCGTCGACACGATGCCGTCGTTGGCGCCCAGTACGGCCGCCCGCAGCCAGTTCAGCCGGGAGCCGAGCGCTCCCCCGTGGGCCTCGTCGTCGTGCGTCTGTTCCGTCACGACACGGAGGATCGCACTCCGGCCCGGGCGAGGGGAGCACCGACGTCACCAGACGCGGACCGAGGCACCGCGCGCGAAGACCGGACTGGTGGCGTCCGGCGGCGGCTCCGGCAGCGGTTCGGCGATCTCCGCGACCGTCGGTCCCACCTCGGCCGCGATCGGGTCCAGGAGGCCGAGGTCGAAGCCGTACACGCGGGCCGCGTTGCCGCCGACCATCGCGGCGACCTCCTCGCGCGGGACGCCCGCGTAGGCGAAGCGCAGGCCCTCACGGGTGTACGGGTAGGTGCCCTCGTCGTGCGGGTAGTCGCTGCCCCACATGATCTTGTCCAGGCCGATGCGGTCGCGCAGCGGCACCTCGTGCGGGCGCATGAAGCTGGCGCCGACGAAGCAGTTCGCGCGCCACACCTCGGACGGCGACCCGCCCATGCCCTGCGCGAGCCCGGCTCCGAACCTCGCCTCGGCGGTGGTCGCCGAGGCGGCCGCGGCCAGCAGGCGGCCGTGGTAGTAGTCCAGCATGGCCAGCACCCCGGGGATCCAGCCGGAGCCCTGCTCGGTCAGGACGAGTTTCAGCTCCGGGTGGCGGCGGAAGGCGCCGCCGAAGACGAGGTGCCACAGCGCCCGGTGCGAGAACCAGGTCGTCTCGACCATGAAGACGGCGCGGGCGGCGGGTTCGTCACCGAGCGGCGGGGACGCCGAGCCCGCGTGGTGGTTGACGGGGACGCCGAGTTCCGCGCACACCGCCCAGATCGGGTCGTACACGCGCGCGTGCAGTTCGGGCAGGCCCGAGCTGGGCGGGGTGCCGGGCAGCATGAGGCCGCCCGTCAGGCCCGCGGCGGCCGCCCGGCGGATCTCCCCGACGGCCTCGTCGACGTCGTTGAGGAGGATCTGGAAGACACCCGCCCGGCGGCCGGGGGCGGCGGCGCAGAAGTCCGCCAGCCAGCGGTTGTGGGCGCGCAGGCCCGCCCAGCGCAGCTCGGCCTCCGCGCCGGTCGGCGCGGGGGCCATGAGCGACCCGGACGGGAAGAACGGCGGGATGGTGTTCGGGAAGATCACCTCGGCGACGATCCCGTCCCGTTCCAGCTCCGCGAGGCGCCGGGCGGAGTTCCAGTTCCGGTCGGCCGAGTCGGAGAGCAGGTCCTCGTACGGGTTGACGTACGTGGCCGCCCAGTCGTCGAAGTCGTCGTGGTAACGCTTCTCCAGGTAGGGCCGGTAGTCGAGGAGGTCCGCGCCCGCGTGGCAGTCCGCCGAGATCACCGTGTAGCGGTCCTCGCTCACGACGTCACCCCCAGGGCCGGGAAGTCGTGGTCGGTCAGCCAGTGCCGGCCCACCTCGCGCGAGCGTGCCCAGGACGCCGCCACGGCCGCCTGGTCGGCCGGCTGGCCGAGGTCGGCGGGGGTGGGGCCGATGCGGCGGGCCAGCGGGGTCAGCCGCGCCACGTCGAAGCCGAAGGCCTCGGCCGCCGCCAGGCCGAGCATCCGGCGGGTCTCGGCCACCGGGATGTCGTGGAAGGTGCGGCGCAGCCACGCGCGCGTGTCCGGCCAGGTGCCCTCCGGGTGCGGGAAGTCGCTGCCCCACAGGATGTTGTCGACGCCGATCTCGTAGCGCTGGGCGAGTTCACGGCGCTTGGTGTTGGTGGCGCAGA
The DNA here is from genome assembly GCF_042897315.1 of Streptomyces sp. NPDC001068. Classification (NCBI taxonomy): domain Bacteria; kingdom Bacillati; phylum Actinomycetota; class Actinomycetes; order Kitasatosporales; family Streptomycetaceae; genus Streptomyces; species Streptomyces sp. NPDC001068. The sequence goes on along the minus strand of NZ_JBIAYD010000004.1, from coordinate 572,956 downwards.
CGAAGACCTGCCGGTCCAGGTACTCGTGCGGCGGCCGCCTCAGCTCCTCGAAGGGGGACAGCTTCTTGCCGCCGTGCGCGCCGAGGTAGAGGCGGTCCATGAACCAGAGCAGGTTGGGCAGCCACCAGCAGCCGGACTCCGCGACGCCGAACCGGAGGCCCGGGTGGCGTTCGAAGACCCCGGACCAGAGCAGGAACCACAGCGGCCTGGCCGGCCACCAGGTCACCTCGCTGACGTAGATGCCGAGGTGGTCGCCGTACTCGTGGCGCGGGGCGGCCCCGGAGTGGGTGAGGACCGGCATCCCGCACTCGGCGGCGGCCGCCCACACCGGGTCGTAACGGCGGTCGTGGTAGGGCTCCTTGTCGACCCACATGGCGGGGATCATCAGCGCGCGGAGGCCGGACTCCCTGGCCCGGCGCACCTCGGCGACGACGTGGTCCACCGGGGCCGTGACCGGCAGCAGGGCCACCCCGCAGTGCCGTTCGGGGTGTTCGGAGACGAAGTCGGCCAGCCAGCGGTTGTGCGCCCGCGCGCCCGCCATGCCCAGCTCCGGGTCGTGGTCGCCGGACAGGCCGAGGCCCACCCCGAAGGGCGCCGCCGTCCGGCTGTCGACGGCGTCGGCGTCCGGGAAGACCACCTCCGCGGCCACCCCGTCGCCGTCCAGTTCCTTCAGGCGCTGCGCGCTGTCCCAACCGCCGCGCAGCCCTTCCTCGTTGTCCTGGAACCATTTGCTCGCGAACGCCTCGTTGCGGATGCCCAGCCGGGTCATCTCCTCGCGGCGGCGGTCCCGCCCGGCGAGGAACTCGTCGAAGTCCCGGTGGAACCGGGCGTCCAGATAGGGCCGGTACTCCTCGGTGGGCAGCCCGGCGTGGCAGTCGGAGGAGATGATCAGGTAGGGATCGTCGTACGCGGTCACCACTGCCCCCTGTTCAGTCCAGGATGAAGCTCTCGAGATACGACGGGTTCACGCGGTCCAGCATCGAGCGCGCCCGCGCCCGGATCTGGGCGTCGCTGCGCTCGCTCTCCGGCAGCAGCCAGAACCGGTCCGCGCGGATGCCCGCCACGACGAGCTCGGCGACCTCCTCGACGGGCGTGAAGGCGACCTCCCGGCCCGCCGCCCGCATCGCCGCCTCCCACTGGTCCAGGCTGCGGTACGGCGTCCTGCGCGGGCGCTGTTTGGCGTGGCGCTCGGGCCGGTTGCGGTGCGACTCCCACAGGCCCGTCCGGAGCATGTGCGGCCCCGGGAAGAGCACCGAGGCGCCCACGCGCGCGTGCTCGGCCCGCAGATGGGCGTACAGCGACTCGGTGAGCGTGACGACGGCCGCCTTGGTGACCGCGTACACCGACGCCGTCGGCAGCGGCGCGATACCGCCGTCGCCCGAGGACGTGTTGACGACGTGCCCGGGCCGGCCGGACTCGACCATCCTCGGCACGAACGCCTGGACGCCGTGGAAGACACCCCACACGTTGACCTCGAAGGCCCACTTCCAGTCGCTGGGGTCGTGCTCCCACATGCGGCCCTCGGCCCCCGAGCCGACCCCGGCGTTGTTGCACAGGACGTGCACCGCGCCGTACGTGTCGTACGCCGACTCGGCCAGCTCCAGGACCTGTTCGCGCACCCCGACGTCGACCACGCGCGCGTGCACCTCGGCGCCGTCCGCGCGCAGGCCGGCCGCGGCCTTCTCCAGGGCGGCGGGCTCCACGTCGGCGAGGACCACCTTCAGGCCCTCGGCGGCGAAGCGCCGGGCCATGGCGAGCCCGATCCCGCTCGCCGCGCCGGTGACGACGGCGACCTGTCCGGCGAGGAGTTCCATCAGGCCCCGCTCCCTTCCGGGGGCGCGTCGACGATCTGACGCGGGTCGTCGTAGCGCTGGTGGACGTAGGGCAGCAGGGTCTGGGGGTCGACCCGTTCGGCGACCCGGCCGCGCTGGTCGCTGGTCTTCTCGCCGAGGGTGACCTCCAGCAGACGCAGCACCGGGAGGTCGGCGACCGGGTCGTACGCCGACTCACGCAGGATCACCTCCCCGCTCACCCGCTCCAGTCGGCGGACCCGCTCGTCGCGGACGCAGTGCACGAGCACCGGGTCGCCGTCGAAGCCCGGTCCGTCCACCGCCGGCAGGAACTTGAAGTAGAAGTCGGTCCTGCGCGCGGGACCGGGCAGCGGCAGCGGTCCGTCGACCGTGCCGCGCACCTCCACGAAGTCGACGCCGTGCCGGGCCAGCGTCGCGCGGACGCGGTCACCCTCCCGCGCGACGGTCACCTCGCCCAGCTTCTTGGGCTCTCCGAAGACCTCGCGGCCGCCGGTGAGGGCGCGCTCGTGGGTCATCGGCATCACCAGCGGATACCAGCCCTCGACCGCGCCGTGCGCGGCGGCGACCGCGAACGAGCCCGCGCCCAGCGGGTATCCGGGCAGCCGGACCCGGCTGACGGTGACGCGGACCAGGGGGCGGCCCGCGGGCTTGAGCGGGGGCGGCAGCACCGCCGCGACCGCGTCCGGGTCGCTCTCCCAGACGGCCACCACGCCCGTCGACCAGACGTCCGGGAGTCCCGTGGCGCGGGCGGCCGCGATCTCCGCCTCGGTCCGAGCGCCGTACCGTACGCGTGCCATCCGCCGTACCGCCCTTCCGTCGGCCGTCCCAACACCGCGCCGTCGCGCCGTCGTCGCCGCGTCGGCGGGCGGGGTGCACGGTCGCACCGGGCGGCGCAAAGGTCCATAGCCACGCGAAGGGCAATCAGGACATGCGAACGGGCGGTGGCGGCGGGCGACCTGACGGACCGGACTGTCGGCCGGGGCCCGTATCCTCAATGACCATGCTCGAAGACCGTACGACCGCAGTCTCCGCCGGCGTCCCGTGGCCGGCCGCGTATCCGCAGGGCTACGCGGTCGTCGACGTGGAGACCACCGGACTGGCCCGGGACGACCGGATCATCTCCGCCGCCGTCTACCGGCTCGACGGGCGCGGCGAGGTCGAGGACCACTGGTACACGCTGGTCAATCCGGAGCGCGATCCGGGCCCGGTGTGGATCCACGGCCTGACGAGCGAGGTGCTCGAAGGGGCGCCGCTCTTCCCGGACATCGCCGAGGAGTTCGCGGCCCGGCTCGACGGCCGGGTGCTGGTCGCGCACAACGCGGTCTTCGACTGGCAGATGATCGCGCGCGAGTACGCGCGCGCCAGGACCGAGCCACCGGTGAGGCAGCGGCTGTGCACCATCGCGCTCTCCAAGGAGCTGGGGCTGCCGCTGCCCAACCACAAGCTGGAGACGCTGGCCGCGCACTTCGGTGTCGTGCAGCGGCGGGCGCACCACGCGCTGGACGACGCGCGCGTGCTGGCCGAGGCGTTCCGGCCCAGCCTGCGGGCCGCGGCGGCGGGCAACGTCCGGCTGCCGCTCCTCGAGTGCCGGCCGCTGACCGAGTGGACGGAGACCCCGCGGATCGGGCAGCAGGCGAGCGGCGGGCACGGCGGCTACCGTGCCACCGGCTGGCGGCCGTCCCGCAAGCGGCCGGCCTGCCCCTATCCGAACCCGGGCCGGTACACGGACGGCGAGCCGCTCCGCCAGGGCATGCGGGTGGCGTTCTCCGGGGACACCTCCACCGAGCGGGACCTCCTGGAGGACCGGGCGGTGGAGGCCGGTCTGCACGTGTCGACGAGCATCTCGCGGCTCACCAGCCTGCTCGTCACCAACGACCCGGAGTCGGGCACCTCCAAGGTGGTCAAGGCACGCCAGTTCGGCACGCCGGTCGTCGACGAGGCGGCCTTCGGACAGTTGCTGCGGGACGTCGCGCCGGCGTCCGTCCCGGCGGCGGGGAAGTGACCGCGCGGCAAGGCCGTGCGGACGGGTGATTGCCGGGCGACTCGCCCGGCACCCGCTCGCCCGCGCGGGGACGACCGCCCACTCTGAGGCCCATGGCGAAATGCGAAGTCTGCGGCAATGACTACGGAATGACCTTCGAGGTGCACGCGCAGGGCGCGGTCCACGTCTTCGACTGCTTCTCCTGCGCGATCCACCGGATGGCCCCCGTCTGCGAGCACTGCAAGGTCTCGATCATCGGCCAGGGCGTGGAGGCCGAGAACCAGTGGTACTGCGGCGCCCACTGCGCCCGCGAGGCCGGAAAGGCGGGCATCGTCGACCGCGTGTGACCCTCCGTGCACAGGCCCTCCGGGGGACCCTGTCTCGGAGGGCCGGCGCACAAGGGGTACGGTCTTTGTTCGTGTACCGCTTCCTGTTGACCCGGCAGTGGGTGATCCTCACCCTGATCTCCCTGCTTCTCATCCCCACGATGATCCGGCTGGGGTTCTGGCAGAAGCACAGGTACGAGGAGCGCAGCGCCCGCAACGCGCTGGTGGCCGAGGCACTGCACGCCGAGCCGGTGCCCGTGGAGCGGATGACCGGACCGGGGCACGCGGTGACCCGCAAGGAGCGGTACCACACCGTCACGGCGACCGGCACCTTCGACACCGCCCACGAGGTCGTCGTCCGCCGCCGTACCAACGAGGACGACGAGGTCGGCTACCACGTCCTCACCCCCTTCGTCCTGGCCGACGGCAAGGTGCTGCTGGTCAACCGGGGCTGGATCTCCTCGGACGGCCCGAGCCAGACGGCGTTCCCCAAGGTCCCCGCCCCGCCGGCCGGCCGGGTCACCGTCCAGGGCCGGCTGATGCCCGACGAGACCACCGCGGCCAGCGGCATCAAGGACATCAGCGGCCTGCCGGACCGGCAGGTCATGCTGATCAACAGCGCGGAGCAGGCACGCCGTCTCGGCAGGCAGGTGCTCGGCGGCTACATCCAGCAGACCGCGCCCGAGCCCAGGGGCGGCACCCCGGAGCAGATCTCCGACCCGGGCAAGGAAGACGCCCCGCTGAACTACGCGTACATGATCCAGTGGTGGCTGTTCGCCGCGGGCGTCCCCTACGGCTGGTTCGTCCTGGTCCGCCGCGAGGCGCGGGCCCGCGAGGAGGCCGCGAAGGAACAGCCCGCGCCGGAAGCGGAACCGGCGGCCGTCGGCTGAGGACCGGGTCACTCCCCCGGCCCACCCCCTGATTGGCTCACCGGCGCGACGGGAAACCGGAACCCGTGGACCGACGCATCGAGGACTACGCCCTCATCGGCGACGAACAGACCGCGGCCCTGGTCGGCAAGGACGGCTCAGTCGACTGGCTGTGCGTGCCCCGCTTCGACTCGGCCGCCTGCTTCGCGAGGCTCCTGGGCGACGAGGACAACGGCCACTGGCGGATCGCCCCGAAGGACGCCACCACCTGCGCCCGGCGCGGCTACCGGCCCGGCACCCTGGTCCTGGACACCGAATGGGAGACCGCCGAGGGCACGATCCGGGTCACCGACCTGATGCCCCAGCGCGACCGGGCGCCCGATGTCGTCCGCATCGTCGAGGGCGTCAGCGGCCGGGTCACCGTGCACAGCGCGCTCCGGCTGCGCTTCGACTACGGCTCGGTCATCCCCTGGATGCGCCGCTCGGGCGGCCACCGCGTCGCCGTCGCCGGGCCCGACTCGGTGTGGCTGCGCAGCGAACCGTCGGTCCGGACCTGGGGCGAGGACTTCGGCACGCACTCGGAGTTCAGCGTCGGCGAGGGCGAACGGGTCGCGTTCGTGCTCACCTGGCACCCCTCCCACGAGCCGCGGCCGCCGCTCCTGGACCCGTACGAGGCGTTGCGCTCCAGCGTCACGGGCTGGCGGCGCTGGACCGCCCGCTGCACCTACCGCGGCCCCTACCGGGACGCGGTGGTGCGCTCCCTGATCACCCTGAAGGCGCTCACCTACGCGCCGACCGGCGGCATCGTGGCCGCCGCCACCAGCTCACTGCCCGAGGAACTGGGCGGGGTGCGCAACTGGGACTACCGCTTCTGCTGGCTGCGCGACTCCACCCTGACCCTCGGCGCCCTGCTGTCGGCCGGATACCACAAGGAGGCCGAGGCCTGGCGCGACTGGCTGGTGCGCGCGGTGGCCGGCGACCCGGCGGACCTGCAGATCATGTACGGCCTGGCCGGCGAGCGCCGGCTGCCCGAGTTCGAGCTGCCCTGGCTGTCCGGCTTCGCCGGCTCGGCGCCGGTCCGGGTCGGCAACGGCGCCGTCGACCAGCTCCAGCTGGACGTGTACGGCGAGGTCATGGACTCGCTGTCGCTGTCCCGCACCGCCGGCCTGTCCACCAGGCCGCACATGTGGGCCATCCAGTGCTCGCTGATGAAGTTCCTGGAGAAGATCTGGCGGCAGCCGGACGAGGGCCTGTGGGAGGTACGCGGCGGCCGCCGGCACTTCGTGCACTCGAAGGTGCTCGTCTGGGTGGCCGCGGACCGCGCGGTACGCACCCTGGAGGAGCACGCGGAGCTGGAGGGCGATCTGGAGGGCTGGCGCGCGCTCCGCGACGAGGTCCACCGGGAGGTGTGCGAGAAGGGGTTCGACCCGCGGCGCAACACCTTCACCCAGTACTACGGCTCGCGCGAACTGGACGCCGCCCTGCTGCTGATCCCCCGCTTCGGTTTCCTGCCGCCGGACGACCCGCGGGTGATCGGCACCGTGGACGCGATCCGCGACGGCCTGGGGCGGGACGGCTTCGTGTGCCGCTACGACACCGACGCGATCGGCGTCGACGGCATGCCCGGCGGCGAGGGTGCCTTCCTGGCCTGCTCGTTCTGGCTCGCCGACGCGCTGCACATGACGGGACGCACCGACGAGGCCAGGAAGCTGTTCGAGCGGCTGGTGGGTCTCGTCAACGACGTGGGGCTGCTCTCCGAGGAGTACGAGCCGGAACTGGGCCGCCAGCTGGGCAACTTCCCGCAGGCGTTCAGCCACATCGGCCTGGTGAACACCGTCCTGACACTCTTCGGCGGCGACGGGGCAGGATAGGGGGCATGGATCTTGGACTGAAGGACCGGGTGTACGTCGTCACCGGAGCGACCCGCGGGCTGGGCAACGCGACCGCCCGCGAGCTGGTCGCCGACGGGGCGAAGGTCGTGGTGACCGGACGGGACGAGGAGCGGGTCGCGGCGGCGGCGGCCGAACTGGGACCGGACGCGGCGGGCCTCGCCGTGGACAACGGGGAACCGGACGCGCCGGAGCGGGTCATCGCGGCGGCCCGTGAGCGGTTCGGACGCTTCGACGGCATCCTCGTGAGCGTGGGCGGGCCCCCGGCCGGGTTCGTCGCCGACAACACGGACGAGCAGTGGCAGTCCGCCTACGAGGCGGTGTTCCTGGGGGCCGTACGGCTGGCGCGAGCGGCGGCCGCCGAGCTGGCGGACGGTGGTGTCATCGGGTTCGTGCTGTCCGCCTCGGTGTACGAGCCGATTCCCGGGCTGACGATCTCGAACGCGCTGCGGCCCGGGCTGGCCGGGTTCGCCAAGTCGCTGGCGGACGAACTGGGGCCGCGCGGGATCCGGGTGGTGGGGCTGCTGCCGTCGCGGATCGACACGGACCGGGTGCGGGAGCTGGACGGACTGTCGGCCGACCCCGGCGCCACCCGGCTGGAGAACGAGTCCCGGATTCCGCTGCGGCGGTACGGGAGGCCGGAGGAGTTCGGCCGGGTCGGCGCGTTCCTGCTGTCGCCCGCGGCGTCCTACCTGACCGGGATCATGGTGCCCGTCGACGGGGGTATGCGGCACGGTTTCTGACGGTCGTGCGCCCGCGCCCCCGCGACGGGGGCGCGGTGCCTGCCGCGTCGTCAGGTGACGCGCTCCGCACGGTGTCGCACGGACGTGAGCCGGACCTCCGCGGGGAGCTTCTTCAGGGCCGCCGACTCACGTGCGTGGTGCAGGGCCCGGGCCGTCAGCTCGTCCAGCGCCGCGCGCGGTGGCACGTCCGGGTCCAGCCGGAGCCACACCCGCACCCGCGGTGCCGTGCGGGTGCCCTGGAGGACCGCCTGGGCGTGGGCGACGCCCTGTTGGTGGGCGGCGTCCTCGGCCAGCACCGTCTCCAGGGCCCGGCCGCGCAGCAGCGCGCCCTCGCCGTCCCCGGTGTCCACCAGGACCTCGGTGAGCCGGCGTCGGCGCAGTTGTGCCGTCAGCCACCACAGGGACAGCAGGAGCACGACGGCCAGTGCGCCCAGCACCGTCGGCCACCACCAGCCCGCGTCACGGAAGTGGGTGCGCCGGGCGGTGCTCAGCAGGACGTCGTGACGGCCGTCGTGGATCCACCAGGAGGGCGTCGGGGCGCCGAGGCCGACGGCCAGGACCGAACCGCCGAGGACCACGAGCACCAGCCCCGCGAGGCCGACCAGTACGCGGTTGATCGTCGTGCGCATCGCTCATCCCTTCCTGCCGGGTCGGACGACGTGCAGGCCCAGCCTGGGCGGATGGGCCAGGCCCAGGCCGTCGATCGCGTCGTGGAGCGCCGTGTCGAGGTCGGCCCGCACCTCGTCGAGTTCACGGAAGTGGGAGACGGCCAGGACGTGGGCACGGGAGCGGCTCAGCCGTACGCGTACCCGGCGTACGCCCGAGATCTCCATGGCCCGGTCGCGCAGCGTGGTGGCGGCCGCGTCGCGGCGCAGCCCGGCGCGCACGTCCGGATCGCTGCGGCGCATCGGCAGCAGGTCCCGCAGGCCCGGCGTGGCGGCCAGGGCGAGCAGCCACAGGCCGAGGACCGCGGCGACGCCCGCGCCGACCAGGACCCAGTTGTCGTCGAGGGGCCGTGTCGCCAGTTGCCCGGCCAGTGCGCGGCGCCAGTGCATCGCCGGGTGGTGCGCGCGGACCGCGCCGATGTCGTAGAGGAAGGCGGCGGACGCCACCAGGACCACGAAGGCGACCAGGGCCGCGGGGGCGCGGCGCGGCGACCAGAAACGGGACGCGTGACCGGCCGGGGGCGGCGCGGCCTCGGGCGGCCTCTCGACGACCTCTGTGCGCTCGGTGCTCATCACGCCCTCCCCGGGCTCTGGGCCGGATGCAGCCGTTCGACGTGCACGGCGACCTCCCGCACCTCCATGTCCACCAACGCGCCTACCCGCTCGACCACATGTCGACGCACGGCCGCGCACCGGGCGCCGATGGCGGACGGATAGTCCAGTTCGAGGTGGACGCGGACCCGGGCGGTGCCGTGGTGGACCACGACCGTGGCGTGCGGGGGCACGGCGTCCCTCGGGAGGGGGCCGAGGACCTCGCGGGCCGCCTGGGCCGCGATCTTCGCCACCACCCGGTCGGCGATCCGGACGGCCCCGCGGTCGCCCGGCGCCACGACGCTCGCGGGCCGTCCCGTCGCACCGCTCGCGCCGGTCATCGCCGACGGTCCCGGCGGTCGTCGCGGCTGCGGAAGAAGTCGCCGGGTTCGAGGTCCCCCTCGGCGAACCTGCCGGCGACGAACCCGACGGCGCCCAGCGCCGCCACCAGCAGGAAGGCGCCGAACCCGCCGAAGTACCCGGCGAAGCCCAGCGCCATGCCGGCGATCATGCCGACCACGGCCAGGTTCATGGTGAGCTCCCCTCAGCCGTCACTGGAGCCGGCTCTCCGGTTCCTCTTCCTCTTCCTCGGGCAGTTTCACGTCACTCACCGCGATGTTGACCTCGACCACCTCGAGGCCGGTCATGCGCTCGACCGCCGCGATCACGTTCTCCCGCACCGCGCGGGCCACGTCGGCGATCGACACGCCGTAGTCCACGACGATCTCCAGGTCGAGCGCGGTCTGCACCTCGCCGACCTCGGCCTTCACGCCCCGGCTGACCGACTTGGAACCGCCCGGCACCCGGTCGCGCACCACGCCGAAGGTGCGGGCCAGTCCGCTGCCCATCGCGTGCACGCCGACCACGTCCCGGGCCGCGAGTCCGGCGATCTTCTCCACCACTCCGTCGGCGATCGTGGTCCGCCCGCGGGTCGACGGGTCACCGCCTCCGCGCCGGACGGTCCTCCGGGTCCCCAGCGTCGGGTCCTTCGGGTCCTTCTCCGGCTCCGCCGTCATCTCCGTCATCGCCGTGCGCCCCTTCCGATCGTGGTCCTGCGACCACGTTAAGTGCGGATGCCCCCCTCCCGCCCCGGTGATGCGGCAGGCTGGAGCAATGTCCGCCGGACCGGGGGAACGGCACGGAGCGGCGCCCTCCGGCCGGGCCGGGGCGGTGGCGGTGGCGGTGTCGGAAGGGGTGCGGCTGTCGGCCCGCGGCCGGCCGGGCCCGGGACGGTCGCGGTGTCCGAAGGGGTTGCGGCTGTCGGCCGCGGCCGGCCGCGGGTGCGACCGGTCCCGGCCCGCCCGCGCCGGGCTACTCGCCGACGCCCGCGAGGTCCCGCAGCCGCCGGGCCTGGGCCTGCCGTTCGGCCGCCCGCTGCTCCTCGTAGGTACGGTCGCCGGCGCCCCGCAGCAGCGCCTTGGTCTCCACCACCGCGTCCCGGGGCGCGGCCAGCAGCGCCCCGGCCAGGTCGCGCACGGCGGCGTCGAGGTCGGCGGCGGGCACCGCGAGGTTGGCGAGCCCGGTCGCGACCGCCTCCTCGGCCTGGACGAACCGCCCGGTCGCGCAGATCTCCAGTGCGCGGGCGTAGCCGACGAGTGAGACCAGCGGGTGGGTCCCGGTGAGGTCGGGCACCAGGCCGAGGCTGGTCTCGCGCATGGCAAACCGCACGTCGTCGGCGACGACGCGCAGGTCACAGGCGAGGGCCAGCTGGAAGCCGGCGCCGATGGCGTGGCCCTGCACGGCGGCGATCGACACCAGGTCGTTGCGCCGCCACCAGGTGAACGCCTGCTGGTATTCGGCGATGGTCGCGTCGAGCCCGGCGTCGTCACGGCGCGCGAGTTCGATGAAGGTGGGCTCGCCCGGGATGCCCTCCGGCGAGAACATCTGCCGGTCGAGGCCCGCGGAGAAGGACTGGCCCTCACCGCGCAGTACGACGACGCGCACCGACCCCGGCAGCGACCTCCCGGCCTCCGCCAACGTCCGCCACAGTGCGGGGCTCTGGGCGTTGCGCTTGGCCGGGTTGGTCAGTGTCACCGTGGCGAGCGCGTCTTCGACGGTGAGCCGAACGCCGTCCTTGTCGAGAACAGGAGCGAGGTCCTGGTCGGGCGAAGCCATGGGGCGCCTCCGATGTGTGCGGTCATCACGCATTGCCGTGGGGCATGCTAAGTGACTGCACAGTAACCACCCGGTCGATCAGTCGGCCGACCGGGTGGCCACCATCGAAGCCGGTGGGCCGCCCGGGGTCAGGACGCGGCTTTCTTGCCCCGCGTCGCCCCGCCACGCCCACGCAGCGTGACACCCGACTCGCTGAGCATCCGGTGGACGAAGCCATACGAGCGGCCGGTTTCCTCGGCCAGTGCCCGGATGCTCGCACCGGAGTCGTACTTCTTCTTCAGGTCTGCCGCGAGCTTGTCGCGCGCGGCGCCGGTCACCCGGCTGCCCTTCTTCAGAGTCTCGGCCACCCGTGCCTCCTCATGGGAAGTGCGCTCTGGTCCCCTCATGATCACCCCTCCGGGGCCCGATGGCCACCCATTCGGCAAGGTCCGTGAGACATCGTTGTGACGACAGGAGCGCATCCCCACAAGCGGAATCGTCACTTCCAGCGGGTGGTGTCCGTGGGGCCGAACGGGTTGTCCCGCGAAGTGCCAGGTCAGGGACGAGAGACGGCCGACCCCTGTCGACAAAGGGATCGGCCGTGAAATCGGTGTATGACACACCTCGATACGAGGAGATCTCACACAGATGATGGATCACCGATAAGCCGAATGATCCATAGCCAGTGGATCAGGCATTCGATCAAACCAGGACGACGGGTCCGCCGGTCAGGCGAGCGCCACCAGGTCCGCGTAGTCGGCGCCCCACAGGTCCTCGACGCCGTCGGGCAGCAGGATGATCCGTTCGGGCTGGAGCGCCTCGACGGCGCCCTCGTCGTGGGTGACCAGGACGACCGCGCCCTTGTACGTGTGCAGGGCGCCGAGGATCTCCTCGCGGCTGGCGGGGTCGAGGTTGTTGGTCGGCTCGTCGAGGAGCAGGACGTTGGCCGAGGAGACGACCAGCGTGGCCAGGGCGAGCCTGGTCTTCTCGCCGCCGGAGAGGACCCCCGCGGGCTTCTCGACGTCGTCACCGGAGAACAGGAACGAGCCCAGCACCTTGCGGACCTCGACGAGGTCCATGTCCGGGGCCGCCGAGCGCATGTTCTCCAGGACCGTGCGGTCCGGGTCCAGGGTCTCGTGCTCCTGGGCGTAGTAGCCGAGCTTGAGACCGTGCCCCTCGATCACCTCGCCGGTGTCCGGCTGCTCGACCCCGCCGAGCAGCCGCAGCAGGGTGGTCTTGCCGGCGCCGTTGAGGCCGAGGATGACGACCCGCGAGCCCTTGTCGATGGCCAGGTCGACGTCGGTGAAGATCTCCAGCGAGCCGTACGACTTCGACAGGCCCTCGGCGGTCAGCGGCGTCTTGCCGCAGGGCGCCGGCTCCGGGAAGCGGAGCTTGGCCACCTTGTCGGAGACGCGCACGGCGTCCAGGCCGGCCAGCAGCTTGTCGGCACGGCGGGCCATGTTCTGGGCGGCGACCGTCTTGGTGGCCTTGGCGCGCATCTTGTCGGCCTGCGAGTGCAGCGCGGCCGCCTTCTTCTCGGCGTTGGCCCGCTCGCGCTTGCGGCGCTTCTCGTCGGCCTCGCGCTGCTGCTGGTAGAGCTTCCAGCCCATGTTGTAGACGTCGATCTGGGAGCGGTTGGCGTCCAGGTAGAAGACCTTGTTGACGACCGTCTCGACCAGGTCGACGTCGTGGGAGATCACGATGAAGCCGCCGCGGTAGGTCTTCAGGTAGTCGCGCAGCCAGACGATCGAGTCGGCGTCGAGGTGGTTGGTCGGCTCGTCCAGCAGCAGCGTGTCCGCGTCCGAGAACAGGATCCGGGCCAGCTCGATACGGCGGCGCTGACCGCCGGAGAGCGTGTGCAGGGGCTGGCCGAGCACCCGGTCGGGCAGGTTGAGCGCGGCGGCGATGGTGGCGGCCTCGGCCTCGGCGGAGTACCCGCCCTTGGTGAGGAACTCGGTCTCCTGGCGCTCGTACTGCCGCAGCGCCTTCTCGCGGGTGGCGCCCTGGCCGTTGGCGATGCGCTGTTCGTTCTCGCGCATCTTGCGGATCAGGACGTCGAGGCCGCGCGCGGACAGGATGCGGTCGCGGGCGAGCACGTCGAGGTCGCCGGTACGGGGGTCCTGCGGGAGGTAGCCGACCTCGCCGGAGCGGGTGACGGTGCCCCCGGCGGGGGTGCCCTCGCCGGCCAGGACCTTGGTGAGGGTCGTCTTGCCTGCGCCGTTGCGGCCGACCAGGCCGATACGGTCGCCCTTGGCGACACGGAAGGTGGCGTTCTCGATGAGGATGCGGGCGCCGGCGCGCAGCTCGATACCGGAGGCGGAGATCACGGACAGACTCCAGGGCGTACGGGGTTCGACGGGTGGGCGGCTGAGGACGTTCCCGCCGTCTAATGCGCGAGGAGAATGGCCATGGGCCAAGTCTAACGGGGCGGCGCAAGCGCTTTTGCGGTGCGCGGGTGTTCGGGGCGGGTGCCGGGGAGGTCGTTGCCGAGGGGCGCGCGGTGCGGCACGATCCGCCCGAGGTCGTCCACGGCGATGAGCTGCGCGGTCCAGGCGCCGTCCGCGCAGGGCTGGGCGATCAGCAGGGCACGGCCGTGACGTACGGCACGTTCGGGCCGGAACGCGCAGCCCGCGCGGGCGGGCAGCACCCAGCGCAGGTCGCCGTCGGCGGTGCGGTAGGCGGCGATGCGGGCCGGGGTGACGACCGCGAGGATGCCGCGCCCCAGGGGCCGCAGGACGCCGGCGCCGCCCTGTCGCCGGAGCCAGCCGGTGGCCGCGGGCAGGGCCCGGTGCCAGCGGACGGTGCGGCCGTCGGTGTCGGTGACGAGACCGTCGTCCCAGACGGCGATGGCGTGCCCGCGCGCGGGCAGCACGCTCAGCGGACGCCGCCCCGCGCGCGCGTAGCGCCACCGCAGGATCCGCCCGTCGTACGCCTCGACGGCCGCCCCGCGGGCCCGCGCGCCGGCCGCCGCCGGGCCGGGCGTGAGGTGATCCCCGTAGGGCACGGGCCGGACCTGCTGAACCGCGCAGAGCAGCGCGCCCGCCACGAGGAGAGCGAGGGCGGCGGGGAGCAGGCGGCGGGCGAGGGTCCCGGACAGCGGGCGCCGGACGGGGAGACCGCACGGGAGGGGGGCCTGGGGGCGGCGGTCCGCGGGCGCGGGGGCCCGGGGGCGGCGGGCGGCCCTGGCGGGGGGATCGCGCGGGGAGTCGTCGGCGGTGGCGGGGGGCGGGGTCGTCCCGGGTCGCAGAACGGGCACCGCCACCCCCTTCGGCGCCCGGTCGGGCGTCCTTTTCCCATGGATCAGGCGCAGAGCGTAGCCACGGCCGCGATCAGGGGGTGGGCGTGACGCGGGGGCGGGCCCGGACGTCGCCCGATCGGGCGTTCGTCGGCCCATCGACGGGAAGTGACGGCCGGGATGGCGCAAGGTGGATGCAGGGGACGGTGTGAGCAGAAGGCGGTGCCCCATGCAGTTCGACGACGACGCGAACCTGGACACCTCCGAGGTCCAGGACGTCCGCAGCAGCCGCGTCCCGGGCGGGAAGGCGACCATCGGCGGCGGCCTGGCCGGCCTGATCGCACTGATCCTGGCGCTGTTCTTCGGTGTCGGACCAGACCAGCTGGGTCTCTCCTCCGGCGACAGCGCGCCCTCGCCCGCCTCCTCCTCGCTGGCGCAGGTCCAGCAGAGCTGTCATACCGGACGGGACGCGAACACCAGGGACGACTGCCGGATGGTGGCGGTGGTCAACAGCGTGCAGGACTTCTGGAAGCAGGAGTTCCGGCAGCGCGGGGGCACCTACACGAACGCCCCGACGGTGTTCTTCACCGGCCGGGTCGCCACCGCGTGCGGCACGGCGACCTCCGCGGTCGGACCGTTCTACTGCCCGGGTGACCGGAAGGTCTACCTGGACCTCGGGTTCTTCGACGAGCTGCGGACCAAGTTCGGCGCCAGCGGCGGCCCGTTCGCGCAGGCGTACGTGGTGGCGCACGAGTACGGGCATCACGTGCAGGACCTGATGGGCACGCTGAGCAGGTCGCGGGACAACATGACCGGCGTGAACAGCAACGCGGTGCGGGTGGAGCTCCAGGCCGACTGCTACGCCGGGGTGTGGGCGCGGCACGCGACGACCACGAAGGACGAGTCGACCGGGCGGCCCCTGATCACCAGCCTGACGGACGCCGACATCCGGGACGGCCTCGACGCGGCGGCGGCGGTGGGCGACGACCGCATCCAGGAGCGGTACCAGGGCCGGGTGACGCCGGAGACGTGGACGCACGGGTCGGCGCAGCAGCGTCAGCAGTGGTTCTACCAGGGGTACCGCACCGGGGACATGGCGCGGTGCGACACCTTCCGGTGAGCGGCGCGGCCCCTTCGTCCGGGGCGTTGTCGGTGCCGGGTGCCAGACTGTGCGGCAGACCGGACGAAGGCTCTCGGGGGACCGGCACACAAGGGGAGTGATCGGGCATGGCAGACACGACCGGCGGACGGCCGAGCATCTATCCGTCACTGCTGTACACGGACGCGAAGGCGGCGATCAAGCAACTGACGGAGGCCTTCGGCTTCACCGAGCTGTCGGTGTACGAGGGCGAGGACGGCCTGGTGCTGCACGCGGAGCTGGTGCAGGGCAACGGCGCGATCATGCTGGGCTCCAGGGGCCGCGGCGGGCGCTTCGACGCGGCGATGGAGGGCGCGGGCCCGACCGGGGTGTACCTCGTCGTGGACGACGTCGACGCACACCACCAGCGGGCCGTGGACCACGGCGCGGAGATCCTGATGCCCCCGACCGACCAGGACTACGGTTCGCGGGACTACATGGCCCGGGACGTCGAGGGCAACATCTGGAGCTTCGGCACCTACGCCCCGGAGATAACGGCCTGACCCACCCGCCCCGCCGTCCGCCCCGTCAGCCTCCGGTGTGCACCTGGAAGGCGGCCCGGCGGACGGCCTTGGCCAGCGCCGGGTCGGGGTGGGCGGCGGCGAGCGCGACCAGGACCTGCACGGTCCGGGGGTGACCGACGGCGCGCACCTCGTCGAGCAGTGCGGGGACGGTGGGCTGGAGCGCCGACTCCAGGTGGCGGACCAGCATGGGCGCCTCACCGTGGTCGGCGACCGCGGCGGCCGTGTCGACCCAGAGCCAGGTGGCCTCCTCGCGGGTGAGCACCTCGTGGGCGTCCTCGGGGTCGGCCCCGTCGTGCTCGGCCAGCCACAGCAGGGCGTACGGCCGCAGGGTCGGCTCGTCGACGACCGCGTGGACGTCCGGTTCGGCGGGGGCGCCGACCACGCGCAGCGCCTCGAAGGCGAGACCGCGCAACAGGGCGTCCTCGCCGCGGGCGGCGGCGACGAGTTCGGCGACGGCGCTGCCGACGGGACGGGCGGCGAGCCAGGCCCGGTACTCCGCGCGAGCGGCGTTCGGGCGCAGCTGGGCGCAGCCGCGCAGCATCTCCTCGGCGGCGACCTCGATGTTCCCGGCGGGGCTCTGCGCGGCCACGCAGATCTGCTCCAGCTTGACCCAGACCGCCCAGCTGCCCAGCGGGGTGAGGGTGGCCTGGCCGGCACCGTAGGTCAGCGCGCCGACGGATGCGAGGGCGTGCAGGGACCAGTCGAGGAGGGGAGCGAGCTCGGCGTCCTCGGCGGGGGCGGGGTCCTCGGCCGGCACCCGTCCCGCCGGGTGGCTGCCGGTGGCGGGCACCGCGGTGACGGGGGCGGCGGACCCCGGCGTGCCGTCGGTGCCGGTCCCGGTCTCCGTGTCGTAGGAGACCTCGCAGCGCTCGGTGCGCAGCTCGGTGACCCGCTGTCCCAGCAGGTCCAGGAGCTGCTCGACCGGGACGGGACCGGCGGACAGCTGGAGGAAGGAGAGCACCTGGGGCATGGCCGAGACGACCTCGGCGACGGCGGCGGCCTCGAACTCCGCGGGCTCCGGATGGGCGAGCGACCAGGCGTCGAAGAGGGCCACCCAGCCGCGCAGCACGGCACTGTCGTCGCGGTCCCAGGCGCGCAGGCGCCAGCCGGGGCGGGCGCTGTCGCCGTGCACCTCGACCAGGCCGGCGAGCCGGGCGGTGTCCCAGTCGGCGCGGATCTGAGCGACGGTCAGACCGAGATCGCCGGACGCGCGTTCGGCGGACGCCTCGGAGAGGGTGGCCTTGCCGTCGGCGGTCGCGCCGTCGCTGCCCGGACCGAGGGCCGTGTCGGCCCAGTGGGCGACTCGGGCCGCTCCGGCCAGCCCGGACCGCGCCATTCTGGCCAGCTCGGCGGGGGCCGGGGTGCCCTCGGGCGGGCGGGGTGCGGGGCGGCGCGCGGGCCGCTGGTTCATCGCTCGGGGGGCTGCGGCCAGGGGTCGCGTTCGGACGAGTCGAAGCCTTGAGTCGCGCGGGATACGGGACGTCACGGGTGCAGTCTTCCGGTTGACGGTCCGAAAACCCAAACGGAATGTCACGGCGGGCGACGGGGCTGGCCAACGCACGGGGTCCGAACGGAGGCGAGGAGACATGTTCAGGCCAGTGGTACGGCCTTAAACGGAACCCTCGGGACCGCCTGGAACCGGGGCCTCCGGCCGGTGTCGGGGCGGGGTCGGGGCGAGGTCGGGGACGGGCGTCACGCGCGGCAGGAGTCACGGCGGTACGGCGGTGCGACCGGAGAGACCGGAGGAACCGCCGGAGGGAGCGCCCCGCGCGGACGTCACATCAGGGGTGTGAGGAATCGGCGGAGCCGCTCCTCGTACTGCTGGGGGTCGGCGTTCCACATGGCGCCGTGCGGGGCGTCCGGCACGGTGTGCAGGGCGATGAGGTCGGGGCGCCGCGCGGCCAGCCGGCGGGAGTACCCCCACGGGGCCACCGTGTCGTCCGGGCCGTGGACGATCAGGGTGGGCACGGTGAGCTGCTGCGGGTCGACCGGCGCGCCGACGTGGTCGGTGTACAGGCCCGCGCGGCCCTGGGCGGCCCGCACGGCGAGCGGGAGCAGCGGGTCGGGGGTGTGCCGTGCCTGGGCGAGGGCCCGCAGGGTGGCCTCCCAGCTGAGCACCGGCGAGTCCAGGATCAGCCCGGAGACGCGTTCGCGCAGCGCCGAGTGGACGGCGGCCAGCAGCGCCATGGTGGCGCCGGTGGACCAGCCGTACAGGACGACACGGCGGGCGCCGTAGCGGACGGCGTAGCGGATCGCCGCGTCCAGGTCGCGCCACTCGCTCTCGCCGAGGTGGTTAAGGCCGTCCGGGGAGCGCGGGGCGCCGAGGTCGCCGCGGTAGGCGAGGGCGAGGACGGGCAGGCGCCTGCCGTGCAGGAACCGCATGACGTTCATCGGGAGCTCGCGGGTGGCGCCCAGGCCGTGCACCGCGATCACCCAGGTGTCCCGGTAGCCGGGCACGAACCAGGCGGGCAGCGAACCGAGTTCGCCCGGAATGTCGATGTCCGCGTAGTCCAGGCCGAGGGCCGCGCCGGGGTTGCCGATGTGGACGTTGGGGGTGAGCCAGACCTTGTCGCCGGTTTCCAGCGCGCCGTGGGTCACGCTCTCCAGTCGTCGCACGACGGTGTCCGGTGTGTCCGCGGCGGACTCCAGGACGGCTCCGACGACCGCGTGCGAGCCGTCGCCGGCCAGGCCGTAGGTGCCGGGGCGCAGCGAGGCGAGGTCCCGGGTGAGGGTGATCCGGCCCGCCGCGGTGCCGTGCACGGTGAGGCGGGGCTCGGTGGGCAGGGGCCGGCCGGGCGGTGCCTTCAGCGCGGCGTCACTCGCGAACCGTCCCGCGGCCACGCTGGCCGCGCCGGCGGCGAGTACGGCACCGACGGCGGCGGCCGTGACTTTGACTGGGCGCACCTGTCCAGTGTCGGGGCGGACCGGGACGGCGGCCAGTGGAGAGGCGCGGCGCCGGTGGCGTGAACGGGGCTCGCGGGGCGGGCGGGGGTTGGCGCGTACTCCCGGGAGACGGGACGGGAGGGGGCTGGCGCATACCCCCGGGAGACGGGACGGGAAGGGGCTGGCGCATACCCCCGGGAGACGGGACGGGAAGGGGCTGGCGCATACCCCCGGGAGACGGGACGGGAAGGAGGCCGTCCGGTCGGCGCCCTTCGTCGGCGCCTATCCCTCCTGCCGGCCGTAGCCCCGCAGGCGCTCCCCCGCGTCGGCCAGCTGCTCGGGCGAGAGCAGGGTCGGGGTCCGGCCCGGGATCGAGGACGCCGTCAGCCACAGGCGGCACATCCACTCCAGCTGGGCCGTGCGGTCGTAGGCCTGGGCCAGGGTGGTGCCGTAGGTGATCGCGCCGTGGTTCTGGAGGAGGCAGCCGGAGCGTCCGGTCAGGGCGCGGAGCGTGTTCTCGGCCAACTCGTCCGTGCCGTATGCCGCATAAGGGGCGACTCGGACGGCTCCGCCGAGGGCGGCGGACATGTAGTGGATCACCGGAAGCTCCGGGACGAGCGTCGAGACGGCCGTCGCGTGCACGGCATGGGTGTGCACGACGGCACCGGCGTCCGTGCCGCCGTAGATGGCCAGATGCATCGGCAGCTCGCTGGTGGGGGCCAGGGTGCCCAGCACCTGACGGCCGAGGAGGTCGACGCCCGTCACGTCGTCGGGGGTGAGGCGGTCGTACGGCACGCCGGACGGCGTGACCAGCACGGTGTCGCCGACGCGCACCGAGACGTTGCCGGAGGTGCCGACGACCAGCCCGTCGGCCACCGTACGACAGGCCGTGGCGACGAGTTCGCGCCAGGCGGCCGTCTCCTCCGCGCGCACGTCCCGTCTTCGCGGCTGCGAGACACCTCGCCCGCCACCCTGTCCGTCCCGCCCGTCCCGCTCGTCCCGCCGCCGTTCAGCCATGATCCGATCCTGCCAGCCGACGCCCCAACCGGCCTGTGCGGCAATGCACTTTAGGCCGGACGCCCCGGATCCAGTAGAGCGCAAAGCAGCACAAAAACAGCCATTCCGCAGCTTGGCCGAAGATCGCCGATGATCCGTCGATCTTCCAATAGCCTCTGGACGATTTGTCACAGACGTCGCCATTCCGGGGGGATTCATGGCCCGTGACCGCTTCCTGCCACGCCCGCGCCACCGGCGGCACCGCGCCCGCACGCTCGCCGCGGCCGTCCTCGCCCTCTGCCTCGCGGGAGCCGCTCCCGCGCTCGTCGGGACACCGGCGTCCGCGGCGGACCTGCCGGCCGGGCACGACGTCTCCTCGCACCAGAAGAACGTCGACTGGCCCCGCGCCAGGGCGGAGGGCGCCATGTTCGTCTACATCAAGGCGACGGAGTCCACCGGCTACCGCAACCCGTACTTCGACCAGCAGTACAACGGTTCACGCGCGGCCGGGATCATGCGGGGCGCCTACCACTTCGCCCTGCCCGACCAGTCGTCGGGCGCCCGCCAGGCCGCGTACTTCGTGAGCCACGGCGGCACCTGGAGCGCGGACGGCTGGACCCTGCCGCCGGCGCTCGACATCGAGTACGACCCGTACGACAGGAAGCACCGCTGCTACGGCCTGAGCCGCTCCGGGATGGTCCGGTGGATCAGGTCCTTCAGCGACGAGATGAGGCGGGAGACCGGCCGGCGGCCGGTGATCTACACAACCACCCACTGGTGGAACCTCTGCACCGGCGGCAGCGGCGCCTTCGCCGCGGACCACGCCCTGTGGATCGCCCGGCACGGCTCGGCGGACGCGGGCACGCTGCCGGGAGGCTGGTCGCGATGGACGTTCTGGCAGTACGACAACCGCGGCGGCCTGCCGGGTGACCAGAATCTCTTCAACGGATCGGCGGGCCGGCTGAAGGCGTTCGCCGACGGCCGCTGACCAACGGACGAACGGGCCGCCGGGCCCGATTCGGTACGGCGGCCCGGCCCGTCCGCGCGCCCGGATACTCCACAGACGTCACCAGACACCACAGGGACCATCTCAGTTCACCTTCCGTTCATTCAGGTTTCCTACGGTCCAACAGCTGATGACCTCTAAAGATTGTCTGGGTAAATGGAAAGCTTCTCGCTGATCCTCGCGATTGTGGTGGTGACCGCACTCGCGTTCGATTTCACGAACGGTTTCCACGACACCGCCAACGCGATGGCCACGACCATCTCGACCGGCGCGCTCAAGCCCAAGATCGCGGTGACCATGTCCGCCGCGCTCAACCTGGTGGGCGCCTTCCTCTCCGTGGAGGTCGCCAACACGATCTCCAAGGGCCTCGTCGACGAGAACGGCATCCGGCCCGAGGTCATCTTCGCCGCCCTCGTCGGCGCGATCCTCTGGAACCTGGTGACCTGGCTGGTGGGCCTGCCCTCCAGCTCCTCGCACGCCCTGATGGGCGGCCTTGTCGGCGCCACCGTCGCCTCCGCCGGCTTCGGCGCGGTGCACGGCGACGTCCTGGTCACCAAGATCCTGCTGCCGGCGGTCGCCGCTCCCGTCGTCGCGGGCCTCGCGGCGATGCTCGCCACCCGCCTTTCCTACGGGATCGGCGGGAACGCCGACGACAACGCCACCCGCAAGGGCTACCGCGCCGGCCAGATCGCCTCCGCCGGCCTCGTCTCACTCGCCCACGGCACCAACGACGCGCAGAAGACGATGGGCATCATCACCCTCGCGCTGATCGCGGGCGGCTCCGTCGCGCCCGGCTCGAACCCTCCCACCTGGGTCATCCTCTCCGCCGGCCTGGCGATCGCGCTCGGCACCTACATCGGCGGCTGGCGGATCATCCGCACCATGGGCAAGGGCCTGACCGACCTCCAGCCGCGGCAGGGCTTCGCCGCCCAGACCAGCGCGGCCACCGCCATCCTGGCCTCCTCCCACCTCGGCTTCTCGCTCTCCACCACGCACGTCGTCTCCGGCTCCGTGATGGGCGCGGGCCTGGGCCGCAAGGGCGGCACGGTCCGCTGGTCCACCGCGACCCGCATGATGGTCGCCTGGGTGCTCACCCTCCCCGCGGCCGCGGCCGTCGGCGCGCTCGCCGAGTCCGTGACCGACCTCGGCGACTGGGGCACGGCGGCCGTCGCCGTCTTCCTCGTCGCCGCGAGCGCCGCGATCTGGAAGCTCTCCCGCCGCCAGGTGGTGGACAGCGCGAACGTCAACGACACCGACGGCACCGAGCCGTCCGGCGTGGTGACCGCGGCGATGGCCGCCGTGACCCCGCCGCCCGCGGGCCCGGTCGCCGACGCCCTGACGGCCACCATCCCCTCCCCCGCCGCTCCCGCCGCCGACCCGGCCGCGACCGTCTGACACCCGAGGAAGAACCCGACATGAACATCGACTGGGCAGCCATCGGCTCCGTCTTCGGCGTCAGCCTCGTGGTCACCGTGGGCATGGTCGCCCTCTTCACCCTCGGCATCAAGGGCCTGTCCGCCCGCGAACGCGCCACGGCCCAGGGCGACTCCGCGGCCCTGGCCGTGACCGCCGCCTACCTGTGCTTCGCGGCCTGCGCGGCCGTCGTCGCCTACGGCATCCACCTGATCGTCGCCAAGTCCTGACCTACGCCGAGTCCTGACCGTCGCAAGGTCCCGGCCGTGGCAACGGCCCTGCCGGACCGGTCGCCGGCGGCCTCCGAAGGCTCCTTCCCGATCCGTCGGGAAGGAGCCTTCGACATGCCCCACGAACCCCGCTGGACCACCGGTGTGGGCCTTCCCACACACTCCCCTCGCAGGTCAACGGCAAGTTGACGGCTCTTCCGGGGGCGTGGTGGACTTCCGGAGCCAAGTACGGCGGCAAGAGAGGAAGCCGGTGCGAATCCGGCGCGGTCCCGCCACTGTCACCGGGGTAACAACCCCCGGGAGCCAGGAACTCTCACCGCCGGTCTCGTCGAACCAGGGCGTGGACACCCTGAGTGAGGACATATCGCCATGCGCGGCTGCCGAACGAGGTTGAGTACCCGGACCGTTCACGCCCCCGCGGCCGGCTGAGCCGATGGGTGCCGGTCGCGTCTTCGCGTACGGCGCCGCCGCCGGCCTTCTCGGTGACCTGCTGCTCGGCGATCCTCGCCGCGGGCATCCGGTCGCCGCGTTCGGCCGGGCGGCAGGAGCCGTCGAACGGGTGCTGTGGCGGGACGACCGCGGCTGGGGCTCCCTGCACACCGCGGTCTGCGCCGGTGGCGCCGTGACGCTGGGCGTCCTGGCCCAGCGTGCCCTGCGGCCGTCCGCCGCCGCCTCCGTCGCGCTCACCGCGACCGCCACCTGGGCCGTGGTCGGGGGCACTTCGCTCGCCCGCGAGGCCGGTGCCGTCGGGCGCGCCCTGCGGGCCGGGGACGTCGAGGCCGCCCGGGCCCGGCTGCCCCATCTGTGCGGGCGCGATCCGCAGGCCCTGGACGCCGACGGGATCGCCCGGGCCGTCGTGGAGTCGGTCGCCGAGAACACCAGCGACGCGGTCGTGGGCGCGCTGGTGTGGGGAGCCCTCGCCGGGGTGCCGGGGCTGCTCGGGTTCCGGGCCGTCAACACCCTGGACGCGATGGTGGGTCACCGGTCCGCCCGGTACCGGCGGTACGGGTGGGCCTCCGCGCGGCTGGACGACGTGGCGGGATGGCCGGGGGCACGGCTCACCGCCGCGCTGGCGGCCGCCGCCGGCGACGACACCGCGGGAGCCGTGCGGGCCTGGCGGTCCGACGCGGCGAAGCATCCGAGCCCCAACGCGGGGCCGGTGGAGGCGTCGTTCGCGGGAGCGCTCGGGGTGCGGCTCGGAGGGACGCTGTCGTACGGGGGGCGCATCGAGCACCGGCCGGTGCTGAACGGGGAGGGACGGGCTGTGGAAGTCGCCGACATCGAGCGGGCGGTACGGCTGTCGCGCCGGGTGGGATGGCTGGCGCTCGGCGTGAGCGCGGCCGCGGCCCTGGCGCGCGGGGCGCTCTCGGGGAGGGCCTCATGAACAACGGCGGTCTCCTCGTCGCCGGTACCACCTCCGACGCCGGCAAGAGCGTCGTCACCGCCGGGATCTGCCGGTGGCTGGTCCGGCAGGGCGTCAGGGTCGCGCCGTTCAAGGCGCAGAACATGTCCCTCAACTCCTTCGTCACCCGCGAGGGCGCCGAGATCGGGCGGGCGCAGGCCATGCAGGCGCAGGCCTGCCGCGTCGAGCCGACCGCGCTGATGAACCCCGTGCTGCTCAAGCCGGGCGGCGAGCAGAGCAGTCAGGTCGTGCTGCTCGGCAAGCCGGTCGGTGAGCTCAGCGCGCGCGGCTACCACGGCGGACGGCGGCAGAAGCTGCTCGGCACCGTGCTCGACTGCCTCGCCGAGTTGCGGGGCACGTATGACGCGGTGATCTGTGAGGGGGCGGGCAGTCCGGCGGAGATCAACCTGCGCCGGACCGACATCGTGAACATGGGGATCGCGCGCAACGCGCGGATTCCCGTCCTCGTCGTCGGCGACATCGACCGCGGGGGCGTGTTCGCCTCCTTCTTCGGCACCGTCGCCCTGCTCTCGCCCGAGGACCAGGCCCTGGTCTCCGGGTTCCTCGTCAACAAGTTCCGTGGCGACGTCTCCCTGCTGGAGCCGGGCCTCGACATGCTGCACGGGCTGACCGGACGCCGGACGTACGGCGTGCTCCCCTTCCGGCACGGGCTCGGGATCGACGAGGAGGACGGGCTCAGGGTGTCGCTGCGCGGGACGGTACGGGAGTCGGACACCGCGCCGCCCGTCGGCGAGGACGTGCTCCGGGTCGCCGTCTGCGCGATCCCCCTGATGTCCAACTTCACCGACGTGGACGCGCTGGCCGCCGAACCGGGTGTCGTGGTGCGGTTCGTGGACCGGCCGGAGGAACTCGCCGACGCCGACCTCGTCGTCGTCCCCGGTACCCGGGGCACGGTCCGCGCCCTGGAGTGGCTGCGCGAGCGGGGGCTCGCGGAGGCGTTGCGCCGCCGGGCCGCCGAGGGGCGGCCCGTGCTCGGGGTCTGCGGCGGCTTCCAGGTCCTCGGGGAGCACATCGAGGACGAGGTGGAGAGCCGGCGGGGGCACGTGGACGGACTGGGGATCCTGCCCGTACGCGTCCGGTTCGCCCGGGAGAAGACACTGACCCGGCCCGTCGGCGAGGCCCTCGGCGAGCGGGTCGAGGGGTACGAGATCCATCACGGGGTCGCCGAAGTCACCGGCGGAGAAGCCTTCCTGGACGGTTGCCGGGTCGGACAGACCTGGGGCACCCACTGGCACGGCTCCCTGGAGTCGGACGGTTTCCGCCGGGCCTTCCTGCGCGAGGTCGCGGCCGCCGCGGGCCGCCGGTTCGTGCCGGCCCCCGACACCTCGTTCGCCGCGCTGCGCGAGGAGCAGCTCGACCGGCTCGGCGACCTGATCGAACAGCACGCGGACACCGACGCGCTCTGGCGGCTCATCGAGTCGGGCGCGCCGCAAGGACTGCCTTTCATTCCACCGGGAGCGCCCGCATGAGCACTGTGTTGTTGTTGTCGACCGCCGACACCGATCTGCTGGCGGCCCGGGCCGCCGCCGGTGCCGACTACCGGATCGGCAATCCGACGCGCGTCGACGTCGCGGCGGAGCTGCCCGCGCTGATCGCGGGCGCGGACATCGCCGTCGTACGGCTGCTCGGCGGCAAGCGGGCCTGGGAGGACGGGCTCGCCGCGCTGCGGGCCGCCGGGATCCCGACCGTGCTGCTCGGCGGCGAGGCCGTGCCGGACGCCGAGCTGATGGCCGAGTCCTCGGTGCCCGCCGGTGTGGTCGCGGAGGCGCTGCGCTATCTCGTCGAGGGCGGCCCCGAGAACCTGCTGGAGCTGTCCCGGTTCCTGTCCGACACCGTGCTGCTGACCGGTGAGGGGTTCACCGAGCCCCGGAAGATGCCCGAGTTCGGGGTGCACGGCGGTCACCATCTCCGGGAGGGGCGGCCCACGGTCGGGGTGCTCTTCTACCGGGCCCACGAACTCAGCGGCAACACCGCCTTCGTGGACACCCTGTGCGAGGCGATCGAGGCGCGGGGCGCCAACGCCCTTCCCGTGTACTGCGGTTCGCTGCGCGGCGCGGACGCCGGGCTGTACGAGATCCTGGCCGGGGCGGACGCGCTGGTCGCCACCGTGCTGGCGGCCGGCGGCACCCACGCCTCGCAGGCCTCGGCCGGCGGCGACGAGGAGGCCTGGGACGTCGGGGCGCTCGCCGACCTGAACGTGCCCGTGCTGCAGGGGCTGTGCCTGACCTCCTCCCGGCAGGCCTGGGACGACTCCGACGCCGCGCTCTCCCCCATGGACGCGGCGATGCAGGTCGCCATCCCGGAGTTCGACGGCCGTCTGATCACCGTGCCGTTCTCCTTCAAGGAGCAGGGCCCGGACGACGTCCCGGTGTACGTCGCCGACCCCGAGCGGGCCGGACGCGTCGCCGGGATCGCCGTCCGGTACGCCGGGCTGAGGCACAAGCCGAACGCGGACAAACGCGTCGCGCTGGTCTTCACCGCGTACCCGACCAAGCACTCGCGGGTCGGCAACGCGGTCGGACTGGACACGCCCGCCTCGGCGGTGCGAGTCCTCGACGCGCTCAGGGAGTCCGGCTACGGCGTCACCGAATACCCCTCGGACGGTGACGAGTTGATCCACCGTCTGATCGCGGCCGGCGGGCACGACGTGGAGTGGCTGACCGAGGAGCAGCTGGCCTCGGCGCCCGCGCGGGTTCCGCTCGCCGACTACCGGGCGTGGTTCGGGAAACTCGAACCCGGGCTGCGGGACGCGATGACCGAGGCGTGGGGCGAGCCGCCGGGCTCCCTCTACGTCGACGGGGAGGACATCGTCCTCGCCTCCCTGCGGTTCGGGAACGTCGTGGTGATGATCCAGCCGCCGCGCGGCTTCGGCGAGAACCCGATCGCGATCTACCACGACCCGGACATGCCGCCGTCGCACCACTACATGGCCGCCTACCGGTGGCTGGAGAACAGTTTCGGCGCCGACGCGATCGTGCACATGGGCAAGCACGGCACGATGGAGTGGCTGCCGGGCAAGGGGCTCGGGCTGGGGGCCGGCTGCGCGCCGGACGCGGTCCTCGGCGACCTGCCCCTGATCTACCCGTTCATCGTCAACGACCCCGGCGAGGGCACCCAGGCCAAGCGGCGCGGGCACGCCACCGTGGTCGACCACCTGGTCCCGCCGATGGCCCGTGCCGACACCTACGGCGACCTGGCCAAGCTGGAGCAGCTGCTCGACGAGTACGCGCTGGTCACCGACCTGGACCCGGCGAAGGCACCGGCCGTGCGGGCGCAGATCTGGACGCTGGTCAAGGCGGCCGAGCTCCACCACGACCTGCACGTGGACGACCAGCCGGACGACGCCGACTTCGACGAGTTCGTCATGCACATCGACGGCTACCTGTGCGAGATCAAGGACGTGCAGATCCGCGACGGCCTGCACGTCCTCGGCGGCGGGCCGGTCGGCGAGGCGCGCGTGAACCTGGTGCTGGCCGTGCTGCGGGCCTCGCAGGTGTGGGGCGGGCAGGCCAACGCGCTGCCCGGGCTCAGGGCCGCGCTGGCCGCCCACTTCGGCCTGGTCGAGAAGGAGTTGCTGGCCGAGCCCGGTGCGCCCGCCAAGGTGCCGGTGGAGCTGTCCGACCTCGTCGAGGGTCCGTCGCGCACGGCCGCCGACGCCGTCGACCTGCTGGAGCAGCTGTGCCGGCGGATCGCGGAGGGCATGGAGGAGCGCGGCTGGGCGGTCGCGGAGAGCGGTTCCCTCGTCCGTGACGTCGTCGGTACCGAACTCCCCGACGCCGTCGCGGTGCTGGAGTTCGCCTGCGCCGAGGTCGTGCCCAGGCTCGCCCGCACTACGGACGAGATCGGCCACATCCTCAAGGCCCTGGAGGGCGGTTACGTCCCGGCGGGACCGTCCGGCTCCCCCACCCGCGGCCTGGTCAACGTCCTTCCGACCGGCCGCAACTTCTACTCGGTCGACCCCAAGGCCATCCCTTCGAGGCTCAGTTGGGAGGTCGGCCAGTCGCTGGCCGACTCGCTGGTGCAGCGGTACCTGCAGGACACGGGCGAGTACCCGAAGTCCGTCGGGCTGACGGTGTGGGGCACCTCCGCGATGCGCACCCAGGGCGACGACATCGCCGAGATCCTGGCGCTGCTGGGCTGCCGTCCGGTCTGGGACGACGCCTCCCGGCGCGTCACCGGCTTCGAGGTGGTCCCGCCCGACGAACTGGGCCGGCCCCGCATCGACGTCACGGTCCGCATCTCCGGCTTCTTCCGGGACGCCTTCCCGCACGTGGTCGGGCTGATCGACGACGCCGTGCGGGCGGTCGCCGAGCTGGACGAACCCGCCGACCGCAACTACGTGCGCGCGCACGCCGACGAGGACACCGCCGAGCACGGCGACCGGCGGCGCGCCACCGCCCGCGTCTTCGGCTCCAAGCCGGGCGCGTACGGCGCGGGCCTGCTGCCCCTGATCGACGCCCGCAACTGGCGCTCGGACGCCGACCTCGCCGAGGTGTACGCCGTCTGGGGCGGGTACGCCTACGGGCGCGGGCTCGACGGGCGGGCGGCACGCGGGGACATGGAGACCGCGTTCCGGCGGATCGCGGTCGCCGCGAAGAACGTGGACACCCGCGAACACGACCTGGTCGACGCCGACGACTACTTCCAGTACCACGGCGGCATGGTCGCGATGGTGCGCCATCTCACCGGTGCCAGCCCCGAGGCGTACGTGGGCGACTCGGCCACCCCCGACCAGGTGCGGACCCGCACCCTCGGCGAGGAGACCCACCGGGTCTTCCGGGCCCGGGTGGTCAACCCGCGCTGGATGGCGGCCATGCGCAGGCACGGCTACAAGGGGGCCTTCGAGATGGCGGCGACCGTCGACTACCTCTTCGGCTACGACGCCACGGCCGGAGTGGTGGACGACTGGATGTACGAGAAGCTCAGCGCCGAGTACGTCTTCGACGCCGAGAACCGGGACTTCATGAAGAAGTCCAACCCGTGGGCGCTGCGCGGCATCACCGAACGGCTCCTGGAGGCCGCCGAGCGCGGCCTGTGGGCCGAACCGGACGCGGACACCCTGGAGCGGCTGCGCGCCACCTACCTGGAACTCGAAGGCGACCTGGAGGGCGACCAGTGACCACCCCCTTCCCCTTTACGGCCGTCGTCGGCCAGGACGACCTGCGGCTGGCGCTGCTGCTGAACGCCGTGTCGCCGGCGGTCGGCGGCGTGCTCGTGCGCGGCGAGAAGGGCACCGCCAAGTCCACCGCGGTACGCGCGCTCTCGGTGCTGCTGCCGACCGTGGACGTGGTCGCCGGCTGCCGATTCTCCTGCGACCCGGCCGCCCCGGACCCGGGCTGCCCGGACGGTCCGCACAACCCGCCCGGGGCGTTCGAGTCCCGTCCGGCGCGCATGGTCGAGCTGCCGGTCGGCGCCTCCGAGGACCGACTGGTCGGCGCCCTCGACATCGAACGGGCCCTGGCGGAGGGTGTGAAGGCCTTCGAGCCGGGCCTGCTGGCCGACGCTCACCGGGGCATCCTCTACGTCGACGAGGTCAACCTCCTCCACGACCACCTCGTCGACCTGCTGCTGGACGCGGCCGCGATGGGCGCCTCGTACGTGGAGCGCGAGGGTGTCTCGGTACGGCACGCGGCGAAGTTCCTGCTCGTCGGCACCATGAACCCCGAAGAGGGGGAGCTGCGGCCGCAGTTGCTCGACCGGTTCGGCCTGACCGTGGAGGTGGCCGCCTCGCGCGAGCCCGACCAGCGGGTGGAGGTGGTCCGCCGGCGGCTCGCCTACGACGACGATCCGGCGGGTTTCGCGGCCCGTTGGGCCGACGAGGAGGCCGCGGTCCGGCAACGGGTCGTGGCGGCACGGGCGTTGCTGCCGTCGGTGCGACTGGGCGACGGGGCGCTGCGGCAGATAGCGGCGACCTGCGCGGCCTTCGAGGTGGACGGCATGCGCGCCGACATCGTGATGGCGCGGACCGCCACCGCGCTGGCCGCGTGGGCCGGGCGGACGGACGTGCTGGCGGAGGACGTGCGCCAGGCCGCGCTGCTCGCGCTGCCGCACCGCAGGCGCCGCAACCCCTTCGACGCGCCCGGACTCGACGAGGACAGGCTGGACCGGACGCTGGAGGAGTTCTCCGGCGAGGACGAGGCCGAGGCCGCGGACGAGGACGAGGATCCCGATCCGGACGGTCCCGGCGGGGGCGGCGGCGGGCCGGCGCCCGACGACGGCGGGCCGCAGGGCGGTGACACGGGCGCCCGGCCCGAGCCCGGCGAGGACGGCGAGCCGCAGGCCCCGGGCGGGTCCGGCGAACAGGCGCCCACGCGGTCCGCCGAGCCGTTCCGCA
Organism: Streptomyces sp. NPDC001068; assembly: GCF_042897315.1. Lineage (NCBI taxonomy): Bacteria > Bacillati > Actinomycetota > Actinomycetes > Kitasatosporales > Streptomycetaceae > Streptomyces > Streptomyces sp. NPDC001068. The sequence continues at coordinate 542,805 of NZ_JBIAYD010000004.1, read as the reverse complement.
CCAAGGTGCTCACCGTGCCGGGGATCGGCGCGGGCGCGGCCGGACGGCGCTCCCGGGCCCGCACCGAACACGGCCGTACGACGGGTGCGCGGCGGCCCCGGGGTGCCCTGACCAAGCTGCACCTGGCGGCCACGGTGCAGGCCGCGGCCCCGCACCAGCGGGCGCGGGGGCGGTCGGGACTGGGCCTGGTGGTGCGGCGGGACGATCTGCGGCAGGCGACCCGGGAGGGGCGCGAGGGCAACCTCGTGCTGTTCGTGGTCGACGCGTCCGGGTCGATGGCGGCCCGGCAGCGGATGAGCGCCGTGAAGGGGGCCGTGCTGTCGCTGCTGCTCGACGCCTACCAGCGGCGGGACAAGGTGGGTCTGGTGACCTTCCGGGGTTCGGCCGCCGAGGTGGCGCTGCCGCCGACCTCGTCCGTGGACGCGGCCGCGGCCCGCCTGGAGGCGCTGCCGACCGGCGGCCGTACCCCGCTGGCGGCCGGGCTGCTCAGGGCGCACGACGTGCTGCGGGTGGAGCGGCTGCGGGATCCGGCGCGCCGGGCCCTGATGGTCGTGGTGACGGACGGACGGGCCACCGGCGGTCCGGAGCCGGTCGCCCTGGCCGGGCGGGCGGCCCGGCTGTTCGCGGCCGACCAGGTCGCCTCGGTGGTCGTGGACTGCGAGTCGGGGCCGGTACGGCTCGGGCTCGCCGGGGAGCTGGCGAGTGAGCTGGGCGGCACGGCGGTGACGCTCGGCGAGTTGCGGGCGGACTCCATCGCCGGGCTGGTCAAGGACGTGCAGAGGAGGGCGGCGTAGTGCCGCAGGGACAGCCGAGTGTCGTACCGGACGACGGCCTGACGACTCGTCAGCGCCGCAACCGGCCGCTGGTGGTCGTGCACACGGGCGTCGGCAAGGGGAAGTCCACCGCCGCGTTCGGGCTCGCGCTGCGCGCCTGGAACCAGGGGTGGCCGATCGGGGTGTTCCAGTTCGTCAAGTCGGCGAAGTGGAAGGTCGGCGAGGAGCGGGCGCTGCGGGTGCTCGGCGACTCCGGGGAGGGCGGGACCGTCGCCTGGCACAAGATGGGCGAGGGCTGGTCCTGGGTGCAGCGCGACGCGCAGATGGACAACGAGGACAAGGCCCGGGAGGGCTGGGAGCAGGTCAAGCGGGACCTGGCGGCCGAGACGTACCGGCTGTACGTGCTGGACGAGTTCGCGTACCCCATGCACTGGGGGTGGGTGGACACCGACGAGGTCGTCGAGGTGCTGCGGAACCGGCCCGGGGACCAGCATGTCGTGATCACCGGGCGGAACGCGCCGGAGAAGCTGGTCGACCTCGCCGACCTCGTCACCGACATGTCCAAGGTCAAGCACCCGATGGACGTCGGGCAGAAGGGGCAGAGGGGCATCGAGTGGTGATGTCCTCCGTCCCCCGGCTGGTCATCGCCGCGCCGTCGTCCGGCAGCGGCAAGACCACCGTCGCCACGGGGCTGATGGCCGCGTTCGCCGCGCGGGGACTCGCCGTGTCCCCGCACAAGGTCGGACCTGACTACATCGACCCCGGGTACCACGCGCTCGCGACCGGGCGGGTGGGACGGAACCTCGACGCGTACCTGTGCGGTCCCGAGCTGATCGGGCCGCTGTTCGCGCACGGTGCGCGAGGCTGCGACATCGCCGTGGTCGAGGGTGTGATGGGGCTGTACGACGGGGCCGCCGGGGAAGGTGAACTGGCGTCCACCGCGCATGTCGCGAAGCTGCTGCGGGCGCCGGTGGTGCTGGTCGTGGACGCGTCGTCGCAGTCGCGGTCGGTGGCCGCGCTGGTGCACGGGTTCGCCTCCTGGGACCCGGAGGTGCGGGTCGGGGGCGTGATCCTGAACAAGGTGGCCTCCGACCGGCACGAGGAGTTGCTGCGGGAGGCGCTGGAGTCCTCCGGGGTGCCGGTGCTCGGGGTGCTGCGGCGGGCCGCGCAGGTGGACACGCCGTCGCGGCACCTCGGGCTGGTGCCGGTCGCCGAGCGGCGGGCCGACGCGGTGGCGGCGGTGGCCGCGATGGCCGCGCGGGTCTCCGACGGGTGTGAACTCGGGGCGCTGATGGAACTGGCGCGGGGTGCGGGGGCGTTGCCGGGTGCGGCCTGGGACGCGGCCGAGGCGGTGTCCTCGCCCCCGCCCGTCCCCTCCTCGGGGTCTGCCGCCCCTTCGCCCCCCGCTTCGGGGGCTGCCACCCCCGTACCCCCGCTTCGGCCTGAACGGCCTCGTCCTCAAACGCCGGACGGGCTGGAGGGGGTCCCGACCGGCCTTCGTCCACAGGCATCAGACCGGCTGGAGGGGGTGTCGGCCGATCGTCGTCCACAGGCATCAGACCGGCTGGAGGGGGTGTCGGCCGGTCGTCGGCCGCAGGTGTCGGACGGGGTCGGTGGTGGTGTGGCGCGGTCGTCGTGTTCGGGGGGCGGGCGGCCCGTTGTCGCCGTCGCCTCCGGGGCCGCGTTCACCTTCTCCTATGCCGAGCACACCGAGTTGCTGGCCGCCGCGGGGGCCGAGGTGATTCCGTTCGATCCGTTGCGGGACGAGCAGTTGCCGGACGGGACGAGGGGCCTGGTCATCGGTGGCGGCTTCCCCGAGGTGTACGCCGCCGAGCTGTCCGCCAACGAGTCGCTGCGCAAGGCCGTCGGCGCCCTCGCGGAGAGCGGCGCCCCGGTGGCCGCCGAGTGCGCCGGGCTGCTCTACCTGTGCCGGGAACTCGACGGGCTGGCGATGTGCGGCGTGCTGGACGCGAACGCGCGGATGACCGAGCGGCTGACTCTGGGCTACCGGGACGCCGTCGCCGTGAACGACAGTGTGCTGGCCGTCGCGGGCACGCGGGTGCGGGGCCACGAGTTCCACCGGACCGCGGTCGAACCGGGGGCCGGCGCGGCCCCCGCGTGGGGCGTGCGGGCCCCTCGGCCGCGGGTCGAGGGTTTTGTACAGCAGGGCGTGCACGCGAGTTATCTGCACACGCACTGGGCGTCCGAGCCCGGTGTGGCCCGAAGGTTCGTGGAGAGGTGCCGGACGTCATGAACAGCAGCAGGCTGATCGGGGTCGGAGTGGGTCCGGGCGACCCCGAGCTGGTGACCGTGAAGGGCGTCAACGCCCTGCGCGCCGCCGAGGTGGTCGTCGTACCCGTGATGGACACCGGTGAGCGGGGCCGCGCCGAGGCCACCGTGCTGCACTACGTCGGCGCCGGGAAGGTCGTCCGGGTCGTGTTCGCGCTGAACGAGCGCAGCGACCGGGAGCGGCGCGAGGCCGCCTGGGACGAGGCCGGTGCCAGGGTCGCCGCGCTGCTGCGCGAGCACGGGTCCGTCGCCTTCGCCACCATCGGGGACCCGAACGTCTACTCGACCTTCACCTATCTCGCGCAGACCATCGCCGCGCTGGTCCCGGGGGTCGTCGTGGAGACCGTGCCCGGCATCACCGCCATGCAGGACCTCGCGGCGCGCTCCGGTGCCGTGCTCACCGAGGGGACCGAGCCGTTGACGCTGGTGCCGGTGACGGCGGGCGCCGAGGTGCTGAAGGACGCGCTGAGCGGGCCGGGGACGGTCGTGGCGTACAAGTTCGGGCGGCAGGCCGCCGCGGTCGCCGAGGCGCTGCGGGAGACCGGGCGGACCGAGGACGCCGTGTGGGGGTCGGCGCTGGGCCTGGACGAGGAGTCCATCCGGCCGGCCGCCGAGCTCGACGGCTCCCCGCTGCCGTACCTCTCCACGCTCATCGCGCCGCCGCGCCGGGACGGCGGCAGAGGCGGGAAACTGTGAGCGCCTCAGTTGGAGAGGCCCACCACCAGCCAGATGAAGGCGGCACCGGCCACCGTGAACAGCAGGGTGGAGCGGGCCGGGTGCTCGTGGTGCGCCTCGGGCAGGATCTCGGCGGCCGCCAGATAGAGCAGGACACCGCCGAAGAGGCCGAGATAGCCGCCGAGCAGCGCCTCCGGAATGGTGACGAAGACGGTGGACAGGGCACCGACGACCGGCGCGCAGGCGTCGGCGATCAGCATGCCTATCGCCCGGCGGCGCGCGTTGCCGTAGAGGCTCGCGATGGTGAACGTGTTGAAGCCGTCCGCGAAGTCGTGGGCGATCACGGCCAGCGCGACCGCCGTGCCCATGCCGCCGCCCACCTGGAAGGCCGCGCCGATGGCCACACCGTCCATCGCGCTGTGCCCGACCATCGCGCCGGCCGCCGTCAGGCCCACCTCGGGCGCCCGGTGACCGTGCTCGGCGCCGCCGTGCGCGGCCTGCCGGAGGGCCAGCGTGCGTTCCACCAGATGGGCCAGCAGGAAGCCGGCCACGAACAGCAGCAGGGCGGCCGGGACGCCGAAGACCTCCCGGTTCGCCGCGCGCAGCGCCTCCGGCAACAGGTCGAGGCCGACCACCCCGAGCATCAGGCCGCCGGCCAGGCCCAGGACCAGGTGGCGACGGTCGGTCACGCGCTGTGCCGTCCAGCCGCCGGCCAGCGTCATCAGGAACGCGCCGAGCGCGACGTAGACCGCCATGTGCCCTTGCTATCCGATGGACCGGCCTCCGCGCACATCCAGCCCCACCGGTAACAGCCTTTGTCCAGAGAGGACCGATTTCTCATGGCCGATGCCGCCGCCTCCGCCGCTGCCGGCGCCGCCGTCCCCGGTGGCGCCCCCACCGGCAAGGTGACCTTCGTCGGTGCCGGTCCCGGCGCCGCCGATCTGCTGACGTTCCGGGCCGCGCGCGCGATCGCCGAGGCCGACGTGGTGATCTGGGCCGCGAGCCTGGTCCAGGCGGAGGTCCTCCAGCACGCGCGCGAGGACGCGGAGATCCTCGACTCGGCCACGATGTCGCTGGAGGACGTCGTCGCCGTCTACGAGCGGGCCCGTGCCGAGGGGCTGCGGGTGGCCCGCATCCACTCCGGCGACCCGGCCCTGTGGGGCGGTACCCAGGAGCAGGCCGACCGGTGCGCGGAGATCGGCGTGCCGGTCGAGATCGTGCCGGGGGTGTCCTCCTTCTCGGCCGTCGCCGCGCTCGCCGGGCGCGAGCTGACCATTCCGGAGGTCGCCCAGTCCGTGGTCCTGACCCGGCTCGGCGGCGGCAAGACGCCGATGCCGCCGGGCGAGGAGGTACGGGAGTTCGCCCGGCACGGCACCACCATGGCGATCTTCCTCTCCGCGGCCCGCAGCGGGCAGCTGGTGCGGGAGCTGCTGGAGGGCGGCTATCCGACGTCGACCCCGGTGGTCGTCGCCTACCAGGCGACCTGGCCGGAGGAGCTGATCGTCAGGTGCACGATCGAGACGCTGGAGGAGACGGTCAAGGAGCACCGGCTCTGGAAGCACACCCTGTTCCTGGTCGGCCCCGCCCTGGACGCGCACGGCACCCGCTCGCACCTGTACCACCCCGGCCACTTCCACGGCTTCCGCAAGGCCGACCCGGAGGCCCGGAGGGCCCTGCGCGAGCGGGGGGCGAGTACGTGATCACGGTCTTCGGTACGGGCACGGGCGCGCCGCTCCCGGCTGACGCGCTGGCCGGGGCCGAGCTGGTGGTCGGCGGACGGCGCCACCTGGACGCGGCCCGGCTGCCGGAAGGCGCCGAGCGGATCGTCCTCGGGCCGCTGGCGCCCGCGCTCGACGCCGTCGCGGAGTACGTCGGCGCGGACCGGCCGGTGGCCGTGCTGGCCTCCGGCGACCCCGGGTTCTTCGGGATCGTGCGGGCGCTGGCCGAGCGGTTCGGGCCGGAGCGGCTGGAGGTGCGGGCCGGGGTGTCCTCGGTGGCCGCCGCGTTCGCGCGGATCGGGCTGCCCTGGGACGACGCGGTGGTGGTGAGCGCGCACGGGCGGCGGCCGCGCACGGCCGTCCAGGTGTGCCGGGCGCACCCGAAGGTGGCCGTGCTGACGGGGCCGGGGGCCGGCCCGGCGGAGCTGGCGGCCGAGGTGCCCGCGGACCGGCTGCTGGTGGTGGCGAGCGCGCTCGGTGATCCGGAGCGGGAGCGGGTGGAGCGGGTCACGCCCGCCGAGGCGGCCCGCCGGGACTGGGGAGCGGACGTCAGCGTGGTGCTGTGCCTGGATCCGGCGCGGGCGCTCGGTGCGGTGCGCACGGTCGCCGGGGTGCCGGATGGGCCCGCCGGCTGGGCCCTGGACGAGCGGGAGTTCGCCCACCGGGACTCGATGATCACCAAGTTCGAGGTCCGGGCGCTGGCGCTGGCCAGGCTCGGTCCGCGCCTCGGGGACCTGGTCTGGGACGTCGGCGCGGGGTCCGGGTCGGTGGCGGTGGAGTGCGCCCGGCTGGGGTCGGCCGTCGTCGCGGTGGAGAAGGCCGCGGACGGGGTGGAGCGGATCGCGGCCAACGCGCGGGCGCACGGCGTGTACGTGGACGTGGTGCACGGTACGGCGCCCGAGGTGCTGTCCGGGCTCCCGGATCCCGACGCCGTGTTCGTGGGCGGCGGAGGCCGTGAGCTGCCCGCCGTGGTCGGCGCCTGCGCGCGGCGGGCCCGGCGGACGGTGGTGGTCGCGCTGGCCGCCCTGGACCGGGTGCCGGCCGCGCGCGAGGCGCTGACCGGTGCCGGGTTCTCCTGCGACGGAGTGCTGCTGCAGTCGTCGCGCCTGGCGCCGCTGCCCGGGGACGTCACCCGGCTGGCGGCGGCCAACCCGGTGTTCCTGCTGTGGGGGAATCGGATCCCCCGTTCCGAAGATCCGTCCGGAGATCCGTCCGGAGAAGGAGTTGCTCAGTGATCGGCCTCATTTCCGCCACCGCGGCGGGGGCGGCGGCACGCGACCGGCTGGCCGCGGCGTGGCCGGACCGCACGCGGGTGTACGACGGTCCGGTCCAGGACGCCGTGCGGTCCGCGTTCGCGGAGTGCGGGCAACTGGTCTGTTTCCTCGCCACGGGCGCGGTGGTCCGGCTGATCGCCCCGCTGCTGGGCGACAAGACGGCCGACCCGGGTGTGGTCTGCGTCGACGAGGGCGGCCGGTTCGCCGTGTCCCTGGTCGGCGGGCACGCGGGCGGCGCGAACGACCTCGCCCGGGAGGTGGCCGCGGTACTGGCCGCGCAGCCCGTGGTGACCACCGCGACGGACGCCGTCGGACTGCCCGGCCTCGACACCCTGGGTTTCCCGGCCGAGGGCTCGGTGGCGGCGGTGTCCCGGGCGCTGCTCGACGGCGAACCGGTCGCCCTGCGCGCCGAGTCGACGTGGCCGCTGCCGGCGCTGCCGCTCGCCGCGGAGGGCGCGTACACGGTCCGGCTGACCGACCGCGCGGTCGAACCGGCCGAGCGTGAGGTGCTGTTGCGCCCGCCGTCCCTGGTCGTGGGCGTCGGCGCCTCCCGGGGCGCCCCCGCGGACGAGGTGTTCGACCTGGTCGTGGGCGCGTTGCGGGACGCCGGGCTCTCCCCGGCCAGCGTCGCCGAACTCGCCACCGTCGACGCCAAGGCCGAGGAGCCCGGCATCGTGGCGGCGGCCGCCCGGCTCGGGGTCCCCCTGGTGACGTACCCGGCCGAGGAGTTGGCCGCGGTGACGGTGCCGAACCCCTCCGACGCACCGCTCGCCGCCGTCGGCACCCCGTCCGTCGCCGAGGCCGCCGCCCTGCTGCGCGGCGGCGAACTCCTCGTACCCAAGCGGAAGTCGGACCCCGAGGACGGCCGGCCCGCCATGGCGACCTGTGCCGTCGTACGCCGGTCCCCGCGCGGCCGGCTCGCGGTCGTCGGGCTCGGACCCGGCGCCCGTGACCTGCTCACCCCGCGGGCGCTGGCCGAACTCCGGCGCGCCTCCGTGCTGGTGGGGCTCGACCAGTACGTCGACCAGATCCGCGACCTGCTGCGGCCCGGCACCCGGGTCCTGGAGTCGGGTCTCGGCGCCGAGGAGGAGCGGGCCCGGACGGCGGTCGCCGAGGCGCGTGCCGGGCACGCCGTCGCGCTGATCGGCAGCGGCGACGCAGGCGTGTACGCGATGGCCTCCCCCGCGCTCGCCGAGGCCTCCGACGACATCGACGTGGTCGGCGTCCCGGGTGTCACCGCGGCGCTCGCCGCCGGGGCCGTCCTCGGCGCGCCGCTGGGCCACGACCACGTCTCCATCAGCCTGTCCGACCTGCACACGCCCTGGGAGGTCATCGAGCGCCGGGTACGGGCCGCCGCCGAGGCGGACATCGTGGTGACCTTCTACAACCCGCGCTCCAGGGGCCGTGACTGGCAGCTGCCGAAGGCGCTGGCGATCCTGGCCGGGCACCGCGAGGCGACGACGCCCGTCGGTGTCGTGCGCAACGCCTCGCGCCCCGACGAGTCGAGCCGGGTGACCACCCTGGGCGAGATGGACCCGGCATGGGTCGACATGATGACCGTCGTGACCGTCGGCAACACGGCGACCAGGAACATCGCCGGGCGGATGGTCACCCCGCGCGGTTACCGCTGGCAGGAGACCGCGTCGGAGGGGGCCGAGTGAACCGGGTCGTCCATCCCATCGAGGAGGAGTCCTACCGGCGGATGCGCGCCCGCCTGGACACCTCGCACCTCCCGCCGCTGACCCGCGCCGTCGTGGAGCGGGTCGTGCACTCCGCCGCCGACCTGGAGTACGCGGCCGACCTCGTCACCGACGAGGCGGACCTGGCGGCGGCGCACGCCGCGCTGCACGCCGGGGCGCCGGTCGTCGTGGACGTGGCGATGGTCGCCGCCGGCATCACCCGCCGGGAGACCGTGTGCCGGCTGCCCGACGCCGGCTCCGCTGCCGGGCTGACCCGTTCCGCGCACGCGGTCCGGCTCGCCTACGAGCAGGTCGGGCCCGGCGCCCTGTGGGTCATCGGCAACGCGCCGACCGCCCTGGAGGAGCTGCTGACGCTGGACGCCGCTCCCGCGCTCGTCATCGGCCTGCCCGTCGGTTTCGTCGGCGCGGTCGAGTCCAAGGCCGCGTTGCGGGCGAGCGGGCTGCCCGCCGTGAGCAACGTGTCCGAGAAGGGCGGCTCTGCGGTCGCCGCCGCCGCGCTCAACGCCCTGCTGTACCACCCCACTTCCGAGGAGACACCGTGAACACCCCGCCCGCCCTGCTCATCGCCGGCCATGGCACCCGGGACGAAGCCGGGGCCGAGGCGTTCCGTGACTTCGTGAGGGAGTTGGGCCGCCGCAATCCCGAACTGCCCGTCGCCGGCGGCTTCATCGAGCTGTCGCCGCCCCCGCTGGGGGAGGCGGTCGCCGAGCTGGTGGAACGCGGCGTGCGCCGTTTCGCCGCCGTACCGCTGATGCTGGTCTCCGCCGGTCACGCCAAGGGCGACATCCCGGCCGCGCTGGCCCGCGAGAAGGAACGGCACCCGGGGATCTCCTACACCTACGGGCGGCCGCTGGGTCCGCACCCCGCGCTGCTGACCGTGCTGGAGCGGCGCATCGACGAGGCGCTGGGCGCCGACGGCGGACGGGCCCCGCTGGACCGGGCGGACGTCACGGTGCTGCTGGTGGGCCGGGGTTCCACGGATCCCGACGCCAACGCCGAGGTGCACCGGGCGGCGCGGCTGCTGTGGGAGGGCCGCGGCTACTCCGGTGTGGAGACGGCGTTCGTGTCGCTGGCCGCGCCGGACGTGCCGAGCGGGCTCGACCGGTGTCTGAGACTGGGGGCGCGCCGGATCGTGGTGCTGCCGTACTTCCTGTTCACCGGGATCCTGCCGGAGCGGGTGCGGCAGCAGACCGAGGGCTGGGCGGCCGCGCACCCGGAGGCCGAGGTGCGCTCGGCGGACGTCATCGGACCCGAGCCGGAGCTGCTCGACCTGGTGATGGAGCGGTACCGGGAGGCGGCCGCGGACGCGGTGCGGATGAACTGCGACTCGTGCGTGTACCGGATCGCGCTGCCCGGCTTCGAGGACAAGGTCGGACTGCCGCAGCAGCCGCACTTCCATCCCGACGACGACGGCGACGAGCACGGACACGGGCACGGGCACCACCATCACGGCGGGCACGCGCATGCCCACTGACGGCGGCTCCGGCGGCTCCGGGGACCCGCACGACCTGCGTCACCACGGCGACGCCGAGGTCCGCGACGCCGGCTCCGCCCTCGTCGACCTCGCGGTCAACGTTCGGGCCGACACTCCCCCGGCCTGGCTGCGGGAGCGGATAGCCGGGTCGCTGGGCGGTCTCGCGGCCTATCCGGACGGCCGGGCGGCGCGGGCGGCGGTCGCGGCACGGCACGGGCTGCCGGTGGAACGGGTGCTGCTGACGGCGGGCGCCGCCGAGGCGTTCGTCCTGCTGGCGCGGGCGCTGAAGGTGCGCCGGCCGGTGGTGGTGCATCCGCAGTTCACCGAGCCGGAGATGGCGCTGCGGGACGCCGGGCACACCGTGGGCCGGGTGCTGCTGCGGGAGGCGGACGGGTTCCGGCTCGATCCGGCGGCCGTGCCGGAGGACGCCGACCTGGTGGTGATCGGCAATCCGACCAATCCGACGTCGGTGCTGCATCCCGCCGGGGCCGTCGCCCGGCTCGCCCGGCCCGGGCGGACGCTGGTGGTGGACGAGGCGTTCATGGACGCGGTGCCGGGTGAGCGGGAGGCGCTGGCCGCGCGGACCGACGTACCGGGGCTGGTGGTGCTGCGGAGCCTGACGAAGACGTGGGGGCTGGCCGGGCTGCGGGTCGGCTACGCGCTGGCCGCGCCGGAGACCGTCGCCGAGCTGTCCCGGGCGCAGCCGTTGTGGCCGGTGTCGGCGCCGGCGCTGGTGGCGGCCGAGGCGTGCGTGGCGCCGCGCGCGCTGGCGGAGGCGGCGCACGCGGCGCACCGGGTGGCGGCCGACCGGGCCCATCTGGTGGCGGGTCTCGAGGAGTTCGCGCCGGAGGGGGTGCGGGTGGCGGGGCCCGCGGAGGGGCCGTTCGTGCTCGTCCGGATGGCCGGGGCGGCCGCGGTGCGGCGGCAGTTGCGGGTGCTGGGCTACGCGGTGCGGCGCGGGGACACGTTTCCCGGGCTGGACGAGGAGTGGCTGCGGATCGCGGTGCGGGACCGGGGGACGGTGAACGGGTTCCTGCAGGCGCTGGACCGGGCGCTGACCCTGGTCGGGGGGTAGGAGAGCGGGGACTGCGCGCCGTTGCCGACCGCCGGTCGCCTGTGGCCGGTCGCGCAGTTCCCCGCGCCCCTGACGGGGGCGCTACCGCTTGCGTCGGGCGACAGTCACCGCCCCCGCGCCCGCCAGGAGCAGCGCCAGCGCCCCTCCCGCCACATACGGCGTCAGTGAGCTGCCGCCCGTCTCGGCGAGGTCGGTCTCCTTCGCCGGGGCGCCCTGGGGTTCGACGTCGGTCACCGGACCGGCCGAGCCGGACGCGGCGGCCTGGTCGGACGGGGCGGCCTGGGCCGGCGGGGTCTCACAGGTCGCCTTCGCCAGGGTCAGCGTGCCCTCCACGTCCGCCACGTTCAGCTTCAGCGGGTTCACGGAGATCTTGAGTTCCAGGGCGCTGGCCGCCGCCGTCGTGGAGGTCGTCTCGCGCTTGGACAGGTCGAGGCGGACCTCGCCGACGCCGGGGACACGGACGTCGGTGGGGCCGCCGGCGCTCAGCGTGATCCGCTTGCCGAGGACCGTGACGGCGCCGAGCACGTTCGCCTCGGCCACCGGGTGTTCGCCGGTCTCGCAGGTGGCCCTGGAGGTGACCGTGTCCAGTTCGACGAGGGAGAGCAGGGGCAGGCCGGGCAGGTGCAGGCGGGCGTGGGCCAGGTGGACCGAGCCCTCGGCCACGCCCTCCGAGACGGTCGCCTTCGCCGAGGCGACGTCGGCGCTCAGGACGTTGAACGGCTTGCCGCCGTCGACTCCGTCGAGGGTGGCGGTCAGCGCGGTGCGGTCGGCGCTCTGCGGGGCCCGGACCTCGTTCAGGGTGACCGCGAGCGGGACGTTCACGGTCTTGTTCAGGAGAGAGACGTCCAGGCCGGTGCGGAGCACGACCGCGCTCGCCCGGCCCTGGCCGGTGGTCGCGTGCGCGGTGCCCGCGCCCGCCAGGACCGCGGGACCGGCGACCAGGGCGGTGGCCGCCGCGACGGTCGCGAGACGGCGTGCGGGCATACGGAAGGTGTCGCTGTTCACGGTGGTGGGACCCCCAGAGGAAACTTGCTCGGGACCCGCCAAGAATTACGCACTGTGGGTGAACGGGCGGCGATCCAGCGTGACTTCACTCATTAGTGGACTTTCCGCGCGCACATTCGAACCCTCGCGCACAGTCGTTCCCCTACTCGACGATCCGCCCGTTCAGCACCACCCGTCGGGGGGACGCGAGGACGCGTACGTCCGCGCGCGGGTCGCTCTCGTACACCACCAGGTCCGCCGGCGCGCCCTCCTCCAGGCCGGGCCTGCCGAGCCAGGCGCGGGCCGCCCAGCTGGTCGCGGCGAGCGCGTCGACGGCCGGGATCCCGGCCGTGACCAGTTCGGCGACCTCGCCCGCGACCAGGCCGTGGGCGAGCGAACCGCCGGCGTCGGTGCCGACGTACACCGGGATGCCCGCGTCGTAGGCGGAGCGCACGGTGTCGTAGCGGCGTTCGTGGAGCCGGCGCATGTGGGCCGACCAGCGCGGGAACCGGGCGTCGCCGCCGGCCGCCAGCCGCGGGAAGGTGGCGATGTTGACGAGGGTCGGGACGATGGCCACACCGCGGGCGGCGAAGAGCGGGATCAGCTCCTCCGTCAGGCCCGTGGCGTGCTCGATGCAGTCGATGCCGGCCTCGACCAGGTCCTGCAGCGAGTCCTCGGCGAAGCAGTGGGCGGTGACCCGGGCGCCGAGCCGGTGCGCCTCGGCGATCGCCGCCTGCACCGCGTCCCTCGGCCAGCTGGGGGCCAGGTCGCCGAGGTCGCGGTCGATCCAGTCGCCGACCAGTTTGACCCAGCCGTCACCGCGCCGGGCCTCCTGGGCGACGTACGCGACCAGGTCCTCGGGCTCGATCTCGTGGGCGAAGTTCCTGATGTAGCGGCGGGTGCGGGCGATGTGCCGGCCGGCCCGGACGATCTTCGGGAGGTCCTCGCGGTCGTCGACCCAGCGGGTGTCGGAGGGCGACCCGGCGTCCCGGATCAGCAGGGTGCCGGCCTCGCGGTCGGTGAGGGCCTGCTTCTCGGCGGTCTCCGCGTCGACCGGCCCGTCCGGGCCGAGACCGACGTGGCAGTGGGCGTCCACGAGACCGGGGAGCGCCCAGCCCTCGACGGTCCGCACGTCACGGGCGCCGGCGGGACGGTCGTGGGAGACACGGCCGTCCACCACCCACAGTTCGTCACGGACGTCCTCGGGTCCCGTCAGGACCCGGCCCTTCACGTGCAGCACCGGTCGATCGCTCATGGGGCTCAGCCTAGGACGACGGGAAGTCCCTCATCGAGGCGGCTCAGCAGCCGGCCGCCGTGCGCCCGGGGGGCGTCGAAACCGCGCGGGCACTCCTCGCCGTCCGCACGGAGCACCTCCGGGACCAGGACGGAGGCCGGGTCGGTGTCCTGGGCGAGGTCCAGGTAGGCGGGCGCGAGGACGGCGCCGTGCAGGGTGCCGCCGACGAGGTCGGGGGCGAACTCGCCGGACAGGACGGTCACCCGGGTCCTCAGATCGCCGTGGATCATGACGAGCTTGTCGGTCGTGTGGCCTATGAAGGCGTCCACGAGGACACTGCCCAGCACCAGCAGCTTGGCGTCGCCCTCGAGGTAGACGTTGGCGGCGCGCAGGTCGCCGAGGACGACCAGGGCCGGGCACCCGTCGTCGAGGTTGAACACGGTGCCCCCGACGGTCAGGTCGCCGTCGACCACGATCCCGGTGCCGGAGGTCTCGGCGGTGTCCAGGTCCAGCTCACCGGTGATCGTGACCGGGCCGGGGAGGATGTCGTACGGCTCCTCGTAGAGGTTCTCGTACGACGACTCGGGCAGTCCGCGGCGCTCGAACAGGGCGACGGCGTCGTCCCAGCCCCGCTCCAGGTGATCGGTGTTCATGGCCGAACCCTCGCACACGGCACCGACAGCGGGGCCCGCCCGTCTACTCGGAGGACTCCTCCTCCACCTGGGCCATGGCCGGGTCCAGCAGCCGGGACAGGAAGTGGCGGGTGCGCTCGTGCGTGGGGTCGCCGATCACCCGGTCCGGCGTACCGTCCTCCACGATCACCCCGCCGTCCATGAAGACGACCCGGTCGGCGACCTCCCGGGCGAAGGACATCTCGTGGGTGACGACCATCATCGTCATGCCTTCCCGGGCCAGCATCCGCATCACCGCGAGGACGTCCCCGACCAGTTCCGGGTCGAGGGCCGAGGTCGGCTCGTCGAAGAGCATCACCTCGGGGCCCATCGACAGCGCGCGGGCGATCGCCACGCGCTGCTGCTGGCCGCCGGAGAGGGAGGCGGGGTAGGCGTCCGCCTTCTCGGACAGGCCGACGCGGGCGAGGTTCTCGCCGGCGACCCGTGCGGCCTGCGCCTTGTCCCGCCGGAGCACCCGGCGCTGCGGCAGCGTGAGGTTCTCGGTCACCGTGAGGTGCGGGAAGAGGTTGAACTGCTGGAAGACCATGCCGATACGGCGGCGTACGGCGTCGATGTCGACATCCGGGTCGGTCAGCTCCGTGCCGCCGACGAACACCTGGCCCCTGCTCGGCTCCTCCAGGAGGTTGACGCAGCGCAGCAGGGTCGACTTGCCGGAGCCCGACGGGCCGATGACGCACACGACCTCGCCCTGGCCGATCTCCAGGTCGATGCCGCGCAGCACCTCGTTGTCGCCGAAGGACTTGTACAGGTCCTTCACCGTGATCTCGGACCGGCTCATTTCACGGCCTCCCGGGCCTTCGCCTCCATGCGCCGCACCACGAAGCCGAGCGGGATCGTGACCAGCAGGTAGCAGAGTCCGGCGACCAGGATCGGCGTGGAGTTGGCGGTCGTACTGGCCAGGTCCCGGCCGTACTTGGACAGTTCGCGCTCCTCCAGGGTGACGCCGAGGAGCAGCACCAGGGAGGAGTCCTTGAAGAGGATCACGAACTCGTTGGTCAGCGGCGGCAGGATGATCCGGAAAGCCTGCGGGATGATGACGGAGACCATGGCACGGGCGGGCGAGAAGCCGAGCGAACGCGCCGCCTCCATCTGTCCCTTGGGTACGGCCTGGATGCCGGCGCGGAAGGTCTCGGCCAGATAGGCGGCGCCGACCAGACCGAGGGCGATGGCGGCCTTGCCGTACGTGCCGCCGACGATCTCCGTGCCGGGGAAGGCGAGCGGCACCGCCACCCCGATGAAGATGAAGATCAGCAGGGCGGGCAGACCGCGGAAGATCTCGATGTAGACGCCGGCGACCCAGCGGTAGGGGGCGACGGACGACAGGCGCATCAGCGCGACCACCAAGCCCAGCACCAGGGCGAAGACGAACCCGGACACCGTGTAGAGCACGGTGTTCTTCAGCGCCAGCGTGATGACGTCCGGGAACATCTGCCGGGCGATGCTCCACTGCGCGAACTGGTTCTTCAGCCGCCCCCAGTCGGCGCCGACCGCGAACGCGACCACCGCGGCGACGAAGACGACGTACTGCGCGCCGCGCGACAGGCGGCGCTTCTGCCGCCGGGTCAGGCCCTTCCTGCGGGGCTGGAGTTCGGTGTCCGCGGAGGTCATGAGGCGGCCGGAGAGGCCGCGGACGCGTCGTACGGGCCGATCCACTTCTCGTACAGCTTCTTGTAGGTGCCGTCGGCCTTGGCGTCCGCGATCGCCCTGTCGACGGCCGCGAGCAGCTTGGTGTTGCCCTTCTTGACCGTGAAGCCGTACTGCTCACCGGTGTTGATCTGGCCGGCGACCTGGAAGGCGGCGGCGTTGGCCTTGTCCTTCAGCCAGCCCTGGACCACGGGGTAGTCGATGACGACGGCCTTGACCTGGCCGGTGCGCAGTCCGTTGAGGACGGCGTCGGAGGACTCGAAGGAGACCGGGTCGAAGCCCTGCGCCCTGGCGTAGTCCTCGCCGGTGGTCTGCGCCTGGGTGCCCAGCGGCACCTTCTTGGCCTTGGCGTCGGCGAGCGAGGTGACGCCGCTGCCCTTGGCCACGAGGAGGGCCTGGGTGGCGTCGAAGTACGGGGTGGAGAAGTCGACGTTCTTCTTGCGCTCGGCGGTGATGGTCATGCCGGCCGCGGCCAGGTCGCACTCGCCGGAGTTGAGGAAGGCGCCGGTCTTGAAGTTCTCGAAGGGCGTGTCGAGGATCTGCTGCTTCACGCCGAGGTCCTTGGCGACGAGGTCGACCATCGAGACGTCGAAGCCCTGCACCTTGCCGTCGATCTCCGACTGGAACGGCGGGTACGGCAGGTGGGTGCAGGTGGTGAGCTGTCCGGCCTTGACGAGTTCGACCCCGCCGGCGGCCGTTCTGGAGGCACTGAAGCCGTTCCCGCTCGACGTGCAGCCGGCCACCAGGGCCAGCCCGGCCGCGGCGGTGGCGGCGGCCAGGGCGCGAGCCCGGCGGCGCCCGGGGAGCGTGGTCACGAGACCTCCCGTGAGTCTGTGGCGGAGCTGTGCATTCCGGTTCTGCGGGTTCCGATTATAAGGAGATGTTTGGTTCTCTCAAATCAAACCGTTGGCGGTGGAGCTGTCCGGCCTAAGAAGTCGCCGGTCGGAGGGGGTGAGCGCCCGCCCGTTACGCTCGATGTGATCCACCCCTCCGTGAGCGAAGAGAGCACCGCCGTGACCCACCCCTTCCTCGACCTGCCCCCGCTGAGCGCCGCGCACTTCGCCGCCATCGAGGACCGCGTGGCCCGGTTGCTGGACACCCGGCAGGACGTCGTGATCACACAGGGCGAGGCGCTGCTCCCCCTGGAGGGCGCGATCAGGGCGGCCGCCGGGCCGGGGACGACCGCGCTGAACGTGATCACCGGCCCCTACGGGCAGACCTTCGGGAACTGGCTGCGGGACTGCGGCGCACGCGTGATCGACCTCGCGGTGCCGTTCCACACGGCGGTGACGGCCGCGCAGGTCCGGCAGGCCTTCGCCGAGCACCCGGAGATCGACTTCGTCTCCCTGGTGCACGCCGAGGCCGCGACCGGCAACACCAACCCGGTCGCGGAGATCGGCGAGGCGGTGCGCGAGCAGGGCGCCCTCTTCTACCTGGACGCGGTCGCCTCCGTCGGCGCCGAGCCGGTGCTGCCGGACGCCTGGGGCGTGGACCTGTGCGTGATCGGGGCGCAGAAGGCGATGGGCGGGCCGGCCGGCGTCTCGGCGGTGTCGGTGAGCGAGCGGGCGTGGGCCCGGATGGCGGCCAACCCGCAGGCTCCGCGCCGCTCGTACCTGTCGCTGCTGGACTGGAAGGAGCGCTGGGTCGACGGCGGCCGCACGGCACTGCTGCACGCGCCGGCCCAGTTGGAGATGCTCGCCCTGGAGGCGTGCCTGGAGCGGATCGAGGCGGACGGACCGGAGACGGTGATGCGCCGTCACCGCACGGCGGCGCTGGCCACCCGGGCCGGGGCGGTGGCCCTGGGCGGCGGCCTGGAGCCCTACGTGCGCGCGGAGTCGGACGCGGCGCCGGTCGCCACGACACTGCGGGTGCCGTCCGGGGTGGTGGCCTCCGAACTGGTCGCCCGGGCGCTGGCGGACGACCCCGCGCTGCCGCTGGCCGCCGGCGGGGGCGCGCTGGCCGCGGAGATGGTCCGGGTGAACCACTACGGGGCGGACGCGACCGCGGCGGCGGTCCACGCGAGTCTGGCGGCGCTCGGCGCGGGACTGGCGGGACACGGGCGGGCGGTGGACCTGGCGGCGGCACGGCGGGCGGTGGAGTCCGCCTGGCGCTGACGGACCGGGGCGGACTCGGGGCGGCATTCGCCGCACTTCGAAAGCGTCAATGGCGCCAGAATTCAAGGCAATTCCGAATTCCATTTTGGTCGATGGCTTACCCGAGTTCTTCTGCCCGCTTTTTGCGGAGCTAAACCGGCCGGATTTCATCCGGGTTTCAACCCTGTGACGCACTCCACATAACCGGGGCATTTGCCCGGTTTGTGGTGGGAAATATCGGGACATACAGGCACGGCAGGTAGCGCTGACAACAGCGCCTGCCGTGCATTTTTGCATTTGCCTCGCTAAATTCAGTCCGCATGACCGCCCCACATGCAGACCTGATCGTCGAGCGCCCGATGGTGACCGACGGCGCCGCCCTGTGGCGTATCGCAAAGGATTCCAGGACCCTCGATCTGAACTCCTCGTACAGCTATCTGCTGTGGTGCCGGGATTTCGCCGGCACCTCGGCGGTGGCGCGCGGCGCGGACGGCGAGCCCGTCGGATTCGTGACCGGGTACACCCGGCCGGACCGCCCGGACACGCTGCTGGTCTGGCAGGTGGCGGTGGACCCCGCACAGCGCGGGCGCGGTGTCGCCGCCCGACTGCTGGACGGGCTCACGGCACGGGTGGCCGCCGAGCAGCCGCTCACCGCCGTGGAGACCACCATCACGCCCGGGAACACCGCCTCCGAGCGGCTGTTCACCTCGTACGCCACCCGGCACGGCGCCACCGTCGAGCGCACCGTTCTGTTCGAGGCCGGGGAGTTCCCCGACGGTCCGCACGACCCCGAAGTCCTGTACCGCATCGGCCCCTTGACCCCCACATCGCACTGAGGAGCCTCCCTGTGACCATCACGCAGCCCGACCTGAGCGTCTTCGAGACCCTGGAGTCCGAGGTCCGCAGCTACTGCCGCAGCTGGCCCACCGTGTTCGACCGGGCCCGGGGCAGCCGCATGTACGACGAGGACGGCCACGAGTACCTGGACTTCTTCGCCGGCGCCGGATCACTCAACTACGGCCACAACAACCCGGTGCTGAAACGGGCGTTGCTCGACTACCTGGAACGCGACGGGGTCACCCACGGCCTCGACATGTCGACCACCGCCAAACGGTCGTTCCTGCAGACCTTCCAGGACCTGGTGCTGCGGCCGCGCGACCTGCCGTACAAGGTCATGTTCCCCGGCCCCACCGGCACCAACGCCGTGGAGTCCGCGCTGAAGCTGGCGCGGAAGGTGAAGGGGCGCGAGGCGATCGTGTCGTTCACCAACGCCTTCCACGGCATGTCCCTGGGTTCGCTGGCCGTCACCGGCAACGCGTTCAAGCGGGCCGGGGCGGGGATACCGCTGGTGCACGGGACGCCGATGCCCTTCGACAACTACTTCGAGGGGAAGATCCCGGACTTCCTCTGGTTCGAGCGGCTCCTGGAGGACCAGGGATCCGGGCTCAACAAGCCCGCCGCCGTGATCGTGGAGACCGTGCAGGGCGAGGGCGGCATCAACGTCGCCCGGCCCGAGTGGCTGCGCGCCCTCAAGGAGCTGTGCGAGCGGCAGGACATGCTGCTGATCGTCGACGACATCCAGATGGGCTGCGGCCGGACCGGTGCCTTCTTCTCCTTCGAGGAGTCCGGGATCGTCCCCGACATCGTGACGGTGTCCAAGTCCATCAGCGGCTACGGACTGCCCATGTCGCTGTGCCTGTTCCGGCCCGAGCTGGACGTGTGGGAGCCCGGCGAGCACAACGGCACCTTCCGCGGCAACAACCCCGCCTTCGTCACCGCGACCGCCGCGCTGGAGAGCTACTGGACCGACGGCCCGGCGATGGAGAAGCAGACCCGCGCCAAGGGCGAGCAGATCGAGCAGGGGCTCATCGCGATCGTCGAGGAGAACCTCGCCGACGTGCGGGAGTACCGCGGCCGGGGTCTGGTGTGGGGCATGGAGTTCCACGACAAGGCGCGGGCCGGGCGGATCGCCGTGCGCGCCTTCGAACTGGGCCTGCTGATCGAGACGTCGGGACCGGAGAGCGAGGTCGTCAAGCTGCTGCCCGCCCTGACCATCACTCCGGACGAGCTGGACGAGGGGCTGAGCATCCTCGCCCGGGCCGTCCGGGAAACCGTCTGACCAGGATCTAGCCAAGGAGGCTGTACACCACCGTGATCGTCCGTTCTTTCAAGGAGATCGAAGGCACCGACCGGCACGTCAAGTCCGCGTCCGGGACCTGGGAGAGCAAACGCATCGTCCTCGCCAAGGAGCGGGTCGGCTTCTCGGTCCACGAGACGATCCTCTACGCGGGTACGGAGACCGAGATGTGGTACGCCAACCACATCGAGGCCGTGGTCTGCGTCGAGGGCGAGGCCGAACTGACCGACCGTGAGACCGGGACGTCGTACACGATCACGCCCGGCACCATGTACCTCCTCGACGGGCACGAGCGGCACACGCTGCGCGTCAAGGAGGACTTCCGCTGCATCTGCGTGTTCAACCCGCCGGTCACCGGCCGGGAGGACCACGACGAGAACGGCGTCTATCCCCTGCTGACGGAGGAGGGCTGACCATGACCACGATCACCGACCTGTACCCGAGCCGTGGCCCGGCCGAGGTCTCCGTGCCCCGCAAGGACCCGGTCGTCTGGTCGGCGCCCGGGGCGGCCGGGCCGATCGCCACCGACCGGCTGGAGGCGTTCGAGCGGGACGGCTTCCTCGCCGACGAGAACCTGCTCGCGGACGACGAGGTCGCCGTCTACCGGCAGGAACTGGAGCGGCTGATCGCCGACCCTGCGATCCGGGCCGACGAACGTTCCATCGTCGAGGCGAAGTCCAAGGAGATCCGCTCGGTCTTCGAGGTGCACCGGATCAGCGAGGTCTTCGCCAACCTGGTGCGCGACCAGCGGGTGGTCGGCCGGGCCCGGCAGATACTCGGCTCGGACGTCTACGTCCACCAGTCGCGGATCAACGTCAAGCCCGGGTTCGGGGCCGGCGGGTTCTACTGGCACTCGGACTTCGAGACCTGGCACGCCGAGGACGGGCTGCCGAACATGCGCACGGTGTCGGTCTCGATCGCGCTGACCGAGAACCACGACACCAACGGCGGGCTCATGATCATGCCGGGCTCGCACCGGACGTTCCTGGGCTGCGCCGGCGCCACGCCCGAGGACAACTACAAGAAGTCGCTGCAGATGCAGGACGCGGGCACGCCCTCGGACGAGGCGCTGACCGCGATGGCCGGCGAGTACGGCATCAAGCTGTTCACGGGCCGGGCCGGTTCGGCGACCTGGTTCGACTGCAACTGCATGCACGGCTCCGGCGACAACATCACGCCGTTCCCGCGCAGCAACGTCTTCATCGTGTTCAACAGCGTGGAGAACACGGCGGTCGAGCCCTTCTCGGCCCCGGTCCGCCGTCCCGAGTTCATCGGGGCGCGGGACTTCACGCCGGTGCGGTGACGACGGTGCGGTGACGACGGTGCGTTGACACCCCCTGAGCCGACCGGGCCGGGACCTCCCGTGGGACGGGGTCCCGGCCCGGTCGTGTCCGCGTCCGTCAGCCGCCGAGCACGTCCAGCAGCCGGTCCACGTCCGCCGCGGTGTTGTACAGGTGGAAGGCGGCCCGCAGGTTGCCCGCCCGGTCGGAGACCTCGATGCCCGCGCGGCTCAACTCGGGCTGACGGCCCCCGAGTCCCGGCACCGAGACGATCGCCGAACCGGGCGCGGGCAGCGGCTCGTGGCCCAGGCCGGCGAGTCCCGCCCGGAACCGGTCGGCGAGGGCCACGTCGTGATCGTGCACGGCGGCCACCCCGAGCTCCTCCACCAGGTCGAGGGAGCGGCGCAGGCCCGCGAAGGTGAACAGGGCGTGGGTGAGGTCGAACCGCCGCGCGGAGTGGGCCAGTTCGGCGACCGGGCCGTAGCAGCTGTCCCAGGGCGCCTCGCCCGCCACCCATCCCGCGAGCAGCGGGGTCAGCCCGCCGAAGTCCTCGGGGACCACGAGGAAGGCGGTGCCGTGCGGGCCGAGCAGCCACTTGAAGGAGACCGCGGCCGAGAAGTCGTGGTCGTCGGCGTCCATCGGGAGCCAGCCGGCGGACTGGGAGAAGTCGACGTAGGTACGGGCCCCGTGCGCGCGGGCGGCCTCCCGCAGCGCCGGCAGGTCGGCGACGCGGCCGTCGGCCGACTGGGCGGAACTGACCGCGACCAGCGCGGTGCCGGGCCGGACCGACTCGGGGATCCGCTCCAGCGGCACGGCGCGCACCTTGAGGTCGCCGCGGATGTGGAACGGGTTCAGCACGGAGGTGAAGTCGTCCTCGGCGGTGAGGACTTCGGCGCCGGCGGGCAGCGAGGCGGCGATCACGCCGGAGTGCGCGGCGACGGACGCGCCCACCGCGACCCGCGTCGCCGGGACACCGGCGAGCCGGGCGTACGCGGCCCGGCTCGCCTCCACGTCCTCGTACAGCGAGGTCAGCGGCCGGCCCTCGGCCCGCAGCAGGGCCGCCTCGTGCAGGGCGGTCACCGTGCGGGTCGGCAGCAGGCCGTTGCTCGCGGTGTTCAGGTAGGTGCTCTTCGGGGTGAACTCGGCGCGGACGAGGCTCTCGAACGTCTCCGTGGTCTCCATGGCTCCACTCTGCGGCCCACGGAACCCCCCGTCCATTGCGGATTTTTCCGCAGTACCGCTAAGCACCACTTATACGATGCCCCTGACCTGCGACTTCTCAGTGCTGCGGGACCGCGCACCCGTCCGGCCCGCAGGCCTCGGCGCCGCCCTCGTCGATGAGCTTCAGCGGGGACCGCGCGCCCCAGGCCTGGCCGAGCGCCTGGGTGAACACCTCGGCGGGCTGGGCGCCGGAGACCCCGTACTTCCGGTCGAGGACGAAGAAGGGCACCCCGTTCGCGCCGAGCTCGGCCGCCTCGCGCTCGTCGGCGCGGACGTCGTCGGCGTAGCGGGCCGGGTCGGCGAGCACCCCGCGCACGGCCTCCGCGTCCAGCCCCGCCTCCACGGCCAGCTCGACGAGCCGCTCGGCGCCCTCGGTGAACAGGGACCGCTCCTCGGCGAAGTTCGCCCGGTACAGGATCTGGATCAGCTCGTCCTGGCGGCCCTGTTCCCCGGCGAAGTGCAGCAGCCGGTGCATGTCGAAGGTGTTGCCGTGGTCGCGGCCCCGGGTCCGGTAGTCGAGGCCCTCGGCGGCGGCCTGCGCGCCCAGGTTGTCCTCGCCGGCCTCGGCCTGCGCCTCGCTCATGCCGTACTTCTTGGAGAGCATGGCGAGCACCGGCTGGACGTCGTCCTTGGCGCGGCCCGGGTCCAGCTCGAAGGAACGGTGCACGACCTCGACCTCGTCACGGTGCGGGAAGGCGGCGAGCGCCTTCTCGAAACGCGCCTTTCCGACGTAGCACCAGGGGCAAGCGATATCGGACCAGATCTCCACGCGCATGGTGTCGGCTCTCCAGGTAGTAAAGGGACTTCAACTACCTGAACCTTCAACCAGCGTGCTTCATTCCCCGCTCACCGCGTACCGCAGGTACAGATGGTGGTCGCCGTCGGCCGGCGGGTGCTCCGGGTCCGGCACCCAGCCCTGGCGGGCGTAGAAGGCCTGGGCCCGCCGGTTGTCGACGTGCACGTCCAGTACGGCCGTCCGGCTGCCGTCGGCCCGCCACTGCTCCAGGCAGGCGGCGTGCAGGGCGGTACCGACACCGGTCCGCCAGTGGGCGGGGTCGACGTGGAACTGGAACAGTTTGACCGTCTGCGCGGACGCGCCCTCCGGCGGCCGGAAGGAGGCCACCGCGGTGATCTCGCCCGCCTCCACCACGCACAGCACCTGCCCGTCGGGGCGCTCGACGGCCGACCGCCAGGCCGCCGTCCAGTCGACACCGTCGTCCGGGAGCCCGTCCGGGTAGTACGTGGACCTGGCCCGGTGGTGCAGCGCGGCGATCTTCTCGGCCTCGGCGGACAGGGCGGTACGGATCACCCGCAGTCCCTTCAGACGGTCACTGATCATGCAGCACAGGACGCGGAGAAGCCCCACGCCGGTTCCGCGCCGCCCGGTTCGCCGGTGACCGGCCCGCTCAGCTGCCGTCGCGGAGGTCGGCCGGCCAGTCGGGCCTGAACTCGATGTGGTCGTAGGTCACCACGCACCCCTCCCCTATCGGCGACTGGGTCATGAAGCCGACCAGCGCGTCCGCCGTCTCCTTCTCGCCGCCCAGCGTGAACAGCCGGACGAAGACCCACTTCCTGCCGTCGCGGGAGGCGTGGAAGGCGAGCGCCCGCCCGGTCCTGCTGATCCGCAGCCAGACCGAACTCCCCTCCACCGCGAAGGCGTTGGAGTCGTCGGAGTGTCCCCGGGTCACCACCGTGCAGACGGTGGGGACGTCCGGGGAGTTCTCCAGGCAGAGCTTGGCCCAGGCCCGGTCCCCGACATGGACGTACAGCACACCCGCGTCGAAGGCGGCGCCGAAGCCGACGGTGACCCTTGCGATCAGCTGGAAGTCGCCCTCGGGCGCGCCGAGCAGCCGGGGCGCGTCCGAGGCGGGGTCCAGGGCCTCCCCGGTGGGCGAGACGAACCGGTCCTGCCGGGCCCCGGCCCACCCCGTGAGCACACCGTCCTCGTGGAACCAGTGCCCGTCGGGCCCGTAGGTACGGAGAGGGAAGGGCAGTTCGGGGAGTTCGAAGTCCATGGCCACAGTCTCGCAGGGGACTGTTCCCCCAGGGGCGCGGGACTGTGCCGATATGCGGCTCCGACGCGCGGGCGCGAGCGACCACGACGAACCGTCGCCCGGCAACGCACCCGCACCCGCGCCCCCGCGGCGCGCTACCGCTCCAGCACCCCGTCGTACCGCCGCGGAAGTCCCAGCGGGTTCTCGTCCCGCAGCTCCGCCGGCAGCATCGCCTCCGGCACCCCCTGGTACGCCACCGGCCGCAGCCACCGCTCGATGGCCGTACCGCCCACCGAGGTGGACGTGGACGTGGTGGCCGGGTAGGGCCCGCCGTGGTGCTGGGCCGGTGCCACGGCCACCCCGGTCGGCCAGCCGTTCACCAGCACCCGGCCGGCCAGCGGCGTGAGCTCCGCGAGGATCTCCGCCCCGAGCCCCTCCCCCGCGGCCTCCTCGGCGGAGACGTGCACCGTCGCCGTGAGGTTGCCCGGCAGCCGCGACAGCACCGCCGTCGCCTCGTCCCGGTCGGCGTAGCGGACCACGACGGTCACCGGTCCGAAGCACTCCTCCAGGAGCAGGTCGTAGGCCCCCTCCTCGGCCAGCCGGCTCGCGGGCACCGTGAGGAACCCCGCGCTGACGGTGTGCTCGCCGCCCGCGCCCGGGGTCACCGGGCTGTCCACGTCGGGGAGCCCGGCACGCTCGGCGACCCCGGCGACGAAGTTGTCCCGCATCCGGTGGTCGAGCAGCACACCGGCGTCGGTGTCGCTGACCGCGTCCGTGAGGGACTTGAGCAGCCCGTCGCCGGCGGCGTCGGACGGCACCAGGACCAGGCCCGGCTTGACGCAGAACTGGCCGACGCCCAGCGTCATCGACCCGGCGAGCCCGGTGCCGATCTCCCCGCCGCGCTCGGCGGCCGCGGCCTCGGTGACCAGGACGGGGTTGAGGGATCCCAGCTCGCCGTGGAAGGGGATCGGGACCGGTCGCGCGGCGGCGGCGTCGAAGAGCGCGCGGCCGCCCCGTACCGAACCGGTGAAGCCGGCCGCGGCGACCAGGGGGTGCCGGATCAGTTCGAGGCCGGCCTCGAAGCCGTGCACGAGACCGATCACGCCCGCGGGGATGCCGTGTTCGGCGGCGGCCCGGCGCAGCACCGACGCGACCAGCTCGGACAGGCCCGGGTGGTCGGGGTGGGCCTTGACGACGACCGGGTTGCCCGCAGCCAGCGCGCTCGCGGTGTCGCCGCCGGCGACCGAGAAGGCGAAGGGGAAGTTGGAGGCCGAGTACACGGCGACGACGCCCAGCGGGACCTTGTAGCGGCGCAGGTCGGGGACGGGCGGGGTGGCGGTGGCGTCGGGGTGGTTGATGATGACGTCGAGGAAGGCGCCCTCGTCGACGATGTCGGCGAAGGCCCGCAGCTGGTAGGTGGTGCGGGCGAGTTCGCCGGTGAGCCGGACCGGTCCGAGCGCGGTCTCGGCGTCGGCGGCCTCCACGAGGTGGTCCTTGGCCGCGTCGAGTCCGGCGGCGGCGGACCGCAGGAAGGCGGCGCGGACCGTGCGGTCGGCGAGACGACCGCGTACGGCGTGCGCCGCGCCGACGGTGGCGTCCACCTCCTCGGCTGTGGCTTCCACCGCAACCTGTTCACGCTGCTTCCCGGTACGCGGGTCGACACTCCAGACTGGTGCTGCTGCCACCGCGGGTCCCTCCAAGAGTTGCGTTCTGCCGCAGAGCCGGGTCACTCACCAGGGATGTTCGATATACTGAACGCTGTCTCTGATGATGAATATGCTGTTGGAGACTATAACCTCGGTTTCTCGTCCAACGAAGGGGTCAAGGGCGATGTCGGCAGGCGAGACAGGCGGCGGGGCACAGGTCAAGTCCGCGGTACGGACCGTGGAGTTGCTCGAGTACTTCGCCGGCCGGCCCGGTATGCACTCCCTCGCGGCGGTGCAGGAGGCCGTGGGCTATCCGAAGTCCAGCCTCTACATGCTGCTGCGCACCCTCGTGGAGCTCGGCTGGGTGGAGACGGACGCGACCGGCACCCGGTACGGCATCGGCGTCCGGGCCCTGCTGGTCGGCACCTCCTACATCGACGGCGACGAGGTGGTCGCGGCGGCCCGCCCGACCCTGGACCGGCTCTCCGACGACACCACGGAGACCATCCACCTGGCGCGCCTGGACGGCACGAACGTGGTCTACCTCGCCACCCGCCAGTCCCAGCACTACCTGCGCCCCTTCACCCGGGTCGGCCGCCGGCTCCCCGCGCACTCGACCTCCCTCGGCAAGGCGCTGCTCGCCACCCACACCGACGAGCAGGTCCGCAAACTGCTCCCGGAGACCCTCCCGGCGCTCACCGAGCACACCCTCACGGACCGCGAGAAGCTCATCGAGGAGCTCCAGCAGATCCGCGACCAGGGCTTCGCGATCGACCGCGAGGAGAACACGCTCGGGCTGCGCTGCTTCGGGGTGGCGATCCCCTACCGCACCCCGGCCCGCGACGCGATCAGCTGCTCGGTCCCGGTGGCCCGCCTCACCCCCGCCCACGAACAGATGATCAAGGACGCGCTGTTCGACGCCCGGGACCGCCTGACGCTGGCCACCCGCCGCCTCTAAGGGCTGTCCCGTAATCGCCGGTGGGTCGGCGCACGGCGTCGGATGCGGTGCATCGCAAGGCGGAGGGTCGCCCTCATACCGGGCGTATTCGGGCGACCCCGACAACGCCGCGAGGTGCCGTAGCCGTCGTCGTGCGCCCGCCGGGGAGTACGGGACAGCCCTTAGGGCCCGCGGCCGCATGAACGGGCGATGAGAATTCCGCCCGCGCGGGAACGGACCACCCGTCTTCGCTCGTCTGTCCGGACGGAATGAACAAGACGATCAGGCGGGCGTCCGTCTTCGTGCTGCTGCTCGTACTCGCTCTGCTGGGCAGGGCGACGTGGCTGCAGTTCTACGACGGCCAGGCCCTCGCGGAAGACACGAAAAACCGGCGGAACGCGATCCAGACGTACTCGCAGCCGCTCGGGAACATCGTCGTGGCCGGCAGTTCGATCACCGGCTCGGCACGGACGTCGGGCAGCGACCTCGCGTACAAGCGCACCTACACCGCCGGCAAGCTGTACGCGGCGGTGACGGGCTACGCCTCGCAGGCCTATGCCCCGACCCAGTTGGAGGGTATCTACCAGGATCTGCTCAACGGCACCGACACCCGGCTCAAGTCGGTGATGGACACCGTCACCGGGGAGCGCGCCGCCCCGGGCAACGTGATCACGACGATCGACCCGGACGTCCAGAAGGCGGCCTACCGGACGCTCGGCGACAAGAAGGGCGGGGCGGTCGCGATCGACCCGAAGACCGGCAGGATCCTGGCGGTCGTCTCCACCCCGTCGTACAACCCGGACTCGCTGACCGACGCGAACACGGCGGGCACGGCCTGGAAGTCGCTGCTCGGCGACGCGGACAAGCCGCTCACCAACCGGGCGCTGCGCCAGCCGCTGCCGCCGGGTTCCACCTTCAAGCTGGTGGTCGCGGCGGCCGCGCTGGAGGACGGGCTCTACGGGAACGTGGACGTGAAGACGGACAGCCCCATCCCGTACACCCTGCCCGGCACCACCACCCCGCTGCGCAACGAGAGCAAGTCGGCACCCTGCGAGAACGCCCCGATCCGGGTGGCGCTCCAGTACTCCTGCAACAACGTCTTCGGCAAGATGGCCGTCGACCTGGGCCAGGACAAGGTGCGGGCGATGGCCGAGAAGTTCGGCTTCGACGACGAGCAGCAGGACGTGCCGGTACGGGCCTATGCCAGCGTCTACCCGAAGGACATGGACAAGGCCCAGACCGCGCTCTCCGGCATCGGCCAGTTCGACGTCACGGCGACCCCGCTCCAGATGGCCATGGTGTCGGCCGCCATTGCCAACGGCGGCAAGCTGGTCTCGCCGCACATGGTGTCCCAGGTCACCGACAGCGGCGGCGACGTGCTCCAGAACTACGACGACGACACGGACAGCAAGGAGATCGTCAGCTCCTCGACGGCCGAGCAGCTCCAGTCCGCGATGCAGACGGTCATCGAGCAGGGCACGGGCACGAACGCGCGCATCGACGGCGTGACCGTGGGCGGCAAGACGGGCACGGCCCAGCACGGCGAGAACAACAGCAAGACGCCCTACGCCTGGTTCACCTCGTACGGCAAGTCCGACAGCACCGGCAAGGAGGTCGCCGTGGCGGTGATGGTCGAGCAGTCGGACGCCGCCCGGTCGGAGGTCAGCGGAAACGGCCTGGCGGCGCCGGTGGCGAAGGCGATGATGCAGGCGGCGCTCAAGTAGACGCCCCCGAAGGGGCGCGGGGGACCGCGCCGGACGCCGCGGACCGCCCGCGGCCGAAAGCGCGGCGCCCGCGCCCCCTCGGCTACTTCACGCCCAGCACCTGCTCCACCGGATCGATCGCGAAGTACACCAGGAACAGCGCCGACACCACCCACAGCAGCCAGTTGACCTCCTTGGCCCTGCCCAGCACCGTCTTGATCACCACGTACGCCAGGAACCCCGCCCCGATGCCGTCGGTGATCGAGTAGGTGAACGGCATCGCGGCGATCGTCAGGAACGCCGGTATGGCGATCTCGTACCTGTCCCAGTCGATGTGCTTGACGTGGGTCATCATCAGGAAGCCGACGGCGATCAGGGCCGGTGCCGCCGCCTGGAGCGGCACGATCGTCAGCAAAGGGGTCAGGAAGAGCGCGAGTCCGAACAGGCCGCCGGTGATCAGGTTGGCGAAGCCGGTGCGCGCCCCCTCGCCCACTCCGGCCGCCGACTCGATGTACGCGGTGTTGGAGGAGGCCGAGCCGACGCCGCCGGCCACCGCGGCCGCGCCGTCGATGAACAGCACCCGTCCGATGCCGGGCACCTGCCCCTTGTCGTCCAGCAGTCCGGCCTCCGCGCTGATGCCCACGATCGTGCCCATGGCGTCGAAGAAGTCGGACAGGATCAGCGTGAAGACCAGCAGCACGGCGGTGAGCACACCGGCCTCGGCGAAGCCCCCGAACAGGCTGAAGTGGCCGATCAGCCCGAAGTCCGGCGTGTCGACGATCTTGTCGGGGACCTTCGGGGTGGTCAGGCCCCAGCTCTTGATGTCGGCGACCGAGTCGATGACGACCGCCACGACGGTCATGGTGACGATGCTGATCAGTATCGCGCCCCTGACCTTCCGCGCCACCAGCGCGATGGTCAGGAGCACGCCAAGGCAGAAGACCAGTACGGGCCAGCCGGTGAGCCGGCCGACGGCGCCAAGCTGCACCGGCACGGTGGTGTTCGCGGCGTCCGGTATCCGGCTGACGAACCCGGCGTCGACGAAGCCGATGAAGGCGATGAACAGACCGATGCCGACCCCGATCGCCTGTTTCATCGGCTGCGGGATCGCGTTCATGATCGCTTCCCGCAGGCCCGTCACCACCAGCACGCAGATCAGGATGCCTTCGAGGACCACCAGCCCCATCGCGTCGGACCAGCTCATCAGCGGCGCCAGCTGGAAGGCCACGACGGCGTTGAGGCCGAGCCCGGCCGCGATGGCCAGCGGCAGGTTGCCGCCGACGCCCATGATCACCGTCATCACACAGGCCACCAGCGCGGTGGCGGTGACCAGTTGGCCGGTGTCGAGAGTGTGCCCGAACTTGTCCTTGGCGCTGCCGAGGATGATGGGGTTCAGGACGAGGATGTAGGCCATGGTGAAGAACGTGGCGAAGCCGCCGCGTATCTCCCGGCCGAAGGTGGACCCCCGTTCGGAGATCTTGAAGAACCGGTCGACGGCGTTCTGGGCAGGTGGCGCGGCGCCCTGCCGCTCGTCCAGGGTCTGCGCTTCGGACATGGTCGTACTCCTCGTCGCCTGAGTGATCGGCTGCGGATGCTGGCTGGATTGTTCCCGCGCCGGACCGGTTTCAGGTTTTCTCCGTGTTACGGAATCAGACGAGCGGAACGGAACGGGCCCGGAGGGGTCGCCCCCCGGGGCCGTTCCGGGGCGCGGGCTACGACACGAAGTACGTCGGGTTCGGCAGCTTGTACGTGCGGTCCGCGTGGCCGCCGTCCAGGTCCGAGTACTGGTCGCCGAAGTTGGCGACGATGTCGTACCCGAGGTCCTTCTCGATGTGCCTGCGGGTGCCGGACTTGTACTGCACCGTCGTGCAGGTCCAGCTGCCCGGAGTGGCGCAACCGTTCAGGTACGACGGCGGGTTGGCCGCGTCCTTCAGGAACATGTGCCCGGCGTCGAGGTTGACGTCGGCGCCGATCTTCTTCAGGTTCTCGACGGCGGCGGTGCGCTGCGCCTCGGCCAGGCCGGAGTTGTAGAAGACCTCGACGCCCTTCTGCTGCGCGTACCGCACCAGTTCGGCGCTGCCGAAGACGCCCGGACGGTCGGCCCTGTTGACGTAGGCCGCCCAGGTGGCCGAGTTGTACGTGTAGTTGTAGCGCTTCTCGTAGTCGAGGCTGAGCAGCAGCGTGTCGTCGATGTCGAAGACGACCGCGGGCCTGACGCCCTTGCGGTGGGCCTTGCGCGCGGCCCGGTCGATGTACCGCTCGGCGCTCTCGTCCAGGCGCGCGAGGTCCTTCGCGTACTGGCTGGCCGGCGACGCCTGGTAGACGCCGGCGGCGTCGGGGGCGGTGCCGTAGTAGGTGTCGATGTCCTTCACCAGGAGCCCGATGTTGTAGGGCTCGTGGGTGGAGTTCGCGGTCGACTGGCCGGCGGTGGCGGCACCGGCGCCGTAGAGGGCACCGGCGGCGACCGTGCAGGCGGCGGTGACCGCCGCGATCCGAAGTGACTTATGCATGACAGGAGTTCTACGCGCGTCACCCTGGCGGGCGCGAGTCCCGTTGCCCGATCGATATCTCGTTCACGGGCAAAAACCGGGTCAAGCACTCTGGAGGGATTGGTTCCGGATGTCCGGGTCGGCCCACGCCGCCGGCCCCGGCGCACCGCCCGGACCCGTTCGCGGGACGGTCACGGGGTCCCCGTCCCCGGCCGGGCCCAGGGAGCCGGCAGCTCGGAGAAGAGGGCGAGGGACTCGGCACAGGCCGCGACCAGCGCGTCGACGCCGGGCACGACCCGGCGGTCCTCCTCGGGCAGGCGGTGCCAGGCGCCGTCGGGCAGCGCGACCGGGTCTCCGGCCAGGCGGATCGCCTCGACGACCCTCATGAAGGCACCCGTCGAATCCGGCTCGGCCAGCAGGCCGGCGCCGGTGGTGAGGTGGTCGGCGAGGTTCTCCAGCAGGTCCGTGCCGCCGTACTCGGTCTCCTCGGGGCCGCACCCCGCCCGCCGCACCAGCACCCGGTCGCGGGTGTACCAGAAGGTGATCCGGCCACCGGTGCCGTGCACCAGCAGGTACGGGTCCCCCGGCTCCTCGGCGCAGAGTGTGGCGGCGACGGTGACCGGGCCGCGCGGGGTCGTCACGCGGACGCAGGAGGTGTCGTCGGACTCGATGTCGTTGGCGCGCAGCAGTTCGGTCTCGACGCCGGTGACGTCCTCGGCGCGGTCCGTGCCGAGCAGGGCGAGGGCGGTGGCGACGGCGTGCGCGAAGGGGTTGGTGAGGACGCCGTCGACGACGTCAGCGCCGCCGAGGCGCCGCCTGCCCGCCCAGGGTGCCCGCCGGAAGTAGGACTCGGCGCGGGCCCAGGCACCGGCCCCGCCCACGCCCAGCACGTCGCCGATCACGCCCTGCGCGAGCAGCTCGCGGATCGCGGGCACGGCGTGCGAGCCGAGCGACTGGAAGCCGATCTGGCAGGCCACGCCCGCCGCGGCGATCCCGTCGGCCATCCGCCGGAACTCCGCGTAGGACGGCGCCGGAGGCTTCTCCAGGAGCACGTGCACGCCCCGCTCGGCGGCGGTCAGCGCGAGGTCGGTGTGGGTGGGGATCGGGGTGCAGATCACGGCGATCCGGGCGCCGGTCGTGTCGAGCAGGGCACCGAGGTCGGCGGACTGCTCGGGCGTGCCGAGGCCCTCGGGCAGCTCGTCGGGGCCGAGCGGGGTCAGCTCGCAGACGCCGGCGAGCCGGACGACCCCCTTCTCCTGGAGGCGGCGGATGTTCTCCAGGTGCCGGCGGCCGTGGCCGCGCGCCCCCGCCAGCACGACGTCGATGGTCGAAGAGTTCACGGCACGCTCCCTGCGCTGTCGATCTCTGCGTGCAGGGTAGAGCCCCGTCCTGAGCGACCCCGTCCTGAGCGACCGCGCCCCGAGCGGTCCGCGCTGTCGCGGTCAGCCCGCGTACGGGTCCGGGACCTCGCCCGGCCGGGCCAGGAACGCGAAGTCGCAGCCGGTGTCGGCCTGGGTGATCTGCTCGTCGTAGAGCGCGCCGTAGCCCCGCGGGTGGCGCGCCGGCGGCGGCGTCCACGCGGCCCGGCGCCGCGCCAGCTCCTCGTCCGTCACCTCCATCCGGAGGCTGCGGGCCGCGACGTCCAGGGTGACGAGGTCCCCGGTACGGACGAGGGCGAGCGGGCCGCCGACGTAGGACTCGGGCGCGACGTGCAGGACGCAGGCGCCGTAACTCGTGCCGCTCATCCGGGCGTCGGAGATCCGCACCATGTCCCGCACGCCCTGCCTCAGCAGGTGGTCCGGGATGGGCAGCATGCCGTACTCGGGCATGCCGGGGCCGCCCCTGGGCCCGGCGTTGCGCAGGACCAGCACGCTGTCGGCGGTGATCCCGAGCGCGGGGTCGTCGATGGTGCGCTGCATGGTCCGGTAGTCGTCGAAGACGACGGCGGGGCCGGTGTGCCTCAGCAGCCGCGGTTCGGCGGCGATGTGCTTGATGACGGCGCCGTCCGGACAGAGGTTGCCGCGCAGCACGGCGACCCCGCCCTCGGCGGCCACCGGGCGGTCGCGGGTCCTGATGACGTCGTCGTCGTGCACCCGGGCGCCGGCGAGCTGTTCGCGGTAGGTGTCGTGGCAGACCGTGGGCCGGTCGAGATGGAGCAGGTCGGGGATGCGGGAGAGGAAACCGGGCAGGCCGCCCGCGAAGTGGAAGTCCTCCATGAGGTACTTCCGGCCGCCGGGCCGGACGTCGGCGAGGACGGGCACGGTTCGGGCGGTGCGGTCGAAGTCGTCCAGGGTGAGCCGGACGCCCGCCCGGCCGGCCATGGCGACGAGGTGGATGACGGCGTTGGTGGAGCCGCCGAGCCCGAGCACGGTGGTGACGGCGTCCGCGAACGCCTCCTCGGTGAGGATCTCTGACAACCGCCGGTCCCGGTGGACGAGTTCGACGATCCGCATCCCCGCCTGGGCGGCCATCCGCTCGTGCCCCGAGTCGACGGCCGGGATGCTGGAGGCGCCCGGCACCGTGACACCGAGCGCCTCGGCGGCCGCGGTGAGGGTGGAGGCCGTCCCCATGGTCATGCAGTGCCCGGGGGACCGGGCCAGCCCGCTCTCCAGCTCGGCCATCTCGCAGTCGCCGATCAGACCGGCACGCCGGTCGTCCCAGTACTTCCACATGTCGGTGCCGGAGCCGAGGACCTCGCCCCGCCAGTGGCCGGGCAGCATCGGGCCGGCGGGCACGAAGACGGCCGGCAGGTCCACGGAGGCGGCGCCCATGAGGAGGGCGGGGGTGGACTTGTCGCAGCCGCCCATGAGGACGGCACCGTCCACCGGATACGACCGCAGCAGTTCCTCCGTCTCCATCGCGAGGAGGTTGCGGTAGAGCATGGGGGTCGGCTTCTGGAAGGTCTCGGAGAGCGTGGCGACCGGGAACTCCAGCGGGAAGCCGCCGGCCTGCCAGACACCCCGCTTGACGGCCTGCGCCCGGTCGCGGAGGTGCACATGGCAGGGGTTGATGTCCGACCAGGTGTTGAGGATCGCGACGACCGGCTTCCCGAGGTGCTCCTCGGGAAGGTAGCCGAGCTGCCGGGTGCGGGCGCGGTGGCTGAAGGAGCGCAGCCCCGAGGTGCCGTACCACTGGTGGCTGCGGAGCTCCTCGGGACGTCTGCGGGGGGCGTTCACAGCGGCCATCCGGAGGCGATGGCGGCGACCTCGGCGCGCCCCTCCTCGGGCAGCTCGCTGCTGGGCGGGCGGACGTCACGGCGGCACAGGCCGAGCGAGGCGAGCGCCTCCTTGACGACGGTGACGTTGTCGGCGGAGCCGTGGGCCGCGCGGAGCTCCTCGAAGCGGCGGACCTGGTCCCAGACCTTCATGGCGGCCGGGAAGTCACCGGACCGAAGCGCGTCGATCATGTTCAGCGAGAGGGCCGGGGCGACGTTGACCAGTCCGGAGGTGAACCCGGTGGCGCCGGCCGAGAAGTAGGAGGGGGCGTAGGTCTCGGCGAGCCCGGCGACCCAGACGAACCGGTGAAGGCCCGCGTCACGGGCGAACGCGGCGAACCTGGCGGCGTCGGGGACCGCGTACTTGACGCCGATCACGTTGGGGCAGGCGTCGGCGAGCTCGGCGAGGCGGACGCCGGGCAGCGCCGCGTCGCGGACGTAGGGGACCACGCCGAGTTCGGGGACCGCCCCGGCGACGGCTCCGTGGTAGTCGACCCAGCCGCCCTGGGAGACGTACGGGTGGACGGGCTGGTGGACCATCACCATCCGCGCGCCCAGGTCGCGGGCGTGCCGGGCGGCGGCGACGGCGGTCGGCACGTCGTGCCCCACCCCGACGAGGATCTCGGCCCGCTCCCCCGCCGCTTCGACGGTCAGCTCGGTGACGAGCAGCCGCTCCTCGGGGGTGAGGGCGTAGAACTCGCCGGTGTTGCCGTTGGGCGTGAGGGTGCGGATCCCGCCGTCCAGGAGGCGGTGCAGCAGGCCCCGGTGGGCGTCCCGGTCGACACCGCCGTCCGCGGCGAAGGGGGTCACCGGGATGGCGACCACGTCGGCCAGGGCCGCCCGTCGGGTCTCGAAGGCCGTACCGCTCATTCCTGTCCTTCCGTCGACCGGGTTTCGGGGTACGCGCGCTCCACGAAGGAGGCGATGTGCGTGCGCAGGGCCCCGACGGCGCCGTCCGCGTCACCCGCCAGGGCCAGCCGCAGGATCTCGCGGTGCTCACCGGCCTCCCGTTCCCAGGAGGGGGAGGCGGCCCAGGAGACGGCGGAGACGAGAGCGGCCTGGTCACGGACCTCGTCGAGCATCCGGCCGAGCAGCGGGTTGCCGCACGGCAGGTAGAGGGCGCGGTGGAAGTCCCGGTTGGCGAGGGAGCGTTCGGCCGTGTCGGCCGCGTCGCCGGCCCGGGTGAGCGCGTCGCGGGCGGCGTCCAGGCGGGCGCCCGAACGCACGGTCCGGCGCAGGGCCTCGGGTTCCAGGAGGAGCCGTACGTCGTAGACCTCGCGTGCCATGTCGGCGTCCACCGTGCGTACCGTGGCGCCCTTGTACTGGCTCATCACGACCAGTCCGGTCCCGGCGAGGGTCTTGAGCGCCTCCCGCACGGGGGTCTTCGACACCCCGAAGTGCGCGGCGAGTTCGGCCTCCACCAGGGCCTGACCGGGTGTCAGCAGTCCGGTGAGGATGCGGTGCCTGATCGCCTCCAGGACGTACTGGGTGCGGGACGGGATCGGTATGGGCACAGAGGTCATGCGCGCCTCTCGGGGTCACCCGCCGGCTCCGGCGGGCCGGACCGACGGGTCGGTGTCCGGTCTCGCGTATCGGATCTCGCGTATCGCGTCTCATATATGACGTATGAAGTACGACGCGGACGAAGGTAGGAGCGCGGCGGTGTCCCGTCAATGCCTCCGGCGCGGGCAACCCGCCGAAACGCCCCGGAGCTACGGCCTTGGGCCCGGTCCCGTCACGGCTTCCAGCCGGGGTCCCGGCCGCTCAGCCCGACCGTCCGCGCCAGCAGCGGAGCGCTCTCCGGCACCGGCACCAGCGGACCGAAGGGGCCCCGGTCGGCCTGTGCCGCCGCCCGCAGGAAGCCGTGCGCCGCCCGCAGCGCCGCCGGGTCCGGGGTGTACTCCTGGCCGGTGGCACGGGCCAGGTCCCAGCCGTGGACGACCAGTTCGTCGGCGGCGACCGCCCCGGCCACCTCTCCCGGCAGGTCGATGCCGCCCGCCCGGGTCATTCCCTGCCACGCGGACGGCTCCCGCCAGGCATGTGCCAGGGCGTCCAGGACCTCGGGCAGCTGCCTCCGCCACGCCGGGTCCAGCCCCGGCAGGGCGGCGCCCGGGCTGCCGTCGGTCGTGGCCCCGAGGTCCTTGCGCGCCGCGTCCCGGAAGGCCACGGACAGTCCCGCCACATGGCCCAGCAGATGGCGGACCGCGTAGTCGGGACACGGTGTGGCCGCCGTGAGCTGTTCGTCCGTCACCCGTTCCGCGAGCATCGCGACGATCCGCGCCTGCGGGCCGAGGTCGATCATGGTGCTGCCGGTCATCGCCGACGCCTCCCGAGTCCGTTCCGGAGATCTCCGTCGAGGGGCAGACCGCGACGCGCCCGGAAACTCATCGGGGCGCGCGGGGCGGATGGGCAAAGGACGCCGTTGTCTCCACGACGGCCGAGCCTAGGGAACGGATCGGGCGACATGCTCCGGGTGCGACACCACCCCGGCGAACCTTCCCGGTCGCGGAACTAGGGCACCTGCCCGATCCCCGAGCCCCCGCCTTAGGCCCACGATGACCGGGCATGACCTCCTCATGGACCGTGGTCCGGCTGCTCCGCGACCGCGACGCCGGCCTCTTCCTCGCCGCGGTGCTGGTGTCCGGTTTCGGCAGTTCCGCGCTCTGGCTGGTGTCGGGCGTCTGGGTCAAGGACCTCACCGGCTCCGACGGCCTCGCCGCCCTGTGCACCGCCGCGCTGTGGACCCCCACCCTCCTCGGCCCCTTCCTCGGCACCCTCGCCGACCGCGTCCGCCGCAGACCCCTGCTCGTCCGCCTGAACCTGGCCCTCGCCGTCCTCCTGATCCCGCTGTGGACGGTCGGCTCGGCGGGCTCGGTCTGGATCCTGTTCACCGTCCTCGTCCTCTACGGCGCGGCGGGCGTCCTCGGGGACGCGGCCGACTCGGCTCTGGTCACCGCCGCCGTCGACCCGGACCTCCTCGGAGACTTCAACGGACTGCGCACGACCGCCCGCGAGGGCATGAAGCTGGTCGCCCCGCTGACCGGCGCCGCGCTGTACACGGCGTACGGCGGGCCGGGCGTGGCGATGCTGGACGCCGGTACGTTCGTGCTGGCGGCCGCCTTGTGCGCGCTGCTGCGGGTGCGCGAGCAACGCCCGCGGCCGGCCACCGGGAACCGTCGGGGACGGACCGCCGAGGGGGTCCGGCTGCTGTGGTCGCACCATGCCCTGCGTCCGCTGCTGCGCGCGGGCGGCGCCACCATGTGCCTCGCCTCGGTGGGCAGCAGCCTGAACTACGCGGTGGTCGACGCCCTCGGCCACTCCCCCGCCTGGACGGGCGTGATGTACGCCGTCCAGGGCGCCGGCTCGGTGGCGGTCGGGCTGGTCGCCGGGCCCGCCCTGCGGCGGCTCGGCGAGCGCCGCTTCGCCGCGTTCGGCATCGCGCTGACCGGGGCCGCGGTGGCCGCGCGGGCGCTGCCGTACGACGCGGTGGTGCTGGCGTGCAGTGCGGCCACCGGTCTGGGGCTGCCCTGTGTGCTGATCGCCGCCCACACCGCCGTACAGCGCGAGATCCCGGCGGCGGCGCTGGGCCGGGCCACCGCGACCGCCGACACGCTGATGTTCACCCCGAACGCGGCCGGTCTGGCGGCCGGCGCCGGCCTCGTCGAACTCGTCGACCACCGGCTGCTGTTGGCGGTCCTCGGCGGTGCGCTGCTGGCCACCGCCGGATCACTGGCTCAGCGCAGCGCCCCGCGCACCGACGCCAGGTCGCCGTCGGACGCCAGTCCCGCGTGATACAGGCGCAGTTCGGTCGCGCCCAGCTCCCGGGCCCGGGACGCGTCGGCCGCCAGAGTGCCGGGGCTGCCGCCCATCCCGGACACCACCGTGAAGTTGGCGGCCAGGACCGTGCCCTCGCGCGCGTGCTCCGCGAAGGGCGCCAACAGGCCCGTACCGCCCGCGCAGGGCACCACGACCCCGTCCGCCACCGACAGGACGTGCGCGGGGTCCACGCCCGCGTTGGCCCCGCAGTGGTAGGCCACCGGATCGGCGTGCAGCAGCACCTGGAAGCCCTCCGGGGCCGCCGCCCGCACCGCGGCAACGGCGGCCTCCTGGAGCGTGCGGGCCCGCCCGTCGCGCCATGCGCGGGTGGCCGCCGCCACCGGCTCGCCGAGCAGCTTCTCGGCCGTCGGCCATCCGCCGTCCTCCGCCGCGCCCCGCCACAGCGGCTCCAGGGCCTCCCGGACGTCCGCGGCCAACCGGTCCGCGTCCAGGCCCTGTTCGCCGTACCCCTCCCGGCAGGCCGGGCAGAAGCACAGCGCCATCAGGTAGTGGCCGGCGTCGCCGAGGCCGACGCCCGCGGTCTTGTCGTGGGCGTGCAGGTGCTGGAGGCCGTACCAGCCGAGGGACTCCAGCTCGGTGCCGGCCGCGCCGGGACGCGTGGCGGCCTCGGCGGCGAGGTCGGTCAGGTACGCGCGCGTGGCGGGCTGGGCGATGCAGGGGGCCCACGGGTAGCGGTCGCCGTAGGCGTTGACGACCGAGGTCCCCGGGTGCTCGGCGCCCAGTCGCGAGCTGTGGGCGAGGATCACCCAGGTGTGGACGTCGAGGCCGGCGCCGGCCAGGGCTTCGGCGGCTTCTCCGTAGGCGTCGCCGGGTGCCCAGTCGCCCGCCTGGTGGGGGCGGAGTTCGCGGCCCGCCCAGCGGTCGCCCGCCGGGTAGTAGACCGCCGCGTACTCGGCGGTGACGATGCGGTGCCGGGGGTGCCGCGGGGTCAGGGCGCGGGTGGAGTGGTACGCGGAGGCGAGCGTCACCTGGTCCACGCCGAGCGCGGCGATCCGCTCCGGCGCCCCGGGGTCGCCGTTCACGTCCCAGGGGTAGACGAACGCCGACGCCCGCAGCCGCCCGCCCGTGCCGCGGGTGGCGGCCTCCGGCCGCTCTCCCCCGGCCTGCGCCGGGGCCGTCACGCGTCCTCCTCCAGCAGCGCGTACCCGCGCTCGATCAGCTCGGCGAGCTGCTTCACGTGGTCCTCGCCGGGCTCGTGCAGCGGCGGCCGGACCTCGCCGACGTCCAGGCCCCGCAGCCGTACGCCCGCCTTGACCAGGGAGACGGCGTAGCCCCGGCCCTGCGCGCGGAGTTCGACGAACGGGCGGTAGAAGCCGTCCAGCAGGCGCTCCGCCGTCGCCCGGTCCCCCTCGCGCAGGGCGGTGTGGAAGGCGAGGGCGATCTCGGGGACGAAGCAGAAGACGGCCGAGGAGTAGAGGGAGATGCCGATGGCCTGGTAGGCGAGCTGGGTCTGTTCGGCGGTGGGCAGACCGTTGAAGTAGAGGAAGTCGCCGGGGCCCTCGGTGCGCACGGCGCTGACGACGCGCTGCATCAGGTCCAGGTCGCCGAGGCCGTCCTTGAAGCCGACGATGCCCTCGGTGCGGGCGAGTCCGACGACCGTGGGCGGGGTGAACACCGCGTTGTCCCGCTGGTAGACGATCACCGGGAGATCGGTCGCCGCGGCCACCTCCCGGTAGTGCCGCAGGAGGCCCTCCTGACCGGCGACCACCAGGTAGGGCGGCATGGCGAGCAGGCCGTCGGCGCCCGCCGCCGCGGCCAGACGCGCGTAGCGTACGGCGAGCGCGGTGCCGTACCCCGCGCCCGCGATCACCGGTACCCGGCCCTCGGTGGCCGCCACGGCCGCGCCCACGCAGGCCTCGAACTCCTCGGGCAGCAGCGCGTGGAACTCCCCGGTGCCGCAGCACGCGAACACGGCCGCGGCACCCGCCTCGACGCCCCGGCGCACATGCTCACGGTAGACGTCGAGGTCGAGGGAGCCGTCGGGGCCGTAGGCCGTGACGGGGAAGAAGAGCGGCCCGCGCGGATCACGGAGCCGCGCGGCGAGAGGGGCTGGCGTCACGGGCGCTCCCTGTTGATGCACGTGTCTGATCAGTGTCCATATTCATGAACATGACCACGTTACGAGGCCCCCTCCGGGTCGGTCAAGGAGACGAGCGACCAACATGCGAGCGGATTCCCGCACTCCACGGCACACTTGACGAGGAACGCGGCACCTCCCTAGCGTGTCCACGCATGTGAATGCCAGACACGGATGAGACCTTCCGGATCACCCGGAGGACGCCGCGGACGCCGACCAAGGAGACCGGGATGCCCACTCCCCGCACGCTACTGCTCACCGGCGCCGCAGGCGGGCTCGGCACCCTGATGCGGTCCCTGCTCCCGGCGTACGGCTACCGACTGCGCCTCCTCGACGTCCGCCCGATCGACGGCGAGCCGGACGCGATCACCGCCGACCTCGCCGACCGCGAGGCGCTGCGGGAGGCGGTACGGGGCGTGGACGCGGTCCTGCACCTGGCGGGGATCTCCCTGGAGGCGCCCTTCGAGAAGATCCTCCGCTCGAACATCGAGGGCACGTACCACCTCTACGAGGCCGCCCGCGAGGCCGGCGTGCCGCGCATCGTCTTCGCCTCCTCCAACCACGCCGTCGGCTACACCCCGGCACCGCGCGGGGACGACCCGCTGATCCCCGTCGACACCCCGCGCCGCCCGGACACCTTCTACGGCCTGTCCAAGTCCTTCGGCGAGGACCTCGCCCAGCTCTACTGGGACCGGCACGGCCTGGAGACCGTCTCCGTCCGCATCGGCTCCTGCTTCGCCGAGCCCGCCGACGTGCGCATGCTCTCGGTGTGGATGAGCCCCGCCGACGGCGCCCGCCTCTTCCACGCGGCCCTGACCGCCGAGGAGGTCGGCCACACCGTCGTCTACGGCTCCTCCGCCAACACCCGCCTGTGGTGGGACCTCACCGCCGCCCGGGCCCTCGGCTACGAACCGCAGGACGACTCGGAACGGTTCGCGCCGAAGCTGATCGCCGAGCACGGCGAGCTGGACCCGGCGAACCCGGCCCACACCCACCTGGGCGGCCGCTTCGTCGACGACCCGCCGATCTGGCCGTACTGACACCGGGCGAGACACCCGCACGACGGCGGGCGGGCACCGAACGGGCCCGCCCGCCGTCGCATTCGGGCACGGATCATGCCCGATCCCACGTCCCGCACAGCGGCATCCCAGGTCCGAGACGGGCACGCCCCCGCGCAAGCGGGCACATACGGGCAGCATCAGGTTCGCAACAGGCCTGGTCAGCCGCGTGCGCCGGAGGTACAACTTCCCCCATGGCCCGAACGGGCGATTCCACAGGGAGGTGGGTGACGGCATGAACACCAGGACGGCGGAAGAACGCCAGCGCGAGATCGTGCGGGCCGCCCGGACCACCGGTTCCGTGGACGTCACCGCGCTCGCCGCCGAACTGGGCGTGGCCAAGGAGACGATCCGGCGCGATCTGCGCTCCCTGGAGGACCACGGGCTGGTGCGGCGCACCCACGGCGGCGCCTACCCGGTGGAGAGCGCCGGCTTCGAGACCACGCTCGCGTTCCGGTCGACCAGCCACGTCCCGGAGAAGCGCCAGATAGCGTCCGCGGCCGCCGAACTGCTGGGCGACGCGGAGACCGTCTTCGTCGACGAGGGCTTCACCCCCCAGCTCATCGCCGAGGCACTGCCCACGGACCGGCCGCTGACCGTGGTCACCGCGTCCCTGCCGGTCGCGGGCGCGCTCGCGGAGGCCGAGAACGTCTCCGTGCTGCTGCTCGGCGGCCGGGTCCGCTCCGGCACCCTCGCCACCGTCGACCACTGGACGACGAAGATGCTCGCCGGCTTCGTCATCGACCTCGCCTACATCGGCGCCAACGGCATCTCCCGCGACCACGGCCTGACCACGCCCGACCCGGCGGTCAGCGAGGTGAAGGCGCAGGCGATCCGGGCCGCGCGCCGCACCGTGTTCGCCGGCGTGCACACCAAGTTCGGGGCGGTCAGCTTCTGCCGGTTCGCGGCCATCGGCGAGCTGGAGACCATCGTCACCAGCACCCTGCTGCCCGCCTCCGAGGCCCACCGCTACTCGCTCCAGGGCCCGCAGATCCTCCGCGTCTGACACCGGGCCGACCGGGCCGCCCGTCCGACCGAAGCCCCCGAACGACACCCTCCACACCCAGACATGCCCCTTATGCCCACATAAGTACCCCCGATCTCCCCATCAGTTCTCCAGGAGCACCCCATGCGAACCCAGAGCCGACGAACGCCCCGCGCCCTGTTTGCGGTGGCCGCCGCAGGAACGCTGACCACCTCGCTGCTCGCCGGCTGCTCGGGCGCCGGCGCAGGCGGCGGTTCCTCCGCCCACTCCATCAACGTCCTGATGGTGAACAACCCGCAGATGGTGGAGCTGCAGAAGCTCACCAAGGCCAACTTCACCAAGGACACCGGCATCAAGGTGAACTTCACCGTGCTGCCCGAGAACGACGTCCGCGACAAGATCAGCCAGGACTTCGCCAACCAGGCCGGCCAGTACGACGTGGCGACCCTCTCCAACTACGAGATCCCGATCTACGCCAAGAACGGCTGGCTGGAGCCGATCGACTCGTACGTCAAGAAGGACACCGCCTTCGACCAGCAGGACATCCTCAAGCCGATGCAGCAGGCCCTCACCGCGGCCGACGGCAAGCTCTACGGCGAACCCTTCTACGGCGAGTCGTCCTTCCTGATGTACCGCAAGGACGTCTTCCAGAAGAAGGG
The DNA here is from genome assembly GCF_042897315.1 of Streptomyces sp. NPDC001068. Lineage (NCBI taxonomy): Bacteria > Bacillati > Actinomycetota > Actinomycetes > Kitasatosporales > Streptomycetaceae > Streptomyces > Streptomyces sp. NPDC001068. The sequence goes on along the minus strand of NZ_JBIAYD010000004.1, from coordinate 499,943 downwards.
GCTGACCATGCCGGCCCACCCCACCTGGCAGCAGGTCGCCGACCTGGCCGCCAAGGCGGACGGCGCGGAGCCCGGCATGAAGGGCATCTGCCTGCGCGGGCTGCCCGGCTGGGGCGAGATGCTGGCGCCGCTGACCACGGTCGTCAACACCATGGGCGGCACCTGGTTCGACAAGGACTGGAAGGCACGACTGGACGCCCCGGAGTTCAAGAAGGCCACCCAGTTCTACGTCGACCTGGTCCGGCAGCACGGTGAGGCCGGCGCCGCCCAGTCCGGCTTCGCCGAGTGCCTCAACGACACCACCCAGGGCAAGACCGCCATGTGGTACGACGCCACCTCCGGCGCCGGTTCGCTGGAGGCCGCCGGCTCCCCGGTGAAGGGCAAGATGGGCTACGTCCCGGCGCCGGTCGACAAGACCGACAGCTCCGGCTGGCTCTACACCTGGGCATGGGGCATCCAGAAGGCCTCCAAGAACCCGGACGACTCCTGGAAGTTCATCTCGTGGGCGTCGAGCAAGGGCTACGAGAAGCTCGTCGGCGAGCAGGCAGGCTGGGCCAACGTGCCGGCCGGCAAGCGCACCTCGACGTACGACATCCCGCAGTACCGCGAGGAGGCGGCCGCCTTCGCGGACGTCACCCGGGACGCCATCGCCGGTGCCAAGCCCAACGACCCGGGTGTGCAGCCGCGGCCCGCGCCCGGTATCCAGTTCGTCGACATCCCCGAGTTCACCGACCTGGGCACCAAGGTCTCCCAGGAGATCAGCTCCGCCGTCGCCGGGCAACAGTCCGTGGACGACGCGCTGAAGAAGGCCCAGCAGCTCGCCGAGGCCGTCGGCAAGAAGTACGAGGGATCATGACCGCCACCGCCTCCCCCCGGGTCGCCGCCGCCTCCGCGCGGCCGGCGCCCCGGCCCCCGTCCGACCGGCTGCGGGCCTGGGCCACCCGGGCCCCGCTGCTGCCCGCGCTGGTCTTCATGATCGTGGTGACCCAGCTGCCCTTCGTGGCGACCGTGGTGATCTCGTTCTTCGACTGGAACGCGCTCTACCCGAAGGACCGCCACTTCACCGGCGTCGACAACTACCGCCAGGTCCTCACCGACCCCGACCTGCGCCAGTCGGTGTGGACGACGGTCCTGCTGACGGTCACCGTGGTGCTGGTCAGCCTGGTCCTCGGACTGGTGGTGGCGCTGCTGCTGAACCGGAGGTTCCGGGGCCGCGGCGTGGTCCGCACCCTGATGATCGCCCCGTTCCTGGTCGTCCCGGTCGCGGCGGCGCTGCTCTGGAAGCACGTCCTCTACAACCCCGAGTACGGCCTGCTCAACGGCCTGCTGCACTACGTCGGCGGCCCCCAGCCGGACTGGATCTCGGACAACCCGCTGCTCGCGGTCGAGGCCGCCCTGGTGTGGCAGTGGACGCCGTTCATGATGCTGATCCTGCTGGCCGGACTGCAGAGCCGGGACCAGCAGCAGCTGGAGGCGGCCCGGGTGGACGGCGCGAGCAACTGGCAGATCTTCCGCTACCTGACCCTCCCGCACCTGCGCCGGTACCTCGAACTCGGCGGACTGCTGGGCTCGATCTACATCGTGCAGAACTTCGACGCGGTCTTCACGATCACCTCCGGCGGGCTGGGCACGGCCAACCTCCCCTACACCGTCTACCAGAGCTTCTACCAGGCGCACGAGAACGGCCTCGCCTCGGCCGCGGGCGTCGTGGTGGTCATCGGTTCGATCGTCATCGCGACCTTCGCCCTGCGCGTGGTGTCGTCCCTGTTCCGCGAGGAGGTGTCCCGCGCATGAACACCGCCCTGACCGCCGTACGGCGAGGCGGACTCGGGCTGGTCGCGTGGCTGACCGGGATCGTGTTCTTCCTGCCCATCGCCTGGATGGCGCTGACGTCCTTCCACTCCGAGTCGGACGCGGCGACCAACCCGCCGTCCTTCACCGCCGGCCTCACCCTGGACAGCTACCGCGAGTTCTTCGGCGTCGGCGGGGGCGCGAGCCCGTGGCCCGCGCTGATCAACTCGGCGATGGCCTCGGTGGTCTCGACACTCCTCGTCCTCCTGCTGGCCTTCCCGGCGGCGTACGCGCTGTCGATCCGGCGGGTGAAGAAGTGGACGGACGTCCTGTTCTTCTTCCTCTCCACGAAGATGCTGCCGGCCGTGGCGGGCCTGCTGCCGGTCTACCTCTTCGCGAAGAACGCCGGGATGCTCGACAACATCTGGCTCCTGGTCATCCTCTACACCTCCATGAACCTGCCGATCGCGGTGTGGATGATGCAGTCCTTCCTCGCCGAGGTCCCCGTCGAGGTCATCGAGGCCGCGCGGGTGGACGGGGCCCGGCTGCCGACGATCCTCGCGCGCGTGGTCGCCCCCATCTCCCTGCCCGGCGTCGCCGCCACCGCGCTGATCTGCTTCATCTTCAGCTGGAACGAACTTCTCTTCGCCCGGGTCCTGACGGGCGTGGTCGCCGAGACCGCCCCCGTCTTCCTGACCGGCTTCATCACCAGCCAGGGCCTGTTCCTGGCCAAGGTGTGCGCCGCGTCGCTCGTCGTCTCCCTGCCGGTGCTCGCCGCGGGGTTCACCGCCCAGGACAAGCTGGTCCAGGGCCTGTCGTTGGGAGCCGTGAAATGAAGGCAGCCGTCATCGAGTCCGTGGGCCGTGCCGTCGTCACCGAGGTCCCCGACCCCACGCCGGGGCCGCGCGACGTGGTCGTCGAGGTCGCCGCCTGCGGACTGTGCGGCACCGACCTGCACATCCTCCAGGGCGAGTTCGCGCCCAAGCTGCCGATCGTGCCGGGCCACGAGTTCGCCGGCGAGGTGGTCGGCGTCGGCTCCCAGGTCACCGAGGTGGCGGTCGGCGACCGGGTCGCGGTGGACCCGTCCCTGTACTGCCACGAGTGCCGCTACTGCCGGGACGGCCACAACAACATGTGCGAACGCTGGGCCGCGATCGGCGTGACCGTGCCCGGCGGTGCCGCGCAGTACGCCGTGGCGCCCGTCGCCAACTGCGTGAAGCTCCCCGAGCACGTCCGCACCCAGGACGCGGCCCTGGTCGAGCCGCTGTCCTGCGCGGTACGCGGTTACGACGTCCTCAACTCCCGCCTGGGCGCCCACGTCCTGATCTACGGCTCCGGGACCATGGGCCTGATGATGCTGGAACTCGCCAAGCGGACCGGCGCGGCGAGCGTCGACGTGGTCGACCTGAACCCGGCCCGGCTGGAGACCGCCCGCGCGCTCGGTGTCTCGGGGTCCGCCGCGAACGCCGACGAACTGGACCGTCCGCGGGGCTGGGACGTGGTGATCGACGCGACCGGCAACGCGGCGGCGATCCAGGACGGCCTGGACCGGGTGGCGAAGGCGGGCACCTTCCTCCAGTTCGGTGTCGCCGACTACGCGGCCCGGGTGACGATCGACCCGTACCGCATCTACAACCAGGAGATCACCATCACCGGCTCCATGGCCGTCCTGCACAGCTACGAACGCGCCGCGGAGCTGTTCGCGAACGGGGTGCTGGACCCGGAGGTCTTCATCAGCGACCGGCTTCCGCTGGACAGCTATCCGCAGGCGCTGGAGCAGTTCGCGGCGGGGGTGGGCCGGAAGATCGTCGTCGTCCCCTGAGCCGAACGGGGGTTTCGGGAGCGGTCCCCTCGGTAAGGGAACGGTAAAGCGGCGTTGTTCGTTCAGTGGGGCATGACAGCTATGACCCCTGGCTCGAACATCCCTCTCCCCGTCTCCCGGGTGGCGGTGGACGTCGCCGCCCCGGTGCGGCTCGACGTGTCGGGCCTGCTGCTCACCGGTGACGGCAAGGTGCGCTCCGACGACGACTTCATCTTCTACAACCAGCCCAGCGGCCCCGGTGTGACGTACCGCTCCGGCGGCGGTACGTCCCCGGACGCGATCACCGTCGACACGGCCGCCGTGCCCCCGGGCATCGAGAAGATCGTCGTCACCGCGAGCCCCGACGCCGCGGGGCAGACCTTCCAGGGCATCGAGCCGACGGCGACCATCCGCAACGCGGACGACGGCTCGGTGCTCGGCACGTTCACGCCTCCGCGGCTGGGCACCGAGACCGCCCTGGTGGTCGTCGAGATCTACCTGCGCAACGGCGCGTGGAAGGCCCGCGCGGTCGGCCAGGGATACGCGAACGGCCTGGCCGGCATCGCGACGGACTTCGGCGTGACGGTGGAGGAACCGGCACCGGCACCGGCCGCGCAGCCCACCGCTCCCCCGGTCGTGGCCCCGCCCGTGCCGGCCGCACCGCCTGCCCCGCCCGCCCCCGGCGCCGGGAAGATCAACCTGGACAAGGGCCGGGTCAGCCTCCAGAAGAACCAGACGGTGTCGCTGGTCAAGGGCGGCAGCCCGCTGCTCTCCCTGGTCCACATGGGTCTCGGCTGGGAGCCGGCGTTCCGCGGCAAGGACATCGACCTGGACGCCTCGGTCATCGCCTACGGCCCGCAGCGCGACCACGTCGACAGCTGCTACTTCGGCAAGCTGTCCATCCTGAACGGCGCGATCAAGCACTCCGGCGACAACCTCACCGGTGAGGGCGGCGGCGACGACGAGGTGATCGTCGTCGACCTGGGCCGGATCCCCCCGGAGGTCACCGGCCTGGTCTTCACCGTCAACTCCTTCTCCGGCCAGAAGTTCACGGAGGTGGCCAAGGCCTACTGCCGCCTCCTGGACGGCGCGACCGGCGAGGAACTGGCCCGCTTCGACCTGACCAACGCGGAGGCGCAGACCGGCGTGATGATGGCCAAGCTGGTCCGCCAGTTCTCCGGCGAGTGGGACATGACCGCACTGGGCGAGTTCGTGAAGGCCCGGACCGTACGGAACATGGTGAAACCGGGCGCCCAGGCACTGTAGCGGCACGACTCCCGCCGCGCCTGCCCGCAGGTGTGGCCCGCACCCCCCGTGACGGTGCGGGCCACGCTCATGCGAGAACGGCGCTCAGGCGGCGGTCAGCCACGGCCAGTCGGCGTCCCGGGCGGACTCCAGCAGCGGCACCATCCGGAACGCCGCGTCCGACAGGCCGCCGAAGGTGTGCCGGCCCGGGGTGCCCGACGGGCCGTGGGCCGCCCGGTAGCCGGCCAGGTTCCAGGTGTAGACCGGGATGTGCGCCGGGACCTGCTGGGTCGGGTCACCGTGCCGGTGGTGGGTGTACTGCTCGTCGGTGACGATCAGTACCCGGTCCTGCCCCCGGTAGTGCGAGCGGACCGCCGAGGTGGTGTCGGTGCCGCCGAGCGAACCGAAGCGGTCGAGGATCCTCAGCACCGACTCGCCCTTGCCGAACGTCAGCCGCCGGCTCGTGGTGCCGAACTCGACGAGGTCCGCGTCCGCCGCCCGCAGCGCGAGCGCCGTGCCGAAGACCGCCGCCGCGTCGGCCCGGTTGAGCCGCGAGCGGTCGGACAGCGGGCCCCACATCGAGCCCGACCGGTCGACCAGCACCAGTGTCCGCCCCGGCAGCGCGGGCACGTTGGCCAGCGAGTGGCCGAGCGCCCGCTCCAGCGGGTAGGACCACCGCAGCGACGGGGCGTGCCGGTACGCGGCGAGGTACCGGAACGGGAACTGCCGCGAGCGCGCCACCTCCACCGGGTCGCTGATCCGGGCCGCGACCCGGTCGGCGACCTCGTCGGAGACTCCCGCCTCGTCGAAGTTCCTCAGGTTTCGAACGAGTGCCATGGCACCCATGGACGGAATGACCGCCTCCCAAGCGGCCCGGTCCATCGGCCCCTGGAGCCACCCGGCCAGCGCCTCCCAGGTGATGCCGGCCGCCGCGAGCCGCTCGGCACCACCGGGCCCGGTGACGACCGCGCGCCGCCGGGCGACCGGCAGCGCCATCAGCTCACGGTGCGCGGCGAGCACGGGGCTGGACGCGGGCGGTACGGCCGTGTCCGGGTGGTGCCGCCGGTCCAGCGCGTACCGGAACAGCTCGCCCTGCCACGGCTTGTCCGCATCCGGCGCCGCGTGCACCAGGTTCAGGATGTCGCCGAAGCGGTATCCCTTGGCCGCGGTGTCGTACTTGAGCAGCGACCTGCCGTGGTACAGCCGCCGTACGGCGTCGGCGATCCCCCGCTTGACGGGCTTGGGGACGGCTCGGCCGTAGGTCGCCGTCCAGTGGGCGAGCAGTTCGCCGGGCTCGTCGGGCCTCTGCAGGACGGAGGCGACGACCTGGCGGTTCGAGGGGCCGCCGGTGGTGCCCGCGGTCAGGCGTGCGTGCACGTACTCGGCGGCGCCCACGAGGGCCGCGGTCCGCATGTTGGCCTCGCCGCGCAGCCAGCCGAGCAGGCCGGCGGTCCAGGCCGGATCGGTGACGGCGAGCTCGCGGACGAGCTTCGCGTACCGGTCGTCGCGGTCGGCGCCGGCCTCGTAGAAGGTCCGCTGCGACACGAAGTTGGCGAGGGCGAGCAGAAAGAGCTCGGAACGCGCGTCCCGCTCCAGCCCACGGCCGCCCTGGTAGGTCCGGAGCACGTTTCCGGTCGAGGTGACCCGGGAGACGGGCTGCGCCCGGGCTGTCCTGGTGTTGAATCGCGCCATGGTGAATTCCCCCCGAATTCATAGGAGTCTGGGAGGAGGCGCGGCAGAAGGAGGGTGCCCGAGAACAGGAGTCGGCGACGGGACTTTAACCTGGCGCGTCTTCCGTTCCGCCACATCGACCCTGAGTCGATGACGGGATTCGAACCCGCACCCCCTTTCGGGGACCAGGGCCCTGAAGTATCCGTTGCCTGCGCACCGGGCACCCACCTTGAGCCGCGCCTCCCGAGTTCGGTGACACACGCACCGGGAGGTGCATGAAGCTTTGGTGTCCAGAGTTCAAGGCCGGCGGAACCGACGTAGGTGCTCTAACCCCTGAGCTACACCGGCGCGTTGTACCGGTGGCGGGACTCGAACCCGCGGCCGCCCCATTATGAGTGGAAGTAGGTCCTGCCTTCGCACCTGGACGTTCATCACTTTAGGAGGCGTGCCGCGGGCCGAGCGAGCGAATTTCCTAGCCGCGCTTCTGCCGCTTCCAGGGCCCCGTGATCGCGAGCATGATGCCCGGGGTCTGGATGTTGGCGTACAGGGTCCGGCCGTCGGGCGAGAAGGTGACGCCGGTGAACTCGCTGTATTCCGGGGCCTCTTCGGTGCCCGCGTTCAGTTCGTTGCGGGCGATCGGGTAGGTGCGGCCGCTGTCGGTGGCGCCGAACAGGTGCTGGAGGCCCTCACCGTCCTCGGCGATGACCAGGCCGCCGTACGGGGAGACGGTGATGTTGTCCGGGCCGTCGAAGTGGCCGTCCACGGACGGGTCCGGGTTGACGCCGATGAGGACCTTCAGCGTGAGGGTGCGGCGCCTGGGGTCGTAGAACCACACGGCACCGTCGTGCTGGACGGGGCTCTCCGCGCGGGCGTAGGAGGAGACGATGTACACGCCCCCGTCGCCCCACCACATGCCCTCCAGCTTGCGGGCGCGGGTGACCTGCCCGGCGGTGAACTGCTTGCGGACCGAGGTGGTGCGCGCGTCGCGGTCCGGGACGTCGGTCCAGTCGACGCCGTAGACGGTGCCGATCTTCGTGGCGCGCGCGAGGTCGTCGACGAACACGCCGCCGGAGTCGAAGCACTTGAAGGCCTGGAGGGTGCCCGCGTCGTCGGCGAGGGTGCGCAGCCGGCCGCGGCCGTGGTGGAAGTGCTCGGGCGGGGTCCAGCGGTAGAGCAGGCCGTTCGGGTTGGAGGCGTCCTCGGTGAGGTAGAGATGGCCGCGCCTGGGGTCGACGACGACGGCCTCGTGGGCGTACCGGCCCAGCGCCTTGACCGGCTTGGGGTTCCGGTTGGCCCGGCGGTCTCCGGGGTCGACCTCGAAGACGTAGCCGTGGTCCTTGGTCATGCCGTTGACGCCGGCCTTGTCCTCGGTCTCCTCGCAGGTGAGCCAGGTGCCCCAGGGGGTGCTGCCGCCCGCGCAGTTGGTGGCGGTACCGGCGATGCCGACCCATTCGGCGACCTTGTCGTGGCGCACCTCGACGACCGTGCAGCCGCCGGCGGCCGCCGGGTCGTAGACGAGTCCCTCGGTGAGCGGCACCGGGTGGGTCCAGTTGGCGCGGGGCCCGGCCAGTTCGTGGTTGTTGACGAGGAGGGTGGCGCCGCGCGGGCCGTCGAAGGTGGAGGTGCCGTCGTGGTTGGAGGGGGTGAACTCGCCCGTCTCCAGGCGGGTCCTGCCGCTGTAGGTGATGACGCGGTACTTGAAGCCGGCGGGGAGCGCGAGGATGCCGTCGGGGTCGGGGAGCAGCGGACCGTAGCCGACGCCGCCGTGCCCGTGCTCGTGTCCGTGGCCCGACTCGGCCGCGCCGGACGCCTCCGCCTCGGTCTCGGTGGCGGCGAGGGCGTTCGGGGCGGTGGCGAGGGCGCCGACGCTGCCCGCCAGCGCGACACCGGCTCCGGTGATCGCGGATTTCCTGGCGAAGTCCCTGCGGGTGAGCGACATGGTGTCTCCTGTGACGGTCGTAGTGCCGTGGCGGGTGGCGGACCTCAGGTCGGCGCACACGTTCCCGGCCGCTCCTGAACTCCGCCTGAACACGGGGCGACATCGGCTTCGGGACTTCCACGAATCCGTATGCGCCGTCCCACGGAACTCAAAAGCCACGCCCGGGGACACGTCGTGGGCCTGGGCCGCGGGCCGGCGGCGGCCCGGGCCCCGGCGGCGGGCCGACGGCCGCTCCCCGGCACCTCCCACGCAGGCACCTCCCGCGCAGGCACCTCCCGCGCAGGCACCCCGGCCCGCGCAGGCACCCCGGCCCGCGCGCTCCCGCACCGCCTCGGCCGGCTAACCCCCCTGCTGCGACCGCGCCTTGAACGCCGCCTTGCGGGCCTCCTTCGCGACCCTCTTGTCCGGGTGCAGGCGTCCCATCGCCTCCAGGACGTCGGCCGTGTCCGGGTGGTCGACGCGCCAGGCGTCGGCGAAGAACCCGGCGTGCTGCTCGGCCAGCCCCTCGACCAGGGCCTGGAGTTCCTCCGAGTTCCCTTCGGCGGCCAGTTGCGCGGCGACCGTGTCGATGGTCAGCCAGAAGATCATGTCCGGCGAGGGCGCCGGTACGTCGGCGGCGCCGCGCTCGGCCAGCCAGACCCTGGCCAGGCCACCCAGTTCGGGATCTCCGAGGACTTCGCGCAGTGCCGGTTCGGCCTCGGCGCCGACCAGGGACAGCGCCTGCTGGCAGCGCAGCCTGCGCAGTGGCGCGCCCACGTCCTCTCCCCGCGCGGCGGCCAGCAACTCGCGGGCGGCGGCGAGGGATTCACGCCGGTCCAGCCACTGTTCGGTCTCGGCCTGCGCGGCGCCCTGCGGAAACGCGGCCATGCCGTCGAGCAGTGCGTCCGCGCCCTTGTCGGCGAGTTCCCCGACGGCGGGTGCCTCGAAGCCGGCCTCCAGCAGCCGGGCCCGGAGCCCGTAGGCGCCGAGCGGGGTGAGCCGCACCATGCCGTACCGGGCGACGTCGTTCTCGTCGACCGGTCCGGCGGCGGGCTCCTCCTCGGCGTCGGCCATCAGCGCCTCGTCGACCGGCTGGTAGGCGACGAGCCCGACCGGCTCCAGCATCCGGAACTGGTCGTCGAGCCGCATCATCGCGTCGGAGACCTGTTCGAGCACGTCGTTGGTCGGCTCCCCCATGTCGCTGGGCACGATCATCGACGCGGCGAGCGCCGGCAGCGGGACCGGCGCCTCGCCGGGGCCGCCCTCGCTCACCGTCAGCAGGTACAGATTGCCGAGGACGCCGTCGAGGAACTCCGCCTCGGCCTCGGGATCCCAGCCGAGTGACGAGAAATCGACCTCGCCGCCCTCGCCGAGCGCGTCGACAATTCCGTCCAGGTCGGGCACGCCCGCGTCGCCGATCACGGTCTCCAGCGCGGCCTGCCAGACCGCGAGGACGTCGAGCGGCGAGCCGCCGGTGAGCAGGGCCAGCTCCTCGCCCGCCGCCACCGTCCCGGCCTCCTCGTCGACGATCTCGACGAGCCCGGTGTCCAGGGCGACCCGCCATGCTTCGGCGGTGTACGCGGGGGCGTCGTCCCCGGTGAGTCCGAGCAGCTCGGCGGCGGCCGGGAGCTGCTCCTCGGCCAGGCCGCCACCTGCGTCGACACGGGTGTCGGGGCCGGCCCAGCGGGCGAGCCGGGCGGCCCGGGAGAGCAACGGGGTGGCCAGCGCGGCACGTGCCAGCTCCGCTTCGGGACGCAACCGCACCGGCGGCAGGGGCGAGCTGTCTGACATCGGGTGGTTCTCCTCGGACGCCTCTACGGTCGTACGACGACAGGGACGCCGTACGCCGGCCGTACGACCATCTGGACGCCGTACGCCTCAGCCGCTCAGCCTAGACGGATTTCCACCCATGCCGCCCGGTTCATCTCCCCGCCGGGCTGCGCACATGGCCGAAACCTTGACAACTCCCCCTCGCAGGCACGAGATTGACGCGCGTAGAAAACAGGGGGGACAAGTGTTCACTCTACGTCTACGCGTGTCATGCCCATTACATGAGTACATGAGGCACCCTCGTCCCGGCACCGTTCATGTCCCCGGAGGGATTTCCTTGCCGAGCAGGTCTTCCGCGCGTCTCGCCGCGCTCACCGTCGCCGCCGTCTGCAGCGCCGCGTCCACCGTCGCCCTCACCTCGCCGGCCCAGGCCGACGGGCTGCGCATCCACGACGTCCAGGGCGCCACGCGCGTATCGCCGTACGCCGGGCAGAAGGTGACGGACGTCCCCGGCATCGTCACCGCCACGCGCACCTACGGCTCCTCGAAGGGTTTCTGGCTCCAGGACCCGGCGCCGGACGCCGACCCGGCCACCAGCGAGGGCGTCTTCGTCTTCACCAGTTCCGCCCCGAAGGCCGCGGTCGGCGACTCCGTCACGGTCACCGGCACGGTCTCCGAGTACGTCCCGGGCGGCGCAAGCACCGGCAACCAGTCGCTGACCGAGATCACCAAGCCGACGGTCACCACGGTCTCCACCGGCAACCCGGTCCCGGCACCGGTCGTGATCGACCGCAAGTCGGTCCCGGACGCGTACACCCCGGCGGGCGACACCGCCGCCGCGGGCTCGGTCAACGGGCTGACGCTGCGGCCGAAGAAGTACGCCCTGGACTACTACGAGTCCCTGGAGGGCATGAACGTCCAGGTCCGCGACACCCACGTGGTCACCGCCACCGACCCGTACGCCGAGCTGTGGGTCACGGTGAAGCCGCACGAGAACCGCACCGTCCGCGGCGGCTCGCTGTACCGCTCCTACCGCGACCAGAACACCGGCCGCCTCCAGATCCAGTCCCTGGGCGCGACCGCCGACTTCCCGGTGGCGAACGTCGGCGACACGCTGACCGGCGCCACGACCGGCCCGATGGACTACAACCAGTTCGGCGGCTACACCCTCGTCGCGAGCACGCTGGGCACGCTGAAGAGCGGCGGCCTGCAGCGCGAGACGACGAAGAAGCAGTCGAAGAGCGAGCTGGCCGTCGCCACCTACAACGTCGAGAACCTCGACCCCTCCGACGGCACCTTCGCCGCGCACGCCTCCGCGATCGTGAACAACCTCCAGTCGCCCGACATCGTGTCCCTGGAGGAGATCCAGGACGACAACGGCGCGACGGACGACGGCACGGTCGCCGCCGACGTGACGGTGAACAAGCTGATCGACGCGATCGTCGCCGCCGGCGGCCCGAGGTACGACTGGCGTTCCATCGACCCGGTCAACGACCAGGACGGCGGCGAGCCCGGCGGCAACATCCGCCAGGTCTTCCTCTTCAACCCCGCGCGGGTGTCCTTCACCGACCGCGCGGGCGGCGACTCCACCACCGCGGTGGGCGTCACCAAGGTGCACGGCGAGGCGCGGCTGACCGCCTCCCCCGGCCGCGTCGCCCCGGCGGACTCCGCCTGGAACGCCAGCCGCAAGCCGCTGGCCGGCGAGTTCACCTTCCGCGGCAGGACCGTGTTCGTGATCGCCAACCACCTGAACTCCAAGGGCGGCGACCAGAGCCTGACCGCTCAGTACCAGCCGGTCACACGCAGCTCGGAGGTCCAGCGCCACGCGCAGGCGACGCTGGTCAACGCGTTCGTCAAGAGCATCCTCGACGTCCAGAAGGACGCCGAGGTCATCGCGCTCGGCGACATGAACGACTTCGACTTCTCCGGCACCACCAAGATCCTGGAGAGCCACGGCGCGCTCTGGTCGGCGATCCGGTCCTTGCCGACCAAGGAGCGCTACACCTACGACTACCAGGGCAACGAGCAGGTCCTGGACCAGATCCTGATCAGCAAGGAGATCCGCCGGAACGGCGACTTCGAGTACGACAGCGTGCACATCAACTCGGAGTTCCACGACCAGATCAGCGACCACGATCCGCAGGTGCTGCGCTTCCGCCCCTGAGGTCCTTCCGGGGCTCCCGGTTCAGGACTGGCTGAACACCGTGTCCAGCCAGTCCTGCCAGGCGCTCCCGTTCGCCTCGGCGTCGGCGTCCGCCGCGAAGTCGTGGATGCTGATGCCCACCGGGGCGCCCCAGTGGTTGCGTCCGAAGAACCGGACGAGGGCGTCGTCGGTGCGCAGCCCGATGAAGTACGGGTCGCGGTAGTCGACCACCGCCTCCAGGGCCCGGCCGCCGGGTCCCCGCAGGCTCGCCTTCGTGCCTGCGGCCAGGCCGTCCGGCAGGCCGAGGGCGCGGCCCACGGCGTCGAAGGCGTCCGGCGCCTGGGACGCCCCGGGTCCGTCGAGCTGCGCGAAGGTGGCCGGGCGGGGCGCGAAGTTGACCAGGTACTCGCGCAGGGTGTGCAGGTAGAAGTCGGTGTGCCGGCTCGCGCCGTCGTACTGGTTGTCCCAGTCGTCGGTGAAGATCCCGCTGTGCACGTAGCGCACCCAGGCCCGGCGGCCGCCGTCCCGCGGTTCGATGACGTGCTCCAGCTGGTTGGCGCTCTGCGTCGGGAACCCGACGTCCTCACTGCGGACGATCAGGTGGTGCGGCGGCTCGTAGGCGGTCACGGTCGAGCCGAAGGCCGCCGCGCCGCCCACCCGGGGCTCGGGCGGGTCCATCGGCCACAGGTAGGCGCCGGAGCCGTTGGTGATCGCCTCCCACACCTCCTGGGGCGTGGCGTCGACCTCGAACTCGCGGGCGATCTCGAATTCCTTGGACATGTCGGGGCTCCTGCTGCCTACTGTTCCGGTTCGTGGGTGGCCCGCTCCGAGACCCCGGACCGGGACTCGGCCGCCGGGGGGATCCCGGCGGCGGGCGAAGGCCCGGCGGCCGCGGGACGGGACCGCCCGGCCGTCGGGTGGGTCCCGGCGGCCGGAGGGGTCTCCGGCGCCGGCCCGGTCTCGGTCTTGACCGTGGGGTGGAGGGCGACGACGATCCGGTGGTCCCGGCCGTCCTCGCCGTCCGGCGCGTCGTACTTGCGGATGAGCGCGCTCACGCCCGCCGTCAGCTCCTGCACGAACGCCGCGCGGTCGGCGGCGGAGGCGAAACGCACCTCGCCGTCCAGCGCGTAGGTCGCCAGCCGCCTGCGGGCCTTGGCGGCGCCGCTGATCAGCGTGCCGACGTCGCGCACCAGGCGGGCGCCGACCGCGAGCAGCCAGCGTGCGGAGAGCTGGTCGCGGAAGCGGTCCGGGTCCGGCTGCACCGCCGGCAGGGCGGCCGGCGAGATGACGTACGACGCGGCGGTCGCACGCATCAGCCGCTCGTTCACGTTGCCCTTGCGCCGCTCGCCGGCCAGTTCGACCAGGCCGTGCCGCTCCAGCGCCTTGAGGTGGTAGTTCACCTTCTGCCTGGGCAGCCCGACCCGGCCGGCCAGCATCGCGGCCGACGCGGGCGCGGCGGCCAGTTCGGCGAGCAGCCTGGCCCTTGTGGGGTCCAGCGACACCGCCGCGGCCTCGGGGTCCTCGATCACGGTCACGTCCAGCATGGCTCCACCCTCTCACCGAAAACTTTTCTTGTCCAGGCGGATCAGTTTTTCGGTGAGAGGGTGGGGGAAGCCGGCAGGAGAGCCCTTGGCCGGTCTCAGCGGCGGCGGCCCCGGCGCAGCGCGCCCATGACGAAGGCGCCGGCGAAGGCGAGGGCCGCGCCCGCGAGCAGCACCGGACGCGAGTGCCGCCGGGTACCCCGCAGGGCGCCGCGCGCGGACCGCGGGATGTGCTCCTCCGCGACGCGGCCGGCCTCGACGGCCTTCTCGGAGGCCAGATGGCCTGCCCGTTCCGCCCCTTCCTGGACGGCGTGCCCGGTCCTGAGCGCCTGCTCCAGCAGCCTGTGCCGCGCCTTCGTCATCTGCTCCTGGGCCGTGTGGCCGCGCCTCGCCGCCCGGTCCTGGGCGTGATGGCCGGCCCGGTTGGCGCCCTCGCGCAACTGGACGGTCAGCGCACCGGCCTTGTCCTTGAGATCGGCGGCGCGGGTCTGGGTGCGCCCCCTGAGGTCGGCCTTCGCCGCCAGCGAGCCCGCGGCGTCGGTGAGCCGGCCCCCCGTTCCGTGTGCGGTCCTCTTCGTCATCGCTCCTGCCCCTCCTGGTCTGGTCGGCGTCCACATGCGCGCCTGCGGACCTTCCGGGTACCCCGCAGGCGGGCGACCAGGCGGGTCGACCTGCGACAGAACCGCCTCCACGACCCGCCGGCCCTCCCGGAACCCACGTGTCCGCGAGGGCGATGATTTAGCTTTCCTAAGCCGTACTCGATAGAAAAATTAAGTGGAGCTAAGCTGTCGCGGCGCCGAGACTACCCCCATGACGAACCCACCCGGCTCCCGCCGCCCCTTCGGCCGCACCCTGTGCGCGATGGTCACGCCGTTCACCGACACGGGACGGCTCGACCTGGACGGCGCCCGGCGACTGGCCGCGCGGCTGGTGGCGGACGGCTGCGACGGCCTGGTGCTGAACGGCACCACCGGCGAGTCGCCGACCACCACGGACACCGAGAAGAGCGAGCTGATCTCGGCGGTCCGGGAGGCGGTGGGCGAGCGGGTGCCGCTCGTGGCGGGCGTGGGCACCGCGGACACCCTGCACACCGTGGAACTCGCGCACGCGGCCGAGAAGGCGGGCGCGGACGGCGTGCTGGTGGTGTCGCCGTACTACAGCAGGCCGCCCCAGGACGCGCTGGAGGCACACTTCCTGGAGGTGGCGGAGGCGAGCGGGCTGCCCGTGATGCTCTACGACATCCCCGGCCGCACCGGTACCCGCATCGAGCCCGAGACGCTGATCCGGCTCGCCGCGCACCCCGCGATCGTGGCCGTGAAGGACTGCTCGTACGACTTCCTCGGCACCCAGAAGGTGCTGGCGCGCACGGACCTGGCCTACTACGCGGGCTGCGACGAGCACGTCCTCGCCCTGTACGCGGTGGGCGCGGCCGGGTGTGTCAGCACGGTCGCGAACGTGGTGCCGGACCGGATCGCCGCGGTCCTCGACGCCTTCGACGCCGGTGACACCGCCCGCGCCGCGGAACTGCAGCTGCGGGCCACGCCGTTGATCGAGGCGATGACCGCCGCGGGCCTGCCGGGCACCGTCACGTCGAAGGCCCTGCTCGGCGCGCTCGGGCGGCCGGCCGGACCGGTACGCGCACCGCTGCGGTCCGCCGGCCGGGAAGCGGCCGACGGACTGCGGGCGGTGTACGAGGCGTTGGTGGCCGGCTGATCAGGGTGGCCGGCTGATCAGCGGCGGGCGAAGACGGGCTGCCACGTGTCGAAGTCGCCGTTGTCCTCCTTCCGGACGCCGCTCAGCGGCACGGTCCCGTCTCTGCCGATGGTCACCAGTACCAGCCGGGGCCGGTACGGCTCGTCCAGGCCGCCGACCCGCTCCCAGGCGATGAGCCGCCGGTCGTCGGCCCAGGCCAGCAGCTCGGCGCCGCGGACCTTCGTGACCTCCTCGCCGGTGCGGGGGTCACGGATCGAGGAGTACGACTTCCCGGGGGCGATCTCCTTGGTCAGACCCAGCGCGGCGAGCCGGCCGTTCGGGGACAGCCGGGCGCCGACGTCCGCCCGCAGGTACCGCTCGTCCGCCGGTGCGGCGATCCTCTCGCCGTCGAGGCCGTAGAACCGCTGTATCCCGTCCCGGTCGCCGACGACCTGCGCGTACACCTGCCCCCCGGTGCGACTGTAGGAGAAGTCCGCGCGCGCGAAGCTGTCCTTGCCGGCCTCGGCACCGGCCCAGGTGCCCTTGCCGGAGGCCACGTCGATGTCGTAGAAGCCGGTCCGGCTGGACGGGGTGGCCGCGGGTCCCCAGCCCAGGCCGCCCTTGACGTCCTCGACCCTGCCCCGCGTGTCGGGGTTCGCGCCGTACGTCGTCGCCAGCAGCCTGGTCCCGTCGTACGAGAAGGCGAGTCCGCCGACCCCGTGCTCGACCGGGATCCACCGCGCGACCTTCCTCGTCGCGAGGTCGAGCAGGCCGATCCGGCGGACGGGCAGGGTCTGCTCCAGCACGGCGGCCGTCCGCAGGCCCGGCGCGACGGCGACGAAGGCCCACCGGGCGTCCTTGACGTAGGTGCCGGTCCGCGGGTCTAGCAGCCGGTACGTGCGGACGCCGATCCCGCTGTCGTCCGTCAGGGGCACGGTCCGCGAGGTGTAGTACGCGGCGAGCGCCGTCTGCCCGGCCGCGACGAGTCGGCGCGGCGGCGACTGGTCCGGGTGTGCGGTGATCCCGTTCCGCTGCACGACCCCGGACGGACGCACGTCGCGCTTCCCGGCGTCCAGCAACGGCACCGCGACCGCGACGGCGACCACGGCGGCCGTCGCGGCGGCCGCCGAGGCGAGTCTGCGGGTACGGCGGCGCCGGCGGACGGCCAGTACCCGGTCGGCGAGGCCCGCTCCCGCCGGCGGCTGCGCGGCGGCCTGTTCGCGCAGCGCCTCCCGCACGAGTTCCTCGACGTTCACGGCCGCACCTCCACGGGCGAGTGGTCACGGGACGGCGGCTGCGCGCGCCCGGGCTCCGGGTCGAGTGCGGCCAGTTCGGGTGCGAGGGCGCGCAGCCGGGCCAGGGAGCGGTGGGTGGTGGACCGTACGGTGCCGACGGAGACGCCGAGCAGCCGCGCCACGTCGGCCTCCGGCAGGTCCTCGAAGTAGCGCAGCACCAGCACGGTCCGCTGGCGGGCGGTGAGCCGGGACAGGGCCGTGCGCAGGACGAGGCGGAGTTCGGCGGCGGACGCGGTGTCGGGGCCGGGCGGGCTCTCCGGGGGTTCCGCGACGCTGAGTTCGCGCCGCCGCCACTTCAGGCGCCAGCGGCCGATCTGCTGCCGGTAGAGGATCTGCCGTACGTAGGCCTCGGGCTCGTCGATGCGGTGCCAGCGGCCCACCGCCTTGATCAGGGCGTTCTGCAGCAGGTCCTCGGCCGCGTGCCGGTCGCCGCCGGTCAGCAGCACGGCCGTCCGCAGCAGTGCCGAGGACCGGCCGTCCACGAACTCCCGGAAACTCTCGCCCAGTTCCGCATCCATCGTCACCTTCTCTTCGCCCGGGCCCACCTCGTGTCCGGGCCCTGTACCCGTGCTGACGTGTACGGAGCCGCCCCGCTATGCCTTGTCCGGCACGGATCTTATTCACCGGTGTCCCACCCGCCCGCGGCCCTAGGTTGTCCCCATGAGCCGCCCCCTGTTGTTCCTGGACGTCGACGGCCCGCTCAACCCGTACGCGGCCCAGCCCGAGCGGCGCCCCGAGGGGTACACGACGATCCGGGCGACCGTCCGCCCGGGACGCCCGCTGCGGGTCTGGCTGAACCCGTCCCACGGTCCGGCGCTGCTCGCCCTCGGCTACGAGCTGTGCTGGGCGACCACCTGGATGGCCGAGGCGAACCGGTGGATCGGCCCGGTGCTCGGCCTGCCCGAGCTGCCCTACGTCGACTTCGGCAACGCCCTGCTGGCGGAACGGCCCGACGGGATCCACTGGAAGACGGAGGCGATCGTGGCCCGTGCCGGGGGCCGCCCGTTCGCCTGGGTGGACGACGAGCAGGGCCCGCAGGACACGCGGTACGTCCGCGCCCACCATCCCGTCCCGGCCCTGCTGCACCGCGTCAACCCCAGGATCGGCCTGCGCGAGCCCGACTTCGCCGTGCTGGCGGAGTTCCGGGCCTCCCTGCCCCAGGACGGTTGAGCGCCCTTGGGGCGGCCGAGGCCCCCGTACCGAGGCATGCGGCCGCAGACCGACCGGCCTCAGGGGTGAATCCGGCGGTCCGGTGATTTGCCGGGGGCGCGGCAGCGGGAAGGTCCTCCATGCACATCGGACAAGCCGCGTCCAGGGAGCGCCCCATGCCGAAATTCCTCATCCAGGCCACCTATACGCCCGAGGGCACGAGAGGCTTGCTCGACGAGGGGGCGAGCGGCCGCCGGGCCGCCGTCGAGCACGTCGTGGCCGGCCTCGGAGGCACCGTCGAGGCGCTGTACTTCGCGTTCGGCGAGGACGACTTCGTGGCCGTCATCGAGTTCCCCGACGCGGTCTCCATGGCCGCGGTCAGCCTCGCCGTCAAGGCGAGCGGGGCGCTCCGCACCCGGGCCACCCCACTCCTCACCGTCGAGGAGATCGACGAGGCCACCCGCCGCCAGATCACCTTCCGCCCACCGGGGCAGCCGTGAACACGGCCGGGACGTTGGCAAAGATGGACCGCCGGTAGGGAGCTGCGCGTCCGGTCTCCTCCAGCTGTCGTATCCATGCGCGCAGGTGCGAGTCCAGAACGACGCCGTAGGGCGGTCCCTCAGGGTACGGAAGAGCGTGGACCCTCAGCCGGATCTCCAAGCTCCTTCGGGTCACCGGGTCGATGGTGAGCGCCGCCATCCGTTCCTTGGCCTACTGGCCGAAGGTGATCGAGTCCGCGGCCGGGTCGATCTACCGGCCCTGCGATATGAGCGAGATGCTGCCTCCTGCTGACCCCGTGCGCCTGCACGCCTGCACGTGATCCTCGCGCACCTCGACAAGCAGGTGGCCGACTACGAAACCGTCGGCATCTACCTGCGGCTCCAGCGAGATGCCGTCCAGGCCGCGATCTTGAACGCCGACACCGCCGGGATGGCCCCGGGAGCCGTTGCGGCCAGGTCATCGAGGGGGCAATTGTTGAGTTCGGTGTCGTGGGCGGTGTGTCTCGTTACGCTCGCTGTACATCGAGGGGGCGTCATGACGGGCGTCGAGATCGCGGCCGGCCGCATGTTGGCGCCCTGAAGCTTCGGGGTGAGTTGCCGCCGGGTGGGTTCTGGTCTCGATGCTTGGCTGGGCGGTGCTGGGACGGGGGTTCGGGCAGCGGGTACTGGGGATGTGTCGGCCGGGGCGCGGGTGTTCGTCTCGCATGCGGGGTCGGATCTTGCGTGGGCGGAGTGGGTGGCCTGGCAGTTGCAGGATGCCGGGCATGAGGTGGAGCTGGATGCCTGGCACTGGGGGGCCGGGGAGAACTTCGTCCGCAACATGGACCGGGCCCTGGCGGCGGGGCCGATGGTGGCGTTGTTCTCGGCCGCGTACTTCGATCCTGAGCGGTGGACCGCTGAGGAGTGGACGGCGAGGCTGGCCGACCGGGAGGAGCTGATCCCGCTGCGGATCGAGGACTGTGTCGCTCCGCCGATGCTGCGGGCGTTGATTGCGCCGGCGCTGTTCGGGGTGGGCGAGGAGAAAGCACGCGAGGTGCTTCTGGCGGCGGTTGCGGGGCCCGCGGGGTCTCCGCGGATGAGTCCGGGGTTTCCGGGTGCAGGTGGTGGGGGCCGGTTGCGGAGTATGGGGGCGACCGGGCCGCGGCTGCCGGGTACGTTGCCGCGGGTGTGGAACGTGCCGGCGCGCAATGCCGGGTTCGTGGGCCGGGACGAGTTGCTGGTGGAGGTTCGTTCCCGGCTGGCGGGCGGGCGCGCGGTGACGGTGGTGGCGCTGGACGGCCGTGGTGGTGTCGGCAAGACGCAGCTGGCTGCCGAGTACGCGCACCAGATCGAGCGGGGAATCACGGGCAGAGCACGCCCCAGGTACAGGCACCCCCTTGGGTCTGCTGCAGGTTCGGGTGACGGGTTCGGTCACGTGATCTGGAGGGCCGGTGTGGTCATGACGGTTTCGAATTCGATGGGGGTCAGCCGGCACCGGGATGGAGGGGGCGCCGTTCCCGGCTGCGGGTTCGTAGTGGCGTGCGCGGAGTGCTCCCATCCTGTCCGCCGTCGACCCAGGCAGAGCCGAGCGGGCGTGGGTCGACGGCGGACGGGACGGGGCAGGTGGTGGGTTGATACGGGGCCTCGTACGATGCTCGTCGGGGCAAGGCGTCATCACTGGTCAATCGGTTGCCGGTAGGGCATGCACATCAACGGCCGAATCTGACTCGCTGCCTTTCATCCGAGACGGCGAATCCCTGCTGTCGGCACACTTCGAGCACGTCCTGGACCCGACCTGTCAAGAAATAGAAGTAGCGTGTGTCTTCGGTACGGAATCCCACACCGGAAGTACCGAACATTCCACGACAGGGGAAGACTTCGGCAATCTCCTGGGCTGCGCACTCCAGCGGCCTGATTCCGAACAACTTCACGAAGGGCCCGAGGGCTCGTACACGCAGATGAAGCCTGCCGCCTTCTATCGTGAGCACACCCAGCGGCCACGTTGCGTTCAGCCGCCAACCCAACATGTTCGGAACGTTTGCGCCACCGATGAATCTCATGGCCTAGATCATGCACCTCGGTCCGGATCGCGCCAAGGCCGTGTTGACCACCGCGGCAGACCTCAGCGACCGCGCCGCCGGTAGGTCGCATCGAGGAGGGGTGGGCCGGCGGAGCACTTCGATGACGCGCAAGGAGGTCGCCCCGAGCGTGCGTCACTGAATGTCGAAGCTGACTACGGCGCGGGCCGGGGTCCGGAAGGAGTCTCCGCTTGTGGGAGAGCGCTCGACCAATACGCTGACGCGGGGACCGGTGTCGCCTGTGGACTGGTAGCTCCAGGCGGGGCCCCGAAGTGGCGAGCCGCACAGGCCATCCGGAAGCTCGGTCTCATCGTCGCCGAGCCCGTAGGGACTGCCGTAATCCTCGTCGAACAGGGGCATGCCCTCTGGGACGAGGCCTGCGCGGTGTAGGTAGTCCGGTATCTGGCCGCTCAGGAAGGAGACCTCAGCGCTGCCGTTTCGCGTGAAGTAGTGGATGTCGGATGCGTCGGCGGGGATCGTTGCACTCCCGGCGCCGATCACGCCTGGCAACTGCACGTCGCTTCCCCGGCAGGCCCGGAAATCACCGAACGGGTAAAACAGCTCATCCCGGAACAGCCAGACGATCCCTCCAGCCAGCATCGCGAGGACGAGCGTGATCACCCCCAGACACGACAGCAGGCGCCGTAGCCCGCCCCCGCTGTCCGGCACACCGCTCACGTTCTCCGGGTACGTCGTCCCGTCCAACTCCTCATCCACCCCGACCCCGGACTTGGCCTCGGGACCGGCTTTCCAAGACTCGCCCATGAACGCCCCTCGGTTGTGCCCTGAATGCGGACACGCGGAGCCTACGCCGGTGATCACCCGGCCGACACGCACGGCGGAGGTGCAGATGGGCACAGTCGAGCGGACGCGGAAGCAGCGAATACTGCTTCTTCTTTCCGGAGACGAACGCCCGCCGTCCGCCGCGGCCGGAAGGTGGCCTGCCGACTTGGATCTCGGTGGCGTCCAGGCGCAGCTCGACGCCTTCGGCCTGGGCGTAGGCGAACACATTCGCCATTGTCCGAAGACGCAGGTCAGGGCGGTCGGGGACCGCGCATCCACGTTCGGCCAGGAGCGTGCGTACCTCTTCGATTGCGCGGGTGACGGTGGAGCGGTCGACGCCGAACAGCAGCCCGAGAACAGCGTACGGAAGGTCGTGCCGCAGGTGAATGAACGTGGCCACCACACGGTCGACGAACACCAGTTGATGCCTGGCACCGGCACCTGCCGCCCGCCTCTTGGCCCCGCCGCGTGCAGCGTGCCGGCACCCCTCGACCCCGGCCCGCCACGGCACGGCCAACTCCTGCACCAGGCAGACGAGATGACGACAAGAGAGCCCCGTGAACAGCCAATGCGCCAACACCGCCCGCTTGACCATGATCGCCATCCGCTGATCATGCCATCCACCAGCGCAGAGACCTCACCCGCTATCACGCACCAACTCGTGATTACCGTCCTCCGCGTGGGGCGACCAAATTTCCTCGTGATAGGGGCCGTTCCGGTTGGCGAGACCGTAAGGAGACCGGTCCGTTGCCCCAAACCCGATGTCGGCCCACGACCATGCAGACATGGATCATCCAACGGGGGGAAACGGTCCGGCGGGGGCGCTGACACGCGGATGCGTGATCGCCGTGCTGGTCCCGGTCAGCCTGGTGTGCGCGCTGGTTCTGCGGCAGATTCACCACACCTTGGACCGCACGCCGCCCAATGTTGGCGCCTTCGCGCACTCCGCCGCCACCCAGACCGCCGACGCGGCCGCGGCACGGACGAGTTCCGCGGGCCTGACGAACCTGACGGCGGCACTGCCTTGGGCCGTTCCGCTCGGCACATCGGTAGCCGACTCCTGCCAGACGGAGGACCGGAACCCGTTCATTGGGCCAGCGCGCTGGGCACCGATCAACTGCGTCCGCAGCAGCGTCCTCTACCTCGCGTTCGACGGGAACATCCGCACGCACCTCCGCCAACTCGACGCGGGGCTGGCCGAGCGGGAGTGGGTGGGCTCGGGTTCGTCCCCGAACACGCTGACTGGGACGGCGACTTGGATGAGTCAGGCTGGCGGTGAGCCGTCCCCGGCCGGGTCGCAGCAGGGAAGCACGGAACCCCCGGGTTCGCAGCCGACCTGCCTGTCCACGACGTACGGCCCGGCCACGCAGAAGCACGACATTCCGCACGGCGGGCTCGGCGTCCGGCTACGAGTGGCGGTGGCGGAGCTTCCGTGCACGCCCAGAGCGGAGACCGGCGACATCCAGTTGGGCGGCAGACTGGAGAAGGCTGCGGTCGGCGGAACCGTCTACCTCGCCTGGCACCCCCTGCTGACCGACGCAGTGAGCCGCTCCGCCTACACCACGCACCGCTACGTGGTCGCCTTCTCCCTCGTCGACAGGTACGCCGTCCAGTCCACCGCTCCCGAGGACTGAGCGGGAGAGGCTCCTGTTACCAGGACCCAGGCTCAGTAGAACGCCCCGAACGGTCTTGGGGGTTCTAGGGGCATGGGACAGCCTGAGCGGCGCGGGCAGGAAGGCGGCGACGGGGTACGCACCGTCGGAGTGGAGGAGGAGCTTCTCCTCGTGGATCCTGACACTGGTGATCCGAAAGCGCGGCAGCCCTGCGGGCGCCTTCTCGGATTAAGGATCGCCGCTGGGGACGTCTCGGTGTGCCAAGCCGGCGCGGAAGCGCACATGACCGGTCCGGCCAAAGCAATAGTCAAGAGTTGTGGGTGAGCTGATTTCAGCTCTCGCTGCGGTGGTTGAGGCCGATCCTGGCGGTGCTGCGGATCCGCTTGGTGCGGCCGGCTTCGGCGAGGATCTCGATGGCTTCGGTGTTCGTCCCGGCGGCGGTCTTGAGCTGGAGCCAGTTGGATGACGCGAGCAGGTTCTCCGGCTGCCAGGGCAGCTTGAGCGTGATGGCGCGGAAGAGTGACCACTCCCGCAGGCGCTGAGGCAGGAAGGGGTGGTCGATCGTGGCCTGGGTCATCGACTGCGCCCACTGCTCGTAAGCGGGTCCGGCGTAGAGGCCGGCGGCTCGATGGTCCAGGTGCCGCACAACGGCGGACTGGGCCATCGCCTGGTCCGGATCAGTGAGCACGCGGCTGACCAGGTCGACCTCATCCGGGTCGGCAACGTGCTCCAGCTTGTCGAGGTAGGCCGCGAAGCGGACGTGCTCGTCCGGGTTCTGCAGGATGTCGTGGACGTTCATGCGGCCTGCTCCTCGCGCTCGACCATGACGCCGTTCTCGAATGGTGCACCGGCGCGGACCAGGGACACCAGGTGGGCTCCGGTGATCGCACGCCATCGCGTCTGAGCGGACTCGACCAGCTTGAAGACCATCGCGAGGGCCGCCGGGCTGCCCGCGCCGCGGGTGACCTTGGTGCGGAGCTTGACCGTGGAGAAGGTCGACTCGATGGGGTTGGTGGTCCGCAAGTGAATCCAGTACTCCGCCGGGAAATCGTAGAAGGCGAGCAGTTCGTCCCGGTCCTCGGTGATCTTCGCGAAGGCCTTCGGGAACTCTGCCCCGTAGGTCTTCGCGAACGCCTCGATCGCCTTCTCGGCGTGCGTGCGGTCCTCGGAGTTGTAGATCTCCTGCATCGCCTTGACCGCGCCCGGCTGCGCGGACTTCGGCAGGCAGTTCGCGACGTTGCGGGCTTTGCGAACCCGGCACCGTTGCGGCCTGGCTGCCGGGAAAACCTCGGCGAGCGCCCGCCACAGGCCCATGGCACCGTCGCCGATGACCAGCTCGGGGTCGCGCATGCCGCGCCGGCGGCAGTTGCGCAGCAGGTCGGCCCACGACTCGGTGGACTCCCGCAAGCCCTCGGCCAAGGCGATCAGTTCCTTCGTGCCGTCCAGCCGGACCCCGAGCAGGACCAGGACGCACGAGTGGGCCTGGCCCAGCCGGACCTTCGGGTGCACGCCGTCAGCCCACACGTGGACGAAGTCGCGATCCGACAGATCCCGGTTCTGGAAGGCAGTGTGGTCCTCGCTCCACTGCCTGGTCAGCCGTGTCACGGTCGCGGCCGACGACCGGCCCGGCCGCGGTGACCACCGTCCGGGACCGGTGGTGGCCGTTGCGGACAACGAGACGTCGGCCGTACTCGTCGGTCTCGGCCGCCAACTCGGCTATGTACTGGTCCACTTCCGCTTCCAGTGCGGCGGCAAGCATCCGGCGGGCGCCTTCCCGCACGGTCTCGTCGATCAGGGAGCCGGACTGGGTGGAGCCGTCATCGGTGACTACGCTGAGCACAGGCGTGCCTTCCCGACCCGCGCCGCACCGCGGGCCTACTCGGAGACCTTACGGATCATTCGGGAAGGTAAGCCTTCCGCATGCCCTCCCGGAACCGATCGACAAGTCCTGAGCATTGCTCGTCCGGCCACGAGGTGGACCACGGCAGTACAGCGGACCTGTTCGCTGAAGGAGTTGGAGCGGCACGGATATCTGGTCCGCGAGCGTGAACGACGCGCGGAGGGCACGCTCGGTGCCGCCGCCTACTTCATCACGGACATGCCCGACTCCCCGCCGCCCGCCCAAACCGGCACCACCGCCTTCGAACCACGCCGCCGGTCACCGGCAAGGACAATCGCAGGCCGGAGCCGGAGCCGCAGAGCCACCGCGGTCGTCACAGCGGGATCCTGCCATCTGCCTGGCACAACACCTCGCCCGCTATCACGCACAGGGCGTGCTGGAAGGGCGAGCCGGATCAGGTACGTACGTCGCGGAGCCCCGGCAACGCGTGCGGGTCGTCCGGTCCTCGGCGCGCGGGCAGCCCCAAGGGTCGCCGTTCCGTGCGGACATGAGGGCCCTCGGCAAGCAAGGCGACTGGGAGAGCCGGACCGACGCCAAGGTCCCCGCGCCCGTCGGCATCGCCGCGCGGCTGGGCATCGCCGAAGGCGGGCTCTGCGTGCGGACCGCGTACGAGTTCCTGGCCGATGGCAGGCCCGTGCAACTCTCCACGAGCTGGGAGCCCTACGACCTCACCGCCGGCACCCTCGTCGTCCTCCCCGAGGGAGGCTCGCGCGCCGGGACAGGTGTCGTGAACCGCATGGCCGCCATCGGGGTCACCGTCAGCCACGCCGTGGAGCAGCCCGAGCCCCGCCAGGCCACCGCCGAGGAAGCTTCCCTCCTCGGCATCCAGAAGGCCACTCTCGTCACCCACATCCGGCGGACCTACTACAGCGACCAGGGACGCCCCGTCGAGACCGCGGACATCATCGTGCCCGCCGCCCACTGCGAGATCGTCTACGAGATCCCCATCCATCGATAGTCCATGGCCCACAGCCCTGCCGCAGCCGGCGGGTTCGCTGCCCCCCACCGTGGATGCTGATGGCCCCCCGGGGCAGGCCGACATCCCGTCCGGAGGAAGCACGCGAGCGCCCTCCCCCGGGCCGTCCTCGGGCCGTGGAAGGGCGCTCAGCGGTGACCGACGTCGACAACCGCCGACAGGCCGGCAGCAGGTCAGAGCGGTGGTCGGTGAGGCGGCCGCAGGTCACGGCCGCCGACCGTCAGTTGTGGCTGTGCAGGATCTCGTTCAGGCCGTCCCAGACCGCGTTGTTCGGGCGGGCCTCGACCGTGCCGGTGACCGAGTTGCGGCGGAAGAGGATGTTGGAGGCGCCGCTCAGCTCGCGGGCCTTGACGATCTGGCCGTCGGGCATGGTGACCCGGGTGCCCGCGGTGACGTACAGGCCGGCCTCGACCACGCACTCGTCGCCGAGGGCGATGCCGACGCCCGCCTCCGCGCCGACCAGGCAGCGCTCGCCGATGGCGATGATCACGTTGCCGCCGCCGGACAGGGTGCCCATGGTGGAGGCGCCGCCGCCGATGTCCGAGCCGTTGCCGACCACGACACCGGCCGAGATGCGGCCCTCGACCATCGACGTGCCGAGCGTGCCGGCGTTGAAGTTGACGAAGCCCTCGTGCATGACGGTCGTGCCCTCGGCGAGGTGCGCGCCGAGGCGGACCCGGTCGGCGTCGGCGATGCGCACGCCCTTCGGGACGACGTAGTCCGTCATCCGCGGGAACTTGTCGATGGAGGTCACCTGGAGGTGCAGGCCCTCGGCGCGGGCGTTCAGCCGGACCGTCTCGATCTCGTCGACGGCGACCGGGCCGAGGGAGGTCCAGGCGACGTTGGCGAGGAAGCCGAACTGGCCGTCCAGGCTCAGGCCGTGCGGCTTGACCAGGCGGTGCGAGAGCAGGTGGAGACGGAGGTAGACGTCGTGGGCGTCGATCGGCTTCTCGTCGATCGAGGCGATGACCGTGCGGACCGCGACGACCTCGACGTTGCGGCGGGGGTCGGGGCCGATCGCCTTGGCCGCGCCCTCGCCGAGGAGTTCCACGGCCTGCTCGGCGGAGAGCGTCTCGGTACCGGCCGGGCCGGGTTCGGCGACCAGCGCGGGGGCGGGGAACCAGGTGTCGAGAACGGTGCCGTCGGCGGCGATGGTGGCGAGCCCGGCGGCCACGGCGCCGGTGGGACGAAGAGCAGTCGTGTCGGTCATGAGGGCAACCTAACCGGCCGGGGGCCGGGGAGGCGAACCAGCGTGCGGGGCGTCTCGGCAGCCGGGCGGTGAAGATCGTCCGGGCGGCCCGCACTCCCCTGCGGTGCGGGCCACCCGGAACCCGGGGGTGGCGTCAGGGGCGGTCGCCGGCCTTGTCGACCACCGCGACCGTGAGCCAGTCGCCGACGCTGACGACCTTGCCGTACAGGATCGCGCCCGCGCCCGACAGGTGATACGTCCGCGGGTCGATCAGGAACTCGTCGATCATCTCCAACTTGCCCTTGCGGTCCAGGCCGTACTTCACGGCGACGGCCTTGCGTCCGGTGGGCGTGTCGATCAGGTGGTCGGTGATCTCCACGCCGGGCAGCAGCGCCAGGGCGCGGTACAACGAGGCCAGCCCGTGCGGCGGGAAGAGGGCGTACCTGACGAGTACGTTGTTGATCTCGGCGTAGTCGTTCAGTGCCTGGGGCGCCCCCTTCCTGTCCGGGACGGCGTTCCAGGCGCGGAGCTCCTTCAGCGTCCCGGCACCGTCGTCGGGCAGTGCGGCCAGGAACCGGTACACGTCGCGTGGCGATCTGAAGTTCTTCGGCCGCCGGCCCTCCGGGTAGGTCGGGCGGACGGTGAGCCCGGGACCGCCGTCCGACGACGTGTAGGCCACCTGTTCGCCGTCGTACCGTGTCCAGGTCTCGTCCAGCCTTTGCCCGTGGGTCGTCCCGTGTCCCGACATGCTCAGGTAGATCCACTGCTTCGCCGTCGGCTCGGTGCCCGCCGGCTGCTTGTCCAGCGCGTCGGCGGCCCGTTCCAGGAAGTCGTGCGCGCTCATCCCCTTCAGGTCGATGTCCGGCGTCGTGGGCTGCACCCTGCGTCCCCTGTCGGTCCCGCCGACCAGGAGCGCCGCGGTGACGGCCACCGCGGTCACCGCGGCGACGACCGCGACGATCGCGAACTCCCGGCGCCGCCACAGGTCCCGCCGCCGCTCCCCGTCCCGTGCCGTGTCGGTCAGCCGGGCTCGTCCCGCCGCCAGCCGTACCCGGTCGGGTACCGGGGCCTGGGCACGCAGCGCGCGCACCTCGGTCATCTCGTCCATCGTCAGACCACCTCCGCGGTGTCGCCCACGAATGCCGGATCGGCGCCCAGCGCCGTACGCACCTTGCGCCGGGCCCGGTTGAGCCGGGAGCGGACCGTGCCGACCGGGATGTCCATTGCCTCGGCGACCTCCTGGTAGGTGAGGTCGGCCCAGGCGACGAGCAGCAGGACGTGCCGGTCGCCCGCCGACAGCGAGGCGAGGGCGCCGGCGAGCGGGCCCTGCGCGGCGAGCCGGTTGTCCGTGTGCTCGACCCAGTTCTCGCTCCAGGAGGCGGCGACCGGGTCGTGGCCGGTGCGGGCCAGTGCCCTCAGCGCCCGTACCTCGGTCCGGCGTTGCTTGCCGATCAGGTTGGCCGCGATGCCGTACAGCCACGGGCGTGCGCTGGGGCGTGCGAGGTCGTAGCGGGAGCGGATCCGGAAGGCGATGAGGAAGGTGTCCGCGGTGACGTCGTCGGCCGCGTCGGCGCCGAGCCTGCGTGCCGCGTACCGGTGGATGTCGGGCGCGTGGCGGTCGTAGAGCCGGGCGAAGAGCTCTGGTTGTTCCATGGACTGGGCGACGGTCTCCGCGTCGTCCCCCGCCTGTGCCGTGGCCGGCGGCGGTCCGCTCACCTGGGATCCCCTTGATTCGTCGGTGCGTGTGTCACCCCCCGTTGCCCGATGGCCGCCGGAAGGTTCACGGGGGCTCGGCCTGCTTTCCGGGAGAGGGCCGCGGACGCGTTCCGTTCAGGGAATCACGCGGCTCAGGACCTCTCGCGCGTACCCCTCGTCGTACGGCGTCCCCGTCAGCAGCACCTGGAGGCAGATCCCGTCCGTCAGCGCGATCAGTGCCCGCGCCGTGACCGGGTCGGTGCGGCGGGCGAGCCGTTCGGCGAGGTCGTCGGCCCACTCGGCGGCCACGCCGCGCAGGGCCGGGCGGCGCAGGGCGGCGAGGTAGAGCTCGTACTCCAGCTCCACGGCGGTGCGGTCGCCGCTCAGCCAGTCGCCGAGGACCCGGGCGAGGACGGTGGCGAGGTCCGCGGTGGCGTCGTCCAGTTCGCCGTGGGCCGCGAGCACCTTGGCGAAGCCCTCGTTGGCCTGCCGCAGCGTGGCGACCATCAGTTCGTCGAGGGTCTTGAAGTGGTACGTCGTGGAGCCGAGCGGTACGTCCGCCGCGGCGGCGACGGAACGGTGGGAGAGTCCGGCGAGCCCTTTCTCCCCGACCACGCGGATCGCCGCCTCGATGATCCGCTGGCGGCGTCCTGGGTCGTAGCGGCGGGGCATCAGCGCGTGCCTTCCGGGTTCATCAGTGAGCGCCTCCGAGGTTGAGGACCACCACTCCGCAGACGATGAGCACGATCCCGGCGACCTTGACCAGGCTCAGCCCCTCACCGAACAGCAGCAGGCCGAGTACGGCGATGGCCGCGGTGCCGACCCCGGACCAGATCGCGTACGCCGTGCCGATCGAGACGGTCTTCAGCGTCGCGGCCAGGAGCAGGAACGACACCAGGTATCCCAGTGCCGTCAGGAGCGAGGGCCAGAGCCGGCTGAAGCCCTCGCTGTACTTCAGCGCCGTCGTCGCGGCGACCTCGGCGGCTATGGCGCCGGCGAGCGTCAGGTATCCCATGTGCGCGAGTGTACGCAGCGTTGTGTACGGCCGTACACAACGGCCGGATGGCGGTGCGGACACGGGTCGGCGACGGGACGGGGCCCGGACGTCGCCCCGTCGCGGAAAGATGTTTAACTCTCATAGAAACCGCTCGCTGAAACCACTCCCAGCGACCGCGCGACTCCACTAGTGTGCACTCCGGTGATCCACCACCGCTTCACACTTCATCCACCTCACCCTCACACCCCCGGCCGCCGCTGACCTGGCGCCGCTGGAGGACGACGCGCATGCCTGAAGCCACCCCCCAGCCCCCGCCCCGTCCCTCCTGGGAGAACGACTGGGCCCCCGACACGTCCCGCCCTCCCGGAACCCGAAGACTCTGGCTGGCCGGCACGCTGGCCATCGCCACGACCGTCGCCTGCGTCACCGCGATAGCCGTCAGCCACAGCGCTCCTGACCGGACGTCAGCTCGCCCGCAGGCCGGCTCGGCCCTCGACCAGGGCCCCGGCCTGCTCTCCTTCGCCTCACCGACGACGGGACCGGCCACCCCTGGCAAGGACGAGACGGGAACGCCGACGACCTCGCCGACCGAGTCCGTCGTCTCCGCCACGGCGTCGGCCGCGACACCCGCGAGCACCGCGAAGACCTCGCCGTCCGGCACGAAGCCCACGAAGTCCGCCCCTTCCGCGGGGAGTTCGGGTGGCTCGGGCGGCGGGCCGGGCGGCGGCTCCGCACCGCGGTCCAGCGCCCTCAGGTCCGTCCGCTCGGTCAACTACCCCGACCGCTACTGGCACGTGAGCGGCGGCTACGTGAGGCTCGACCCGGTCGGCGGCTCGGAGTTCCGCGAGGACTCCACGTTCACGGTCGTCAAGGGCCTTGCGGACGGCTCCTGTTACTCGTTCAGGGCCGCCGACGGACGGTACCTGCGGCACCGGGACTTCGTGCTGCGCGCCGACCGCGACGACGGCACATCCCTGTTCGGCCGGGACGCCACCTTCTGCGCGCGGGCCTCGGCCCACTCCGGCGCGGTCATGCTGGAGTCGGTGAACTACCCCGGCCGCTACCTGCGCCACCAGAGCTTCCAGCTGAAGCTGAACCCCTACCAGGACAGCGACCTCTACCGCGCGGACTCGGCGTTCCGCCTGGTGGATCCGCTCGCCTGACGCCCCGGCCCCGAACACGCGAGAGCGGCGGCACCCGACCGGTGCCGCCGCTCTCGTGCACGCGGACTCTCGTCCGTGCGGATGTCAGACGTTGAACCCGAGCGCCCGCAGCTGCTCACGGCCGTCGTCGGTGATCTTGTCGGGGCCCCACGGGGGCATCCAGACCCAGTTGATGCGCAGTTCGCTGACGAGGCCGTCCGTGGCGGACTTGGCCTGGTCCTCGATGACGTCCGTCAGAGGGCAGGCCGCCGACGTCAGGGTCATGTCGATGGTGGCGATGTTCGCGTCGTCGACGTGGATGCCGTAGATCAGCCCGAGGTTCACGACGTCGATGCCGAGTTCGGGGTCGACGACGTCCATCAGGGCCTCGCGGAGTTCCTCCTCCGAGGCGGGCTTCATCTCAACGGTGTCGGTCATGCCGTCTTCCTTTCGGCGTCGGCCGCGCCGCCCAGCGCCTGAGCCGTCGCGTCCTTCCACGCCATCCAGCTCAGGAGGGCGCACTTGACCCGTGCCGGGTACTTGGAGACACCGGCGAACGCGACCGCGTCCTCCAGCACCTCCTCCATCGAGTCGTCTGGTTCGAGCTTGCCCTTGGACTGCATCAGCTCCAGGAAGGTCTCCTGGATCTGCTGCGCGTCGGACAGCTCCTTGCCGACCAGGAGGTCGTTCAGTACGGAGGCGCTCGCCTGGCTGATCGAGCAGCCCTGGCCCTCGTACGAGACGTCCTCGATCGTCGTGCCGTCGTACTTCACGCGGAGGGTGATCTCGTCGCCGCACGTCGGGTTCACATGGTGGACCTCGGCGTCGCCATCCCTGAGACCACGCCCGTGCGGGTGCTTGTAGTGGTCCAGGATGACTTCCTGGTACATCGAGTCCAGCTTCACGGTCTCAGTTCACGCCCTTCAGCCGAAGAAGTTCCGTACGTGCTCCAGCCCCTCGACCAGTGCGTCGATCTCGGCCGGCGTGGAGTACAGATAGAACGACGCTCGCGTGGTCGCAGGAATTCCGTACCGCAGGCAGACGGGACGCGCGCAGTGGTGGCCGACCCGGACCGCGATGCCCTGCTCGTCGAGGACCTGGCCCACGTCGTGCGGGTGGATGTCCCCGAGGGTGAAGGAGATCGCGGCGCCCCGGTCCTCGGCCGTGGTGGGGCCGATGATCTTCAGATCGGGGACCTCGGTGAGACGGCGCACCGCGTACTCGGTCAGCGCGTGCTCATGGGCGAGGATCTTGTCCATGCCGACGGCGTTCAGGTAGTCGATCGCGGCGCCGAGACCGACCGCCTGGGCGATCGGCGGGGTGCCCGCCTCGAACTTGTGCGGAGCGGGAGCGTACGTCGACGAGTGCATCGACACGGTCTCGATCATCTCGCCGCCGCCGAGGAACGGGGGCAGGTCCTCGAGGAGCTCCTGACGGCCCCACAGCACGCCGATGCCGGTCGGGCCGCACATCTTGTGGCCGGTGAAGGCCACGAAGTCGGCCTGCAGCGCCTGCACGTCCAGCGGCATGTGCGGCGCGGCCTGGGACGCGTCGATGCAGACCAGCGCGCCGACCTCCTGGGCACGGCGGACTATCGCCTCGACCGGGTTGACGGTGCCCAGGATGTTCGACACCAGCACGAAGGAGACGATCTTCGTCTTCTCGGTGATGATCTCGTCGATGTTGGACAGGTCGAGGCGGCCGTCGTCGGTGAGGCCGAACCACTTCAGCTTCGCGCCCGTGCGCTGCGCGAGCAGCTGCCACGGCACGATGTTGGAGTGGTGCTCCATCTCCGTGATGACGATCTCGGTCTCGTGGTCCACCCGGTAGGGCTCGTCGGCCCAGCCCAGCATGTTCGCCACGAGGTTCAGCGACTCGGAGGCGTTCTTGGTGAAGATCACCTCGTCGCGGCTGGGCGCGTTGATGAACTCCGCGACCTTGTCGCGCGCACCCTCGTACAGTGCCGTGGCCTCCTCGGCGAGCACGTGCACACCGCGGTGGACGTTGGCGTTGTAGCGCTCGTAGTACTCACTGAGCGCGTCCAGTACCTGGCGCGGCTTCTGCGAGGTCGCCGCGTTGTCCAGGTACACGAGCTTCCGGTCGTCGTGGACCAGTCGGTCCAGGATCGGGAAGTCCTTGCGGATCGCCTCGGTGTCCAGGAGGCCCGGCAGCTGCGTCACGCGGATACGCCACCCTTCGTGTAAGCCTCGTAGCCCTCGTTCTCCAGCTTGTCGGCGAGTTCGGCGCCGCCGGACTCGACGATGCGTCCGGCGGAGAAGACGTGGACGAAGTCGGGCTTGATGTAGCGCAGGATGCGCGTGTAGTGCGTGATGAGCAGGGTGCCGACCTCGCCGGTCTCGCGAACGCGGTTGACGCCCTCGGAGACGATGCGAAGGGCGTCGACGTCGAGACCGGAGTCGGTCTCGTCGAGGATCGCGATCTTCGGCTTGAGCAGTTCGAGCTGGAGGATCTCGTGGCGCTTCTTCTCACCGCCGGAGAAGCCCTCGTTGACGTTGCGCTCGGCGAAGGAGGGGTCCATGGAGAGGCGCTCCATGGCCTCCTTGACCTCCTTGACCCAGGTGCGCAGCTTGGGGGCCTCGCCGCGGACGGCGGTGGCGGAGGTGCGCAGGAAGTTGGAGACCGAGACGCCGGGGACCTCGACCGGGTACTGCATGGCCAGGAAGAGGCCCGCGCGGGCGCGCTCGTCGACGGACATCTCCAGGACGTCCTCGCCGTCGAGGGTGACGGTGCCGCCGGTGACCGTGTACTTCGGGTGACCCGCGAGCGAGTAGGCGAGGGTCGACTTGCCGGAGCCGTTGGGGCCCATGATGGCGTGCGTCTCGCCCTGCTTCACGGTGAGGTCGACGCCCTTGAGGATCTCCTTCGTGGCGTTGTCGGCCTCGACGGTGACGTGCAGGTCTCGGATTTCAAGCGTTGCCATGGATAGCCTCAGGACTCCTGGGTGAGGGAGACGAGCACGTCGTCCCCTTCGATCTTTACGGGGTAAACGGGTACGGGGCGGGTGGCCGGGAGGCCGGACGGCTTGCCGGTGCGCAGGTCGAAGCTGGAGCCGTGCAGCCAGCACTCGATCTGACAGTCCTCCACCTCGCCCTCGGAGAGCGAGACGTTGGCGTGGGAGCAGATGTCGTAGATCGCGAACACCTCTCCCTCGGTGCGGACGACCGAGACCGGCGTGCCGTCGAGCTCCACCCGCTTCGGGGTGTCGTCCTCCAGCTCGCTCAGGCCGCAGGCGCGTACGAACGCGGTGGGGGCTGTCATGCGACCGAGGCCTCCAGCTCCTCGTCGATCCTGGCGAGCAGCCGCTCCTGGATGTCGGGGACGCCGATCTGCTGGACCAGCTCGGCGAAGAAGCCGCGGACCACCAGGCGGCGGGCGTCCTGCTCCGGGATGCCGCGCGCCATCAGGTAGAAGAGCTGCTCGTCGTCGAAGCGGCCGGTGGCGGAGGCGTGGCCGGCACCGACGATCTCGCCGGTCTCGATCTCCAGGTTCGGCACCGAGTCGACCCGCGCGCCGTCCGTGAGGACCAGGTTGCGGTTCATCTCGTAGGTGTCGGTGCCCTCGGCCTTGGCCTCGATCAGGACGTCGCCGATCCAGACCGCGTGCGCGTCCTCGCCCTGGAGCGCGCCCTTGTAGACGACGTTGGACTTGCAGTGCGGGGCGTCGTGGTCGACCAGCAGGCGGTGTTCCTGGTGCTGGCCGGCGTCGGTGAAGTAGAGGCCGATCAGTTCGGCCTCGCCGCCGCTGCCCGCGTAGGAGACCCGCGGGTGCATGCGGACGAGGTCACCGCCGAAGGTCACGACGACCGACTTGAAGGAGGCGTCCCGGCCCACCAGCGCGTTGTGCTGGGCCGCGTGCACGGCCGTGTCGTCCCAGTCCTGGACGGAGACGACGGTGAGCTTGGCGCCGTCACCGAGGACGAACTCGACGTTGGCGGCGGTCACCACGTCACCGGTGTGGTCCACGACGACGACGGCCTCGGCGAAGGCACCCAGTTCGACGACCTGGTGGCCGTAGTGGACCCCGCCCTGGCCGTGCACCCGGATACGGACCGGCTCGGTGAGCACCGTGTCCTTGGGGACGGTGACCACGCCCGCCCGCTCGAAGGAGGAGTAGGCCTGGGCGGCGACCCGGTCCACCGGGGTGCCGGCGCGGCCGAGCCGCGGGTCGTCGCGGCCGACCAGCTCGACGACGACGCCCTCGGGGGCCTCCACGTCGACCTTCAGGCTGTCGCCGGTCGCGACCGCGGTGCCGTCGTGCAGCCCGCGCAGGCGCTCCAGCGGGGTGAACCGCCATTCCTCCTCGCGGCCGTGCGGGACCGGGAAGTCCGCGACGTCGAAGGAGGGGGGCGCGCTCATGCGCGTGGCGACGGTCGACTCGGCGGCCACCGCGATGGCGCCGGCGGTGGTGGAGCCCACCGGGGAGTTCTGAGCCTCAGCCATGGCTGTCGTAGTGCTCGCTTTCTGAAAAACGTGTCGTGGTGGGTCGGGCGCCTACGGTCAGCCGACCGCGCCTTCCATCTGCAGCTCGATCAGCCGGTTGAGCTCCAGCGCGTACTCCATCGGCAGTTCCTTGGCGATGGGCTCGACGAAGCCGCGCACGATCATGGCCATCGCCTCGAACTCGGACAGACCGCGGCTCATCAGGTAGAAGAGCTGGTCCTCGGAGACCTTGGAGACGGTCGCCTCGTGGCCCATGGAGACGTCGTCCTCGCGGACGTCGACGTAGGGGTAGGTGTCCGAGCGGGAGATGGTGTCGACGAGCAGCGCGTCGCACAGCACGTTCGACTTGGAGCCGTGGGCGCCCTCGCCGATCTCGACCAGGCCGCGGTAGGAGGTACGGCCGCCGCCGCGCGCCACCGACTTGGAGACGATGTTCGACGACGTGTTCGGCGCCATGTGGACCATCTTGGAGCCGGCGTCCTGGTGCTGGCCCTCACCCGCGAAGGCGATGGAGAGGGTCTCGCCCTTGGCGTGCTCGCCCATCAGGTAGACGGCCGGGTACTTCATCGTCACCTTGGAGCCGATGTTGCCGTCGATCCACTCCATGGTGGCGCCCTCGTAGGCGACGGCGCGCTTGGTGACCAGGTTGTAGACGTTGTTCGACCAGTTCTGGATGGTCGTGTAGCGGCAGCGCGCGTTCTTCTTGACGATGATCTCGACGACCGCGGAGTGCAGCGAGTCCGACTTGTAGATCGGGGCGGTGCAGCCCTCGACGTAGTGCACGTAGGCACCCTCGTCGACGATGATCAGGGTCCGCTCGAACTGGCCCATGTTCTCGGTGTTGATCCGGAAGTAGGCCTGCAGCGGGATCTCGACGTGCACGCCCTTCGGCACGTAGATGAAGGATCCGCCCGACCACACGGCGGTGTTCAGGGAGGCGAACTTGTTGTCACCCACCGGGATGACCGTGCCGAAGTACTCCTTGAAGAGCTCCGGGTGCTCCTTCAGGGCGGTGTCGGTGTCCAGGAAGATGACGCCCTGCTCCTCCAGGTCCTCGCGGATCTGGTGGTAGACGACCTCGGACTCGTACTGGGCGGCGACACCGGCGACCAGGCGCTGCTTCTCCGCCTCCGGGATGCCCAGCTTGTCGTAGGTGTTCTTGATGTCCTCGGGCAGGTCCTCCCAGGACTCCGCCTGCTTCTCCGTGGAGCGCACGAAGTACTTGATGTTGTCGAAGTCGATCCCCGACAGGTCGGAGCCCCAGTTCGGCATCGGCTTCTTCTCGAAGAGGCGCAGGCCCTTGAGGCGGAGCTTGGTCATCCACTCCGGCTCGGACTTCTTCGCGGAGATGTCCCGGACGACGTCCTCGTTGATGCCGCGCTTGGCGGAGGCGCCGGCCGTGTCGGAGTCGGCCCAGCCGTATTCGTACTTGCCCAGACCCTCGAGTTCGGGGTGGGCAGTCTCCGTGGGGAGCGTCATGCGGGGTTCCTCCCGGCCGTGCTAGCAGATGCGTCAGTGGAAATCTTGGGGATGAACGTCGTACAGACGCCGTCGCCGTGCGCGATGGTCGCCAGTCGCTGGACGTGCGTTCCGAGCAGCTCGGCGAAGATCTCCGTCTCCGCCTCGCACAGCTGGGGGAACTGCTCCGCGACGTGGGCGACCGGGCAGTGGTGCTGGCACAGCTGTTCGCCGACCGGTGCGCTGCGCGCCGCAGCAGCGTACCCGTCCCGGCTCAGGGCCTTGGCCAGCGCTTCGGTCCGGTCGTCGGGGCTCACGGCCTCGATCGCCTTGCGGTAGGCGCTCGCCTGCGCGGCGATACGGGCCCGGGCGAAGGCGGCGACCGCTTCCTCGCCGCCTCCCTGCTCGGCGATCCAGCGCAGCGCGTCGACGGCGAGGGTGTCGTACGACTGGTCGAAGGCGTCTCGGCCGCAGTCGGTGAGGGCGAAGACCTTGGCGGGCCGGCCGCGCGTCCGCGCGCCGTACACCCGCTGCTCGCGAGCCTCCACGACATCGTCCGCGACCAGGGCGTCCAGGTGCCGGCGTACGGCCGCGGGGGTCAGGCCCAGGCGGCCGGCCAGCTCGGTGACGGTCGACGGACCGTGGCCCAGGATCGACCGCGCGACCCGGTTGCGCGTCGAACGCTCACCGGTCGCGAGCTCCTCCTGCGGGGTCCCCGTGGGGGTCTCCCGAGCCTCGCCGACGTTTTTCACAACGCCATTGTTGCGTAATTCCTCAGGACCAGGCAAGCGGCGTCCGGTCCGCCGGACGGTGCCCTGCGTCACTTAGGTCTACCTAATCTGACCTGCGCAAACGATCTTTGATCGATCATCCCGCACGGCCGTCCCGTGACGCGCGGCGGCCCCGTCGCAACGCTCCACGACCAAACCCGCACCCCCTCCGACCGGCGCTCTTGTCACCCGAGGCACCCGCGTCACGCGGCTGAGGCCGCTCGATGCCGGACCGGCGAGCCCCTCCTCCCGAACACCTCGCCCAGCTCACCCGGACGGGTCAGCGACGGGCCGTGACAGCCGCCGGAAAACTTCTCGGCGACCCCGGCCCGCGCCAGGGGGCGGCCGCCCGCCCACCGACCCCGTGAGGAGTACATCCAGTACCCGGCCGTCCGGGTGACGGCAGGCGTACCTAGACTCTGTCCCCATGCGAAGTGAGCCGGTGGTCCAGGTGCGGGACCTGGTGAAGCGGTACGGCACGAAAACGGCCGTGGACGGCCTCGACCTGGTGGCCCGCCCCGGTGTGACCGCCGTACTCGGCCCCAACGGAGCGGGCAAGACGACGACGATCGAGACCTGCGAGGGGTACCGCAGACCGGATTCCGGCTCGGTGCGCGTCCTGGGCCTCGATCCCGTGCGCCAGTCCGCCGAGCTGCGCCCCAGAGTGGGCGTGATGCTCCAGTCCGGCGGGGTCTACTCCGGCGCCCGCGCGGACGAGATGCTGCGGCACGTGGCCAGGCTGCACGCCCATCCGCTGGACGTGGACACGCTGATCGAGCGGCTCGGCCTCGGCGGCTGCGGCCGCACCTCCTACCGCCGGCTCTCCGGCGGCCAGCAGCAGCGCCTCGCGCTCGCCATGGCCGTGGTCGGCCGCCCCGAACTGGTCTTCCTCGACGAGCCGACCGCCGGCCTCGACCCGCAGGCCCGCCGGGCCACCTGGGACCTGGTGCGGGACCTGCGCACCGACGGCGTCTCGGTCATCCTCACCACCCACCACATGGACGAGGCCGAGCAGCTCGCCGACGACGTCGCCGTCATCGACGCCGGCCGGGTGATCGCCCAGGGCTCCCCCGAGGAGCTGTGCCGGGGCGGCGCCGAGAACACCCTGCGCTTCACCGGCCGCCCCGGCCTCGACGTCGGCTCGCTGCTCAAGGCGCTGCCGGCCGACTCCTCGGCCGCCGAGCTGACCCCGGGCTCCTACCGGGTGATGGGCAAGGTCGATCCCCAGCTGCTGGCGACCGTGACCTCGTGGTGCGCCCAGCACGGGGTGATGCCCGACCGCATCTCGGTCGAACGGCACACGCTGGAGGACGTCTTCCTGGAGCTGACCGGCAAGGAGCTGCGCTCATGACCACCGCGACGGGCACCTACACCCCGAAGCCGGGGGCCGCCCCGCTGCCACGCATGATCGCGGCGCAGGCGGCCCTGGAGACCAGGATGCTGCTCCGCAACGGCGAGCAGCTCCTGCTGACGGTCGTCATCCCGACCCTGCTGCTCGTCCTGTTCAGTTCGGTGCACGTCGTGGACACCGGCGCGGGCAAGGCGGTCGACTTCCTGGCGCCCGGCGTGCTCGCCCTCGCGGTCATGTCCACGGCGTTCACCGGCCAGGCGATCGCGACCGGCTTCGAACGCCGCTACGGCGTCCTGAAACGGCTCGCCTCCTCGCCGCTGCCCCGCTGGGGTCTGATGACGGCGAAGACGGCGTCGGTCCTGGTCACCGAGATCCTCCAGGTGATCCTGCTGACGGTGATCGCGCTGGCCCTCGGCTGGTCCCCGCACGGCAACCCGCTGGCCGTCCTGCTCCTCCTGGTCCTCGGCACGGCCGCGTTCTCCGGCCTCGGCCTGCTGATGGCGGGCACCCTCAGGGCGGAGGCGACGCTCGCGGCGGCCAACCTGGTGTTCCTGCTGCTGCTCGTAGCCGGCGGGGTCATCGTCCCGCTGGACAGGTTCGGCGGCGCCCAGGACGTACTCGGGCTGCTCCCCATCTCCGCCCTCTCGGACGGCCTGCGCGACGTGCTCCGCGACGGCGCCGGAACGCCGTGGGCCGACCTGGGCGTCCTCGCGGTGTGGGCGGTCGTGGGGCTGGGGGCGGCGGGTCGGTTCTTCCGCTGGGAATGACCGGGTCCGGGCCGGTGGGGTGCGGCGGGTGACACCTTTGTGTCACCCGTACGAATGAGAGACGCACGCAGCGGGAAGACCCCCCTCCGTGTTCGAATCCGCGGACTCTTCGGCACCACGGTCGCTCCAGCCCCTGCTGCACGACGTCGTCATCTGCGTCGACGCTCCCGCCTTCGCCGCCTCGCCACGCGACGGACAGCTGCGCGGAGCGCATGTCCAGGGCTTCTACGACCACGACCGCCGGTTGCTGCACACGCTGTGCCTGCTGCTCGACGACCGGGAGCCCGAGCCCATCGGCGTGCAGCCGCTCGGCCCGCACCAGGCACGGTTCACCGCCGTCCACCGTGATCCGCGGGACCGGACCGACGACCCGACGGTGATAGTCGAGCGCGTCCGCACCGCCGGCGAGGGCGAGACCATCTCGCTGCGCAACGTCGGCACCACCGAGCGCCGGCTGCGGGTGGAACTGGCCGCGGCGACGGACCTGGCCGACATCGCCGACGTGAAGCGGGGCCGCCGCCGGCCGCCGGTGCTGTGCGCCCCGGCGGGCGACGGCACGGGACTGCGGTGGCGCTCCGCTTCCGGGCGCGCGGAGATCCGTGCCACCGCCTCGGCCGTCGGCGCCGCGGTCGCCGGCGGCCCGGAGGGCGGCACCCTCACCTGGTCGCCGG
Organism: Streptomyces sp. NPDC001068; assembly: GCF_042897315.1. Lineage (NCBI taxonomy): Bacteria > Bacillati > Actinomycetota > Actinomycetes > Kitasatosporales > Streptomycetaceae > Streptomyces > Streptomyces sp. NPDC001068. The sequence continues at coordinate 459,598 of NZ_JBIAYD010000004.1, read as the reverse complement.
TGGTCCTCGGTCCGGGCGAGTCGTGGCGGCTGACGGTCACCGTCACCGGCCGCGCGGTACGCGGCCCGACCGGGCAGCCGGTGCGTCCGCGGGAGCCCGCCCCCTGGAGCGAACCGGTCGTGGACACGGACGACCCACGGCTGCGGGACCTGGTACGGCGGGGACTGCGGGACCTGGGCGCGCTGCGGCTGGCCGATCCGCTGGGCGGTGCCGGCGCCGCCGAGGACCAGTTCATCGCGGCGGGCTGCCCCTGGTACCTGACGCTCTTCGGCCGGGACTCGATCTGGTCGGCGCGGATGCTGCTGCCGCTCGGCACCGACCTGGCCCGGGGCACCCTGTGGGCGCTGGCCCGGCGGCAGGGCACGGTGCACGACGTCTTCCGGGAGGAGGCGCCCGGCCGGATCCTGCACGAGCTGCGTCCCGCGGAGGCCAGGCACGGCCACGGCCTGGTGCTCCCCTCCCATTACTACGGTTCGGTCGACGCCACCCCGCTGTTCGTGACCCTGCTGGTGGAGGCGTGGCACTGGGGACTCCCGGACGCCGAGGTCGACGCCCTGCTGCCGTACGCGGAACGGGCCATGGACTGGGTGCTGGAACGCACCGCCGAGGACCCGGACGGGCTGCTGCGCTACACCCCGCGGCCCGGGGGCCTGCGTCACCAGTCGTGGAAGGACAGCGAGGACGCGGTGCGGGACGCCGAGGGCCGCCGCATCGAGCCACCGCTGGCGCTGTGCGAGGTCCAGGGGTACGCGTACGAGGCCGCCATCGGCCTGGCCGCGCTGCTCGGCCACCGGAACCGGAGCGACGCGGCCCAACGGCTGCTGAACTGGGCCACCGCACTGAAGAAGCGTTTCGCCGACCTGTTCTGGCTGCCCTCGCCGCACGGCCCGGCCGACCGCTACGTCGCGATCGCGGTCGGGTCCGGCCCCACCCCCGTCAGCGGCCCCGCCTCGAACATGGGCCAGCTGCTGTCGACGGGCATCCTGGACGAGGACGGCGGCCGCGACGTCGCCGCCTGGCTCGCCGCCCCGGAGCTCAACTCGGGGTGGGGCCTGCGCAGCCGGTCGGCCACCGTGCCCGGTTTCAACCCCCTCAGCTATCACGGGGGTTCGGTGTGGACGCACGACACGGCGATCGCGGTGAGCGGGCTCTGCGCGGCGGGCCGCCCCGACGAGGCGCGGACCCTGCTGGACGGCCTGCTCGACGCGGGGACCCACTTCGGATACCGGATGCCGGAGCTGTACGGGGGCGACGCGCGGAGCGACGGCTCCCCCGCACCGCTGGCCTATCCAGCCGCCTGCCGGCCGCAGGGCTGGTCGGCGGCGTCCGGGGTGGCCGTCCTCGCCGCCTTGCTGGGCCTGCGGCCCGACGCCGCCCGGCGGACGCTGACGGTCCGGCCCGCGACGCGGCAGCCGCTCGTGGTGCGCGGGCTGGTGCTCGACGGTCAGCCGCTGACCGTCGAGGTCATGGAGACGGCCGGCTGCCGGATCTCCGAACTGCCGTCGGGCTGGCGGTACGAGACGCTCTGAGGAGCGGGGCCGAGCAGGCGCCCGTATTCGAGGAGCATGGGCTCGACGTAGGCGCGCTCCAGGTCGAAGCGGATCCGGACGTGTTCGCGGGCGGCCTGTCCGGCCCTCCTGGCCAGGTCCGGCTCGGTGAGCAGGGGCCACACCACGGCGGCGAACCGGGCGGCCAGCTCGTCCTCGGTCTCGCCCTCGCGCGGTTCGACGAGTGTGCTGCCCCCTTCGCCGAGGCCGCCGACGCCGGTCGCGACCACGGGACGGGCCGCGCACATCGCCTCCAGCGGTGCGAGTCCCATGGGCTCGTCGAAGCGGGAGGGGTAGACGACGACCGCCGCCTCCTCGTACAGCTTGCGCATGTCGTCGACACCGGCCTGCCGGAACTCGACGTCGGGTTCGGCGCCGCGCCGGAAGCCGCCGGCGTCGACGAGGCGCTCCAGTTCGTCACGGAAGGCGCCCTTCTCGTGATGGAAGTCGACCGTGGAGGCCGGATCGGTCAGGACCAGACGCGGGCGCAGCCGGGGACCGCCGTCCGCCCGCTTCCCGCCGAGGTCGATGATCTTCCGCAGCATCCCGATCGCCACCGTGGCGCCCTTGTTGGGGATGAGCCGGGCGGGCAGCAGGATCACCGGGCGCGGGCCGGTCTCCCCCACTTCGGGAACGCTCAGGTACGACTTCGTGTCCACACCCAGATAGGTGCGGTCCACCTTCTCCCCCAGGACGGCGGCGCACTCGCTGACGAGGAAGTCCGACACCGCGTGGTGAACGTCCCAGACGGCGCACTCCCGGGCCAGTTCCTCGTCCTGGGGCCGGCGCCAGATGCTGTGGTAGGTGTGCGGCAGCACCAGCCCCAGCTCTTCCCGGAGGCTCTTCAGCGCACGGGCCGGGACGCTGGAGAAGTGGTGCAGGTTGTGGCCGTGCACCAGGCGGACGGGATCAGCGGCGCGGGTGAGGTGCGGGCGGAACCAGTCGGCGAGTTCCCGTACGTCGCGTTCGTCGTCCCGGCGCGGGACGGACAGGTCGAGCAGCCGGTGTGCCCGCATCTCGACGCCGTCGCACGGTTGTTGGGGATCCCTGGTCCCGGAGAACACCGTGACGCGGTGCCCGCGGGCGGCCAACGCGCGCGAGTACTCCCAGAGATGGGTCTCGACGCCGCCCACACACGGCGGGAACGACCAGTGGACCAGACCGATGTGCAGAAGGCGCTCCGGACCGGACCCCTCCCTGTCGAGCCCCGTCTGCTGCCGCTGCACCGCGCCTCCGTGTGGTCGTAGTGAATGCCCGAAACGAACGCCGGGCTAACGACCTAGTACCAGGAGAGGACACTGAATAGACGCCGACTGGTTCCGCGCAGTTGCTCTGGCTGCCGGCCGAACCGGCGAGGAGAATGGGACGCTACAGCACGGGCATCGCCGGGGGAGGCGTCATGCGGATACTGCCCGATAAGAGACTGTTCAAGACCGTCCTCAGCTCCGTCACGGGGGCCGTGGCGATCTTCCTCTCCGTCATCGCGCAGGACACCGACGGTACGCGGCTCGTGGAGCTGGCCACCAGCGCCGGCGTGCTCGGCGGCATCTCCGCGATCTCCGGGTACTTCGTCGTCCACCCGCGTACGACGCAGTCCCCCGACGAGGGTTCCGAGCCGGGGACGTTGTACGTCCCGCCGCCCAATCTGCCCGACCCGTCGCGTTACTTCACCGGAAGGGAGCAGGAACTCTCGGACATCGCGGAGGCGTTACGGCCCGGGCGGCGCAACGCGGGTGTCAGGATCGCCGTCGTGCACGGCCCCGCCGGCGCCGGCAAGTCCCAGCTGGCCGCCACCTACGCCGAGGGACGGCTGCGGCACCAGCGGTCCCTGGTGTGGTGGCTGTCGGCGTCCAGCTACGAGCGGCTCAGGAGCGACCTGCTGGAACTCGCGGCCTGCCTCGGCATTCCGGAGCACGACTCCCAGAACGTCATGCTCAACCGGCTCTGGGGAAAGCTGCGGGACTCCCCCGGCTGGCTGCTCGTCTACGACGACGTGCAGCGGGGCAGCATCGGGCCGCTGGACGAGGAGAGCGAGGACGCACGCCAGTCCCTGCTGCCGCGGGCCGGACAGGGCGACGTCGTGATCACCACCCAGCAGCGGGAGGGCTGGGAGCGGCACCGCGCCGTCGCGGCCCTGATCGAACTGTCCGACCTCGGGACGTCGGACGGCCTCGCCTTCCTCAGGGCCCGGGTGGACGGCGAGAGCAGCGACGGGCAGCTCGAGAAACTCGGCACCCAGCTGCACTGGTGGCCCCTCGCGCTGGAGCAGGCCGGTGCCTACATCGCGGGGACGGAGATCTCCGTACCCGAGTACCTGCGCCGGCTGCCCGACCTCTCGGTGAGCCGCGGTGTCGTCGCCGTGACCTTCCGGCTCGCCTTCGAGCGGGTGACGGCGGCCGACCCGGTGGCCGAGGACCTGATGCGGCTGTGCTCCTTCCTCGCCTCGGAGGACGTGCGCAAGGACATGCTGCTGCGCAATCCGGCGGTCGTCCCCTCCCCCTTACGGGAGGTCATGGAGGATCCCGCCGCCTTCAACCGGACGGTGCGCCGGCTGTCCGACTACTCGCTGCTGCGCCGCACCGGGGACAGCAGGCTCGGCACCGTCACCTACGCCATGCACCCCCAGGTGCAGTTCCAGGTCCGCCAGGGCATGGACGAGGAGTCGCGGATGCTGTGGTCGCAGGCCGCCGTCCAGCTTCTCGAGGCGGCCTTCCCCCAGCGGCCCTGGCAGCTGGACCAGCGCATCGTGTGCGAGGGGCTGATGCCGCACGTCGTGGCGGTGACCGCCGAGCTGGCCTGGGCGGCCGACGCCGGGGACCACGAGTTCGGCGCGGCCCGCGATCCCCAGGCCCTGGCACGGCTGCTGCACCGGGTCGGCGAGTACCAGGAGCACCGCTGCGAGTGGAAACGCGCCCTCGACTACTTCGAGAAGGAGGCGGTCCTGCGCGGCCTGCACGCAGACGACGACCTGGGGCGCACGACCGCCCTGCTGTCCGTGGCCACCCAGCGCTACCGGCTCGCGCAGCTGGCGACCGCGGAGGAGGAGTGCCGTGAGGCGCTGCTCGCCTGCGGGAGTCACGCGGACGTCCCCGCGTTCCTGCCGCTCCAGGCCAAGGGCAGGCAGCTGCTCGGCGGGATCCTGCGGGAACGGGCCAAATTCACCGAGGCGCTGCGGGCGATGGAACAGGCCATCTCCCTGTACGAGCGCCCGGAGGCCCGCTGGGACGACCTCGACCGGGCCCAGGCCGAACAGGAGGCCGGCATGATCCAGCGCAACGCGGGCCGGCTGGAAAAGGCGCTCGAACGCTATGCCAGGGCCGGGGAGCTGGTCCCCAGCCGCAGCAGCGAGGAACCCCGCGACCACCTGGTCTTCCTCGCGATGCTCCGGCGCGACCGCGCCGTCGTCGCGCAGGACCGGGGCGACCTGGAGACCGCCGAACGCGAGCTCCGCGCCGCACTCACGGTCTTCGAAGCCAACCGCGGCACCGACGACTTCGAGACCTCGCAGGTCTGCAAGTTCCTGGCGGACGTCCTGCGGCGCCGCGGCGAGGAGACGCGCGCCCGGGCCCGGGAGACCCACCACCCGATGCGCCGCCTGCGGATGAGACGCGAGGCGCGGCGCCGGCTCGACGAGGCGGACGCCCTGCTCGGGCCGGTCGTGGAGCTGCACTTCAAGCGCCGGGAGAGCGAGGAGCACAAGTACGCGGCCTGCCTGAACAAGCTGGGCTCCCTCCGGCTGGCCCAGGGGCGTCACCAGGAGGCCCTGGACGCCCTGCTGGAAGCGGAGGCGATCTATTCGAACTCCTACGACCCCGGACACCCCTACCGGGCCAAGACCCTCTCCCGCCTCGGCGCCGTGCTGATCGCGACCGGCGGGACCGTCACCCTCTCCACGGGCGAGGACGCCGACGCCGAGGGGACCCTGCGGCTGGCCGAACAGATCTTCCTCACCCGTCTCGGTGACCGGCATCCCTCCCTGGTCGCCGTGTACGAGCGCCTGGCGGAGTGCGCCACGGACGCGGGCGCCAGGGCCCGGCTGCGCGGCCGCGCCCGGCGGATCAGGGAGGCGCCGGGCTGCGGGTCGCCGCCCGCGTCACAGCCGGCGACCACGCCGGGCGGGGCACCCACGTGAATTCGTGCACAAGCGGCGCCCTACGATGGTGCGCGTGCCGAACCTGACCCCCGCCGATGCCGTAGCGGCCGTGCGCAACCCGCTCGCCTTCATCGCCGACCGCTGGACGCCGGATCCCCGGACCGTCCGGCGCGCGGCCCTCGCCGCACTCGTGATGTCGGTGGTCATCGTGGTCACCGGCGGCGCGGTGCGGCTGACCGGCTCCGGTCTCGGATGCCCGACCTGGCCCGAGTGCACCGACGGCTCGCTGACCCCGACGACCGCGCTGAGTTACCACAGCGCCATCGAGTTCACGAACCGCATGCTGACCTACGTGCTGTGCGCGGCGGTCGGCTGGGCGATCATCGCCGCCCGGTCCGAGAAGCCGCACCGGCGCAGCCTGACCCGGCTGGGCTGGGCGCAGTTCTGGATCGTGATGGGCAACGCGATCCTCGGCGGCGTCGTGGTGCTCGTCGGCCTGAACCCGTACACGGTGGCCGCGCACTTCCTGCTGGCGACGGCCCTGATCACGGTGGCCGCCCTGATGTGGCAGCGCACACGTGAGGGCGACGGGGAGCCGCGGCTCCTGGTCGGCAGGGCCGTGCAGCAGCTGGTCTGGGCCCTGGTGGTGGTGTCGCTGCTGCTCATCGCCGCGGGCACGGTGGTCACCGGCGCGGGCCCGCACCCGGGTGACTCGGGCGAGGTGGAGCGGATCGACGTCAGCTGGTCGGGGGTGGCCGAGCTGCACGCGGTGTTCGCGTGGATCGTCGTCTCGCTGACCTTCGCTCTGTGGTTCTTCCTCAAGGGCGTGAACGCCCCCCAGGGGCCGCGTGACCGCGTCCGCGACCTGTTCCTGATCCTGCTCGGTCAGGGCGTGATCGGTTACGTCCAGTACTTCACGCACCTGCCCACGGTCCTGGTGGGCCTCCACATGTTCGGCTCCTGCCTGGTGTGGATCGGCGTGTTGCGGGTCCTGCTGTCCCTGCGGGAGCGCGCCGAGGTGACGGCGGGTCTGCCCGCTCAGTCGTACGACGCGGTGAGCGCGTCGATCGCCGGTCCCAGGTAGTCGCGGGTCAGCCGGGCCCGGCGCGCCGTCCACTCCTCGGTGGGCGGCGCCGGGTGGTCGTAGCGACGGCGGCGGATGTCCTCGACGACCTCGGCGGGTGCCCCCAGTCCGGGCAGCAGGTCCAGCGCCTCGCCCTTGGAGATCAGCCGTCCCTCGCGCGCGGTGACGGTGGCCCGGGCGAAGGTGATCATGCCCAGGTCGACCCAGACGTCACGGGTCCACAGCGCCGCGTTGTCCAGCGCGGGCCGGTAGTAGTCCCGCTGGTCGCGGACGACGTAGGCGGCGAGCTCCCGGTCCGCGACCGGTGGCAGCAGCTCCGCCGGCGGCCGGCCGTGCAGCACCCGCCCGAAGGCGTGCAGCTCGCGCCGGGTCACCGGGGTGACGGGCCGCTTGAACAACTGCTCGTGCGCCCAGGTCAGGTGGCGGCCGGTGACGTCGTCCGCGGTCCCCGGGGTCAGATACGTGCAGTGCAGTCCGGTGGCCAGCGGCAGCGGGCGCAGGCGGGCGTGCAGCACGGCGACCTTCCACACGACGGCCGGGGTCACCGGCCCCGGCAGCACCGCGATCAGGTCCAGGTCGCTGCGGCCCTCCTGGTAGTCGCCGCCGGCGAGCGACCCGTGTGCCCAGACGGCGACCGGGTCCAGGGCGGTCAGGCCGCCGACGAACCGGGCGAGCAACGCTTCGGTTTCCATGCGCCCAGTCTGGACGGTCAGCCGAGCCCGTACACCCGTCTCGCGTTGCCCGCCGCGATCAGTCCGGCCACGCGCCGCGCGTCCGCCGGCGACCAGGCGTCCTCGGCGACCCAGCCGCCGAGCACCCGGTCGAGGGACTCGCGGAAGAGACGGGCGCCGACGACGTGCAGCTCGGGCAGGCCGTGGGCGCCGCTGGAGAAGAGGATCTTGCCGAAGGGGGCGAGCTCCAGGATCTCGGCGAGGATCGTCGCGGCCCGCGCGCCGGTACGCACCAGGGCCGCGCCCGAGTCCGCGTACACGTGCGGGAACACGCCGGCCAGGTGGGCGGCGTGGCGGTGGTAGGGGTAGCCGTGCAGCAGGACCAGGTCGGTGCCCAGGCCCGCGGTGGCCCGGACGAAGTCGGTCAGCAGGACCGGGTCGGTGCGGTCGATCCTCGTCCCGGGCTCGCCGAGGCCCGCGTGCAGTTGGAGCGGGAGGCCGGAGGCCACGGCGATCCACAGCAGGTGCCGCAGGAGGACCGGGTCGGTCAGTTCGCCGCCGACCCGGCGGTCGGCCAGCCAGCGGCCCGCGGCACCCCGCACCTCACCCGGGCCGGGCGGCTCCGGGGCCAGCGCGAGCCCGTGCCGCAGTCCGGCGACGGAGGTGAAGGCCACCGCGTTCGCCGCCGCGCCGTGCACCGACTCGGCGAGGTTGGCCAGGAACGACTCGACGGTGCCGGAGGTGTCGGCGACCTGCTCGGCCAGGAGTTCCAGACGGACGATCTCGCGGGCCTGGGCGGCGCCGGTCGAGGCCAGTTCGGCGGGGCCGGTGAGGTCGCCGGGGAGGCCGGTGTCGACGAGGTAGGTGGTGATGCCGCTGCCGCGCAGGAGCCGGCGGCCCGCCTCCAGGACACCGAGTTCACGGCGCCGGGCCAGGTAGCGGGCGGGCGGACAGTGCGGTTCCAGGCCGAGCAGCGGCGGGCACCAGCGTCGTACCGCGAAACCGGTCTGGGTGTCGAAGAGGGTGGTGCCGGGGGCGGGAGGGCCTTCGGTGCGGGCGAGCTGCGCCTCGAAGGTGCCGAGGCCGAGCTCCGTACGGAGGACGCCGTGGCAGTACTGGTCCACCAAGGACGGCGTGTCGATCATCCGGGCTCCCCGTGGACGACGGCTGCTTGACCGTCTTAACGGGTGAACGGGGACTGAGGTCGCGGTCCGGGGGGTGGGTACCGGCCGATCGGAGGCCACGGGCCGTACGCGGTCGCTCGCGCCGTTCCCCGCGCCCCCGAGGGGCGCCTGGTCAGCCGCCGATCTGGATGCCGGCCATCCGCTTCCACTCGTACGACCCCGTGGTCACCTTCGCCGCGAACTCGCCGTCGAAGGACTCGTGGACCGTGATGCCGGACTGCGCCACCGCCTGCTCGGCGATCTCGTACGACGGGGCCACCAGGTCGCCCCAGCCGCCGTCCTCGCCGACGAGGACGATGCGGGCGCCGCGTTCGCCGATGTAGGCCACCTGGCCCTCGGCGCCGCCGTGGGCCTTGGCGAAGGTGGCGATCTGCCTGGCGAGGCGCGCGACCTTGCGCTCGGCCCTCTTGTCCGCCTTCTGGTCCGGCTCAACCTGCTGCGTGTCTGCCATGGACAGGATGCTACTCACCAGTAGATCGACTGGCGAGGGCAGGGCGGTGTGACCTGTGTCAGCGCAGGAAGGGGTCGACGGCCACCGCGACGAACAGCAGCGACACATAGGTGATGGACCAGTGGAACAGGCGCATCTCCTTGAGCTTGCCGCCCGTCACCTCGGACTTGGCGCGGTTCTGCAGCGCGTGCGCCTCCCAGAGCCACCAGCCGCCCGCCGCCAGCGCGACCGCCGTGTAGAACCAGCCCGTGTAACCGAGCGGGGTCAGCAGCAGCGACACCACGACCATCACCCAGCTGTAGATGACGATCTGCTTGGCGACCACCTTGTTGGAGGCGATGACCGGGAGCATGGGCACGCCCACGCGCGCGTAGTCGTCCTTCACCTTCATGGACAGCGGCCAGTAGTGCGGCGGCGTCCAGAAGAAGATGACGAGGAAGAGGATGAGCGGCGCCCAGGAGAGCGAGTCCGTCACGGCCGACCAGCCGATCAGCACCGGCATGCAGCCGGCGATGCCGCCCCACACGATGTTCTGGGAGGTACGGCGCTTGAGGATCATCGTGTAGACGACGACGTAGAAAAGCAGCGCTCCGAGTGACAGCCAGGCGCTCAGCCAGTTGACGGTGAACCCGAACAGCAGCGTGGAGACGACCGCGAGGGTGACACCGAAGGCGAGGCACTCGCGCGGGCTGACCATGCCGGTCACCAGGGGCCGCTGCGAGGTGCGGTCCATCAGCGCGTCGATGTCGCGGTCGATGTACATGTTGAGCGCGTTCGCGCCGCCCGCGGAGAGATACCCGCCGACGCAGGTGAGCAGCACCAGTGTCATGTCCGGCACGCCACGCTGCGCCAGGAACATCACCGGAACGGTGGTGATGAGCAGCAGCTCGATGATCCGCGGCTTGGTCAGCGCCACGAAAGCCTTGACACGGGCCCCGATCGGCGGCCGGTGACTCGGGCTCTCGCTCGCACCGAGCACCCCGGCTGGACGGGATTCGACGGCCGTCACGCACACCCCTGACAGAGACTCCCAGCGAGCCCCGCCGTATGAACTCACGGTGAAGGCTCGCGCGTACCACGCCACCTTAGACGTTGCCCATACCCCGACCTTCGCGGGGGTGGGGTCGTGTTGGCGGACGTCTCGGGAGAGGCCGCGAAGGGCTCGGTTGAGCAGTCAGATGAGCGGCTGCGTATTCATGTGCCGAATGCCTTCCCGGCCAGTCGGGAGGCGGATCCCCGCAAGGCCCGGCAGTCTGGAAACACTCGAAAAAACGCACGTCCTTACGGGGGTAGGCTCGACAGCGGCCGGTGGGCACCCAGTGCACCGGCAGCCGGTGCGGGCGTGTGCCCGTGGACCGGTAACCGAACATGTGGAGAGGAGCCCTGACCCAGGGTGAGCACCAAGCCGACCACCACAGACCTCGACTGGACCGAGTTGGACCAGCGGGCCGTCGACACCGCCCGCGTCCTGGCCGCCGACGCCGTACAGAAGGTCGGCAACGGCCATCCGGGTACGGCGATGAGCCTGGCACCGGCCGCGTACACCCTCTTCCAGAAGGTGATGCGGCACGACCCGTCCGACCCCGAGTGGGTGGGCCGCGACCGTTTCGTGCTGTCCGCCGGCCACTCGTCGCTGACCCTCTACACACAGCTCTACCTGGCCGGCTTCGGCCTGGAGCTGGACGACCTGGAGTCCTTCAGGACCTGGGGCTCCAAGACCCCGGGCCACCCGGAGTACGGCCACACCAAGGGCGTGGAGACCACCACCGGCCCGCTGGGCCAGGGTGTCGCCAACGCGGTGGGCATGGCCATGGCCGCCCGCTACGAGCGCGGCCTGTTCGACCCGGACGCGCCGCAGGGCGAGTCCCCCTTCGACCACTTCGTCTACTGCATCGCCGGTGACGGCTGCCTCCAGGAGGGCATCTCCGCCGAGGCGTCCTCGATGGCCGGCCACCAGAAGCTCGGCAACCTGGTCCTGCTGTGGGACGACAACCACATCTCGATCGAGGGCGACACCGAGACGGCGGTCTCCGAGGACACCGTCAAGCGCTTCGAGGCCTACGGCTGGCACGTCCAGCGCATCGCCCCGAAGCCGGACGGCGACCTGGACCCGCACGCCATCTACAACGCGATCGAGGCCGCGAAGAAGGTGACGGACAAGCCGTCCTTCATCGCGATGCGCTCGATCATCGCCTGGCCCGCCCCGCACGCGCAGAACACCGAGGCCGCCCACGGCTCGGCGCTCGGCGACGACGAGGTCGCGGCCACCAAGCGTGTCCTCGGCTTCGACCCGGAGAAGCACTTCGACGTCGCCGAGGAGGTCATCGCGCACACCCGGCAGGCCGGGGAGCGCGGCGCGGCCGCGAAGGCCGAGTGGGAGAAGTCGTTCCAGCAGTGGCGTGACAACAACGCCGAGCGTGCGGCCGAATTCGACCGCATCGCCGCCGGCGAGCTGCCCAAGGGCTGGGAGGAGAAGATCCCGGTCTTCGAGCCCGGCAAGGGCGTCGCCACCCGCGCCGCCTCCGGCAAGGTGCTCCAGGCCCTCGGCGCGGTCATCCCCGAGCTGTGGGGCGGCTCCGCCGACCTCGCCGGGTCGAACAACACGACCATCGACAAGGACAGCTCGTTCCTGCCGGCGGACAACCCGCTGCCGGGGGCCGACCCGTACGGCCGCACCATCCACTTCGGTATCCGCGAGCACTCCATGGCCGCGGAGATGAACGGCATCACCCTGCACGGCAACACCCGTGTCTACGGCGGAACGTTCCTCGTCTTCTCCGACTACATGCGCAACTCCGTGCGGCTGTCGGCGCTGATGCACCTGCCGGTGACGTACGTGTGGACCCACGACTCCATCGGTCTGGGCGAGGACGGCCCGACCCACCAGCCGGTCGAGCACCTCGCCTCGCTGCGCGCCATCCCCGGTCTGAACGTGGTCCGTCCGGCGGACGCCAACGAGACCGCGATCGCCTGGCGCGAGATCCTCCGCCGCTACACCAAGGTCTTCGGCAAGGGCGCTCCGCACGGTCTGGCGCTGACCCGCCAGGGCGTGCCGGTGTACGAGTCCAACGAGGACACCGTCAAGGGCGGTTACGTCCTCTTCGAGGCGTCGAACGGCGCCCCCGAGGTCATCCTGATCGCCACCGGCTCCGAGGTGCACGTCGCCGTCGAGGCGCGCGAGCAGCTGGAGGCCGACGGCGTGCGCACCCGGGTCGTCTCCATGCCCTGCGTGGAGTGGTTCGACGAGCAGGACCAGGGGTACCGGGACAGCGTCCTGCCGCCGTCCGTCCGGGCGCGTGTGTCGGTCGAGGCGGGCATCGGTCTCACGTGGCACAAGTACGTCGGGGACGCCGGCCGCATCGTTTCCCTGGAGCACTTCGGTGCTTCCGCGGACGGCAAGGTGCTCTTCCGCGAGTTCGGCTTCACTGCCGAGAACGTGGCCGCCAAGGCCCGGGAATCCATCGCCGCCGCCCAGCGCTGACGCTCACATACGACACGTAGGAGATGTAATTCCATGACAGACGCACTCAAGCGCCTCTCCGAAGAAGGCGTCGCGATCTGGCTGGACGACCTGTCGCGCAAGCGGATCACGTCCGGCAACCTCGCCGAGCTGATCGACCAGCAGCACGTCGTGGGCGTCACCACCAACCCGACGATCTTCCAGAAGGCGATCTCCTCGGGTGACGGGTACGAGCAGCAGGTCTCGGACCTCGCCGCCCGCAAGGTGACCGTCGAAGAGGCCATCCGCATGATCACCACGGCGGACGTCCGCGACGCCGCCGACATCCTGCGCCCGGTCTACGACGCGACCGACGGCCAGGACGGGCGGGTGTCGATCGAGGTCGATCCGCGCCTGGCGCACAACACCAGGGCGACCGTCGCCGAGGCCAAGCAGCTGGCCTGGCTGGTGGACCGCCCCAACACGCTCATCAAGATCCCGGCCACCGAGGCGGGTCTGCCGGCGATCGCCGAGGTCATCGGCCTCGGCATCAGCGTCAACGTCACGCTGATCTTCTCGCTGGAGCGCTACCGCAAGGTCATGGACGCGTACCTGACCGGCCTGGAGAAGGCCAAGGAGCGCGGCCTGGACCTCTCGCTCATCCGTTCGGTGGCGTCCTTCTTCGTGTCCCGGGTGGACACCGAGATCGACAAGCGCCTGAACGGCCTGGGCACCGACGAGGCCAAGGCGCTGCGCGGCAAGTCCGCCGTCGCCAACGCCCGGCTCGCCTACCAGGCGTACGAGGAGGTCTTCTCCTCCGACCGCTGGCAGGCGCTGGAGAACGCGGGCGCCCGCAAGCAGCGCCCGCTGTGGGCCTCCACCGGCGTCAAGGACCCGGCGTACAAGGACACCCTGTACGTCGACGACCTGGTCGCGCCGAACACGGTCAACACCATGCCGGAGGCCACCCTCCTCGCGGTCGAGGACCACGGCGGCATCACCGGCGACACGATCACCGGCACCTACGAGCAGGCCCGCGCCGACCTCGACGCAGTCGAGCGGCTGGGCATCTCGTACGACGACGTGGTCCAGGTTCTGGAGGACGAGGGCGTCGAGAAGTTCGCCGCCTCCTGGAACGACCTGCTCAAGTCGACCCAGGCGGAGCTGGAGCGCCTGGCCCCCTCGGAGGGCTAAATTGTCGAGCAGCAACCCGCTGCGTGACCCCGCAGACCGACGGCTCCCGCGTATCGCGGGACCGTCGGGTCTGGTCATCTTCGGCGTCACGGGCGACCTCTCCCGCAAGAAGCTCATGCCCGCGGTCTACGACCTCGCCAACCGTGGTCTGCTGCCGCCGGGCTTCTCCCTGGTCGGCTTCGCCCGCCGCGAGTGGGCCAACGAGGACTTCGCCGCCGAGGTCCACGACGCCGTCAAGGAACACGCCCGCACCCCGTTCCGCGAGGAGGTCTGGCAGCAGCTCATCCAGGGGATGCGCTTCGTCCAGGGCACCTTCGACGACGACGACGCGTTCGAGCGGCTCCGCTCCACCATCGAGGAGCTGGACAAGGCGCAGGGCACCGGAGGCAACTTCGCCTTCTACCTGTCCGTACCGCCACGCTCCTTCCCGGTCGTCATCCAGCAGCTCAAGAAGCACGGGCTGGCGGACCAGAGCGGCGGCTCCTGGCGGCGCGCGGTCATCGAGAAGCCCTTCGGCCACGACCTGAAGTCGGCCGAGGAGCTCAACAAGGTCGTGCACGAGGTGTTCGAGCCGGACCAGGTGTTCCGGATCGACCACTACCTCGGCAAGGAGACCGTCCAGAACATCCTGGCGCTGCGCTTCGCCAACACCATGTTCGAGCCGATCTGGAACCGGTCCTTCGTGGACCACGTGCAGATCACCATGGCCGAGGACATCGGCATCGGCGGCCGGGCCGGCTACTACGACGGCATCGGCGCCGCCCGTGACGTCATCCAGAACCACCTGCTCCAGCTGATGGCCCTGACCGCGATGGAGGAGCCCGCCTCCTTCGACGCGGACGCGCTGGCCGCCGAGAAGGAGAAGGTGCTCGGCGCGGTCCGGATCCCCGACGACCTGGGCAAGCACACCGTGCGCGGCCAGTACGCGGCCGGCTGGCAGGGCGGCGAGAAGGTCATCGGCTACCTCGAAGAGGACGGCATCGACGGCAAGTCGAAGACCGACACCTACGCCGCCGTCAAGGTCGAGGTCGACAACCGCCGCTGGGCGGGCGTCCCCTTCTACCTGCGCACCGGCAAGCGGCTCGGCCGCCGGGTGACGGAGATCGCCGTCGTCTTCCAGCGGGCCCCGCACTCCCCCTTCGACCACACGGCGACGGAGGAACTCGGGCAGAACGCGATCGTCATCCGCGTCCAGCCCGACGAGGGCATCACCGTCCGCTTCGGCTCCAAGGTGCCCGGCACCTCCATGGAGATCCGGGACGTGTCGATGGACTTCGCCTACGGCGAGTCGTTCACCGAGTCGTCCCCGGAGGCCTACGAGCGGCTGATCCTGGACGTGCTCCTGGGTGACGCCAACCTCTTCCCCCGCACGGAGGAGGTCGAACTGTCCTGGAAGATCCTCGACCCGATCGAGGAGTACTGGGACCAGCACGGCAGGCCCGCCCAGTACAAGTCGGGCACCTGGGGTCCCGTCGAGGCCGACGAGATGCTCGCACGAGACGGACGGAGCTGGCGCCGGCCATGAAGATAGACCTCACGGACACCACGGCCGGCAAGGTCAACAAGGCGCTGGTGCAGGGCCGCCGGGCCATCGGCACGCCCGCCGTGGGCATGGTGCTCACCCTCGTCATCGTCACCGACGAGGAGAACGCGTACGACGCCCTCAAGGCCGCCGAGGAAGCCTCGCACGAGCACCCCTCGCGCACCCTGGTCGTCATCAAGCGCGTCTCCCGTTCCCCCCGCGACCGCACGGCGTCCCGCCTGGACGCCGACGTCCGGGTGGGCGCGGACGCGGGCTCCGGCGAGACGGTGCTGCTGCGGCTGCACGGCGAGGTCGCCGACCACGCCGACTCGGTGGTGCTGCCGCTGCTGCTGCCGGACGCCCCGGTCGTCGTCTGGTGGCCGGTCAACGCCCCGCTCGACCCGGCGAAGGACCCGCTGGGCGCCCTCGCCCAGCGCCGGGTCACCGACACCTACTCCTCCGAGCAGCCGGTACGGGAGCTGTCCGCCCGCGCGGACACCTACACCCCCGGCGACACGGACCTGTCCTGGACCCGGATCACGCCGTGGCGCTCGATGCTGGCGGCGGCCCTGGACCAGGTGGTCTGCGAGGTCAAGGCCGTCGAGGTGGAGGGCGAGGAGTTCAACCCGAGCTGCGAGCTGCTGGCGATGTGGCTCGCGGAACGGCTGGACGTCCCCGTCAAGCGCTCCCTCTCGTCCGGCCCCGGGCTGACGGCGGTCCGGATGCGGACCAGCGAGGGAGCGATCGCGCTGGACCGCGCGGACGGCTCGCTCGCCACGCTGTCCATCGACGGTCAGCCGGACCGGGCGGTGGCGCTGAAGCGGCGCGAGACGGCCGAGCTGATCGCGGAGGAACTGCGGCGGCTCGACCCGGACGATACCTACGCGTCGGCGCTGCGGTTCGGCGTGGAGCGGCTGAACGCCTCTCCGACGGCGGTCACGGAACCCGCCTCTCCGACGGCGGTCACGGAACCGGCGGATCCGCAGGCTTCGGCCGCGCAGGCCGACCCGGCCGCGCAGCCCGACCCGGCCGCGGAGGCGCCGGCCAAAGGAGAACCGGTCACCCGCGCGGCAGCAGCCCCCGAAGCCGCTGCCGAGGCTCCCACGACAGAAGCGGCGCCCCAGGAACGGCCGCCGCTGACGAAGAGGGCGAAGGCGACATGAGCACTCCCCAGCTGGTCGTGCATCACGACAAGGAGCTGATGGCGCAGGCCGCCGCGGCGCGCCTGATCACGAAGATCGTGGACGCCCAGGCCTCCCGGGGCGAGGCGTCCGTGGTCCTCACGGGTGGCCGCAACGGCAACGGGCTGCTCGCGGCCCTCGCCGCGGCTCCGGCCCGCGACGCCATCGACTGGAGCCGGCTCGACCTGTGGTGGGGCGACGAACGGTTCCTGCCCACGGGCGACCCGGAACGCAACGACACCCAGGCCCGCGAGGCCCTGCTCGACCAGGTCCCGGTGGACCCGAAGCGCGTGCACGCCATGCCCGCGTCGGACGGCCCCTGGGGCACGGACGTGGAGGCGGCGGCCGAGTCCTACGCGGCGGAGCTGGCCGCGGCGGCCGGTCCCGAGAACCACGGGCCGGTGCCGACCTTCGACGTCCTGATGCTGGGCGTCGGCCCGGACACCCACGTGGCCTCGCTCTTCCCGGAGCTGCCCGCGGTCCGGGAGACGGAACGCACGGTGGTGGGGGTCCACGGCTCCCCGAAGCCGCCGCCGACCCGGGTCTCCCTCACCCTGCCCGCCATCCGCTCGGCCCGCGAGGTCTGGCTGCTGGCGGCGGGCGAGGACAAGGCCGAGGCCGTCGCCATCGCCCTCTCGGGCGCGGGCGAGATCCAGGCCCCGGCGGCGGGCGCCCGGGGCCGCCGGCGCACCCTGTGGCTCCTGGACGCGGCGGCGGCGGCCCAGCTGCCCCGCTCGCTGTACCCGCCGGCTTCGCCCTGACGGGACCTGACGGGACCTGGCGAAGTCCTGAGCGGAACCCCCCGAGGAACCCGTACGGCCCGTCGGCCGTACGGGTTCTCTCATGCCGGGCCTTGCGCCCTACCGCCCGCGCAGCTCCCGGTACTTGGTCACCAGGGCCTTGGTCGACGGGTCCAGCCCCGCTACCTCGGCGCCCTCGGTCAGCGCCGGTTCCACGCGCTTGGCGAGGACCTTGCCGAGCTCGACGCCCCACTGGTCGAAGGAGTCGATGTTCCAGACCGCGCCCTGGGTGAACACCTTGTGCTCGTAGAGGGCGACGAGCTGGCCGAGGACCGACGGGGTCAGCTCGCGGGCGAGGACGGTGGTCGTCGGGCGGTTGCCCTCGAAGGTCTTGTGCGCGACCAGCTCCTCCGGGACCCCCTCGGCGCGGACCTCCTCGGCGGTCTTGCCGAAGGCCAGCGCCTGCGTCTGGGCGAAGAAGTTCGCCATCAGCAGGTCGTGCTGCGCCCTGAGTTCACCGCTCAGCTCGGCGACGGGCTCGGCGAAGCCGATGAAGTCCGCCGGGATCAGCTTCGTGCCCTGGTGGATCAACTGGTAGTAGGCGTGCTGCCCGTTGGTGCCGGGCGTGCCCCAGACGACCGGGCCGGTGGTCCACTCGACCACCTTGCCGTCCCGCGCCACGTGCTTGCCGTTGGACTCCATGTCCAGCTGCTGGAGGTAGGCCGTGAACTTCGACAGGTAGTGGCTGTAGGGCAGTACGGCGTGCGTCTGCGCGTCGTGGAAGTTGTCGTACCAGATGCCCAGCAGGCCCAGCAGCAGCGGGACGTTGGACTCGGCGGGGGCGGTGCGGAAGTGCTCGTCGACCAGGTGGAAACCGTCGAGCATCTCGCGGAAGCGGTCCGGGCCGACGGCGATCATCAGCGACAGGCCGATCGCGGAGTCGTAGGAGTAGCGGCCGCCGACCCAGTCCCAGAACTCGAACATGTTCTCCGGGTCGATGCCGAAGCCGGTGACCTTCTCGGAGTTGGTCGACAGGGCCACGAAGTGCTTGGCCACGGCTTCCTGACCGGCCTTCAGCTCGCCGAGCAGCCAGTTGCGGGCCGAGGTGGCGTTGGTGATCGTCTCGATCGTGGTGAACGTCTTGGAGGCGACGATGAACAGCGTCTCCGCCGGGTCCAGGTCGCGGGTGGCCTCGTGCAGGTCGGCGCCGTCGACGTTGGACACGAAGCGGACCGTGAGGTCGCGGTCGGTGAAGCTGCGCAGCACCTCGTAGGCCATCGCGGGACCGAGGTCCGAGCCGCCGATGCCGATGTTGACGACGTTCCTGATGCGCTTGCCGGTGTGCCCGGTCCACTCGCCGGAGCGGACGCGGTCGGCGAAGCCGCTCATCTTGTCCAGGACCGCGTGCACCTGCGGTACGACGTTCTCGCCGTCGACCTCGACCACCGCGTCCCGCGGGGCGCGCAGCGCGGTGTGCAGCACCGCCCGGTTCTCGGTGACGTTGATCTTCTCGCCGCGGAACATGGCGTCCCGCAGGCCGAAGACGTCGGTGGCGGCGGCCAGCTCGCGCAGCAGCCGCAGTGTCTCGTCGTTGACCAGGTGCTTCGAGTAGTCGATGTGGAGGTCACCGACCTGGAGGGTGTAGCCCGTGCCGCGCGCCGGGTCGGCCGCGAACAGGTCCCGCAGATGGGTGTCGGCGAGTTCCTCCCGGTGCTTGGCGAGCGCGGTCCACTCGGGCGTCTGGTTGAGCCTGGTACGGCCGTCTGCGTTCATTGCGACTTCAGCCTTCTTCCTTGCACCTGTCCTGTTGCCTGCCTGCGCCGCTGCCGTCCCAACCTAGTTGATCAGCTCGGGGCCCGGCCCGCCGTCGCGCTGTCCCGCGGCGCAACAACAGGTACGTCCGGCCGACGCACCGGTATCAACGAGGTGACGGCCGGCGCGAGCAGCGCGGGCCCGTTCGGGCTCCAGGCCCCGGCGACGGCGCCGCAGAGGAGGACGCCGGGCGGCGCGCCGGAGGTGGAGAAGGTGCGGAGGGCGGCGGCGATGCGGCCGGTCGTCGACTCGGGTGCGCGTTGCTGCATCAGCGTGACCTTGTGGACGTGCCACACCGTGTTCATCGCGCCGAGCAGTCCGAACAGCAGCCACGGCATGTAGCCGCAGGCGGTCACGGAGGCGAGGGCGAGGGGGGCGTCGGTCGGGCGCGCGGCCGACGGGGGCAGCGCCGAGGTCCGTAGCGCGTCCCCGGACCGGGAGACCACGGCGGCCGTCCACCGCCGTCCGGATCCCCCGCGCCACGCGGGTGTCCGCTCCTCCACCGTCATCACCGCCCCCTCACGGTTCGCCGATGGACAAACCGTAGAGGGCACCACTGACAACGGCCCGGGGCCCGGCCGTGAAGACGGCTCCGGCCAGGCGCCCTCGGGCACCCGACCGGTTCTCAACTCCTAGATCTCGCCCCGCAGTTTGGCGAGCGCCTCGGCGAGGATCGCCTCGCCGTCCGCGTCGCTGCGCCGCTCCCGTACATACGCCAGGTGCGTCTTGTACGGCTCGGTGCGCGGCGGGTCCGGCGGGTTGTCCCGGTCCTGGCCGGCCGGAAAGCCACAGCGCGGGCAGTCCCAGGTCTCGGGCACCTGCGCGTCGCTGGCGAAGCTCGGCTGCGTCTCGTGTCCGTTGGAGCACCAGAAGGAGATGCGCAGACGCGGCGCGGACTCGCCGCGCTCGGCCTCGCCCATCGGCCCCGCCCCGACCCGGCTGCCCCGGATCGCGTTGCCACTTGCCACGGTCGTAACTCCCTGCGTGATGGTGCCGCGAAGCGAGTCGGCGTGTCGCTTCGTTGCGAGCGCCTCAGTCTACGTAAGGCCCAACGCGCGTCCAGTGTTGGGAGTTACCGCCCCCGCACCTAGACGCAAGCCCCATGATAGGCCGCGCTCAGGTGCGCGTACCGAACATGGGGCCTTACGTGCGGATTGTGCGTGTGTGCGAGTCGCGGATCAGCTGTTCGTCTTCATCAGCATGCCGAGGACGATGATGCACGCGAACCACAGCAGACCGATCACCACGGTGATCCGGTCCAGGTTCCGCTCGGCGACCGAGGAGCCGCCGACGGAGGACTGCATGCCGCCACCGAACATGTCGGAAAGGCCGCCGCCCTTGCCCTTGTGCATCAGCACCAGCAGCATCATCAGCAGGCTGAAGACGATCAGGGCGATCGAGAACCCCAAAACCACGGCTGGACCAACTTCCTCGGAAACGGATGGACTGCGGGGCCGAATCCCCTGTTGAATCCGGGAACGCGGATCCAATAACAGTTTCGGCCCCGCAAGGGTACGACGGATCGCCGCTACCGCCTACTCTCGGGTCTGCTCACTGGTCGCGGAAACGCACGATCTTGACGAATTCGTCGGCGTCCAGCGAGGCGCCGCCGACCAGCGCGCCGTCGATGTCGGTCTGCGCCATGATCTCGGCCACGTTGCCGGCCTTGACCGAGCCGCCGTACTGGATGCGGACCTGGTCGGCCAGCTCCTGGCTGTACAGCTCGGCGAGCTTGGCGCGGATCGCCGCGCAGACCTCCTGGGCGTCCCCGGCGCCGCAGACCTTGCCGGTGCCGATGGCCCAGACGGGCTCGTAGGCGATCACGACGGACTCGGCCTGCTCGGCCGGGACGTCCTTCAGACCGCCCTCGACCTGGGCCAGGGTGTGGGAGACGTGGTTGCCCGCCTCGCGGACCTCCAGCTCCTCGCCGACGCACAGGATCGGGGTCAGACCGTGCTTGTAGGCGGTCTTGACCTTGGCGTTCACGATCTCGTCGGTCTCGGCGTGGTACTGCCGGCGCTCGGAGTGGCCGATGACCACGTACGTGCACTTCAGCTTGGTCAGCATCGGGCCGGAGATCTCGCCGGTGTAGGCGCCGGAGTCGTGCGCCGACAGGTCCTGGGCGCCGTACTTGATCTTGAGCTTGTCGCCGTCGACCAGGGTCTGCACGGAGCGCAGGTCGGTGAAGGGCGGCAGGACGGCGACCTCGACGGCCTCGTAGTCCTTGTCGGCCAGGGCGAAGGCGAGCTTCTGGACGTGCGCGATGGCCTCGAGGTGGTTGAGGTTCATCTTCCAGTTGCCCGCCATGATCGGCGTGCGCGTGCTCATGTGGGTCAGTCCTCCAGTGCGGCGAGGCCGGGGAGCGTCTTGCCCTCGAGGTATTCGAGGGAGGCGCCGCCACCGGTCGAGATGTGTCCGAACGCGTTCTCGTCGAAGCCGAGGATGCGCACGGCGGCTGCGGAGTCCCCGCCGCCGACGACGGTGAGGCCCTTGGACTCGACGAGGGCCTGGGCGACGGCCCGGGTGCCCGCGGCGTAGTCGGGGTGCTCGAAGACGCCCATGGGGCCGTTCCAGAAGACGGTGGCGGCGTCGGCGAGCTTCGAGGCGTACAGCTTGCCGGTCTCCGGGCCGATGTCCAGGCCCATCTGGCCGGCCGGCATGGCGTCCGCGGCCACCGTGCTCGGGTGGGACGGGGCCTTGCCCGACAGGTCCGGGAACTCGGGGGCGACCAAGGTGTCGACCGGCAGGACGATCTCCACGCCGGTCTTCTCGGCGCGCTCCAGGTACTCGGTGACGGTGGCGAGCTGGTCCTCCTGGAGGAGGGAGCTGCCGACCTCGTACCCCTTGGCCTTGAGGAAGGTGTAGACCATGCCGCCGCCGACGAGGATGCGGTCGGCCTTGCCGAGCAGCTCGTCGATCACGGCGAGCTTGTCGGAGACCTTGGCGCCGCCGAGCACCACCACGTAGGGGCGCTTGACGTCCTCGGTGAGCTTCTTCAGGACGCCGACCTCGGTGGCGATCAGGTAGCCGGCGTAGTGCGGCAGCCGGGCCGGGAGGTCGTAGACGGAGGCGTGCTTGCGGTGCACGGCGCCGAAGCCGTCGCCGACGTAGACGTCCGCGAGGGCGGCCAGCCGGTCGGCGAACTCGCCGCGCTCGGTGTCGTCCTTCGAGGTCTCACCGGCGTTGAAGCGCAGGTTCTCGATGACGGCGACCTGGCCGGGCTCGAGTCCGTTCACCGCGTCGTGGGCGGCGGGGCCGACGGTGTCCTGGGCGAAGGCGACCGGGGCGCCGAGGAGTTCGGCGAGCCGCTCGGCGGCCTGGAGCAGGGAGAACTTGGGGTCCGGGGCACCCTTGGGGCGGCCCAGGTGGGAGGCGACGACCACCTTGGCGCCCGCGTCCGCGAGGGCCTTGACGGTGGGCAGGACGGCGCGGATGCGGCCGTCGTCGGTGATGAGGCCGTCGGACATCGGCACGTTGAGGTCGGCGCGGACGAAGACCCGCTTGCCGTCGACCCCTTCGGTGAGGAGTTCGTCGATCGTCTTCATGGTTTGGGGACTCCTACAGGAGGGCTCTTGATCGTACGAGGGCTGATCGAACCGTAGCCGCCGGGTCGATCCTTACGTGCGTCAGGGCTCGGGCGGCGCGACGTTGCGCTGCCCGAGCCCTGCTACCGCATCGAGGTGCCTGCTCGGCCGATCAGAGCTGGTTGCCGACGAAGACCGTGAGGTCGACGAGGCGGTTGGAGTAGCCCCACTCGTTGTCGTACCAGCCGAGGATCTTCACCGTGTTGCCCTCCTGGACCATGGTCAGGGAGGAGTCGAAGGTGCAGGAGGCCGGGTCGCCGACGATGTCCGAGGAGACGATCTCGTCCTCGGTGTAGGCCAGGTAGCCCGCCAGGTCGCCGTCCTCGGAGGCCTTCTTGAACGCGGCGTTGACCTCGTCCTTGGTGACCTCGCGCTGCAGCGTCACGACCAGGTCGGTGGCGGAGCCGGTCGGGACCGGGACCCGCATCGCGATGCCGTCGAGCTTGCCCTTGAGCTGCGGGAGGACCAGCGCGGTGGCCTTGGCGGCACCGGTGGTGGTCGGGATGATGTTCTCGGCGGCGGCACGCGCGCGACGCAGGTCCTTGTGCGGGAAGTCCAGGATCCGCTGGTCGTTCGTGTACGCGTGCACCGTGGTCATCAGACCCTTGACGATGCCGAAGTTCTCGTCGAGGACCTTCGCCATCGGCGCCACGCAGTTGGTGGTGCAGGAGGCGTTGGAGATGACGTGGTGGTTCGCCGGGTCGTACTTGTCCTGGTTGACGCCCATGACGATGGTGATGTCCTCGTCCTTGGCCGGAGCCGAGATGAGGACCTTCTTCGCACCACCGGCGATGTGCTTGGCGGCGTCTTCCTTCTTGGTGAAGATGCCGGTCGACTCGATGACGATGTCGACGCCCAGCTCACCCCACGGGATGTCGGAGGGGTTGCGCTCGGACAGGACCTTGATGGTGTGGCCGTCGACCGTGATGGTGTCGGCGGTGTGCGAGACCTCGGCCTTCAGCCGCCCAAGGATCGTGTCGTACTTGAGCAGGTGGGCGGTGGTAGCGGTGTCACCCAGGTCGTTGACAGCCACGATCTCGATGTCAGCACCCTGCTCCAGCAGAGCGCGGAAGTAGTTGCGACCAATACGGCCGAAGCCGTTGATGCCTACGCGGATCGTCACGAACCGATCTCCTCGTTGGTACGCCGGCCATGCGGTGCCGGCGAGCTGTATTTGGGATGTCCCCGACCACCCACGACCCTACCTCTCTGAGGCCTCCGTGGTGACATCCAGATGCCTCATACACGGCGAGGCGGTCCGTACCCGCCAGTAGGGGTACGGACCGTCTCGGAACGGGGGTCGAATCACGCCGTTTTGTCCCGGAATGCCGACCGGTCTTCAGGCCGTTGTCACTCGTTCGTGAGCGGGTCGGCTCACATGTCGAGTGCCGTCGCGGTCAGTTGTCGAGTGCCGTCAACGCCTTCTTCACCAAGGCGGCACGATCGGCGGCCGAGCTGACCTGTTCCAGGCCGAAACCGAGCAGCACGGTGCGGTCCGTGGTGACGGCTCCGTATGTCTTGAACAGGGGTCCGGTGCGCTCCCAGTCCTTGAGGACGGCCGGGCTGCCGGGGGGCGGTCCGGCGGCGGCCCAGGCGCCGAGCGAGGTTTCGAAGCCCTCGCTCTGGGTGGCCGCCCCGCCGGTCAGCAGCGAGGTGTCGTCGACGAGGACGCCGTGTCCGCCGGTGCTGGGGTCGGTGATGTAGGCGATGGAGACCTCGACGGTCCGCCCCGCGTAGGCGCTCAGGTCGAACCTCACCGGCTGCCAGCCCGCCGAACTGCCGGTGAGGCTGTGCCAGGAACCGCTGGTACCGCTCGCGGCGCACCCGTTGCCGGTGATGGTCAGGTAGTGCTTGAGCCACGGGTGCTCGGCGATCAGGAACCCGGCCCCGCACTCGCTCGGCACCGCGTCGCTGGTGGCGCCGCCCGCCTCCGGCAGGGTCGTCCAGTCGTCGGAGCCCACGACGTGCGCCTCGACCACCGCGTGGTCGTAACCGGGCTCGGTGTCCCAGAGCAGCCTGGCACCGAGGGCCGGCTGGTCGGCCGCGGTGACACCGGTCAGGTCGATGGTGCGGGTGAGGCGCTTGTAGGCGTCGTCGGTGTGGACCGCGGCGGCCATGTAGGAGCCCGAGTACGGCCCGTACGGGTTGACGGTCCCGGCGAACTGCCCCGCGCCCGCGCTGGCGAACTGCGGGTAGGTGTCGGTGGAGAGTTCGTCGGAGGTGACGGCGTAGGTCCCGGCCTTGTCGAGCGGGTTGGCGGCGGTGCCGGTGAGGGCGCCGCCGGAGCCGTTCAGCGCGCCGGAGCCGGTGAAGCCGGTCGCCCCGGGGGTCGAGGTGCGGGAGTACGCGCCCAGGTAGTACTGGCTGAAGTCGTTGGACGGGGTGCCGTCGCCGAGGTCGACGCTGCCGCCGGCCAGCTCGCCCGCCTCGATCAGCTTGCCGCCCTCGTTGAGGTAGGCACGCAGCTGGAGCTGGGTGTCGTTGCCGGGGCCGCCGGTGCCCGAGTAGTGCACGACCGTCCTGAAGTGCTTCAGTACGCCGAGCGCGTCGGGCGCGCCCTGGGTCGCGACGTCCCAGACGACCGCCCTGTGCCCGGCCGCCTTCAGCGCGTCGACGTAGGTCTGCGCCTGGGCCGCCTTGGCGCCCTCCTCGGCGACCACCAGAGTGTCGGCCTTGGGCCGCTCCGCCACGGTGTAGGTGAAGTGCGTGCTGGAGACCTTCTTGCCGTTCCCGGTCTCGCCGCTGAACCACACCTCGACCTTGTCGCCCGGCGCACCGTCCTTCACCTTGGCCCGGTACTCGTCGAAGTAGAGGTCGTCCGCACCGCCGTAGGTCTCGCCGCCCTTCCAGTGCCGCAGCCCCACGTCGTGCGTACGGCCGTGGTTGACGCGGTACCTGAGCTCCTTGTCGCGGACCGCCTTGCGGACGACGACGGAGACCTCCTGGTCGGCGCCGCGCGAGTACGACGTGGAGAACGTGGCCGGGGTGAAGTCGGCGGCGCTCAGGCCGACCGAGGAGACGGGCTGGTCGGGGTGGGCGGCGGTCTCGGCGACGGAGAGCGCGAAGGGCACGTTCTTCTCGAACTCGTCCTGGATCAGCTTCTCGTCGTCCGGGAAGTTGAAGACCGACTGGCAGTCGGCGGCGTTCCAGGCGTCGTTCGGGTCGATGGCCGAGGCGGTCTGACAGGTCGACATCTCCGGGGTGAACATCGCCATCCCGTTGACGTTGGACGCGTGGCCGTCCGCCTCGCCGTTGGTGGTGTAGAGCTCCGAGGACACCTGCGAGTGGTAGCCGGGGATCGCCGGGTTGTCCGGGGTGCCGGCCAGCGCCTTGTAGAGGACGTCGTCAGGGGTCGGCGTGGCCACCTGCCAGCCGACCCCGTAGAGCAGGAGTTCGGCGGCGGAGTGGTAGTTGATGCCGTACGTGAACCCGACGCGCTTCTCGAAGTCGTCCAGCGCCTTCGTCTCGGGCTCGGACTCGGGGCTCGCGCCGCGGAAGGTCTCACTGGTGGGGTTGGGGGACGACCCCTCGTCGTCGTAGCCCCACTTGTAGCCGAAGTTGCGGTTGAGGTCGACGCCGTCACCCGTGCTGATGACACCGTCGCCGTTGACGTCCCGCAGGTTCTTGCGCCACAGCCGGGTGTCGGAGTTCTGGAAGGTGTAGTCGTAGCCGTCGGGGTTGGCGGACGGCACGAACCACAGCTCGGTCGAGTCGACGATCTTCTTGACCCGCTTGTCGGTGCCGTAGTTGTCCAGGTAGTAGTGCATCAGCCGACGGGTCATCTCCGGCGTGATCCACTCGCGCGCGTGCTGGTTGGACACGTACAGCACGGACGGCTTCGAACCGTCCTTGGAGCTCTTGGCGCCCTTGGTCAGTTTGAGCGCGAGGATGTCCTGGCCGTTCAGCGTCTTGCCGATGGACTCGACCTTGGTGAGGCCGGGGTTGGCCTGCGCGGTCCGAAGGATCTCCTCCTTGAGCCCGCCGCTGCCGCCGTACGGGCGGAACACGCCCTGGGAGGCGTCCGCGACCCGGTTCTCCGCCTTGGCCGACAGCGTGTGCTCGGTGAGCCCGACGCCCTGCTTCTCCAGGGTCCGCGCCTGCCCGTCGGTGAGGTAGAGCTCGACCTGGGTCTTGCCGGATCCGGTGACCTGGTCGCCCAGCTCGTGGCCGTCCTGGCCGGCCTTGAGCAGCAGGGGAATCTGCTTCTTGGTGACGTCGGCGCGGAAGACCTTGACCTCGTCGGGGTCGGGCTTGGCCGAACCCCCGGTCTGCGCCTGGGCCATGGGTGCGAGTGCGGCTCCGCCGATCAGGAGCGCGCCGACAGCGAGGATCGATCTCGCTCTGTGTCTCATGAACCCCCCTAGCAGTGGTCCGCCACGGCGACGAACCCCTGCCAGGCTCATGACACTCCATGATCGAGTCAAGGGTGCCTCACAGGCAGTTCACGGTGGCCTAAAAGGGATGCAAATCCCGGTGCCGACGGCCGTGTCGGCCGTCGGCACCGGACCGCCGGCGGTGACTCAGCCTGCGAGGTTGTCGGCCATCTCCTCGCTGAGATTGGCCTCGGTGCCCGGGATGCCCAGATCGGACGCGCGCTTGTCGGCCATCGCCAGCAGCCGGCGGATCCGGCCCGCGACGGCGTCCTTGGTGAGCGGCGGGTCGGCGAGCGCGCCCAGCTCCTCCAGGGAGGCCTGCTTGTGCTCCATCCGCAGCCGGCCGGCCGCCGCGAGGTGCTCGGGCACCTCGTCGGCGAGGATCTCCAGGGCCCGCTGGACCCGGGCGCCGGCGGCGACCGCCGCGCGCGCCGAGCGGCGCAGATTGGCGTCGTCGAAGTTGGCGAGGCGGTTCGCGGTGGCCCGCACCTCGCGGCGCATCCGGCGCTCCTCCCAGGCCAGCACGGACTCGTGGGCGCCGAGGCGGGTCAGCAGGGCACCGATCGCGTCGCCGTCCCGGACCACCACCCGGTCCACCCCGCGCACCTCACGGGCCTTCGCGGCGATGGACAGCCTGCGGGCCGCGCCGACCAGCGCGAGCGCGGCCTCCGGACCGGGGCAGGTCACCTCCAGGGAGGACGAACGGCCGGGCTCGGTCAGCGAGCCGTGCGCCAGGAAGGCGCCACGCCAGGCCGCCTCCGCGTCACAGGTCGCCCCGGAGACCACCTGCGGGGGCAGCCCCCGGATCGGGCGGCCCCGTCCGTCCACCAGACCGGTCTGACGGGCGAGCTGGTCGCCGCCCGCGACCACGCGCACCACGTAGCGCGAGCCCCGGCGCAGTCCGCCGGGTGCCATCACGATCAGCTCCGAGCTGTGGCCGAAGATCTCCAGGATGTCCCGCTTGAGGCGTCGGGCCGCCATCGCGGTGTCCAGCTCCGCCTCGATCACGATGCGCCCGCTCACCAGGTGAAGGCCGCCCGCGAACCGCAGAATGGCGGAGACCTCGGCCTTCCGGCAGCAGGTCCGGGTGACGGGTAGCCGGGAGATCTCGTCCTTCACCGCTGCCGTCATCGCCATGGGCCGATCCTTCCATGCATCCGAAAAATACGGTCGTACGCGGCGGCCAACAGCTCCGGATCATGCCGGGGTGATCCGTCGGTCCGGGCCACGGGGCCCAGCTCGACCGCGGCTCCCAGCCGCTTGGCGGCCTCGGTGAGCGAGTCACGGTCGGGCACGGCGGCCTCGTCGGCCAGCACCACGTCCAGGGCGAGTTTAGGGGCGTGTCGCCCCAAAACCTCCAAATGACGCTGCGGTGAGAACCCTTCGGTTTCACCCGGCTGCGGAGCGAGGTTCAGCGACAGGACCTTCCGGGCCTTGGTCTCGGTGAGCGCGTCCAGGAGTTCGGGGACCAGCAGGTGCGGGATCACCGACGAGAACCAGGACCCGGGACCCAGTACCACCCAGTCCGCGTCCAGGACCGCCGCGACGGCCTCCGGCACGGCCGGCGGGTCGTGCGGCACCAGGTGCACGGACTGCACCTCGCCGGGGGTCAGCGCCACCGTGGCCTGCCCCCGGACGATGTCCACCTCGTCCGGCCGCTCCGGATCATGCCCCCTGACCAGGGCCTGCAGCTCCAGCGGCACGGCGGACATGGGCAGCACCCGCCCGTGCGCCCCGAGCAGCTTGCCGACCAGGTCCAGGGCCTGGACGTGGTCGCCGAGCTGCTCCCACAGGGCGACGATCAGCAGGTTGCCGACCGCGTGCTCGTGCAGGTCGCCCTTGGACTGGAAGCGGTGCTGGATGACCCGGGCCCAGGTCTGGCCCCAGTCGTCGTCACCGCACAGCGCGGCGAGGGCCTTGCGCAGATCACCCGGTGGGAGCACACCGAGTTCGTCGCGAAGGCGCCCGCTGGAGCCGCCGTCGTCGGCGACCGTGACGACGGCGGTGAGGTCGCCGGTGATCCGGCGCAGCGCGGCGAGCGAGGCGGACAGGCCCATGCCGCCGCCCAGCGCGACCACCTTGGGCTGGGCACCCCGGCGGCGCGGCCGGGCGCCTCGGGCCTCGACGGGGCGGCCCGAGCGGGACTCCGGCACGACCCGGCGCAGTCTGGTCAGCCGCGGAGAACGTCCGGTCACTCTCGCCCCATGTCCCGGTGCACGACTACGGTCTCCACTCCCTCGGCGGCCAGACGGGCGGCGAGTTTCTCGGAGACGGCGACGGAGCGGTGCTTGCCGCCCGTGCAGCCGATGGCGATGGTCACGTAGCGCTTGCCCTCGCGCCGGTACCCGGCCGCGATCAGCCGCAGCAGCTCGGCGTACCGGTCGAGGAACTCCTTGGCACCCGGCTGGTTGAACACGTACGCCGACACCTCTTCGTTGAGGCCGGTGTACGGACGCAGCTCCGGCACCCAGTGCGGGTTGGGCAGGAACCGCATGTCGGCCACCAGGTCGGCGTCGACGGGCAGGCCGTACTTGAAACCGAACGACATCACGGTGGCCCGCAGCTCGGGTTCCTCCTCGCCGGCGAACTGCGCGTCCATCTTGGCACGCAGCTCGTGCACGTTCAGGCTGGAGGTGTCGATCACCAGGTCGGCGTCGCCGCGCAGCTCGCGCAGCAGCTCGCGCTCGGCGGCGATGCCGTCCACGATCCGGCCGTCGCCCTGGAGGGGGTGCGGGCGGCGCACCGACTCGAAGCGGCGGACCAGCGCGTCGTCCGAGGACTCCAGGAAAACGATCCGACGGGTGACGCCCCGGCTGTCGAGGTCGGCGAGGGACTCGCGCAGGTTGTCGAAGAAGCGCCGGCCGCGCACGTCTACGACGACCGCGATCCGGGCGACGTTGCCCTGGGAACGGGCACCCAGCTCCACCATGGTGGGAATGAGGGCCGGCGGAAGATTGTCCACGACGAACCAGCCGAGGTCCTCCAGACACTTGGCCGCCGTCGAACGGCCCGCCCCCGACATGCCGGAGATGATCACCAGCTCGGGGATCGCCGCCTCGGGCGCCCCGGCCACACTGGCATCCGTACTCACTTCTGCTCCGTCTTCCCGCACCGCTTCCGATCCCGCCTGCCGCGGCTGATCCGGGCCCGCTTCATTGTGCGTCTCCCGGGACGCGGCCTGCGTCCCGTCGGCCGCCGGATCTCGCCGGGTCGTGTGCTGTGGGTCGCGCTCGGTCATCTCTCCTGCCCCCGATCGTCCGGGGCTCCCGCGGGTACGGGCTCCCCCGAGGCGTCCGCCGTCGTCTCGGGCGCCTCGTCTTCCCTGTCATCCATGATCTCTCCGGTCGCCGTGTTCACGGCAGGCGCGGCCGGGGCCGCCTGGGCGAGGGCCGCGGCAATGGTCTCGGCCGTCTTGCGGCCTATCCCGGGCACCTCCTGGATCTGCTCGATTGTGGCGGATCGCAGCTTCTTCACCGAGCCGAAATGCTTGATCAACGCCTGTTTGCGGGTCTCGCCGAGGCCGGGCACGTCGTCCAGCGGACCGGAGCGGAAGCGCTTGGCGCGCTTGGCGCGCTGGTAGGTGATGGCGAAGCGGTGCGCCTCGTCCCGGACGCGCTGCAACAGGTAGAGGCCCTCGCTGCTGCGAGGCAGGACCACGGGGTCGTCGTCCTCGGGCAGCCAGACCTCCTCCAGGCGCTTGGCGAGGCCGCAGACGGCGATGTCGTCGATCCCCAGCTCGTCGAGCGCCCGCTTGGCCGCGGCGACCTGGGGCTGACCGCCGTCGACGACCACGAGCTGGGGCGGATAGGCGAACTTCCTGGGACGGCCGTCGTCGTCCTTGAAACCGTTGACGGGGGCGTCGTCGTCATCGGTGCCGGTGCCCGTGTGGTGGACGCCGCCGGTGCCCGCGTGGCTGGCGTCGCCGGCGTCCGGGAGCGTGCCGGTGGCTGTGAGGGGGTCAGTGTCCGACAGGGGGCCGGCGTCCGGGGGCGTGCCGGTGGTCGTGAGGGGGCTGTCCGTGGCCTCCTCCGCCGACCACTCACCGGTCCGCTCCTTCTCGGCGAGGTAGCGGCGGAAGCGTCGGGTGATCACCTCGTGCATGGAGCGCACGTCGTCCTGGCCGGCGAAGCCCTTGATCTGGAAGCGGCGGTACTCGTTCTTGCGCTGCAGACCGTCCTCGAAGACGACCATGGAGGCCACGACGTCGTCACCCTGGAGGTGCGAGATGTCGTAGCACTCGATGCGCAGCGGAGCGCCGTCCAGGTCGAGGGCCTCGGCGATCTCCTCCAGGGCACGGGAACGGGTGGTGAGGTCGGAGGCACGCTTCGTCTTGTGCAGGGCGAGCGCCTGCTGGGCGTTGCGCTGCACGGTCTCCATCAGCGCCTTCTTGTCGCCGCGCTGCGGGATGCGCAGCGAGACGTTCGACCCGCGGCGGCCGGTGAGCCACTCCTGGACCGGCTCGACCGGCTCGGGCAGGGCCGGGACCAGCACCTCCTTGGGGACGGCGTCCCCGGTCTCCTCGCCGTAGAGCTGCTGGAGAGCGTGCTCGACGAGCGCCGCGGTCGTGACGTCCTCGACCTTGTCCGTCACCCAGCCGCGCTGACCGCGCACCCGACCACCGCGCACGTGGAAGATCTGGAGGGCAGCCTCCAGCTCGTCCTCGGCGACCGCGATCAGGTCGGCGTCGGTCGCGTCCGCGAGCACGACCGCGCTCTTCTCCATGGCCTTCCTCAAGGCCCCGATGTCGTCGCGCAGGCGGGCGGCCCGCTCGTACTCCATCTCCTCGGCGGCCTCCGTCATCTGCCTCTCCAGACGGCGGAGGTAGGTGCCGGTACGGCCTGCCATGAAGTCGCAGAACTCCTCGGCCAGGTCGCGGTGGTCCTCCGGGGAGATCCGGTCCACGCAGGGGGCGGAGCACTTGCCGATGTAACCGAGCAGGCAGGGCCGGCCGGTGCGGGTGGCGTTCTTGAACACCCCGGCGGAACAGGTGCGCACCGGGAACACGCGCAGCAGCAGGTCGACGGTGTCCCGGATGGCCCACGCGTGGCCGTACGGCCCGAAGTAGCGCACGCCCTTCTTCTTGTGACCGCGCATCACCTGGACGCGCGGGAACTCCTCGTTCATCGTCACCGCGAGGTACGGGTAGCTCTTGTCGTCGCGGTACTTGACGTTGAACCGGGGGTCGTACTCCTTGATCCAGGAGTACTCCAGCTGGAGCGCCTCGACCTCCGTGGACACCACGGTCCACTCCACGGACGCGGCGGTGGTGACCATCGTCCGGGTACGGGGGTGCAGACCCGCGAGGTCCTGGAAGTAGTTCGCCAGGCGCTGGCGCAGGCTCTTCGCCTTCCCGACGTAGATCACCCGGCGGTGCTCGTCTCGGAACCTGTACACCCCGGGAGAGTCCGGGATCTGTCCCGGCTTGGGGCGGTAGCTGGAGGGGTCGGCCATGTCTCACACCCTACTGGCGCGCACGGACACCGCGACGAGCCTGTGGACAACCCCGGCGGGCCCCGGGTGACCGGCGGACCGGCCGGAGCGCGGGGACCGCCGGAACCGACCGGACCCGCTGGTGGGGCCCGTGGGGGGCCGGCGGGTGGAGGTGCGGCATGGGAGTGGAGGCGGGGCAGGTGGGGCGGGCGGGGCAGGGGTGTGGGGGCGAAGAAGCGGGCCTGGATGCGGCGCCGGCAGCCGGTAGCCGGTAGCCGGTAGCCCCGCACGCTCTCGAAGCCCCGCCCGCTGCCAAAGCGGATCGCGGATCTCAGAATCGGCCACCTCGGTGGTGCCAGCCGTCGCCCGGGCCCGACGTCAAGGCGCATCCGCGCCACGGCCGTCCCGTGACCGTCACCGAACCACCGGGCCGATCACGACGCACCTTGCGGGGCTTCCTCCCCAAATCGACTCCTCGTGTGCGCACGCGCGCCCGACCACCGAGCGACCGTGGCACCCTCTCCCCCGCGTGATCCTTCCGGCACCGGGGTCAACCCTCGGCCAGGTGGGCGGCCCCGGCCGACCGAAGGTGTTGTCGGGGATTGGTCAACACGCTTCAATGCGGGGGAACTCGGGGCCGTGAGCAGCGGCCTGCGGACGCGGCGTACCCCGGTGCGGCCGCCCCGACGCCGACGGGGTGGCCCCGGACCCGCGCCACCGGCCTGACCAGCCGTGGTGAACCCCCAAGAGAAAGGCCCTCCTGCATGCGGCACGGCATACAGCACGCGGACGTCGCCACCGCGGAACTGGACTCGGCCCTGCGCTGCGGCCCCTTCCATGTGGCCCTGCGCGCCGCGATCGCCGCTCGCGGGCTGCCGCTCCAGCGCGTGCAGCACCATCTCTCGCGTTACGGCGTCAAAGTGGGCGTCACCAGCCTGAGCTACTGGCAGCAGGGGGCCCGTCGCCCGCAGCGCCCCGAGTCGCTCCGGGCCGTCCGCGCACTGGAGGAGATACTGCAGCTTCCGGACGAGTCCCTGATCCGGCTGCTCGCCGACGCCGACCAGGGTCCGGCCGTACGCCGCCCCGCCACCCGCTCCTACCGCTCCCTGATCGAGGCCTCCGACGTCCTGGACCGGCTGCACGCGGAGCTCGGCTGGTCCCTCGACGGCGGTCTGCACGCCCTGGGCCACCACGAGCGTGTGCGGATCGGCGCCCACCGCGAGCTGGCGGCCCGCGAGTCGCAGCACATCGTGCGCGCCCACCGGGACGGGGTGGACCGCTTCGTGGCCGTCCACCACGGTGACCCCGGCTGCGCCCCGCAGCACATGACCGTGCGGGCCCTGGAGAACTGTCGTACCGGGCGTATCCGTTCGGACCCGGAGACCGGCCTGCTCGTCGCCGAACTCCTCTTCGGCACCCGCCTGCGCTCCGGCGACACCTTCCTGTTCCGCTACGCCGTGGAGGACGGCACCGGCGGCGTCTCCCGCGAGTACACCCGTGACTTCGGCTTTCCCGGTGGCCAGTACAGCCTTCAGGTACGTTTCGCCGCCGACGCGCTGCCGACGCGGTGCCACCGGTTCGCCCAGCACTCCGCGGCGGCCCCCCGCAGTGGCCGGCAGGCTCTCCCGCTGAGCGGTCTGCACCGCTCCGTCCACCTGGTCGAGGCGCGGGTCAGGCCCGGCCTGCTCGGGATCGGCTGGGACTGGGAATGACCCGGCTCCACGCCGGTTCCCGGATCAGGCGCCCGGCCCCGCCACGATCCGCCCGCTCGCGGACTTGACCGGCAGTTCGTTCAACGGCTCGGTGGCGGGCGACTGCACCACCTTGCCGGTGAGCGCGTCGAACTCACTGCCGTGGCAGGGACAGACCAGCGTCGTGCCCTGGAGTTTGTTGATCGGACACCCCGCGTGCGTGCAGATCGTGCTGTACGCCTTGAGAACGCCGCCGGCGGATCGGCTGACGACGACGTTGTGCTCGCGGTAGAGCTTCGCGCCGCCCTCGGCCACCTCGCTGTCGGCTCCCAGGTCCACCGGGGCGGTCGGCGTCGCGTCCGCCGTGGTTCCGCCGCCGGGAGCCGAGCAGGCGGCCAGGCCGAGCCCGGCGACCGGCGTGACGGCCGCGCCCCGCAGGACGGTGCGGCGGGTGGCGGAGGGGCGGGCGGCGGACATCTGGGGCTCCTGGCGGGGTGAGTGGGCCGACGGTGACGGCGTCGGCCTGGGCGGGGCAGAGCGACCATACCCGGGTGGATCGTCCCGCTTCGGGGTGGGTCGGACGCTAGGACGGCACGGGCGGAGGCCCGAGTGGACGGGGACAGGCGCCGCCGCGATCCGGGAGGGGGTCACCCCATGGGACGTAAACGCTTGCGTAAGCGTTTACGCGACGGTCCCGAATGGAGTAGCTTCCCGGCCGGGGCGTACCGCGTTCCGGGAGCGAACCGGATCGACGGGCACTGCCTGACGGGCCCTGGCCGACGGGCTCTGCGCGTGGACGGAACGAGAGGGAGGGAGTGCCCGTGCCCACCATGGCCGATGTCGCGCGTGGTGCCGGGGTCTCCGTGGCGACCGTCTCCCATGTACTGAACGGGACACGTCCGGTGCTGGCCCACACCCGTCAGGCGGTCCTCGACGCCGTCGAGGAACTCGGCTACACGCACAACACCCTTGCCCGCTCCCTGGTGACCTCCCGTACCCGGTCCATCGGGCTCGCGGTGTCGGCGATCAGCAACCCCTACTTCACGGAGATCCTCCAGGGTGTCGAGGCCGCTGCCCTGCAGCACGGCTACGGGCTGCTGATCGCCGATCCGCACGACGACCCCGCCCACGAACGCAAGGTCGTCCAGCTACTGCACGAGCGCCGAGTGGACGGCATGATCGTCGCTCCCTCCGCCGACCCGCGTGAACTCCTCGCCTACCTCGCCCGGCACGCCGTACCGACCGTGCTGCTGGACCGGGTGATCGACGACCTCGGGGACAACGCCCCGCGCTTCGACCAGGTCTGCGCCGAGAACACCGGACCGACGGCCCGGCTCGTCGCCCATCTCGCCGGTCTCGGACACCGCCGGATCGGCCTGGTCGCGGGGCTGACCGGGCTCAGCACCACCAGTGAACGCGTCACCGGCTACCGGCAGGGACTCGCCGCCGCAGGGCTGCCCCTCGACGACGCCCTGGTCGTTCCCGGCAATTCCGAGTCCGCCGGCGCCGGGCGGGCCACCGCCGCCCTGATGGCACTCGACGCCCCGCCCACCGCGCTCGTCACCGCCAACAACGCGATGACCATCGGCGCCCTGCGCGCCCTGCGCGAGCACGGTCTCTCCGTGCCGGACGACATCGCGCTGTGCTGTTTCGACGACTTCGCGTGGGCCGATCTGTTCTCGCCTCGCCTGACCGCCGTCGCCCAGCCGGGCAGGGAGATCGGCGCCGAAGCGGTCCGGGTGCTCCTCGAACGGCTGGCCACGCCCGACCGTGCCCCCAGGACCGTCAGGCTTCCGTGCGCCTTCGTGCACCGCACGTCGTGCGGCTGCCAGGAGGAGGACGGCAGGGCGGCCGCCGCTGTGCGCGCCCGGCCCGGCCAGTCCGGCCAGTCCGACCAGTCCGAGTACCCAGAGGAAGGAACCTCTCGTGATCGTCGTCGCCGGTGAGGCACTGATCGACCTGGTACCGCAGGGCGCGGGCGCCCTCGCGCCCCTGCAGCCGGCGCTCGGCGGCGGGCCGTACAACACGGCCGTCGCCCTCGGCCGCCTCGGCTCCCCCACCGCGTTCTGCTCCCGCGCGTCGCACGACGCCTTCGGCGAGGCCCTGCTGGACGGGCTGCGCCGCGCCGGAGTCGACGTCTCCCTCGTGGCACGCGGCTCGGAACCGACCACCCTCGCGGCCGCCACGATCGACGCGCAGGGATCCGCCTCCTACTCGTTCTATGTCGACGGCACCGCCGACCGTCTGTTCACCGCGCCGCCCGCGCTCCCCGCCTCGACCCGTGCCGTCTCCTTCGGCACGCTCTCGCTCGTCCTGGAGCCGGGAGCGAGCGCCTATGAGGAGCTGATGCGCGACGCGGCCGGGCAGGGCCTGTTCACCGCCCTCGACCCGAACATCCGGACAGGTCTGATCACGGACCCGGACGCCTACCGGGCGCGCTTCAAGAGCTGGCTGCCCGCTGTGTCACTCCTCAAGCTCTCGGAGGAGGACGCGGGGTGGCTGGGCGGCACCCCCCGCGAATGGCTTGCGTCGGGCCCCTCGGCCGTGGTGGTCACTCATGGCGGCGCCGGGCTCAGCGTCTTCACCGGCGACGGCACCGTGCACGCTGTTCCCGGTGAGGAGATCGACGTCGTGGACACGATCGGCGCGGGTGACACCGTGAACGCGGCTCTGCTGCACGGTCTCGCCGCCCAGGACGCGCTGTCCGCCGAGGCGCTCGGGGCGCTCGGTGCCGACGGCTGGACCAGGTTGCTCCGGTTCGCGGCGCGGGCAGCCGCGATCACCTGCTCCCGGGCGGGTGCGGAGCCGCCGTACGCCTCCGAACTCGGGGACTTGTGACGAGCGTCCGTTGTTTCCGCTGTTGATGAGTCAAGGTTCCCCGCCGCCACCGGAATCGGGCGGCTGATGATGGAACGTGCGGCGCCCCGCAGGGAGTTC
Source organism: Streptomyces sp. NPDC001068 (assembly GCF_042897315.1). NCBI lineage: Bacteria > Bacillati > Actinomycetota > Actinomycetes > Kitasatosporales > Streptomycetaceae > Streptomyces > Streptomyces sp. NPDC001068. The sequence goes on along the minus strand of NZ_JBIAYD010000004.1, from coordinate 422,665 downwards.
CCGCGGGGCGCCGCACTTTTTCTGGATTTGTCCGAGCAGGAAGCCCCGGGGCCTCAGGCCTTGCGCGCCCGGGTGGTCTTCTTCGCCGGTGCCGCCTTCTTCGCCGCCGGCTTGGCCGCGGCCGTCTTCTTCGCAGCCGTCTTGCGTGGGGCCTTCACCGAGCTGGCGTCGCTGATGCGGTCGGCTCCGAGGATCTCGCGCAGGAACTTGCCGGTGTGGCTGGCCGGGACCCCGGCGACCTCCTCGGGTGTGCCCTCCGCGACGACGAGTCCGCCACCGGCGCCGCCCTCCGGGCCCATGTCGACGACCCAGTCGGCGGTCTTGATCACGTCCAGGTTGTGCTCGATGACGATGACCGTGTTGCCCTTGTCGACGAGGCCGGCCAGGACCTTCAGCAGCTTGCTGATGTCCTCGAAATGCAGACCGGTGGTCGGCTCGTCCAGGACGTAGACCGTCCGTCCCGTGGAGCGCTTCTGCAGCTCGCTGGCGAGCTTCACGCGCTGTGCCTCACCGCCGGACAGGGTGGTCGCGGACTGGCCGAGGCGGACGTAGCCGAGACCGACGTCGTTCAGCGTCGTGAGGTGGCGGTTGATCGCGGGGACGGCCTCGAAGAAGTGCATGGCTTCTTCGATCGGCATGTTCAGGACCTCGGAGATGGACTTGCCCTTGTAGTGGACCTCCAGCGTCTCCCGGTTGTACCGGGCTCCGTGGCAGACCTCGCACGGGACGTAGACGTCCGGGAGGAAGTTCATCTCGATCTTGATGGTGCCGTCGCCCGCGCAGTTCTCGCAGCGGCCGCCCTTGACGTTGAAGGAGAAGCGTCCCGGCAGGTAGCCGCGGACCTTCGCCTCGGTGGTCTCGGCGAACAGCTTGCGGACGTGGTCGAAGACGCCCGTGTACGTCGCCGGGTTCGATCGCGGGGTGCGGCCGATGGGCGACTGGTCGACGTGCACGACCTTGTCGACCAGGTCGTCGCCGTCCACCCTCGTGTGTCTGCCGGGGACGTTCCGCGCGCCGTTCAGCTCGCGCGCCAGGTGCGTGTACAGGATGTCGTTGACCAGGGTCGACTTTCCGGAACCGGACACGCCCGTGACGGCCGTGAACACGCCCAGCGGGAAGGAGACGTCGATGTCCTGGAGGTTGTTCTCGCGGGCGCCGTGCACCGTGAGCCGGCGGGACGGGTCCTGCGGGCGGCGGATGTCGGGCAGCGGGATCGCCTTCCTGCCGGACAGGTACTGCCCGGTCTGCGACTCCTCGTTGACCAGCAGTTCCTTCAGGGAGCCGCTGTGCACGACCTTGCCGCCGTGCTCACCGGCGCCGGGACCGATGTCGACGACCCAGTCGGCGACCTTGATGGTGTCCTCGTCGTGCTCCACGACGATGAGCGTGTTGCCCATGTCGCGCAGCCGGACCAGGGTCTCGATCAGCCGGTGGTTGTCGCGCTGGTGCAGGCCGATCGACGGCTCGTCGAGGACGTACAGGACGCCGACGAGACCCGAGCCGATCTGGGTGGCCAGGCGGATGCGCTGGGCCTCGCCGCCGGAGAGGGTGCCGGCCGCGCGGTTCAGCGAGAGGTAGTCCAGGCCGACGTCGACCAGGAACCGCAGCCGTTCGTTGACCTCCTTCAGGACGCGCTCGGCGATCTTCTTGTCACGCGCGCTGAGCTTCAGTTCGCCCAGGAACTCCGCGCAGTCGCTGATGGACATGGCCGAGACCTCGGCGATCGACCTGTCCATGATCGTGACGGCGAGGACGATCGGCTTGAGGCGCGTGCCCTGACACGTCGGGCAGGGCACCTCGCGCATGTAGCCCTCGAAGCGCTCCCGGCTGGCGTCGCTCTCGGACTCGCTGTGCCGGCGCTTGACGAAAGGCACCGCGCCCTCGAAGGGCGTGGTGTACACGCGCTCGCGGCCGTACCGGTTGCGGTAGCGGACCTCGATCTGCGTCTTGTGGCCGTAGAGCAGGGCCTTCTTGGCCCGCTGCGGCAGGCCCGCGAAGGGGATGTCGGTGCGGAAACCCAGCGCGTCCGCCAGAGCGCCGACCAGACGGCCGAAGTAGTCCTTGGTGTGCCCGTGCGACCAGGGGTGGATGGCGCCCTCGTCGAGGGACTTGTCCTCGTCCGGGACGATCAGCTCCGGGTCGACCTCCATGCGCGTGCCGATGCCGGTGCACTCGGGGCAGGCGCCGAAGGGCGAGTTGAAGGAGAAGGAGCGTGGCTCCAGTTCCTCGAAGGACAGATCGTCGTACGGGCAGTACAGGTGCTCCGAGTACATGCGCTCGCGCTCGGGGTCGTCCGCGGGGAGGTCGACGAAGTCGAGCACGACCATGCCCCCGGACAGGCCGAGCGCGGTCTCCACGGAGTCCGTGAGGCGGCGCTTGGCGGTGTCCTTCACCGTGAGGCGGTCGATGACCACCTCGATGGTGTGCTTCTCCTGCTTCTTCAGCGTCGGCGGCTCGGAGAGCTGGATGGTCTCGCCGTCCACGCGCGCGCGGGAGTAGCCCTTGGTCTGGAGGTCGGCGAACAGGTCGACGAACTCGCCCTTGCGCTCGCGCACCAGCGGCGAGAGCACCTGGAAGCGGCTCCCCTCCGGCAGTTCCAGCACCTTGTCCACGATGGCCTGCGGCGACTGGCGGGAGATGGGACGGCCGCACTCGGGGCAGTGCGGCTTGCCGATGCGTGCGAAGAGCAGGCGCAGGTAGTCGTAGACCTCGGTGATGGTGCCGACCGTCGAGCGCGGGTTGCGCGAGGTCGACTTCTGGTCGATGGACACCGCCGGGGACAGGCCCTCGATGAAGTCCACGTCCGGCTTGTCCATCTGCCCGAGGAACTGGCGCGCGTACGAGGAGAGTGATTCCACGTAGCGACGCTGGCCCTCGGCGAAGATCGTGTCGAAGGCCAGGGAGGACTTGCCCGACCCGGACAGCCCCGTGAAGACGATGAGCGAGTCCCGAGGCAGGTCGAGCGAGACGTTCTTCAGATTGTGCTCGCGCGCGCCACGGACGATGAGACGGTCGGCCACAGCCGGTCCGCACCTTTCTTGAGAGAAGTGACAGGGGCAGGGCCCCGTGCTTCTCAGACAAGGGGGAGCCACTGACAACGCCGGATGGATTCCTGGATGGGTCAACAATCCCGGACCATCCAGCATGCCCGACGCCGTCAACGACGATATAGCACGCGCATTCGATTTACGGACCACGTGCGAAACCTTCACCCGAAGGTGTGACGGGGCTACTGTCAGCCCCATGATTGATCACGCTCATGACCTGGCGTCTGTACGGGAAGCGACGGACCGGCTCCTCACCGCGGTCGCCGAACTGGACAACGCTTCCGTGGCGCGACCGTCACGGCTGCCCGGTTGGACGGTCGGCCACGTCCTGGCCCACCTCGCCCGCAACGCGGACGCGCTCACGAACGTTCTCGACGGACGCCCCATGTACGTCTCCGGCGCGGCCAGGGACGCCGACATCGAGCGCGACGCCCCGCGCCCGCTCGACACCCACCTCGCCGACCTGCGCGAGAGCCACACCCGGTTCAGCGCCGGCGGCGCCCGGCCCGCGGACTGGGCACGCACGGTGGAGCTGCGCAACGGGGTCACCGACAGCGCGGCACGGGTGCCGTTCCGGCGCTGGGCCGAGGTCGAGCTGCACCACGTCGATCTCGGGATCGGATACGACCTGGAGGACCTCCCGAAAGAGTTCACCGAGCGGGAGATCGATTTCCTGGCGGAGCGTTTCAGCGGCCACCGGGAGGTTCCCCCGACCGGCCTGCGCAGCGACGGCGGGCACGTCTGGACGACGGGCGGTGACGCCCCCGGAGGCCCGGTCGGCGTCGAGGGAAGCACCGCGGACCTGCTGGGCTGGCTCGCCGGCCGCCGTGACGGCTCGGCCCTGACCGTGCGGGGCGGCACGCTGCCCGCGCTCCCCCCGCTGTAGCGTGCGGCACCTCGGCGGCCGCTCCCCCGCTATAGGCTGACCGCCATGACGTACAGCGGCGAGGTGACGGTCGGCGGACCGGCGGACGTGCACGAGCTCAAGGACCTGATGATCACCAAGATCGCGGTCGGCCCCATGGACAACAACGCCTATCTGCTGCGCTGCCGCGCCACGGACGAGCAACTGCTGATCGACGCGGCCAACGACGCGGAGACGCTCCTCGGCATGATCGGTGACGACGGCATCGCGTCCGTCGTCACCACGCACCAGCACGGCGACCACTGGCAGGCGCTGGCCGAGGTCGTCGCCGCCACCGGCGCGCGGACCTACGCGGGCCGCGAGGACGCCTCCGGCATCCCGGTCACCACCGACGTCGCCGTCGACGACGGCGACGTCATCAGGGTCGGTCAGGTCGAGCTGACGGCCCGCCACCTCGTCGGCCACACCCCCGGCTCCATCGCCCTGGTCTACGACGATCCGCACGGCCACCCGCACGTCTTCACCGGGGACTGCCTCTTCCCCGGCGGTGTCGGCAACACCCGCAAGGACGCCAAGGCCTTCGCGAGCCTGATCCGCGACGTCGAGACGAAGATCTTCGACGCGCTCCCGGACGAGACCTGGGTCTACCCCGGGCACGGCAACGACACGACGCTGGGTACCGAGCGCCCGCACCTGCCGGAGTGGCACGCGCGCGGGTGGTGAGCGCGGCGGCCACACGCGCGGGTGGTGAGCGGGCGGGTCACGCGCGCGTGGCCCGCGCCACAGGGTCCATGCGCCCGGCGCTCTGCCCTCAACTCGCGCCCGGCGCACGCCGCTTCCCCGCGCCCCGCGTGCACGACCGCACGCGCCCCGCGCGGAGCCTTCGCGCGCCCCGTGTGAACAGTTCGCACGCACCGGGGTACGGCGCACGCTCCCCGCGCGCGTCGTCCCGCGGTCAACTGGTGGCAGCCCCGCGCGGGATGACGGCTCCCGCGCGGTACGGGCCGCCGGTCACCATTCCCCGCCCTCGACCGGCGGCCCCGGCACCGCCGCCCCGCAACCCGCGGCGGACAGTGTTCACAAGACCGCAACAGCTGTTCCCAGCATGCGGACAGCGAGCCCGTTGACCTGGACATACACGGCGTTCGCTGCCACTCTCCCGCCATGCATCCTGCCCCGGGCGCACTGCGCCGCGCTGTCGCCGCCGTCACCATAGGCCTGCTCGCCACCGCTGTCGGCTGTGCTCCGCAGCCGGACGAGAAGGCGTCCGGCGGATCCTCCTCGTCCGGCGGACCCGCCTGCGCCAAGGGCGAGTTGGCCACCCGGACGTCCGGCAGGCTGACGATCGCGACGGACGAACCCGCGTACGAGCCGTGGTTCAAGGACGACAAGCCGGCCAACGGAGAAGGTTTCGAGTCGGCGGTCGCGTACGCCGTGGCCCGGCGACTCGGATACGACAAGGGCTCGGTCGTCTGGCAGAGCGTGCCGTTCAACAAGGCGTTCGCGCCCGGCGTGAAGACCTTCGACTTCGACATCAACCAGGTGTCCATCAGCGCCGAACGCGAGAAGGCGGTGGACTTCTCGTCCGGCTACTACGACGTCCGGCAGGCGGTCATCGCACTCAAGGACGGCAAGGCCGCGAAGGCGGCCGGTATCGCGGACCTGAAGGGTCTGAAGCTCGGCGCCCAGGTCGGCACCACGAGCCTCGACTACATCACGAACGTGGTGAAGCCCTCGCGGCAGCCCGCCGTGTACGCCAAGAACGACCAGGCCAAATCGGCGCTGAGGAACGGTCAGGTGGACGCGATCGTGGTCGACCTGCCGACCGCGTTCTACATCACCTCGGCCGAGGTGACGAACGCGAAAATCGTCGGCCAGTTCGAGAACCAGGGCGACGCGCCCGAGCAGTTCGGTCTGGTCCTCGACAAGGGCAGCGCGCTCACCCCATGTGTGACGAACGCGGTGAACGCGCTGCGCAAGGACGGCACACTGGCGAAGATCGAGCAGCGGTGGCTGTCCGACGCCGTCGACGCCCCGGTGCTCAAGTGACCGTCGTCGAGGACGGGTCCGGCCGGGAGGGCGCGCACGACGGCGCGGGCGGCGGCCACCTGCCCGGGGACGACGGCTACACCCCGTCCGAACGGCGGCTGGAGCGGGAGCGTCACAAGCGGGTCCGCGCCCGCCGCGCCACCGCGATCGCCGCGCTCTCGACACTGGTCACGGCGGCCGTGCTCTACCTGGTCGTCGTGAACGCCCCGGGCTGGCCGCGCACCAGGGAGACGTTCTTCAACGGACGGTACGCGCGCGAGGCACTGCCGAAGGTCCTCGACGGGCTGTGGCTGAACGTCCGGCTGCTGCTCGTCTGCGGCGTGGCCGTCCTGGTCCTCGGCATGCTGATCGCCGTCGCACGCACCCTGCGCGGTCCGGTGTTCTTCCCGCTGCGGGCCCTCGCGGCGGCGTACACAGACTTCTTCCGCGGGCTGCCCTTGCTGATCAATCTGATGATCGTGGTACTCGGTGTCCCGGCGCTGCGGCTGCAGGGCGTGACGGTCGATCCGGTGCTGCTGGGGGGTACGGCTCTGACGCTGACGTACTCCGCGTACGTGGCCGAGGTGTTCCGCGCCGGCATCGAGTCGGTCCACCCCTCGCAGCGCGCCGCGGCCCGTTCGCTCGGCCTCACCAACCGGCAGGCCCTGCGTCACGTGATCCTGCCGCAGGCCGTACGGCGTCAGGTGCCGCCGCTGCTGAACGACCTGGTGTCCCTGCAGAAGGACACCGGACTCGTGTCGATCGGCGGTGCGATCGACGCCGTGCGTGCGGCCGACATCATCGTCGGCCGCAGTCTCAACTACACGCCGTACATCGTCGCCGGGCTGGTCTTCGTGGCCCTGACCATCCCGATGACCCGCTTCACGGACTGGGTGACCGCGCGGATGGACCGGCAGCGGGCCCAGGGAGGATCCATATGAGCGACGCGCCTGTCCTGCGCATGGAGTCCGTCCGCAAGACCTTCGGCGACTCGGTGGTGCTGCGGGACGTGGACCTGGCGGTCGCCCCGCACACGGTGACCGCGCTGATCGGCGCGTCCGGCTCCGGCAAGTCGACGCTGCTGCGGTGCGCCAACCTCCTGGAGGAGATCGACGACGGCGCGATCTGGCTGGACGGCGAGGAGATCACCGCCCCGCGCGCGGACCAGGACGCGGTACGCCGCCGGATCGGCGTGGTCTTCCAGTCGTACAACCTCTTCCCGCACATGACCGTGCTGGACAACATCACCCTGGCACCGCGCCGGGTGCATGGCGTCTCCCGCGCGGAGGCCGAGGAGCGGGCCAGGGAGCTTCTGGCGCGCCTCGGGCTCGGTGACCGGACGGGCGCCTACCCGGACCGGCTGAGCGGCGGTCAGCAGCAGCGGGTGGCGATCGTGCGCGCCCTCGCGGTACGCCCCCGGCTGCTGCTGCTCGACGAGGTCACCGCCGCCCTGGACCCGGAGCTGGTGGGCGAGGTGCTCTCCGTGGTCCGTGATCTGAAGGACGAGGGCATGACCATGGTGCTGGCGACTCACGAGATGGGCTTCGCCCGGGACGTCGCCGACCAGGTCTGCTTCCTCGACGGCGGCGTGGTCCTCGAACGCGGCACCGCCGAGCAGGTGTTCGGCGATCCTCGGCACGACCGCACCAGGCGCTTCCTGAGCCGGATCGTGGAGGCAGGACGACTCTGAGGCGTCAGGCGTCGGCGGCGCCCGCACCGGCCAGCGCCGCCACCCGCTCCACGCCGAACACGTAACCCTGCACACCGCACCCGGCGATCACGCCGTCCGCGCGCAGGGAGACGTACGAGTGGTGCCGGAACGACTCGCGCCTGTGGATGTTGGAGATGTGGACCTCCACCACGGGCATCCCGTCGCAGGTGTTGAGGGCGTCCAGGATGGCGATCGAGGTGTGCGAGTAGGCGCCCGGGTTGATGACGATCCCGCAGTGGCCCACGCGCGCCTCGTGGATCCAGTCGACCAGCTCGCCCTCGTGGTTGGACTGCCGGAAGTCCACGGTGCCGCCGTGCGCGGCCGCCGCCCCGACGCAGAGGGTCTCGACGTCCGCGAGCGTGTCGGAGCCGTAGATCTCGGGCTGGCGCCGGCCGAGCAGGTTCAGGTTGGGCCCGTTGAGGATCATGATCGGGGCGCTGGCCAGGGTGCGGGGCACGCTTCCTCCGGTCCGTTCGGACGATGAGCGGCCCTGGGCGGACCGCGGGTCAGACCGGTCTATCACGGTGCGCCGAGGCGCCCGTGAAGGGCACCGCGCGCCCCCGTAACGGGTGGTCACCCTGGGTAGTTGACGCGGCATGCATGATGTACGCACCGTAAGGGCTCCCTCGATGCTCCGGCTGGCGGCCGCCTCGCTCGCCGGGACCGCCATCGAGTTCTACGACTTCTTCGTCTACGGCACGGCCGCCGCGCTCGTCCTGGGACCGCTGTTCTTCCCGACGTTCTCACCGCTCGCGGGGACGCTGGCGGCGTTCGGGACGTTCGGCGTGGGGTTCGTGGCCCGTCCGCTGGGCTCGGTGCTGTTCGGGCACATCGGGGACCGGCGCGGCCGGCGTCCGGTCCTGGTCGCGTCCCTGCTGCTGACCGGCGCCTCGACGGTCGCGGTGGGCTGTCTGCCGTCCTACGGCACGATCGGCGTCGCCGCGCCCGTGCTGCTGCTCGTACTGCGCTTTCTTCAGGGGCTGGGGCTCGGCGGCGAATGGGGCGGGGCGGTGCTGCTGACCGCGGAGCACGCGCCGCCCGGGCGGCGCGCCCTGTGGTCGAGCTTTCCGCAGATCGGGCCGGCCGTCGGCTTCCTGCTCGCCAACGGTGTGATGCTGGCCCTGTCCGCGACGCTGTCCGACACGCAGTTCGCGCAGTGGGGGTGGCGGGTGCCGTTCTGGGCGGCGGGAGCGCTGGCTCTGAGCGGGCTGTGGCTGCGTTCGTCGCTCTTGGAGACCCCACGGTTCCTGGAACTCGACGACCACGCGCGCGTGCCGATCGCCGAGGTCGCGCGGCATCACTGGCGGCTGGTGCTCCTGACGGCCGGAGCGCTCGCGATCGGGTACGCGGTGTTCTACGCGGTGACCACCTGGTCGCTGGCGTACGGGACGGAGCGGCTCGGGGTGAGCCGTACGGTCATGCTCGTCTGCATCATGGCCGCCGTGGTGGTGAAGGGCTCGCTGACACCGGTCATGGCGCTGCTGGGCGACCGCTACGGGCGACGGCCGCTGTGTCTCGCGGGTTGCACGGCCTCCGCGCTGTGGATGTTCCCCATGGTCGCCCTGTTGGCGACCGGTGAGCCCCTGCTGATGTTCCTCGGGTTCACGGGCGCGCTGATCGCCTTCATCGCCATGTTCTCGGTCATCGCCGCCTATCTGCCGGAGCTGTACGAACCGCGGGTGCGCTGCACCGGCGCGGCCGTCGGCTACAACCTCGGTGGCGTCCTCGGGGGCGCGCTCACGCCGATCGTCGCGACGGAACTGGCGGAGCACGGCGGGCGCGTCCCGTGGGCCGTGGGGACGTATCTGACGGCGATCGCACTGCTCAGCCTCGGCTGCTTCGCGCTGCTGCCGGAGACCCGTCCGGTGCCGGTGGCCGCCGCCGAGCCGGCCGCCGGGTGACCGGCCGGGATCTACGATCCGAGGGCTGCTAGGGATTGATCGCGAGCTCCAGGTAGGCGGCGAACAGCACCAGGTGGACGCCGCCCTGCAGCGGGGTGGCCCGGCCGGGCACCACCGTGAGGGAACTGACCACGACGGTGAGCGCGAGCAGCAGCATGTGGGTGGCGCCGAGGCCGAGGATCAGGGGTCCGGCGAGCCAGATGGAGGCCAGGGCGACGGCGGGTACGGTCAGGCCGATGCTGGCCATGGCCGAGCCCAGCGCCAGGTTGAGGCTGGTCTGCACCCGGTCGCGGCGGGCCGCGCGCAGGGCGGCGATGGTCTCGGGAAGCAGTACCAGCAGGGCGATGATCACACCGACGACGGCCTGGTGCAGGCCGGCCGCCTGCACACCGGACTCGATCGTCGGCGACACGCCCTTGGCGAGTCCGACGACGCCGACGAGGGCGAGGCCCAGCAGGCCGAGGCTGATCCAGGCCGCGCGCGCGGACGGGGCCTCGGCGTGGTCGTCGCCGTCGATCACGTCGCCCTGCCGGGTGATCGGCAGGAAGTAGTCGCGGTGCCGCACGGTCTGGGTGGCGACGAACAGGCCGTACAGGATCAGCGAGGACAGGGCCGCGAAGGTCAGCTGTACGCCGGAGAACTCCGGACCCGGTTTGCTGGTGGTGAAGGTCGGCAGGACCAGGCTGAGCGTGGCCAGGGTGGCCACGGTCGCGAGGGCGGCGCCGGTGCCCTCGGGGTTGAAGACCGCGGTGCCGTGACGCAGGGAGGCGACGAGCAGACAGGCGCCGACGATGCCGTTGCACGTGATCATCACTGCGGCGAAGACGGTGTCCCGGGCCAGGGTGGCGCCCTTGCCACCGCCGTCGACCATGAGGGTGACGATCAGGGCCACCTCGATGATCGTGACGGCGACGGCGAGGACGAGGGAGCCGAAGGGTTCGCCGACCCGGTGGGCGATCACCTCGGCGTGGTGGACGGCTGCGAGGACGGATCCGGCGAGAACCACGGTCACCAGAGCGACGAGCGGGCCGGGCAGATCACGACCCCAGGTGAACAGGAGAAGGACGACCGCGAGCACCGGCACGAGGAACGTCCACTGAGTGGTGAGCGACCTGGGCCGAATGATCATGCAGCGATGGTGGCAGAGGTGTACGGGGTTCGCATTCCGGTCCTTTCGGAAACCGGGGACACCGTCGGCGCGGCGCGATCCCCGGGTCGTACGGGTGCGGTCGGTCGAGCGGTTGCGGGGAGAGTCGTGCGGGTGGGGGGAAGAGCGGTCAGGCGAAGTCGGTCAGGTCCACGATGTCGCAGTCGGTGAAGGACGGCGGGCGGGTGCACAGCGCCGCCATCCGCTCGGCGAATTTGCCCGTCTCGGGGTCGTCGCTGTTGCGCATGGCCTCCTCGTAGGAGTTGAACTCGATCACGCCCAGGTAGCGGCCCGGCCGGCCGCGGTCGCTCAGGATCAGCCGGCGCGTGGGGCTGTTCTCACCGCCGGCGAGCTGGGCGCCCATCTCGTCCGCGAGGGCCCTCAGCTCGTCGATGCGGTCGGTCTCGAAGTCGATGATCTGGACGAATGTCACGGTTGCCTCCACCAGGTGGCGGCCCCCGGGCGGGGGCGCTCCGCCACCCAACGAAGCACCGGGAGCGGTGGGCCCGCAATGCGCTGCGCACCGCTCCACGGGGTGGTTGTTCCTACGTCCGGCGCGGTCAGACGTCGACGCTGTCCTTCGGAGCGCCTTCGCCGCGGCCCCGCGCCGCCTCGGCCGCCGCCTGCTTCCCGGAGGCCCGCAGGCTGGTGATCGTGGTGACGATCAGGACCCCGCAGATGACGCCGAGCGAGACCGGGATGCTGATCTCCGGGACATGGACGCCGGACTCGTGCAGGGCGTGCAGCACGAGCTTGACGCCGATGAATCCGAGGATGATCGACAGGCCGTAGGACAGGTGGACGAGCTTTCTCAGCAGTCCGCCGATGAGGAAGTACAGCTGCCGCAGACCCATCAGCGCGAACGCGTTGGCCGTGAAGACGATGTACGGGTCCTGCGTGAGGCCGAAGATCGCGGGGATGGAGTCCAGTGCGAACAGGACGTCGGTCGTACCGATCGCGAGCATCACGACCAGCATCGGGGTCATGACCCGCTTGCCGTTCTGCTGGATCCACAGTTTGGTGCCGTGGTAGCGGTCGGCCACGCCGAACCTGCGTTCGGCGGCCTTGAGCAGCTTGTTCTCCTCGAACTCCTCTTCCTCCCGGTCCGCCCGGGCCTCCTGGATCAGCTTCCAGGCGGTCCAGATCAGGAAGGCACCGAAGAGGTAGAACACCCACGAGAAGCTGGCGAGGATGGCGGCGCCGGCCGCGATGAAGATCGCCCGCAGGACAAGGGCTATGAGGACACCGACGAGCAGCACCCGCTGCTGGTACTGCGAGGGCACGGCGAACTTCGCCATGATCAGGACGAAGACGAAGAGGTTGTCGACGCTCAGCGACTTCTCGGTGATGAAGCCGGCGAAGAACTCCCCGGCGGGCTGACCGCCCCCGAAGAGGAGCAGGCCGAGGCCGAAGAGTCCGGCCAGGGCGATCCAGACGACGGTCCAGATCCCGGCTTCCTTGATGGATACGTCGTGCGGCTTGCGCCCGATGAAGAAGTCGACCGCGATGAGGGCGGCCAGCCCCAGGATGGTGAGGACCCAAAGGGTCACGGATACATCCACTGCGTGCCTCCGGTTCGTGAACGGCAAAGGGTCAGCGTTGTCGCTGCCGGAGGTCTCTTCCACCCGAGACGGGCCGACGACCCGGGATCCGGTCGGATCCGTACTGACGGGTGCGCCGCAACAGACAGGGAGTACTCCCCTCCGTGAGGAAAACAGTACCCCAATCACCAAGGAAAGGTAAAGTGTTTAGTAAAGGAAGAACCAAAATTGCAGGTCAGAGCAGTTTACGTACGCTTGGTGTAAGCAATCGAGACCTGGTGGAGCACCTTCTGGAGCACCTGGCTGCCGGCCGGCACCAGGCACGGCTCGTACGTCCAGGCGTGCCCCACCCACGGGTCGGCCAGGTGGTCGTCCGGCACCGGCGTCAGTCGCATCAGTGAACGCCACAGCGGATCGAGCAACGGCCCGTAGGCGGCGGCGTCCTCGCGGTCGGCGACCAGCAGGAGATGGACGCCGACGCCCGGTCCCTCGTCCGCGAGATAGCGCAGCTGAGTGACGGCCCGGTCGTCGAAGCCGTGCGGGAACTCGTTGACGATCAGCAGTTGCCGCGAGACGTCCATACCGGGTGGCAGGGCGTCCGCCGCGCCGCCGCGCAGCGCCATCTGCACCAGGTCGACCCGCTCGGTCAGCCGCCCGAGCACGTCCGCCACACCGGCCGCGCCGGTCGCCGGCGGCCCGGCCAGTACGCCGGCTCCCGTCAGCGGAGCGAGCGCGGTGGCACCGGAACCGGCCGGATCGACGACCTGCACGCCGAACTCCCCGGCCGGGTGCACGGCGAGCAACCGGACCGCGAGCGCCACCGCCGTGTGCAGGGCGAGGTGCCGCAGCTCACCGGCGTCGGGAAATCCGCCGCCGGGAGTCGAGGTGAGGCCGCTGTCGATCCACAGGCCCCGCTCCAGGGGCAGCCGAGCCAGCAGCGGGACGCGCAGCGGGGCGCTCTCCGCGAGGTGCAGGTCGCCCAGCCGCACGGCCATCGGCGGCTCCGTCGGTACCCGGTAGGCGTGCCAGACAGGGTTGTCCCAGCGCGCGTACCCCGGCGGCAGGGCGGGTTCGACCACGTCGGACTCGGCGGTGAGCTGGGCGAGGTCGCGGTCGAGGGCCGCCCGGGCCCGGTCGACCAGCTGAGCCTGGCGGGCGCGGGCCTCCTCGCGCGCGGCATCGCCCGCCGACCCCAGGCGGTTGCGCGGATCGGCGAGGACCTGGTCCAGCTCCTTCTCCAGACGGGACTCGGCGAAGTCGACGGCGCTGCGGTACGCGGCGGTGGACCGGGCCAGATCCTCGAACATGCCCCACACCTGGTTGTACAGCCGCTCGTCCATGGACCAGCCGACCGCGTCACCCGCGACGGGCGGGACGGGCCCGTCGGCAGGGCGGTGCTCCCCCGGGGCGGGCGGCGCCGGGGTATCGGCAGAGGCTGCCCGGCGGCGCTTCGGATGCGTGTAGTCGATGGGGCCGCCGGGTGCACGATCCGCCGCCGGCTGAGCACTGCCGTCACCGGACGCCTGAACGTCGTACGGGGACCCGGGGACGGGTGCGGTCGCGTCGGGGCCGGCGGCCGCGCGCCGGGCCCGGCCGGTCTCCGTGGGCACGGCAACCGCCCGGGCGGCACCCCGCGCCACCGCTTCGTCGATCCCGCGGGCGAGTTCGGCGGGCTCCGGAAGGCCCTGGTCGGTCAGGAGCGCGGTGAGGCCTCCCGCGTAGCCCTGGCCCACCGCGCGGATCTTCCAGGCGCCCTGGCGGCGGTAGAGCTCCACCGCCACGACCGCCGACTCGGCGTCCAGGCCGGCGAGGGTGTAGCCGGCGACCTCGGTGCCGTCGAGGCCGGTGACCGCGGCGCGCGGGGCGGCGACGGCGCCGAAGCGGAGCGGGCCACCGGGCACCGTGGGCAGGGCGATCAGGACACTGACCCGGTGCACGGCCGCGGACAGGGCGTCCAGGTCGACGGCGAGCCGGTGTTCGGCGGCCGCCTGCCGGGAGACCTCGATCCCGGGCAGTGTGGGCGCGCCAGGGTGGGCCACCTGGTCCGCGTCCCGCACCCGGCCGGTGCCGTCGGCGAGGGTTGCCCCGGCCACGACCGGCACATCGGCCGAGATCCGGATCTCGATCCGGTTCCGCGGGAGCGGATGGTTCTGCCCGCGCATCAACTCGGCCGCCATCGCCCATGTCCCCCTGAGTGTCGTGTCGTCGTGCGCCGCGGCTCCGCGGGACCGCGCCTAGAGGACCGGCAGGATCGTGGGCACCAGGTCCTGGAAGGTCCGGCCCTTGGCCGGCACACCCAGAGCCGTCAGGGTCCAGCCGGAGCCGGCCCGGTGCACCTTCGCCATGATCTGGGCGGTGTACTCGCCGCCGCCGTCGAGCGTGTAGCGGGCGAGCTCCTGGCCGTTGGTCTCGTCGACCAGCCTGCAGAAGGCGTTCTGCACCTCCTGGAAGGTCTGGCCGGTGAAGGAGTTGACGGTGAAGACGATCTGGTCGATGTGGACCGGGACGCGCGCGAGGTCGACGAGGATGGCCTCGTCGTCGCCGCCCTGTCCCGCGCCGCCGACGAGGTTGTCGCCCGTGTGCCGTACGGAGCCGTCGTCACTCACCAGGTGCCGGAAGAACACGACGTCGACCGGCTGCTTGTCGGCGAACAGCACCGCCGAGGCGTCGAGGTCGATCTCCCGGGTGCGCGAACCGAACAGCCCTCGCCGGGGTGCCGCCTTCCAACCAAGACCCATGCGGACCGCGCTCAGGGAGCCGCCGTCCTTCTTCTCCAGGCTGATGGCCTGACCCTTGGTCATGTTGACGGTCACGGCTGTTGTCCCCTCGTCGGATGTCCCCGGTTGCCGCGAAGTGCGCGGTTGCCCAAAACCCTATGCACCGCCACTGACAGTGCCGAACCCCGGTCCGCGGTTTGTGTCGGTGTTGCAACACTTCGCGCACGTGCCGGGGTCCGGTGACGGCCCGGGGGTCAGGCCAGGCCCGCCTCCTTCATCTGGCGCAGTTCCTTCTTCATCTCGGAGACCTCGTCACGCAGCCGGGCCGCGATCTCGAACTGCAGGTCCGCGGCGGCGGCACGCATGCGTTCCGTCATCTGCTCGATCTGCTCGGCGAGTTCGGCCGCCGGACGGTCGGTCGGCACCGTCTCCTTCGTCTTGCCCCTGGCCGCCTTGCCGGCCTTCGCGCCCTTCGCCGCCTTGTCGCCCAGCGCGGGAACGGGGGCCTTGGCCGCCTTGCCGTCCTTCTGATTGCGGTAGCCCGACCCGAGCAGCTGCTCGGTGTCCACCTCTTCGCGGGCGATCTGCGCGACGATGTCGTTGATCTTCTTGCGCAGCGGCTGCGGGTCGATGCCGTTGGCCGTGTTGTAGGCGACCTGCTTCTCCCGGCGGCGGTTGGTCTCGTCGATGGCCCGCTCCATGGCCGGGGTGATCTTGTCGGCGTACATGTGGACCTCGCCGGACACGTTGCGGGCCGCGCGGCCGATGGTCTGGATGAGCGAGGTGCCGGAGCGCAGGAAGCCCTCCTTGTCGGCGTCGAGGATGGCCACCAGGGACACCTCGGGCAGGTCGAGGCCCTCACGCAGCAGGTTGATGCCGACCAGGACGTCGTACTCGCCGGAGCGCAGCTCGCGCAGCAGCTCGACGCGGCGCAGGGTGTCGACGTCGCTGTGCAGGTAGCGCACCTGGATGCCGAGTTCCAGGAAGTAGTCGGTGAGGTCCTCGGCCATCTTCTTGGTGAGGGTGGTGACCAGGACGCGCTCGTCCTTCTCGGTGCGCTTGCGGATCTCGTGCACCAGGTCGTCGATCTGGCCCTCGGTGGGCTTGACGACGACCTCGGGGTCGACCAGGCCGGTGGGGCGGATGATCTGCTCGACGACGCCGTCCCCGCGGGAGAGCTCGTAGGTGCCGGGGGTTGCCGACAGGTACACCGCCTGGCCGATGCGCTCCTGGAACTCCTCCCACTTCAGGGGGCGGTTGTCCAGGGCGGAGGGCAGCCGGAAGCCGTGGTCCACGAGGGTCCGCTTGCGGGAGGCGTCGCCCTCGTACATGGCGCCGATCTGGGGCACGGTGACATGCGACTCGTCGATGACGAGGAGGAAGTCGTCCGGGAAGTAGTCGAGCAGGGTGTTGGGCGGGGAGCCGGGCGAGCGGCCGTCGAAGTGCATCGAGTAGTTCTCCACGCCGGAGCAGGTGCCGATCTGGCGGAGCATCTCGATGTCGTACGTGGTGCGCATGCGCAGCCGCTGGGCCTCCAGGAGCTTGCCCTGCTTCTCCAGCTCCCCGAGGCGCTCCGCCATCTCCTTCTCGATGTCGTTGACGGCCCGCTCCAGGCGCTCGGGGCCGGCGATGTAGTGGGAGGCGGGGAAGACGTACAGCTGCTGGTCGTCGCTGATGATCTCGCCGGTGAGCGGGTGCAGCGTGGACAGCGCCTCGATCTCGTCGCCGAACATCTCGATGCGGACGGCGAGCTCCTCGTAGACCGGGAAGATCTCGATGGTGTCGCCGCGGACCCGGAAGGTGCCGCGGGTGAACGCCACGTCGTTGCGTGTGTACTGGATGTCGACGAAGCGGCGCAGCAGCTGGTCCCGGTCGATCTCGTCGCCGACCCGCAGCGGGACCATCCGGTCGACGTACTCCTGGGGCGTGCCGAGGCCGTAGATGCAGGAGACGGAGGCGACCACGATGACGTCGCGGCGGGTGAGGAGCGAGTTGGTGGCGGAGTGACGCAGCCGCTCGACCTCCTCGTTGATCGAGGAGTCCTTCTCGATGTAGGTGTCCGACTGCGGGACGTACGCCTCGGGCTGGTAGTAGTCGTAGTACGAGACGAAGTACTCGACCGCGTTGTTCGGGAGGAGCTCGCGGAACTCGTTGGCCAGCTGGGCGGCCAGGGTCTTGTTCGGCGCCATGACCAGGGTGGGGCGCTGGAGCTTCTCGATCATCCACGCGGTGGTGGCGGACTTGCCGGTGCCGGTCGCGCCGAGGAGGACGACGTCCTTCTCACCGGCCTCGACGCGCTTGGCCAGTTCGGCGATGGCCGCCGGCTGGTCGCCGCTGGGCTGGTAGGGGCTGACGACCTCGAAGGGCGCCACCGTGCGTTCGATGTGGGAAACGGGCCGCATGGCATCAACCGTACGACCCCGCACTGACAACCGGCTCTGATCAGCGGTTCTGCGGAGCGCGCGAGCTGTGGTGGCTCTGCTGGCGGCCGATCCGCGGCTGCGGGCGGCGGCCGACGTGATGGGCGACCTCGGCGGCCGGGACGCCCGGCTTGTGGTCCACACGGACCCGCGCGGTCCTGCCGACGATGATCATGGGATCGAACATCACGACGACGGCGGCGAGGCAGAGGAAGGCGAGCGGGCCGATCAGCATGGGGGCGAGCAGGGAGGCCGGCGAGTCGCCGGGGGGTGTGGCGCCGGTGTGGTGGAGATGGACGCTCATCGCGGCCATTCCGGTGTAGTGCATGCCGCTGACGGCGAGACCCATCACGAGGCTCGCGCCGATGCTCCACAGGAAGCCGCGGACCTGCCCGGCCGCCCACAGGGCCGAGGTGGCCGCCACGACGCCTATCAGGACCGACGCGCCCACGGTGAGCGTGTTGTACTGCAGCGTCCCGTTGAGGCGCAGGCCCGCCATGCCGAGGTAGTGCATCGAGGCGATACCGAGGCCGGTGATCGTGCCGCCCGTGAAGAGCGCGGTGCCGGTGGCGCCGCGGTAGCCGACGATGAAGATCCCGACACCGACCATGACGACGGCGAGGCCGAGGCTCGTGAAGGTGAGCGTCTTGTCGTAGTGGACCGGCGTCTCCTTGACGCTGAACCCCATCATGGCGACGAAGTGCATGGTCCATATGCCGGAGCCGATGGCGGCCGATCCGAGGGCGAGCCAGGCGGGCCGCCAGGACTGTGCCGCCAGCATCGCGCGGGTCGTGCAGCGCAGCCCGAGGGCACCGCCGAGGCAGGCCATCAGATAGGCCACCAGCGGGGTGACGACCCCGTAGCTGAATCCGTCGACCGTGCCCTGCATATGTGGCTGCCCTTCACCCTTTGCGTCCCGGAATATTTGATATGCGCCCCCGTCCCAGGACCGCCCGAGCGGTCAGGGTTGACGCAGAGAGTATGACCCCCTCCGGAATGGTCGAACGATTTTCCGGCAAAGAAACACGGCCTTGCCGCAGTTGTGCGGCACCGGTGAACGGACTCGGGTAACTCCGTTCAGTCCGTGGTCGTTCCGTACCCGACCGCCGTTGACTCCTTGCTGTCAGTCTTGTGCTGTCCGTATTCGCCCGACGTGAGGAGTACACATGCACGCCCGTGCCGTCGCCGCCACGATCACCGCGCTGCTGGGCACGGCCGCCCTGCTCAGCCCCCTGACCGCCGCCCGGGCGGGCGACACGCGCGAACCCACGGTGCTCGCGCACCGGGGTGCCTCCGCCTACGCGCCCGAGAACACGCTGGCGGCCGTCGACAAGGCGGCCGCGCTGGGCGTCACCTGGGTCGAGAACGACGTCCAGCGCACCCGGGACGGCGAGCTGGTGGTTCTCCACGACGACAGCCTCGCGCGCACCACGGACGTCGAACAGGTCTTCCCCGGCCGGGCTCCCTGGAAGGTGAAGGACTTCACATTCGCGGAGATCGCCCGGCTGGACGCGGGCGGCTGGTTCTCCTCCTCGTACACGGGCACGCGCGTGCCCACGCTGGCGCAGTACATGGGCAGGATCGAGCACAACCACGAGAATCTGCTCCTGGAGATCAAGAACCCGGAGCTCTACCCGGGCATCGAGCGGCAGATCGTGACCCTGCTCGGAGACGAGGGCTGGCTGGACGGCCGGCACCTGGGCCGGATCGTCGTGCAGAGCTTCAGCGCGGACAGTCTGCGCCTCGTGCACCGTCTCAGGGCCGCCGTGACGACCGGCTACCTCGGCACACCGCCCGCGTCGGCCCTGCGCGGGTACGCGGGGTTCACGGACCTGATCAACCCGTCGGTGAACTCGATCTCGGCCGGCTACGTCTCCTCCGTGCACGCGTGCCGCGGCCCGCACGGCAGGCCGCTGCGTGTCTTCACCTGGACGGTCGACGACGCGGCCACCACGTGGAAGGCCGTCGGCTACGGCGTCGACGGGATCATCACCGACAAGCCCGACGTGGTGCGGGCCGCGCTGCGCGCGAGCTGACCGGGCCGGACCGCCCGGCGTTGTCAGTGGCGGGCCGTACGGTGGGGCGCATGGACAGCGAAGGGCAGTACGCGCAGCGGGTTGTGTGGGCCGTCGTGGGCACCGACATCGGTCCGCTGCTGCTGGCGGCGACCCGTGAGGGCCTGGTCACCGTGGTGTTCCACGCCACGGACGCGGTGCGCGAGCGGGCTCTGGAGCGGCTGGCGGCCCGGCTGGGCGCCGAACCCGTCGAGGACGCGGCGGCGCCGGTGCTGGCCGAGGCGATACGCCAGCTGCGCGCGTACTTCGCGGGCGAGCGGCACGCCTTCGAACTGCCGCTGGACTGGTCGCTGATCTCCGGCTTCAACCGGCAGGTGCTGCGCGAACTGGCCGCGGGCGTCCCGTACGGCACGGTGGTCGGATACGGCGACCTGGCCGGGCGGGTGGGGCAGCCGGGCGGAGCGCAGGCGGTGGGCGCGGCGATGGGCGCCAATCCGCTGCCGGTCGTCGTGCCGTGTCACCGGGTCGTGGAGAGCGACGGCGGCATCGGCGGGTTCGGTGGCGGCCTGGAGACCAAGCGGAAGCTGCTCGCCCTGGAGGGCGTCCTGCCCGAGCCGCTGTTCTGAGGCGTTCCCGGTCGCGAGGCGTTCCCGCGGGAGCCGCGGTCAGGCGTAGTGCCTGACCTCGACGACATTGCCGTCCGGGTCGCGGAGGTAGAAGTTGCGCGGCGCCCGGCCGCGGGCGCCGAACGAGTCGTGGCCAATGTCGGTCATGGGGACGGCGTGTTCGGCGAGGCGGGCGTGCAGTGCGTCGAACGCGTCGGACGGCAGCGACAGGCAGATGTGGTTCACCGGGTGGCCGGCGGATCCGGGAAGCGCCGGCATGCGGGGGGCGAGGGTGTGCGGCGCCAGGTCGAGGATCGTCTCCTCGTTGACACGTACGGAGGGAAAGGACACCTCTCCCGCGGTGAACTCGGCGACCCGCAGTGGCTCCAGGCCGAGTGCCCGCTCGTAGAAGGCCGCCGCGGCGACCGGATCGGCGACCCAGAGAACGACGTGGTCCAGACGTGCCGTGGGATGCGTCATGCGTTCCAGGCTGGTGCCGTCCGGCCGAGGCCGCAAGCGTTTATCCGGGTGCGCCGCCCGCCAGAGATGAGGGGAGGCCGACAGACAGGAGGCAGGCACGTGGTGCTGGTGGTGTCGGAAGAGGTCCGTGAGGCGCTCGGCGCGGGCCGGGCAGTGGTGGCCCTGGAGTCCACGATCATCGCGCACGGGCTGCCGCGCCCGCGCAATCTCCAGGTGGCGCTGGAGCTGGAGGAGGCGGTACGGCACGAGGGCGCCGTCCCCGCGACCATCGCGGTGCTGGACGGCAGACCTCATGTCGGCCTGGCCAAGGACCAGTTGGAGCGGGTCGCCAACGAGGACGGGATCCGCAAGCTGGGCCACCGCGACCTGCCGCTCGCCGTGGCGGCGGGGGCCAGCGGGGCGACCACCGTCTCGGCGACGGCGCAACTGGCCGCACTGGCCGGCATCCGGGTGTTCGCGACGGGCGGCCTGGGCGGGGTGCACCGGGAGTGGACGGTGACGCAGGACGAGTCAGCCGATCTCGGTCTGCTGGCGCGCACCCGGATCACGGTGGTCTGTGCGGGCGTGAAGTCGATCCTGGACGTACCGGCGACCCTGCAGCGTCTGGAGACCCTGGGCGTGGCGGTGGCCGGTTACGGCACCGACCGGTTCCCCGGCTTCTACCTGTCCGACTCCGGACACCCGGTCGACTGGAGGCTGGAGACCCCGGCTCAGGTCGCGGAGGTCATGCGGGCGCAGGACGCGCTCGACGCGGCGGACACCGCGCTCGTCGTCGCGAATCCGGTCCCCGAGGCCGAGCAACTCGATCCCGCGCTGCACGCGCGGGTGCTCGCCGACGCGCTGCAGGCCTGCGACCGGGAGGGGATCACCGGTCAGCGGGTCACGCCGTTCCTGCTCGACCACCTGGTGCGGCACACCGACGGCGCCTCCCTGGAGGCCAACCTCGCGGCCGTGCGCGGCAACGTGCGGCTGGCGGCGCGGATCGCGTCGGCGTGGGCCAGGGGGTGACGACTGCCGGAGAGGGCGCGCTGCTGGTCGTCGGGGACGTCGTCACCGATGTCGTCGCCCGGCACCGGGGGCCGCTCGCCGCCGGCACGGACACGGCCGCCGTGATCCGGACCGTGCCCGGCGGGGCGGGCGCGAACGTGGCCTGCTGGGCGGCCCGTGAGGGCTGCGCGGACGTACGGCTGCTGGGGCGGGTGGGCATGGACTCGGCCGAGTGGCACCGGCGGGAGCTGGTCGCTGCCGGGGTGCGGCCGCGCCTCGTGGTGGACCCGGAGGCCGCGACGGGGACGGTCGTCTGCCTGGTCGACAGCGGCGACTCGGCCGAGCGCACCTTTCTCACGGACAGCGGGGCGTCCCTGCGGCTGGAGCCCGGCGACTGGTCGGACGCGCTGCTGGACGGGGTCGCCCGGCTGCACCTGTCGGGTTATCTGCTGTTCTCCGAGCCGAGCCGGGCGCTGGTCGCGACGGCACTGGCGTCGGCACGTGCCCATGGCGTCCCGGTGAGCCTGGATCCGGCGTCGGCCGGATTCCTCGCGGTGCTGGGCGTGGACCGCTTCCTGGCGCTCGTCGAGGGAGTCGACGTGCTGTTGCCCAGCCGGGACGAGGCCTGTCTGCTGACGGGGCGGCCGGATCCGGCCGCCGCCGCGGCCGAGTTGAGCCGTCGGGTGCCGCTGGTGGTGGCCAAGACGGGAGCGGCCGGGGCGGTGGTCGCCGAGGCGGGTGGCATCCTGGCGCGGGTTCCGGCCGAACCGGCGACTCCCCGGGACACCACCGGCGCCGGTGACGCCTTCGCCGGCGCGTTCCTCGCCGCGCTGGTCGCCGGCGCGGACCCCGGGCAGGCGGCTGGACAGGGCTGCCGGGCGGGCGCGAGGGCGGTGGAACGCGTGGGCGCCAGACCTCCCGTCCACGGCTGACAGGGCACCGCGGCCACAGGCCGTGGGCGGCGTCCTGCCCGGCGCCCGGCCCCACGGGCCTACTCCTTACGGCCCCAGGCCGAGATCATCGGTGCGGTGGCGAGGTCCATGGTGCCCTTCGCCACGTTGGCGAGGTGCTGGTCGATCTCCTCGTCGGTCGCCAGCCCCGCGGCGACGAGCCGGCCGCGGATCTGCCGGACCGTCGCGGACTCCAGGGCCGTGCAGGCGGGCGAGGCGACGGGGAAGTAGGCGTCGGCCGCGACCTCGTGCAGCCCGGCCTCGCGGAGCAGTCGCGGGAGTCTGCGCCCGTACGACAGGTCGGCGCCGCGTGCGGCGAGAAGCTCGCGGAAGCCCTTGCGCAGGCGGTTGGCGAGCCGCTGCTCGGGGCCGTACTCGTAGGGGCAGGTCAGGGGCTGGAGGGCCGGGTCGGCGTCCTCGATCAACAGCCTTCCGCCGGGACGCAGGGCCTTGATCATGGAGCGCAACGCACGTTCCCGGTCCGGGACATGGACCAGCACGAGCCGGGCGTGTACCAGGTCGAAGCCCTCCCCCGGCGGCTCCTCGGTGCCGACGTCGTGGGTGCGGACCTCGACCGGTGCCTGGGCGGCCCCGGCGAGCAGCGTGGTGTCGATGTCGGTGGCGACGACCTGGCCGCCCGAACCGACCCTCCCGGCCAGCCAGGACACCACCGAGGTGCCGCCGGCCCCCACCTCCCAGCAGCGCCAGCCCGGTTCGAGGCCCAGCGCGTCCAGGTGCCGGAAGGTGGTGGGGTCGAACAGTGCGGCGAAGGCGTCGAAGCGCTGTCCGGCCTCGGCCTGGCGGTTGTCGAGGAGGTAGCCGTCGGCTGGTGTCATGAGGCGATCATCGCAGTCGCCCGGCCTGTCCCGGACGGCCGACGCCCGGGTGGTCCCGCGTCGCTCCGGTACGGAGGTGGGTGAGCGCGGGACACGGGGAACTCGTCGTCGACCGGCGGAAACAGGCGCCGGGAGCCGGGTTTTCCACAGACGGGAACGAACCGGAATCCGCCGCTCCCACAGCCTTACCCGTGTTTCACGCCGGGCTGGCAGACTGCTCGGCAGGGCGCGGAAGCGTCGCGCGACAGGATCCATGCAAGGAGATCCGGATGACGATGGCAGGGAATCTGCGGAAGGTCACGGGGCTGGGCAGGGCCGGCGGCCTGCGCAGGGTGGCGCGGCTGGCCCGGCGACGGCCCCGCGTCGACCTGAACCATCATGCGCGGTCCCCGCTGGGATCCTCGGTGGTCAACTGCGTGACGTACGAGGACGGGTTGCGGGTCCCCGAGTGCAGCGATCTCTACTCGGCGGTGGAGCGGGTGCGCAAGAAGGGCGAGGGCTTCGTCTGGCTCGGCCTGCACGAGCCGACGGACAGTGAGTTCGCGGGCATCGCCGAACTGTTCGATCTGCACCCGCTGGCCGTGGAGGACGCGGTCGAGGCCCACCAGCGCCCCAAGGTGGAGCGGTACGGCGAGACGCTGTTCGCGGTGTTCAAGACGGTCTGCTACGTCGAGCACGAGAAGCTGACGGCGACCAGCGAGGTGGTGAACACCGGCGAGATCATGATGTTCGTCGGCGAGGACTTCGTGATCACGGTACGGCACGGCCGGCACGGTTCGTTGGGGCCCTTGCGCGAGGAGTTGGAAGCGGCGCCGCAGCAGCTCGCCAAGGGGCCGGCCGCGGTACTGCACGCGATCGCGGACCATGTGGTCGACGACTATCTGAATGTCACGGACGCGGTGCAGGCGGACATCGACCAGGTCGAGGCAGACGTGTTCGCGGAGAACGGCGCGCGGGCCGACCCGGGGCGGATCTACCAGATGAAGCGGGAACTCCTCGAACTGAAGCGTGCGGTGGTGCCGCTGGGCAGGCCCATGGAGGAGCTGACGACCCGGCCGATCCGGGTGATCGCCCCGGAGATACAGGCCTACTTCCGAGACGTCCTCGACCATCTGATGCGGGCCAAGGAGCAGATCGCGTCCTTCGACGAACTGCTCAACTCCATCCTCCAGGCACATCTGGCGCAGGTGACGGTCGCTCAGAACGAGGACATGCGGAAGATCACCGCCTGGGCCGCGGTGATCGCCGTGCCGACGATGGTGTGCGGGGTGTACGGCATGAACTTCGATCACATGCCGGAGCTGCACTGGCGGTTCGGGTATCCGCTCGTCATCGGCGTCATATCCGTCGCCTGCCTGGTGCTGTACCGGGGCTTCCGGCGCAACGGCTGGCTCTGAGCGTCACGGCCGGCGGCGGCTTCAGACCGAGAAGGAGACGACGCGGCGCGGGACGACCCGGATGATCACGCGCACCTCGTCCTCCTTCTCCGCGGGCGGATCGATGCCGAGGTACTTGTGGGAGAGCTCGAAGGGCAGCCGCTTCGCCTCGTCCGCGAGGATCTCGGCGGTACCGCGGATCTCGGCGGAGCGGTACGGGTCGGCCAGGTCGAAGACGGTGAGGCTGACGCGGGGGTCGCGGCGCAGGTTGCGTACCTTCTGGCGGCCGTCGGTGGAGGAGAACAGCACGGCGTCGCCCTCCCGCTTGATCCAGACCACCGAGTTCTGCGGGGCACCGTCGGGACCGAGGGTGGCGACACTGGCGAAGTTCCTGCCGTCGAGGAGGGCCCGGACGGAGTCGTCGAAGGTCACGGGGGTGTGCGAGGAGGGCGTCATACGGACAGAGTAGTTACATGCACGCGCATACAAAAGGGGTTTGCCGGGCCCGCCACCGGGAGCAGGTCGGCGAGTTCATCGCGGGGCGCTCAGCCGCTCCACGCCGGGTGCCGCGGGTCGTCGGCACGGACCAGGACGTCAACCGTGCCCGCGGGATCGCTCTCGGCCTCGTAGCGCTCGAAGGCAGGGAGGGTCCAGTGCTCGGGCTCGGGGGTTCGGCGGCGCAGGGCGCCAGGAGACAGCAGGAGGTGGACGGTCAGGTCGAACGGGAACCAGTGCCGCAGCAGCAGGGGGCCGTGCAGCAACAGGATGCCGCCGGGCGGGAGATGGACGTAGGGGCTGCGGGTGGCCCGGTCCGTCGCCGGGTCCCACAGGTCGGGCAGCACACGCCCGGTGCCGCCGGGGTCGAGGGGGCCGAAGACCTCCCTCCACAGGGCGTTGGTGTCGAACCAGCCGCCGTAGTAGGACTCGGCGTCGCGGCGGCCGTGCTCCAGCCGGAGTGAGGCGGGGCGCAGGAATCCCTCGGCGCTCACGACGAGCGAGGGCCTGCCCCAGAGGCGCAGCGCCTCCGCGACGAGCTCCGCGAGGTCCCCGGGCCGGGCCGCCGGGGCGCCGTCGAGGGCGACACGCGGCCAGGCGCCCCCGTCGGCGGGCTTCAGGTCGGCCACTCGCTCGGCAAGGCGGTCGGCGAGCCGGTCCCAGGTGATCGCTTCGAGTCGCACGGGGTCATGATGCCGCGCGGCCGGGGCGGCGGACGTGCCGGGGGCCGGGCGCTCCGCGAGGTTCGGCGGGATGCCCCGGCACCCGGCCACGGGGGCGAGGACCGCCGGGTCGCCCTCCTGCCTCCGGGCCGGCCGGACGGACGTGCACCCGTCGCCGTGCCGACGTGAGATCTCGCATCCGGAAGGGGAAAGAACCGCATATGACCCGCCTCGCAACTCCCCCTCATCACGGTGGACTTCTGGTCGTGCAGTCCCTCAAGGGCAAACGGTGTGCGGCATGCCGGCGAGGGCCGTTGTCGATGCTGGTGGTGGAGGACGGGGCACCGCGGTGTCTGGTCTGCGCCGATCTGGCACATCTGGTGTTCCTGCCGCGTGGGGACACCGCGCTGACCCGCCGGTCGCGGGAGGAGAGCTCGTTGTCGGCGGTGGTGGTGCGGTTCAACCGGCGCAAGAGCCGGTACGAGCGCCAGGGCCTCCTCGTGGAGGAGGCCGCGCTGGCCCGGGCCGAGGCGCGGTGTCTGGCCGACGCCGAGGCGCGGCGACGGCGCCGGGCGCGGGACGCGAAGCTGCGGGCGGCACGGGACGTGCGCTTCACGGAGGCCTTCACGGCGGAGATCCTGCGTCTGTTCCCGGGCTGTCCGGTGGAGCGGGCCCGGGCGATAGCGGCGCACGCGTCGGTGCGGGGCAGCGGGCGCGTGGGGCGGACCGCGGACGGGCGGGCGCTCACCGAGGGAGCGGTGGTCTCGGCGGTGGTGGCGGGGGTACGGCACGTGGACACGCCGTACGACCAGCTGCTGATGAGCGGAGTGCCGCGCCACCAGGCGCGGCGGCGGATCGCGCGGACGGTGGAGGCGGTGCTGCGGGGCTGGGAGGCCGGGGTGGAGATCCGCCTGACCGGTTGACGCGGGGCCGGCCGGGGGCAGTCGCGGGTGGGTGACGGCGGTGTCCGGGACGACAGACGGGAGCGGGCGTGGTGGATGTGATCGACGGACCGTACGAGGTGCTGGTCCTGCTGGGGGTGCTGGGGACCGGGCTGGCGGCGGGGGTGTTCTGCGGGTTCTCGGCCTTTGTGATGCGTGGGCTGGCGGCGTTGCCGCCGGCCCAGGGGGTGGCCGCGATGAACGCGATCAACCGGGCCGCGGTGACCCCCGCGTTCATGCTGGTGTTCGCGGGTGCGGCGGTGGTGTCCGCGTTGATCGCGGTGGTGACGTTCGTGGTGTGGCCGGACGAGGGGACGGCGCAGCTGCTGCTGGGCAGCGCGCTGTACCTCTTCGGTTCGTTCGGGCTGACGCTGGCGGCGAACGTGCCCCGGAACGAGGCACTGGCCGCGCTGGAGCCAGGCACGCCGGAGGCCGCCGCCTACTGGCCGGCCTACGTCCGCGAGTGGACACGGTGGAACCATGTCCGCACCCTCGCGTCGGCCGCGGCGACGGTCGCGTACGCACTGGCTCTGTCCTGATGCGGGCAGAGGCGGGAACCCTGACGCGGGCAGGAGCGCAAACCCCGATGCGGGCAGGGGCTCGAGCCGACGCCGGGCCGGACCCCTGCCGAGGTGGCGCCGGCAGCAGGCGCAGAAGGCGCCGTCAGCCACCCTGCGGGCACCACCGAGCGGACGTATCGTGGCCGAAAGAGTGCCGCCCCGTGCCGCCCGACGGCGCCGGCCCGGGCAATCGCACACGAGGAAGTCGACCATGGCCGATCCCAAGGGTTTCATGACCACGCCGCGGGAGGAGTGGCCGCGGCGGCCGGTCGAGGAACGTGTCCGGGACTGGGACGAGGTGTACGTCCCCGGGGCGCTGCTGCCCATCATCAGCAGGCAGGCGGACCGCTGCATGGACTGCGGGGTGCCGTTCTGCCACGACGCGTGCCCGCTGGGCAACCTGATCCCCGAGTGGAACGACCTCGTGTCGCGAGAGGACTGGCGGGCGGCGGCCGACCGGCTGCACGCGACGAACAACTTTCCCGAGTTCACCGGGCGGCTGTGTCCGGCGCCGTGCGAGGCGGGGTGCGTGCTCGCCATCAACCAGCCGGCCGTCACGATCAAGAACGTCGAGTGCGCCGTCGCCGACCGGGCCTGGACGGAGGGATTCGCCTCACCGCGGCCACCGGAGCGGCTGTCCGGGCGGACCGTGGCCGTGATCGGGTCGGGTCCGACCGGCCTCGCGGCGGCGCAGCAGCTGACCCGGGCCGGTCACACCGTCGCCGTGTACGAGAAGGACGACCGGCTGGGCGGGTTGATGCGGTACGGCATCCCCGCGTTCAAGATGGAGAAACACCATCTGGAGCGGCGGCTGGGGCAGATGCGGGCCGAGGGGACGAAGTTCCGTACCTCGGTGACGGTGGGGCGGGACATCGGGGCGGCGGAGCTGCGCGCCCGGTACGACGCGGTGGTGATCGCGACCGGCGCCACGGCGTGGCGGGAACTTGAGGTACCGGGCCGCGAGTTGGGCGGGATACATCAGGCGATGGAGTATCTGCCGCTGTCCAACCGAGTGGGTGAGGGGGATCTGGAGCGGTCACCGTTGTCGGCGGCCGGCAGACATGTGGTGATCGTGGGCGGGGGGGACACGGGCGCCGACTGTCTGGGCACGGCGGTGCGGGAGCGGGCCGCGTCGGTGACCCAGCTGGACATCTACGCGCAGCCGGGCGCGGAGCGGGACGAGGACATCGAGCCGTGGCCGACGTATCCGAAGATCTACCGGCTGTCCGCGGCGCACGAGGAGGCGCGGGACCTGGAGACGGCGCCCGACGCGCACGCGGACGCGCGGTTGTTCGCGGCGTCGACGCTCCGCTTCAGCGGTGACGGGAACGGGCGGGTGCGGTCACTGCACCTGACGGAGGTGGACGCGGCGCGGCGGCCGCTGCAGGGGACCGGCCGGACGCTGCCCGCCGACATGGTGCTGCTCGCGCTCGGCTTCTCCGGGCCCGACCGGGAGGACGGGCTCATCGACCAGCTGACGCTGACGATGGAGCCGCGCGGGACGATCGCCCGGGACGCGCAGTTCGCCACGAACGTTCCGGGTGTGTTCGCGGCCGGGGACGCGGCGCGCGGACAGTCGCTCATCGTCTGGGCGATCGCGGAGGGGCGGGCCGTGGCGGCGGCGGTCGACCGCTATCTGACGGGGAGTTCGCGGCTGCCGACGCCCATCTCACCGTACGACCGGCCGATGACCGTGTAGGCGGGCCGCCCACGCCGTGACTCCGGCTCCGGATCCCGCCCCGACCCAGGCCCGAATCAAGCCCCAGGCCCGAATCAAACCCCGGTCCCGCCTCCAGCCCCGGCTCAGGCGCCGCGGCGCGTCACGGCTTGCGTCCCACCGCCGCGTACCCGGGGATGACCCCGTCGTCCTGGCCCGGCACCGGGTCGCCCAGTTCCGGATGCCAGTGGTGGACCACCGAGACACCGGGCTCGACCATGTCCAGGCCGTCGAAGAAGCGGCCGAACTCCTGCCGGGAACGCAGCGCCAGGGTGACCCCGGCCGCCTTGAGCTTCGCGGTGGCCGCCGCCGACTCCTCGGGAGTGAAGTCGGCGGTGGCGTGGGTCATCGCCAGGTAGCTGCCGGACGGCAGTTCGGCGAGGAGCCTGGCGACCAGCTCGTGCGCCGCGTCCTCGTCGGGAACGAAGTGGAGCAGCGCGACGAGCGACAGCGCGACGGGGCGTTCGAGGTCCAGGATCTCGCGCGCGCCGGCGACGATCGCCGCGGGGTCGCGCACGTCGGCCTGGAGGTACTCCGTCGCGCCCTCGGGGGTGCCGCGCAGCAGGGCGGCCGCGTGCGCCAGCACGATCGGGTCGTTGTCGCAGTAGACGACCCGGGCGTCGGGCGCCACGCGCTGGGCGATCTGGTGCAGGTTGGGCTCGGTCGGGATGCCCGTGCCGACGTCCAGGAACTGCCGTACGCCCTGCTGGGCCAGCCACCGCGTGGCGCGGTGCATGAAGGCACGGTTGACCCGGGCCATCACCGGCACGCGGGGGTCGAGGGCCAGCATCTGCCGGCCCATCTCCTCGTCGACCGGGTAGTTGTCCTTGCCGCCGAGATACCAGTCGTACATACGTGCCGGGTGCGGCCTGCTGGTGTCGATCACGAGGCACTCCGTAAGCGTCGGACACGGTTGATGATCAATTCAGCACCATTACAAAGGAGTTGAACACAACAAGAGGTGAGGACGAACGGCCTCAGGAGAGCAGGAAGTCGGCCTCCCCCGCCTTGGCGCCCTCGATGAAGGCCGTCATCTCGTCCGTGGTGTAGATCAGCGCCGGCCCGTCGGGGTCGGTCGACTGGCGGACGGCGATCCGGCCGTCGGCCAGCTTCATGGCTTCCAGGCAGTTGCCGCCGTTGCCGCCGCTCCACGGCTTGTGCCAGCCCTCGCTGCCCAGGTCCCGGGCGGGCATGCCGTTGTAGATCCGCTCGGTGCGGTTCCGCGGCCCGGACTGGGGCTTGATGCGATCCATTCACAGCTCCTTGCGGAGATCCCGGAGGATCTCCTTCGTGCGTTGTGCCGTAGCGGCCTGCGCCGCCATGCGGTCCATGACCTCGAGGTGGGTCGCCACCTCGGTGCGCGCGTCCAGGTAGACGGCGCCGGTCAGGTACTCGCTGTAGACCATGTCCGGCAGTTCGGGCATGGCGAATCGGAACAGCACGAAGGGCCCGTACGTCCCCGGGTGCGGCCCGCTCGTGAACGGGGCGACCTGGAGCGTCACGTTGGGCAGCTTCGTGACCTCTAGCAGCCGGTCGATCTGCGCGCGCATCACCTCCGGTCCCCCGACGGGGCGGCGCAGGACGGTCTCGTCCATCACGGCCCAGAAGCGGGGGGCGTCCTCACGGGTGAGCAGATCCTGGCGTTGCATGCGCAGGGCGACATGGCGCTCGATCTCCTCCGGCTGGGTCTGGCCGACGGCGCCCGACTCGAGCACCCCGCGCGCGTAGTCCTCGGTCTGCAGCAGCCCGGGCACGAAGTGCGGCTCGTAGGAGCGGATCAGGCTCGCCGCGCCCTCCAGGCTGACGTACATCGAGAACCAGCCGGGCAGGATGTCGTGGAACCGCTGCCACCAGCCGGGCTGGTTGGCCTCCTCGGCGAGCAGGACGAAGACCTCGGCCTCGTCGTCGGTGACCCCGTACGCCTTCAGGAGCAGTTGGAGGTACGGGATCTTGAGGGCGACCTCGGCCATCTCCATCCGGCGGACGGTGGCGGGCGCCACGCGGAGTACGCGGGCGGCCTCCTCACGCTTGAGCCCGGCGCGTTCGCGCAGGTCAAGGAGGCGCCGGCCGAGGACCACCTGGCCCACGGTAGGCGCGGACCGCGGCTCACTCACGCTCCACCTCCACGAAGTCCCCGGCCGGGCCGTCACTCGGGCCCGCCGGCGGGTATGGCCGCCGCCACATACAGGTGTCACCCGCCCACGGGTGTCTTTCGCCCACGGGTGCCGACGGCGTGCTGACAACCCAGCGGCGCCATTCGAAGACTCACCTGAGGATCCGACGGGTCGACCTGACCGGACAGGGCGACGAGTTGACCGTAACGGCCGGAACTGTCCGGTTCGGTCACATCGATCGCATTGGCCGGATCGGTCCGTCCGATCCTCACTGATCCCAACTGGCGCCGCTCGGCATGCTGTTGCGAGCAGTGTGCCACGGCGTCCCACCGCGTCACACAGCACTCTGCATTTTTCAGAGTGACTCTTGCCAAGTGTTCACGGCGGGGCGATAGTGGCAACCGTGATTCCGTCTCCGCCTTTAGGAACAGACGCCGTCGCAGACCGTCCCGGTCTCGGCGCTGCCGCGGTTGTCGCCCCCGGCAGGGGCGGTGCCGAGCGCCGGTTCCGGTTCGAGCTGGCCGCTCATCCGGGTTCCCCCGCCCAGGCGAGACGCTTGGTGCGCGCCAGACTGACCGGCTGGTCGGTGTGCGCGGACACCTGTGACACCGCCGTTCTCGTCATCTCCGAGCTGGTCACCAACGCGATCGTGCACACCGCGAGCAGTCGCGTGGTGTGCGAGTTGTACGACCACGACGACACGGTGCGCATGGCCGTGCAGGACGAGGGCTGTTCACCGGATGAGCCCCACCCGTCCCCACAGCGCCCGGAGGAGGAGCACGGGAGGGGGTTGCTCCTCGTCGAGGCGCTGTGCCAGGCCTGGGGGGCTCAGGAACACGGATCCGGGCTGCTGGTCTGGGCGGAGCTGCCCCGCCACGCCGCCGCCCCGGAATCCGCCGAACCCCGCGACGACCTGGGGTGGGGCGCCCGCCCCGACCCCGTTCCGTCGGGTGGTTCGTCGCACGGGCCCGCGCACAGCCCGGTCCACCGTCCCTCGCCCGGTTCCGGGGAAGAGGGGCAGTCGGAGGCCGCGCTGCGCCCGGTGCCCGGGCGGAGGTCGGCGTGAACGGCGCCTCCGGTTCCGGCCGGCCGCTGGGGCTGGACACCCTGGTCCGGTTGCAGCGCGCGCGGCCGTCGACGGGTCCGGGGGACGACCGCCGGCTGCTGGTGCCGGCGGGCATGACGACACCGCTGGGCTGCGACGCCGTGGCGGTACCGGCGCGGCTCGGGCCGCTGGTGGTGCCCCGGCTGCCGCGGGTGGGCTGCGTGTACGCCGACGGCAGTCGCTGGTGGTGGATCGTCCCGTCCGACTCCGACTACGCCCTCAGTTGGCCCGCCCCGGCCCACTACAGCGCGGGGGCGCCGCTCCCCGGCGTCGCCCGGCTGATCCACCGTCCCGAGGGCACGGTGCCGTACACCCCGCCGATACCGCTGTATCTCGCCCTGTGCCGGGTGACGGGGACGACGCCCCAGTGGTCGCGCCCCCTGAGCGCGTGACCGCCGCACGCGGTCCGCTCCCGCCCGGCCTCCGGTGAGGGCGCGCGACCACAGGCTCCGGGGGCACGGGCGGAAACAGGGTGCAGAGTCCACTTCCGCCGGCTTCGACGGGCGCACGCCCTGACCCCCGCGGTCCCGACGACCCGCCCCGCGCTCCCGACGCCCGCGCCCCGCGGTCCCGTTGCCCCGCCCCCGCAGTGGTCCTGACACCACCGCCCCGCGGTCCTGACGTCCTCGCCCCGCACCCCCGCCGCACTCCTCCGTGCCCCCTGAGCCCCGGCACACGCCCTGCCCGCGGATCGCCGGGGACGCGATAGTGGCCGTTCGTCGACGGCTCTGGGGAGGACTCGGTGACGAAGAGGCGGGAGACGGCGGCGTCCGAGGTGTCGGAGTCGGAGCAACTGCTGTTCGGGGGGCCGCTCCGTTACGACGCGGGATGGAACCAGCACGGGGACGCCTTCCTGGAACTGGGCCTCCGCGCGATGCTGACCCGCCTGCCGGGGATGCTCGTGTCCAGCCTGCGGCTGGCCCGCCGGGCGGACCCCCGCGCCGCACGGGTGGTGCTGGCCGCCCAGGTGGCCATCGGCGTGATCCAGGCCGTGGGCCTGCTGGCCGTCAACAGCGTGCTGGGCCGGCTGATCGGCTCCGGGTCCATCGAGGAACGGCTGCGCGGCGCCGCCCCGGTCCTGGTGGTCATGGCGTCCGCGATGTTCCTGGCCGCCCTGCTGCGCGCCGCGTCCACCTACGCCACGGGCCGCCTGGAGCCCAAGGTCGAACGGGTGGCGACCGAGATGTACCTGGAGCGCGCGGCGGCCGTCGAGCTCGCCGCGATCGAGGACCACGCGTTCCACAAGCTGCTGGACACCGCGCAGTACGGGGCCTCCTCGGCCCGCCGCATGATCATGTACGGCACACGTGTGGTGAACGCGATGATCTCCCTGATCGCCGCGGCCGGTGTGCTGACCGTGCTGCACCCGGCGCTGCTGCCGCTGCTGATCACCATGACGATCCCGAGCGCGTGGGGCGCCCTGACCAACGCCCGGCGGCGCTACGAGTCGTACCACACGTGGGTGCAGCACGCCCGCGCCGGCCACCTGATCAGCTCGCTGCTCACCGAGCCGGAGGCGGCGCCCGAGATCCGGGTGCACGGGATCGGCCCGTTCCTGCTGCGGCACTTCCGGGAGATGTCGGAGACCGCGGAGGCGGAGCAGACCCGGCTGGCCCGGCTGACCGCCCGCACCGGCCTGATCGCCGCGACCTGGACCGGCCTCGCGACGGTCGCCACCTACGCCACGCTGGGCGCGCTGCTGCTGGGCGGCGCGATGGCCCTGTCGGTGGCAGGTACGGCGGTGATCGCGATCCGTACCGGCTCGGCGAGCCTGAACACACTCGTGCTGGAGATCAACACACTGCACGAGGAGGCGCTGTTCGTGGGTGACCTGGAGCGGCTGTACGTGGAGGCCGCCGAGCGGGCCATCCCGACCGGCGGCGACCCGCTCCCCGAGGATCCGCGGGAGATCCGTTTCGAGAAGGTCTCGTTCACCTATCCGGGAGACGCCGGCCGCCCGGCCCTGGACGATGTGACCCTCTCCCTCCCGCTCGGCCGGATCGTCGCCCTGGTCGGCGAGAACGGCTCCGGCAAGACCACCCTGGTCAAGCTGCTGGCCGGGCTGTACCAGCCGGACCGGGGCCGCATTCTGTGGGACGGGGTGGACGCGGCCCGGGCCGACCGGCACCGGCTCGCCGAGCGCATCGCGATGGTGGCCCAGGACTTCAAGCGCTGGCCCTTCACCGCCAAGGTCAACGTGGCCGTCGGCCGCTCGTCGGCGCCGCTCACCGAGGAGCGGCTGACCGCGTCGGTCTCTGAGGCGGGTGCCCAGGAGGTGGTCGAGGACCTGCCGCACGGCCTGGACACCCTGCTGGCCCGCAACTTCACCGGCGGGCACGAACTGTCCGGCGGTCAGTGGCAGCGCCTCGGCATCGCGCGGGCCGCCTACCGGCGCGGGCGCATCCTGATCGTCGACGAGCCGACGGCCGCCCTGGACGCCCGGGCCGAGTTGGAGGTCTTCGAGAAGATCCGCGCACTGGCGGGCGGCGGGCAGAGCGTCGTACTGATCACGCACCGCCTGGCGTCGGTCCGCCACGCCGATCTGGTGCACGTCCTGGACCAGGGCCGGGTCGTGGAGTCCGGGACCCCCGAGGAACTCCTGGCGCGCGGCGGTGTGTACGCGGAGCTGTACGCGCTCCAGGCGGACCAGTTCACGGCCAAGGTGCCCACCCGCGAGGCGGGTTAGCCCCGGGCTCCGTCGCCGCCGCGCACGATGACCAGGAACGTGTCCGTCGCCAGGTCCATCACGACCTCCGCGGCCATCCCCTCGAGCCGCCGCGCGTGCGCGAACTCCTCCGCCGGCCATGATCCTCGCGGTCCGCCTGCGGGAAAGCGTTCGAGCACGGTTCGCCCGTTCACCATCCTGCACCTCCAGAAGTGCGTCGTACTTGTTGGAGTTAACGCTCTGGAGAACGCGAATGGCTCGCCCGGTGACGGTACTGAGACACAGCCGACACGCCACCGGCGCGGAGGGTGAGAGTCCGTTGACTTTCGGCCACGTTCGTGACCGCTTGTGTCAGTCCTCGTACTCGTCGTGATAGCGGACCCGGTCGCTGCCGAAGGAGTCCCGGCCGAGCGCCGTCAGGTCGAGCAGGGAACCGGTCGAGCCGAGTCCGTCGAGACCTCCGTCGTGGGCGGAGTAGGTGTGGAAGACACGGTCGTGTTCCCGCAGGAAGCAGCTGACACCGGGCCGTTCGACCGGCTCGTCGTCGACCACGAGGGTCGCCCCGAAGTCGCGGTTGAAGTCGCTGTGGTACGAGGAGTACCAGGGCAGCGTCCACCCCATCCGCGCCTTGAACGGCAGGATCCTGGTGAACGGCGCCCTGGACACCGCCGCGAACGACGTTCCGCGCGCCCGCAGATGGGCGAGGTGGCCGATCTGGTCCAGGAACGCGGAGCAGCCGGGGCAGCCGGCCTCCCACTCCGGGGCGAACATGAAGTGGTGGACGATCAGTTGGGCCCGCCCCTCGAAGAGGTCAAGCAGGCCGGCCTTGCCGTCGCCGCCCTCGAAGACGTACCCGGCGTCCACCTCGACCATCGGGAGCCGTCGCCGTTCGGCGTTGAGCGCGTCCCGCGCGCGTGTGAGCGCCTCTTCCCTGAGCAGCAACTCCTCGCGCGCGGCACGCCACCGCTCGCGCGAGACGATCTCCGGAAGCGACATGGGCCCTCCTGTACGACGGTCGGTTCCGGGTGGTGACCGCCGCGGACGGAAGAACTCATCGGCGCCGCCGAAGATTTTTCCCGGTGCCACCGCCGGGCGCCGTGCCGCCCGGACACGACCGGGAGCCGGGCCTCACCCGGCGGGAGCGGAGCTCCGCGCCACGACGTAGGGCGCGGTCCTCGGGCCGCGTGAGCCGAACCGCGCATCCTGTCCTGCCCCTGTCGCGCACCGGCCCGGACGAGCAGGCTGGCACCACCGCGACCTGGAAGGAGCCGGGCATGCTCCTCGGCACCTGGAACCTCGAGAACCTCTACCGTCCCGGCAGCCCCTACGGCCCCAAGGACAAGTCCGCGTACGAGGCGAAGCTCGCCGCCCTCGCCGCCGTGGTCGGCCCGCTCGACCCGACGCTGCTCGGCGTCCAGGAGGTCGGCGACCCCGGCGCCCTGGAGGACCTGGCGGAACTGCTCGGCGGGACCTGGCACACGGCCCTCTCGACGCACCCCGACGGACGGGGTATCCGGGTCGGCTTCCTGGCCCGCGCCGAGCTGACGGTCGTGTCCGACACGGCGGCCCTCCCCGCCCAGCTCGACCCGGTGCAGACCGACGACTCGGGCGCGACCGTCACCGGGGCCGGGCGTGGCTTCCTGGCCGTGACGGTCCGGACCCCGGCCGGTCCGCTGACGGCGGCGGTGGCCCACCTCAAGTCCAAGCTGCTCGGCTACCCCGGCGACCGCTTCTACCCGCGCGACGAGGGCGAACGGGCACGCTACGGGGCGTACGCGCTGTTCCGGCGGGCCGCCGAGGCGACGGCCCTGCGGGCGCTGGCGGACGAACTGCTGGCCGGACAGGGCAGGTCCCGGGACGTGGCGGTGCTCGGCGACCTCAACGACGAGGTGCAGGCGGCCACCACCCAGATCCTGCTCGGCCCGCCCGGCTCCGAGATCGGCACCACCGGTTACGACCGCGCCGACAAGGGGGACGCCGTACGGCTGTGGGACATCGCCCCGCGGATCCCGGCCGGACAGCGCTACTCCCGTGTCGACTCCGGCCGCCGCGAACTGATCGACCACATCCTTCTCAGCCACCGCCTCGTCCACCGTCTGACGGCGGCGGGCACGGGTCTGCCGGGCACCACCGCACCGCCGGACCTGCCGTCGGTGGGCGAGGACCCGGCCGAGCGGCGCGGGGCTCCGGGGTCGGACCACGCACCGGTGTGGGCACGGTTCGGGGACTGAGGAAATTCCGGTGCGGTGACGGTCGGTCTGCCGGATCATCGGGGCGTCGGTACCGCCTCTCCCTGGAGCCGCCGTGATCCGCCGTGCCACCGCCCCGGGCTCTTCCCGCCGCCCGCGTCCCGCGACGCCTCCGTCCTGGAGGCGGGTACCGGAGTCGCGTCTTTCGCCGGGGCCGTTCCGCTCGATGCCGACGGGCGCCCGGCCCGTGCAGGGGAGTTCGCGCGGCGGGCCGGACAGGTACCGGGAGGTCGTCGACGAGGGGATGCGGGCATGAGCGCCGAGGTCGTGCTGCGGCGCGCCGCCGGGCCGGACGCCGCCGGAGTCGCCGACGTCTGGCTGCGCTCCTACTCCGCCGCTCTGCCCACCGTCGTCCGGCCCCGCTCCGACGACGAGGTGCGGGCCTACTTCCGGGACGTGGTGGTGCCGGAGCGGGAGACCTGGCTCGCCGAGGCCGACGGCCGCGTCGTCGGCGTGATGGTGCTCAACGGGGACCTGCTGTCCCAGCTGTACCTGGACCCGGAGTGGCGGGGGCGGGGCCTGGGAGACCGGTTCGTCTCGCTGGCCAAGGAACGCTCCCCGCAGGGGCTCACGCTCTGGACCTTCCAGGTCAACAAGCCGGCACACCGGTTCTACGAACGGCACGGCTTCGTCGCCGTCGAGCACACGGACGGCAGCGGGAACGAGGAGCGG
Organism: Streptomyces sp. NPDC001068; assembly: GCF_042897315.1. NCBI lineage: Bacteria > Bacillati > Actinomycetota > Actinomycetes > Kitasatosporales > Streptomycetaceae > Streptomyces > Streptomyces sp. NPDC001068. The sequence continues at coordinate 384,859 of NZ_JBIAYD010000004.1, read as the reverse complement.
GAGCCGGACGTGCGCTACGTCTGGCGGTCCTGAGGCCGGTCCCACCGGGCGGACCGGGCCGCGGCCGGCGCCGCGCCGTCCTCACAGCCCGGCCGCCTCGGCCGCCGTCCTCAGCACGTCGCGGAGCATCTCCGGGGTGAGGCGACCGGTGAAGGTGTTGCGCTGGCTGACGTGGAAGCAGCCGAAGAGCTCCAGGCCCTGGAGGTCGACCCGGGCGCCGTGGGCGAAGACCGGCCGGGGCCGCGGCACGGTCCAGCCGGCCGCGGCCAGCGCGGGCAGCGAGGCCTGCCAGCCGAAGGCGCCGAGGACGACGGCCGCGCGCACCGTCGGGCGCAGCAGGGTCAGCTCCTCGACCAGCCAGGAACGGCAGGTGTCGCGCTCCACGGGGGTCGGCTTGTTGTCGGGCGGGGCGCAGTGCACGGGCGAGGTGATGCGCACGCCGTACAGTTCCAGGCCGTCGTCGACGCGCTCCGCCGTCGGCTGCGAGGCGAGTCCGATGTCGTACAGCGCCTGGTACAGCACGTCGCCGGAACGGTCGCCGGTGAACATCCGGCCGGTGCGGTTGCCGCCGTGGGCGGCCGGCGCGAGGCCGAGGATCAGCAGTGGGGCATCGGCCGGTCCGAAACCGGGCACGGGCCGGCCCCAGTAGGTCCACTCGGCGAACGCGGCGCGTTTGGTACGCGCCACCTCCTCGCGCCAGGCGACCAGGCGCGGGCAGGCCCGGCAGTCGCTGACTCTCTGGTCGAGACGGTCGAGGGGGGTGGGAGGCACGGGCGAGGGGTGGGGCACAAGGTCAACGGTAGAGCCGGCGGCGCCCGGCCGGGCGGCCGGACCGGCCGCATGGGATCGGACCGGCCGGCACGAAGGGGCGGTGGGGCGGTGGGGCGGTGGGAGGGGCCGGTACGCGGGTGCCCGGGGGCGGGAAATCGGGTCCGTCTCTCCCGGCCCGTCGGGCTAAGGTCGGAGCATGGCTTCTGAGGACGTGGGCGAGGGCGGGGAGCGGGCGAGCGGTGGGACGGGAGCTCCCGCCTCCGGCGAGGCCGCCGAAGGCAGCGGGACGCCTGCCGCCCAGGCCCCGGACTCCGGCCCCGCATCCGGCCCCGCATCCAACTCCGGCTCCGGCTCCGGCTCCGACGCGGACCCCGCCGCCGACCCCGCCGCTGTCGCCGCGGCCATCGCCGCCGCGGAGGCCGCGGGGCCCGCGCCCGGCGAGACCGTGCGGATCGACAGCTGGGTCTGGGCCGTGCGTCTGATCAAGACGCGTTCGATGGGGGCGACGGCCTGCCGGGGCGGGCACGTCCAGGTGAACGGCGAGCGGGTCAAGCCCGCCTACTCGGTGCGCGTCGGCGACGAGGTGCGGCTGCGCCAGGAGGGGCGTGAGCGTGTCGTCGTCGTGAAACGCCTGATCCGCAAGCGGGTCGGCGCACCCGTGGCCGCCCAGTGCTATGTCGACAACTCGCCGCCGCCCCCGCCCCGCGAGGCCTTCGTCCCGATCGGTCTGCGCGACCGCGGCACCGGCCGGCCCACCAAACGCGACCGCCGCGATCTGGAACGGCTGCGCGGCCTCGGCGGGGCGGGCGGAGCCGGCGGACCGGGCGGAGTGGGCCGACCGGCCGGCGGGCGCCCCGGCGGACGGTGATCCACCGGAGTCGGCCCCGGCGGACGGAGACACACCCGGGTCGGCCCCGGCGGACGGAGGTCCACCGGGGTCGGGTTGGCGCCCCGCGCTCGGCGGGTTCGGGGTGTCATGCGCGTAGCCGTGCCAGTCCCCACAGGCGTGCGTTCTGTCCGCGCCGGGCCCAGGCGATCAGCGCGAGCGGCACGATCAGGATCAGCGGGGTCGCCGCGTTCTGCCCGTCGAAGACGGTGAGCTGCACGATGAACGCGCCCACCATGAGCGCACCCAGCGCGGTCGCGGCCACCGACTGCAGCACCGGGATCAGCAGGGCGACGGCACCGGCCAGTTCGAGCGCGCCGATGACGTACATGCCGGTGCTGCCCCAGCCGATCCTGTCGAAGGACTCGACGGCCGTCGGGTGCGCGATCAGTTTGGGCAACGCGCTCGCCACGGCGTAGAAGAGGGCGAGCAGCACCTGCACCGCGCGCAGGGCGAGCCGGGCGCGGCGGCCACGGGCCGTCGCCGACCCGGCGACCACGGGTGCCGGGGCGGGGGTGGTGAGAGCGGTGGAAGCGGTGAGGGAGGCGGCGGGCTCGGTCATCGGGATCTCCTGGGGGAAGCGGTCGTTGTCGTCCCTGTTGCTGTCACAGAGGTAGACCCGCCGCCGACGGAGAACTCATCGACCGCCGAACCCCGCTTCTCCCTGTGCCTCCCGTACCGCCTTCACCCACACGCCGTCCTCGGTCAGGTACTCGGCCACCTTGAGTCCCGCTTCCGCGAGCGCCTGCTCGAACTGATCCCGGCTGAGCGGCCTGGCCAGAAACGTCTGAGTCCAGGCCGCGTCGGGGAATTCGTACTCCACGCGGACCGAGTTCACCCCGTCGCCGGCCGGCTCCGCGGACACGACGCGAACCGTGTAGCCGCCGGGGTCGACCCGCTCCCTGGGGACGTTCGCGTGGTAGTCGGCGCCCTCCCGCTGGAGCAGGACGCAGCCGCCGTCCCGCACGTGTGCGGCGCAGGCGCGCAGCATGCCCCGGCGCACCTCTCGGTCACCGGTGTGCACCAGGAACGAGGCGAGCATCACCACGTCGAACTTCTCGCCCAGGTCGAGTCCTTCGATGGTGCTGTGGATCGTGCGCGCCCCGCGGACGCGCTCCAGCATCTCCGCCGACTCGTCCACCGCGGTGACCGTGAACCCGCGCCGCAGGAGCGGGTGGGTCATCCGCCCGACGCCGCTGCCCAGTTCCAGGATGTGGGCGCCGCCCGGGACCGCGGCCGCGACGATGTCCGGCTCGGTGCCGACCGCCAGCCGCGAGTAGAGCTCCACCGCGCAGCCGTCCGGGGTGATCGCACCCGGTCCCGTCCCCTCGTACCCGTCACGCATCTCGACCGTCATGTCCGGTCAACGACTCACCCGCACGCGGGCGTTCCCGCCACGCCGTCACTCCTCCCAGCGAAACCACCCGTGTCCGAGGTACCAGTGGCCGCCCGCCCGCAGGTGGTCGCCGACCGCCCGCTCCACCGACGTGCGCCGGGGCAGGTCCGGTACCGGCAGGTCCGGGGTGCCGAACACGAACTGGACGGCGGTGGCGTCGACCGGCTCGGTGTCCTCGTGTCCGGGCCGGAACCGGTCCTGGAAGCGGACGATGTTCGAGTCCGCCCGCAGGTACCGCCTCAGCTGCGGGTCGAGCAGCCAGGAGTGGCAGGTGGCGACCGCGTACTCCTCCTCGGGGAAGTACCGGGGGAAGAAGTCCCGCGCCAAGGCCAGCGAGCGGTCGCAGGCGGCAGGGCTCAGCGGCCCGCGGTAGTCGGGTATGTGCAGGTTCAGACAGGGCTGCCCCGGTGCCGGGGAGAGCCCGGGCGAGTCCGTTCCGGTCGCGGTGACCGCGCGTGCCGTGCGCTCGCCGAGCCGGGCCCGTTCGTACTGGAGGCGGCCCAGTTGGTACAGCTCACCGCGGAAGTGGCGGACGAGCCAGGACGCCTGGACGGCCGACAGTCCTCCGGTGCCGTGGCGCCTGCGGTGCAGCGTCATGGTGCGCCCGAGATCGGCGAGGGTGTGCCGGGACACGTCGTCGGGGATGCCACGGGCGCGGTGGTGGGCACGGGCGTGGGGCAGCGCGGCGAGAAAGGCGTGGACCAGGAAGTACCCGCCCAGTGCGGCCGGCGCGGCGGCGGCGAGTTCGTCGAGCCCGGCCGGGCCTGCGGTCCTGGCCGGAGCGGCCGTGGCGGGAGCGGCCGTGGCGGGAGCGGCCGTGGCGGGAGCGGCCGTAGCGGGAGCGGCCGTGCCGGGAGTGCCGGGAGTGCCCGTCGCCGGAGCGGTCGCGGCGCCGGTGATCTCGTCGGCGCAGTCGGCGAGCAGCCGTCGCACTCCGGGATCGGCGGTCACGGTCCGCCGCAGGGCCACCACCTCGTTGACGTCCTCGTGCGGCACGGCGAGGTCGAGGAGCAGTTCGGGCAGGTCGTCGGTGTCCGGCAGCACGGTGGGCTCCCCCTTGGTGAACGTCCTGGTCGAAGAGTACGTTGCAAGGAGGAGTGGTGATGCGTCATGCGTACGGGAAGTGAACCGGTGACCGCGCGCAGTCCACTGCGGGCGCGGTTGTGGCTGAGCGTGTGGGGCGTTGCCTGGGCGATCTTCGGGACGGCGGCGTTCGCGCTGGTCGGGCGTCCCGGCTGGGCGGCGGCCTGCGGGGTGCTGTGGCTGGTGGCCACGGCCGACCTGACCATGATCGTCAGGCATATCCGGCAGGGCCCGCACTACCAGCCCGGTCGTGACGTGCCGCCGTACCCCCCGGCGGACAGCGGTCCGCGGCGGCTGCGGCGCCCGCCGCAGCACGGCCACCCGTGAGCGGGTGTCCGGTCACCCGGCGTCGTCGAAGCGGGCCGCCTTCAGGTACTCCGGGTTCGGGTCCAGGGCGGCCGCCAGCCGGAAGTGGCGTATCGCGAGGTCGGCGCGGCCCTGGCGCTGGTAGGTCCGGGCGAGCGCGAAGTGCGCGAACGCGTTGTCCGGCTCGCGTTCGAGGACGATGGTGAACTCCAGCTCCGCGGGGCGCAGTTGCGCGGCGGCGAAGAAGGCACGCGCGCGCAGCAGCCGGGCGGCGGTGTTCTCGGGGTGGGCGGCGATCACTCCGTCGAGCAGTTTCACCGCACCCCGCGGGTCCCGCGCGTTGAGCAGTTGCTCGGCGGCACGGAAGTCGATGACATGCGTCTCCGGAGTACGTCCGGTGGAACCGCTGGTCTCGGGCACGGCACTGTCCTTCCCTCACTGAAGCGGTTCAACGCCCGGACGGGTGCCCGCTATTTCGACGACGCGTGCCGGCTAGTTCGCGGCGCCCTTCCGTGCCCGGCCCACGAGGTCGCTCCAGACCGCCGCGACCTGCTGTTCCAGCACGTCCAGCGGCACGTCGTTGTCGATCACGATGTCGGCGATCTCCAGCCGCTTCTCGCGCGTGGCCTGCGCGGCCATGCGCGCGCGTGCGTCCTGCTCGGTCATCCCCCGCAGCCGGGTCAGCCGGTCGAGCTGGGTCTCGGGGGCGACGTCCACGACGACCACGACGTCGTAGAACGGGGCGAGGCCGTTCTCCGTGAGGAGCGGAACGTCGTTGACCACCACGGCGTCGAGGGCGGCCGCGTCCTCCAGCTCGCGGGACCGGGCGCCTACCAGGGGGTGCACGATCGCGTTCAGGGCGGCGAGCCTGACGGGGTCGGCGAAGACGATCGAGCCCAGCTTCGGCCGGTCCAGGCCGCCGTCGGCGGCGAGCACGTCCGGTCCGAAGGCCTCGACGACGGCCGCCAGGCCGGGGGTGCCCGGCTCGACGACCTCACGTGCGATGCGGTCCGCGTCGATCAGTACCGCGCCGTGCCCGACGAGAAGCCGCGACACTTCGCTCTTGCCGGCGCCGATCCCGCCGGTGAGGCCAACTCTCAGCATGCCCCGAAGCTTAGGCCCTGCCTCGGACCCCGCCCCGGCCCGGACCCCGGTCCGGGGCCCCGGGTCCAGGGTGTGTCAGCCCTCGCCCTCCCGCTCCGCGAGGAAGCGTTCGAACTCCAAACCGATCTCGTCGGCCGAGGGGATCTCCACCGGTTCGGCGAGCATGTTGCCCCGGGTCTCGGCGCCCGCGGCGGCGTCGTACTGGTGCTCGAGGCCCTGCACCAGCGCGGTGAGCTCCTCGTCGCCCTCCTGGACCTGCCGGTCGATCTCGGTCTGCGTGCGGTACGCGTCCGTGCGCAGGGCGTGGGCGATGCTCGGGAGCACCAGACCGGTGGCGCCCGTGATGGCCTCCAGGACGGTCAGGGCGGCGTCGGGGTAGGCGGAGCGGGCGATGTAGTGCGGGACGTGCGCGGCGACGCCCAGGACGTCGTGGCCGGCCTCCATGAGGCGGTACTCGACCAGCGCCTCGGCGCTGCCGGGCACCTGGGCCTCGTCGAAGGGGCTGCTGTGGCCCGGGACGAGGTCGGTGCGGTTGCCGTGCGGTGTGAGGCCGACGGGACGGGTGTGCGGGACGCCCATGGGGATGCCGTGGAAGTTCACGGCCAGCCGGACGCCGAGCCGCTCCACGATCTGCCGGACGGCCGCGGCGAACCGCTCCCATTCGACGTCCGGCTCGGGGCCGGACAGCAGCAGGAAGGGCGCGCCCGTGGCGTCCTGGACCAGCCGGACCTCGATGCCGGGCTCCTCGTACTCGGTCCAGCGGTCCCGCTTGAAGGTCAGCAGCGGGCGGCGCGCCCGGTAGTCCACGAGCCGGTCGTGGTCGAAGCGGGCGACGACCTGGTGGGGCAGCGAGTCGAGGAGCCGGTCGACGATCTGGTCGCCGGTCTCACCCGCGTCGATGTATCCGTCGAAGTGGTAGAGCATGACCAGACCGGCCGACTCCTGGGCGAGCGCCATGTCCACCACGGCGAGGCCCTTCGGCTCCCATGCGTACAAACCCTGCGGATCAAGCACTGTGACCGCTCCTCCTCGTGTTCGTACGGGACAACGTGGCGGTGAAGGTGGGCATTCCCGCTCCCGCTCCGATCAACTGACCCATGCCCGCTTTTCGCCCGGAGCTGAACGTACGGTGCGGCGCGCGTCCCGGGCGCAGCGGTCCGCGGTCCCCTCCTCGGCGGCAACTCCGCCACACGGCCCACCGGATGGGCCTCGTGGCGCACGGACGGCCACCAACCAGGCGCCCCCGTGGCGGTGTTCACCCGGAGGTGCCGGCACAACGCCGAAGGGCCGCACCTCGAAAGGTGCGGCCCCTCAGTTACCGGTTATGCCCAGTGGCCGGTGATCAGCTCTGGCCACCCGCGAGCTTCTCGCGGAGCGCGGCGAGCGCCTCGTCGGAGGCCAGCGCACCGGAGGTGTCCGCACCCTCGGAGGAGTACGAACCGCCACCCGAAGCGGCCGGAGCGGCGGCCTCGCCACCCTCGGCGGCAGCGGCAGCGTCGGCCTCGCGGCTCTTGATGACCTGCTGCTGGTGCTGCTCGAACCGCTGCTGCGCCTCGGCGTACTGGTGCTCCCACGCCTCCCGCTGGGTCTCGTAGCCCTCGAGCCAGTCGTTGGTCTCGGGGTCGAAGCCCTCGGGGTAGATGTAGTTGCCCTGGTCGTCGTAGGACGCGGCCATGCCGTACAGGGTCGGGTCGAACTCGACCGAGGCCGGGTCGGCACCGAAGGACTCGTTGGCCTGCTTGAGGGACAGCGAGATCCGGCGACGCTCCAGGTCGATGTCGATGACCTTGACGAAGATCTCGTCGTTGACCTGGACGACCTGCTCCGGGATCTCCACGTGGCGCTCGGCCAGCTCGGAGATGTGGACCAGACCCTCGATGCCCTCGTCCACGCGGACGAACGCACCGAACGGAACCAGCTTGGTGACCTTACCCGGGACGACCTGGCCGATCTGGTGGGTCCGGGCGAACTGCTGCCACGGGTCCTCCTGGGTCGCCTTCAGCGACAGGGAGACACGCTCGCGGTCCATGTCGACGTCGAGGACCTCGACGGTGACCTCCTGGCCGACCTCGACAACCTCGGAGGGGTGGTCGATGTGCTTCCAGGACAGCTCGGAGACGTGGACCAGACCGTCGACGCCACCCAGGTCCACGAAGGCACCGAAGTTGACGATCGAGGAGACCACACCGGAGCGGACCTGACCCTTCTGCAGGGTCGTGAGGAACGTCTGGCGGACCTCGGACTGGGTCTGCTCCAGCCAGGCACGGCGGGACAGGACCACGTTGTTGCGGTTCTTGTCCAGCTCGATGATCTTGGCCTCGAGCTCCTTGCCCACGTAGGGCTGGAGGTCGCGGACGCGACGCATCTCGACCAGGGAGGCCGGGAGGAAGCCGCGGAGGCCGATGTCGAGGATGAGACCACCCTTGACGACCTCGATGACGGTACCGGTGACGATCCCGTCCTCTTCCTTGATCTTCTCGATGGTGCCCCAGGCACGCTCGTACTGGGCGCGCTTCTTCGAGAGGATCAGGCGGCCTTCCTTGTCCTCCTTCTGGAGAACAAGGGCCTCGATCTCGTCACCGACGGCGACGACCTCGTTGGGGTCGACGTCGTGCTTGATGGAGAGCTCGCGGCTCGGGATGACGCCTTCGGTCTTGTAACCGATGTCGAGCAGGACCTCGTCCCGGTCGACCTTCACGATGACGCCGTCGACGATGTCGCCGTCGTTGAAGTACTTGATCGTCTCGTCGATCGCGGCGAGGAAGGCTTCCTCGTTACCGATGTCGTTGACCGCTACCTGCGGGGTGGTGGCGGTGGTCTCGGTGCTGCTCGTCATGTGGGAAAGGGCTCCGGTACGGACATTGAAGTCGTAGGTACTGCTTACGCCGGGAGCCCGTTTCGCTCTGATGAAGCCGGACAGCCAAGGAAGCGCCACACAGAACCACAAGTGGCGCCTCGACAACCGAGGGGACATACAACAGATGCGAGCGCGACCTACTACGTCTGAGGTGCGCAGGCCCGCAGCGCAACTTGTAGCATACGGGGGCAGCCAGGCAGGGTCAATGCGCGAAGGCGCACACCCGGGGCGGATCGCCGCATACCCGGCACAAAACCTGTCCCACGAGGCCACGCAGGCCTGACAGACCTCCTCCGCGCCACCCCTCCGAACGGGTTGCACGGAAGAGTACGACGAGGGAGCCGATCATCCAAGAGCCCGATTCGTTCGACCTCGAAGAGGCCGGGTCACAGACCGGAACAGAGGCCGGGACCGAAGACGAGACCGAAGCCACCCGGCGTGCCGCCGGGGTCACGGAGAGCAGCCGGGCCAACCGGGGCTGGTGGGACCGGAACGCCGACGAGTACCAGGTCGAGCACGGCACCTTCCTGGGCGACGACCGTTTCGTGTGGGGCCCCGAGGGCCTGGACGAGGTGGAGGCGGAGCTGCTCGGCCCGCCGGAGGACCTGAAGGGCAAGGACGTCCTGGAGATCGGCGCCGGCGCGGCCCAGTGCGCGCGCTGGCTCGCCGCCCAGGGTGCCCGTCCGGTGGCCCTCGATCTCTCGCATCGTCAGCTCCAGCACTCCCTGCGCATCGGCGGATCGTTTCCGCTCGTCTGCGCCGACGCGGGTGCGCTGCCCTTCGCCGACGGCTCCTTCGACCTGGCCTGCTCGGCGTACGGCGCGCTGCCCTTCGTCGCCGACCCGCGCCTGGTGCTGCGCGAGGTGCGGCGGGTGCTGCGCCCGGGAGGCCGTTTCGTCTTCTCCGTGACTCACCCGGTGCGCTGGGCGTTCCCGGACGAGCCGGGCCCCGAGGGGCTCACGGTCTCCGCGTCCTACTTCGACCGCACGCCCTACGTCGAACAGGACGAGGACGGCCACGCGATGTACGTCGAGCACCACCGCACGCTCGGCGACCGGGTACGGGACATCGTCTCCTCGGGCCTGCGACTGGTCGACCTGGTGGAGCCGGAGTGGCCGGCCTGGAACACCGCCGAGTGGGGCGGCTGGTCACCGCTGCGGGGCAGCCTCCTGCCCGGGACGGCGATCTTCGTGTGCGAGCGGGACTGATCTCGCGGCGGCGGGTACCCACGCCGTCCCCGGCACGCGCGCGGGGGCCGTTCCCGCGGCCGTAAGACACTGGGGGCGTGATCCGTTTCGACGCCCTGGGCGCGCTGCCCGTACGACAGGCACTGCCGGGCCTGGACGACGCCCTCGCCGGGCACGGCACCGCCGTCCTGGTGGCGCCGCCCGGCACCGGCAAGACGACGCTGGTGCCACTCGCGCTGGCCGGGCTCCTGGACGCGGAGCGCCCCGCGCGGCGGGTGGTCGTGGCCGAACCCCGCCGGATCGCGGCACGCGCGGCGGCCCGCCGGATGGCCTGGCTGCTCGGCGAGCCGGTGGGCCGGAGCGTCGGCTACACGGTGCGCGGCGAACGGGTCGTGGGCCCGCGCACGCGCGTGGAGGTGGTCACGACGGGTGTGCTGCTGCAGCGGCTCCAGCGCGACCAGGAGCTGCCGGGCGTGGACGTCGTCGTCCTCGACGAGTGCCACGAGCGGCACCTGGACGCGGACACGGCGGCGGCTTTCCTGTGGGACGTCCGGGAGACGCTCCGCCCGGAGCTGCGCTTGGTGGCCGCCTCGGCGACCACGGACGCGCAGGGGTGGGCGCGGCTGCTGGGCGGTGCGCCGGTGGTCGAGGCGGACGGCGTGCCGTACCCGGTGGAGGTGGTGTGGACCCCGCCGGCCGGGCCGGTGCGGCCGCCGCACGGGATGCGCGTGGATCCGGCGCTGCTGACGCACGTGGCGGCGGTGGTGCGGCGCGCTCTGGCCGAGCGGCCGGGGGACGTCCTGTGCTTCCTGCCGGGGGTGGGCGAGATCGCGCGGGTGGCGGGCCGGCTGGGCGACCTGGGGGACGTGTCGGTGCTCCAGGTCCACGGCCGGGCGCCGGCGGCCGTCCAGGACGCGGTGCTGGTGCCCGGGGAGAGGCGCCGGGTGGTGCTCGCCACGGCGGTCGCCGAGTCCTCGCTGACCGTTCCCGGGGTCCGGGTGGTCGTCGACTCCGGGCTGGCCCGGGAACCTCGGGTGGACCACGCGCGCGGGCTGAGCGCGCTGGCGACGGTGCGGGCGTCCAGGGCCGCCGGGCGGCAGCGGGCGGGCCGCGCGGGGCGGGAGGCGCCGGGAGTGGTGTACCGCTGCTGGTCCGAGGCGGACGACACCCGCCTGACGGCCTTTCCGGCGCCGGAGATCAAGGTGGCCGACCTGACGGCGTTCGCGCTTCAGACGGCCTGTTGGGGCGATCCCGGAGCGGAGGGGCTGGCGTTGCTCGACGCCCCGCCGGGCGGTGCGATGGCGGCCGCGCGGGAGGTGCTGACGGCGATCGGGGCGGTCGACACCACCGGTCGGGCCACGGAGCGCGGGTTGCGGCTGGCCCGGCTGGGCGTGCATCCGCGGCTGGGGCGGGCGCTGCTCGACGGCCCCGGCGGGAGCGCCGAGGTGGTCGCGCTGCTGAGCGAGGAGCCGCCGCGGGAGTACGGGGACGACCTGGCGAGCGCGCTGCGGACGGCCCGGCGCGGCGGCGACGCCTACGCGGGCCGCTGGCGCACGGAGGTACGCCGGCTCCGCCCCGACGACCGGGACGCACCGGCGGCCGGGACGGGCACGAAGGGCACGACGAGCACGACGAGCACGACGAGCACGACGGCAACGACCGCCACGACGGCCGGCCACGGGGCGAACGACCGGGGCGGCATCGCGAGGACCCCCACGAAGAGGGACATCTCGACGAAGGGCACCGGCACGAAGGGCACCGGTACCGGCACGCAGGACACCACCGCGAAGAACGCCGGTGCGCAGGTTCCCCCCGCGATCGGCCCCGCGCCCGACGACCGCGCGGCAGGCCTCGTCACCGCCCTCGCCTTCCCCGAACGCGTGGCCAAGGCCGACGGGGGTTCGTACCTCATGGCCTCCGGCACCCGGGCCGAGCTCGCCGACGGCAGCCCGCTGCGGGGTGCCCCGTGGCTCGCGGTGGCCGTCGCGGACCGCCCCCTGGGCAGGGGGCACGCGCGCGTGCGGCTGGCCGCCGTGGTGGACGAGGACACGGTCAGGTCGGCGGCGGCCTCCCTGTACACGGAGGGCGAGGAGGTCCGCTGGGCCGACGGGGACGTCGTCGCCCGGCGGGTGGAGCGGCTCGGCGCGATCGAGCTCGTGGTGCGCCCGCTGCGCGACGCCGATCCCGCCCTCGTCCGCGGCGCGCTCCTGGACGGCCTGCGGCAGGAGGGGTTCGGCCTGTTGCGGTGGACGGCGGACGCGGCCGTGCTGCGGCAGCGGCTGGCGTTTCTTCACCTGCGCCTCGGGGCGCCCTGGCCCGACGTCGGCGACGACGCGCTGCACGCGCGCGTGGACGAGTGGCTGGAGCCGGAGCTGAGCCGGGCCCGGCGCCGCGCCGACCTCGGGCGGATCGACGCCGGGCAGGCGCTGCCGCGGCTGCTGCCGTGGGCGACCGGGGAGGCGGGGCGGCTCGACGAGCTGGCGCCCGAGCGGATCGCCGTACCCAGCGGGTCACGGGTCCGGGTCGACTACGCGAACCCCGAACAGCCCGTGCTCGCGGTGAAGTTGCAGGAGATGTTCGGGGCGCAGGAGTCACCGGCCGTGGCCGGCGTGCCGGTGCTCGTGCACCTGCTGTCGCCCGCCGGGCGGCCCGCGGCCGTCACCGCCGACCTCGCCTCGTTCTGGCGGGACGGGTACCGGGGCGTGCGGGCCGAACTGCGCGGCCGTTATCCGAAGCATCCCTGGCCCGAGGACCCGGCGTCCGCAGAGCCCACCCGGCACACCAACGCGCGGCTCAGGCGCTGACCGGTTCCGGGACGCCCGTCGCGGCCGGCCGCGGGCCGGCGGGCCTGCGGCCGAGGGCCTCCAGCCAGAGGGCGAGGGCGAGCAGCGCGATGCCGAGGGACAGGAAGCCCCACGGGAGGTAGGAGGTCAGCATCAGCACGAGGGTGCGGTTCTGCTTGACCAGGGCGACGGTGTGCTCGATGTAGTCCTCGCGCATCTTCACGTCACCGGCGAAGGCCGTCACCTTGGCGCGGCCTCCCAGCAGGGTGCCGCCGCGCAGTTCCTCCTTGTGGAGCTCCTCGCCGTAGACCGGCGCCCCGGTGACGGGCTCGACCCAGAACCTGCGGACGGTGGTGTACCAGCGGGTGGTGCCGGTCTTGGCGACCGTCTCGGGGGTGATGCCCTGGACCGGCATCTTCCTGGGCATCGGGACCTTGGTCCAGGGGACGGTCTGCTCGAAGTAGTAGACCTTCACGCCCCGGAAGGTCTGCGTGCCCTTGTAGTGGATGGGGCTGGTGGTGCGGGTCTGCGCGTCGAAGTACTCGTAGTCGCGTTTCTCGGTCAGGAACGGCCACTTGAACTCGATGCCGTCCCGTTTCACCGGGTCCCCGTCGACCATCTCGCCCGTGGCGTGCACGGGTTCCTGGCTGTGCGCGTCGAAGATGTAGCGCTCGGGGATCTCGGAGACCATCTTGCCGTCGGGTCCCTGGACGTAGGACAGGCCGTCCCAGACGACGACGTCCCGGCCTGCCGCACTCCCGATCCTCTTCGCGGCCGCCACGTCACCCTTGAGGGTCTGCACGATGGTGACCTTCGGGACCTTCTTCGCCTTCATGGTGCCGTAGTCGAGGAGGGTGGCGTCCTTCGCCTCCAGGACCATGTCCTGGTACTGGTTGGCGGGGATCTTGGCCAGGCGCGGGAAGGCGTACCAGCGCAGCAGCGGGGACAGTGCCGCGAAGAACACGGCGCAGGCGAGCAGGACCAGACTGGCCTTGCGGCGCATCTCGGCCTCCCGGGGCGGCGGTTACGGATGTGAGGGCACCGTCGTGAGCAGCGGCTTGGGGGATGTCTGTCCGGCCGGCGAGCCGATGGCGCCGATGGTGACGACCAGGGCGATCGCGAGGGCGAGACCGGTCGCGGCGGCGATCAGGGCACGCATGCGGGGCCTCCCGGCGGCCGGATGTCTCCCGGCGACCCTCCTGATGGGCCGTCAGGTCCGGGCACCGTAGCAACGGGAGGGCGAGATGAGAACAGGTCGTACGACGCCGGAGGGCGCCGTCCCGCGGCTGCGGGAGGGCGCCCTCCGTGTCGTACGACCGTGGATCAGGAACCGGCGGAGGCGCTCGGCGAGGCGGAGGCCGACGCGGAGTCGGACGCGGACGGGCTCGGCGAGGGGCTCGGCGAGCTGTCGGCCGCGGCGACCGTCAGTTCGACGGTGAGGGTGGCACCGCCGGTGGTGGTGATGCGGAGCAGGAACGTGCCGGTGGCATCGTCCGCGTACAGCTTGGGCAGCGTGAGCAGGCCGTTCGCGTCCGTCTCGAGGTCCGTGAGGGTGCGGACGGCGTTGCCGTTCGCGTCCTTGAAGTACGGGCCCTTGTCGTTCACGCCGTTGTCGTCGGCCGACTTGACGAGCGTGGCGGTGGCGGCGACCTGGTCGGCGGCGGCCCCCTGGTAGGTGGCCTTCGCCTGCACCTGGTCGGCGAACTCGCCGCCGGGGGTGCAGGTCAGGGCGGTGGTGTTGACGAGGGCGAGGGTGTCGGCGGCGCGCGCGGTGACGCTCGCCGTGTAGTCGACGCCCTTGACCGTACGTCCGACGACAGTGGCCCGGACGGTGAAGTCACCGGTCTGCCGGCCCGCCTGGAGCGTCGGCGCGACGGCGACGCCCTTGCCGTCGGTGGTGACCGTGGCGACGTTCTCGCCTCCGGTGAAGGTCGTGTCCGTGTCCCCGACGATGGTGAACCGGACCCGGACCTTGGCGACGACGCGGCCCGCCTTGGTCTCCGCGCGCGTGCTGATCCTCTTGGTGAACGCCTCGCCCGCCGTCGCGGTGAGCTTGGCGGTGCCCGCGTCCTCCAGGTGGTCCACGGTGTCGGTGGCCGTGGGCGGCACCGACGGGGAGGTGCTCGGGCCGCCCGGCTTCGGCTCGTCGGGCTTCGGGGTGCCCGGCGCGCCGGGCTTCGGGGAACCGCCGGAGCCGGCGTGGCCGCCGGGCTTGCCGTCGTCGCTGCGGTGGCTGGGCACGGTACCGGTCCCGTTCGGGATCGAGTGGGTGCCCTTGCGGTAGAACTCGTACCAGGACATCACCAGGTTCAGGTAGTCCTGCGAGCCGTTGTAGCTGAGTATGGCCCGGTTCATGTCGGCCTGGTCCGACAGGTCCCAGTCGTAGCGGCACAGGTAGTGGCCGGCGGCGAGCGCCGCGTCGTAGACGTTGTTGGGGTCCTTGACGCCGTCGCCGTTGCCGTCGCGGCCCGCCCACGCCCAGGTCGACGGGATGAACTGCATGGGGCCGACGGCCTGGTCGTACTGGCTGTTGCCGTCGTACTGGCCGCCGTCGGTGTCCTTGATGAGCGCGAAGCCGTTGCCGTCGAGCTGCGGGCCCAGGATCCGGTGCAGGGTGTTGCCGTCGGCGTCGACGTCGCCGCCGCGCGCCTGTCCGGATTCCACCTTGCCGATCGCGGCGAGCAGTTGCCAGGGCAGGTTGCAGCCGGGCTTGGACTCCCGCAGTTCCGCCTCGGCCTTCTTGTACGCGTCCAGGACGGTGGCCGGTATGCCGGCCTCGGCCGCGCCCTGGACGACGGGGGTGCCGATGCCCGGGGAGGGTGCGGTGGGGCTGCTGCTGGGGTTCGGGCTGTTCAGCGGCGGCAGGTCCGTGTAGTACGGGGAGTTGCCGGTGGCGCCGTCGGTCGCGCCGGCCTCGTCGGGCACGGAGGTGCTGGCGCCGGTGTTGGCCTGCCGGCCCGTGTCCCCGCCCGTCGCGCCCGGTGCCTGGGACGCGGACAGAGCCGCGACCGCCAACGCGGCCGCGGCGGTCGTCGCCGCTCCCTTGCGCAGCCGCCTGCCGAATTGCGCCGCCATAAGGTGAACCCCTCCCATGGGCGCCTTCCGCGCGCCCGTCTCCGTCTGTCTGCTCGCCCCTGGTGTGACGGTCGGCCTGGTGCTGTGGTTGCCCCGTGGTGCCTCGTCGATGTGGTGAGGTGGTGCGTCCGTGGGTGCACGCCGGGGCGGCGACCCAGGCGACACTACGACAACTTCCATGCAACGGACACCCGGCGGTGCCCGATTTTCACCAGTTGGCCATTACCCGTTGAACGATGGTTGTGTCGCGGATACTTGCCGTACGCGATCATTTGTTCGGCACGTCGGCCGACGACCGCTCCGAGGAGACCGGATGCCGTTCACTCTCAGCCATGCCGCAGCCGTGCTGCCCGGCGTACGCGCCGACGGGAGCGGACGCGGCCGGCTGGTGCCGGCGGTGCTCGTCGCGGGGTCCTTCTCCCCCGACCTCACGTACTACGCGGCGAGCGCGGTGCCCGACGCGATGGAGTTCGGCACGTTCACACACTCGTTCACCGGAGTCCTCACCGTCGACGTCCTCTTCTCCTGGGCACTGGTGGCGCTGTGGCTGCTGGTACGGGAACCCCTGGTGGCCCTGCTGCCCCGGATCCGGCAGGGCCGTCCCGCGGCCCTGCTGCGCTGCGGGGCGCCACGCGCGCGTGCCGGTCTCGCCCTGACGGCCCGGTGGTACGGGTCGGCCGTGCTGGGCGCGCTCACCCATGTCGTCTGGGACGCGTTCACGCACCACGACCGCTGGGGGACCAGGCTGGTCCCCGCGCTCGGCCGGGACGTCGCCGGCGTGCCGCTCTACACCGTGCTGCAGTACGGCACTTCGGCGGTGGCCGCAGCCGTGCTCGCCGTGTTCGTGCTGCGTGCGCTGCGGCGGGCACCGGCCGGGATGCCGGCGGGAGTACCGGTGCTGTCCGTACGGGACCGGTGGTGGGCGGTGGCGGGGATCGCCGGCTGCGCTCTGGTCGCCGCGGTGCAGCGGGCGACCCGTTGGTGGGCCTACTGGGGTTCGACGGCCACGCCCTGGGAGTTGCTGCCGACCGTGCTCTTCGGAGCGGGTGCGGGGCTGCTGCTCGGGGTGGTGGGGTATGCCGTGACGGTCAGGGTCTGGCGTCCGGCTCCGGTGGCCGGTGGTGTGCGCCGGAACCCCTCGGCCGTTCGGTGAGGGTGGCCACGAACACGGTCATGGTGCGGGGGCGGCGGGGGCCGGGGAGAGCGCTGAGGACCAGCGCGAGGTAGCTGCGGACGAGTTCGAGCCGTTGCCGCGGGTCGGGGCGGCCGCGCAGTCCGCGCCGCAGGCGGGTCACCGCTGTGCGCACGGTGACGGTCAGGTCGGTGGGGATGCGGGCGGAGCCGGCGTCGGGTGCCATGGCCGGGGCCGGTGAGGCCTCCCTGACCTGCGCCGCGGCGGGGCGGGCCTTGGCCGGGGGCCTGGTCCGGGGCGTCCGGCCGTGAAGCATGCGTATACCCATGCCCGCATCCTTGCCGCTGCCGGGTGCGGGGGCGTTCTGACGGGGTCCAGCTGAGTGACGCCCGTGCGGTGGCGGCGGGCGGGCGCCGTCTGACCTGCGGCGACGACCGGCGCCCGCCCGCCACCGGAGGCTAGTGGGCCGCCGACTCCCAGTCCGGGCCGACGCCCACCGAGACGTCCAGCGGGGCCCTGAGGCGGACCGCGTCGGCCATCTCGCGGCGGAGGATCGTCTCGACGTCGGCGCGCTCGCCGGGGGCGGTCTCCAGGACGATTTCGTCGTGGACCTGGAGGAGCATCCGGGACTTCAGGCCGGCCTCGCGCAGCGCGCCGTCCACCTTCAGCATGGCCATCTTGACGATGTCCGCCGCGGTGCCCTGGATGGGCGCGTTCAGCGCCATCCGCTCGGCCGCCTCACGGCGCTGGCGGTTGTCGCTGTTGAGGTCGGGGAGGTAGCGGCGGCGGCCGAAGAGCGTCGCGGTGTACCCGGTGGCCCGAGCCTCCTCCACCACCCGGCGCAGGTAGTCGCGCACGCCGCCGAACCGCTCGAAGTAGGTGTCCATCAGGGCGCGGGCCTCGCCCGCGTCGATGTTCAGCTGCTGGGAGAGGCCGAACGCCGACAGCCCGTAGGCGAGGCCGTACGACATCGCCTTGATCTTGCGGCGCATCTCCGCGTCGACGGCCGCGCGGTCGACGGAGAACACCTGGGAGGCGACCGTGGTGTGCAGGTCCTCACCGGAGGTGAACGCCTCGATCAGGCCCTCGTCCTCGGAGAGATGGGCCATCACCCGCAGTTCGATCTGGCTGTAGTCGGCCGTCATCAGCGACTCGAAGCCCTCGCCCACCACGAAGCCCCGGCGGATCGCCCGGCCCTCGTCGGTACGGACCGGGATGTTCTGGAGGTTCGGGTCCGTGGAGGACAGACGGCCGGTCGCGGCCACCGTCTGGTTGAACGTGGTGTGGATACGGCCGTCCGCCGCCACCGTCTTGATCAGCCCCTCGACCGTCACCCGCAGCTTGGCCTGCTCGCGGTGGCGGAGCATGATCACCGGCAGTTCGTTCTCGGTCTGGCCGGCCAGCCAGGCGAGCGCGTCGGCGTCGGTGGTGTACCCGGTCTTGGTCTTCTTGGTCTTGGGCAGGGCCAGCTCGCCGAAGAGCACCTCCTGCAACTGCTTGGGCGAACCGAGGTTGAACTCGTGTCCGGCAGCCGCGTGCGCCTCCTTCACGGCCTGCTGGACCGCCCCCGCGAACATCTGCTCCATCGCCTCGAGATGCGCGCGGTCGGCCGCGATGCCGTGCCGCTCCATGCGGGCCAGCAGGATGGAGGTGGGCAGTTCCATGTCGCGGAGCAGGTCCGCGGCGCCGACCTCCTGGAGCCGGCCCTCGAAGGCCTCGCCCAGGTCGAGGATGGCTCGGGCCTGGATCATCAGGGCGTCGGCCTCGGCGCCGTCGTCCGCGCCGAACGCCAGCTGCCCGTCGGCGGCGGCGGCCGGGGCCAGCTCGCGGTGCAGGTACTCCAGGGACAGCGCGTCCAGGTCGAAGGAGCGGCGGCCGGGCTTGACCAGGTAGGCGGCGAGCGCGGTGTCCATGGTGATGCCGTCGATGCTCCAGCCGTGCTCGGCGAAGACCCGCATGGCGCCCTTGGCGTTGTGGAAGACCTTGGGCCGCGCGGGGTCGGCCAGCCAGGCCGTCCACGCGTTCTCGTCGGCCTCGTCCAGCTCGGCGGGGTCGAACCAGGCCGCCTCTCCCCCGGCCGCCGCCAGCGCGACCTCGGCGACCGAGCCGGTGCCCAGCGCCCAGGTGTCGACGGTGGCGACACCCAGCGGGCCGGTGCCGTGCCCGGCGAGCCAGCCGGCCAGCTCGCCGGTGGCGAGGACGGTGCCGTCCACCGCCACGCCCGCTTCGGCGGCCGGCGCGGGCTCGGTCTCCTCGGCGCCGGGGTCGACGGCGTAGAGCCGCTCGCGCAGGGAGGGGTTGCGGATCTCCAGGGTGTCCAGGATCAGGGCGACGTTCTTGCGGTCGTACGGTGCGCGCTCCAGGTCGGCGACCGTCTTCGGCAGCTCGACCCGGCGCTCCAGCTCGGTGAGCCTGCGGTTGAGCTTGACCGACTCCAGGTGGTCACGGAGGTTCTGGCCGGCCTTGCCCTTGACCTCGCCGACGCGCTCGACCAGCTCGGCGAAGGAACCGAACTGGTTGATCCACTTCGCGGCCGTCTTCTCGCCGACGCCGGGGATGCCGGGCAGGTTGTCGGACGGGTCGCCGCGCAGGGCCGCGAAGTCCGGGTACTGGGCCGGCGTCAAGCCGTACTTCTCGAAAACCTTCTCCGGGGTGAACCGGGTCAGCTCGGAGACGCCCTTCGTCGGGTAGAGCACCGTGATGTGGTCGGTGACCAGTTGGAAGGAGTCGCGGTCGCCGGTGACGATCAGGACGTCGAAGCCCGCGGCCTCGGCCTGGGTGGCGAGGGTGGCGATGACGTCGTCGGCCTCGAAGCCCTCGACGGCGAAGCGCTGCGCGTGCATCGCGTCGAGCAGCTCGCCGATCAGCTCGACCTGGCCCTTGAACTCGTCCGGCGTCTTGGAGCGGTTCGCCTTGTACTCGGTGAACTCCTCCGAGCGCCAGGTCTTGCGCGAGACGTCGAAGGCCACCGCGAAGTGCGTGGGCGCCTCGTCACGCAGGGTGTTGGCCAGCATCGACGCGAAGCCGTAGATCGCGTTCGTCGGCTGGCCCGTCGCGGTCGTGAAGTTCTCCGCGGGCAGCGCGAAGAACGCGCGGTAGGCCAGTGAGTGCCCGTCCATGAGCATGAGCCGGGGCCGGGTCCCGCCGGGGGTCTGGTCGGTCTTCTTCGATGCTGTCTCTGCCACGCCCCCGATCCTGCCACGCCGCACCGACAGCGCGGGCCGACGGGACGGCTCGGGGCCGGTCCGCGGCCGCCGCACCGGGCCGTCCCGGCCGCGGGCACCCCCGCGCCCCGCCGCTCCCCACCCTCGAACGCTGTCGGACCCGCGTGCGAGGATCTGGGGTGCAACAGGGCAGTGGTGCCGGTCACAGAGGGAGTGCGTGCCATGGCGACGAAGCCGCCGCAGGGGGATCCGGTCCAGGACGAGCCGCGGGTCTCCGAACCCGAGCACGCGGCCGCGGGACTGCCGGCCATCGGGCACACCCTGCGCATCGCGCAGCAGCAGATGGGCGTGCGGCGCACCGCGCTGACGCTGCTGCGGGTCAACCAGAAGGACGGCTTCGACTGCCCCGGCTGCGCGTGGCCCGAGCCCGGTCACCGGCACACCGCCGAGTTCTGCGAGAACGGGGCGAAGGCCGTGGCCGAGGAGGCCACCCTGCGGCGCGTGACGCCCGAGTTCTTCGCCGAGCACCCGGTCGCCGATCTGCACCACCGCAGCGGCTACTGGCTGGGCCAGCAGGGCAGGCTCACCCACCCCATGTACCTCGCCGAGGGCGCGGACCACTACGAGCCGGTCGACTGGGAGCGCGCCTTCGACATCATCGGCGAGGAGATCGCCGCCCTCTCCTCCCCCGACGAGGCCGTCTTCTACACCTCGGGCCGCACCAGCAACGAGGCGGCGTTCCTGTACCAGCTGTTCGCGCGCGAGCTGGGCACCAACAACCTGCCGGACTGTTCCAACATGTGCCACGAGTCCTCGGGCTCGGCGCTCGGCGAGACCATCGGCGTCGGCAAGGGCAGCGTCCTGCTCGAGGACCTCTACAAGGCCGACCTGATCATCGTGGCCGGGCAGAACCCGGGGACCAACCACCCCCGCATGCTGTCGGCGCTGGAGAAGGCCAAGTCCGGCGGCGCGAAGATCATCAGCGTCAATCCGCTCCCGGAGGCCGGCCTGGAGCGGTTCAAGAACCCGCAGACCCCGCAGGGCATGCTCAAGGGCGCCGCGCTCACCGACCTGTTCCTGCAGATCCGGATCGGCGGCGACCAGGCCCTCTTCCGGGTCCTGAACAGGCTGATCCTGGAGACCGAGGGCGCGGTCGACGAGGAGTTCGTCCGCGAGCACACCCACGGGTACGAGGAGTTCGCCGAGGCCGCCCGCGCGGCCGACTGGGACGAGACGCTCGCCGCGACCGGGCTCACCCGCCCGGAGATCGAGGAGGCGCTGCGCATGGTGCTCGCCTCCGAGCGCACGATCGTCTGCTGGGCCATGGGTCTGACCCAGCACAAGCATTCGGTCCCGACGATCCGCGAGGTCGTCAACTTCCTGCTGCTGCGCGGCAACATCGGCCGTCCCGGCGCGGGACGTGTGCCCGGTCCGCGGCCATTCGAACGTGCAGGGCGACCGCACGATGGGCATCTTCGAGCGCCCGGCACCGGCGTTCCTGGACGCCCTGGAGAAGGAGTTCGGCTTCGCGCCGCCGCGCGAGCACGGCTTCGACGTGGTGCGTGCCATCCGCGCGCTGCGCGACGGCGAGGCGAAGGTGTTCTTCGCGATGGGCGGCAACTTCGTCTCCGCGAGTCCCGACACGGAGGTCACCGAGGCGGCGATGCGGCGGGCGCGGCTGACCGTGCACGTGTCGACGAAGCTGAACCGCTCGCACGTCGTGACGGGCGCGCGGGCGCTGATCCTGCCGACCCTCGGCCGCACGGAGCGTGATCTGCAGGACGGCGGTGAGCAGTTCGTCACCGTCGAGGACTCGATGGGCATGGTGCACGCCTCGCGCGGCCGGCTGGAGCCCGCGAGCGACCACCTGCTGTCGGAGCCGGCGATCGTGTGCCGGCTCGCCCGCCGGGTGCTCGGCGGGGCGAGCGCGACCCCGTGGGAGGAGTTCGAGAAGGACTACGCGACGGTACGCGACCGCATAGCGCGCGTGATCCCCGGTTTCGAGGACTTCAACGCGCGCGTGGCGCACCCGGACGGCTTCGCGCTGCCGCACGCCCCCCGCGACGAGCGCCGCTTCCCCACCGCCACCGGCAGGGCGAACTTCACGGCGGCGCCCGTGGAGTACCCCGAACTGCCCGAGGGGCGGCTGCTGTTGCAGACACTGCGCTCGCACGACCAGTACAACACCACGATCTACGGCCTGGACGACCGCTACCGGGGCATCAGGAACGGCCGCCGGGTGGTCCTGGTGAACCCCGAGGACGCGCGGGCGCTGGGCGTGGCCGACGGGTCGTACGTCGACCTGGTGAGCGAGTGGAAGGACGGCGTGGAGCGGCGGGCGCCCGGCTTCCGGGTGGTGCACTATCCGACGGCACGCGGCTGCGCGGCCGCGTACTACCCGGAGACCAACGTGCTGGTGCCGCTCGACGCGACCGCCGACACCAGCAACACCCCGGCCAGCAAGTCCGTCGTGGTCCGGCTGGTCGCCGGTGTGCCGCGGCCGAGGGCCGCGGTCTGAGCGGGCGCTCGGGCCGTCTGGAAGAATCAACGGCCTACTGAGCGTTTGCTCAGCCAGCAGAGACAGCCGTACGACGATCGGAGCCGGCCCATGGGCGAGCAGCAGCGTGTGAAGTTCCCGCAGGAGGTCATCGACGAGTACGCCGCGCTCGGTGTCGATCTGCCCGCCCTGTTCTCGGCGGGTCACCTCGGCAACCGGATGGGCGTGCAGATCCTGGAGGCCTCGGCGGACCGGGTCGTCGGCACCATGCCGGTGGAGGGCAACACCCAGCCGTACGGGCTGCTGCACGGCGGGGCCAGCGCGGTGCTGGCGGAGACCCTGGGCTCGGTCGGATCGATGCTGCACGGCGGCAGTTCGAAGATCGCGGTCGGCGTCGACCTGAACTGCACCCACCACCGCGGAGTCCGCTCCGGCCTGGTCACGGGCGTGGCCACCCCCGTCCACCAGGGGCGTTCCACGGCGACGTACGAGATCGTGATCAGCGACGAGGAGGGCCGCCGGGTGTGCACCGCACGGCTGACCTGCCTGCTGCGCGACGTACGCCCGGGTGACGAGGTCCACGTCCGGGGCACCGACGCCTGACCGGCTCCCGGCGGGAGCGAAGGGCCTCGGCGCCGCGGGCCGGGGCCGGCAGGCCGTCACCGGCGGGCCCATTGCCCCCCGCCGTCCCCGCGCTTAACGTCGGCGCATGGGACGGCGAGGAGGCACCCGGCCGGGTGGAGCGACCGCACTGGGGCTCGGACTCGCGCTGCTCACCGGCTGCGGCACCGCCGGCGCGCCCGCAGACGGCCCCGCGGGCCCCGGGCCGTCCTCCGCGTCACCGTCGGCGACGTCCGACGCCGCCCTGTGCGCCGCGATCGTCGCCCACTGGTCGCGTGAACTGCTCGACAGCCGCGCCTACGGTGACTACCAGTCCATGGGCCTGTCCAACGGCCAGTACGCGATCCTGCGCGACGTCGTGGACGCCGCGCGGACCGTGAAACGCCGTCAGGGGGCCTCCGCGGCCGACCAGTTGATCGTCCGGCGGTCGCGTGCCGCATGCGCCGAGCGGTACCGCGGCGGCGCCCCGACGGGAGGGCCCTGGCAGTGAGCGGAACGACCGGCATCGGCCCCGTCGAACCGGGCGAGGGCACCCACGGCCGCGACCTCCCGGGGCCGGTGGCCGCGCCACCCCCGCACCCCGGCCGCCGCCGCGCCTTCCTCGCCGTGGCCGTGACCGCCGCCGTGCTGGCCGGCGGCGGCTACCTCTACGCGACCCGGCCGCACGACCCGCCGCCGCCCCAAGTCCCCTACCCGGCGCAGACGGTGGCGTTCGCCTTCGCGGGCGACCGGCCCACTCCGGCCGGAGCCCCGCCCCGCAGCTTCAGCTTCGGGTTGCGGATGAGCGTGCTCGACGGAGCGCCGGTCACCGTGGACCGCATCAGCCAGCCCTACGCCGGCCTCTCGCTCACCGAGACACCGCACGCTCCTTTCCGGACAAAGTCAGGCACACCGCGCGAGGTCACGGTGACCATGCACGTAACCGACTGTGCAACGGTCCCGAAGGACGCCGGACTTCCTTTCCTGAACGTAACTCTGCGTAATACGCGCGCAATACAAGTCCAGAGTTTCATCCTGGGGACCCGCTACGCACAACACCTGTCGCGCGCCCTGAAAGTCGCCTGCAGCAACGGCCGGTAAGCGTTTCAAGTAATCACCAAACAGTCCGAGACGCCTGATCGGATTACGGCGGGTCCTGCGGGTTCTCATCATGCGGACGGCGCGAATCGGCCTGAATTCCACTCTTCTCGACACCATGTACCGCTCTGCATTACCTCGTGTCATAACAAGAGCGTCACAGCATCGGTCAGACCCTCCTCCACGTTCCCCAAGCCCGCTTAGAGTCACGGCCAGTCACGGCGCCGTCGGAATGTTCACTTCGACAAGGCGCGCGACTCGACCGTCTCCACGGGGATGCGGTTGTTCAGGGGAAAGGACTGATCGTGCGTCAACGTTCGCTCATCGCCATCACCGCAGCTCTGGCAGCGGGAGCACTCACCCTCACGGCCTGCGGCTCGCGCGACAGCGGCGACAAGGGCTCCGACTCGGGCAGTGGTGGCACCACGGTCACCATCGGCGTCGACGCCCCGCTGACCGGCGACCTGTCCGCGCTCGGCCTGGGCATCAAGAACTCCGTCGACCTCGCGGTCAAGCAGGCCAACAAGAAGAAGTACGTCGACGGCGTCACCTTCAAGATCGAGGCCAAGGACGACCAGGCCCAGCCGTCCTCCGGCCAGGCCAACGCCTCCGCGTTCGTCGGCGACAAGAACGTCTACGGCGTGGTCGGCCCGCTGAACTCCTCCGTCGCCCAGTCGATGCAGAAGGTCTTCGACGACGCGAAGCTCGTCGAGGTCTCCCCGGCCAACACCAACCCGGCGCTGACCCAGGGCGACAACTGGCAGACCACGAAGTCGCGTACGTACAAGTCGTACTTCCGTACCGCGACGACGGACGCCATCCAGGGCCCCTACGCCGCGCAGTACGTGTACAACACGGCGAAGCTGACCAAGGCCTTCATCATCGACGACAAGAAGACCTACGGCGCCGGCCTCGCCGCCACCTTCACCGACGAGTTCAAGAAGCTCGGCGGCAAGGTGGTCGGCACCGAGCACATCAACCCCGACTCCAAGGACTACTCCGCGGTCGTCACCAAGGTGAAGAACTCGGGCGCCACCGTGGTCTACTACGGCGGCGAGTACCCGCAGGCCGGCCCGCTGAGCAAGCAGCTCAAGGCCGCCGGTGCCAAGATCCCGCTGGTCGGCGGCGACGGCATCTACGCCGACGACTTCATCAAGCTGGCGGGCACCGCCGCCACCGGCGACATGGCCACCTCCGTCGGCGCGCCGGTCGAGACCCTCGACTCCGCCAAGGAGTTCGTCGCCAACTACAAGGCCGGCGGCTACGCGGAGGCCTACGGCGCCTACGGCGGCTACTCCTACGACTCGGCCTGGTCCATCATCGAGGCCGTGAAGAAGGTCGTCGACGACAACGGCGGCAAGCTGCCGTCCGACGCCCGCGCGAAGATCACCGCCGCGGTGCAGAACGTCTCCTTCGACGGTGTGACCGGCAAGGTCTCCTTCGACGAGTTCGGTGACGCGACCAACAAGCAGCTCACCGTCTACAAGGTCGACGGCACGGCGTGGAAGGCGGCCACCTCGGGCACGTACACCCCGAGCAGCTGACCCACACCCGCACGCAACACCGAGCCGCGCGGGGCGCTGTTCCACTGGCGCCCCGCGCGGACTCGCATCCGGCCTCATCCGTCGAACTTTCCGAACGTCTCGGAGGACATGCGGTGAACGAACTGCCGCAGCAGCTGGTCAACGGCCTGCTACTGGGATCCATGTACGGGCTGGTCGCCATCGGCTACACGATGGTCTATGGCATCGTCCAGCTCATCAACTTCGCCCACGGCGAGATCTTCATGACCGGCGCCTTCGGCGCGCTCACGGTCTACGCGTACGTACTGCCCGGCGGCACGTCGATGTGGATAGCCCTCCCGCTGATGCTGGTGGGCGCGATCATCGTCGCAACCCTGGTCGCCGTGGGAGCGGAACGGTTCGCCTACCGTCCGCTGCGCACCGCTCCGCGTCTCGCCCCCCTCATCACCGCCATCGGCCTCTCCCTGGCCCTCCAGCAGGCGGTGTGGGCCTGGTACCCCGAGGCGAAGTCCGCCCGGACCTTCCCCACCATCCCGGGCGGCCCCTTCGACATCGGCAACGTCACGATCCAGACCGGTGACATCTTCCTGGTGGTCGTGGCCCCGCTCAGCATGGCCTTCCTCGCCTACTTCGTGATGCGCACCCGCACCGGCCGGGGCATGCAGGCCACCGCCCAGGACCCGGACACGGCGAAGCTCATGGGCGTCAACACCGACCGCATCATCGTGATCGCGTTCGCCCTCGGTGCCGCCTTCGCCGCCGTGGGCGGTGTCGCCTACGGCCTCAAGTACGGCCAGATCGACTTCAAGATGGGCTTCCTGCTCGGTCTGAAAGCCTTCACCGCGGCCGTCCTCGGCGGCATCGGCAACATCTACGGCGCCATGCTCGGCGGACTCGTCCTCGGCGTCGCCGAGGCCCTGTCGACCGCCTACATCTCGGACATCCCCGGCATGGGCCAGTTCGGCAGCCAGTCCTGGGCCGACGTCTGGGCGTTCGTACTCCTCATCCTCGTACTGCTGTTCAGGCCACAGGGTCTGCTCGGCGAACGCGTCGCGGACAGGGCGTGACACCCATGACCACTGAGACCACCACATCCGAGACCCCCGAGACCCCGGGGACCCCGACGGCCGAGAACGCCCCCGCACCCGCCGCGACCGGCCTCATCGGCCTGCCCACCCCGCTGGGCCGGGCCCTCGCCACCGGCGGCGGCATCCTCGCCGTCATCTCCACCTTCATGTCCTGGACCTGGACCTCCGCCTTCCCCGGCGACCTCACGGTCTACGGCTACCCCGGCGGCCTGCAGGTCCTCGTCCTGATCGGCGGCATCCTCACCACGCTGTTCGGCCTCGCCTCCTACGGCGTCAAGGGCCTGGGCGCGCTCACCCCGGGCAGCGCCGACAGCGCGCTGAAGATGGCCGCGTTCGGCACCTTCGCGACCGCCTGGTACACCGTCATCGCCATCAGCGACGAACTCGGCGGCGTGGTCAACCTCGACCCGGGCGGCTTCGTCGTCGCGATCGCCACCATCGCCGCCCTGGTCGGCGCGATGTCCCTGCCCTTCGAACGGCCCGAGCCCGACCCCGTCGACCCCGACGACACCGGCTGGGAACTGTTCCGGCACAACACCCGCCAGAAGTGGAACACCTTCCGCGCGTCCTTCGCCGCCAAGACCCCCGCCCCGGCCCGCCCCATGGCCGCCTGGGCCGAGATCCTGGTGATCGTCGCCGCCATGGCCGTCGGCCTGATCGTCTTCAGCTACGGCGTCGGCACCTCCTACGACGAACTGTTCGTCGGCTTCCTCATCACCGCCGGCTTCGGCTTCGCCGCCCTCGCCAAGGCCGGGATCGTGGCCCGGGTCTCGGCGATCACCGCGAAGCACCGCAACATCACCATGACCGGCGCCTTCCTGGCCGCCGCGGCCTTCCCGTTCACCCAGTCCAACGACCAGTACGCGACGATCGGCGTCTACATCCTGATCTTCGCCACCGTCGCACTCGGCCTGAACATCGTCGTCGGCCTCGCCGGCCTGCTCGACCTCGGATACGTCGCCTTCCTCGGCGTCGGCGCCTACACCGCGGCCCTCGTCTCCGGCTCGCCCTCCTCGCCCCTGCACGTGCAGTGGCCGTTCTGGGCGTCCGCACTGCTCGGCGCCGCCGTCGCCATGGTCTTCGGCGTCATCATCGGCGCACCCACCCTGCGACTGCGCGGCGACTACCTGGCCATCGTGACCCTCGGCTTCGGTGAGATCTTCCGCATCACCGTCCTCAACCTGGACGGCACCTCCGGCCCCGACGTCACCAACGGCTCCAACGGCATCTCCTCGATCCCGAACCTCGACATCCTCGGCTTCGACTTCGGCGCCGAACACAACATCCTCGGCTCCACCATCGGCCGGTTCGCCAACTACCTGCTCCTGATGCTGGTCATCACGCTCATCGTGGTCGTCGTCTTCCGGCGCAGCAGCGACTCCCGCATCGGCCGCGCCTGGGTCGCCATCCGCGAGGACGAGACCGCCGCACTCGCCATGGGCATCAACGGCTTCCGCGTCAAGCTCATCGCCTTCGCCCTCGGCGCCTGCCTCGCCGGCCTCTCCGGCTCGGTCCAGGCACACGTCACCTACACCGTGACCCCCGAGCAGTACCAGTTCGCCTACGTCGTCCCGCCCAACTCCGCCTTCCTGCTGGCCGCGGTCGTCCTCGGCGGCATGGGCACCATCTCCGGCCCGCTGGTCGGCGCGTCCCTGCTCTACCTCATCCCGGCCAAGCTGCAGTTCCTCGGCGACTACCAGCTCTTCGCCTTCGGCGTGGCGCTCATCCTGCTGATGCGCTTCCGTCCGGAAGGCCTCATCCCCAACCGGCGCCGCCAGCTCGAGTTCCACGAGGAAGCCGAAGCGCCCGCCGTCCTCACCAAGGCAGGGGCCTGACCACGATGACCACCGACACCACCGTCCAGGACGCCACACCCGGCGCCGCCGCCCCCGGCGAGACCGTGCTCGACGCACGCGGCGTCACCATGCGCTTCGGCGGCCTGACCGCCGTACGCAACGTGGACCTCACCGTCAACAGCGGCGAGATCGTCGGTCTGATCGGCCCCAACGGAGCCGGCAAGACCACCTTCTTCAACTGCCTCACCGGCCTCTACATCCCCACCGAGGGCGAGGTCCGCTACAAGGGCCAGGTCCTGCCGCCGAAATCCTTCAAGGTCACCGCGGCCGGCATCGCCCGCACCTTCCAGAACATCCGGCTGTTCGCCAACATGAGCGTCCTGGAGAACGTGCTCGTCGGCCGGCACACCCGCACCAAGGAAGGCCTGTGGTCCGCACTGCTGCGCGGCCCCGGCTTCCACCGCGCCGAAGCCGCCTCCCGGGCCCGCGCCATGGAACTCCTCGAGTTCGTCGGCCTGGAGAACAAGGCCGAACACCTGGCCCGCAACCTGCCCTACGGCGAGCAGCGCAAGCTGGAGATCGCACGCGCCCTCGCCAGCGAGCCGGGACTGCTGCTGCTCGACGAACCGACGGCGGGCATGAACCCGCAGGAGACCCGGACCACCGAGGAACTGGTCTTCAAGATCCGCGACCGGGGCATCGCCGTCCTCGTCATCGAGCACGACATGCGCTTCATCTTCAACCTCTGCGACCGCGTCGCCGTCCTGGTCCAGGGCGAGAAGCTCATCGAGGGCGACAGCGCGACCGTGCAGGGCGACGACCGGGTCATCGCCGCCTACCTCGGCGAGCCGTTCGAGAACGCGCCCGGCGACGAAGAGGCCGCCGAGGTCGAGGCGGCCGAGGCGAACGCCGAGTCCCCGACCGACGCCGCGCCCGGCAAGGAGAACGACCGATGACCGCACTGCTCGAAGTAGAGGACCTGCGGGTCGCCTACGGCAAGATCGAGGCCGTCAAGGGCATCTCCTTCAAGGTCGAGGCAGGTCAGGTCGTCACCCTCATCGGCACCAACGGCGCCGGCAAGACGACGACCCTGCGCACGCTCTCCGGGCTGCTCAAGCCGGTCGGCGGCCAGATCCGGTTCAACGGCAAGTCGCTCAAGAAGATCCCCGCGCACAACATCGTGTCGCTGGGCCTGGCCCACTCCCCCGAGGGCCGGCACATCTTCCCCCGCATGACCATCGAGGACAACCTGCGCCTCGGTGCGTTCCTGCGCAACGACAAGCCGGGCATCGAGAAGGACATCCAGCGCGCCTACGACCTCTTCCCCATCCTCGGGGAACGGCGCAAGCAGGCCGCGGGCACCCTCTCCGGCGGCGAGCAGCAGATGCTCGCGATGGGCAGGGCGCTGATGTCCCAGCCCAAGCTGCTGATGCTCGACGAGCCCTCCATGGGACTCTCGCCGATCATGATGCAGAAGATCATGGCGACGATCGCGGAACTGAAGTCCCAGGGCACGACGATCCTGCTGGTCGAACAGAACGCCCAGGCGGCGCTCTCCCTGGCCGACCAGGGACACGTCATGGAGGTCGGCAGCATCGTCCTGTCGGGCACCGGCCAGGACCTGCTGCACGACGAGTCCGTCCGCAAGGCCTACCTCGGCGAGGACTGACACCGCGGCCCGATACGCCGAGGCCCGCGCTCCCTTCTCCGGAGCGCGGGCCTCGGTGTCGCCAGGGCGACGGGTCAGCCCTTGCCGGGCTTCTTCTTCTCGTCGCTGTCCGCGATGACCGCCTCGGCGACCTGCTGCATCGACATCCGGCGGTCCATCGACGTCTTCTGGATCCACCGGAACGCGGCCGGCTCGCTCAGGCCGTACTCCGTCTGCAGGATCGACTTCGCACGGTCGACCAGCTTGCGGGTCTCCAGGCGCAGGGTGAGGTCGGCGACCTCCTTCTCCAGCTCCTTCAGCTCGGTGAAGCGGGAGACGGCCATCTCGATCGCCGGGACCACGTCGCTCTTGCTGAACGGCTTGACCAGGTACGCCATCGCGCCCGCGTCGCGCGCCCGCTCGACCAGGTCGCGCTGGGAGAACGCGGTGAGCATCAGGACCGGGGCGATGGACTCCTCGGCGATCTTCTCGGCCGCCGAGATGCCGTCCAGCTTGGGCATCTTGACGTCCAGGATGACCAGGTCGGGGCGGTGCTCGCGGGCGAGCTCGACGGCCTGCTCGCCGTCGCCGGCCTCACCGACGACGGTGTACCCCTCCTCCTCCAGCATCTCCTTGAGGTCGAGCCGGATCAGGGCCTCGTCCTCGGCGATGACGACACGGGTCGTCAGCGGAGGCACGTGAGACCTGTCGTCGTCGGGTGCGTCGACTGGCTGGGGCGACTCGGCGGCGGTCACGGGGGCTCCTCGTTCAGGGCACGGGGGTAGTGCTGACAAGAGCCTACCTAGCTACGGTAGGCTAGGGCGCGGCGGGTCACGGTCTGCCTTTGATTTACAGGAAGCCCCGGTAGTCCAGCGGAAGAGACACGGTGCTCAAACCACCGACAGCGTGGGTTCGAATCCCACCCGGGGCACTTTTCCTTCAGTTCCAAGGTCGCGAATCATAAGCGGATGCGCACCTTCTCGTGAATATCCCCTTTTCGCTGCGTGTCGCCGTGACCTCCCCCTTCACAGTGGCCACATGTACGACGTCAGCACACGCGAACGAGCACTCACACTGGTGGCCCAGGGCCGAAGCCTGAACTCCGTCAGCAAGGAGACGGGGGTGTCCCGGGCGGCGATTCGCTCCTGGCAACACCGCCTTGCGCCGCTCCCCCGCATGACGGCTCCAGACCCCGGACCACCCGCAGACGAACGCGCGTACGCCTACCTACTGGGCCTCTACCTCGGCGACGGCTGCATCAGCACCCACCCCCGCGGCACGGGTCACTACCTGCGGATCGCCTGCGCCGACGCCTGGCCGGGGCTCATCGAGCTGTGCCGCGACGCCATCAAGTCTGTACGGCCCGCCACCGGTGTGTACCTCATGCCCAGGCAGGGCTGCACGATGGTCACGAGCTACCACCGGCACTGGCCCGCGCTCTTCCCCCAGCACGGCCCCGGCAAGAAACACGAACGCCCCATCGTCCTCGCGCCCTGGCAGCAGGCGATCGTCGACACCCACCCCTGGGAGTTCGTCCGGGGTCTCGTCCACTCCGACGGCTGCCGCGTCACCAACTGGACGACCCGCGTCGTCGCCGGTGAGCGCAAGCGGTACGAATACCCGCGCTACTTCTTCACCAACAGGTCCGACGACATCCTGACCCTCTGCACCGGCACCCTCGACAAGCTCGGCGTCCAATGGACGCGCTGCACCCGCGCCGGGAACGCGTTCAGCGTCTCCGTCGCCAAGAGAGCCCACGTGGCCCTCATGGACACCCACGTGGGACCCAAGTACTGACAGCGTCTCACCGGCACTACCTCGGGCTGTCGTCCTCGCCGATGTGGTGGACGCGGACCATGTTGGTGGAGCCGGAGACGCCGGGCGGGGAGCCCGCCGTGATGACGACGACGTCGCCCTTCTGGCAGCGGCCGTACTTCAGCAGCAGTTCGTCCACCTGGTCGACCATCTTGTCCGTCGAGTCGACGTGCGGGCCGAGGAAGGTCTCCACGCCCCAGGTCAGGTTGAGCTGGGAGCGGGTGGCCGGCTCCGGGGTGAAGGCGAGGAGCGGGATCGGCGAGCGGTAGCGGGACAGGCGTCGGACCGTGTCGCCCGACTGGGTGAAGGCGACCAGGAACTTCGCGCCGAGGAAGTCGCCCATCTCGGCGGCGGCCCGGGCGACCGCGCCGCCCTGGGTGCGGGGCTTGTTGCTCTCGGTCAGCGGCGGCAGCCCCCTGGCGAGGATGTCCTCCTCGGCGGCTTCGACGATCTTCGCCATGGTCCGGACGGTCTCGACGGGGTACTTGCCGACGCTGGTCTCGCCGGAGAGCATCACCGCGTCGGTGCCGTCGATGACCGCGTTGGCGACGTCGGAGGCCTCGGCGCGGGTGGGCCGGGAGTGGTCGATCATCGAGTCGAGCATCTGGGTGGCGACGATGACCGGCTTGGCGTTGCGCCTGGCCAGTTTGACGGCGCGCTTCTGGACGATCGGGACCTGCTCCAGGGGCATCTCGACGCCGAGGTCGCCGCGGGCGACCATGATGCCGTCGAAGGCGGCCACGATGGAGTCGATGTTCTCGACGGCCTGCGGCTTCTCCACCTTGGCGATGACCGGGAGTCGGCGGCCTTCCTCTTCCATGATGCGGTGGACGTCCTCGACGTCCTTGCCGCTGCGCACGAAGGAGAGGGCGATCACGTCGAAGCCGGTGCGCAGTGCCCAGCGCAGGTCGGCCTCGTCCTTGTCGGACAGGGCCGGAACGGAGACGGCGACGCCGGGGAGGTTGAGGCCCTTGTGGTCGGAGACCATGCCGCCCTCGACGACGGTGGTGTGGACCCGGGGGCCGTCGACGTGGGTGACCTCCAGGCAGACCTTGCCGTCGTCGACGAGGACGCGCTCACCGGGGGTGACGTCGTCGGCGAGGCCGGCGTAGGTCGTGCCGCACTGCCCGCGGTCGCCCTCGACGCCCTCCTCGACGGTGATGACGAAGGTGTCGCCGCGTTCGAGGAGTACCGGGCCCTCGGTGAAGTGGCCGAGGCGGATCTTCGGGCCTTGAAGGTCGGCGAGCATGCCGACGCTGCGACCGGTCTCGTCGGAGGCCTTGCGAACGCGCTGGTAGCGCTCCTCGTGCTCGGCGTGGCTGCCGTGGCTGAGGTTGAATCGGGCGACGTCCATTCCGGCCTCGACCAGTGCCTTGATCTGGTCGTACGAGTCGGTGGCGGGCCCCAGAGTACAAACGATCTTTGCTCGGCGCATGTTTCGAGCCTAGGCCTTACCGGCGGGTAGAGAATTGGTCGCACATGACGACCCAACAACCTTTGCGTGAAGGCCTATTGACAAGTGTTGAATTGTGCGAGGGTCCGCTCCTATGAGCATCTCGCACCTGTTGAATGCGGGAATGCGGGCGCTCATTCATTCGAAATACCGAACGGCCGCTTCGGGGTCACAGCTCGGGCGGCGCCATGGTGAATTGCGCGGCGACCTGAGCGGTCACTCGCAGTCGCGGTGGTTCGAGATCGAGGGGTTCGGCGGGCTCGGCGATCTCGGCGGCGGCCATGCGGCGGACTCCGCCGCCGAACGCGGCCCGCCGCGGCTGCGGGCCCTCGGAGCCGGTGTCGGCGAGTTCGACGAGGGCGGCGAGGGAGGTGCCGAGAGCGCTCGCGTATTCGCGTGCGCGCTGCACGGCCTCGGCGACCGCCTGCCGCCTGGCCTCGCCGTGCACGGGCGAGTCGGGGTGCAGCGACCACCAGGGGCCGTCGACCCGGGTGAGTTCCAAGTCGGCGAGTCTGGTGGTGAGTTCGCCGAGGACGGTGAAGTCGGTGAGTTCGGCGGTGAGCTGGACCCGGCCCTGGTAGCTGCGGACCTTCTCGCCCCGGCCGCGTTCGGCGAATTCGGGGGCGATGGAGAAGGCCCCGGTCGACAGCCGGGCCACCGCGTCGCCGTAGGACTTGATCAGGTCGAGGGCGGTGGTGTTGCGGCGGGTGAGGTCGTCCAGCGTGGTGCGGCGGTCGCGGCCGCGGGCGCTCACCATGACGCCGATCCGGACCAGCTCGGGTTCGACCTCCAGCTCCGCTTCGCCGCGTACGACGAGCAGGGGGGCCTCGGCTGTGCCGGCCGGTCGGCGGTCCTCGGGCTGGGCTGCTGTCATACGCCCCACTCTGTCACGTCATCCCCGGTTGTGCGCACCGGAGTTCGCGGGCCGGGTCACCGGATCGCAACCTCCAGGACCTGTTGCCGTCAGTCATGTCCAGGACAGAATCTACGCGCGTCGTTGACCATTTCCCGAGGAGATCAAGACATGCCCTTGAACCGCCGGAAGTTCCTGACGAAGTCCGCCGCCACCGGGGCGGGGGTCGCGGTCGCCGGAGCGGCGGCTCCGGCGCAGGCCGCCCCGGCCGCGCAGGCCGCCCCGAGGCCGGCCAAGCACCCCAAGCGGTACTCGCTGACCGTCATGGGCACCACCGACCTGCACGGAAACGTCTTCAACTGGGACTACTTCAAGGACGCTGAGTACGCGGACGCCAAGGGGAACGCCCTCGGTCTGGCGCGCATCTCGACCCTGGTGAACCAGGTGCGCGCGGAGAAGGGCCGCCGCAACACCCTGCTGCTGGACGCCGGCGACACCATCCAGGGCACCCCGCTGACGTACTACTACGCCAAGGTCGACCCGATCACCGCCGAGGGCGGCCCGGTGCACCCGATGGCGCAGGCCATGAACGCGATCGGGTACGACGCGGCGGTGCTCGGCAACCACGAGTTCAACTACGGCATCGAGACCCTGCGCAGGTTCGAGGACCAGCTGCGCTTCCCGCTGCTCGGCGCCAACGCCGTCGACGCGAAAACCCTGAAGCCGGCCTTCCCGCCGTACTTCATGAAGAAGTTCCACGTGCCGGGCGCCCCGCCGGTCAAGGTCGCCGTGCTCGGCCTGACCAACCCGGGCATCGCGATCTGGGACAAGGCCCTCGTCCAGGGCAGGCTGGCCTTCCCGGGTCTCGAGGAGCAGGCCGCGAAGTGGGTGCCCAAGCTGCGGGCGATGGGCGCGGACGTGGTCGTGGTCTCGGCGCACTCCGGCACCTCGGGCACCTCCTCCTACGGCGACCAGGTGCCCTACGTGGAGAACGCGGCCGCGAACGTGGCCAGGCAGGTGCCGGGCATCGACGCGATCCTGGTCGGCCACGCGCACGCGGAGATCCCGGAGCTGAAGGTCGTCAACGAGGCGACCGGGAAGACCGTCGTGCTCTCCGAGCCGCTGTGCTGGGCCGAGCGCCTCACCCTCTTCGACATCGAGCTGGTGTTCGCCAGGGGCGGGTGGGAGGTGGAGTCGGTGGCCGCCTCGCTGCGCAACTCCAACACGGTGTCCGACGACCCGAGGATCACCCGCCTGCTGAAGGACGAGCACGCCGAGGTGGTGGCGTACGTCAACCAGGTCGTCGGCTCCGCCACCGAGACCCTCACCACGGTCGAGGCCCGCTACCGGGACGCCCCGATCATCGACCTGATCACCAAGGTCCAGGAGGACGTGGTCAAGGCGGCGCTGGCGGGCACCGAGTACGCCGCGCTCCCGGTGCTCGCCCAGGCCTCGCCGTTCTCCCGGACCTCGCAGATCCCGGCGGGCCAGGTCACCGTCCGGGACCTGTCCGGCCTGTACGTCTACGACAACACGCTGGTCGCCAAGGTGATGACGGGCGCTCAGATCCGTGCCTATCTGGAGTACTCGGCGGAGTACTACGTGCAGACGGCGGCCGGGGCGCCCGTCGACGTGGAGAAGCTGACCAACGCCGGCAACCGTCCTGACTACAACTACGACTACGTGTCGGGTCTGCGCTACGACATCGACATCGCGCGGCCGGCCGGGTCCCGGATCAGGAACCTCACCTTCGGCGGCGCGGCCCTCGACGACGCGGGGCAGTTCGTGCTCGCGGTGAACAACTACCGTGCCAACGGCGGCGGCGCGTTCCCGCATGTGGCCTCGGCCAAGGAGGTGTGGTCGGAGTCGACGGAGATCCGCACCCGGATCGCGGAATGGGTGACCGCCAAGGGTGTCCTGGACCCGAAGGACTTCGCGTCGGCGGACTGGAGGCTGACCCGCGAGGGGACGCCGGTGTTCTGACGGTACGGCGGGCGCCGGTCCGTGGACCGGCGCCCGTGCCCTCAGTCGGCGAGGGGGGTGAGCTGCCTGGGCCGCTGTCCGTGCTGCGGGGGGACCCGCTCCTCGGACCGCTCCAGCCCGAAGCTGGTGAAGGCGGTGCGGGCGGGCAGCGGGTAGGGCTCCTTGCCGGTCACGGAGTTGAGGATGGTGGCGCTGCGCCAGGCGGCGAGTCCCAGGTCCGGGGCGCCGACACCGTGGGTGTGCAGCTCGGCGTTCTGCACGTACGCCGATCCGGTCACCGACGGGTCGAGGACGAGCCGGAACCGCTCGTCCACGCGCGGGCGTTCGCCGCTGTCCCGGCGCAGGTAGGGGTCGAGGCCGGCGAGCAGGCGGCCGAGGGGGCGCTCGCGGTAGCCGGTGGCGAGCACCACGGCGTCGGTGGCGAGCCGGGAGCGGCTGCCCTGCTGGATGTGTTCCAGGTGTAGTTCGATCTTGGTGGTGGCGATGCGGCCGGCCGTGCGGACCTGGACTCCGGGCGTGAGGACGGCGTCGGGCCAGCCGCCGTGCAGGGTGCGGCGGTAGAGCTCGTCGTGGATGGCGGCGATGGTGTCGGTGTCGATGCCCCGGTGCAGCCGCCACTGGGAGGCGACCAGCCGGTCCCGGACCTGCTCGGTCAGGGCGTGGAAGTAGCGGGTGTGGTCGGGGGTGAAGTGCTCCAGGCCGAGCTTGGAGTACTCCATGGGAGTGAAGGCCTCGCTGCGCCCGATCCAGTGCAGCTTCTCGCGGCCGGCGGGACGGTGCCGCAGCAGGTCGAGGAAGATCTCGGCGCCGGACTGTCCGGAGCCGACGACGGTGACGTGGCCGGCGGCGAGGAAGGCCTCGCGGTGGTCGAGGTAGTCGGCCGCGTGCACGACGGGCACGCCCGGTGCCTCCACCAGGGGCTTGAGCGGGTCGGGCACGTGCGGGACCGTGCCGACCCCCAGTACGACGTTCTTCGTGTAGGTACGGCCCAGGGCCTCGGCCTCGCCCTCGGCGTCGAGGTGGGTGAAGTCGACCTCGAACAGGTCGCGTTCGGCGTTCCAGCGGACCGCGTCCACCTGGTGGGAGAAGCGCAGTCCGGGCAGGTTCCCGGCGACCCAGCGGCAGTACGCGTCGTACTCGGCGCGCTGGATGTGGAAGCGCTCGGCGAAGTAGAACGGGAAGAGCCGGTCGCGGGACTTGAGGTAGTTCAGGAAGGACCAGGGGCTGGCGGGGTCGGCGAGGGTCACCAGGTCGGCCAGGAACGGCACCTGGATGGTGGCGCCGTCGATCAGCAGCCCGGGGTGCCAGTCGAAGCCGGGGCGCTGCTCGTAGAAGACGGCGTCCAGTTCGGCGAGCGGGTGGGCGAGTGCGGCCAGGGAGAGGTTGAACGGGCCGACGCCGATGCCGACCAGGTCACGGGGGGCGTCCGGTTCCTGGTGTGGGGGGTTGGGCAGCGAGCTCATTGGGGCGTCGTTCCTTCCACGAGTTTGAGGAGGACGGCCAGTTCGTCCGGCCGGGTGTGGGGGTTGAGGAGGGTGGCCTTGAGCCAGAGCCGGCCGTCGAGGCGGGCCCGGCCGAGGACGGCGCGGCCTTCGTGCAGCAGGCTGCGCCGTATGCCGGCGACGTCCTCGTCGGTGGCTCCGGTGGGGCGGAACAGCACCGTGCTGATGTCCGGGCGGCCGTGGAGCTCGAAGCCGGGGTGCTCCCGGACCAGGGCGGCGAACTCACGGGCCCGTGCGCACACCTGGTCGACCAGCGCGCCGAGTCCGGAGCGGCCCAGGGTCCTGAGGGTGACCGCGATCTTGAGGACGTCGGGGCGCCGGGT
This sequence comes from Streptomyces sp. NPDC001068, assembly GCF_042897315.1. Taxonomy (NCBI): domain Bacteria; kingdom Bacillati; phylum Actinomycetota; class Actinomycetes; order Kitasatosporales; family Streptomycetaceae; genus Streptomyces; species Streptomyces sp. NPDC001068. The sequence goes on along the minus strand of NZ_JBIAYD010000004.1, from coordinate 346,936 downwards.
GGTACGCAGCGAGCGGCCGAGCAGGTCGGGGTAGCCGGCTTCGGTGTCATCGTCGGCGTTGAGGTAGTCGGCGCGGTGGTGGAGCACGCCCAGCTCGGCCGGGCGGGCGACCGCCAGGAGGCCCGCGGCGACCGGCTGCCAGCCGAGTTTGTGCAGGTCGAGGGTGACGGTGTGGGCGCGCTCCAGGCCGGCGAGTTTGTCCCGGTGCCGGTCGCTGAAGGCGAGGCCGCCCCCGTAGGCGGCGTCGACGTGCAGCCGGGCGCCGTGGGCCGCGCACAGGCCGGCGATCTCGGGGAGCGGGTCGATGAGACCGGCGTCGGTGGTGCCGGCGGTCGCGGCCACGACGAACGGTTTCGGCAGCCGGGTGAGGGCCGCGTGCAGGGCGGCCGGGTCGAGGACGCCGTCGGGTGCCGGGACCACGACCGGGTCGGGCAGGCCCAGCAGCCAGGCGGCGCGGGGCAGCGAGTGGTGGGCGTTGGCGCCGCAGATCAGCCGGACGCCGCCGCCGAGGGCCTCGCGGGCGAGGAGCAGGGCGAGTTGGTTGGACTCGGTGCCGCCGCTGGTGACCACCGCGTCGGACAGGCCGATGGTGTGGGCGAGGGCACGGGTGACCATGGCTTCCAGGGCGGAGGCGGCCGGGGCCTGGTCCCAGGAGTCCAGCGAGGGGTTGAGGGCGCTGGCGGCGAGGTCCGCGGCGGTGGCGACGGCGAGCGGCGGGCAGTGCAGGTGGGCCGCGCACAGCGGGTCGGCGGGGTCGGCCGCGCCCGCCGCGAGGACCGTCACCAGGGTGCGCAGGGCGTCGGGGTCGCCGTGGTCCGGGAGGACGTCCCCGACGGCGTCCGCGACCCGCCCGGTCACCGCGTCGGGGCCGCCCGCGGGCAGCGGTCCGCCACGGGCCCGGCCGCCGTCGCGCAGCGCGTCGAGCACGGTGTCGAGCAGGGGCCGCAGGGCGTCGGGGCCCTGGGGTCCGGATGCGAGGGGCGGCGTGCTCATGGGTCTCCTCGGGGCGCCGGCCGAAAGGGGTTGTCCGCGGGGGGAGTTCCAGCTTGTACGGGATTGGGTCTGCGCGCCCGCAAAGTACAACGATCGGAACCCGAAAGTGGGTACTGCCGTGCGGGGAAAACATGTCGGGGACGGCTGCGCCGGGGGCGCGTCGGAGCAGGCGGCGACGGGGCGTTGAGACCGGGGCTGACCGGGGGTTAACGTCGGTCGGGTGGTTGACGCGTGGATGATCGACGTGCCCGGTGAGCGGGTGCTGGTCCGGGAGCCGCTGCCCTCGGACGAGGGGGCGCTGCTCGAACTGTTCGAGGCGTGCGAGGACTGGTTCGTGGCGGCGACCGGTCTGCCGTCCGGGCCGGGCGACGTGCAGAGCCTGTTCTACGGGCTGCCCGAGGGCGCCGATCCGGACGACAAGGTGCTGCTCGTACTGGAGCGGGACGGGGTCGTCTCGGGCCTGGTGGACGCGGTACGGAACCATCCGGCGCCCGGGGCGGTCGCGGTGGGGCTGTTCCTGCTGGCGCCCTGGGCGCGCGGCCGGGGTCTCGGGCGGGCGCTGGCCGAGTCGCTGCTCGCGCATGCCGAGGGGGTGTCGCTGGTGACGGCGGGCGTGCCGCCGGGCTGGCGGTCCGGTGAGGGTTTCCTGCAGCGTCTCGGCTTCACGCTGGGTGCGGCGGTGCCGGTGGCGGCGGAGGTCGGCAACCGGCGCGCGGGCCCCCGCGAAGGGGCCCTGCGCCGGGCGGAACTGCGACCGGCGGGCTAGATCGTGTCCGGCGACCGGGCCCAGGAGCGGCGGCCGGTCCCCGCGTCGTCGGGGACCGGCCGCGCCCGGGTCGTCCCGGGTCGGCGGCCCTACGCCTCGCGGACCCGCAGCGCCCTTGCCAGGTCGTCGAGTTCGTCGGTCAGCCGGCGGCGCAGGGACGTGACCGGGCCGGCGTCGCGCAGACACGCCTGGCCGAGACCGAGGTTCTCCGCGTCGACGGCGTGGGAGGGGAAGGCGTCCCGGCCGACGACGCCCGCGATGGCGGGGCCGCGCCGGGCGGCGACGGCGACCGCGTCCGGGTAGTAGCGCGGCACGTACTCCCTGACCAGGTCGGCCTGTTCGGGGTGCCAGAAGCCCTGCGCGGTGGCGGCGAACAGGTAGTTGGACAGCTCGTCACCGTTGAACATCGCCTCCCAGGCCCTGGCCTTGGCCTCGGGGTCGGGCAGCGAGGCGCGGCAGCGGGCGGCGCCCTCCTGGCCGCTGGCGCTGGGGTCGCGGGCCAGCTCGGCGGCGATCTGGGCCTCGTCGGTGGCGCCGAGGACGGCGAGCCGGCTCAGGATGCGCCAGCGCAGCTCGGGGTCGAGTTCGGGTCCGCCCGGCACGGTGCCCTCGGCGAGCCAGGCGGCGATGGTGTCCGGCTGGGCGGCGGCCCGGACGAAGTGCCGTACGGCGATCAGCCGCAGGCCGGGGTTGTCGCCGTCCTCGGTGCGCCGGATGAGGTCGCGGCACAGGGCCGAGACGGTGGCCAGGGCGGCCGGGCGGTCCTCGGGCCGGAGGTAGCGGTCGACGACGTGGGCCGTGGTGAAGGCCAGCACGCCCTGGACCAGGGCGAGGTCGGTCTCGCGCGGGAGGTGGGCGCGGGCGGTCTCCAGGTAGTCGGCGGGCGGGAGTTCGCCGTCGCGGACCGCGTCCCGCAGGGCGTTCCACACCACCGCGCGGGTGAGCGGGTCGGGCAGGCCCGCGAGGTCGGCGCGGACGGTCCCGGCGGACTCGGCGTCGAAGCGGACCTTGGCGTAGGTGAGGTCGCGGTCGTTGAGCAGGAGCAGCGCGGGGCGTTTGCCGACGGCCTGCGGGGCGCTCTGCGGGATGTCGATGTCGATGCGTTCGCGCAGGGTGAGGCCCCCGGCGTCGGCGAGGTCCCGGTCGTAGACGCCGACGCAGACGCGGTGCGGGCGGCTGCCGTCGCGTTCGACGGTGAGGGTGCGGGTGCCGTCGGGGGCGGCGGCGAGGACCGGGGTGAGGGTGTCGACGCCGGTGGTGCGCAGCCAGGCGTCGGCCCAGGCGTGCACGTCGCGTTCGGTGGCGGCGGCGAGGGAGTCGATGAAGTCGGCCAGGGTGGCGTTGCCGAACCGGTGCCGGCGGAAGTGGATGTTGATGCCGGCGAGGAAGTCCTTCTCGCCCATCCAGGCGACCAGCTGGCGCAGCGCGGAGGCGCCCTTGGCGTAGGAGATGCCGTCGAAGTTGAGCAGGGCGGCGGCGGTGTCGTCGACGGCCTCGGGGGCGACCGGGTGGGTGGAGGGGCGCTGGTCGGCGTCGTAGCCCCAGGACTTGCGGGCCACGCCGAAGTCGACCCAGGTGTCGGTGAAGCGGGTGGCCTCGGTGAGGGTCTGGTAGCCCATGTACTCGGCGAACGACTCGTTCAGCCAGATGTCGTCCCACCACCGCAGGGTGACGAGGTCGCCGAACCACATGTGGGCCATCTCGTGGGCGATGACCATGGCGCGGGTCTGCCGCTCGGTGTCGGTGACGGCGGAGCGGTAGACGAACTCGTCGCGGAAGGTGACCAGGCCCGGGTTCTCCATGGCGCCGGCGTTGAACTCGGGGACGAACGCCTGGTCGTAGGAGTCGAAGGGGTAGGGCTCCTCGAACTTCTCGTGGTAGCGGTCGTAGCAGGCGCGCGTGATGTCGAGGATCTCCTCGGCGTCGGCGTCCAGGTGCGGGGCGAGCGAGCGGCGGCAGTGGATGGCGAAGGGCAGGCCGCGGTGCTCGGTGCGCACGGAGTGCCAGGGGCCGGCGGCGACGGCGACCAGGTAGGTGGAGATCAGCGGGGTCGCGGCGGCCCGCCAGCGGCCCTCGCCGAGGTGCTCGGTGATCCCGTTGGCCAGCACGGTCCAGCTATCGGGGGCCTTGACGGTCAGCTCGAAGACGGCTTTCAGGTCGGGCTGGTCGAAGGCGGCGAAGACGCGCTGGATGTCGTCCAGGAAGAGCTGCGTGTAGACGTACGTCTCGTCGTCCGTGGGGTCGGTGAAGCGGTGCATGCCCTCGCCGGTGCGGGAGTAGCGCATCGTGGCGTCGACGCGCAGCTCGTGCTCTCCGGCGGTGAGGTTCTTCAGGGGCAGCCGGTCCTGGTCCAGCGCGCCCGGGTCGAGGGGCTGTCCGTCGAGGGTGACGGCGCGCAGTTCGGCGGGCTTCATCTCGACGAAGGTGTCGCCGTCGGACCGGGCCGTGAACCTGATCACGGTCCGGGAGTCGAAGGTCTCGTCCCCGGTGGTCAGGTCGAGGTCGATCGTGTAGCGGTGGACGTCGAGGAGCTCGGCGCGGCTCTGCGCTTCGTCGCGAGTCAGTACGGACATGCGGGCCATGCTGCCCGATGACACCGACAACGCACAGGGGTGGGGGGCGGTAAGGGGCTTATGTCCGACCTTTGGCGGGTGGTGCGTGCGGAGGGTGCCGGCGGGTGCGGTGCGGGCGGCGGCCCGGCCCGACGCGGGCCGGGGCGCCCGCGGGCGTCCGGCCGGGTCAGTGCGCTTCCGCGGTCCCGTCGCCGGTGGTGTCCTCGGCGATGGACTCGTGGTGTCTGATCACCTCGGCGATGATGAAGGTCAAGAATTTCTCGGCGAAGGCGGGGTCGAGCTTGGCGTTCTCGGCTAGGGCGCGCAGCCGGGCGATCTGACGGGCCTCGCGGGCCGGGTCGGCCGGGGGCAGCCGGTGGACCGCCTTGAGGTGGCCGACCTGCTGGGTGGCCTTGAAGCGTTCGGCGAGCATGTGGACGACGGCCGCGTCGATGTTGTCGATGCTGTCGCGCAGCCGCCCGAGCTCGGCGCGGACGGCGGGGTCGACGTCACCGGTACCGGTGTTGCTGGTGGTCATGGACGTCAACCCTAAGGGGCCGACCGTGTGATCCCTAAGGGCTTTCGCGGGGGCCGGCGGCGCCCGCGCCGAACCCCCCGGCAGGGCCCCCACGGCGCGCGGTGTCCGAACAGCCCTGGGCCCTCCCCTTCGCCCCCGTCCCCCGCATACTGTGAAAGACAGCTCCAGCGGCGTCGGCGGGGGTAGGAAGACGTGGCGAACGGCGGCCCGGTCGAACACGGCTACCCGCACCTGGACACGGTGCGGGCCGCCGTCACGGCGCTGTACCGGCGCCTGTCGTACGACACCGTCCAGACCTTCGCCGCCAGCGTGCTCCCCGCCGACGTCGCGTTCTGCGACGCCGACGACCTGCACCTCGGCGCCCAGCGGGTCGCCCGCGAGCTGGTCCGGCACTTCCGGCTGCCGGACGCCCGGATGATCGTCGGCTTCCGGGAGATGACCCACGCGGCGAACGTCGAACTCACCGCCGGCCCCGAGTACTTCATCGAGCTGAACGACCGTTTCCGCACCCATCGCAGGGACATCGGCGCGGCCCTCGCCCACGAGGTGATGCACGTCTACCTGCACCGGCTCGGCCTGTCCTTCCCGAGCACCCCGGACAACGAGATCCTGACCGACACCGCGACCACCTACCTGGGCGCGGGCTGGCTGCTGCTGGACGCCTACCGGGAGCACGGGGAGGCGTCCCAGAAGCTGGGCTACCTGACCCCGGAGGAGTTCGGCTACGTCCTGGCGAAGCGCGCCCTGGTCTTCCACGAGGACCCGTCGGTCTGGTTCACCAGCCCGCAGGCCTACACGGCGTACGAGAAGGGCATGGCCCGGGCCCGCCAGGACAAGGAGCAGCCGCCGCTCACCGCGGCGGGCTGGGCGGGCCGCCGCCGCTACGCCCGGGACCGCCGGCACGCCCCCGCGGCCCAGGCCCCGCACCCCGGCACCCCGTACGCGTTCACGCCCGACGACGGCGGCCGGCTGCGGGTCACGTTCCCGTGCCCCACCTGTCATCAGCGCATCAGGGTGCCGGTGCGCGGCCGGGTCCGGGCCCGGTGCTCACTGTGCCGGACGGTGCTGGAGTGCGACACGTAGCGGTCGTGGCGGTCGTGGCGGTCGTGACGGTCGCGGCGGTGCCGGGAGCACGGCACCCGGACCGGGCCTCGGGCGGAGCCGTCGGGCGGAGCCGTCGGGCGGAGCCGTCGGCGGGCCCGCCGGTCAGGCCCCGTACACCGCCCCGGGAGTCGCCGCCCCGGCCAGCAGTTCGAGGGCCGTCTCCCCCGCCTCGGCCGGGGTCCGGCGCGCCCCCTTGTCGGCGGTCGGCCCCGCGCGCCAGCCCTCCATGACGGTGATCCGGCCGCCCTCGGTCTCGAACACCCGCCCGGTGACCCCGGCGCTGGCGGCGGAGCCGAGCCAGACCACGAGCGGGGAGACGTTCTCCGGCGCCATGGCGTCGAACCCGGAGCCGGGCGCGGCCATGGCCGCGGCGAACGCGCGTTCGGTCATCCGGGTGCGGGCGGCGGGGGCCACGGCGTTGACCTGGACGCCGTAGCGCGCGAGTTCGGCGGCGGCGACCAGGGTCAGGCCGACGATCCCGGCCTTGGCCGCGCTGTAGTTGCCCTGTCCGACGGAGCCCAGCAGTCCGGCCCCGCTGCCGGTGTTGACGATCCGGGCCACCGGCGTGCGGCCCGCCTTGGCCTCGGCCCGCCAGTGCGCGGCCGCGTGCCGCAGCGGCAGGAAGTGGCCCTTGAGGTGCACCCGCACGACCGCGTCCCAGTCGTCCTCACCGAGGTTGACGAGCATCCGGTCGCGCAGGAACCCGGCGTTGTTCACGAGGGTGTCGAGCCGGCCGTAGGTCTCCACGGCCGTCCCGACCAGCGAGGCGGCCCCGGCGGTGGTCGCGATGTCACCGCCGTGCGCGACGGCATCGCCGCCGGCCGCTCGGATCTCGTCCACGACGGCCGAGGCGGGACTGTCCGGGCCCGGCACGCCGTCGAGGCCGACCCCGAGGTCGTTGACGACGACCCGGGCGCCCTCGGCCGCGAAGGCCAGCGCGTGGGCGCGGCCGAGGCCGCGCCCCGCGCCGGTGACGGCCACGACCCGGTCCGCGCAGATTCCGCTCATCTCAGTCCTCCTGGTGGGACGGCTTGTCGGCAGTTGCGGCGTCGAGGAACAGGGGCCGTTCCCCGCCGCCGTGGACGAGCAGGCTCGCCCCGCTGATGTAGGCGGCCGCGTCGGAGGCGAGGAAGACGGCGGCGGCGCCGACGTCGGACGGGGCGGCGAGGCGGCCGAGCGGGAGGGTGCGGGCGACGGCGTCGACGCCGTCCGGGCCGCCGTAGTGGAGGTGGGACAGCTCGGTGCGGACCATCCCTACGACCAGCGTGTTGACCCGGACCTCCGGTGCCCACTCCACGGCCATGGACCGGGCGAGGTTCTCCAGTCCCGCCTTGGCGGCGCCGTAGGCGGCGGAGCCCGGCGAGGCGCGGCCGCCGCTGACGCTGCCGATCATCACGACGGCGCCCCGGGCCCGCCGCAGGTGCTCGTGGGCGGCGAGGGAGGCGGTCAGCGGGGTGAGGAGGTTCAGCTCGATCACCCGGGCGTGCCGCTCGGCGTCCGCCTCGGCGAGCAGCCGGTAGGGGGTGCCGCCCGCGTTGTTGACGAGCACGTCGACCCGGGGCAGGGCGTCGAAGAAGGCACGCACGGCGGGCGGGTCGCGCAGGTCGAGGGGGGTGAACCCGACGCCGTCGAGGGGTTCCTCGGGCGGTCGGCGGGCGCAGGTCAGGACGTGCGCGCCGGCTTCGGCGAAGGAGCGGGCGATCCCGGCGCCCACGCCCCGGGTACCGCCGGTGACCACGACCGTCCGGCCGCGCAGGGAGCCGTCCGCGGCGCCTCGCGCCAGGTTTTCCACAGGGCCTCCCGCTCGCTCGCACCGGCTGCTAGCTTCGAAGCCTCACACCTAACAAATGTTTGGTGGAAAGGTTGTCGAGTGCGAAGGTAGCTGATGCGTCCATGGGTGTCTCCACCTCGTTCCCGGAAAAAGGCGTCGCCGAGGTCACCGTCGACCACCCGCCGGTGAACGCGCTGCCGGTGCGCGGCTGGTTCGCGCTGGCGGAGGCGGTGCGCGCGGCGGGCCGCGACCCGGGGGTCCGGTGCGTGGTGCTGTCCGCGCGGGGCCGCGGGTTCAACGCCGGCGTGGACATCAAGGAGATACAGGCGGACGGCCACGAGGCGCTGCTCGGCGCCAACCGGGGCTGCGCGGAGGCCTTCGCGGCGGTGTACGAGTGCGAGACCCCGGTGGTGGCGGCGGTGCACGGCTTCTGTCTGGGCGGCGGGATAGGCCTGGTGGGCAACGCGGACGCGATCGTGGCGAGCGAGGACGCCGTCTTCGGCCTGCCCGAGCTGGACCGGGGCGCCCTGGGCGCGGCCACCCACCTGGCCCGGCTGGTCCCGCCGCATCTGATGCGGACGCTGTACTACACCTCGCGCACCGCGACCGCCGCCCAGTTGCACGCGCACGGCTCGGTGTGGCGGGTGGTACCGAGCGCGGAGCTGCCGGCCGCGGCCCTGGAACTGGCGCGGGAGATAGCCGCCAAGGACGGCCGGCTGCTGCGCCTGGCCAAGGCCGCGATCAACGGCATCGACCCCGTCGACGTGCGGCGCAGCTACCGCCTGGAACAGGGCTTCACCTTCGAGGCCGCCCTCAGCGGGGTGGCCGACCGGGTCCGTGACACCTTCGGGAAGGAGGGTGCGGGGAGTGACTGACAAGACGATGACCGCCGACGAGGCCGTCGCCCGGCTGCGCAGCGGCATGACCCTCGGCATCGGCGGCTGGGGTTCCCGACGCAAGCCGATGTCCCTGGTCAGAGCCGTGCTCCGGAGTGGTGTCGACGACCTGACCCTGGTCTCCTGCGGCGGCCCGGACGTCGGGATGCTGGTCGCGGCCGGCCGGGTGCGCAGGCTGGTGGCGCCCTTCGTCACCCTGGACTCCGTCCCGCTGGAACCGCACTACCGGGCGGCGCGCGAGCGCGGGGCCCTGGAGCTGACGGAGGTCGACGAGGGCATGTTCATGTGGGGCCTGCGGGCCGCCGCGAACCGGCTGCCCTTCCTGCCGGTACGCGCGGGGCTCGGCTCGGACGTCATGCGGGTCAACCCCGGCTTGCGGACCGTCACCTCGCCCTACGACGACGGGGAGACGTTCGTGGCGATGCCCGCCCTGCGGCTGGACGCGGCCCTGGTCCACGTCAACCGCGCCGACCCGCTGGGCAACGGCCAGTACCTCGGCCCGGACCCGTACTTCGACGACCTGTTCTGCGAGGCGGCGGACGCGGCCTACGTCTCCTGCGAGCGGATCGTGGACACGGCCGAGCTGACGAAAGCGGGGCCGGCGCAGTCGCTGCTGATCAAGCGGCTGCACGTGACGGGGGTCGTGGAGGCCCCGGCCGGCGCCCACTTCACCTCCTGCGCGCCCGACCACGGACGGGACGAGGAGTTCCAGCGGCTGTACGCGACGACCCCGTGGGCGGAGTTCGCCGAGCGGTTCCTGTCCGGGGACGAACGGGCCTACCAGGCGGCGGTGGGTAACTGGCGGGAGGAGCGGGGCTGATGGACGTACTGCGCGCCGACCACTGCGTCATCGCCTGTGCCGAGGCCTGGCGCGGCTCGGGTGAGATCCTGGCGAGCCCGATGGGCCTGATCCCTTCGCTGGGCGCCCGGCTGGCCCGGCTCACCTTCGCCCCCGACCTGCTGCTGACCGACGGCGAGGCGCTGCTGGTCCGCCCCGACGGCACCCCCGAGGGCTGGCTGCCCTACCGGCAGCACCTGGCCCTGGTCTCCGGCGGCCGCCGGCACGTGATGATGGGCGCGAGCCAGCTCGACCGGTACGGCAACCAGAACATCTCGGCCATCGGCGACTGGTCCCGGCCCCGCCGCCAGCTGCTCGGGGTGCGCGGCGCCCCCCTCAACACCCTCAACAACCCGACCAGTTACTGGGTCCCGAAGCACTCGCGGCGGGTGTTCGTGGCCAAGGTCGACATGGTGTGCGGGGTGGGGTACGACCGGGTGGCCGAGCACCCCGGCACGGAGCGCTTCCACCGCGTCCCGCGGGTCGTCACCGACCTGGGTGTCCTCGACTTCGCGACCCCGGACCGCTCGATGCGGCTGGCCGCACTGCATCCGGGCGTGAGCGTGGACCGGGTGCGGGAGGCCACGGACTTCGAGCTCACCGTCCCCGACGAGGTGCCGTACACCCGCGATCCCACCCCCGAGGAGCTGCGGCTGATCCGCGAGGTGCTGGATCCGGGCGGCGCGCGGACCAGGGAGGTGGCGGGCTGATGGAGACCGCGCTCACCCGGCTGGTCGGGGTCCGGCATCCCGTCGTGCAGACGGGGATGGGCTGGGTGGCGGGGCCCCGGCTTGTCTCCGCGACGGCCAACGCCGGGGCGCTCGGCATCCTGGCCTCCGCGACGATGACCCTCGATCAGCTGCGGGCCGCGATAGCCGAGGTGCGGTGCCGCACGGACGCCCCGTTCGGGGTGAACCTGCGGGCGGACGCGGCGGACGCCGGGGAGCGGGTGCGGCTGATCGTCGACGGGGGTGTGCGGGTGGCGTCGTTCGCGCTCGCCCCCTCCCGGGAGCTGATCGCCGAACTGAAGGAGGCGGGCGTGGTGGTGATCCCGTCGGTCGGGGCGCGGCGGCACGCGGAGAAGGTCGCGGCCTGGGGTGCGGACGCGGTGATCGTGCAGGGCGGTGAGGGCGGCGGGCACACCGGCGAGGTGGCCACGAGCGTGCTGCTGCCGCAGGTGGTGGACGCGGTGCGGATACCGGTGGTGGCCGCCGGGGGCTTCTTCGACGGACGGGGGCTGGTGGCGGCGCTCGCCTACGGGGCGGCCGGAGTGGCGATGGGCACCCGTTTCCTGCTCACCTCGGACTCGACGGTGCCTGACGCGGTGAAGGCGAGGTATCTGGCGGCGACCGTCAGGGACGTCACGGTGACCAGGGCGGTGGACGGCCTGCCGCACCGGATGCTGCGCACCCAGCTGGTCGACTCCCTGGAGGACACCGGCCGGACGCGGCGGCTGCTGCGGGCCGTGCGCCACGCGGCCGCCTTCCGCCACCTCTCCGGCCTCACCTGGTGGCAGATGCTCCGCGACGGTCTCGCCCTGCGGCACGGACGGAACCTGACCTGGAGTCAGGTGCTGCTCGCCGCCAACACCCCGATGCTGCTCAGGTCGGCCATGGTGGACGGCCGCACGGACCTCGGGGTGATGGCGTCCGGCCAGGTCGCCGGGGTGATCGGCGACCTGCCGTCGTGCGCGGAGCTGGTGGCGCGCGTCGTGGCGGAGGCGGAGGAGGTGATGCGGGAGCTGGCCGGACTCAGAGCCGCTCGATGATGGTCACGTTGGCCTGGCCGCCGCCCTCGCACATGGTCTGGAGGCCGAAGCGGCCGCCGGTGCGCTCCAGTTCGTGCAGGAGGGTGGTCATCAGCCGGACGCCGGTGGCGCCCAGGGGGTGGCCGAGGGCGATCGCGCCGCCGTTGACGTTGACCCGGGCGGGGTCGGCGCCGGTCTCCTTGAGCCAGGCGAGGACGACCGGGGCGAACGCCTCGTTGATCTCGACGAGGTCGATGGCGTCGATGGTGAGGCCGGTCTTCTTCAGGGCGTACGCGGTGGCCGGGATCGGCGCGGAGAGCATCCGGACGGGGTCCTCACCGCGGACGGAGAGGTGGTGGACGCGGGCCCGGGGACGCAAACCGTGTTCGCCGAGCGCCCGTTCGGAGGCGAGCAGCATCGCGGCGGCGCCGTCGGAGACCTGTGAGGAGCAGGCGGCGGTGATGGTGCCGCCGTCGACGACCGGCTTCAGGGCGGCCATCTTCTCCAGGGAGGTGTCACGGCGCGGGCCCTCGTCCACGGCGAACGGGCCGTAGGGCACGATCTCGCGCTCGAAGCGGCCCTCGTCGATGGCGCGCAGGGCCCTGCGGTGGGAGTTCAGGGCGAACTCCTCCTGGTCCCGGCGGCCGATGCCCCACTTGGCGGCGATCATCTCGGCACCGGCGAACTGGTTGACGGGCTGTGTGCCGTACCGGGCGCGCCACCCCTCGCTGCCGAGGAAGGGACCCTCGGACAGTCCGAGCGGCTCGGCGGCCTGCCGGGAGGCGAAGGCGATGGGGATCTGGGACATGTTCTGGACACCGCCCGCGACCACCAGGTCCTGGGTGCCGGAGAGGACGGCCTGGGCGGCGAAGTGCACGGCCTGCTGCGAGGAACCGCACTGCCGGTCGACGGTCACGCCCGGCACCTCCTCGGGCAGCCCGGCCGCCAGCCAGCTGGTGCGGGCGATGTCACCGGCCTGCGGGCCGACCGCGTCGAGGCAGCCGAAGACGACGTCCTCGACGGCGGCCGGGTCGACGCCCGACCGCTGGACCACGGCGGTCAGCACATGGGCGCCCAGGTCGGCCGGGTGGGCACCGCTCAGTTGACCCCGGCGCCGCCCGACGGGCGTGCGTACCGCTTCGACTATGTAGGCCTCGGCCATGTCGGCGACTCCCTCGGCAGAAAGGGGATTTCAGCGGATGGGTGGGCTATTCGCGGACGGCGATCCCGTCCAGCACCATCGACAGGTACTGGCGGGCGATCTCCTCCGGGGTGTGCTGTCCGCCGGGCCGGTACCAGGAGGCGGCGACCCACACGGTGTCGCGCACGAACCGGTAGGTGAGGCGGACGTCGAGGTCGGCGCGGAAGACGTGCGCGGCGACCCCGTGCTCCAGCGTGGCAAGCCACGCCGTCTCGAACTTGCGCTGCGACTCGGCGAGGAAGCCGAACCGCTCCTGCGCGACCAGTTGCCGGCTCTCCTTCTGGTAGATGGCGACGGCGGCGCGGTGCCGGTCGATCTCCCGGAAGGACTCGGTGACCAGGGCTTCGAGGGTCTGACGGGGACCGAGTCCGGCGTCCAGGACGGTGTCGTAGCCGCTCCAGAGCTCGTCGAGGAAGGTCCGCAGGATCTCCTCCAGCATCGATTCCTTGGAGTCGAAGTGGTAATAGAGGCTGCCCGCGAGCATGCCCGCGTGGTCCGCGATCTTGCGTACGGTGGTGGCGTTGTAGCCCTGCTCGGCGAAGACCTCGGCGGCGGTCTCGAGGAGTTCGCGGCGCCGGGCGGGAGCGGCGGTCACCTGGGGCTTCTTCTTGGTCGGCACGGGTCCATTCTGGTCCTACGGGTGCTGGCTGCTGACGGAGACGACCTCTCCGGTGAGGTAGGAGGAGTAGCCGGAGGCCAGGAAGACGATCGCGTTGGCCACCTCCCATGGTTCGGCGTACCGCCCGAAGGCCTCGCGCGCGGTCAGCTCCTCGAGCAGTTCGGCGGAGGTCACCTTGACCAGATGCGGATGCATGGCGAGGCTGGGCGCCACGGCGTTGACCCGCACGCCGTACTCGGCGGCCTCGACCGCCGCGCACCGGGTCAGCGCCATCACCCCGGCCTTGGCGGCGGCGTAGTGCGCCTGTCCGGCCTGGGCGCGCCAGCCGACGACGGAGGAGTTGTTGACGACGACCCCGCCGCGTCCGCCGTCGCGGAAGTGCCGCAGGGCGGCGCGCAGGCACCGGAAGGTGCCGCCCAGAGTGACGTCGAGGACCCGCGACCACTGCTCGTCCTCCATCTCGACCAGCGGTGAGGTCCCGCCCAGACCGGCGTTGTTGACGACTATGTCGAGCCGGCCGTGCTCGCGTACGGCGGTCTCGAACAGGGTGCGCACCTGTGCCTCGTCGGTGACGTCGCAGGGCACCGCGGCCACGGCGCCCGGATGCGCGTCCGCCAGTGCGGCCCGGTACTCCTCGAGCCGGCGCGGGTGCGCGTCGCTGATCAGCACGCGTGCGCCCTCTTCCAGGAAGCGGCGCGCGGTGGCGCCGCCGATGCCCGATCCGGCCGCGGCGGTCACGACGGCGGTGCGGCCCGTCAGCAGCCCGTGCCCTGGCACGTACTCCGGAGTCTCGACGCCTGTCATGGGGCCACGCTAACCTACCAAACACTTGTTAGGGAAGGACGGTGACGGCGACCGTGGATCTGACCCACACCCCGGCCGACGAGGAGTTCCGCGCCGAGGCCCGCGCCTGGCTCGCGGAGCACGTGCCCGACCCCCCGCTCCCCTCGCTGGAGACCGCCGAGGGCTTCGCGGCGCACCGCGCGTGGGAGGCCGAACTGGCCGCGGACCGCTGGTCGGTGGTGTCCTGGCCCGAGCGGTACGGCGGCCGGGACGCGGGGCTGGTCCGCTGGCTGGTCTTCGAGGAGGAGTACCACGCGGCGGGCGCGCCGGGCCGGGTCGGCCAGAACGGCGTCAGCCTGCTCGCCCCGACCCTCTTCGACCACGGCACCGAGGAGCAGCGGTCGCGGGTGCTGCCCCCGATGGCCACCGGTGAGGTCGTCTGGGCGCAGGCCTGGTCCGAGCCCGGGGCCGGTTCCGATCTGGCCGCGCTCACCTCCCGGGCCGTCCGGACGGACGGCGGCTGGCTGCTCAGCGGCCAGAAGACGTGGTCGTCGCGGGCCGCGTTCGCGGACCGCGCGTTCGGCCTGTTCCGCAGCGAACCGGACACGCCCAGGCCTCATCAGGGGCTCACGTACCTGATGTTCGGCCTGCGTGCCCCGGGGGTCACGGTCCGCCCGATCGGCCGCCTGGACGGGAAGCCGGCGTTCGCCGAACTCTTCCTGGACGAGGTGTTCGTCCCCGACGAGGACGTGATCGGCGAGCCGGGCCAGGGCTGGCGGATCGCCATGTCGGCGGCGGGCAACGAACGGGGGCTGACCCTGCGGTCGCCGGGCCGGTTCCTGGCCGCCGCGGACCGGCTGCTGGAGCTGTGGCGGGCCCGCGGTGCCCCGGAGTCCGCCGCGGGCCGGGTGGCCGACGCCGTCGTCGGCGCCCGCGCCTACCAGCTCTTCACCTACGCGGCCGCCTCCCGCGTCCTGGACGGCGAGGCGCTCGGCCCCGAGTCCAGCCTGAACAAGGTGTTCTGGTCCGAGCTGGACCTGGCGCTGCACGAGACGGCGCTCGACCTGCTCGGCCCGGAGGGCGAACTGGCCGACACGCCCTGGTCCGAGGGGTACGTCTTCTCCCTCGCCGGGCCCGTCTACGCGGGCGCCAACGAGATCCAGCGCGACATCATCGCCGAACGGCTGCTCGGCCTGCCGAAGGGACGCCGCTGACATGCGTTTCCGCCTCGACACCGAGCAGCGCGACTTCGCCGGGTCCCTGCGCGCGCTGCTGGCGGCGGCGGACACCCCGGCGGTGATCCGGGAGTGGAGCCGCGGGGAGCACACGAGCGGGCGGGCGCTGTGGGGGCGGCTCGGCGCGGCGGGGGTGTTCGGCCTCGCGGTGCCCGAGGAGTACGGCGGGGAGGGGGCGCGGCCGGTCGAACTCGCGCTCGCGTTCGTGGAACTGGGGCGGCACGCGGTGCCGGGGCCGCTGGTGGAGACGGTGGCCGCGGCGGTGCTGCTCGGCGCGGTCCCCGGTCCCGCAAAGCGGTTCCTGCCCGGGATCGCCGCGGGAGAGACCCTGGCGACGGTGACGGTCGCCGAGCACGGGTACGGGTACGCGCTGGACGGCGACGCCGCCGACGTGCGGCTCGCCGCGACGCCGGAGGGCCTCCGGCTGTCCCCCGGCGCCGGTGCGGTACGCCGTTCGCTGGACCCGGCGAGGCGGCTCACACCGCTCGCTCCGGTCGGTGAGTTGCTCAGTACGGAGCCGCCGTGGGAGCAGGCGCTGACCTGGGCCCGGCTGGCCACGGCCGCGCAGGCCCTGGGGGTGGGACTGGCCCTGCTCGACACAACGGTGGCGTACGTCGGGCAGCGGACCCAGTTCGGCGTGCCCGTCGGGTCGTTCCAGGCGGTGAAGCACCGACTGGCCGACGTGAAGATCGCGCTGGAGTTCGCGCGGCCGCTGGTGTCCGGGGCGGCGGTCACCATGGCGCCCGCGGACGTGGCCGCGGCGAAGCTGGCCGCGTGCGAGGCGGCGTACGCGAGTGCGCGGGCCGCGCTGCAGTTGCACGGGGCGATCGGCTACACGGAGGAGTACGACCTGTCGTTGTGGCTGACCAGGGCGCGGGCGCTGCGCGGGGCCTGGGGGACGCCGGAGGAGTGCCGACGGGTGGTTCTCGACTGTCCTCGGCCGCGGGCCGGTGGGGGCTGATCGCGCAGTTCCCCGCGCCCCTGAAGGGGCGCCTAGTGGTGGTCGCCGCTCGTGAGCTCCTTGTACTCCTCCCGCGTCGGCTTCGGGACATGGGTGTCCGGGCCGTACATGCCCTTCGCCAGGCTCGCGCGCATCCGCTGGACGAGGGTGACCTTCCGGCGCACCCCGTTGGCGTCCTCCTCCGGGCCGATCTCGTACGGCGGGTTCTGTTCGTGCTGGGTGAGGACGAACAGGCTGCCCTGGCTGAGGGGTTCGTGGACCTCGATGTACTCGCCGTGCGGAAGCAGCTTGATGAGGCCGGTCTCCCTGCCGTGCAGCACCTTGTCGCGGTCCCGGCGCTGCAGGCCGAGGCAGATCCGCTTGGTGGTGACGAAGGCGAGGACCGGGACGACGAAGACGGAGATCCGCACGAACCAGGTGATCGAGTTGATGGAGAGATGCAGATGGGTGGCGACGATGTCGTTTCCGCCGCCGATCAGCAGCACGAAGTACACACTGAGCCAGGCCACGCCGAGGCCGGTGCGGACGGGGGTGTTGCGCGGCCGGTCGAGGATGTGGTGCTCGCGTCTGTCGCCGGTGATCCACGCCTCGATGAACGGGTAGACGCCGATGGCCAGCAGGAAGAGCGGGAAGACCGAGAAGGGGATGAAGACGCCGAGTTCCAGCGTGTGGCCCCAGGCGTTGATCTCCCAGCCGGGCATGACACGGATCAGGCCCTCGGAGAAGCCGAGGTACCAGTCGGGCTGCGCGCCGGTGGTCACCAGGTCCGGGCGATAGGGCCCGAAGGCCCACACCGGGTTGATGGTGGCGATGGCGCCGATGATCGCGAGGATGCCGAAGGTGAGGAAGAAGAAGCCGCCGGCCTTGGCCATGTAGACCGGCAGGAACGGCATGCCGACCACGCTCTTCTGGTCGCGTCCGGGCCCGGGGTACTGGGTGTGCTTGTGGTAGAAGACCAGGATCAGGTGGGCCACCACCAGCCCCAGCATGATCCCGGGCAGCAGCAGGACGTGGATCGGGAAGAACCGGGAGATGATGTCGTGGCCCGGGAACTCGCCGCCGAACAGGAAGAACGAGATGTACGAGCCGACGATCGGGATCGAGAGGATCGCGCCGTCGGCGAACCGGACGCCGGTGCCGGAGAGCAGGTCGTCCGGGAGCGAGTAGCCGGTCAGGCCGGTGAGGATGGCGAGGAACAGCAGGGTCCAGCCGAACAACCAGTTGATCTCGCGCGGCTTGCGGAACGCGCCGGTGAAGAACACCCGCATCATGTGGACGAGCATCCCGGCGACGAAGACCAGCGCCGCCCAGTGGTGGATCTGCCGGATGAGCAGTCCGCCGCGTACGTCGAAGCTGATGTGCAGCGTCGACTCGTACGCCTTGGTCATGATGATGCCGTTCATCGGCTCGTAGGAGCCGTGGTAGACGACCTCGGCGCCGCTGGGCTCGAAGAAGAGCGTGAGATAGATGCCGGTGAGGATCAGGATGAGGAAGCTGTAGAGGCAGACCTCGCCCAGCATGAAGGACCAGTGGTCCGGAAACACCTTGCGCATGTTGGCCTTGGCCAGGCCGTATATCCCAAGGCGCCCGTCGGCCCAGTCCGCGAGCTTCTCGCCCTTGCCGGGAGGGTTCGCCCTCTCGGCCGAACTCCCCGCCCGCACCGAGCCGTTCACCGTTCGTGCCGCGTCGTCCATACGTCGCGTCGCCTCCCCGCCGGATCATTCTCAGGGTGGCACGACAGGACCCCGACAGCCAACGGTGCGGCGTAAAGTCGGCCGGGCCGGGACGGACTCAGCCGCCCCGCACGATGCCGGCCGACCGGGCCGCCGCCAGCCACCGCGGGAACTCCCCGACGAGCCGGTCGTACAGTTCGCCGTCCGGGACCTTCCCCGGATCCGAACCGGCGTGGAAGAAGCCCGCGTTGTCCACCGCGCGCTTTCCCGGCACCGCCAGTTCGTCGAGCTTGCGCAGGAAGTCGAACTGCTTGCTGTGCGGGTCGCCGAAGCCGACGAACTGCCAGAACAGCGGCAGCCTGGCCGCCTTGCACAGGTAGCGTTCGGCGGCGGGCTTGTTGATCGGGCCGCCGTCGGTCTGGAAGACGACCAGGGCGGGCGCGGTGGCGCCGCTGTCCAGGTAGTGGTCGATGACGGCGTCCATGGCCAGGTGGTAGCTGGTCTTCCCCATGTGCCCGAGCCCGGCCGCGATCTTCTCGATCCGGCCCTCGTGCCCGGCGAGTTCGATGTCGGCGACCGCGTCGACGTCGGTGGAGAAGAAAACGACCGGCACCCGGCCGTCGTCGTCGAGGTGCGCGGAGAGGCCGAGGACGCGGTCGGCGAGGGCCTGCACGCTGCCGTCGGCGTAGTAGGGCTTCATCGAGCCGGAGTAGTCGACGACCAGGTAGACGGCGGCCCGCAGGCCGTCGAGCCCGTGCTTGGTGAGGGAGATCCCCGCCGACTTGTACGGGCCGACCAGCGCGGGCGCGCTCCGCTCCACCTTGCCGAGACTGATCGCGGCCATCCCCGCACCCCCCGAATCCACCGTCCGGAGGCCGAGGTTACTTGATCGCGGAAACGCAGCGGCACCTGCCCAGTCGTCCGGTCGGGGACTGGCGGGCAGGCGCCGCATGGTGTTCCGTACGCCTTTGTACGGGACGTTCTTCGGGGTGGGTCAGACCATCAGTGAGCGGTCCGTGGGGCGGATCGGGGCCGGCAGGTCGCTGGCGCCCGTCAGGAAGCGGTCGACGCCCTTGGCCGCCGAACGGCCCTCAGCGATCGCCCAGACGATCAGGGACTGGCCGCGGCCGGCGTCACCGGCGACGAAGACGCCGGGCACGTTGGTCTGGAACTCGGCGTCACGGGCGACGTTGCCGCGCTCGTCGAGGTCGAGACCGAACTGCTCGACCAGGCCGTTGGCCCGGTCGGTGCCGGTGAAGCCCATGGCGAGGGTGACCAGCTGGGCCGGGATCCGGCGCTCGGTGCCCGGCTTCGGGGTCAGCCTGCCGTCGACGAACTCCACCTCGGTCAGGTGCAGCCACTGGACGTTGCCGTCCTCGTCGCCCTCGAAGTGGGTGGTGGAGACGGAGTAGACCCGCTCACCGCCCTCCTCGTGCGCCGAGGTGACCTTGTAGAGCATCGGGAAGGTCGGCCACGGCTGGTGCGACGCGCGGTCCTCGCCCGGCCTGGGCATGATCTCCAGCTGGGTGACGGAGGCCGCGCCCTGGCGGTGGGCGGTGCCCACGCAGTCCGCGCCGGTGTCGCCGCCGCCGATGACGACGACGTGCTTGCCCTCGGCCGAGATGGGCGACACCACGTAGTCGCCCTCCTGGACCTTGTTGGACAGCGGCAGGTACTCCATCGCCTGGTGGACGCCGTTCAACTCCCGCCCGGGGACCGGCAGGTCACGGGCGGTCGTGGCGCCGGCGGCGATCACGACCGCGTCGTACCGCTTCCTCAGGTCGGTCGCCTTGAGGTCGACGCCGATCTCGACGCCGGTACGGAAGCGGGTGCCCTCCGCGCGCATCTGCTCGATGCGGCGGTTGATGTGCCGCTTCTCCATCTTGAACTCGGGGATGCCGTAGCGGAGCAGACCGCCGACACGGTCGGCGCGCTCGTAGACGGCGACCGTGTGGCCGGCCCGGGTCAGCTGCTGGGCGGCGGCGAGGCCGGCCGGGCCCGAGCCGATCACGGCGACGGTCTTGCCGGACAGGCGCTCGGGGGCCTGCGCGGCGACGGTCCCGGCCTCCCACGCCTGGTCGATGATCGAGACCTCGACGTTCTTGATGGTGACGGCCGGCTGGTTGATGCCGAGCACGCACGCCGACTCGCACGGAGCCGGGCACAGCCGCCCCGTGAACTCGGGGAAGTTGTTGGTCGCGTGCAGGCGCTCCGAGGCGGCCGTCCAGTCCTCGCGGTAGGCGAAGTCGTTCCACTCGGGGATCAGGTTCCCGAGCGGACAGCCGTTGTGGCAGAAGGGGATGCCGCAGTCCATGCAGCGGCTGGCCTGCTTGCTGATGATCGGCAGCAGCGAGCCGGGGACGTAGACCTCGTTCCAGTCCCGGACGCGCTCGGTGACGGGACGGGTCCGGGCGACCTCGCGGCCGTGGTTCAGGAAGCCCTTCGGGTCAGCCATTGGTCGCCGCCTCCATCATCTTCTCGGTGATCTCGGTCTCGGAGAGACCCGCTCGCTCGGCGGCGTCCTTGGCGGCGAGCACTGCCTTGTACGTGCTGGGGATGATCTTGCTGAACCGGCGGGCGGCCGTGTCCCAGTCGGCGAGCAGCTTCTCGGCGACCGTGGAGCCGGTCTCCTCGGCGTGCCGGCGCACCACGTCGTGCAGCCACTGCCGGTCCGCGTCGTCCAGGGCCTCGACGGCGTCCACGTTGCCCACGTTGACGTTGTCCCGGTCGAGGTCGATGACGTAGGCGATGCCACCGGACATGCCGGCCGCGAAGTTGCGGCCCGTCTCGCCGATGACCACCGCGTGGCCGCCGGTCATGTACTCGCAGCCGTGGTCGCCCACGCCCTCGGAGACCACCAGCGCACCGGAGTTGCGGACGCAGAACCGCTCGCCGGTCCGGCCGCGCAGGAACAGCTCGCCGCCGGTCGCGCCGTAGGCGATGGTGTTGCCCGCGATGGTGGAGTACTCGGCGAGGTGGTCGGCCTCGCGGTCGGGCCGCACGATGATCCGGCCGCCGGACAGGCCCTTGCCGACGTAGTCGTTGGCGTCGCCCTCCAGCCGGAGGGTGACACCGCGCGGCAGGAAGGCGCCGAAGGACTGGCCGGCCGAGCCGGTGAAGGTGATGTCGATGGTGTCGTCGGGCAGACCTGCGCCGCCGAACTTCTTCGTCACCTCGTGGCCGAGCATGGTGCCGACCGTGCGGTTGATGTTGCGGACCTTGATCTGGGCGCGCACCGGCTGGGCGTCGGTGGCGCTGGAGGCGGCCAGGGCGTCCGAGGCGAGCTTGATCAGCTCGTTGTCCAGGGCCTTCTCCAGGCCGTGGTCCTGGGCGACGGTCCGGTGCAGGGCCGCGCCCTCGGGCAGCTCGGGCACGTGGAAGAGCGGGGCCAGGTCCAGGCCCTGCGCCTTCCAGTGGTTCACGGCGCGGGTGACGTCGAGCGTCCCGGCGTGGCCGACGGCCTCCTCGATGGAGCGGAAGCCCAGCTCGGCGAGGATCTCGCGGACCTCCTCGGCGATGAACCGGAAGAAGTTCACGATGTACTCGGCCTTGCCGGAGAAGCGGTCGCGCAGCACCGGGTTCTGGGTGGCGACGCCGACCGGGCAGGTGTCGAGGTGGCAGACGCGCATCATGATGCAGCCGGAGACGACGAGCGGCGCGGTGGCGAAACCGAACTCCTCGGCGCCGAGCAGCGCGGCGATCACGACGTCCCGGCCGGTCTTCAGCTGCCCGTCGGTCTGCACCACGATCCGGTCCCGCAGGCCGTTGAGCAGCAGGGTCTGCTGGGTCTCGGCGAGGCCCAGCTCCCAGGGACCGCCGGCGTGCTTCAGCGACGTCAGCGGCGAGGCGCCGGTGCCGCCGTCGTGGCCGGAGATGAGCACGACGTCCGCGTGCGCCTTGGACACACCCGCGGCGACCGTGCCGACGCCGACCTCCGAGACCAGCTTGACGTGGATCCGCGCCTGCGGATTCGCGTTCTTGAGGTCGTGGATCAGCTGGGCCAGGTCCTCGATGGAGTAGATGTCGTGGTGCGGCGGCGGCGAGATGAGGCCGACGCCCGGGGTGGAGTGCCGGGTCTTGGCGACCCACGGGTAGACCTTGTGGCCGGGCAGCTGGCCGCCCTCGCCGGGCTTGGCGCCCTGGGCCATCTTGATCTGGATGTCGTCGGCGTTGACCAGGTACTCGGAGGTCACGCCGAAGCGGCCGGAGGCGACCTGCTTGATGGCGCTGCGCCGGGCCGGGTCGTACAGGCGGTCCGGGTCCTCGCCGCCCTCACCGGTGTTGGACTTGCCGCCCAGCTGGTTCATCGCGATGGCGAGGGTCTCGTGGGCCTCGCGCGAGATGGAGCCGTAGGACATGGCGCCGGTGGAGAACCGCTTGACGATCTCGGAGACCGGCTCGACCTCGTCGAGGGGGATCGACGGCCGGTCGCTCTTGAAGCCGAAGAGCCCGCGGAGCGTCATGAGCCGCTCGGACTGCTCGTTCACGCGGTCCGTGTACTTCTTGAAGATGTCGTAGCGGTTGGCGCGGGTCGAGTGCTGGAGGCGGAAGACCGTCTCCGGGTCGAACAGGTGCGGCTCGCCCTCGCGGCGCCACTGGTACTCGCCGCCTATGTCCAGGGCGCGGTGGGCCGGGGCGATGCCGGAGGCCGGGTACGCCTTGGCGTGGCGGGCGGCCACCTCCTTGGCGACGACGTCGATGCCGACGCCGCCGATCTTGGTGGCGGTGCCGTTGAAGTACTTCTCGACGAACGCGGTGTCGAGGCCGACGGCCTCGAAGACCTGGGCGCCCCGGTAGGAGGCGACCGTGGAGATGCCCATCTTGGACATGACCTTCAGGACGCCCTTGCCGAGGGCGTAGATCAGGTTGCGGATGGCCTGCTCGGACTCCAGGCCCGGCAGGAAGGTGCCCGCGCGGGTCAGGTCCTCGACGGACTCCATGGCCAGGTACGGGTTGACGGCGGCGGCGCCGAACCCGATCAGCAGGGCGACGTGGTGGACCTCGCGGACGTCACCGGCCTCCACCAGCAGGCCCACGTGGGTGCGCTGCTTGGTGCGGATGAGGTGGTGGTGGACGGCCGCGGTGAGCAGCAGCGAGGGGATCGGGGCGTGCTCGGCGTCCGAGTGGCGGTCGGACAGGACGATCAGCCGGGCGCCGTTGCCGATGGCCGCGTCGGCCTCGGCGCAGATCTCCTCGATCCGCGCGGCGAGCGAGTCGCCGCCGCCGTTGACCCGGTACAGGCCGGACAGGGTGGCGGCCTTGAAGCCGGGCATGTCGCCGTCGGCGTTGATGTGGATGAGCTTGGCCAGCTCGTCGTTGTCGATCACCGGGAAGGGCAGCACGACCGAGCGGCAGGAGGCGGCGTTCGGGTCGAGCAGGTTGCCGGACGGGCCGAGGGAGGAGCGCAGCGAGGTGACGAGCTCTTCGCGGATCGCGTCCAGCGGCGGGTTGGTGACCTGGGCGAACAGCTGGGTGAAGTAGTCGAAGAGCAGGCGCGGGCGCTCGCTGAGGGCGGCGATGGGCGAGTCGGTGCCCATGGAGCCGATCGGCTCGGCGCCGGCCTTGGCCATCGGGGCCAGGAGGACGCGCAGCTCTTCCTCGGTGTAGCCGAAGGTCTGCTGGCGGCGGGTGACCGAGGCGTGGGTGTGCACGATGTGCTCGCGCTCGGGCAGGTCGCACAGCTCGATCTCGCCGGCCTCCAGCCACTCCTCGTAGGGCCGCTCGGCGGCGAGGGTCGCCTTGATCTCGTCGTCCTCGATGATGCGGTGCTCGACGGTGTCGACGAGGAACATCCGGCCGGGCTGCAGCCGGCCCTTGCGGACGACCTTGGCGGGGTCGATGTCGAGGACGCCGACCTCGGAGCCGAGGACGACCAGGCCGTCGTCGGTGACCCAGTAGCGGCCGGGGCGCAGACCGTTGCGGTCGAGAACGGCGCCGACCTGGGTGCCGTCGGTGAAGGTGACGCAGGCGGGGCCGTCCCAGGGCTCCATCATCGTGGAGTGGTAGCCGTAGAAGGCGCGCCGGGCCGGGTCCATGGAGCCGTGGTTCTCCCACGCCTCCGGGATCATCATCAGCACGGAGTGCGGCAGCGAGCGGCCGCCGAGGTGCAGGAGTTCCAGCACCTCGTCGAAGGAGGCCGAGTCGGAGGCGTCGGGCGTGCAGATCGGGAAGACCCGGTCCAGCTTCTCCTGCGGGCCGAACAGGTCGGAGACCAGCTGGGACTCGCGGGCGGCCATCCAGTTCCGGTTGCCCTTGACGGTGTTGATCTCACCGTTGTGGGCGACGAACCGGTAGGGGTGGGCGAGCGGCCACGACGGGAAGGTGTTGGTGGAGAACCGGGAGTGCACGAGCGCGATCGCGGACGCGAAGCGGCGGTCGGACAGGTCCGGGAAGAAGGGCTCCAGCTGGCCGGTGGTCAGCATGCCCTTGTAGACGATGGTCCGCGCGGACAGCGACGGGAAGTAGACGCCCGCCTCGCGCTCGGCGCGCTTGCGCAGCACGAACGCCTTGCGGTCCAGCGCGATGCCCTCGCTGGCGTTGTCGGTCACGAAGACCTGCCGGAAGACCGGCATGGTGGAGCGGGCGGTGGCGCCGAGCAGCTGGGGGGCGACCGGCACCTCGCGCCAGCCGAGGACGGTCAGGTCCTCTTCCGCGGCGATCGTCTCGATCCGTGAGACGGCGTCCTGGGTGCCGTCCTCGGGCAGGAAGGCGATGCCGACCGCGTACGAACCGGCGGCCGGGAGCTCGAATCCGGCCACCTCGCGGAGGAAGGCGTCGGGCACCTGGGAGAGCAGGCCCGCGCCGTCGCCGGAGTCGGGCTCGGAGCCGGTGGCGCCGCGGTGCTCCAGGTTGCGCAGAACCGTGAGCGCCTGCTCGACCAGCGCGTGGCTCGCCTCGCCGGTGAGGGTGGCCACGAAGCCGACGCCACAGGCGTCACGCTCGTTGCGGGGGTCGTACATACCCTGCGCAGCAGGGCGAGCATCCATGAACGACCAGTTCAGGCCATTCGTGGAGTGCTGGGACGGCTGGCGCGGCGTACGCATCGGCTCTCCCGTCGTCGTCAGTGGCATATAGCAGGTGCCGAGGGACGACGCTGGCCCTCTGCGTTTTTGTAGCGAAATTTCACGCAGGTTACATGATGAAGCGGTTCTCGGGAACTGGATACATCGTTCCAACATGCGGACGCCGAAAGGGTTTACGGCGAGGTACCGCTCACGCGGTGAAGGTGGTGGGGGACCGATCCGGACAGATCCATGTCCATCGGTCCGCAGGGGCGGGGGTGAGCGTCGCCGACACCCCACAGGTACACGTCAGGCGTCCTTGCCTGCGGTGCTTACGGCTCATGCCCGGTGGTTAAGCGTTCGAAACCAGCGAGTAACGGCTACTTATGCGGCCGATCGCATAAGTAGCGGTTCCACTATCCTACGGCGGTCCCGAACAGGCTGCCCAGGGCATACGTCACACCGGCCGCCGCGCCACCCAGGGCCAGCTGCCGCAGGCCGCTGAACCACCAGGTCCGCGCGGTCACCCTGGCCACCACGGCACCACAGCCGAACAGCCCGACGAGCGCCAGCAGCAGGGCGGGCCACAGCACGGTGGCGCCGAGCAGGAACGGCAGTACGGGCAGCAGCGCGCCCAGCGCGAAGGAGCCGAACGACGACACGGCGGCGACCAGCGGCGAGGGCAGGTCCGACGGGTCGATCCCGAGCTCCTCCCGGGCGTGTATCTCCAGCGCCTGCTCCGGGTCGGCGGACAGCTGCCGGGCGACCTCGCGGGCAAGCCGCGTCTCGACCCCCCTCGCCTCGTAGAGCGCGGCCAGCTCGGCCTCCTCGTCCTGCGGATGCCTGCGCAGCTCCGCGCGCTCCACGTCCAGCTCGGCCTCGACGAGCTCACGCTGCGAGGCGACGGACGTGTACTCGCCGGCGGCCATCGAGAAGGCTCCGGCGGCCAGGCCCGCGAGGCCGGTGATCACAATGGTCTGGTGGCCGACGGCCCCGCCGGCCACACCGGTGATCAGGGCGAGGTTGGAGACCAGGCCGTCCATGGCACCGAAGACGGCCGGGCGCAGCCACCCGCCGTTCACGTCCCGGTGGGTGTGGTTGTCGCGGTGCGCCTCGTGCAGCGTCGCCTGGGTGTCGATGACGGCCATGCGGGTCCCCCAAAGGTCTCGGACGTGCCCCACATAAGCTGAGGCAAAGCTAAGTCTGGACTGGTTCCATCTTTTGACAACATCAACACTACGCCCCGCCATTCTCGGCCGCCAGCAAGGGAAGGCTCGGCTAACCTGCGGTTTCACCCTTCTACGCTCACTTGTGCGAAGGCCTGCACACATGTCGACCGGGTGATGTGGGGGCCCGTAAGGCTGCGGTCAACCGCCGCCCGTGGGACACATCCGCAAACGGTTCCGCGCCCCGGCGCGAAGCCCCACCCGGAGAGGCCCGCCCATGTCATCGATCGTCTGCACCCCGTCGGTCCCCGCTCCCGAGGAGCGCGCCTCCCTCCTGTACGACCGCGCGAGGGGCGCACTGCTGGGCCTGGCCGTGGGTGACGCGCTCGGGGCACCGGCGGAGAACATGAAGCCCTCCGAGATCCGTGCCCGCTGGGGCCGCATCACGGGGTACGTCTCCGACAACCCGGCTGGTACGGACGACACCGAGTACGCGATCTTCTCCGGTCTGCTCCTCGCCCGCCACGGCTCGGCACTCACCACCGCCCACGTCGAGGCGGCCTGGCACGAGTGGATCGCCGACCGTGCCGAGGGCCCCTTCAAGGGCGCCGGCTTCAGCGAGCGCGGCACCCTGGAGAACCTCCGCCGGGGCCTGGCGGCCCCCATCTCCGCCCAGCACCGGCACGCCTGGAGCGACGGGCTGGCCATGCGGGCGGCCCCCTTCGGAGTCTTCTCGGCGGGCCGGCCCGCCGAGGCGGCCCGGCTGGTGGCGATCGACGGTTCGGTGAGCCACGAGGGCGAGGGGATCTACGGCGGCCAGGCGGTGGCGGCGGGTGTGGCGGCGGCGATGGCGGGCGCGCCGCCGACCGCGGTGGTGGCGGCAGCGCTGGCGGTGGTGCCGGACGACTCGTGGACGGCCCGCTCGCTGCGCCGGGCCGTCTCGGTGGCCCACCGGGGTGAACGGGCGGTGCGCTCGGCGGTCGTCATCGGCGGCTATCCGTGGACGGACCTGGCCCCGGAGGCGGTGGCCCTGGCCTTCGGCGCGTACGCGGCGGCGGACGGCGACTTCCGGGAGGCGGTGCTGACCGCCGTCAACATGGGCCGCGACGCGGACACCACGGCGGCGGTGGCCGGTGCGCTGGCGGGGGCGACGCAGGGCGAGACGGCGATCCCGGCGGACTGGGCGGCGGCCATCGGCCCGGCGCGGGGAAGCTGCCTGCCGTCGATGGCGGGCCACCACGTGCTGGAGGTGGCGGAGCTGCTCACCGGAACGCCGGCCCGGATCCCCGCCCTGCCGGCCGACCCGCACCCCTCGGCACCGGCCGCGCATCCCGTCGCCCACGCCACGCCCCCCACTTCCCTCCCGGCCGAGCCCCACCCCTGCGCCCCCGCACTCCCACCCACCGAAAGCCGCCCTTTCACCCCTACGCTCCCGCCCTCGGAGACCCGCCCTTCCACCCCTGCGCTTCTGCCCTCCGAAAGCCACCCCCCCGCCCCCGCGCTCCCGCCCTCGGAAACGGGCCCTTCCACGACCCCCGCGCTCCCGCCCGCCGAGACCCACCCCTTCACACCGGCGGCCCCCGTGACGGCGCCGCGCACGGTGCCGGACCTGCCGGGTGGCGGGGCACGGCAGGCGGCTGCCGCCGTCCGGGACACCGGGGCGGGTGGCGGGTGGCCGGGGAACCAGGGGGTCCGGGGGCCGGGTCGCCCGGAGAGCGACCGCGGGGAGGGACAGCGGTGAAGCGCCGCCGTATCGAGGGGCTCCTGCTCGGCCTCGCCGCGGGCGACGCCGCCGGCTGGCCCGCCGCCCGCCACCGGGCCGCCCGGATGCCGGAGTGGACCCGTCGCCTCACCCGCGAACTCGACACCTTCGCCGAGCAGAACGCGACCACCACCCTCCCCGTCCCCATCGCCCTGAACCAGCCGCCCGAGCCGCTCCGGCTCGGGCCCTCCGACGACGCCGAGTGGGCGGTCTTCGCCGCGGAGGCCGTACTGCGCGCCGGCGACGACACCGCCCTGGCCGACCTCAGCCGTGAGCTGCGCACCCGCGCCGCCATCGACCTCACGTGGACCGCCGTCGCCTCCGAGGTCGCCGCGGCCGCCGAGCGCGCACCGGAGATCGAGTCGGCGGTCCTGCCGCTGCGCGCCCGCATCTCGGTCCGCGCGGGTCTCGGCAACCTCGCCACCGGCCTGCGCCCGCCCGCCACCGGCCACGACAACCCGCACTACTTCGACGACGCCGCCTGTGTCCGCGCCTGCGCGCTCGCCGTCGCCCACCCCGGCGACCCCCGGCGCGCGGCCGACCTGGCCGAGTTCGACGCCCGCTACACCCAGGACGGCGACGGGGTGCACGGCGCCCGCGCGATGGCGGCGGCCGTGGCGCTCGCCCTCGCCGGCGCCGAGGTGGAGACCTGCGTGTCCGCCGCGCTCGCCGAGCTCCCCGCGGTCACCGAGATCGGCCGCAACGCCCGCCACGCCCTGACCCTCACCGGCACCGCCGACACGGCGTTCGCCCTGGTCCCCCTCCTCGAACACCAGATCGTCGACCACGTCTACAGCTACGGCATCGCCGCCGCCGAGACCGTCCCGGTCGCCCTCGCCCTCGCCACCGCCGCCCGCGGCCGGATCGCCGAGGCCGTCCCCGCCGCCGCCTGCCTCTCCCGGGTCGCCGACTCGGCCCCCGCCCTGGCCGGCGCGCTCACCGGCGCACTCGGCGGCGGCGACTCCATCCCGCCCCCCTGGCGGGACGCCTGCCGCACCCTCTCCGGCTGCGCCCTCCCCCGCCTCACCGGCACCGACCTCGTGGAACTCGCCGAACTCCTGGAAGCCACGCAACCGGCCCGTCCAGGTGGATGATTCGGTACATGACGCCCAAAACACAAGAAAGCACCGGAGCTTCGCTGGACGAACGGATCACCGGAGCCCTCGTCGGGGCAGCCGTCGGCGACGCCCTCGGCGGTCCCGTCGAGGGCTACTCCCCCGACCAGATCCTGGAACGCCACGGCGGCCGCGTCCACGGCGTCGTCGGTCCCTGGAACGGCGACGCCTGGCGCACCGCCCGCCCCATCGCGCCGTACCACAAGGGCGACGGGCACGTCACCGACGACACCTTGATGACCCATGCGCTGGTACGGGTGTACGACCGCGTACGCGACCACCTCGACGCGTACGCGATCGCCGACCACCTGGTACCGGACCTGATGACCAACCCCCGCTGGATTCCGGAGCTGGAGGCCGAGACCATCCCGCTGCACCGGGTCTTCCTCGCCGAGAAGTGGCTGGCGGCCCGGCTGCACTACGGACATGTCGACCCCCGCGAGGCCGGCAACGGCAACATCGTCAACTGCGGCGCGGCGATGTACATGGCCCCGGTCGGCCTGGTCAACGCGGCGAACCCGCGGGCCGCCTACGCCGAGGCGCTGGACGTGGCGGGGGCCCACCAGTCGTCGTACGGCCGGGAGGCGGCCGGTGTGTTCGCGGCCGCGGTGGCGGCGGCGGCCGCACCGGGGGCGACACCGGACTCCGTCGTCACCGCGTGCCTGTCCCTGGCCAAGGACGGCACCCGGACCGCGATCGAGGACGTCTGCGAAGTGGCCGCACGCCACACCGACTTCGAGTCCGCCCTGGCCCCCCTCCGGGAGGCGGTCGCCCCCTACGACACGGTCGGCGCGGACTACCGCTCCCCCTCCCTCGGCGCCCGCCGCCCTTCCCGGCTGCACGCGATCGAGGAACTCCCCGTCGCGCTGGGCATGTTGCTGGTGGCCGGCGGCGACTTCCGGCACGCCGTCCTCGGTTCCGTCAACTACGGCCGGGACTGCGACTCGATCGCGACGATGGCCGCGGCGATCGCCGGCGCGCTGGGCTCGGCCGTGCCGGAGGAGTGGTCGAAGCCGGTCGCCGAGGCGAGCCGTCTCGACCTCTGGGAGCCGGCGCGCACGCTGACCGCCGTGACCAGGGAGGTCTTCGCCCGCGACACGGAACGCCGACGCGCCCACGAGGAGTCCTTCGCCCGCCTCGGAGGCCCGAGTTGCTCCGCGTGACCTGGGTCCAGCCGGAGGACCTGCTCGGCCACGAGATCCGCCAGGCCCGGCAGGACGGCCGGGAGCCCGGCGCGGTCGCGGCACGCTGGAAGGCGGCGGGGGGTGCGGACGCGCCGGACCGTGCGGGTGCCTCTCCGGACCGGGCGTCCCGCTACCTGCGCCGCCTGGCGGAAGACCTCCTCGACGAACTCGCGGACCTGCCGAGCAGGTTGGACGAGCCGACGGATCTCGAAGCGATCCGGGCGCTGTGCCTGCAGTGGCCGTCGTACGGCTGCGGCCCGGTGGGGGCCGACCGCGCGGTTCCCCGCGCCCCTGGCGGGGCGCTGCCCAGCCGCGTCCCGCACACCCAACTACGGGAAGGCCTGTCGCAGGGCGGCACGGGTGGGCGCAGCGGCACGCTGCCGGCGCGGGAGAGCGTCCCCACCCCCCGCGCATACCAGGCCGCCTGGCTCGGCCGGGCCGTCGGCTGCCTGCTCGGCAAACCCGTCGAGAAGCTTCCGCTGCACGCGATCCGCGAACTCGCCCGCGCCACCGGCAACTGGCCCCTGAACCACTACTTCACCGCCCGCGGGGTCCCCGCCGCCCTGCTCACCGCGCATCCCTGGAACCGCCGCTCCGCGACCACCTCCCTCGCCGAGAACATCGACGGCATGCCCGAGGACGACGACCTCAACTACCCCCTCCTCAACCTCCTCCTGCTCCAGCGCCACGGCCGTGCCTTCACCACCGCCGACGTGGCGCGGCTCTGGCTCGACGAGCTGCCCGCCGGACGTACCTTCACCGCCGAGCGCGTCGCCTACCGCAACCTCCTCACCGGCGTCGAACCCCCGCACACCGCCCGCCACCGCAACCCCTTCCGCGAGTGGATCGGCGCCCTGATCCGGGCCGACGTGCACGGCTGGACCAACCCCGGCGACCCGGCCGCCGCGGCCGAGCAGGCCCATCGCGACGCCACCCTCACCCACACGGCCAACGGCGTCTACGCGGCGATGTTCACGGCGGCCACCATCGCCACCGCCGCCACCGGCACCCACGACGTGCACGCCTGCCTGCGCTTCGGCCGCGCGGTGATCCCGCCCGAGTCCCGCCTGGCGCAGGCGGTCGACCGGGCGATCCGGCTGGCCCGGACCCACGAGGACTTCGAGACGGTCGTGGACGAACTCCACCGCACCCACTCCGCCACCCACCACTGGGTGCACGCCGTCCCCAACACCGCGCTGATCGCCGCCGCCCTCACCCACGCGGACGGCGACTTCACCGGGTCCGTCTGCCGTGCGGTCAGCGGCGGCTGGGACACCGACTCGAACGGGGCGACGGCCGGTTCCGTCGCCGGACTGCTCACCGGCACCCCCGACGCCCTCCCCGACCGCTGGACGACCCCGCTCAAGAACCGGCTCGCCACCTCCGTCGGCGGCTTCGACGGGACCGGCTTCGACATCCTCGCCCACCTCATCCACCTGGAGGCGACCCGCCCATGACCCATATCGCCGTACTCGGCAGCACGAACATGGACCTCGTCGCGTACGTCGAGAAGGCACCGCAGCTCGGCGAGACCGTGACCGGACGGGACTTCCGTACCGTCCCCGGCGGCAAGGGCGCCAACCAGGCGATCGCCGCCGCCCGCGCCGGCGCCACCGTCTCGATGATCGGCGCGGTCGGCCACGACGCCTACGGCGCCAGGATGCGGGAGACCCTCGAACACTCCGGCGTGGACACCGACTCGCTGCGCACGATCGAGTGCGCCTCCGGCACCGCGCACATCGTCGTGGACGACGAGGGCGGCAACGCGATCGTCGTGATTCCCGGCGCGAACGGCACCGTCGACCATCTCGCCCCCGGCGACGAGGGTGTCATCGCCTCCGCCGACACGCTCCTGCTCCAGCTGGAGATCCCGCTGGCCGCGGTCGTCGCCGGTGCGCAGGCCGCCCGCCGGCACGGCGTCCGGACCATCCTCACGCCGTCCCCGACCCGCCTGCTGCCCTCCGAACTCCTCGACAACATCGACCTGTTGATCGCCAACGAGCGCGAGGCAGCCGTCCTCACCGACCTGGCCGACCCACGGGACGCGGCCGCCGCCCTGCTCGGCCTGGTGCCGCAGGTCGTCGTCACCCTGGGCGCGGCCGGCAGCCTCTACCTCACCCGCGACGCCGCGCCCCTGGTCATCCCGGCACCCCGGGTTTCCGCCGTCGACTCGACGGGCGCGGGCGACACCTTCGCCGGTGCCCTCGCGGTCGCCCTGGCCGAGGAGAAGCCGATCCGGGAGGCCCTGTCCTGGGCGGCGGCCGCGGCCGCGCTCGCCGTGCAACGGGAAGGGGCGTCCACGTCCATGCCGTACCGACAGGAGATCGAGGCCCAGTACACCGCATGAGTACGACAACACAGCCCCAGCCCCTCGCCGGTCTGCGCGTCCTGGACCTCGCCACCCTCTTCGCCGGCCCGCTCGCCGCCACCCTGCTCGGTGACTTCGGCGCCGAGGTCGTCAAGGTCGAGCACCCCGCCAAACCCGACCCCTCCCGCGGGCACGGCCCGGCCAAGCAGGGAGTCGGCCTGTGGTGGAAGCTGCTCGGCCGCAACAAGCGGACCATCACCCTGGACCTGTCCAAGCCGGGTGGCCGTGCCACGCTGCTCCGGCTCGCCGCCGGCGCCGACGTGATCGTGGAGAACTTCCGGCCCGGCACCCTGGAGAAGTGGGACCTCGGCTGGGAGGAGCTCTCGGCCGCCAACCCCCGGCTGATCCTGACCCGGGTCACCGCCTTCGGCCAGTTCGGCCCCTACGCGCACCGCCCCGGCTTCGGCACCCTCGCCGAGGCGATGAGCGGCTTCGCGGCGATCACCGGCGATCCGGACGCCCCGCCCACGCTGCCGCCGTTCGGGCTCGCCGACTCCATCGCGGCGCTGGCGACCGCGTACGCCGTGATGACCGCGCTCGCCGCCCGGGACCGCACCGGCGAGGGCCAGGTCGTCGACATGGCGATCATCGAGCCGATCCTCACCGTCCTCGGCCCCCAGCCCACCTGGTTCGACCAGCTCGGCTACGTCCAGGAACGCACCGGCAACCGCTCCGCCAACAACGCCCCGCGCAACACCTACCGCACGGCGGACGGCACCTGGGTCGCCGTCTCCACCTCGGCCCAGTCGATCGCGGAACGCGTGCTGCGGCTGGTCGGGCGCCCGGAGCTGATCGACGAGCCGTGGTTCGCGACCGGCGCCGACCGGGCGGCGCACTCCGACATCCTCGACGCGGCCGTCGGCGACTGGATCGCCGTCCGCTCCCGGGCCGAGGTGCTGGCCGAGTTCGAGAAGGCGGAGGCGGCGGTGGCCCCCATCCAGGACGTCAGGGACGTCATGGACGACCCGCAGTACCTGGCGCTGGACACCGTCACCACCGTCCCCGACCCCGAACTGGGCCCGCTGCGCATGCAGAACGTCCTCTTCCGGCTCTCCTCGACCCCCGGCGCGATCCGCTGGACCGGCCGGCCGCACGGCGCCGACACCGACGAGGTCCTCACCGAACTGGGACTGACCCCGGCCCAGTTGCTGGCCCTGCGCGAGGAGGGCGCCGTATGACCCCCGCCCCCTTCCCGCTGACCTGGCTCTACGTTCCCGGTGACCGGCCGCACGTGGTCACCAAGGCGCTGGCCTCCGGCGCGGACGTGGTGGTGATCGACCTGGAGGACGCCGTCGCCCCCGACCGCAAGGACTGTGCCCGCGCCGCCACCGCCGACCTCCTCGCCCACCCCCAGCCGGTCCCGGTGCACGTCCGGATCAACGGCCTGGGCACCCCCTGGTCCGAGGCCGACCTCCGGGACCTGCTCGGCCTGCCCGGCCTCGCCGGCCTGCGCCTGCCCAAGGTGACCGGCCCGGACGACATCCACCGCGTCACGGCCCGCAGCGCCGCTCTCCCCCTGTACGGGCTCCTCGAATCGGCCCTCGGCATCGAACACGCCTACGCCATCGCGACCGCCCATCCCGCCCTGCGGGGCATCTCGCTCGGGGAGGCGGACCTCCAGGCGGACCTGGGTGTGTACGACGACATCGGGCTCGACTGGTCCCGGTCCCGGATCGTGGTCGCCGCCCGGGCCGCCGGTCTCGCCCCGCCGCCCCAGTCGGTGCACCCGGACACCCGAGACCTCAAGGGCCTCGCGACCTCCTGCGCCCGCGGCCGGGCCCTGGGCTTCCTCGGCCGCGCCGCCATCCACCCCCGTCAGCTCCCGATCATCGAACGCGCCTACCTGCCCACCCTCGCCGAACTGGAACAGGCCGAAATGATCATCAAGGCGGCCACCACGGAACAGGGCGCCCAGGCGCTCCCGGACGGCAGCTTCATCGACGCGGCGGTGGTCGCCACGGCCCGCAGAACCCTGTCCCTGCTGAACCGCCGCTGACCTGCGAGCCCCGGCAGGGTGGGGCTCTTCAGCCGCTGCGGCGAGCACCCCGCGGCGCCGTCCGGCGGTGCCGGCTCGCCGAAACCCGCCGGCCCGCACGCGAAGAGGGCGCCCGGTTGATCCGGGCGCCCTCTTCGTCGTATCGCGGCAGGTCAGCTCTTCTTGGCCGCCGCCCCGGCCTCGTCCTTGGCGCCGTCTCCGGCGTCGGCCTTGGCACCGTCCCCGGCGTCGTCGCCGGCCTCGCCCTTGGCCTCCTCGTCGGCCTCGGCCTCGACCTTGGCGGACTCCGTCTCCGGAGCCTCCTCGGCACCGACGGCCCCACCCGCCTCGGCGGTGTCGTCGGTGTCGTCGGCCTTGACGGTTTCCGTGGGCTCACCCGCACCGGCGTCGCCGTCGGAGGCACCCGCCTCGGTCTCGCCGTCGGAGACGCCCGGCTCGACCACGGCCTCCCGGCCCGGCCGCTTCTTCGCGGACAGCACCATGTACAGGACCGCGAGCAGGAACACGATCAACGCGGTCCAGTCGTTGAGCCGCAGGCCGAGGATGTGATGGGCGTCGTCGACCCGCATGTACTCGATCCAGCCGCGGCCGACGCAGTACGCGGCGACGTACAGCGCGAACGCCCGGCCGTGGCCCAGCTTGAAGCGGCGGTCGGCCCAGATGACCAGGAAGCCGACGCCGACGCACCACAGCGACTCGTAGAGGAAGGTCGGGTGGTAATAGCCGGGAACCCGGCCGCCCTCGGACGAGGTGATGTGCAGCGCCCACGGCACATGGGTCTCGCGGCCGTACAGCTCCTGGTTGAACCAGTTGCCCCAGCGGCCGATCGCCTGGGCGAAGGCGATGCCGGGAGCGATGGCGTCGGCGTACGCGGGCAGCGGGATGCCCCGGCGCCGGCAGCCGATCCAGGCACCGACCGCGCCGAGCGCGATCGCCCCCCAGATGCCGAGGCCGCCCTGCCACACCTTGAACGCGTCGACCCAGTCACGGCCCTCGCTGAAGTACAGCTCGTAGTCCGTGATCACGTGGTAGAGGCGCCCGCCGACCAGGCCGAACGGGACGGCCCAGACCGCGATGTCGGCCACGGTGCCGGACCGCCCGCCGCGGGCGGTCCAGCGCCTGTTTCCGAGCCAGACGGCTACGAAGACACCGATGATGATGCAGAAGGCGTAGCCGCGCAGCGGGATGGGACCGAGGTGGATCACTCCGCGCGAAGGGCTGGGAATGTAGGCAATTTCTTCCATGGCAGGGTCGACGCTACCGTGCCGGACCGGGCCGACGGCAATCAGCCCGGCTACGGCTCCATAACAGGGGCGTGAGATTCGCTTACCCCGCTCACCCCTTGTTGGCGTCCTCCACCAGCTGTGTCAGCTTGGCCGGGGTCATCGTCTGGTCCTGGTAGATGTTCTTGCCGTCGAGCAGCACGGTCGGGGTACCGCCGTACTTGGCCGCCTGGAAGGCCTCGTTGGACTTCACGACCCAGGCGTTGTGCTTGCCGTCCTTGACACATTTCTGGAAGGCCGGTGTGTTCAGGCCGTCGACCTTGCCGGCCAGCTCGATCAGCTTGTCGTTGTTCGAGAAGGCGTCGTCGGTCTCCTTGGGCTGGTTCTCGTACAGCGTGTCGTGGAAGTCGCGGAACTTCCCCGCGTCCTGGGCGCAGGCCGCCGCGTTGGCCGCGTTCCGGGAGCCGCTGCCGCCGAGGTTGCCGTCGATCAGCGTGACCAGGTGGTACTCGATCCTGAGCTTGCCGGAGTCGGTCAGCTGGTGGAGCGTGGGCCGGTACGCCGCCTCGAAGGCCTGGCAGGCCGGGCACCGGAAGTCCTCCCAGACGGTGAGCGTGGCCTTGGCGTCGTCCTTGCCGACCGGGATCGCGAGGCTGTCCTTGCCCTGCGCGCCCGAGGGAGCCACGACCGGGCCGGAACTCTCGCCGCCCTTGTCCTTGCCCGCGTTCGCCGCGACCACGCCGATCACCGCGGCCAGGCCGAGGACGCAGACCACGCTCGCGCCCACGATCAGCGCGCGCCGTCGCTTCTCCGCGGTCCGCTGCTTCTCGCGGTCGGCCGCCAGCCGCTCACGGGCCGTCCGCTTTCCGTCACGATTCTTCTCGCTCACACCACCAGAACGAACCGGGGAGGCGCACCGCGCCTCCCCGGTCCCAGGTCCACCCGTTCGAGTGAGCGGACCGTGTGCGTCTCTCCGCTACGCCCGTCCGCGCACGCCCTTCGCCAGGTCACCGGCGAGGTCCCGGACGGCCGCCACGCCGGCCTCGTCGTCCGGCGCCTCCAGCATCCGCTTGACGAAGGCCGAGCCGACGATCACCCCGTCGGCGAAGCCCGCGACCTCGGCGGCCTGGGCGGCGTCGGAGACCCCGAGGCCGACGCAGACGGGCAGGTCCGTGCCGGTGGCCCGGGTGCGTTCCACCAGGTCCTGGGCCTGCGCGCCGACCGACGCCCGGGTACCGGTGACGCCCATCAGGGAGGCCGCGTAGACGAACCCGCTGCCCGCCGCCGTGATCGTGGCGAGCCGTTCGTCCTTGCTGCTCGGCGCCACCACGAAGACGGTCGCCAGACCGTGCTTGTCGGCGTGCTCGCGCCACAGCGCCGACTCCTGGACGGGCAGGTCGGGCAGGATGCAGCCCGCGCCGCCCGCCTCGGCCAGTTCGGCGGTGAACCGCTCGACGCCGTAGCGGTCGATGGGGTTCCAGTACGTCATGACGAGGATCGGCTTGCCGGTGGCCGCGTGGGCCTCCTTGACCGTGCGCATGACGTCCGCGATCTTGACGCCGCCGCGCAGGGCGATGTCGTCGGCGGTCTGGATGACCGGGCCGTCCAGGACCGGGTCGCTGTGCGGCAGCCCGACCTCGACGACGTCCGCGCCGCCGTCCAGGACGGCCTTGATCGCCTCGATGCCGCCGGCCACGGTCGGGAACCCGGCCGGGAGGTAGGCGATGAGCGCGGCCCGGCCCTCGGCCCTGGCGCCGGCGAGGGCCTCGTTCAGCAGTCGGATGTTCCCGCTCACTTGGCGTCCCCCTCGATCTCGGCGGTGTCGGCGGCGTCGGCCGCGACCTCGGCGTCGGTGTCGTACAGCCCGAAGTAGCGTGCGGCGGTGTCCATGTCCTTGTCGCCGCGGCCCGACAGGTTGACCACGATCAGCCCGTCCTCGCCGAGTTCCCTGCCGACCTCCAGGGCGCCGGCCAGGGCGTGCGCGCTCTCGATGGCCGGGATGATGCCCTCGGTGCGGGAGAGCAGGCGCAGGGCCTGCATGGCCGCGTCGTCGGTGACCGCGCGGTACTCGCCGCGGCCCGAGTCCTTGAGGTAGGAGTGCTCCGGGCCGATGCCGGGGTAGTCCAGGCCGGCCGAGATCGAGTACGGCTCGGTGATCTGGCCCTCCTCGTCCTGGAGGACGTAGGACCGGGAGCCGTGCAGGATGCCGGGCTCGCCCGCGGTGAGGGTGGCGGCGTGCTCGCCGGTCTCGATGCCGTGGCCCGCGGGCTCGCAGCCGATGAGACGGACACCTTCGTCGGGGATGAAGGCGTGGAAGAGGCCGATGGCGTTGGAGCCGCCGCCGACGCAGGCGATCGCCGCGTCGGGCAGGCGGCCGGCGCGCTCCAGGATCTGGCGGCGGGCCTCGACGCCGATGACCCGGTGGAAGTCGCGGACCATGGCCGGGAAGGGGTGCGGGCCGGCGACCGTGCCGAAGAGGTAGTGGGTGCGGTCGACGTTGGCCACCCAGTCGCGGAACGCCTCGTTGATGGCGTCCTTCAGGGTGCGGCTGCCGGACTTCACGGCGATGACCTCGGCGCCGAGCATGCGCATCCGGGCCACGTTGAGGGCCTGGCGCTCGGTGTCGATCTCGCCCATGTAGATGGTGCAGTCGAGGCCGAACAGCGCGCAGGCGGTCGCGGTGGCCACGCCGTGCTGGCCGGCGCCGGTCTCCGCGATCACCCGGGTCTTGCCCATGCGCTTGGTCAGCAGGGCCTGGCCGAGCACATTGTTGATCTTGTGTGAGCCGGTGTGGTTGAGATCCTCGCGCTTGAGGAAGATCCGGGCGCCCCCCGCTTCCGCGCCGAACCGGGGGACCTCGGTGAGCGCCGAGGGACGGCCGGTGTAGTTGAGGAGCAGGTCGTCGAGTTCGCGGGCGAACCCGGGGTCGTTCTTGGCCTTGTCGTATTCGACGGCCACCTCGTCCACGGCCGCCACGAGGGCCTCCGGGATGAACTTGCCGCCGAAGGAGCCGAAGTAGCCCTCGGCGCTGGGCACCTGACCGGTGGGGTCAGGGAAGAAGAAGTCGCTGGGCATGCGAAAGCCTCACGGTGAGTGTGTGGAGAGAAGACACTGTTCGCCGTGGGGGCGGAGACTTGTCCGATGACCGCGAGCCGTCAGTGGCTGCTCGCGCAGTTCCCCGCGCCCCTGAAGGGGCGCTGCCATCGGCGCCCGTTCACCTGCCCGGGTTCGGCACCGATGACATAGCGGACCCGGCGGCCGTGCACCCGGCGGGCCGGCGCTCGGCAGCCCCTGGGCCGGCAGCCGCGCGCGAGGCGGGCGTACCGGTCCACGGTCGTCACGGTGGGAGTCATCGGGGTCAGCCTAGCGGGTGATCAGGGGCGGCCGTGGCGCAGCGCCGGGTGTTCGCCCGCCGCCACCAGATCGGCCACCGCGGCCTTGGGGTCGCGGCCGGTCACCAGGGACTCGCCGACCAGGACCGCGTCGGCGCCCGCGTTGGCGTAGGCGATCAGGTCGTGCGGGCCGCGGACGCCGGACTCGGCGACCTTGACGACGGTGTCGGGGATCTCCGGGGCGACCCGCTCGAAGGTGGAGCGGTCGACCTCCAGGGTCTTCAGGTTGCGCGCGTTGACGCCGATCACCTTGGCACCCGCGTCCACCGCGCGCTCGATCTCGTCCTCGTCGTGCACCTCGACGATCGGGGTGAGACCGATGGAGACCGCGCGCTCGATCAGCGACTCCAGGGCCGGCTGCTCGAGAGCGGCGACGATCAGCAGCGCGAGGTCGGCGCCGTACGCGCGTGCCTCCCACAGCTGGTACGACGTGACGATGAAGTCCTTGCGCAGGACCGGGATGTCCACGCGGGCCCGGACCGCCTCCAGGTCGGCCAGCGAGCCGCCGAAGCGGCGCTGCTCGGTCAGGACCGAGATGACGGCCGCGCCGCCCGCCTCGTAGTCCGCGGCGAGCCCGGCCGGGTCGGCGATCGCCGCCAGCGCGCCCTTGGACGGGCTGGAGCGCTTGACCTCGCAGATCACCTTGACGCCGTCGCCACGCAGTGCGGCCACGCCGTCCTTGGCCGCGGGCGCCTTGGCCGCGCGTTCCTTGAGCTCGTCGAGGCTGACGCGCGCCTGCCGCTCCGCGAGGTCGGCACGGACTCCGTCGATGATCTCGTCGAGCACACTCACGCGAGCGGTCCCCTTCCGGTTCCGGGCGGTTCTGCCGAGCGGGTCCCAACCCAGGCGGGTCAAAACCCATGGTCATACCGATGGTATCCGCAGGACGGCGCCGACCTCGCATCCGGCCGACGGCGGTCCCCCCTACCTGGACGTTCGCCGGTCGATCAAGGATGCAACCAGTCGGCGAAGGGTAGGTTCCGGACAACGGTGAAGACGAGCAGCAGAGCGCCCAGGGTCCACATCAGCGCAGGCCTGAGCTCGATCCGGGCGGGCCGGCCGCGTACCGCGCGCGCCACCCAGACGGTCCACACCACGGCGAAGGCCAGATAGGCGGCCACGCCCGCCGCGTTGTCCCGCAGCGCGGCCGGGAGGTCGCCGTGGACGAAGGCGTGCGCGCCGCGCAGGCCGCCGCAGCCGGGGCAGTACAGGCCGGTGAGCCGGAACAGGGGGCAGACCGGGTAGTGGCCGGGCTGGTTGGGGTCGACCGTGCCGACGTAGGCGAAGGCACCGACGACGGCGGCCATCACCCCCGCGGGCACGGCCAGCCGTCCCCGCAGGGAGGGCAGTGCCGGGGCGGCTGCGCTGGAGGTGTCGGCGTTCACGCCTCGCATTGTGCCCCCTACGGTCGGCACACGCGCGTGAGGGGCGCCCCGACGGCTCGGGACGCCCCTCGGAAGACGCTGCCGCTCAGCTCTCGGCGGCGACCGGCTCGCGGGTGACGGCCGGGGCGGTGCGCGTCACCAGGGCGGTCTGCTTCGGCATGCCGAGGCCCATGGCACGCATGATCATGCCGACCACGCCGCCCAGGAGCACGATCACCATGCCCGCCCAGAAGCCCAGGGGCTGGGCCATCACCATGAAGGCGCCCGCGACGCAGAAACCGATGAAGGCGATGGTGACGCCCGTCCAGGCGGCCGGGGTGTGACCGTGGCTGCTGCCCGCCATGACTTGCTCCTCGTTAGCTGGTGCGTGTCGTACGTGCCGTCCGTGGCCGCGCTCGTACGGGTCCGTTCCGGACGCTCTTGCTCCATTGTCCCGTACGGACGGGCCTGCCGGGAGCAGGGGTGGCGTCTGATGCGCCACATCGGTTCCCGTCGGCCGCGGTGACGCGGTCCGCAGGGGGGGTACGGAAGCGCGTTCGACGAGCGGCTGCCGCCGCCGGGGCCCGACGGGCGGCAGGCGGCGCCGCGGCGGAAGCGCGTTCGACGAGCGGCTGCCGCCGCCGGGGCCCGACGGGCGGCAGGCGGCGCCGCGGCCGGCCGACGGCACGGCGCCCCCGGCGGAGCCGTCACGCGCCCGTCGGATCCTCACCGCGGTCCAGGGCCTTCCAGATGTCCTCGGGCCGGTCGGGATCGACCGGCTTCGGCGCGCGGCGGGGCCGCTCCACGCCGGTGCCGCGCTCGTAGCGCCCCGACATGGCGGGCCACAGGCGCCCGTAGCGCAGCGCGAGCAGTCCGGCGATCAGGATGAGCACGCCGCCGGCGGCGGCGACGTAGGGCCAGCCGGTGTGGGTGAGGGCGCCGACCGTGGCGGAGGTGTCCCCGCTGGCCCGCGCGGCGCTCTCGTCCAGCGCGGAGTCGTCGGAGGCGCCCGCGAGCGCGGCGACGGCGATACCGGCGCCGGAGAGCGCGAGCAGCCCGGAGACCAGGAAACGGCCCGCCCTGCGGACGGCGAAGACGGCGACGAGCGCGGCGAGGCCCACTATGGCGAGGGCCGCCGGAACGCCCGTGACGTCGCTGCCCTTGGCGGTCAGCGGGAAGGCGCCACCGGCCACCGTCGCGGTGCCCTCCGCCCAGCGCTGCCGGCTGGACAGCAGGGCCACGGCCGCGCCCAGCGCGCCGAACAACAGCGCGACGGCGAGGCTGCGGCGGCCGGACCCGCGGTGCGCGGCGGCTTCGGAACGGGGGTGAGGAACAGCAGTCACGTACTCCACTATCGCTTGAACCCCGGGCGAACGGTCACCCGGGGCCGGGTGAGAAGCGCCCTACTTGCCCAGCCTGTTGGCCGTGTGCACCGCGCGGAGCACCGCCGCCGCCTTGTTGCGGCACTCCTGGTCCTCGGCGGCCGGGTCGGAGTCGGCGACGATTCCGGCGCCCGCCTGGACGTACGCCGTGCCGTCCCGCAGCAGGGCGGTACGGATCGCGATGGCGGTGTCGGAGTCGCCCGCGAAGTCGAGGTAGCCGACGCATCCGCCGTACAACCCCCTTCTGGACGGCTCCAGTTCGTCGATGATCTGCATCGCCCGCGGCTTGGGCGCGCCGGAGAGGGTGCCGGCCGGGAAGCAGGCGGTGAGGACGTCGAAGGCGGTGCGGCCCTCGGCGACCCTTCCGGTGACCGTGGAGACGATGTGCATGACGTGCGAGTACCGCTCGACGGACATGAAGTCGACGACCTCGACGGAGCCCGGTTCGCAGACCCGGCCCAGGTCGTTGCGGCCGAGGTCGACGAGCATCAGGTGCTCGGCGCGCTCCTTGGGGTCGGCCAGCAGTTCGTCGGCGAGGTCCTGGTCCTCGCGCGGGGTGGCCCCGCGCGGTCGGGTGCCGGCGATGGGGTGGACCATGGCCCGCCCGTCCTCGACCTTGACCAGCGCCTCGGGGCTGGATCCCACGACGTCGAAGTCCTCGAAGCGGAACAGGTACATGTACGGGGACGGGTTGGTGGCCCTCAGGACCCGGTAGACGTCCAGCGCACTGGCCGTGCACGGGGTCTCGAAGCGCTGTGAGGGGACCACCTGGAAGGCCTCGCCGGCGCGGATGCGCTCCTTGATGTCCTCGACCGCCACCTTGAAGTCGGGGCCGCCCCACAGGGCGGTGTACCCGGGGAGCTCTGAGGGGGGCAGGGCGGCCGGGGGCTGGGCGACCGGGCGCGAGAGGTCGGCCTCCATGGCGTCGAGGCGGGCGATCGCGTCGTGGTAGGCCTCGTCGACGCCGGTGTCGAGGTCGTTGTGGTTGATCGCGTTGGCGATCAGCAGGACCGAACCCTCCCAGTGGTCCATCACCGCGAGGTCGCTGGTGAGGAGCATGGTCAGCTCGGGCAGCCCGAGGTCGTCCCGCTCCCCCGGGCCGATCTTCTCCAGGCGGCGCACGATGTCGTAGCCGAGGTAGCCGACCATGCCGCCGGTGAACGGGGGCAGGTCCTCGGTGTGCGGGGTGTGCAGGGCCTCGATGGTGGCGCGCAGGGCGGCCAGCGGGTCGCCGTCGACGGGCACGCCGACCGGCGGGGCACCCAGCCAGTGGGCCTGGCCGTCCCGGGCGGTGAGAGTGGCCGCGGAGCGGACGCCCACGAACGAGTAGCGAGACCATTGGAAGGCCGTACGGCCGTTCTCGGCGGACTCCAGCAGGAAGGTGCCGGGGCGTTCGGCGGCGAGCTTGCGGTAGAGCGCGACCGGGGTGTCGCCGTCGGCGAGGAGCTTGCGGGTGACCGGGATGACGCGCCGGTCGGCCGCCAGCTTGCGGAAGGTCTCCAGTTCCATGGCGGCAGACCTTACTGACCGGAGGCCGGGACGTCGGAATCGGAACCGGCGCCGTCCTTCAGGAGCACGTCGGCGTCGAAGCAGGTGCGGTCGCCGGTGTGGCAGGCGGCGCCCACCTGGTCGACCTTGACCAGCAGGGTGTCGGCGTCGCAGTCCAGGGCGACGGACCTCACCCACTGGAAGTGGCCGGAGGTGTCGCCCTTGACCCAGTACTCCCGGCGGCTGCGCGACCAGTAGGTGCAGCGGCCGGTGGTGAGGGTGCGGTGCAGCGCCTCGTCGTCCA
This sequence comes from Streptomyces sp. NPDC001068, assembly GCF_042897315.1. Lineage (NCBI taxonomy): Bacteria > Bacillati > Actinomycetota > Actinomycetes > Kitasatosporales > Streptomycetaceae > Streptomyces > Streptomyces sp. NPDC001068. The sequence goes on along the minus strand of NZ_JBIAYD010000004.1, from coordinate 303,514 downwards.
TCCAGCCGAGCATCAGTACCTCGCCCGTGTCGTACTGCTGGGCGATGGCGGGCACGAGGCCGTCGGAGCTGCGCTTGAGGCGGGCGGCGATCTCCGGGGCGAGGCCGCTGGGCGGGGGCGTACCGGTCGTACTGGTCATGGGTGCCATTGTGCCGCGCGATACCGACAGTCACGGACCGTGTCCACTGTCCGGACCGTGCGCGGGGCCTTAGGCTGGCATCATGTCGACCTTCGCCAAGCGTGAACGGCTTCTGCTCGCCGACCTCTTGGAGACCGCCGGTCCCGAGGAGCCGACCCTCTGCGAGGGCTGGGTGACCCGTGATCTGGCCGCGCACGTGGTGGTGCGCGAGCGCCGGCCCGACGCGGCCGGGGGCGCGCTGCTCAAGCAGCTCGCGCCGCGCCTGGAGAAGGTGACGGCCGAGTTCGCCGCGAAGCCGTACGAGGAGCTGATCCAGCTGATCCGTACCGGCCCGCCGCGGTTCTCGCCCTTCCAGCTCAAACAGGTCGACGAGGCGGCGAACACGGTTGAGTTCTACGTCCACACCGAGGACGTCCGCCGCGCCCAGCCGGACTGGTCGCCGCGCGAGCTGGACCCGGTGTTCCAGGACGCCCTGTGGTCGCGCCTGGAGCGCACCGCGCGGCTGCTGGGCAGGGGGGTGCCGACGGGCCTGGTGCTGCGCCGCCCGGACGGCCAGACGGTGGTCGCCCATCGCGGCGCCCCGGTGGTGACGGTGACCGGCGAGCCCTCCGAGCTGCTGATGTTCGCCTTCGGCCGGCAGAACGCGGCGAAGGTCTCGGTGGACGGCGACGCGATCGCGATCACCGAGCTGCAGGACTCCAAGCGGCTGGGCATCTGAGGAGCACGCCGTGATCAAGGTCGCGATGACGAGCGTCTACGTCGACGACGTGGTCAGGGCACACGCCTTCTACACCGAGGTCCTCGGCTTCGAGACCCGCACCCGGCTCGACCTCGGCGGGGGCACGCTGTTCGTGACGGTCGGCGCGCCCGGCGGCGCCCAGCCGGACCTCCAGCTGCTCCTGGAGCCCGGCCAGGGCCCCATCGCGGAGCCGTACCGCACCGCCGTGTACGAGGCGGGACTGCCGGCCATCGTCTTCTCGGTCGAGGACATCGCGGCGGAGTACGACCGGCTGCGCGCGCTCGGCGTCCGCTTCACGCACGAGCCGCAGGAGCAGGGGCCGGTGATCGCGGCCGTCCTGGACGACACGGTCGGCAACCTGATCCAGCTGGCCCAGCCGAAGGGCTGAGAGGCGCCGGCGGAGCGTCCCGGCCCCCGCGGCCGACCGTTCTCGGGCCTGCCCGCCGGCTGTTCCGGCCTGCCAGCCCGCCGACCGGCCCGCTCCCGCGGCCCGCCCCCCTCGGCCCGCGCCCGCGCGGCCCGCTCAGCGGACCGGGTGTCCCGCCCCTCGCAGGGCCTGCTTGACCTCGCCGATGCGCAGGTCGCCGAAGTGGAAGACGGAGGCCGCGAGGACCGCGTCCGCGCCCGCCGTGACCGCCGGGGCGAAGTCGGCCAGCCGGCCGGCGCCGCCGGAGGCGATGACCGGGACGGTGACCTGCTTGCGGACCGCCGTGATCATCTCCAGGTCGTAGCCGTCCCTGGTGCCGTCGGCGTCCATCGAGTTGAGCAGGATCTCGCCCGCGCCGAGCTCGGCCGCCCGGTGGGCCCATTCGACCGCGTCGATGCCGGTGCCCCGGCGGCCGCCGTGGGTGGTGACCTCGAAGGTGCCCCCGGGGGTGCGGCGGGCGTCCACCGACAGGACCAGGACCTGCCGGCCGAAGCGTTCCGCGATCTCCCGGATCAGGTCCGGGCGGGCGATCGCCGCCGTGTTGACGCCCACCTTGTCGGCGCCCGCCCGCAGCAGCTTGTCGACGTCCTCGGCGGTACGCACCCCGCCGCCGACGGTGAGCGGGATGAAGACCTGCTCGGCGGTGCGGCGCACCACGTCGTAGGTGGTCTCCCGGTCGCCGGAGGACGCGGTGATGTCCAGGAAGGTCAGCTCGTCGGCGCCCTCCGCGTCGTACACCTTCGCCATCTCGACGGGGTCGCCGGCGTCGCGCAGGTTCTGGAAGTTGACGCCCTTGACGACCCGGCCGCCGTCCACGTCCAGGCAGGGGATGACTCGGACCGCCAGGGTCATGCCGTGGTCTCCCGTCGGTACGCCTCGACCTCGACCTCGACGACCAGGCTGGGGTCGACGAGACCGGAGACGATGAGCATGGACGCCGCGGGCCGGACGGCGTCGAACAGCTCCTTGTGGGCGCGCCCGACATCGTCCACGTCTCGGGCGTGGGTGACGTACATACGTGTGCGCACCACATCGTCACGGCCGAGGCCGAGCTGCGCCAGCGCCTCGAAGGCGACGTTGAAGGCGTTGACCGTCTGCTCGTAGGGACCGCCCCCGGCGATCTCGCCGTCCACTATCGAGGTGCAGCCGGAGACCAGTACCAGGCCGTTGGGCAGCTCCACGGCGCGGGAGTACCCGAAGGCCTCCTCCCAGGGCGCGCCCGTCACGACTCGTCGCAGCTCACTCACGGGGCCACCGCCTCCAGTGCTTCTTCCAGGGTGAACGCCTTGGCGTACAGGGCCTTGCCGACGATGGCGCCCTCGACACCGAGGGGCACCAGCCCGGCCAGCGCGCGCAGGTCGTCCAGGGACGACACACCGCCGGAGGCCACGACCGGCCGGTCGGTCGCCGCGCACACGTTCCTCAGGAGCTCCAGGTTCGGGCCCTGGAGGGTGCCGTCCTTGGCGATGTCGGTGACGACGTAGCGCGCACAGCCCTCCTGGTCGAGGCGGGCCAGCGTCTCGTAGAGGTCGCCGCCGTCGCGGGTCCAGCCGCGGCCGCGCAGGGTGGTGCCCTTGACGTCCAGGCCCACCGCGATCCGGTCGCCGAACTCGGCGATGACCTTGGCGACCCACTCCGGGCTCTCCAGGGCGGCCGTGCCGAGGTTCACCCGGCGGCAGCCGGTGGCCAGCGCGGCCGCCAGTGAGGCGTCGTCCCGGATCCCGCCGGACAGCTCGACCTTGATGTCCATCGCGCCGGCGACCTCGGCGATCAGCTCGCGGTTGTCGCCGGTGCCGAACGCGGCGTCCAGGTCGACCAGGTGCAGCCACTCCGCGCCGGACCGCTGCCAGGCGAGGGCCGCCTCCAGGGGGGAGCCGTAGGAGGTCTCGGTCCCCGACTCGCCGTGCACGAGACGGACCGCCTGGCCGTCGCGGACGTCGACGGCGGGGAGGAGTTCGAGCGTGCTCACAGTGTTCCGATCCAGTTGGTGAGGAGCTGGGCGCCGGCGTCGCCGGACTTCTCGGGGTGGAACTGGGTGGCCCACAGCGCGCCGTTCTCCACCGCGGCCACGAACGGCTTGCCGTGCGTCGACCAGGTCACCAGCGGGGCCCGCATCGAGGCGTTGTGCGTCTCCAGGGACCAGTCCCGGACCGCGTAGGAGTGCACGAAGTAGAAGCGGGCGTCGGCGTCCAGGCCGGCGAACAGCCGGGACCCGGCGGGCGCGTCCACGGTGTTCCAGCCCATGTGGGGCACGACCTCGGCCTGCAGGGGCTCGACCGAGCCGGGCCACTCGTCCAGGCCCTCGGTCTCCACGCCGTGCTCGATGCCGCGGGCGAACAGGATCTGCATGCCGACGCAGATCCCCATCACCGGCCGGCCGCCGGACAGCCGCCGGTCGATGATCCAGTCGCCGCGGGCCCCGCGCAGGCCCTCCATGCAGGCGGCGAAGGCGCCGACGCCGGGCACCAGCAGCCCGTCGGCGTTCATCGCCTTGTCGAAGTCACGGGTGATCTCGACGTCGGCCCCGGCGCGGGCGAGGGCGCGCTCGGCGGACCGGACGTTGCCGAAGCCGTAGTCGAAGACGACGACCTTCTTCGCGGATCCGCTCAATTCCACACCTCCAGCCTCACGACGCCCGCCACCAGGCACATGGCGGCGCCGATCGAGAGCAGCACGATCAGGCTGGTGGGCATCTTCTGCTTGACGAAGGAGATGATTCCGCCGACCAGGAAGAGGCCGACGACGATCAGTACGGTGGACAGCCCGGTCATGGCTTTACAGCGCGCCCTTCGTCGAGGGGAGGATGCCTGCCGCGCGCGGGTCGCGCTCGGAGGCGTAACGCAGCGCCCTGGCGAGCGCCTTGAACTGGCATTCCACGATGTGGTGTGCGTTGCGCCCATAGGGCACGTGCACATGGAGGGCGACCTGGGCCTGTGCCACGAAGGACTCCAGGATGTGCCGGGTCATGGTGGTGTCGTACTCACCGATCATCGGGGCCATGTGCTCCGGCTCCGTGTGCACGAGATACGGGCGGCCGGAGAGGTCCACCGTGACCTGGGCGAGGGACTCGTCCAGCGGGACCGTGCAGTTGCCGAAGCGGTAGATGCCGACCTTGTCGCCGAGCGCCTGCTTGAAGGCGGCGCCGAGGGCGAGGGCGGTGTCCTCGATGGTGTGGTGCGAGTCGATGTGCAGGTCGCCGTCGGTCTTGACGGTGAGGTCGAACAGACCGTGCCGGCCGAGCTGGTCGAGCATGTGGTCGTAGAAGCCGACACCGGTGGCGATGTCGGTCTTCCCGGTGCCGTCGAGGTCGATCTCGACGAGGACCGAGGTCTCCTTGGTGGTGCGCTCCACGCGCCCTACGCGGGTCATGCGTCCAGCTCCTTCTTGACTTCACGTACCGCGTCGAGAAACGCGTCGTTCTCCTCGGGGGTTCCGGCGGAGACCCGCAGGAAGCCGGGCACGCCGTTGTCGCGGACCAGCACTCCCCGGTCGAGGATCTTCCGCCACACCGCGTGCGGGTCCCCGAACCGCCCGAACTGCACGAAGTTGGCGTCGGACTCGGTGACCTCCAGGCCAAGCGCCCGCATCTCGGCGACCAGCCGGTCCCGCTCGGTCTTCAGCTGCTCGACGTACTTCAGCAGGGTGTCGGTGTGCTCCAGGGCGGCCAGCGCGGTCGCCTGGGTGACGGCCGACAGGTGGTACGGCAGCCGTACGAGCTGTACCGCGTCCACCACCGCGGGGTCGGCGGCCAGGTAGCCGAGGCGCAGCCCGGCCGCGCCGAAGGCCTTCGACATGGTCCGGGAGACGACGAGATTCGGCCGACCTTCGAGCAGCGGCAGCAGCGAGTCGCCGTGGCTGAACTCGACGTAGGCCTCGTCGACGACGACCACGGACGGCCGGGCCGCCTGGGCCGCGTCGTACAGCGCGAGGACGGTCTCGGCGGGCACCGCGTTGCCCGTGGGGTTGTTGGGGGTCGTGATGAACACGACGTGGGGCCGGTGCTCGGCGATCGCACGGGTGGCGGCCCCGACGTCGAGGGTGAAGTCGTCCTCGCGCGGTCCGGCGATCCAGCCGGTGCCGGTGGAGCGCGCGATCAGCGGGTGCATCGAGTAGGACGGCTCGAAACCGATCGCGGTGCGGCCGGGTCCGCCGAAGGTCTGCAGCAGTTGCTGGATGACCTCGTTGGAGCCGTTGGCCGCCCAGACGTTCTCGACGCCGAGCGGGTGGCCCCCGGTCCTGGTCAGGTATCCGGCCAGCTCGGTGCGGAGCCGGACCGCGTCCCGGTCGGGGTAGCGGTTCAGGTTCCGGGCGGCCTCGCGCACCCGCTCGGCGATCCGCTCGACCAGCGGCTCGGGCAGCGGGTAGGGGTTCTCGTTGGTGTTCAGCCGGACGGCGACGTCCAACTGGGGCGCGCCGTAGGGGGACTTGCCGCGCAGCTCGTCCCGTACGGGGAGATCGTCGATGCCTGTCACTTGCCCTCGGGTACCTTCCAGCCGAACCTCGCCCTGACCGCCGCGCCGTGGGCCGGCAGGTCCTCCGCCTCCGCCAGCGTGACCACGTGGTGGGCGACGTCGGCCAGGGCGTCCTCGGTGTAGTCGACGATGTGGATGCCGCGCAGGAAGGACTGCACGGAGAGCCCCGAGGAATGGCAGGCGCAGCCGCCGGTGGGCAGCACGTGGTTGGAGCCGGCCGCGTAGTCGCCGAGGGAAACCGGTGCCCAGGGGCCGACGAAGATCGCGCCCGCGTTGCGGACCCGGCCGGCCACGGCGGCGGCGTCGGCGGTCTGGATCTCCAGGTGCTCGGCGCCGTACGCGTCGACGACCCGCAGGCCCTCGTCGACGCCGTCCACCAGGACGATCGCGGACTGCCGCCCGCGCAGGGCGGGGACGATGCGGTCCTCGACGTGCTTGGTGGCCGCGACCTGCGGCTCCAGCTCCTTCGCCACCGCGTCCGCGAGTTCGACGGAGTCGGTGACCAGCACGGCGGCGGCCAGCGGGTCGTGCTCGGCCTGGCTGATCAGGTCGGCGGCGACGTGCACCGGGTCGGCGGTGGCGTCCGCGAGGACCGCGATCTCGGTGGGTCCGGCCTCGGCGTCGATGCCGATCCGGCCGGTGAAGTAGCGCTTGGCGGCGGCGACCCAGATGTTGCCGGGGCCGGTGACCATGGTGACGGGCGGGCAGGACTCGGTGCCGTAGGCGAACATGGCGACGGCGGAGGCCCCGCCGGCCGCGTAGACCTCGTCGACACCGAGCAGCGCGCAGGCCGCGAGGATCGTCGGGTGCGGCAGCCCGCCGAACTCCGACTGGGCGGGTGAGGCGAGCGCGATGGACTCCACGCCGGCCTCCTGCGCGGGCACCACGTTCATGACCACGGACGACGGATAGACCGACCGGCCGCCGGGCGCGTAGAGCCCGACCCGCTCGACCGGCACCCACTTCTCGGTGACCGAGCCGCCGGGCACGACCTGGGTGGTGTGGCTCGTACGGCGCTGTTCGCGGTGGACCAGGCGGGCCCGCCGGATGGACTCCTCCAGGGCCGCGCGGACGGCCGGGTCCAGGTCCTGGAGCGCCTTGGCCAGGGCCTCGGCGGGCACCCGCACCTGCTCCAGGGCGACCCCGTCGAACTTCTCGGCGAAGTCGATCAGCGCCGCGTCGCCCCGATGATGCACGGCTTCGCAGATCGGACGCACCTTCTCCAGGGCGGCCGAGACGTCGAAGTCGGCTCGGGGCAGCAGGTCGCGCAGGGCGAGTCCCTCGGGGAGGGCGTCACCGCGCAGATCGATTCGGGAGATCACAGGCTCAATTCTCTCAGACGGCACTCTCGGCCCGTCCGCGCGTATCAATGGCTGATACAGAACGTGAGCCAACGGCCGGTACATAGCCTGGCCGGAACCCGGAAGATCACCTTCACGTGTGGTGTTCGAGGGGTCACGGACCGGGCATCACCGGTGGACGAACACCTGACTGACGAGTAGCCGAGGAAGAAGGAAGAGCCGTGACCGAGGGGGTCAGGGACGGTGAACTGCCGGACGATCTGACAGCGGCCGAGGCCGGCATGTGGCAGGCCTTCCGCAACGGCAGTGTGTACGACCTGAGCAGCGGCGACGCGCAGGTGGACGATCCGCACGGCGGCCACCCCTGGGGGCCCGAGCGGACCGTACGGGCGCGGATCGTCTGCTGGCTGCTGCTCGACGGGCCGCCGGCGCTCGCGGGCCGGGTGGCCGCGCTGAAGCTGGCCGGGCTGCGGATCACCGGCACCCTGGACCTGGCCGGCGGCACCGTCACCCCGTACGTGGAGCTGCGCGGCTGCCGGTTCGACGACGAGGTGCTCCTGCCGGAGGCCCACTTCACCACCGTGCGGCTCGTCGACTGCGCGGTGCCGCGCCTGGAGGCGGCCCGGGTGCGCACCGAGGGCGACCTGCATCTGCCGCGCTGCCGGTTCCTCGGCGGTGTCCGGCTGACCGACGCGCACATCGGCACCGACCTGCTGCTGAACCAGGCGGTGGTCTACCGGGACCGCAGCGGACGGGCGATCGCGGCGGACGGCATGACCGTCGGGCAGGACCTGCAGGCGGACCTCCTGGAGGCGTACGGGGAGCTGAGCCTGCGCAGCGCGAAGGTGGGTGTCTCGCTGAGCCTGCGGGGGGCGCGGCTGCGCAATCCCAACGGGCGGTTCGCGCTGAACGCGCCCCAGCTGACCGTCGGCCGCACCCTGTACCTGACCCCGGCGGGGGTGGGCGGCCCCTGGCTGAGCGGCACCACCCCGGCGCGCGGGACCCGGATCCAGCGGTTCGAGTGCCAGGGCGGGATCCGGCTGGACGACGGGCGGTTCGGGGACGCCGTCGACCTGGAGCGGGCGCGTTTCACGTTCACCGACGACCACGAGCTGTCGCTGCGCCGGGTGCAGGCGCCGGAGCTGCGGTTCCTCGGCGAGGAGCCGCAGCGCGGCCGGGTGCTGCTGTCGGGCGCCCGCACCGTGAACCTGGTCGACCGGGCGACCAGCTGGCCGGGCCCCGGGCGGCTGCACATGGGCGGCTTCGCCTACGAGAACCTGGTCCCGCAGGGCCCGTTCCCGCTGACCAGGCGGCTGGGCTGGGTGGCGGCGGCGACCGCCGAGTACAACCCGGAGCCGTACGAGCGGCTCGCGACCGTGCTGCGGGGCGCCGGCGAGGACGAGGACGCGCGCGAGGTGCTGCTCGCCAAGCAGCGCCGGCGCCGCGAGACGCTGCCGGTCGCCGCGAAGTTCTGGGGGTACGCGCAGGACCTGACGGTGGCCTACGGGTACCGGCCGGGACGCGCGGCGGTGTGGATGGCGGTGCTGTGGGCCGCCGGCACACTCGCCTTCGCGCACGCCCCGCATCCGCCGATGACCTCCGGCGGGCATCCGGACTGGGATCCGGCGCTGTTCGTCCTGGATTTGCTGCTGCCGGTGATCGACCTGGGCCAGGTCGGCCAGTGGCGCCTGAGCGGCGGCTGGCAGTGGGCGGCGGCCGCGATGATCCTGCTGGGCTGGATCCTGGCGACGACGGTGGCGGCGGGGGCCACGCGGCTGCTGAGACGCGGTTAGGCCCCGGGGCGCGGGCGGACGGGGCCGGGGCGGGGCGCGGCCGGGCGCGGGCGCCGGCACGCGCACGGGCGCGGTTACGCCTGACAGGTGCCCCACAGACGGGCAATAGCCACCTTTTACCTTTCCTTGACTTGGAACGCTACAACTTTCACGGAATTGGGCCGGTGGTCTGGCGCACGCCCGACCTGCCGACTTTCAATGGCGAGACCATGGCTTCACTGCGTGCGCTGTTCCGTTCCACTCGGACGGCAAGGACCACCCCGCGCCCCGCCCTCGGCCCGCTCCCGGCCGACGACGAGGTCCTCCTCGACGCGCCCGACGAGCGGCTCGCCCCCGTGCTGGTCGCGGCCGGCCGGGGCGAGTACCTGCCCGCCGCACGGCTGCTGGCCGGCACCCGGGCCGCGGCGGACTGGGAGGAACGGGACCGGTACGTACGCCGGCTGGCGCTCTTCGCCCGCTCCCGGGCCGAGTGGCTCACCGACTGGTCGACGGCCGCTCCCCACGACCCCGACCTGCTCCTGCTGCGGGCCCAGCTCGCGGTGGACCGGTCCTGGCCCTCCCCGGCCCGGACCGAGTTGCTACGCGCGGTGAGTCCCCTCATCACGGCCGCGGCGCGCGGCGACGACCGGGACCCGGTGCCGTGGCGGGTGGCGCTGGACCACGCGCGCGGCTCCGACGCGGGCCACAAGTACTTCGAGGAACTGTGGGAGGCTGCGGTCCGCCGCGCCCCGCACCACTACGGCTGCCATGTGGCGGCCCTGCGCTACCTGGGCACCTACTGGCACGGCTCGCACGCCGAGTGCTTCGACTTCGCAGACCTGGCCGCCCAGGACGCCCCGGCCGAGTCGCTGGTCCAGGCCCTGCCCGCCCGGGCCGCCTTCGCCTACCTCGCCGACGGCTGCGGCCCGGTGGTGCCGCGCGCCCGCCTGGACGCGGCGGCCGACCGGGCGATCGCCCTGTCCGGCCGGTTCCCGGCGGCCGACCCGTGGCCGGCCGAGGTCCGCAACAAACTGATGTACCTCCTGGTCCGGCTGGAACGCTGGGAGGCGGCCCGCACCCAGCTGCGGCTGATCGGACCGTACGTCACGTCGTTCCCCTGGGACCGCCTGTCCGACGACCCGCTGGGCCATTTCGTACGGCTGCGCGCGCACCTGCTGACCGGTACGGAACCGCTCCCCGCGACCGGCCCTGTCCCCTCGCAGCGGAGCGCCGGACGCCCACGGGCCGAGCACGGCGGACATGTTCCCGCCGATGACCATTAGGCTGTGGCGCCGTGACCACCGTCCGTCTTCCGCTCTTCCCGCTCAACTCGGTGCTGTTCCCGGGACTCGTGCTCCCGCTGAACGTCTTCGAGGAGCGCTATCGCGCCATGATGCGCGACCTCCAGAAGACCCCCGAGGAGGAACCGCGCCGGTTCGCCGTCGTGGCGATCCGCGACGGCCACGAGGTGGCGCTGAGCGCGCCGGGCATGCCGGACCCGACGGCCGAGCCCGAGCGGGGCCCTGCGGCCGGCTTCGGGCCGGACCCCCTCAAGTCCTTCCACCGGGTGGGGTGTGTGGCGGACGCGGCGACGATCCGGGAGCGGGCGAACGGTACGTTCGAGGTGCTGGCGACCGGGACCAGCCGGGTGCGGCTGCTCTCCGTGGACGCCTCGGGGCCGTTCCTGACGGCCGAGCTGGAGGAGCTGCCGGAGGAACCGGGCGACGAGGCGGGCGCGCTCGCGGAGGGCGTGCTGCGGGCCTTCCGCCAGTACCAGAAGCGGCTGGCGGGGGCACGGGAGCGCTCGCTGTCCACGGGCGTCGAGCTCCCCGACGAGCCGTCCGTGGTCTCCTACCTGGTCGCCGCCGCGATGATGCACGACATCCCCACCAAGCAGCGGCTGCTCCAGGCGCCGGACACCGCGTCCCGGCTCCGCGACGAGCTGAAACTGCTGCGCTCCGAGACGGCGATCATCCGCAATCTGCCGTCGCTGCCCGCGGCGGAGCTGACGCGGTCGCCGACGAGCCTGAACTGAGCCGGGACCCCTTGCCATGCCGAAGAAGCCGAACAAGAAGCAGCAGTCCGCGGGTACGCCGGCGACGGTGGCCCTGACCGCGGCGGGCGTGGACTTCACCGTCCACTCCTACGACCACGACCCCTCCCACCCGTCGTACGGCGAGGAGGCGGCGGAGGCCATGGGCGTCTCCCCGGACCGGGTCTTCAAGACCCTGGTCGCGGACGTGGACGGCGCGCTCACGGTCGCGGTGGTGCCGGTGGCCGGCAGCCTGGACCTGAAGGCCCTGGCGACGGCGGTCGGCGGCAAGCGCGCGGCGATGGCGGACCCGGCCCTCGCCGAGCGCACGACGGGTTACGTCCGGGGCGGTATCTCCCCGCTGGGCCAGCGCAAGAGGCTCCCCACGGTCCTGGACGCGTCGGCGTCCGCGCACGCGACGATCTGCGTCTCGGCGGGCCGCCGCGGTCTGGAGGTCGAACTGTCGCCGACGTCGCTGGCCGACCTGACGGCCGCGACGCTGGCCCCGATCGGACGGGCCTGACCTCCCGCCACGGCTCCCGTTCCCGGTTGTGGCGGGGGGCGGCGAACTACGCCGGCGGAGCCGCGTACGGGCCGTCCTCGTAGGGCGGTTCCGGGTCCCGCGGACCGAACAGGGCCGTCAGCCCCAGGTGCACCAGCAGCGCGGCCAGCGGCCACGCCAGCAACGCTCCCCTCGCCCCCAGCTTCAGCGGCGCCGAGAAGGTGACGCCCTTGCCCACCGCCTGGGCGTGCGCGATCACGTCGTGCTCCGGTCCCAGCCAGATCCCCAGCCGCCACGCCAGCAGCGCCCCGAGCAGTCCGCCGACGCCCAGCGCCACCACCAGCGGCACGCCGCCTCGCCGCTGCCACAGGAAGGCCGCCGCCGCGCTGACCGCACCGAACGCGAGCGCCAGCAGCGTGAACGTTCCGTCGACCCCCGCCGCCTGCTCCCCCTCGGAGTCCGCCAGGTAGACCACCCAGCCCTTGGCGGTGTGGTCCCCCACCAGCGGCACGTGCGGCGCGAGCCACAGCCACAGCAGTCCGAGCAGCACCCCGCTCACCGTGGCCGCGAGGACGACCACCGCGGCCTGAAGCAGCTCGGTCCTCATCCCGGGACCGTCCTGACCGTACGGTGCTTCGACCGTCCCGGCAGGCGGCGGTCCCTGCCAGGACTGGTGCGGGGACTGGTCGTGCGGTGGCGGAGGCGGCGTCAACGGTGCTGTCACCATGACATCGTGCCAGGCCGGCCTGTGCGGCGCGTCACCGGACGGCGGCCCGGCGGTACGCCCAGGTGGCGACGGCCAGCGAGACGACCCCCACCGCGGCACAGACACCCAGGTCAGCGAAGACGACGGCCCAGTCCGGCCGCGCCCCGAAGGTGCGGGCGTAGGCCTCCACGCCGTAGGTCGAGGGCAGCAGGTCGCGGGCGAACCGGATGATCCCCGGCATCCGGTCCGGCGGCAGCACGCCGAACAGCAGCGCCGCCGACATGCCCAGCTGCCCGAGCAGCGTCGCGAGTTCCGGCCGGGGCGCGAGCAGCCCGCAGGCGGCGCCGACGCCGGACAGGGCGGCTCCGGCCAGCGGGATCACGGCCAGCAGAACCCACAGGTTGGTCAGCGGAAGTCCGAACAGCACGCACCCGAAGACGGCCGTCACCAGCGTCCCCGGCACGGTGAAGGACGCGTAGGCCGCGGCCGCCCCGAGCACCACGGAGGCGGGCGGCACCGGCAGCGTGGCGTAGTGGTCGAGGCCGCCGCTGGCCCGCAGCTGCCCGAAGTACTGCGCGAGCAGGTTCAGGGCCACGAAGGCGACGACCACCACCGCCGAACCCGCCACCACGGACTGGGCCTCGCTCCGGCTGTCCACCACCCCGCGCATCATGATCATGATGCCGACGGACTGGAAGGTCGCGACGAACAGCAGCGGGATCCGCGCCACCCTGGCACGCGACAGCTGTGCCCGGTAGACGGCCACCAGGGACGGCCACAGTCGGGCGCGCGGGCCCAGCTCGGCCGCCGCGCGCGGCGCCGTCTCCTCCAGGGCCAGGGCACCGCCCGGCAGAACCTCCGCGGGTACGACACTCACGTCGCGCAGCTCCTCTTCCAGGCGGCATCCACGGCACGGACGGCCGCCGCGCCTTCCCGTACGGACCCGGTCGTCCCGGTGTTCACGCTCATGCCTTCACCAGCCCCTGCCGTGCGGCGCCGCCCAGCGCCAGGTAGACGTCCTCCAGGCTGGGCGTGGCGAGGGTGAAGTCGTCCAGGGCGGCGAAGGCGGCCCCGCCGGTCACCGTGGCGACGACGGCCCGCGCCTCCTCGGGGGCGAGCCGCAGTGTCCAGCGCCGGCCGGACTCGGCGGCACGCTCCTTGAGGACGGCCACCTCGGGCACGTCCAGCGGGGCCCGCTCCCGCCACACCAGCTCCACCCGTACCTCGCCCGCGACCCGTTCCTTGAGCCCGGACGGCGTGTCGCAGGCGATGACGCGCCCCTGGTCGAGCACGGCGACCCGGTCGAGCACGGTCTCGGCCTCGATCACGTTGTGGGTGACCAGGACGACGGTCGCGCCGTGCTCGGCCCGCCGCCGGTCGACGGCGGCCCACACGGCCCGCCGGGCCACCGGATCCATCCCGGTGGTCGGCTCGTCGAGCACCAGCAACGGCCGCTCCCCGACCAGCGCGGCGGCGAAACAGGCCAGCCGCCGCTGCCCTCCGGAGAGCTTCTTGATCGCCCGCCCGGCGATCGGGCCGAGTCCGAGCTCCTCCAGCACCGCGTCCCGCTCGGCACGGGCCTGCCGCGCGTCCAGTCCGCGCAGGCGGCCGGTGGTCTCGGCGGCGAGGGACACGGTCAGCTCGTCGAGGGCGCTGGACTCCTGGCCGAGGTAGGCGAGGATCCGCGCGGCCCGTTCCGGATGCCGCACGATGTCGTGTCCGAGGATCTCTACGGTGCCCGCGTCGGGCCGCAGCAGCCCCGTGAGCTGCCGGACGAGGGTCGATTTGCCGGCCCCGTTGGGTCCGAGCAGTCCGAAGATCTCCCCGCACCGGACGTCGAGGTCCACCCGGTCGGTGGCCCGGACCTCGGGCACCGCCGGGGTCCCGCGCCGCGCTCTGACCGCGGCGTAGGTCTTGGTCAGCCCACGCACGGCACACACCACGTCGCTCTGCTGCCGAAGTGCCCGACCCACGCCCGTACTCACAAGGGACGAGACTACGGGGTCGGTCCCGTTTACTCGTCTTTGGGGCGCCGGCTCCCGGACCGCGAGGACCGCCTCATTCGGCGGGGGCGTGCTCCGCCGCCCCCGCCGGCACGTCGATCTCACGCCAGAACCCCGCCCGGATGGCGTACCGGTCGTGCTCGTCGATCTGGTCGTCCTTGTGCGCCAGCAGCCCGAACCGGGCCGCGTACCGCAGCAGCTCACCGTCGATCCGATGCGGGATCCGCGGATACATCCCGGACAGCTTCTGCACGTGGTGCTGGTCGCCCAGCCTGGCGGTCCACCGGCGCGCGAACACCTGTCCGACCTCGTAGGGGTCCCCGCCGACGGTCGTGATGTCCTCCTCCCGGTCGGCCCACCGCTGCTCGGCGGTCGTCAGCTGCGCCAGCGTCGGCATGGAGGCGATCTCGGCCGGCTCCGCGACGGCGCCCGGCCGGTCCACCCAGCCCTTGTCGGAGGACCACCGCAGGGTCGCCGTGGCCGGATTCTGTGCCGGCGGGGCACCCGGAGCCCGCAGCGCGGCGAGGTCCTTCGGGGTGGGCACGCCCTTGGGCGCCGGCACCCGCTCGGCCGTCCCGTTCTCCGCCGCGCCCGTCACCGGTGCCCGCTCGGCCTCCCCGGCCCCCGGTTCGGCGGCGGCCGCCAGCCCCGTGTCGGGCAGCGGCGCGGAGAGGATGGCGGCGATCTCGGGCCGCGGCACGGGCGGCGGCGCGCAGACCCCGGTCAGTTCCTTCGCCCGTACCGCCTGGGTGATCCACGCCCGGTCCAGGACCCGCCGCTCGTCCGCCTCGGCGACCAGGTCCTCGGACTGGTTGTAGTCCCCGTCCGCGGCCTGGACGGCCCACAGGTGGACGGCGACCCCGTGCTCCTTCGCCGCCATCATGCCCGGCAGCAGGTCGCCGTCGCCGGTCACCAGCACCACGTCCGAGCAGGCGCGGTTGCGCGCCAGTTCGGTCAGCTCGGCGTGCATGGCCGCGTCCACGCCCTTCTGCGCCCAGCGGCCGTCGCTGCGGGTCAGCGCGCCGAGCCGGACGGTGACCCGGGGCATCACGCGCAGCCGGCGGTGTTCCGGCTGCGGGACGCGGTCGGGGGCGCCGTCGAACCAGTAGATGCGCAGCAGTGGACGCTCGGTGTCGGATTCCGCGCGGTCGCGCAGCGCCTGGATGAGCGCGGTGTGGTCGACGGTGATCCGGGATCGGGAGGGCTCGCCGGCGAGGAGACTCGCGGCGGCACCCAGCAGATACCCGGCGTCCACCAGGACGATGCAGCGGTCCACGCGACTCACCCTCTTTCCGGGAGGTTTGCTTTTCGGGGCTTCCTTCGAGTCTGCCCGACGGCGCGGGGGTTAACGGCCCGAACTCGATCTTCGGCGTGGCGTTTCGGCACCGCGTACTCCGACAAAGCCTGTCACACACGGTAATTATCCGAAATGCGTCTGTTGTCAGCCTATGTGAATCTGAATTCGGCCCCTAGATCCCCCACAGGAGGCAGATCACCATGGCCAAGAACAAGAACCGCAAGCAGGGTGGCTCCCAGAACCGCGCGGCGCAGACCGAGCAGGGTCACGAGCACGCGCAGCGTACGCCGTCGGAGTCCCACGACTCGCCGGTGTCGCACATCCAGGGCAGCCCCGCGGATGTTGCTCGTAAGAAGCAGAAGAGCTTCGGCCACAACTGAGCGGACTCACCAGGTCCGCCAGGGCGGTTGAAGCCCGCGCACACAGAAGGGGCGCACCCGGTGCGGGTGCGCCCCTTCCGCGCGCACGGGGCCCGGCGGGCCGGGAACCGGGCCTATCCGGCCAGGCAGGACGGGCCGAGCAGGACCTTCAGGTCGCCGAACAGGGCCGGGTCCGGCTTCACCCGGTGCCGGTCCAGGCGCAGCACGGTCGTCTTCGTCGGCCCCTGGAGCTTGATCCGGACCTCGCTGTCGCCCTTGTGATGGCTGAGGATCTCGCCGAGCCGGCTGACCATCGGCGGGGTGATCCGGGTGGCGGGGATGGTGAGGACCACCGGCGCGTTGGCGCCCGCCGCGGACAGGTCCGGGATCGCCATCTCCATCGCGACCAGGCGCGGCACGTCCTCGCGCTTGTCGAGGCGGCCCTTGACGAACACCACCGCGTCCTCGACGAGTTGGGTCGAGATGAGCTGGTAGGTCGCCGGGAAGAACATGCACTCGATGGAGCCGGCGAGGTCCTCGACGGTGGCGATCGCCCAGGCGTTGCCCTGCTTGGTCATCTTGCGCTGGAGGCCGGAGATGATGCCGCCGATGGTCACGACCGCGCCGTCGGCGTGCTCACCGCCGGTCAGCTGTGCGATACCGGCGTCGGCCTTGTCGGAGAGCACGTGCTCCAGGCCGAAGAGCGGGTGGTCGGAGACGTACAGGCCGAGCATCTCCCGCTCCTGGGCGAGCAGATAGGTCTTGTCCCACTCGTCGGTGGTGAACTCCACGTCGAGGCCGAACCCGGGCTCGCTGCTCTCCTCCTCGCCCATCCCGCCGAAGAGGTCGAACTGGCCCTCGGCCTCCTTGCGCTTGACCTGCACCACGTTGTCGATCATCGGCTCGTACTGGGCGGTCAGGCCCTTGCGGGTGTGCCCGAGGGCGTCGAAGGCGCCCGCCTTGATGAGGGACTCCGTGGTCCGCTTGTTGCAGGCGGTGGCGTCGACCTTGTCCAGGTAGTCGGGGAACGAGGCGAACTTCCCCTTCGCCTTGCGGGCCTTGATGATCGACTCGACGACGCCGGTGCCGACGTTGCGCACGGCCTCCAGGCCGAAGAGGATCACGTCGTCGCCCTGGGCGGCGAAGTTGTGCACCGACTCGTTGACGTTCGGCGGGAGCACCTTGATGCCCATGCGGCGGCACTCGTTGAGGTAGACGGCCGACTTGTCCTTGTCGTCCTTGACCGAGGTGAGCAGTCCGGCCATGTACTCGGCGGGGTGGTTCGCCTTGAGGTAGGCGGTCCAGTAGGAGACCAGGCCGTAGGCGGCCGAGTGCGCCTTGTTGAAGGCGTATCCGGCGAAGGGGACCAGCACGTCCCACAGGGACTGGATGGCCTCGTCGCTGAAGCCCTTGTCGCGGGCGCCCTTCTGGAACAGGACGAAGTTCTTCGCCAGCTCGTCGGGCTTCTTCTTGCCCATCACGCGGCGCAGGATGTCGGCCTCGCCGAGCGAGTAGCCGGCGATGATCTGCGCGGCCTTCTGCACCTGCTCCTGGTAGACGATCAGGCCGTAGGTGACGGCCAGGACCTCTTCCAGGGGCTCCTCCAGCTCCTTGTGGATCGGGGTGATCTCCTGGAGCTTGTTCTTGCGCAGCGCGTAGTTGGTGTGCGAGTCCATGCCCATCGGGCCGGGACGGTAGAGCGCGGAGACGGCGGAGATGTCCTCGAAGTTGTCGGGCTTCATCAGGCGCAGCAGCGAGCGCATGGGGCCGCCGTCGAACTGGAAGACGCCGAGGGTGTCGCCGCGCTGGAGGAGTTCGAAGGTCTTCGGGTCGTCGAGCGGCAGGGCCAGCAGGTCGAGGTCGATGCCCTTGTTGGACTTCACCATCTTGACGGCGTCGTCCATGATCGTCAGGTTGCGCAGGCCGAGGAAGTCCATCTTCAGCAGGCCGAGCGACTCGCACTGCGGGTAGTCCCACTGCGTGATGGTCACGCCGTCGGTGTGCCGCACCCAGATCGGGGCGTGGTCCACGATGGGCTCGCTGGACATGATCACGCCGGCCGCGTGCACGCCCATCTGCCGGACCAGGCCCTCGACGCCCTTGGCGGTGTCGATGACCTTCTTGACGTCCGGCTCGTTCTCGTACATCCCGCGGATCTCGCCCGCCTCGTTGTACCGCGGGTGCGAGGGGTTGGTGATGCCGTCCAGGTCGATGCCCTTGCCGAGGACGTCGGCGGGCATCGCCTTGGTGAGGCGGTCGCCCATCGCGTACGGGTAGCCCAGCACGCGCGCGGAGTCCTTGATGGCGTTCTTGGCCTTGATCTTGCCGTAGGTGCCGATCATGGCGACCTTGTCGGCGCCGTACTTCTCGGTCACGTACCTGATCACCTCGACGCGCCTGCGCTCGTCGAAGTCGATGTCGACATCGGGCATGGAGACGCGCTCGGGGTTCAGGAACCGCTCGAAGATCAGGCCGTGCGGGATCGGGTCGAGGTCGGTGATGCCCAGGGCGTACGCGACGATCGAGCCGGCCGCGGAGCCTCGGCCGGGGCCGACCGCGATGCCGTTGTTCTTGGCCCACATGATGAAGTCGGCGACCACCAGGAAGTAGCCCGGGAAGCCCATCTGGATGATGACGTCCAGCTCGTACTCGACCTGCTTCTGGCGGTCGTCCGGGACGCCGCCGGGGAAGCGGCGCTCCATGCCGCGGCGGACCTCCTCCTTGAACCAGGTCACCTCGGTGTAGCCGTCGGGGATGTCGAACTTCGGCATGAGGTTCTTGGCCTCGAACATGCCGGTGGTGTCGACCATCTCGGCGACCAGGAGGGTGTTGGCGCAGCCCTGCTGCCAGGCTTCCGAGGAGTCCACGGCGTACATCTCGTCCGTGGACTTGAGGTAGTAGCCGGTGCCGTCGAACTTGAAGCGGTCCGGGTCGGAGAGGTTCTTGCCGGTCTGGATGCACAGCAGCGCGTCGTGGGCGGTCGCCTCGTGCGCGTACGTGTAGTGCGAGTCGTTGGTGACCAGCGGGGGGATGCCGAGCTTCTTGCCGATCTCCAGGAGCCCGTCGCGGACCCGGTGCTCGATCTCGATGCCGTGGTCCATCAGCTCCAGGAAGTAGCGGTCCTTGCCGAAGATGTCCTGGTAGTCGGCGGCCGCCTTCAGCGCCTCGTCGTACTGGCCGAGGCGCAGCCTGGTCTGGAGCTCGCCGGAGGGGCAGCCGGTGGAGGCCACGATCCCCTCGGACCACTGGGCGATGGTCTCCTTGTCCATCCGGGGCCACTTCTGCAGCCAGCCCTCGGCGTAGGCGTCGGAGGAGAGCCGGAAGAGGTTGTGCAGGCCGGTCCTGTTCACCGCCCACATCGTCTTGTGGGTGTAACCGCCGGAGCCGGAGACGTCGTCCCGCTTCTGGTGCGGCTGGCCCCACTGGATCTTGCGCTTGTTGCGCCGGGACTCGGGGGCGACGTACGCCTCGATCCCGATGATCGGCGTGACACCGGCCTTCTTCGCCGTGTGGAAGAAGTCGTACGCCCCGTGCAGGTTGCCGTGGTCGGACATGGCGATGTGTGTCATGCCCATCTCGTTGCAGGCGTTGAACATGTCCTTCAGCCGCGCGGCACCGTCCAGCAGCGAGTACTGGGTGTGGACGTGCAGGTGCGTGAACGGCGGCTTTGACACGGTTTCGGCCTCCAGAGGAAACAGGCGTCGACGATCTTCCGACCGACTGCGGACCGACTGCGGACAGTCTGGTGGGACGGCGAAATCCTATGCCTCGGCACTGACAATCCGCCCACCGCCCCGCGTACCTTCAGGCGAAGAAGGCGGGCACTCCCCCGGGCCCTCGCGCGTTGGTCCGAAGGAGAGATCCGCCCCACATGTCACGCATCACCCGTACCAGGAGGCACCCAGCGATGTCGGTCCACCGGCTCAACGACGAGCAGCGCGGCGAGGAGATCCTCGCCGTCTTCGACACCGCCTTCGGCGAGCTCCTGGCCGCCGACCCGGCCGCGTTCCGCGTGAAGTTCCGGAAGATGGCGGCCTCGGCCTTCGCCTTCTACCGGGGCACGGCGGCGCTCTTCTACCACGACGTGGACGCCGACAAGCGCGGCGGCCCGTTCCTGGACGAGCGCACCTCGCGGGTGTGGATCCACGGCGACCTGCACGCGGAGAACTTCGGCACGTACATGGACTCCAACGGCCGCCTGGTGTTCAACGTCAACGACTTCGACGAGGCCTACGTCGGCCCCTTCACCTGGGACCTGAAGCGCTTCGCCGCCTCCATCGCGCTGATCGGGTACGCGAAGGCGCTCAGCGACGAGCAGATCACCGAGCTGGTGGAGGTGTACGCGGGCGCGTACCGGGAGCGGATCCACGCGCTGGCGACCGGCGCCAAGAGCGACGAGGTGCCGCCGTTCACCCTGGACAGCGCGGAGGGCCCGCTGCTCGGCGCGCTGCGCGCCGCCCGCTCGCTGACCCGCTTCGAGCTGCTGGAGTCGATGACCGAGATCCGCGACTGGGAGCGCCGCTTCGCCTCCGGCGGCGGCGCCATCGAGCTGGACGCCGCCACCCGCTACAAGGTGCTCGCGGCCTTCGACGGCTACCTGGAGACGCTTCCGGAGGCGTCCCTGTCCCGCCCGGACTCCTACCGCGTGAAGGACGTCGTCGGCCGGCGCGGCATCGGCATCGGCTCGGCGGGGCTGCCGTCGTACAACATCCTCCTGGAGGGCTCCACGGACGCCCTGGAGAACGACGTCGTGATCTACATCAAGCAGGCCCAGACCCCGGCCGTCTCCCGGCACGTCACGGAGCCGGCGATCCGGGACTACTTCCAGCACGAGGGCCACCGCACGGTGATCTCCCAGCGCGCCCTGCAGGCGCACGCCGACCCGTGGCTGGGCTGGACCGAGCTGGACGGCTCCGGGCAGCTGGTCGCCGAGGTGTCGCCGTACGCGGTGGACCTGGACTGGAGCGACATCGACGACCCGGAGGAGATCGCGGCGGTCGTCGCGGACCTCGGCCGGGCCACCGCGTCGATGCACTCGGCGGCCGACGACACCTCCGGCGAGTCCCTGGTCCCGTTCTCCACGGAGCGCGCCATCGACGCGGTGATCGCGGCGGACGAGGAGGGCTTCGCGCCCCTGCTGGCCGACTTCGCGCACAGCTACGGGGCACGCGCGCGTGCCGACCACCAGATCTTCGTCGACCTGTTCCGCAACGGCCGGATTCCAGGCCTGTAACCTTCGCGGATTCACAGGGCCCTTTTAGGGGTCCCCTACATGAGTACGTGACAGACTCTCCACCGCTATGGACATATCCGGGACCCAGCTCAGAGCCGTGCGCGCGGCGCTGTTCACGGCTTTCGTCGTGACGCTCAGCACCGCGTCGCACGTGCTGCTGTCCCGGGCCCCGCTGCCGTTCACCACGGTGGCCGCGGTCGCCGCCGGCGTGTTCGCCACGGCGTACGCGCTGGCGGGCCGCGAGCGCGGCTTCGGCCGGATCGCGGCCCTGCTGGTCCCGCTGGAGCTGGCCGCCGACACCGTCTTCACCACCGGCCAGCACGCCTGCTACGGCCGGGCGGGCGGCCCGATCGCGGGCCCGCTGCGCGCGGTCGGTTTCGACGTGCTGTGCCACGGCGGTGCCGTCGGCACCCCGCTGGCCCGGATGACCGGCGGCTCCCGGGCCACCGCGGCGCTCGCGCAGACCGATCCGGCGGCGGCCTGGCTGCTGCTCGCCGCGCACGTCGGCGTCGGCCTGCTGGCCGCCGCCTGGCTGCGCCGCGGCGAACGCGCGCTGACCCAGCTGGTGCGCGCGGTCGCCGCCACCACCTTCCGCCCGCTGCTCCTCGCGGTCGCCGCGGGCACGGTCCGGCTGGTCCCGGTACGACGACTGCCGCGTCCGGCGCCGCGTACGGCCGCCGCCCGCGACCTGCTCCTCGTGCACTCCCTGGGACGGCGTGGACCGCCGTGCTCCCGGGCGCTCGCGCCGGCCTTCGCCTGAGCGCCGCGCCGCCTGAGCGCCCCTCCCCGGCGAGCACACCCCTCGTTCGAGCACGACGAGTCCCCCACACGTATCCCGCGTACGACACGTGCGCGTCCCATATGGAGATCACCAACATGAGCAAGCGGAACAGCGCGGCTGCCAAGAACGCGGCCCGGGAGCGACTGCGCATCGAGCGCGAGAAGCAGGCCAAGCGCGCCAAGGTCAAGCGCCAGGTCATCGTGGCCTGTTCGGTCGTGGCCGTACTGGCAGCGGCGGGCGGCATAGGCTACGCGGTCGTCCAGGCCAACAAGCCGGGCTACTGGGAGGCCCAGAAGGACGCCAAGGTCGTCGCCCCGGCCAACACCACGGGCACCAAGGGCACCACGGTCGTCATCGGCAAGTCCACCGCCCCGAAGACCCTCAAGGTCTACGAGGACCCGCGCTGCCCGGTCTGCGCGCAGTTCGAGCAGACCGTCGGTTCGACCGTGCAGAAGGACATCGACGACGGCAAGTTCAAGATCGAGTACATCGGTGGCACGTTCATCGACAACAAGGACAACGGCGAGGGCTCCAAGAACGCCCTGAGCGCCCTGGGCGCCGCGCTGAACGTCAGCCCCGAGGCGTTCCTGCAGTACAAGACCGCGCTGTACTCGACCAAGTTCCACCCGGACGAGACCACCGACACGTTCAAGGACGACTCGTACCTGATCAAGGTCGCGGACACGGTCCCCGCGCTGAAGGGCAACGCGAAGTTCGACGACGCCGTCAAGAAGGGCACCTACGACGCCTGGGCGATGGCCATGTCGAACCTCTTCAACACCAACAAGGACGGCGTGACGGGCACCCCGAGCTTCGTCATGAACGGCAAGATGCTGACGGCCGACTCCAGCGGCAACCCGCCGATGACGGTCGAGTCCTTCAACTCCGTGGTGGACGCGGCCCTCAAAGCCTAGTCCGGGCGCCGTGCACAGGCACGGCATGGGCTCCGGGTGAAGAGCAGGCGAACTTTCCCTGGTTCGCCTGCTCTTGTTCATACTGGTCAGTAACCTCATCGGACGTGACCAGTCGATACAGATCAACTCAGGCCTCCGAGGGTGTCAACTCCCCCTCCCCCCGCCGCCGTACGGTCGTCAAGGCCGCGGCGGCGACGGCCGTCGCCGCCGCCGTCGCGGCTCCGCTCGCCACCGCGCTCCCGGCCCGGGCCGCCTCGGACGCACCCGCCTTCCTGCACGGCATCGCCTCCGGCGACCCCCTTCCCGACGGCATCCTGCTGTGGACCCGGGTGACGCCGAGCGCCGACGCCACCCCCGGCTCCGGAATCGGCGCCGACACCGACGTCAGCTGGGTCGTCGCCACCGACAGGGCGCTGACCAACGTGGTCTCGCGCGGCTCCACCACCGCGACCGCCGCCTCCGACCACACCGTCAAGGCCGACATCCGCGGCCTCGCCCCCGCCACCGACTACTGGTTCCGGTTCTCGGCCGGCGGCACCGACTCCGCCGTGGCACGCACCCGCACCGCGCCGGCGGCCGACGCCGCCGTCTCCGGCCTGCGCTTCGGCGTCGTCTCCTGCGCCAACTGGGAGGCCGGCTACTTCGCCTCCTACCGGCACCTGGCCGCCCGGAGCGACCTGGACGCGTGGCTGCACCTCGGCGACTACATCTACGAGTACGGCACCGGCGAGTACGGCACCCGGGACACGGTGGTCCGCCCGCACGCGCCCACCCACGAGATCATCACGCTCGCCGACTACCGCATACGGCACGGCAGGTACAAGACCGACACCGACCTTCAGGCGCTGCACGCCAAGGCGCCGGTCATCGCGATCTGGGACGACCACGAGTTCGCCAACGACTCCTGGTCCGGCGGCGCCGAGAACCACACCGAGGGCACCGAGGGCGCCTGGACGGCACGTCAGGCCGCCGCCAAGCAGGCCTACTTCGAGTGGATGCCGGTCCGTCCCGCCATCGCCAGCACCACCTACCGCCGGCTGCGCTTCGGCAAGCTCGCCGACCTCTCGCTGCTCGACCTGCGCTCCTTCCGCTCCCAGCAGGTCTCCACCGGCAGCGGTTCGGTCGACGACCCGAACCGCACCATCACCGGCCGCGCCCAGCTGGACTGGCTGAAGGCCGGCCTGAAGGCCTCCGACACGACCTGGCGGCTGGTCGGCAACTCGGTGATGATCTCGCCGTTCGCCATCGGCTCGCTCTCCGCCGACCTGCTCAAGCCGCTGGCCAAGCTGCTCGGCCTGCCGCAGGACGGCCTCGGCCTCAACACCGACCAGTGGGACGGCTACACCGACGACCGCCGCGAGCTGCTGGCGCACCTGCGCTCCAACGCGATCGGCAACACGGTGTTCCTGACCGGCGACATCCACATGGCGTGGGCCAACGACGTGCCGGTGGACGCCGGCACCTACCCGCTCTCCGCCTCCGCGGCCACCGAGTTCGTGGTCACCTCGGTGACCTCCGACAACCTGGACGACATCCTCAAGGTGTCCCCGGGTGTGGTCTCCACCGTGGCCGCGCCGCTCATCCAGCTGGCCAACCGCCATGTGCACTGGGTCGACACCGACCGGCACGGCTACGGCATCCTGGACATCACCGCGGCCCGGGCGCAGATGGACTACTACGTCCTCTCCGACAAGACGAAGGCCGACGCCACCTCGTCCTGGGAGCGTTCGTACCGCACCCGCAGCGGCACCCAGAAGGTCGAGCGCACCTACGACCCGGTGTAGCCGTCCGATAATCGATCACTTTTCCGATCATGCGTTGTTAGCATGACAGGACTGACGGGCCGTCATCCGGACGGCCCGTCCGTCGTGTTGAGGATTGGAGACACCATCATGGCCACCCCCCAAACGGCCCTCCGGAAGTCCGCCGTACTCGCGGCGACCGTCGCCCTCGCCGGACTCGCCGGTTTCACCCAGGCCCAGGAGGCCTCGGCCGCACCGGCCTTCGTCAACCTGACCACGCTGGAGAGCGCCCCCATATACACCCAGCCGACGTCCTCGTCGACGAGGACGCGGGTGGAGCCGAGGGGCACGACCCTGCGGATCGCGTGCTCGACCACCAACACCCCCTCGGGGGAGCGGTGGTTCCGGATCTACGACTCCCAGCCGCCGGCCTGGGTGTGGTCCGGTCACTTCATGTCGCTGGTGCACCCGCCGAAGGCGTGCTGACGGCGGCCTAGAGGGTCCCGAGGAAGCCGAGCGCCACCCTCCAGGTGGCCTCGGCGGCCTCCTCGTCCCAGTCCGGCAGCCCGGGGTCGGTGTAGAGGTGACCGGCGCCCGGGTAGCGGTAGATCTCCACGTCGGCACCGGCCCGGCCCATCTGCAGGTACCAGGCGCTCAGCCAGTCGTCCGTCTCGAACGCGTCCGGCTCGGCCACGTGCAGTTGCACCGGGAGCCCGTCCACCGCGACGTTCGGCGCGATGTCCGAGGTGCCGTGCAGGAGCAGCAGCCCGCGGGCGCGCTCGTCGCCCAGCGCCAGCGTCTGCGCGACCGAGGCGCCCAGCGAGAACCCCGCGTACACCAGCCCGCGCTCCGAGTACGGCGCCGCCGCAAGCACGGCCCGCTTGAGCAGTTCGTCCTTGCCGATCGACTCGTTGAACTCCATGCCCTCCTCGACGGTGTCGAACGTGCGCCCTTCGAAGAGGTCCGGCGTCCACACCTCGTGCCCCGCGGCACGCAGCCGGTCCGCGGCCTCGCGCACCGCGGGCCTGAGGCCATAGGTCGAGTGAAAGAGCATGATGTTCATGAACCCATGGTGCCAGCCCGCCCGGACGGCCGTGTGACGCCCTCTACACCGTCCGGCATGTTCAGGACCCCGGTGATCTGGTTACGTTCGAACCCATGGACATGGAGAACGTACTCCGCCCGCTGATCGTGGTCGGCGGCGCCGTCGTCCTCACCCTGCTGATCGGCTGGGCGACCGACCTGCTGCTGCGCAAGGCGGACGGACGCCACGCCGAGACGCCCCTGTGGGGTCTGCTGCGCCGCGCCCGCATCCCCTATCAGATGGTGATCTGCGCGGCCCTGCTCAGAGGCTCCTACGACAAGGCCGAGCTGCTCCTCGGCCACCGGGTCGCCGTCGGCCGGCTGCTCACCCTGGTGCTGATCGGGGCCGCCGCCTGGCTGGTGGTGCGGATAGCGGCGGCGATCGTCGACACCTCGTACACCCGCTACGCCCGCGGCCACACCGACGCGGCCCGGGTCCGCCGGGTGCGTACCCAGGTGTCGCTGATCATGCGGGTGGTGACGGCGATCGTCGGCGTGATGGCCGTGGCCGCGATGCTGCTGACCTTCCCGGCGATGCGCGCGGCCGGCGCCTCGCTGCTGGCCTCCGCCGGAGTCCTCGGCATCGTCGCCGGTGTGGCCGCCCAGTCCACGCTGGCGAACATGTTCGCGGGCCTGCAGATCGCCTTCGGCGACATGGTGCGCCTCGGCGACACGGTCGTCGTCGACGGCGAGTGGGGCACGGTCGAGGAGATCACCCTGACCTTCCTGACGGTACGGACCTGGGACGAGCGCCGGATCACGATGCCGGTGTCGTACTTCACCTCCAAACCCTTCGAGAACTGGTCCCGGGGCACCCCGCAGATGACCGGGGTCGTCTTCCTGCACCTGGACCACTCGGCGCCGATCGAGCCGATGCGCGAGAAGCTCCGGGACATCCTGCGGGAGTGCCCCGCCTGGGACGGGCGGGACTACAGCCTCGTCGTCACGGACGCCACGCCGAACACCATCCAGGTGCGGGCGCTGGTGACCGCCAAGGACTCCGACGACGTCTGGAAGGTCCGGGTCACCGTACGCGAGCAGATGATCACCTGGCTGGTGGCCGAGCACCCCTACGCCCTGCCCCGGGTCAACACGGCCGACGCGATCCTGCCGCCGGGCGGGATCATCCCCTCCCAGGACGGGGTGGCGGCGGCCGCCCGGCGGCTGCACGAGCCGCCCCGCACCGGCCGGGGCGCCTGACCGCGCCCCTTCCCGGCGGACCGCCGCCGGTCAGTGGCCGCGTTCGGCGCCGCCGTTGACCTGGACGATCTGCGAGGTGACGTGTCCGGCGGCCGGGGAGGCCAGCCAGTGCAGGGTGGCGGCGACGTCACCCGGTGTGCCGGCCCGCCCGGTCGCCGTCTCGGCGACGAGCCGTGCCCGCCGCGACTCCTCGACGGGGCCGCCGAAGAACCCGGTGTCCTCGACGTACCCGGGCGCCACCACGTTCACCGTGACCCCGCGCGGTCCGAGCTGCCGGGCCAGGTCGTGGGCATACGGGTGCAGGGCCGCCTTGGCGGCGGCGTAGGACCCGGTCCCCGAGCCCCGGTAGGCGGCGATGGAGCTGACGAACAGCACCCGCCCGCCCGGGTCGGCGAGCCGGTCCTTCAGCGCCTCGGTGAGCAGGACGGCGGTCAGCGTGTTCTGCCGGAAGTTGCCCGTCCAGGTGCGGGCGGCGGCGTCGAGCGGATCCCCGGCCTCCGCGTCGGGTGCGAACGCCGCGTTGCCGCCGGCGCTGTGGATCAGCACGTCCACGGTGCCGATCTCCTCGGCGACGTACCGCGCCACGCCCCGCACGTCGGCGGGCTCGGTCAGATCGGCGGCCCGCCACACGGCTCCCGGCACCCCCGCCCGCTCCAGCGCCTCGCCGCGCCGCCCGAGAAGCAGCACCTGGTCCCCGTCGGCGGCGAACACCCGCGCCGCGGCGAGCCCGATACCCGTCCCGCCACCACTGATCACAATGTTCCGAGCCATGATCCGAGACTACGAGCGCACCGCCGCCCCCGCCTTCGGATATCCACAACGCCCGTAGGCCTGTACGACCGCATCGGGAGCCGGCGGTCAGCGCAGGCTGCGGACGTCCAGGTGCCGCAGCACCCGGTCCACGATCTCCGGATCGGCCCCCGGCTCGCTCCGCGCCGCCAGCACCTCGTGGCGCGCCGCGCTGAGCATCTCCTGCTGGATCCGCCGCAGCCGCTTCAGCCGCTTCACCCGCTTGTCGTGGCCCTCGCGCCGCTCGTCCTCCGCCACCTCCGGGCTGATCCGGAACCCGATCTCGAAGGCCCGCCGGAGCATCTGCTCCGTCAGCTCCTCGGGCAGCTCCTCGACCTGCTCGATCTCCTTCAGCCGCCGCCGTGCCGCCTTCGCCGCCCGTACCGCCAGGTCCTTCTCGAACGCCTTCTCCAGCTCGGTGTCGGCCCGCACACCCAGGCGTTTCACCAGCCACGGCAGGGTCAGCCCCTGGAGCACCAGGGTCGCCATGATCACCCCGAACGCGATGAAGACGATCTCGTCCCGGTCCGGGAAGGGGGATCCGTCGTCGGTCCGCAGCGGGACGGCCAGGGCCAGCGCCACCGAGGCCACCCCGCGCATCCCGGACCACCACATCACCACGGTCTCCCGCCAGCTGGTCGGGATCTCCTCGTCGATGTCCCGGCGGGCGTGCAGCCGCTTGGTCAGCCAGGTCGCCGGCAGCAGCCACACCAGCCGGACCACGACCACCACGCCCACGATCGCGGCCGCCCAGCCGAGCAGCTCGCCCCAGCGGCCGGACGCGGTACGGATCGCGTTGTGCAGCTCCAGGCCGATCAGCCCGAACGCGACGCCGGTGACGAGGGTGTCCACGATGTCCCAGAAGGTGTATCCGGCGAGCCGGGTCATCACGTCGTCGGCGTCGGTGGCGTACTCGGAGATGAACAGCGCGGTGGTGAGCACGGCGAGCACCCCGGAGCCGTGCAGTTCCTCGGCGAGGACGTAGGAGGCGTACGGGACCAGCAGGGTCAGGCCGATCTGGAGGGTCGCGTCGCCGAGCACGTCCATCAGCTTGTTCGCGCCCCAGCCGAGCACCAGCCCCACCGCGACCGCGACCACGGCGGACAGCAGGAAGTCCAGTCCGGCCCGCCAGGGCGAGAACGTGCCGCTGACCACGGCGGCGATCGCCACGTGGTAGAGGACGATGGCCGTGACGTCGTTGAAGAGCCCCTCGCCCTCCAGGATCGACACCAGCCGGCGGGGCAGCCCGAGCTGACCGGCGACGGCGGTCGCCGCGACCGGGTCGGGCGGGGCGACCAGCGCCCCCAGCGCCACGGCGGCGGCGATCGGCAGTCCGGGCACGATCGCGTTGGCGACGACCGCCACGCACAGCGTGGTGACGAACACCAGCGCCACCGCCAGCAGGAAGATCGGCCGGATGTTGGCCGCGAACTGCCGCCAGGAGGTGCGCCGTACGGCGGCGTAGAGCAGCGGTGGCAGCAGGGCGGGCAGGATCAGCTCGGGCGGGATGTTCACGTCCGGCACGAAGTCGGTGATCGCCAGGACGATCCCGAACAGGGTCACCAGGACCGGTGCCGGCAGCCCCAGCCGGTCGCCCAGCGGGACGCTCACCAGGGCCCCGAGGAGCAGCACGAACAACAGGGCCAACTGATCCACGGCCAGCGCTCCGGGGGTCGACGATCACACGGCGGGCCTCAAGCCTGCCATGCGCCCTCCCGGCGCGCGCCGCGCTACAGGGCGCGCCGCATGCCCTGGTGCGGGATGCCCGCCTCCTCGTACTCCGGGCCGTAGGGCTCGTAGCCCAGCCGCTCGTAGAAGCCCAGGGCGTGCGTCTGGGCGTGCAGGTCGACCGCGCTCAGACCGCGCTCGCGTGCCGCGTCCTCGATGGCCCGGACCAGGGCCACGCCGATGCCGAGGCCGCGGGCCTCCTGGGAGACCGCGAGCCGGCCGAGCGAGCCGAGGGTCAGGTCGCCGTCGGTCTTCTTCGCGGCCCGCTCGCCGTACAGCAGCCGGCCCGTGCCCAGCGGCACGCCGTCCGCGCGGATCGCGAGGACGTGAAGGGCGACGGGGTCGTACTCGTCGTACTCGATGTCCGCGGGGACGCCCTGCTCGACGACGAAGACCTGCTTGCGCACGGTGAAGCACGCCTCCAGGTCGGCGGGGTCCTCGGCGACCCGCACCTCGTACGCGCGCGTGCTCATCCGTACGTCTCCTCACGGACCTGGTCCAGTGCCCTGGTCAGGTCCTCCGGGTAGTCGCTCTCGAACTCCACCCAGTCGCCGGTGCCGGGGTGCTCGAAACCGAGCCGGACCGCGTGCAGCCACTGCCGGGTCAGGTGCAGCCGCTTGGCGAGCGTCGGGTCGGCGCCGTAGGTGAGGTCGCCGACGCAGGGGTGGCGGTGGGCGGCCATGTGGACGCGGATCTGGTGGGTGCGGCCGGTCTCCAGCTTCACGTCCAGCAGGGAGGCCGCGCGGAACGCCTCGATGAGGTCGTAGTGGGTCACGGAGGCCTTGCCGTCGGCCGTGACCGCCCACTTGTAGTCGTGCTGGGGGTGGCGGCCGATGGGGGCGTCGATGGTGCCGCTGGTCGGGTCCGGGTGGCCCTGCACCAGGGTGTGGTACCGCTTGTCGACCGTGCGCTCCTTGAACTGGCGCTTGAGCGAGGTGTAGGCGCGCTCCGACTTGGCCACCACCATCAGGCCGGAGGTGCCGACGTCGAGGCGGTGCACGATGCCCTGGCGCTCGGCGGCGCCGGAGGTGGAGATCCGGTACCCGGCGGCGGCCAGACCGCCGATGACGGTCGTGCCGGTCCAGCCGGGGCTGGGGTGCGCGGCCACGCCGACCGGCTTGACGACGACGACCACGTCGTCGTCGTCGTACACGATCTCCATGCCCTCGACGGGCTCGGCGACGATCTGCACGGGCGCGGGCGCCCCCGGCATCTCGACCTCCAGCCAGGACCCGCCGCTCACCCGCTCGGACTTGCCGACCACCGCGCCGTCGACCTGGACCTTGCCCGCCGCGGCCAGCTCGGCCGCCTTGGTGCGGGAGAAGCCGAACATGCGGGAGATGGCGGCGTCGACACGCTCGCCCTCCAGGCCGTCGGGCACGGGCAGGGTGCGGATCTCGGGAATCGTGCTCACCCGTCGAGTATGCCGGACCGTACCGACAGCCCCGTACGCGAGCCCGGCATCGCCCCCGCACCGGCCCCGCCCCGCGCTCAGTCCTTGTGGACGGTGCCGTCCGGGTCCAGGCCGCGGAAGGAGAGCAGGACGATCAGGATGCCGCCGCACACGATCGCCGAGTCGGCCAGGTTGAACACCGCGAAGCCCTTGGGCGCGATGAAGTCGACGACCTGGCCCTCGAAGACCCCCGGCCAGCGGAAGATCCGGTCGGTGAGGTTGCCGAGCGCGCCGCCCAGCAGCAGGCCGAGGGCGACCGCCCAGGGGAAGCTGTAGAGCTTGCGGGCCAGCCGGAAGATCACGACGATCACGGCCGCCGCGATCACCGTGAAGATGATCGTGAACGCGCCGCCGAACCCGAAGGCCGCGCCCGGGTTGCGGATCGCGTGGAACTCCAGCCAGTCGCCGATGACCTCGATCGGCGCGTGGTGCTCCAGCTTCGCGACCACGATCATCTTGCTGACCAGGTCGAGGGCGTACGCGAAGGCCGCCACCGCGAAGAGCACGGCGATCCGGCGGCCGCGCCCGGGCCGCTTCTCCCCCGCGGCCGCCCGCTGCTCCTCCGCGCCGGACACGCCGGGTGCCGCCGTCTGCTCACCGCCGTCGTCCGGAGTGTCCGGCGTACCGATGATGCGCTCCGCCTCTGCCACGTGAGTCCCTCAAAGCTAGGTGCCTGCCTCGGGACGAGAGTACGGCACGCCCCACGCGACCCCGATGCTCAGTAGCGGCGTTCCTGCTTCTGCTTGCACTCGACGCACAGAGTCGCCCTCGGGAAGGCCTGCATCCGGGCCTTGCCGATGGGGTTGCCGCAGTTCTCGCACAGCCCGTAGGTGCCCGCGTCGAGCTTCTCCAGGGCCCGCTCGGTCTGTTCCAGCATCTCCCGCGCGTTGGCGGCCAGCGACAGCTCGTGCTCGCGCGTGATGTTCTTGGTACCGGTGTCGGCCTCGTCGTCGCCGGCGCCGTCCCCGGAGTCCCGCATCAGACCGGCCAGGGCGCTGTCGGAGGCGTCCAGCTCGGCGCGCAGCCGCAGGGCCTCGGTCATCAGCTCGGCGCGCGCCTCGTCGACCTCCTCCGGCGTCCACGGGTCCTCGCCGGGACGCACCGCGAGTTCGCCCGGAACCACCGCGGCGACCCGCGCCTTGGGAACGGCGGTCTCCGCCGCGGCGGCCGTGCCAGGGGTCTTCTTCGCAACCACCGTCGTGGCTCCCGTCTGCTTCGCGGCCCGCGCCGCGCCCGCTTTCTTGGCCGTGCTCTTCTTGGCCGTGCTCTTGGCCGTGCCCTTCGCCGCCGCGGTGCTGGTCGCCGCGGCCGCGGACGCGCCCTTCTCCGACTTCCCCGCGGCGCCCTCCTCAGCCGCCGCCACCTTCTTCCCCGCCGTCCCCGTCCCGGCGGCTCTCTTCGCGGCGACTCGCTTGCCGTCGGCTCTCTTGCCGTCCGCCTTGCCGTCCGCCTTGCCGTCCGCCTTCTTTCCGTCCGCCTTCTTCACCGGCGTCCGTCCCGCGCCCGTGCCCCGCGTTCCGGCGTCCTCCCGGGTGTCGTCGTCGGAGGCTGCCGCGCCCCTGGTCCGGCCGGACGCCGACTGCTGTACGGCGGTCTTCTTCGCCATGGCCGCGGCCCCTTCACATATTGTGATCTCGCACGCAAATCGTGCTGGGACGATAAATCGACCTGAGTCCCGCGGCAACGGGGCACGCCGCCCGATCCGCCTGCCCCGCACCCCCCACGCAGCCGGT
The DNA here is from genome assembly GCF_042897315.1 of Streptomyces sp. NPDC001068. Taxonomy (NCBI): domain Bacteria; kingdom Bacillati; phylum Actinomycetota; class Actinomycetes; order Kitasatosporales; family Streptomycetaceae; genus Streptomyces; species Streptomyces sp. NPDC001068. The sequence goes on along the minus strand of NZ_JBIAYD010000004.1, from coordinate 271,109 downwards.
ATGCATGCGTTGTGCCCAGCTCCCCGCGCGGTAATCCGCCGAGCCGGACATCCCAGGATGCGAACACGCGTACCGCGCCATTCGGGTCATCTCGGCAGGTGCGGGACCCCATGTCGCCGGAGCCCGGAAAACGGGTCGGCCGCTGTCCGTGCGGCGCCGTACACTGGGCGGAGCGAGAAGCGTGGATGGGGACGAGTAGCGGCGTACGCGGCCGAGAGCGACCCGGGGACGGTGGGAGCCCGGGGGCGAGCGCGACGTGAAGATCACCCCGGAGCCGCCGGAGGAACGCCCCGCAGGGGCCAGTAGAACCGGCTTCGCGACCCCAATGAGGGGGCTCACCGGCGCGCACGGCGTCCGGGGGGCCAAGGAGGGTGGTACCGCGGGAGCGCGCCGCACACGGCGTCCGCAAGACAAGGCTCTCGTCCCTCCGACGGAAGGCAGCAAGTCCGTTGGAGGAAGCTCGCAGATGACAGCGCCGACGTACCGCCAGGTGCCCGCACAGGTCGACCTGCCCGCCCTCGAGCACGCCGTGCTCGACTTCTGGCGCGAGCAGAAGATCTTCGCCAAGACCCTGGAGCAGTCCGAGGGCCGCCCGGAGTGGGTGTTCTACGAAGGCCCGCCCACCGCCAACGGCATGCCCGGCGCGCACCACATCGAGGCGCGCGTCTTCAAGGACGTCTTCCCGCGCTTCCGCACCATGCGCGGCTACCACGTGGCCCGCAAGGCCGGCTGGGACTGCCACGGCCTGCCCGTGGAGCTGGCCGTCGAGAAGGAGCTGGGCTTCAGCGGCAAGCCCGACATCGAGGCGTACGGCGTCGCCGAGTTCAACGCGAAGTGCCGGGAGTCCGTGCTCCGGCACACCGACGCGTTCTCCGAGCTGACGACCCGCATGGGCTACTGGGTCGACCTCGACGACGCGTACGTGACCATGGACCCCGAGTACATCGAGTCGGTCTGGTGGTCGCTCAAGGAGATCTTCGACAAGGGCCTGCTGGTCCAGGACCACCGCGTCGCCCCCTGGTGCCCGCGCTGCGGCACCGGCCTGTCCGACCACGAGCTGGCGCAGGGCTACGAGACGGTCGTCGACCCCTCCGTGTACGTCCGTTTCCCGCTCACCTCCGGTCCGCTCGCCGGCCAGGCCTCGCTCCTGGTGTGGACGACCACCCCGTGGACCCTGGTGTCCAACACGGCGGTCGCCGCGCACCCCGACGTCACCTATGTCGTCGCGACGGACGGCACCGAGCGGCTCGTCGTCGCCGAGCCGCTCGTCGGCAAGGCGCTCGGCGAGGGCTGGGAGACCACGGGCCAGACCTTCACCGGCGCCGAGATGGAGCGCTGGACCTATCAACGTCCGTTCGAGCTCGTGGAGTTCCCGGAACCGGCGCATTACGTCGTGAACGCGGAGTACGTCACGACCGAGGACGGTACGGGTCTGGTCCACCAGTCCCCCGCCTTCGGTGAGGAGGACCTCAAGGTCTGCCGCGCCTACGGCCTGCCGGTGGTGAACCCGGTCCGCCCGGACGGCACCTTCGAGGAGGACGTCCCGCTGGTCGGCGGCGTCTTCTTCAAGAAGGCCGACGAACGCCTCACCGAGGACCTGCAGCAGCGTGGCCTCCTCTTCAAGCACCTGCCGTACGAACACAGCTACCCGCACTGCTGGCGCTGCCACACCGCGCTGCTCTACTACGCGCAGCCGTCCTGGTACATCCGCACCACGCAGATCAAGGACCGGCTCCTCGAGGAGAACGAGAAGACCAACTGGTTCCCGGACACGGTCAAGCACGGCCGCTACGGGGACTGGCTGAACAACAACATCGACTGGGCGCTGTCCCGCAACCGCTACTGGGGCACCCCGCTGCCGATCTGGCGCTGCGCCGAGGACCACCTGACCGTGGTGGGCTCCCGCGCGGAGCTGACCGAACTGACCGGCACCGACCAGTCGGCGCTGGACCCGCACCGCCCGTTCATCGACGAGGTCACCTTCGCCTGCCCGCGGTGCGCGCAGACGGCCACCCGCGTGCCGGAGGTCATCGACGCCTGGTACGACTCGGGCTCGATGCCGTTCGCGCAGTGGGGCTACCCGTACAAGAACAAGGAGCTGTTCGAGAGCCGCTACCCGGCCCAGTTCATCTCCGAGGCGATCGACCAGACGCGCGGGTGGTTCTACACCCTCATGGCCATCGGCACGCTGGTCTTCGACAAGTCGTCGTACGAGAACGTGGTGTGCCTCGGCCACATCCTCGCCGAGGACGGCCGCAAGATGTCCAAGCACCTGGGCAACATCCTGCAGCCGATCCCGCTCATGGACCAGCACGGCGCGGACGCGGTGCGCTGGTTCATGGCGGCCGGCGGCTCCCCGTGGGCGGCCCGCCGGGTCGGCCACGGCACCATCCAGGAGGTCGTGCGCAAGACCCTGCTCACGTACTGGAACACGGTCGCCTTCCAGGCGCTCTACGCCCGTACGTCGAACTGGGCGCCGAGCGCCGCGGACCCGGCTCCGGCCGACCGCCCGCTGCTCGACCGCTGGCTGCTCTCCGAGCTGCACGCGCTCACCGACCAGGTGACCCAGGCGCTGGAGGCGTACGACACCCAGCGCGCCGGGAAGCTGCTGTCCGCGTTCGTCGACGACCTGTCCAACTGGTACGTCCGCCGCTCGCGCCGCCGCTTCTGGCAGGGCGACAAGGCCGCGCTGCGCACGCTGCACGAGGTGGTGGAGACCGTCACCCGGCTGATGGCGCCGCTGACCCCGTTCATCACCGAGCGGGTCTGGCAGGACCTGGTGGTGCCGGTCACCCCGGGCGCCCCGGAGTCGGTGCACCTGACCTCCTGGCCGGAGGCGGACCTGTCCGCGATCGACCCGGAGCTGTCCCGGCAGATGCTTCTGGTACGACGGCTCGTGGAGCTCGGCCGGGCCACGCGCGCGGAGTCGGGCGTCAAGACCCGGCAGCCGCTGTCCCGGGCGCTGGTCGCGGCGGTGGGCTTCGACGCGCTCGACCCGGAGCTGCACACGCAGATCACCGACGAGCTGAACGTCTCCTCGCTGGCGTCGCTGTCCGAGGTGGGCGGCTCGCTGGTCGACACCACGGCCAAGGCCAACTTCCGGGCGCTGGGCAAGCGGTTCGGCAAGCGGGTGCAGGACGTGGCGAAGGCGGTCGCCGCGGCGGACGCGGCCGCGCTGTCGCTGGCGCTGCGCGAGGGTACGGCGTCGGTGGAGGTCGACGGCGAGACCGTGACGCTGGCGCCCGACGAGGTGATCATCACGGAGACGCCCCGTGAGGGCTGGTCCGTGGCCTCCGACTCCGGTGCGACCGTCGCGCTCGACCTGGAGATCACCGAGGAGCTGCGCCGGGCGGGGCTCGCCCGGGACGCGATCCGGCTGATCCAGGAGGCGCGCAAGAACAGCGGGCTGGACGTGGCCGACCGGATCGCGCTGCGGTGGGTCTCGACGGACCCGGCGGTGATCGCGTCGCTGGCGGAGCACGCGGAGCTGATCGCCGACGAGGTGCTGGCGACGGACTTCGCGCAGGGCGAGGGTGCGGAGGGCTACGGGGCTCCCTTCACCGACGAGGGGCTGTCGCTGACGTTCCGCCTGCGCAAGGCGTAGCCGCCGGCTCTTCCCGGGAGGGCCCGGTTCCCACGGTGGGGACCGGGCCCTCCCGCACGTGCGGGCCGAAGCCGCCTCCGCGTGGTTCCCGGCGCCCTGTCCCGGCACCAGCCCCCTCACAGCCTCGGGCCGGACCCCCCACCGTGCGCGGTTCCCCGCGCCCCCTTCTTGGCGCAACGCGGGTAAAACAGGGCAGGGCCCCGGATGTGGATCCGGGGCCCTGTCCTGTGGTGCTCTGCCGACGTCTGAGGCGTTCTACGCGCCCGCCGTCAGTTGTCGTCCTCGTCGATGAGGAAGCCGCGCATCGGGGACGGCGCCTGGCCCATCGGAGAGGGGCCCTGCGGTCGTACCGGTGCCATCGGCTGGGTCATCGCCGGCGTCATCTGCTGCTGGCCGCCGTAGGACGGCGGGGCGGGAGACGGGCCGCCCATGGGCTGGCCGCCGTAGGACGGGGCGCTCGCGCCGGCCGGGGCCATGGAGGGCGCCGGGGACGGCGGGAGGGAGGCAGCGGCGGGAGTACGCGGCGGCGCCAGGGAGTCGTCGGCCTGGGTCTCCAGCTGACGCAGCTGCGACTCCAGGTACGACTTCAGACGCGTGCGGTACTCGCGCTCGAAGCCTCGCAGGTCCTCGACCTTGCGCTCCAGCGTGGCGCGCGCGGACTCCAGGGAGCCCATGGCGACGCGGTGCTTCTCCTGCGCGTCCCGCTCCAGGGCGTCCGCCTTGGCACGGGCGTCACGCTCGAGACCCTCGGCGCGGCTGCGGGCCTCGCCGACGATCTTGTTGGCCTCGGAGCGGGCCTCGGCGATCGCCTGGTCGGCGGTCTGCTGGGCCAGCGAGAGGACTCGGGCGGCGCTGTCGCCACCGGGGCCCTGACCGGGGCCGCCCATCGGACCACCCATGGGGCCGCCCATCGGACCGCCCATGGGGCCGCCCATCGGGCCACCCATCTGCTGCTGCATGGGGGGCTGGCCACCCATCGGACCCTGACCCATGGGGCCCTGGCCCATCGGACCGCCCTGACCCATGGGGCCCTGGCCCATCGGACCCTGGCCCATGGGGCCGCCCTGACCCATGGGGCCCTGGCCCATCGGACCGCCCTGGCCCATCGGACCCTGACCCATCGGGCCGGGACCCTGCGGACCGCCCTGGCCGCTGGGACCGGCCGGCAGCTGCGGGGCACCGCTCGGCAGCTGCGGGGGACCGCCCATGGGGCCACCCATCTGCTGCTGCGGCGGGCCCGATATGCCGGCGGGCACCGGAGCGCCGGGACCTCGCATGCCCTGCGGCGGCATACCACCCTGCTGGGGCATGCCACCCTGCTGCGGCATACCGCCCTGGGGCATGCCGCCCTGCTGGTCCTGCGGCTCCGGGGGCTTGCGCATGTTCTGCTGGTTCTGGGCGGCCGCGCGCGTGGCCGCGGCGAGCTTCGCGCGCAGGTCCTCGTTCTCGCGCAGCAGGCGCGTCAGTTCGGCTTCGACCTCATCGAGGAAGGCATCGACCTCGTCCTCGTCATAGCCTTCTCGGAGGCGGACGGTCGTGAACTGCTTGTTCCGCACGTCCTCGGGGGTCAACGGCATCTCTTCACCTCAACGTAGTCGTCGGCATCGGCAAGACGGTAGGTCACATCGCTCATCACAGCCGACCAACGATCGCGATCAGGATGTAGACGATGATCATCAGTACGAAGAAGGACAGGTCGAGCGCCACGCCCCCGAGACGCAGCGGCGGAATGAACCGCCGCAGAAGCTTGAGCGGTGGATCGGTGACAGTGTAAGTGGCCTCAAGTACGACCACCATCGCCTTGCCGGGCTGCCATGAGCGGGCGAACTGGAACACGTAGTCCATGACCAACCGGAAGATGAGCACGATGAGGAAGCACATCAGCGCGATGTAGATCACATCAAGGAACACGCTCATGGTTCGTGCTTCCCTCTCCCCTGTTCCGTGCTTCGTACCGGTGTCGTGTCTCAGCTCTGGTTGAAGAACCCGCCCTCTGCGATGCGGGCCTTGTCCTCCGCCGTGACATCGACGTTAGCAGGCGACAACAGGAACACCTTCTGCGTCACCCGCTCGATGCTGCCGTGAAGACCAAACACCAAACCGGCCGCAAAGTCGACAAGTCGCTTCGCGTCTGTGTCATCCATCTCAGTCAGATTCATGATCACCGGGGTGCCCTCACGGAAGTGTTCCCCGATGGTACGGGCCTCGTTGTAGGTCCGGGGGTGGAGCGTGGTGATCCGGTAAGGCTCTCGTTCCGACACGACCTTGGGCATGATCACCGGTGCGTTCTTCTCCAGGCTCGCGCGTTCTTGTGTGATGGACGCCACGGGGGCGATACGCGCCGGGCGCCCCGATTCCGCGGGGAGCGAGGCGGAATGCGACACCGGCTCACGCGGCGCGGACGGTTGCACCACTCGTACCGATTCGTCCCTTTGAGGCTGATGCGCCCCATGAGGCTGGTGTGGCGGCTCGTGCCGCCGGTGGTCCCGCTCGGGCTCCGGGTCCAGTTCGGGCTCGAAGTCGTCGTCGGGGTCGAATCCGCGGCCGTCGTACCCATCGTCCTCCACGAGGCCGAGGTAGACCGCCATCTTGCGCATCGCGCCGGCCATGCTCTGAGTCCTCCGCTCTGTGGTGGATCGGTGACGACTGCCAAGTCCCGCGATCCACGTGGCCGTTGCGTCCGTCTTGGGACGCATTGACCATATTTTCTGCTGTGGTCCGACTTCTTGGCGACGTTACCCGAGCCTGGGGCGGACGCCGAGTACCGCAGTGCCGACGCGCACATGTGTCGCCCCGGCGGCCACGGCTTCCTCGAGGTCCGCACTCATCCCTGCGGAGACCATGTTCGCAGCCGGATGGGCTCGGCGCAGGTCGGTCGACAAATCCATCAACCGCTCGAACGCCTCCCGTTGGCGCCCCGCGTACTCCCCGGTGAGCGGAGCGACGGTCATCAGTCCGCCGAGACGCAGCCCCGGCGATCCGGCGACCAGGTCGGCCAACTCTTCGATTCCGCCCGGCGCCACGCCACCGCGCTCACCCCGTCCGCTCGCCCCCGCGTCGAGCGCGACCTGGAGGAGGCACCCCACCTCCCGTCCGGCCCGCACCGCCTCACCGGAGAGGGCCTGGACGAGCTTGGGCCGGTCGACGGACTGCACGAGGTCCGCGTAACCGACCACGGACCGCACCTTATTGGTCTGCAATTGTCCGACAAAATGCCAAGTTAGAGGCAGATCCGCACATGCGGCGGCCTTCGGAGCGGCGTCCTGGTCCCGGTTCTCGGCGACATGGCGCACGCCGAGCTCCGACAGGATCCGTACATCGCCCGCCGGATAGGTCTTGGTGACCACGATCAGGGTCACCTCCTCCCGCCCGCGCCCGGCCGCCGCGCAGGCGGCCGCGATGCGCTCCTCCACTTTCGCCAGGTTCGCGGCGAGTTCGGTCCTACGGTCCGTCATGCCCCATCAGTCCAGCCACACATAGCCGGCGAGCCGCCCGGTGGCGCGGTCGCGGCGGTACGAGAAGTGATCATCCGACTCCAGCGTGCACACCGGCGACTGCGCCCGGTCGAGCACCCCGGCGCGTGCGAGCTGCGCGTGCACACCGGCGCCCACGTCGACCGCGGGAGTGCCCCAGCGGGTCTCGGCGTGCGCCGCCGGCTCGACGGCGGCGACCTCGGCGCGCATCTCCTCCGGGACCTCGTAGCAGCGTCCGCAGACGGCGGGCCCGGTGCGGGCGACGATCCGGGCCGGGTCGGCGCCGAGGGACCTCATGGCGTCGATCGCGGCGGGCACGATCCCCTTCACCATGCCCGGTCGTCCGGCGTGGGCGGCGGCGGCCACCCCGGCCACCGGATCGGCCAGCAGGACGGGTACGCAGTCGGCGGTGAGGACGGCGAGGGCGAGCCCCCTGACGGCGGTCACCAGCCCGTCCACCTCGGGTACGGGCCGGGTCGTCCACGGCCCCTCGACCGCGCACACCTCGTTGCCGTGCACCTGGTTCATCCAGACCACCCGGCCGGGGTCCAGGCCGAGCGCCTCGGCGGCCGCCTTCCGGTTGGTCCGCACCGCGCCCGGGTCGTCACCGACCGCCCCGCCCAGGTTGAGCTCATCGTACGGAGCGGCGCTCACCCCGCCCCACCTGTCGGTGAAGGCGAAGTGCGCGCCGCTCACGGTTTCGCGCTGTCCTATCACGTCAGAAGGATCACTTGAGGAAGTCCGGTACGTCCAGTTCCTCGGCCGCGCTGTCGGCGTAGGAACGCGACGGCGGGACCGGAGGGGCGACCGGGATGTCGGCGACCGGCTCGGGCGCGGGCTCCGGGTCCTCCTTCGGGGTCACGCTGCCGAGCGAGCCGAAGGACGGGCGGGACTCGGGCTGCCGGGCCGGGGCGGGCTCCTCGCGGCGGGCCGAGGCCGAGGACGAGCCCAGCACGTTGTCCCGGCGGGCCGGGGGCTGGCCTCCGTCGAAGCCGGCCGCGATGACCGTGACCCGGACCTCGTCGCCGAGGGCGTCGTCGATGACCGCGCCGAAGATGATGTTGGCCTCGGGGTGGGCGGCCTCGCTGACCAGCTGGGCGGCCTCGTTGATCTCGAAGAGGCCGAGGTCGGATCCGCCGGAGATGGAGAGCAGCACGCCGCGGGCGCCGTCGATGGAGGCCTCCAGGAGCGGCGAGGAGATCGCCATCTCGGCGGCGGCCACCGCGCGGTCGTCGCCGCGGGCCGAGCCGATGCCCATGAGGGCCGAACCGGCCTCGGACATGACGGACTTGACGTCGGCGAAGTCGAGGTTGATCAGGCCGGGCGTGGTGATGAGGTCGGTGATGCCCTGGACACCGGAGAGCAGGACCTGGTCGGCCGACTTGAAGGCGTCGAGGACCGAGACCTGGCGGTCGGAGATGGACAGCAGGCGGTCGTTGGGGATGACGATGAGGGTGTCGACCTCTTCGCGGAGTTCCGCGATGCCGTCCTCGGCCTGGTTGGCGCGGCGCCGGCCCTCGAAAGTGAACGGGCGGGTGACCACGCCGATGGTGAGGGCGCCCAGCGAGCGGGCGATGTTGGCCACGACGGGGGCGCCGCCGGTGCCGGTGCCGCCGCCTTCGCCGGCCGTCACGAAGACCATGTCGGCCCCCTTGAGGACCTCCTCGATCTCCTCCCGGTGGTCCTCGGCGGCCTTGCGGCCGACGGCCGGGTTGGCGCCGGCGCCGAGTCCCCGGGTGAGTTCACGGCCGACGTCGAGCTTGACGTCGGCGTCGCTCATCAACAGCGCCTGTGCGTCGGTGTTGATGGCGATGAACTCGACGCCCTTGAGGCCGACCTCGATCATCCGGTTGATGGCATTGACACCACCGCCGCCGACACCGATGACCTTGATGACTGCGAGGTAGTTCTGCGGTGCTGCCACGTCGAAGGCCTCTCGCCTCGAATTACGTTGCCGTCGCCATGCGATGCCCGCGCGGGACGGCAGATGCCGATTTGGGACGGTCCGTAGCGCCGACCCGAACCCTAACCCTGAAGTTTAGGGTTACCAGTGTGTCTGTTCCCTGGAGTCTTCTGAACAGGACACTAAGTCGACAAGTGGCGCCCGTTCAACGAACACGCCGAACCTCCCGTTTTTCTTTTCACCCTATGTGATCAGCCGTAGCGGTGCCCAACCAGGGTGCTGGCCTGCGCTGATGTGCGTCAACTCGCCGCTGACGCAGGAGCGGTGGGAACACTTACGTCGAAGTACCGCGCCCTGGACGAGGCTTTCAGGAGCGCGGTGAGGGTGCGCGCCTTGGCCGCGCCGTTCTCGGCACTGCCCCACTCGACCGTGCGGCCGCCGGTCAACTCCAGCGTGATGTCGTCGAAGGAACGGACCTTGAGGGTCCGGGTGTCCCGGCGGACGGCGCCCGGAATGTCCCCCGCGACGGCCACCGCCTCCCGCACCAGCCGGTCGGTGCCGAAGCGGCGCAGGCTCGCGGTGGCCGAACCCGACCGGGACAGGCTCAGTTCCAGCGCCGGGGCGCCTTTCGGCGCCTGCGAGACGGTCGCGAAACGGACGCCTTTCTTGTCCACCTCGGTGAACTTCCCGCCTTTTTCGATCAGTAGAACCGGCGTGCGCTCGGTGACTTTCAGCCCGATTCCGCGGGGCCAGGAACGGACGACGTCGACCTCGTCGATCCGGGGCAGTCTCCGGCGCAGCCGGGCCTCGATGCCGTCGGTGTCGACGGAGACCAGCGGGGCCCCGACCGGCACGTCGGCCGCCTCGCGCACCTGCCCGGGGGTCAGAACGGCCGTACCGGAGACGGAGACGTGCCGCACCCGCAGCCACGGGGACCCGTACAGCAGCCAGACGCAACCGGAAACCAGGAGCACAACTCCCAGCACCAGGATGACGATCGTACGAAAGCGGCGATTCCTCCACAGCCGGGCGGGCGGCGGGCCGGACGACTCCTGCTGGCGTTGACCGCGCTCGGCGGTGGTCGGTCCGGCCACGCTGCTCACTTGCCTTTCGTCGTACCGCCTAACGGCCGGCGGCGATCGCCTCGTACACCATCCCGACGAGCAGGTCGTCGGCGTCCCGGCGGCCGAACTCGCTTGCCGCGCGGGACATCTCGTACAACCGGTGCGGATCGGCCAGCACGGGCAGGACGTTGTGCTGCACCCACTCCGGGGTGAGCTCCGCGTCGTCGACCAGCAGACCGCCGCCCGCCTTGACCACCGGCTGGGCGTTCAGCCGCTGTTCGCCGTTGCCGATGGGCAGCGGGACGTAGGCGGCCGGGAGTCCGACGGCGGAGAGCTCGGCGACGGTCATCGCGCCCGCACGGCACAGCATCATGTCGGCCGCGGCGTACGCGAGATCCATCCGGTCCAGGTAACTTACCGGGACATACGGCGGCATCCCCGGCATCTGATGCACCTGCGGCAGTTCGTTCTTCGGACCGACCGCGTGCAGGATCTGGATGCCGGCCTGCTGGAGATAGGGCGCGACCTGCTGGACGACCTCGTTGAGACGGCGGGCGCCCTGGGAGCCGCCGGAGACCAGCAGCGTGGGCAGGTTGGGGTCGAGGCCGAAGCGGTGGCGGCCCTCGGGGCGGGCGGCGGCGCGGTCCAGCAGCGAGATGGAGCGGCGCAGCGGGATGCCGATGTAGCGGGCGTCGCGCAGCTTGCTGTCCGGGGTGGAGACCGCGACCCGGGCCGCGTACCGGGAGCCGATCTTGTTGGCGAGGCCGGGGCGGGCGTTGGCCTCGTGGATCACGATCGGCACACCGAGGCGCTTGGCGGCGAGGTAGCCGGGCAGGGCGACGTACCCGCCGAAGCCGACGACGCAGTCCGCCTTGGTGCGCTCCAGGATCTGCTCGGCCGCCTTGATGGTGCCGCGCAGCCTGCCCGGCACGGTGATCAGTTCAGGGGTGGGCTTGCGGGGCAGCGGCACCGCCGGGATCAGGGCGAGCTCGTAGCCGCGCTCGGGCACCAGCCTCGTCTCCAGGCCGCGCTCCGTGCCCAGGGCCGTGATCCCCACGGTGGGGTCCTGCCTGCGCAGGGCGTCCGCGAGGGCGAGCGCGGGCTCGATGTGGCCGGCGGTCCCCCCACCAGCGAGTACGACATGCACCGAAATTCACCGCTCTCCGGACGAGCGCGCCACCGAGGCGCGCCGTCGCATCGTGTTCCATCTCCGAGGCCCCGCAGGACTCCCGGCCCCCCGCTTTCTACCAAAGCGAGGTTGCCGCCGCGCAAGCGCCGCCCGCGCAGCGGGCTCGTCGCGCGCGAAGGCGATCAGCAGCCCGATGGCGAACATGGTCGGCAGCAGGGCGGAGCCCCCGTAGGAGAACAGCGGGAGGGGGACGCCGGCGATCGGCAGCAGACCGAGCACCGCACCGATGTTGATCACCGCCTGTGCGGTGATCCAGGTGGTCACACCTCCCGCGGCGTACCTCACGAAGGGGTCCTCCGTGCGTCCGGCCACGCGGATACCCGCATAGCCTAGAGCCGCGAAGAGGGCCAGTACCGACAGCGTCCCCGCCAGGCCCAGTTCCTCACCGGTGACGGCGAAGATGAAGTCGGTGTGGGCTTCGGGAAGTTGGCCCCATTTCTCCACACTCGCCCCGAGTCCGGAGCCGAAGAGCCCGCCGGAGGCCAGGGCGTAGATGCCGTGCACCGCCTGCCAGCAGTCGGCGACGCCGGTCTTCGGCTCGGTGGCGCCGATGCAGGCCAGCCGGGCCATCCGGTTGGGGCTGGTCTTGATGAGGATCACACCGAGCACGCCCGCGATCGACAGCACCCCGGCGAACAGCCGGGTCGGCGCCCCCGCCAGCCAGAGCAGGCCGAACAGGATCGCGGTCAGGATGATCGCCGTACCCATGTCGCCGCCGAGCATGATCAGGCCGAGCAGCAGGAAGCTGACCGGGACCAGCGGCACCAGCATGTGCTTCCACTGGGTCAGCAGCCGCTTCTCCTGTTTGCGCGCCATCAGGTCGGCGCCCCACAGCACCAGGGCGAGCTTGCCGAACTCGCTGGGCTGGATCTGGAAGGAGCCGCCCAGGGAGATCCAGTTCTGGTTGCCGTTGACCGACATCCCTATCCCCGGGACCTGCACCAGGGCCATCAGGAAGACCGCGCCGGCCAGGATCGGGTAGGCGAGCGCGCGGTGCAGCTTCACCGGCATGCGGGACGCCACGAACAGCAGCACGCCCCCGATGCAGGCGGCCAGGAACTGTTTGCGGAAGAAGAACGAACCCGGCAGCGACATCTGCAGCGCGGTGATCTGGGAGGCCGAGTAGACCATCACCAGACCCAGCACGATGATCAGCAGGCTGCCGCCGAGGATCAGGTAGTACGCGGTCAGCGGCCGGTCCCAGGCCCGCTGCAGGCGCGTGTGGAGGCGCCGCACCGGATTGTCGCGCGATGCGCGGGGGGCGGCGGGCCCGCGGACCGCTCGCTGCACGGGCGGCCGGCCCGTGCGACTACCGGGCATCAGCGCCTCCGCCGAACGTCGACCGTCCCACGCGTCCCTCCCAAGGTCGCCCGGCTGGCGGCCGGGTCAGGCGCCGAGTTCGCGAACAGCCTGAGCGAACGCGTCACCGCGCTTGTTGTAGTTGGCGAACATGTCCATGGAGGCACAGGCCGGGGCAAGGAGCACCGTGTCTCCGGCGACGGCGAGTCGCCGCGCCTCCCGGACCGCCGCGGACATCGCCCCAGTGTCGGTCCGGTCGAGGTCGACCACGGGTACTTCCGGCGCGTGTCGCGCCAGGGCCTCCCGGATGAGCCCGCGATCGGCGCCGATCAGCACCACACCGCGAAGCCGTTTCGCCGACCTGGCGACCAGTTCGTCGAAGGTCGCGCCCTTCGCCAGACCACCCGCAATCCATACGATCGACTCATATGACGCCAACGAGGCTTCCGCCGCGTGCGTGTTGGTCGCCTTGGAGTCGTCGATGTACGCGACCCCGTCCACGTCGGCCACGTGCGCGATGCGGTGCGCGTCCGGGGTGAAGTTCCGCAGCCCGTCCCGGACGGCCGTGGCGGGCACCCCGAAGGCGCGCGCGAGGGCCGCCGCGGCAAGGGCGTTGGCGATGTTGTGCGGGACGGGCGGGTGGACGTCGGAGACCTCGGCCAGCTCCTGGGCGTTCTGCTGCCGGTTCTCCACGAAGGCGCGGTCGACCAGGATGCCGTCCACGACACCCAGTTGGGACGGACCCGGGGTGCCGAGGGTGAAGCCGACGGCCCGGCAGCCCTCCTCGACGTCGGCCTCGCGGACCAGGCCCTCGGTGAGCTTGTCGGCGACGTTGTAGACGCAGGCGACCCGGTTGCCCTCGTAGATGCGGCCCTTGTCGGCGGCGTACGCCTCCATGGAACCGTGCCAGTCCAGGTGGTCGGGTGCGAGGTTGAGCACGGCCGCCGAGTCGGCGCGCAGCGAGGACGCCCAGTGCAGCTGGTAGCTCGACAGCTCGACGGCGAGGACGTCGTACTCCTCGTCGCCGAGGACCGCGTCGAGCAGGGAGACCCCGATGTTGCCCACGGCGGCCGTACGCAGGCCCGCGGCCGTCAGGATCGACGCCAGCATCTGGACCGTGGAGGTCTTGCCGTTGGTGCCGGTGACGGCCAGCCAGGGCGCCGCGCCGGGGCCGCGCAGCCGCCAGGCGAGCTCGACGTCGCCCCAGATGTCGACACCGGCCGCGCGGGCCGCCTGGAACAGCGGCTTGTCCGGCTTCCAGCCGGGCGCGGTGACGATCAGCTCGGTGCCCTCGGGCAGGGTGGCGCCGTCACCGAGCCGTACCGTGACGCCCAGGGCCTCCAGTTCGGCGGCCTGTTCACGCGCGCGTGCGTCGTCGCCGTCGTTGACGACCGTGACGATCGCCCCGCGCGCGTGCAGCACCCTGGCCGCCGGGACACCGGAGACGCCGAGCCCGGCGACGGTGACGTGCTTGCCCTGCCAGTCGGTCACTTGTCCGCTGCCCATCCCGCGTAGAAGAGGCCGAGTCCGACGATCACGCAGATGCCCTGGATGATCCAGAAGCGGACCACCACAAGGACTTCGGACCAGCCCTTGAGTTCGAAGTGGTGCTGGAGTGGCGCCATCCGGAAGACGCGCCGTCCGGTGAGCCGGAAGGAACCGACCTGGATGACCACCGACATGGTGATGAGGACGAACAGACCGCCCATGATGGCCACGAGCAGCTCGGTGCGGGACAGGATCGCCAGGCCCGTGAGGACACCGCCGAGCGCGAGCGAACCGGTGTCGCCCATGAAGATCTTGGCCGGCGAGGTGTTCCACCACAGGAAGCCGAGGCAGGAGCCCATCAGCGCCGAGGCGATGACCGCGAGGTCCAGCGGATCGCGCACCTCGTAGCAGGCGTTGGGGTTGGTCAGGGTCGTCGCGTTGGCGCAGGACTCCTGGAACTGCCAGACGCCGATGAACGTGTAGGCGCCGAAAACCAGCACCGAGGCGCCGGTGGCCAGACCGTCCAGACCGTCGGTCAGGTTCACGCCGTTCGACATCGCCAGGATCATGAACAGCGCCCAGACCACGAACAGCACCGGGCCGATGGACCAGCCGAAGTCCGTGATGAACGACAGCTTGGTGGAGGCCGGGGTGTTGCCGCGGGCGTCGGCGAACTGCAGCGACAGCACGGCGAAGCCGATGCCGACGATCAGCTGGCCGGCCATCTTGGCCTTGGCCCGCAGGCCCAGCGACCGCCGCTTGACGATCTTGATGTAGTCGTCCAGGAAGCCGACCAGGCCCATCCCGCACATCAGGCCGAGCACCAGCACGCCCGAGTAGGTCGGGGCGTAGCCGGTGATCACCTTGGACAGGAAGTAGGCGGCGACCGTCGACAGGATGAAGGCGATACCGCCCATCGTCGGCGTACCGCGCTTGCTGGCGTGCTCGCGCGGGCCGTCGTCACGGATGTACTGGCCGTAGCCCTTGCGCGCGAGGAGCTTGATCAGCAGCGGAGTGCCGATCAGCGTCAGGAAGAGACCGATGACGCCCGAGAACAGGATCTGCTTCATCATCGGGCATCAACACCCTCGGCACCGCTCTGGAGGAGCGCCTGGGCAACGCTCTCCAGCCCCACCGACCGTGACGCCTTCACGAGGACGACGTCCCCCGGGCGCAACTCGCTGCGCAACAGGTCGACCGCCGCCTGTGCGTCGGACACGTGCACCGACTCCTCACCCCACGAACCCTCGTTATATGCGCCCAGTTGCAGCCAGGAGGCTTCTACGCCCCCGACCGCGACGAGCTTGCCGACATTGAGCCGGACGGCGAGCCGTCCGACCGCGTCGTGCTCGGCGAGCGCCTCGTCCCCGAGCTCGGCCATCTTGCCGAGCACCGCCCACGTGCGTCCCCCCTTTGCCTGTGCGGCTGTGCCCATGGCCGCGAGCGCGCGCAGCGCGGCTCGCATGGACTCGGGGTTGGCGTTGTAGGCGTCGTTGACGATGGTCACGCCGTCCGGGCGCTCGGTGACCTCCATACGCCAGCGGGAGAGGGAGCCCGCCTCTGAGAGCGCGGTGGCGATCTCTTGCGCGGACATGCCCAGCTCATGGGCGACGGCGGCCGCGGCGAGCGCGTTCGACACGTGGTGCTCACCGTACAGGCGCATGGTCACATCGCTTGCACCGGAGGGTGTGTGAAGGCTGAACACGGGCTGTCCCGTGTCCGTGAGTCGTACGTTCTCGGCGCGTACGTCCGCTTCGGCCGTCTCTCCGAAAAGGACCACCTTCGCCTTGGTACGGGAGGCCATGGCCCGTACCAGCGGGTCGTCCGCGTTGAGGATCGCGACGCCGCCGTCGTCGCCCGAGGGCAGCGCCTCGACCAGCTCGCCCTTCGCCTGGGCGATCTGCTCCCGGCCGCCGAACTCGCCGATGTGGGCGGTGCCGACGTTCAGCACGAGGCCGATCCGCGGGGGCGTCAGATCCGTCAGGTAGCGGATGTGGCCGATGCCGCGGGCACCCATCTCCAGCACGAGGAACTTCGTCTCCTCGGTGGCGGACAGGGCGGTCAGCGGCAGGCCGATCTCGTTGTTGAACGAGCCCGGCGTGAACACGGTCGGCGCCTTGGTGCGCAGCACCTGGGCGATCAGGTCCTTGGTGCTGGTCTTGCCGGCCGAGCCGGTGAGGGCCACCAGGGTCGCGCCGAGCCGTCGTACGACGTGGCGGGCGAGGGCGCCGAGCGCGGTCTGGACGTCGTCCACGACGATCGCGGGCACGCCGACGGGGCGCGACGCCAGAACGGCGACCGCGCCCTGTGCGACGACCTGGGCGGCGAAGTCGTGGCCGTCCACGCGCTCGCCCACGAAGGCGGCGAACAGGCTGCCGGGGCCCGCCTCGCGGGAGTCCCGGACCACCTCTGCGGTGACCTGGACGGACGGATCCGGTATGTCATGCGTCTGCCCGCCGACGACTTCTGCGATCTCGGCGAGGGAGAGGGCGATCACAAGTTCATCCCTGGGTCTTCTGGATAGCTTCGCGAAGCACCTGGCGGTCGTCGAAGGGACGGACCACGCCGGCGATGTCCTGGCCCTGCTCGTGGCCCTTGCCCGCGACCAGCACGGTGTCGCCGGGGTGGGCGCGGGCGACGGCCGCGGCGATCGCGGCGGCCCGCTCCTCGAAGAGGAGCACCTCGCCGCGCTCGTGGGCGGGCACCGTGGCGGCGCCTTCCAGCATGGCCGCGAGGATGGCCAGCGGGTCCTCGGAGCGGGGGTTGTCGGAGGTGAGTACGGCCGTGTCGGCGAGCCGGGCGGCGGCGGCGCCCATCGGGGCGCGCTTGGTCGTGTCGCGGTCGCCGCCGCAGCCGAGGACGATGTGCAGGCGGCCCTTGGTGACCTTGCGCAGGGCCTTGAGGACCGACTCGACGGCGTCCGTCTTGTGCGCGTAGTCGACGACCGCGAGGTAGGCCTGCCCGGCGTCCACCCGCTCCAGGCGGCCCGGGACCCCCGGAACGGCGGCGACGCCGTCCGCGGCGGTCTGCGGGTCGAGGCCCGCGGCGGCCAGGGCGACGATCGCGGCGAGGGTGTTGGCCACGTTGAACGGGCCCGGCAGCGGCGACTTGGCGGTGACGCGGACGCCCTCGGGGCCGAGGACGGTGAACGTCGAGTCCATCGGGCCGATGTGGACGTCCGCGGCGCGCCAGTCGGCGTCGGGGTGGCCCTCGGCCGAGTAGGTGACGACCGGGACGCCGGCCTCGCGGGCGAGCCTGCGGCCGTACTCGTCGTCGACGTTGACCACGCCCCGTCTGCTGCGTCTCGGGGTGAAGAGCTGCGCTTTGGCCCGGTAGTAGTCCTCCATGTCGGAGTGGAACTCCATGTGTTCCGGGCTGAGGTTGGTGAAGACGGCGATGTCGAAGACGCAGCCGTCGACCCGGCCGAGGACCAGGGCGTGGCTGGAGACCTCCATGGCGACCGCCTCGACGCCGCGCTCGCGCATGACGGCGAACAGGGCCTGGAGGTCGGTGGCCTCGGGGGTGGTGCGCTCCGACTTGATGCGCTCGTCGCCGATGCGCATCTCGACGGTGCCGATGAGCCCGGTGTTGCGGGTGCTCCGCAGACCGCCCTCGACCAGGTAGGCGGTGGTGGTCTTGCCGGAGGTGCCGGTGATGCCGATCTGGAGCAGGTCGCGGCCGGGGTGGCCGTAGATGGTGGCCGCGAGTTCACCCATCCGCGCGCGCGGGTCGTCCACGACCAGGACCGGCAGGCCGGTGGCGGCGGCGCGTTCGGCGCCCGCCGGGTCGGTCAGTACGACGGCCGCGCCGAGGCCGGCGGCCTGGGCCACGAAGTCGGCGCCGTGCAGCCGGGCGCCCGGCAGGGCGGCGTACACGTCACCGGGACGGACCGCGCGCGAGTCATGGGTGATGCCCGTGACCGCCACGGCGTCCGCCGCGGTGTCCGGGACGGCGGCGCCCAGCTGATCGGCGAGCTCCGCGAGGGGTGTGGCGGAGACCTGAACCGGCCTGGGCGGCCCCGGATATGTCACGGAAGCGCCCTTCTGAGTGGTTTGGGACTGATCAGCGTGTGGCACGGCGGTGAGCGTACCGGGCCCACCCGCTCCGGAGCGAAGCGAGGGCTCGGGGGCCCGGTGGTTCCCGGGATCGGGGGTGATCGTTGTCACGGGCTCGTTCCTGGTGGTCTTTCCGAACAGCTTTCCGAGCAGCTTTCCGTGCGGCTGAGGCGCTGATCAGGGCTTGTAGTCGACGGGCAGGTTCGCGGCCTTGGCGCCGGTCGGCGGGACCTGCAGGGTCTTGAGGGCGAACTCCATCACCTGCTTGTAGATCGGGCCGCAGATCTGGCCGCCGAAGTAGCTGCCGGCGGTGGCGTTCTGGATGGCGCAGTAGACGGTGATGCGGGGCTGGTCCGCGGGGGCGAACCCGGCGAACGAGGAGGTGTAGCCGCGGTACCGGCCGGTGGCCGGATCCACTCGGTTGGCTGTGCCGGTCTTACCCGCGACGTTGTAGCCGGGAATGGCCGCCTTGGCGCCGGTGCCCTGTTCGTCGTCCACGACGGACTCCAGCATCTCGGCGAGTGTCCGTGCGGTCTTCGCGCTGACCACCCGGGTCTTCTTGGGCTGGGCGGCCGGGGTGAAGCGGCCGTCGGCACCCTTGGAGCCGCGCACCAGGGTCGGCTGCACCCGGACTCCGCCGTTGGCGATGGTCGAGTAGACGGAGGCCGCCTGCATGGCGTTGATGGAGAAACCCTGGCCGAAAGGGATCGTGTACTGCTGCGAGGTGGACCACTTGGCCGGGGCGGCCAGGATGCCCCGGGTCTCGCCGGGGAAGCCGAGTCCGGTGTAGCCGCCGATGCCGAACTTGCGCAGGTACGAGTAGAGGACCTGGTTGGCCCGCTCCTGGGTCCTGCCGAGCTGGCCGGTGGCCAGGATGGTGCCGATGTTGCTGGACTTGGCGAGCACGCCGTTGAGCGTGAGGTGCCAGGTGGCGTGGTCCATGTCGTCCTTGAAGAGCCGGTCGCCCCGGTGCAGCCGGTTGGGCACCACCACATGGGTGAGCGGGGTGGCGGCGTTCTCCTGGAGGACGGCCGCCATGGACATCACCTTGGCGGTGGAACCGGGCTCGTAGGCGTCCTGGAGGGCCGCGTTGCCCATCGCGGCGGCGTCGGCCGTCGAGAGGTCGTTCGGGTCGAAGCCCGGCGAGTTGGCCATCGCCAGGATCTGCCCGGTCCTGGTGTCCTGGACGACCACGTAACCGCGGTCCGCCCTGGACTTCCTGACCTGCTCCGAGATGGCGTTCTGGGCGGCCCACTGGATGTCCCGGTCGATGGTCAGCTCGACGTCCGCGCCGGGCACGGCGGGGGTCTCCGTGGAACCCGCGGTGGGCACCTCGCGGCCCCCGGACTGGGCGTAGCGGATCTTGCCGTCCTTGCCGGTCAGCTCCTTGTCGAGCTGCTGCTCGATGCCGCCGCCGCCCTTGCCGTCGGCGTTGACCCAGCCCAGTATTCCGGCGGCCAGGTCGCCGTTCGGGTACACGCGCTGGCTGCTGGGGTCGGCGAAGACGCCGGCGAGCACGTTGGCGGTGCCGCCGCCGGTCCCGGCCTTGTTGGTCAGCGCGGTCTTCAGGTCCTTGATCTGCTTCCAGACCTGCGGGGTCTGCCGGGCGGCGAGCCGGACGTAGCGCAGCTCCCTGTTCTGCGGCCGCAGCAGCTTGACGAGATCGGCCTGGTCCTTGCCGAGGATCGGGGCGAGCAGCGCGGCCGCCTGCTCGGGGCCGTCGTTCACCTTGAGCTGCTTGGCGGTGAACATCGTGGGGTCGGCGGTGATGTCGTACGCGTCCTCGCTGATGGCCAGCGCCACGCCGTTGCGGTCGGTGATCCCGCCGCGGTCGGCGGCCAGGGTGTGCACGACGTACCGGTTCTGCTCGGCCCTCGCGGCGTACGCGTCGGCCTCGACGGCCTGCACCTGCAGCAGGCGCCCGACGAAGATCAGCAGGACCAGGGTCAGGGCGAAGCCGACCATGCGGAGCCGGGGCCGGGGGCTGCCGAGCCGCAGGGGGCGCTGGGCCGGGGGCCGCGGCCCGCCCGGGCGGCGGGCGGGACGCGCACCGGGGCCGGGCCCCTGCCGGACCGCGCCCCGGGGTTCCCGGGGGCGGGGCGGCCGGGCGGGGCCTGGCACGCGGCGGCGCGGCGCCTGCCTCTCTCCAGAAGTGTCTGGCACGTCCGTCACCTGCCGGGGGTCGGAGTCGGGGTCGTCGCGGGCGTGAGGGCCGGCGTCGGGGTCGGCGTGGTGACCGGCGTGGACGCCGGTGCGGTCACCGGGGCGGAGACGGTGGTTGTCACGGCGCCGTCGGACGGCGTGCCGATGACCTCGGGGGCGGGCGGGTGGCCGGCCCCCCGGAGCGCGGTGGTGCCGGGGACGCCCTTGACGGTGCCGTCCGGGCCGAGGAAGGCCGGGTCGCCGCCGGGGACCATGCCGAGTTCACGGGCCCGGCGCTGCAGGGCGTCGGGGGCGGAGTAGGCGTCGATGTCCCGCTGCAGGGCCTGTTCCTCGTCGGTGAGGCTCTTGGTCCGCTTCTGCAGGTCGTCGAGTTTGAACGAGCCCTCGCTGAGCGCGGAGTTCAGCACCAGCAGGGCGATCAGGCCGCCGCCGAGCAGGAGGACGACCAGCAGGACGAACGGGGTGCGGGCGGCCTGGTTGGCCCGGCCGACCGGAAGGAGCCGGGCGAGCCGGGCGGCCCGCCCTCTCAGCTCGGGTTTCCTACTCACGTGTCCTCCGGTGGGTCCGGAGACCCAGGGTGCTCACGCCGCTCATTCAACGGACTCCCTGATGCGTTGGGCCCCTCGAAGACGCGCGGGCGCGGCCCGGCGGTTCTCGGCGACCTCTTCCTCGGTGGGAAGTTCGGCACCGCGGGTGAGCAGCTTGAGCCGGGGCTGGTACTGCTCGGGCACGACCGGCAGTCCGGGGGGCGCGGTGGTGGCGGCACCGGCCGCGAACACCTGCTTGACGAGGCGGTCCTCGAGCGAGTGGTACGACAGCACGGCGATCCGGCCGCCGACCGCCAGAGCCTGCACCGCGGCCGGGATCGCCCTTTCCAGGACGGCCAGTTCACCGTTGACCTCGATGCGCAGCGCCTGGAAGGTGCGCTTGGCCGGGTTGCCGCCGGTGCGCTTGGCGGCCTGCGGCAGGGCGTCCCGGATCAGCTCGACGAGCCGGGCGCTGTTGCTGAACGGCTCCCTCTCGCGCTCCCGGACGATCGCCGAGACGATCCGCTTGGCCTGCTTCTCCTCGCCGTACGCGAACAGGAGGCGCACCAGGTCACCGGCCGGGTAGGTGTTGAGGACCTCGGCGGCGCTGATGCCCGTGGTCTGGTCCATGCGCATGTCGAGGGGGGCGTCCTGGGCGTAGGCGAAGCCTCGGTCCGCCTCGTCGAGCTGCATGGAGGAGACACCCAGGTCGAACAGCACGCCCTGCACGCGCGCGATGCCGAGGCGTTCGAGGACGCCGGGCAGCTCGTCGTAGACGGCGTGCACCAGGGTGGCGCGGTCGCCGAAGGGGGCGAGGCGCTCACCCGACAGGCGCAGTGCCTCCTTGTCGCGGTCCAGGGCGACCAGACGGACCCCGGGAAAGCGCGTCAGCAGCGCCTCGCTGTGGCCGCCGAGGCCGAGGGTGCAGTCGACGACCACGCCGCCCGGCGCCTCCAGGGCGGGTGCCAGCAGGTCCAGGCACCGCTGGAGCATCACCGGGACGTGCCGGCTCTCACCCTCCGGTCGCCCGCCACCGCCCTTGTTCGGAAGCGCTTCGCGCCCTTGCATTCTTGGGGGCCTCTCAGGTCCGCGCGGGAGATACGCACCGCCGGGTCCCCGCCCGCTCGGTACGCGCGCCGCGCACGTGGGGAGACGGTCCGGGCGCAGTGCCGGGGTCTCCAGGGGATTTCACCAGCGGGGAGGGCCTCGCCTCCCGCTTCGCGTCACTTTAGTCCACCGTGTCGCCCGGTCAATCAACCGGCCTGCACGGCGCGTACGGCTCGGCGACGAGCGCCGGGATTGCCGTCGAATCACCCGTACGGCCCCGCTTTGCCCTCCCTGTGGGTTAGCTCACAACAAGCCGCGATGACGTTCTTTGTTCCCTCTCACAGCAGGCCCTGACCGCCCGTGACCAGTACCGTCGTCTCTATGACGACTTCCGCAGCAGCTCCCACTGGATCCGAAGGCGCCATAACCGATGGCGGCACCGTGACGGACCGCCTGGTCGACGCCAACCGTACGTACGCGGCCGCCTTCACGGACCCCGGCATGGACGCCCGGCCGGTACTGCACGTGGCCGTGGTGTCGTGTATGGACGCCCGTATCGACCTGCACAAGGCGCTCGGCCTGCAGCTCGGCGACTGCCACACGATCCGCAACGCCGGCGGTGTGGTCACCGACGACGTGATCCGCTCCCTGACCATCAGCCAGCGCAAGCTCGGCACCCGCAGCGTGGTCCTCATCCACCACACCGGCTGCGGTCTGGAGTCCCTCACCGAGGACTTCCGCTCCGAGCTCGAGATGGAGGTCGGCCAGCGTCCGGCCTGGGCGGTGGAGTCCTTCCGGGACGTGGACCAGGACGTACGGCAGTCCATGCAGCGGGTGCGCACCTCGCCCTTCCTGCTGCACACGGACGACGTGCGCGGCTTCGTCTTCGACGTGCGCAGCGGCCTGCTCCGCGAGGTCGACCCCGACTGAGCCCCCGGCTCCGACGGGCCGCCCGCCTCGAAAACCGCCGCCGTACCCTGTCAGGACGCTGTCGAATACACGACCGAAAGGCCGTAGGACCGACATAGTGCGGGCAGTTGTCCACAGGCGAGTGACACGAATCGGTAACGGCAGCAAGAATGCGGTGTGAGACGTCGCGCGGAACTATTCACGCGCGGTGTCCGTGTTTCGGGGTGGGCCGGTTCCGCTGACAGAGCGCCGGTCCGGGCAATAAGGGGCCGAGGAGGGCCGGGTGACGACCTATGACGATCGAGCGAGCCTCACTGATCTGACCGCGACTGTGGAGCGGGTCCGCGGTTCGGTGGAGAGCGTGATCGAGGGCAAGCCGGAGGTCGTACGGCTTTCGCTGACCGTGCTGCTGGCCGAGGGGCATCTTCTGATCGAGGACGTCCCGGGTGTCGGCAAGACGATGCTGGCGAAGGCCCTGGCGCGGTCCATCGACTGCTCGGTGCGACGCATCCAGTTCACGCCCGACCTGCTGCCGTCGGACATCACCGGCGTGTCCATCTGGGACCAGCAGCGCCGGGACTTCGAGTTCAAACCGGGCGCCATCTTCGCCCAGATCGTGATCGGCGACGAGATCAACCGCGCCTCGCCCAAGACCCAGTCCGCGCTGCTGGAGTCGATGGAGGAGCGGCAGGTCACCATCGACGGGCAGACCTACGAACTGCCCAGCCCCTTCATGGTGGTGGCCACCCAGAACCCGGTCGAGATGGAGGGCACCTACCCGCTGCCGGAGGCCCAGCGGGACCGTTTCATGGCCCGTGTCTCGGTCGGCTACCCGAGCGTGGAGGCCGAGTTGCAGATGCTCGACATCCACGGCGGCGCGAACCCGCTCGACGACCTCCAGCCGGTGGCGCACGCCCACGACGTCGTCAAGCTCGTCGAGACCGTGCGGGGCGTCCATGTCGCCGAGCCGGTCCGGCGGTACGCGGTGGACCTGGTCGCCGCCACCCGCGCCCACCCCGACCTCAGACTCGGCGCCTCCCCGCGCGCGACGCTGCACCTGCTGCGCGCGGCGAAGGCGTCCGCCGCCCTCAGCGGCCGGGAGTACGCGCTGCCGGACGACGTCCAGGCACTCGCCGTGGCGGTCCTCGCCCACCGGCTGCTGCCCACCGCTCAGGCCCAGCTCAACCGGCGCACCGCGGAACAGGTCGTCCAGGAGATCCTGCAGCAGACCCCGGTGCCCGCGGCCGCCCCGCAGCAGAGCGGCTTCGGCGGTCTGGGCCGGGGCGTGCCGACGTATCCCCAGCAGCCTCCGCGGAGTCTGTGATGAGCGCCCCCGCGGAGGCCGACCGCGAGGAGTCGGGCGGCGTCCGCACGGCCCTGGCCGGGCTGACCACCCGCGGCCGCTCCTTCCTGGCGGCCGGCGTCGCGGCGGTGATCTGCGCGTACATACTCGGCCAGAGCGACCTGCGCCGGGTCGGGCTGCTGCTCGCCGTGCTGCCGCTGATCTGCGCGGGCGTGCTCTACCGCACCCGCTACCGGGTGGCCGGCAGCCGCCGGCTCTCCCCCTCGCGGGTGCCGGCCGGCAGCGAGGCCCGGGTGCACCT
Organism: Streptomyces sp. NPDC001068; assembly: GCF_042897315.1. Taxonomy (NCBI): domain Bacteria; kingdom Bacillati; phylum Actinomycetota; class Actinomycetes; order Kitasatosporales; family Streptomycetaceae; genus Streptomyces; species Streptomyces sp. NPDC001068. Next base: position 246,784 of record NZ_JBIAYD010000004.1, on the reverse strand, counting down.
GCGGATGGACAACGTCTCGCGGCTGCCCACCGGCCTGCTGATGCTCCAGGACCGGGTGCCCTACGTACTCGGCCCGCGCCCCCGCTTCGTCCTGGACCGGGTCGAGCCGGGCGGCCGCCGGGAGGTCTCCTACCGGGTCCGCTCCGACCTGCGCGGCCGCTATCCGCTGGGCCCGCTCCAGTTGCGCCTGACCGACCCGTTCGGGATGTGCGAACTGACCCGCTCCTTCTCGACGTTCGACACCCTCACCGTCATCCCGAAGACCGAGCCGCTGTCGCCGATCCGGCTCAGCGGCGAGGCCAAGGGGTACGGCGACGGACGGCAGCGCTCGCTGGCCCTGGCCGGTGAGGACGACGTGATCCCGCGCGGCTACCGGTACGGCGACGACCTGCGCCGGGTGCACTGGCGCTCCACGGCCCGCTACGGCGAGCTGATGGTGCGCCGCGAGGAGCAGCCGCAGCGGGCCCGCTGCACGGTGCTCCTCGACACCCGGGGCATCGCCTACGACGGAGCGGGACCGGACTCGGCGTTCGAGTGGGCGGTCTCCGGCGCCGCGTCCGTCCTGGTCCACATGCTCGAACGCGGCTTCTCGGTCCGGCTGCTGACGGACACCGGCAGCACGGTCCCCGGTGAGGGGGCCGACGGGTTCGCGGGCTCCGGCCAGGACTCGGCGGACGCGGCCGGGCTGATGATGGACACCCTGGCCGTGGTCGACCACTCGGACGGCACCGGCCTGTCCCGGGCCTACGACGTACTGCGCGGCGGGAACGAGGGGCTCCTGGTGGCCTTCCTCGGCGACCTCGACGACGAACAGGCGGCGGTGGCCGCCAAGATGCGCCGGCGCAGCGGTGGTGCCCTCGCCTTCGTGCTGGACCCGGACACGTGGGTGCGGGAGTCCACCGACGTGCCCGCGCCGGGCGACGCGCACGAGGAGAGGCTGCGGATGCTGCGCGAGTCCGGCTGGACGGCGATCGGCGTGGAGCGCGGAACCCCGCTGGCCGAGCTGTGGCAGCAGGCCGACCGGGAGCGCCTCTCGGTGGCCGCGGCGGGCGGGGAGGGCCGGTGCTGAGCGGACGGGCCCGGCTCGCCCTCACCGCGGCGGCGGCGACGCTGATGACGTCCTGTGCCCTGCTGCCCCTGGTCTCCCCCATGACCTGGCTGTTCCAGGCCGCGTTCCTGGTGGCCGTCCAGACCGGCGTGGGCGCGGCCGCGCGGCGGGTGCCGCTGGCCCGGCCACTGACCGTGGCCGCGCAGGCCCTGGTCACCCTGCTGATGCTGACCCTGGTCTTCGCCCGCGGCCACGCGATCGCCGGGCTGATCCCCGGTCCTGACACCTTCCGGTACTTCGCCGACCTGCTCCGGCAGGGCTCCGACGACATCAGCCAGTACGCGATACCCGCGCCGCTGTCGGACGGGATCCGGCTGATGGTCATCGGCGGGGTGCTGATCGTCGGGCTGCTCGTGGACACCCTCGCGGTGACCTTCCGCAGCGCGGCCCCGGCCGGGCTGCCGCTGCTCGCGCTGTACTCGGTGGCGGCGGGCCTGTCCGACGGGCCGAGCGACTGGCTCTGGTTCCTGGTGGCGGCCGCCGGCTACCTGATGTTGCTGCTCGCCGAGGGCCGGGACCGGCTCTCGCAGTGGGGGCGGGTGTTCGGCGGGGCCTCGCGTACGCCGGGCGGCCAGGAGAGCGGCGCGCTGGCCCCGGTGCGCACCGGGCGCCGGATCGGCTTCGCGGTGCTGAGCGTCGCCCTGTTCGTGCCGTTCGTGATGCCCTCGATCCAGAGCGGCCTGCTGGACGGCACCGGGAACGGCGTCGGCGTGGGCAACGGGAACGGCGGCACGATCTCCGCCGTCAACCCCCTGGTGTCGCTGCGGGACAGCCTCAACGTGGACGAGGACCGGCAGGTGCTGTCCGTGCGGAGCAGTGGCGCCGACATCTCCGACCTGTACCTGAGGATCGTCTCGCTGGACGACTTCGACGGCACCACCTGGAAGCCGGCCCAGCGGCACATCACCGCGGTCCCGAACACCTTCCCCACCCCGGCCGGACTGGGCGGTGACGTCCGGCGGGCCGCGGTGCGGACCACGATCTCGGCCGCCGACTGGTACGCGCAGGACTGGCTGCCGATGCCGTACCCGCCCAGCGGGGTGAAGGTCGCCGGCACCTGGCGCTACGAGCCGGTCGGGATGACCCTGGTCGGCGACCACGGCCAGAACACCCGTGGCGAGACCTACGAGGTCACCAGCCTGGACGTGCAGCCGACGGCGGATCAACTGGCCGCGTCGCCGGAACCCTCGGCGGCGATGCGGAAGGACTACACGAAGGTGCCCGCCTCGCTGCCGCCGGTGGTGGCGCAGACGGCCCGGGAGGTCACCGCGGGCTCGGCGAACCACTACGAGCAGGCGGTCAAGCTCCAGGACTACTTCGCGGTGAACGGCGGCTTCCAGTACGACACCCAGGTGCAGATCGGCCGGGGCGAGGGCGCGATCGCGAACTTCCTGAAGGAGAGGCGCGGTTTCTGCGTGCACTTCTCCTTCGCGATGGCCGCGATGGCCAGGACGCTGGGCATACCGGCCCGGGTCGCGGTGGGCTTCGCGCCCGGCACCGCGCAGGCCGACGGCTCGGTCTCGGTGGGTCTCAAGGACGCGCACGCCTGGCCGGAACTGTACTTCGAGGGCGTGGGCTGGACCCGCTTCGAGCCGACCCCGACGCGGGGCACGACCCCGTCGTACACCGTTTCGGACACCCCCGGCTCCTCGGTGCCGGACGAGACGCTGCCGTCCAAGGGCACCTCGGACGCGCCGTCCGCGTCGGCCTCGGCGAGTGAGAGCTGCTCGCCCCAGCTGCGCAGGCAGGACCTCTGCGCGAGCCCGTCGGCGGCGAGCACGGTACAGCGGGGAGACGGCGGGCCGCCGTGGTGGCAGCCGGCACTGTGGGCGCTCGCCGGACTCGCCGTGCTGGCGGTGCCGCTGTCGCCGATGCTCTACCGGCAGCGGGTACGGGCCCGGCGGCTCGGGGCCCACGACCGCACCCCGGACGGTGTGGCGGCGCACACGCTGGCGGTCTGGCAGGAACTGATCGACATGGCCTGGGACTTCGGGATCCCGCCGGACGACTCGCTGAGTCCGCGCGGCACCGCCGACCGGTTCGTCCGGCTCGGTCGCCTCGACCCGGTCGCCGCCGCCTCGGTGCACCGGGTCGCGGAAGCCGTGGAACAGGTGCTGTACGCGCCTCGGCCGCGGCTGACGGGGGGCCTCTCGGACGACGTCCGCCGGGTGGCGGCCGCGCTGAACGGCACGGTCGGTGTGTCCACCCGGCTGCGGGCGCTGTTCGCGCCCCGGTCGGCGGCGCGGGTGCTGTGGGCGGTGTCGGCCGGGTGGATCCGGCTGCGGGAGCGAGCGGCGGCCCTCCGGCCGAGTCCGCGCAGGCCGTCGGAGCAGCAGGGCTGACCGGCGGCGGCCGGCGGCCCACACCGCGGGAGACATGGCGGCTGTGAAGGCACGGCGGCTGGAGGCACGGCCGCCGGGCACATGGCGGCTGTGGATCCGGCGGCCCGGAGGACATGACTGAGGGGTGGTCACCCAGTGGGTGACCACCCCTTTGTCACGCTGTGTTCCGCCCGTTCGGCGAAGCCTCGGTGGTGCTCAGTGGCCCTGCTCGTCACGACGGCGCTGCCAGCGCTCCTCGATGCGGTCCATCATGGAGCGCTTCGGCCGGACCTGGCGGCGGGCCTGCGGGCCTCCCGCGGGCTGCTCGCCCGGCTTGGGGGCCTTGCGCCAGCCGGTGACGGCGAGCACCGCGCAGCCCAGCATGACGAGGAAACCCACCACGCTGACCCAGATCTGCTTGGCGACCATTCCGGCCATGAGGAGCGCGATACCCACGAGGAAGCCCGCGGCCGCCTGGTAGACCCGTCGCCGGGTGTACGACCGCAGCCCGCTTCCCTCAAGCGCTGTCGCGAACTTGGGGTCTTCGGCGTACAGCGCTCGCTCCATCTGCTCAAGCATTCGCTGCTCGTGCTCCGAGAGCGGCACGGCGTCCTCCTCATCGTGCAGTCGCCAGGGCGACCCGGGGGGTCCCTTCAGGATAGGCAGGGAATCGCCCCCGTGAAACCCGCCCCTCTAGGCCAATTGGCCAACCGGAATTCGCCATGGCCGTTCCGGCTCGCTGAGGCTTCCATTCCCCGGCGGCCGACCCGTCATGCCGAGCGGTCTCCCTCGATCATACGGCGCAAACCCCTCGATCGGGGGGCCTGTGGCGTACTCCATCCGCTGCCGAGTCCCTGATCAGCGGGCTCGTCCCGGGAGAATCTCAGGCCCCGGCAGCCCCCGGAGTCTCGCCGAGTACGTGGAGCTGGGTGGCGACGGCGTGGAAGGCCCGAAGCTCGGCCGCGGCGGCCTCCAGCTTGAGCAGCGCGTCGAGGGCGCCGGGCTCGGTGTCCACCAGGACGCCCGGGACGAGGTCGGCGAAGACCCGCACGCCGTGCACGGCGGCCACGGCCAGACCCGCGCCCTCGACCAGGCCGGTGAGCTGGTCGGCGGTGAAGCGGCGCGGCATGGGGTCGCCGGTGCCCCAGCGGCCGTCGGGGTCGTCGAGGGCCTGCCGGGCCTCCTTGAAGTGCCCGGCGAGGGCCCGCGCCACGACGGCCCCGCCCAGTCCGGCGGCGAGCAGGCTGAGGACGCCCTCGGAGCGGAGCGCGGCCACCGTGTTGCGCACGCCCTCGGCCGGGTCGTCGACGTACTCCAGGACGCCGTGGCAGAGCACCACGTCGTGGCCGCCGCGCTCGACCACGTCGAACAGGCCGAGGACGTCGCCCTGGACGCCCTTGACGCGGTCGGCGACGCCGGCCTCGGCGGCGCGGCGCTCCAGCGCGAACAGGGCGTTCGGGCTCGGGTCGACGACGGTGACGCGGTGGCCGAGGCGGGCGAGGGGCACCGCGAAGTTACCGCTGCCGCCGCCGGTGTCGAGGATGTCCAGCGCGTCCCGGCCGGTGGCCTTGACCCGGCGGTCGAGGGCCTCCTGGAGGACCTCCCAGACCACGGCGGTACGGAGAGAAGCGCGGGGTCGTGTGGGGTCCGGCACGGCAGTTGACTCCTCGGCGCGGCACCGCCTGTTTCCCGGCGGCGCGAACTGGGTGCCTCCCGGGCCCGGAGTGCGGGAGGGAGGGAGGCTTCAGGCGCTCTCCACCCTATTGCCTCCGCCGCCTCGGCCGACGCCTCGGCCGTCCCGCCACGGCCCGCACCCTCTCGGCAGGCCCGGCCAGGACCAGCACCGCCCCCACGGGCCCGCCACGGCAGGCCCGGCAAGGCCGGTACCGCCCCCTCAGGCCCGCCACGGTCCGGGTCTGCCCGTGCCGGGCCCGGGCGGGGGCCGGCCCCGGGCCGCCCTGGTCATCCCGCGTCGGGCAGCCCCCTGTCCCGGGCACCGCCCGGCTGCTCGCCGTCCTGGCGCCGGGGCTGCGGCAGCACCGGCTGGAGGACGAGCATCCGCTCCACCATGCGCAGGAACATCTCCACGTCCCGCATCAGGTCGTCGGCGTCGCGGCGGCCGGCCGCGCCCTGGATGCCCGCCTCGGCGCGGGCGCGGCGGGCGGCGCCGGAGGCGAACAGGGCGCTCCACTCGGCGAGCTCGGGTGCCACCTCGGGGAGCACCTCCCAGGCGCTGCGGATGCGGGCCCGGCGCCGGGCCGAGGTCTCGGGACGGGCACGGGCGGCGAGCACGGCGGCCGCGGTGCGCAGGGCGGCCAGGTGGGCGGTGGCGTAGCGCTCGTTGGGGGTGTGCAGGAGCTCGGCCTCGTCGAGGGTGGCGCGGGCCTGGGTCAGCAGATCGAGGGCGGCAGGCGGGGCCGTGGCCCGGCGGAGCACGGGGTGCACGTCGCTCGCGGGGCCGGTCGGTGAGGGGGCAGGGCCGGTGGTGCGGCGCCGGTGGGCGGCGGCCGCTGAGGTGTTGGCCATGACGAACCTCCTGTCGTCTTGGTGACGGTTCCCTTACACGGGGTTCCGTATGTGCCCATCGTGCGGTATGGCACTGACAATCCGCTCTGACCTGGGGTTTTGCTTCGATCGCAAGTTCGGGATAACTTTTGCACTGACCAGTCAGTTCAAAAACATGGCCGATACGGACACCACTTCGGAAGGCGGGGGTTCTGTGCACGGCGTACCTGTCACGGCCGAGCGCCTCGGGCTGGAGGGCCCGCGCGGCCGGGTGTTCCAGGGGATCTCCCTGGACGCCGGGCCCGGCGGGCTGATCGCGGTGGACGGGCCTTCCGGCTCAGGCCGCACCTGCCTGCTGCTCACGCTCACCGGGCGGATGAGGGCCACCGAGGGCACCGCGACGGTCGGCGAGTTCCGGCTGCCCAAGCAGCCGGCGGCCGTGCGCCGGATCAGCGCGGTGGCCAACGTCGCCGGGGTCACCGACCTCGAACCCGCCCTGACCGTGGGCGAGCACCTGCGTGAACGGGCGCTGCTGCAGCGCCGGTTCGGCGACTCGCTGCGTGACCTCGCGCGACCGCGGAGCGAGCGGACCACGCGGACGGCCCGGCGGGTCGACGACGCCCTGGCCGCCGCCGGGCTCGACCCGGCGGCGCTGCCGAAGGGCCCCCGGACCGCCGTACGGGACCTGGAGCGGATCGAGGCGCTGCGGCTGTCGGTGGCGCTGGCACTGGTCGGCGAGCCGCGACTGCTGGCCGTGGACGACGTGGACCTGAAGCTGTCGGCCGCCGAACGGAGCGAGGCCGGGGCGCTGTTGGCGTCGATCGCCGCGGCCGGCACGACCGTGCTGGCGGTGTGCGGGGAGCCCCCGGCGGGTGCCGTCGTGGTGCGCACCGGGACCGTCGGGGATGAGAGGACCGGGCTGCCGGAAGGCCCCGGAACCGGGGAGGAGACAGGCGATGCGCTCGCCACGACTGGCCGCGCTTGAGCTCAGGCGCTTCGGACGGGGCCGGCTGCCCCGTGCGGCCCTGGTGGCACTTCTGGTGCTGCCGCTGCTGTACGGCGCGCTGTACCTGTGGTCGTTCTGGGATCCGTACGGGCGGCTGGACCGCATCCCGGTGGCGCTCGTGAACGACGACAGGGGGGCGAGCGCGAGCGGCCGGAAGATCACCGCGGGCGACGACATCGTCGACGGGCTGCGGGACAGCAGGACGTTCGAGTGGCACCGGGTGAGCGCGGCCGAGGCCCGCCGGGGTGTCGAGAACGGCACCTACTACCTGTCGCTGACCATGCCCGCCGACTTCAGCTCGCGGATCGCCTCCAGTGCCGGCGACTCCCCGGAGACCGGAGCGCTCCAGGTGCGCACGAACGACGCGAACAACTACATCGTCGGCCAGATCTCCCGCACGGTCTTCAACGAGGTGCGCTCGGCCGCGTCCGCCAAGGCGTCCCGGTCCTTCCTGGACCGCATCTTCATCTCGTTCGCCGACATCCACGGGCAGACCGTCAGGGCGGCCGAGGGTGCCGACACCCTCACCGGTGGCATCGGAAAGGCCGAGAAGGGCTCGAAGGACCTCGCCGACGGGCTGAAGGACGCCAGGTCCGGCAGCGGGAAGCTCGCCAAGGGGATCAGGAAGCTGGACACCGGCTCGGCGACCCTCAAGGACGGTTCCCGGCAGGTCGCGGACGGCACCCGGACCCTCGCGGGCCAGGTCGACGGGGTGTACGGCAAGGTCGGCCCGTACCTCCAGGACAACGAGAAGACGATCGGCGACACCGCGCGGCTGGTCGCCGACTCGGCGCGGACCGTCCGCGGCAACCTGGACGTCCTGGTGAAGGCCGCCCCGGTGGCCGCGAAGACCGCGCACACGGCCGCCGGCACGCTGGACGAGGTCTACCGGGCACGCTGCTCGGCCGGGCTGCTCGACGACCCCGTCTGCCCCGACCTGAAGAAGGCCAGGGACGCGGCCGACGACGTGGCCGCCGTCGCCGACGACCTCGACACCCTGATCGCGGACCAGCACGGCGACCTGAAGACGCTCGACGCCGACCTCGGCGTCCTGCAGAAGCAGGCCGAGGCCCTCGCCGACCGGGCCCCGCACCTCTCCGAGGACGTCGCCGACGCCGTCAAGAAGATCGACAAGCTGAACGACGGCGCGGCGCGGGTGGCCGCGGGCGCCGCGCGGCTGCACACCGGTCTCGGCACGGCCCTGACCGGCGCGACCGGTCTGGACTCGGGTCTGGGCAGGCTCGAGACCGGCGCCGACGACCTGAGCGGCGGGATGTACAAGCTGGTCGACGGCTCCGGCCGGCTGGCCGGCGGCCTGCACGACGGCGCGGCGCGGATCCCCGACTACGGCAGGCAGGACCGCGACCGGCGCACCGGCGTGATGGCGGACCCGGTCCAGCTCGCCTCCAGGGACCTGCACAAGGCGCCCAACTACGGCACCGGGTTCGCCCCGTACTTCATCCCGCTGTCCCTGTGGGTCGGCGCGATGGTGGCCTACATGCTGATCCAGCCGCTCAACCGGCGTGCCCTGGCGGCGGGTTCGGCGCCCTGGCGGATCGCGCTGGCGGGCTGGTTGCCGGTGGTCGCGGTGGGGGTGCTGCAGACGGCCGCCCTGATGGCCGTCCTGCACTGGGCGATCGGCCTGGAGATGGTCCGCGCGGCCGGGACGGTCGGGTTCCTGTTCCTGGTGACGGCGTGCTTCGCGGCGATCGTGCAGTGGCTGAACGCGCGCTTCGGGGCGGCCGGCCGGATCCTGGTGCTGGCGCTGCTGATGCTCCAGCTGACCTCGGCGGGCGGCACCTATCCGGTGCAGACCAGCCCGGGCTTCTTCAACGCGATCCACCCGTTCCTGCCGATGAGCTACGTCGTGTCGGCCCTGCGGAGGCTGATCACGGGCGGCGGGCTGGGCCCGGTCTGGCAGGCCTGTGCCGTCCTGACCGCGTTCACGGCGGGCGCCCTCGCGCTCACCGCGCTGTCGGCCCGGCGCCGCCAGGTGTGGACGCTGGACCGGCTGCATCCGGAGCTGACCCTGTGAGGAGATCCGGGTCCGCCCCTCCGGTGTCCGCGGGGGCCGCCGTTCCTGTGAGAATCGGGGCCATGGAAAGCAGCAGCACCACGGGCGGCAGCACGCGCCGTGAAGCCACCCGGCAGAAGCTCTACGAGGCGGCCGTCACCCTCATCGCCGAGCAGGGCTTCTCCGCCACCACCGTGGACGAGATCGCCGAGCGTGCCGGGGTCGCGAAGGGCACGGTCTACTACAACTTCGCGAGCAAGTCGGTCCTCTTCGAGGAGCTGCTGCGGCACGGCGTGGGCCTGCTCACCGCCTCCCTGAAGGAGGCCGCGGAGCGGACCGCGCGGGAGGGCGGCAGCCGGGTCGACGCGCTGGACGCCATGGTCCGCGCGGGCCTGGTCTTCATCGACCGCTACCCGGCCTTCACCCAGCTCTACGTGGCCGAGCTGTGGCGCACCAACCGGGCCTGGCAGTCGACGCTGATGGTGGTCAGGCAGCAGGCGGTCGCGGTCGTGGAGGGCGTGCTGCGCGAGGGCGTCGCCAACGGCGAGTTCAGCGACGAGATCGATGTCCAGCTGACCGCGGCGGCGCTGGTCGGCATGGTGCTGGTGGCCGCGCTGGACTGGAAGTCCTTCCAGCCGGAGCGTTCCCTGGACGACGTCCATTCGGCCCTGTCCCGGCTCCTGCAGGGACGGGTGAGCGGAAGGGGCTGAGCCCTTCGGGGACCGGCACGCGCGCGTGGGCACGCGAGGGCGCCGGTCCGCCGGTGGCCGCGTCCCCCGCGGGCCACCGGCGGACCGGCGCCTTCCGTACACCCCCGTGTCCCGCTTCCGCCGACGAATCGGCGGAAGGAGCGTTCGAGGGCGCCGCGCGGTTCCGCCGCCCCGTGTCGGCGGTACCGGGACCGGCGCCCCTTCCCGTGCCTCCACTCTCCCGTTCACGCAGGTCGCGGCCCATCCGCGCGCGTACTCAACTCGTCCCCTGGGTACGCGTACTCAGCTCCGCGCGCCGATGCCCGGGACGCGGAGGCGCCGACTGGCTACGATCGCGTCCGTGTCGGTACTCCCCTTGGTCTTCACCAGCGGCTGGGCCAGCGGAATCAACGCGTACGCGGTGGTGCTGCTGCTCGGCTTCTTCGGCGCGACGGGCCTGAGCGACGAGGTCCCCGAGACGCTGCAGCGCCCGGAGGTGCTGATCGTCGCGGGCGTGCTCTTCCTGTGCGAGGCGGTCGCCGACAAGATCCCGTACGTCGACTCGGTGTGGGACTCCGTGCACACGGTGGTCCGTCCGGTGGCGGGCGCCTGGGTCGGGGCGCTGCTCGCCGGGCAGAGCGGTTCGCTCAACGACGTGGTGGCCGGGCTGGTCGGCGGTTCGACGGCGCTGGCCAGCCACACCGTCAAGGCCGGCACCCGGATGGCGGTCAACACCTCGCCCGAGCCGTTCAGCAACATCGTGCTGAGCTTCGCCGAGGATCTCGGGGTCGCCGGGATCGTGTCGTTCGCGATGTTCCACCCGCTGGCGGCGGCGGTCGTCGCGTCGGTGCTGCTGGCGACGGGTCTGATCGTGCTGGTGTTCCTGGTCTCCCGGATCCGGCGGTTCTGGCGCCGGAGGGCCCAGCGCCGGGAGGAACGCCGGCTCGCGACCCAGGTGGGCGGACCACCGGACTGACGGGCCGCCGCGCCGGGCTGCCGGTCGCGGTCGATAAGGTCGCGGGCATGGGACGGATTGCGGTGATCGGCGCCGGGATGGGCGCCATGGCGGCGGCCGCGCGGCTGGCCGTCGCGGGCCACCGGGTGACGGTGTACGAGCGTACGCAGACGTACGGCGGCGCCGTGCGCCGGTTCGAGCGCGACGGGTTCGGCTTCGACACCGGCCCGGGGCTGCTGCCGCTGCCCGCCGTGTACCGCGACCTGTTCGTCAAGACCGGCAAGGAGCCGCTGGAGGAGTGCGTCGGGCTGGTCCAGGTCGACCCGTCGTCCCGGCACGTCTTCGCCGACGGCACCGCGGTCTCCCTGCCGAACGCGTCCCGCGCGGGTGTCGTATCGGCCCTGGACGAGGCTCTCGGCGCCGGCGCCGGACAGCGCTGGGGCGACTTCCTGGTGCGCGCCCGGGAGGCCTGGGACCGCACCCGGCGCCCCCTCCTGGAGGAGCCGCTGTGGCCGAACTGGCAGGTGCTGGCCGAGCGCGAGCCCTACCCGGCGGTGCCGCACAAGAGGTTGCTGCGCACCCGCCGGGCGAGCACGCTGGCCGAGATCGGCGCGTGGGAGCTGCGGGACCCCCGGCTGGTCCAGCTGCTGGACGGCCACGCGCTCGCGAACGGCCTCGACCCGGGGACCGCGCCGGCGAGCGCGGCCGTGCTGCCCTACCTGGAGCACGCCTTCGGGACCTGGTATGTGCGCGGCGGCATGCGGGAGTTGGCGCGTGCGGTGTACGAGCGGTGCCTGCGGCGCCGGGTCGGGTTCGTCTTCGGCGCCGAGGTCGCCCGGGTCCTGGAGGACGAAGGCAGGGCGTCCGGGCTGGAGTTGGCCGACGGGACCGTGGCGGAGGCGGACTTCGTCGTCGGCACGGGGCCGTGGCGGCTGGCCGGCATGGTCGCGGGCCGGGAACTGTACGGCGCGGGGGAGGTGCGTCCGGAGCCCGAGGACCGCTGCACGGGCCGGGTGGTGGTGTGTCTGGCGCTGCGCGGTGCGCGGGAGCCGGGTGCCGTGCACCGCACGGTGGTGCACGCGGCCGACGGCGAGGGCGATCTGGACCTGTTCCGGCACGGGGTGGTGCCGGACCTTCCGACGGTCGTCGTGGACCGGCCGGACGACCCGGCGCTGCGCCCGGACGCGGAGCACGAGGCGGTGGTGATCACGGCGACGGTGCCGTCGGCCACGGAGTACGACTGGGCCGCGCCGGGAGCCGCCGACGCCTTCGCGGACCGGATGACGGCTGCCGCCGAACGTGCCGTGCCGGGGCTGGGTGAGCGGCTGCTGTGGCGTGAGGTGCGCACCCCGCTGGACACCGAGCGGGAGACCGGCGCGGTCGGCGGTGCGGTTCCCCCGCCGGCCCTCGCCTCGGCGGAGGGTGTGCTCCACCCGTCCAACACCACCGCGCTGCCGGGCCTGTTCACCGCGGGAGGCTGGTCCCACCCGGGCGGCGGGCTGCCGCACGCGGGGATGTCGGGGGCGCTGGTGGCCGGATTGATCGTGGAGGGGCCGGAGTTCCGCGGCTCGCGGTGAGGCGCGGCCCTCCCGCCCGCCACCGCGGCTTCAGAAACGGTACTGCTCGTCGTACCCGGTGCCGGGCCTGGCCTGTTGCCCGTTCTGTCCGTCGCCCTGGTAGGGGTACTGCTGCTCCTGCGGGAGCTCACCGCCGTAGGTCTCGTCGGCCCGCTGCTGCGGGACCCAGACACCGCCCGCGGGGGTCTCGCCGTAGCCGCCGTTGCCGTACTGGTCCTGGGTGTAGCCCTGTTGCTGGTCGTACTGCTGGGTGTTGTACGACTGGTCGTACCCGGCGCCGCCGTAGGTCTGGTTGCCGATGTACGGGTCGGAGTAGTTGGCGTAGCTCTGCTGGCCGCCGGTGTCGTAGCCGTACTGCTGCTGGGCGTATCCCGAGTAGTCGTAGGCGTAGTTCTGGTCGGTGCCCTGGGCGGCGTAGCTCTGGTCCTGGCCGGCGGTCGCGTAGGCGGGGTCGCCGGCGGGGGTGTAGCCGGGCTCGTTGTATATGCCGTAGGAGCCGGTGTCGTCGGGCATCGGCTGCGGCTCGTACACCGCCGTGGACTCGGCGGCCGCGGGCTCGTTCGGGCGGGCCGAGGAGAAGACGTCGTCGCGGTCGTATTCGTCGCCATAGGCCGGGTTGGCCCCGGTGACGTAGGCGGCGCGCTGGTCGGTGTGGCCGGCGTCGGCCGCGTCCGGGTCGGGCCCCTCCTGATCCGGCTCCTCGCCGGGCTCGCCGCGGCGGCGCTTGAGCGGGCCGTCCTCGTCGTCCGCGCCGGGGCGCTTGACCGCCCAGCCGGCCTCGAAGCCGCGGCGGAACGACAGCGTGACGTAGGTCTGGCCGACCGCGAAGGCGATCGCGCCCAGACCGATGACGATCACCGACGGAATCAGGACACCGAACACGACACCGACGAAGCCGACGAAGGCGAGCAGCCGCCAGCGCAGCCGCGCCTTGTACTGCAGCAGGACCTCGCCCAGCAACCACAACGCGACGATGCCGAACGCTACGTAGAGGACCGTCCAGCCCATGTACGCCCCTCTCCCAGTTACCGCTACGCAGTGTGTCGTACTCCGGTGCGGCCGGTCTAGGCCCGCGGGGGATGGTGCAGGCCAAGGTTCTCGTGGATCTCGAGCGTCGCCGTGGAACTGTTGAGCGTGATGAAGTGCAGTCCGGGGACGCCCTCGGCCAGCAGCCGTGCGCAGAACTCCGTGGCGAACTCGATACCGATGGAGCGTACCGCCGCCGGATCCTCTTTGGCTGTGAGGATCCGCTCTTTCAGGGCGTCCGGGAAGAAAGCGTTGCTGAGTTTGGGCAGCCGTTCCAGCATCTTCACACTGGTGACGGGAAGAATTTCCGGAATCACGGGGGTTTCGCAGCCCGCCGCCGCGACCGAGTCGCGAAGGCGAAGGTAGGACTCGGGCTGGAAGAACATCTGCGTGATCGCGTAGTCGGCGCCCGCGCGGCACTTGTCGACGAAGTGGCGCACGTCGGTGTCCCAGTCGCCGGAGCGCGGGTGCATCTCCGGGAAGGCGGCCACGCCCACGCAGAAGTCGCCCGACTCCTTGATGAGCCGCACCAGTTCGGCCGCGTAGGTCAGACCCTGCGGATGCGCGACCCACTCCCCCATCGGGTCGCCCGGCGGGTCGCCGCGCACCGCGAGCATGTTGCGGATCCCGGCGTCCGCGTACTGGCCGATGATGTTGCGCAGTTCGGCCAGCGAGTGGTCGACCGCGGTGAGGTGGGCGACCGGGGTGAGCGTGGTGTCGGCGACGATCTGCTGGGTCTCCTTGACCGTGCCCGCGCGGGTGGAACCGCCGGCGCCGTAGGTCACGGAGACGAAGTCGGGGGCGACCGCCTCGACCCGCCGGAGCGCGTTCCACAGGTTCCGCTCGCCCTTGGGGGTTTTCGGCGCCGAGAACTCGAACGAGTACGTGGTCTTGCCGGAGGCGAGCATGTCACGCACGGTACGCGCGCGGTCAGTCCTGGTGGATGCGGTTCCGAGGGCCATACCCGCAGGTTAGCCAGGGGAGCACGGTCACCCAACCGGACTCGGGGGATTTGCCGCGAATTGTCGGCCGCGCGTCCGGATACTGGACAGGTTTCCGGACGGTGTGCGCCGGACGGTCACACCGACCGCAGCCGCTTCGCGAACTCGGCCGCCGCGGCGCCCGGGTCGTCGGCCGCGGTGAGCGCGCGGACCACGACCACCCGGCGGGCGCCCGCGTCCAGCACCTGGTCGAGGTTGCCGAGGTCGATGCCGCCGATGGCGAACCAGGGGCGGTCCGTGCCCAGGGCGGCGGTGTACCGGACCAGACCGAGGCCGGGAGCGGGGCGGCCCGGCTTGGTGGGGGTGGGCCAGCAGGGGCCGGTGCAGAAGTAGTCCACGCCGTCCTGGACGGCCGCCGCGGCGGCCTCGGACTCGGCATGCGTGGAGCGGCCGATCAGGACGTCCGGGCCGAGGACGGCCCGGGCGGCGGGGACCGGCAGGTCGCCCTGGCCGAGGTGGAGCACGTCGGCACCGGCCGCGTGGGCCACGTCCGCGCGGTCGTTGACCGCCAGCAGCTTGCCGTGCCGGGCGCAGGCGTCGGCGAACACCGCGAGGTGCTCCAGCTCCTCGGCGGCCTCCATGCCCTTGTCGCGCAGCTGCACGATGTCGACACCGCCCGCCAGTACCGCGTCCAGGAACGCGGCGAGATCACCCTGCTCCCGGCGGGCGTCCGTGCACAGGTACAGGCGGGCGTCGGCCAGCTGGGCGCGGGCGGTGTCGGTCATTCGGTGTCCCCCGTGGTGTCGGTACCGGCTTGCCTCAGACGGCGAGCGCCTGGGCGCGGCGCTTCACCTCCGTGCCACGATTCTCGCTGAGCGCCTGCGCGGGGGTGCCGGGCAGGGTCTCGTCGGGCGTGAAGAGCCACTCCAGCATCTCTTCGTCCGTGAAGCCGTCGTCCCGCAGGAGCGTCAGGGTCCCGGACAGGCCCTTGACGACCTTGTCCCCGTCGATGAAGGCGGCGGGGATGTGCAGCGCCCTGTTCTCGCCACGGCGTACGGCGATGAGCTGGCCGTCCTTTACCAGCTGGCGCACGCGGGTCACCTCGACGTCCATCATCTCTGCGATGTCGGGGACGGTGAGCCAGGCGGGGACGAGAGCATCGGTCTTTGCGTCAATCTCGGTCACGGTACAAGGGTAGGCGCTTCGCCGGCCGGGCCGCGATGGGTGGCCGCCCGGGCGCGGCACCGCCGGGGCCGCTCACGCCGTTCACCTCGCCTCCTGGCCGGGCGCCGCGGTCGCGGTCTTCAACGGGCGGGCCGGGTCGGACAGGGCGTCCGCGTCCATGCGGGTGCCCGCCTCCACCAGGCGTCGGCCCTGGGCCAGATCCCGTGGGCGGCCTACCGCCAGCAGAGCGACCAGGCGGTCCGCACGGAGCCAGCACACGCTCCAGGACGGTCCGGACGGGTCGCCCCGCCAGACCATGCGGTCGGCGACCGCGTGGTGACCGGCGTACTGGACGAAACGGCCGAACTGCTCGGACCAGAAGTACGGCACCGGGTCGTAGACCGCGTCCGTCTCGCCGAGGATGCCGGCGGCCACCGTGCGCGGGCCCTGGAGGGCGTTGTCCCAGTGGTGGACCAGCAGCCGCTCGCCGTAGCGGCCGGACGGGAAGGAGGCGCAGTCGCCGACCGCGTAGACGTCGGGGACGGTGGTGCGCAGGCGTTCGTCGGCGAGCACCTCGCCGTGCGCGCCCAGCGTGATGCCGGAGCCGGCCAGCCAGGCGGTCGCGGGACGGGCGCCGATGCCGACGACGACGGCGCCCGCGGGCACCCGCGAGCCGTCGTCGAGCACCACCGCGCCGGGCTCGACGGCCGCCACGCGCGCGTGCGTGCGCAGGTCGGCGCCGCTGTCGGCGTACCAGGCGGCCATCGGGGCGGCGACCTCGGCGGGGAGCGCTCCCGCGAGCGGGCGGTCCGCGGCCTCGACCACGGTGACCGCGCAACCGGCCTCGCGGGCCGCGGTGGCGAACTCGGCGCCGATCCAGCCGGCGCCGACCACCACGATGTCGTGCTGCCGGGCGAGCACGGGCCGCAGCCGCTCGGCGTCGTCCAGGGTGCGCAGCAGATGGACGCCGGGGACGCCCTCGGTACCGGGCAGGGTGATCGGCTCGGCGCCGGTGGCGAGCACCAGGACGTCGTAGGGCACCGGTCCGCCCTCGGTGTCCAGCTCGTGGTCGGCGGGGCGCACCCCGAGGGCCTCGCGGCCGAGCGCCAGGTCGATGCCGAGCGCCTCGAAGTCGACCTCGAAGGCGGAGCCCTCGGACTTGCCGAGCAGCACCGCCTTGGAGAGCGGCGGCCGGTCGTAGGGCTGGTGCGGCTCGGCGCCGATCAGGGTGACGGTGCCGGTGTAGCCCTGTTCGCGCAGGGCCACGGCCGTCTGCACCCCGGCCATGCCCGCGCCCACGACGACCACGCGCCGCGTCTGTGACGTGCTCCGTCGCTGCGTCTGCTCGCTCACGTGATCACCATGGACAAGAACGATAGACAACTGACGAAGAGTCAGTCAGGGGGCGTGCCGGGTGACCTGTTCCACAGTGCGGGCCGAGGCCGTCTTACGGGGGCGGAGCTCCGCGGGCTAGGGTTGCGGAGAGCACACGCGGGAGCCCGGACGCACCGGGCTGAGAGGGAGGCTGGCGGCCTCCGACCGTACGAACCTGATCCGGGTCATGCCGGCGAAGGGAGGGGCTGGACGCCCATGTCCGCGCATACGTCCGACGTCCTCGTCATCGGGGGCGGAATCATCGGCCTGGTCACGGCCTGGCGGTCCGCGCAGCGCGGTCTCCGCACCGCCGTGGCCGACCCCGACCCCGGCGGCGGGGCCGCCCAGGTCGCGGCCGGGATGCTGGCCGCCGTCACCGAGCTGCACCACGGCGAGCAGACCCTGCTGGGGCTCAACCTGGCCTCCGCCCGCCGTTATCCCGGCTTCGCGGCCGAGCTCACCGAACTCACCGGCCACGACCTCGGCTACCGCCGCTGCGGCACGCTCGCGGTCGCCCTGGACGCCGACGACCGGGCGCACCTGCGCGACCTGCACGCCCTCCAGCAGCGGTCGGGGCTGGACTCCGAGTGGCTGTCCGGGCGGGAGTGCCGGCGCCTGGAGCCGATGCTGGCGCCGGGCGTGCGCGGCGGGCTGCGGGTCGACGGCGACCATCAGATCGACCCGCGCCGGCTGGCGGCCGCGCTGGTGGCCGCCTGCGAGCGCGCCGGGGTGGTGTTCCACCGCGACTGGGCCGAGCGCCTGCAGGTGGTGCGGGAGCGGGCCACCGGTGCCGTCACCCGCTCGGGCGACCTGCTGACCGCGGACCGGGTGGTGCTCGCCGGCGGCAGCCTGAGCGGTCGCCTGGCCGGGGTGCCCGTGGACGCGCTCCCTCCGGTGCGGCCGGTGAAGGGGCAGGTGCTGCGGCTGACCGTGCCCGCCGCGTACGCGCCGTTCCTGAGCCGGACCGTACGGGCCGTGGTGCGCGGCGGACATCTCTACCTGGTGCCCCGGGAGAACGGCGAGCTGGTCGTCGGGGCCACCAGCGAGGAGCTGGGCTGGGACACCACGGTCACGGCCGGGGGCGTGTACGAGCTGCTGCGCGACGCGCACGAGCTGGTGCCCGGCATCACCGAGCTGCCGCTGACCGAGACCCGGGCCGGGCTGCGCCCCGGCTCCCCCGACAACGCGCCGCTGCTCGGGCCGACCCGTCTCGACGGGCTGCTGCTGGCCACCGGGCACCACCGCAACGGGGTGCTGCTCACGCCCGTCACGGGAGACGTGATGGCGGAGCTGCTCACCGGCGGGGAGCTGCCCGAAGAGGCCCGCCCGTTCACGCCGCAGCGTTTCGGACCCGTCCCCGGCGTACTCCTGGAGCAGACCGCATGAACATCTCCGTCAACGGGGAGCGCCGGGAGATCACCCCGGGCACCGCTCTCGACACGCTCGTGAAGTCCCTGACGGCCGCGCCCTCCGGGGTGGCCGCGGCGGTCAACGAGACCGTCGTACCGCGCGGCGAGTGGCCGGGTACGGCGCTCGCCGAGGGTGACCGGGTGGAAGTCCTGACCGCCGTACAGGGAGGCTGAGCCATGGCCGACGATCCGTTCGTGCTCGGGGGTACGGCCTTCTCGTCCCGGCTGATCATGGGGACCGGGGGCACACCGAGCCTGGAGGTGCTGGAACGGGCGCTGGTGGCGTCCGGGACCGAGCTGACGACGGTCGCCATGCGGCGGGTGGATCCGGGGGTACGGGGGTCCGTGCTGTCGGTCCTGGAGCGGCTGGGGATCCGGGTGCTGCCGAACACGGCGGGGTGCTTCACCGCCGGGGAGGCGGTGCTGACGGCCCGGCTGGCCCGGGAGGCGCTCGGGACCTCGATGGTCAAGCTGGAGGTCGTCGCCGACGAGCGGACCCTGCTGCCGGATCCGATCGAGCTCCTCGACGCGGCGGAGACGCTGGTCGACGACGGGTTCACGGTGCTGCCGTACACCAACGACGATCCGGTGCTGGCCCGGCGGCTGGAGGACGTCGGGTGCGCCGCGGTGATGCCTCTGGGCTCCCCCATCGGGTCGGGGCTCGGGATCCGCAACCCGCACAACTTCCGGCTGATCGTCGAGCACGCGCGCGTGCCGGTGATCCTGGACGCGGGGGCCGGTACGGCCTCCGACGTCGCGCTGGCGATGGAGCTGGGGTGCGCGGGGGTGATGCTGGCGTCGGCGGTGACCCGGGCGCACGATCCCGAACGGATGGCGTCCGCCATGCGGGCCGGGGTGGAGGCGGGGCGGCTGGCCCGGCTGGCCGGGCGGATCCCCTTCCGTCACTTCGCGCAGGCCTCGTCCCCCACGGAGGGCGTGGCCGCCCTGGACCCCGAACGCCCCGCCTTCTGACGCCGGCCGCCGAGGCCGTCCGGGCATCACCCGATCGGCCGCGGGCCGGGACGGAAGCGGCGCCCGCGCGGATCGCGCCGGTGCCGGCCCGGCGCGACTCGGCGGGACCCGGCCGCCCGGCACCGCGCGCGGACGGGCGGCTGCGTCACAGGTCTGTTGTAGTCCGGTAGGGAAATCTGTCTCACCTGTGGGGGTTTCGGCCCGGGCTCGTACACTCGCGGGGTGGATACGACGCTTCAGGACCCCCTGGTCGGGCAGGTGCTCGACGGCCGTTATCGCGTCGACGCGCGGATCGCCGTCGGCGGGATGGCCACGGTCTACCGGGCCCTGGACGTCCGGCTGGACCGGGTGCTCGCGCTGAAAGTGATGCATCCGGCGCTCGCCGCCGACGGTTCCTTCGTCGAGAGATTCATCCGGGAGGCCAAGTCCGTCGCCCGGCTGGCCCACCCCAACGTCGTCCAGGTCTTCGACCAGGGGACCGCCGGGCCGTACGTGTACCTCGCGATGGAGTACATCGCCGGCTGCACCCTGCGCGACGTGCTGGTTCGGCGCGGCGCGCTGCAGCCGCGGGCCGCGCTGGACATCCTGGAGCCCGTGCTGGCCGCGCTGGGCGCGGCGCACCGCGCCGGTTTCGTGCACCGGGACATGAAGCCCGAGAACGTGCTGATAGGGGACGACGGGCGGGTCAAGGTCGCCGACTTCGGGCTCGTGCGGTCGGTGAACAGCGTCACCAGCACCACCGGGGCGGTCCTCGGGACGGTCGCCTACCTGGCGCCGGAGCAGATCGAGAGCGGGGTCGCCGATCCCCGCGTCGACGTGTACGCGTGCGGGGTCATGCTCTACGAGATGCTCGCCGGGCAGAAGCCGCACGACTCGGACTCGCCCGCGGTCATCCTCTACAAGCACCTCCACGAGGACGTGCCGCCGCCGTCCCTTGTCGTGCCGGGGCTCGCCCGCGAGCTGGACGAACTGGTCGCCCACGGCACCGCCCGCGATCCCGGGCTCCGCCCGTACGACGCCGTCGCGCTGCTGGCCCTGGCCCGGCAGACCCGGGCCGCCCTGCGCGACGACCAGCTGGACGCCGTGCCGCCGCAGGCGCTCGCCGAGGGGCACGACATAGCCGAGGACCGGACGAGCGTCATCCCGCGGTCGCTGACGGTGCCCCGGCCGCTGCCCGTCGACGAGCCGGACGACCGGGTCCTGACGACCAGCAGGTTCGAGGCGCCGCCGGTGCCGGAGCGACGGCACGAGGCCCGCCGCCGGTCCCGGCGCGGACCGGTGACGCTCGTCGTCGCCGTGCTGGTCCTCTTCGGCGCCGGCACCGGGATCTGGTACATCAACTCCGGGCAGTTCACCAAGGTCCCGCCGCTGCTGTCGAAGACCGAGGCACAGGCCACGACGCGCCTGCAGGAGGCCGGCCTCGACATCGGGAAGGTCGAGCACGCCTACAGCGACACGGTGAAGAGGGGCACGGTGATCAGCACCGACCCGGCGGCCGGCCGGCGCATCCGCAGCAACGACTCGGTGGCACTGACCATCTCGGACGGCCCGGAGACGGTGAAGGTGCCCGACGTGCAGGGCCGGGCGCAGGCCCGGGCCAGGGAACTGCTGAAGGCCGAAGGACTCGAACCGGGCATGGTGACGAGGGAGTTCAGCGACGACGTGCCCAAGGGGTCGGTCATCTCGACCGATCCGGGCGCCGGGAGCGAGCGGCACGCGGGCACGGCGATCGCGCTCGTCGTCAGCAAGGGCTCGCCGGTCGAGGTCCCCGATGTCACCGGCGACGACCTCGACGACGCCCGCCGGGAACTGCAGGAGGCCGGGCTGAAGGTGACCGTGTCGGCCACCGAGGTCACCTCCGAGTACGACCAGGGGCAGGTGGCCCGGCAGACCCCGGGCGGCGACGCGCAGGCCGCCGAGGGCGACACGGTGACGCTGACCCTGTCCAAGGGTCCGGAGATGGTCGAGGTGCCGGACGTGGTCGGGGCCACCGTCGAGGACGCGACCAGGCTGCTCGAGAAGTCCGGCTTCCGGGTCAAGGAGGACCGCGGGCTGCTCGGACTGTTCGGCGACACCGTGAAGCAGCAGTCGGTGACCGGCGGGCAGCAGGCGCCCAAGGGGTCGACGATCGCCATCACCATCCGGTGACCGGGTACGGCCCGCGGCGTGACACCCTTGACGGGTGAAGAGCCACCCGTCCCCTCCCCCAGGTCCCGCCCGGAACCCGGTGGGCGGCCATGTCCCGGTGGCGGGCGGTCTGGCCTCGGTGGGCCTGTCGTACGCCCGTGAGCTGAAGGCCGAGACCGTGCAGGTCTTCGTCGCCAATCCGCGCGGCTGGGCCACCCCGGCGGGCAGCCCGAAGCAGGACGAGGCGTTCCGCGCGGCCTGCGCCGAGCAGTCCCTCCCGGCGTACGTGCACGCTCCGTACCTGATCAACTTCGGTTCGCACACCGAGGCGACCGCGGGGAAGTCGGTGGAGTCGCTGCGGCACTCGCTGCGCCGCGGCCGGGAGATCGGGGCCCGGGGAGTCGTCGTGCACACCGGCAGCGCCACCGGCGGGCGGACCCGGGAGGTGGCGCTGAAGCAGGTCCGGGCGTACCTGCTGCCGCTCCTGGACGAGCTGACCCATGACGAGGACCCGTTCCTGCTCCTGGAGTCCACCGCCGGGCAGGGCGCCTCGCTCTGCTCGCGGACCTGGGACTTCGGGCCGTACTTCGAGGCCCTCGACGCGCATCCGAAGCTGGGCGTGTGCCTGGACACCTGCCACGTGTTCGCCGCCGGACACGACCTGACCGGGCCCGGCGGGATGCACCGGACCCTGGACCTGCTGGTGGACACGGTCGGCGAGGGGCGGCTGAAGCTGATCCACGCCAACGACTCCAAGGACGTGGTCGGCGCGCACAAGGACCGGCACGAGAACATCGGCGCCGGGCACATCGGCGAGGACCCGTTCCGGGAGCTGATGACGCACCCGGCGACCGCGGGCGTGCCGCTGATCATCGAGACGCCCGGCGGCACGGAGGGGCACGCGGCGGACGTGGAGCGCCTCAAGCGGCTGCGCGACGGCTGACCGGGCCGCCGGCCGACCCCTTCCGGAATACCCCCTGGGGGTATATACGTTGGAGGTGTCGAGAGGGATCCGCACCTGACATCGGGGATCAGCCATGGACCACGACCACGCACTGCACGAACACCACGGAGCGCACGGCACGCAAGGCGCGCACGGCTCCGGAGGTGCCTCCTGGGCCATGGCCGCCCAGGCGACCCTGCACTGCCTCACGGGCTGCGCCGTCGGCGAGGTGCTCGGCATGGTCGTGGGCACCGCTCTCGGCTGGGGGAACCTGCCGACCACGCTGCTGGCGATCGTACTGGCGTTCTTCTTCGGCTACTCGCTCACCATGCGCGGGGTGCTGAGGGCGGGCGTCGACCTGCGCACCGCGCTGCGGGTGGCGCTGGCCGCGGACACCCTGTCGATCGCCGTGATGGAGCTGATCGACAACGGCACGATCCTGGTCTGGCCGGCCGCGACGGACGCACAGCTCGGCGACGCGCTGTTCTGGATCTCGCTGGCCGTCTCGCTGGCGATCGCGTTCGTGGTGACGACCCCGGTCAACAAGTGGACGATCGGCCGCGGCAGGGGGCACGCGGTGGTGCACCGGTACCACCACTGACCTCACCGCGCGTGACGGCACCGCGCGGAGTTCAGAGCTCGGGACCGTCCCCCGGCCCCTCCTGGTAGGAGTAGCGCTGCTCCTTCCAGGGGTCGCCGAGGTTGTGGTAGCCGCGCTCCTCCCAGAAGCCGCGCCGGTCCGCCGTCATGTACTCGATGCCCCGGACCCACTTGGGCCCCTTCCAGGCGTACAGCTGGGGGACGACCAGACGCACCGGGAACCCGTGCTCGGCGGTGAGGAGTTCACCGTCCTTGTGGGTGGCGAAGATCGTGCGGTCGGCGGCGAAGTCCGCGAGGCGCAGGTTGGCGCTGAAGCCGTACTCCGCCCACACCATCACATGGGTGACGTCGCGGGCGGGCGGTGCGAGCTCCAGGACGGTCCGCGCCGGGATCCCGCCCCACTCGGCGCCCAGCATGCTGAACTTCGTCACGCAGTGCAGGTCGGCGACCACGGTCGCATAGGGCAGCGCGGTGAACTGCTCGTGGTTCCAGACCTGCGGGCCCGCCTCGGCGGTGGCGCCGAAGACCCTGAACTCCCAGCGTTCGGGGCGGAACTTGGGCACCGGCCCGTAGTGCGTCACCGGCCAGCCGCGCTGCAGTCGCTGCCCCGGCGGAAGCCCGGCACCCGCCCTCCCCCTCGACGCGTGCTCCACCGGATGACCCATGCCTTCCATCCTGACAGACCGAAAGTGGTGCATCCGACCAGGCAGACCGCCCACAGATCATCAAATCGGTCAACTGACGCCAAGCATGTCCTTACTTACTAAGTCAGCACTTACTGGACGATCTTCCATGCCGGTGCAATCATGCGCCGCACACACCAGTGCATCCCCCACGCAACCCATGCGGAAGGAGCCTCTGCGATGCAGGGCGACCCCGAGGTCATCGAATTCCTCAACGAGCAGCTCACGGGTGAGCTCACCGCGATCAACCAGTACTTCCTGCACGCGAAGATGCAGGAGAACTTCGGCTGGTACAAGCTCGCGAAGTACACCCGGCACGAGTCGTTCGACGAGATGAAGCACGCCGAGGTGCTCACCGACCGGATCCTGTTCCTGGAAGGGCTCCCCAACTACCAGCGGCTCTTCCACGTGCGGGTGGGGCAGACCGTCAAGGAGATGTTCGAGGCCGACAAGCAGGTCGAGGTGGAGGCCATCGACCGCCTCAAGCGCGGGATCAAGGTGATGCGCGACAAGGGCGACATCACGTCCGCGAACATCTTCGAGTCCATCCTGGAGGACGAGGAGCACCACATCGACTACCTCGACACCCAGCTGGACCTGGTGGACAAGCTCGGCGAGGCGCTCTACATCTCCCAGATCATCAACCAGCCCGAGAGCAGCTGAGCGGCCGGACCGCCGCAGCCGGGGCTAGGCCGCCTCGTCCAGCCCGTCGAGGGCGTCGACCTCGGCCAGCACCGGGCGGCCCTGGTCGGCCAGCTCACGGCGGGGGCAGGCGCCCCGGCCCAGGATGGCCTGGATCCGACGGACGCACGAACCGCAGTCCGTCCCCGCCTTGCAGGCGGACGCGATCTGGCGGGGGGTGCAGGCACCGTCCTCCGCGTGCTTCTTGACCTGCGCCTCGGTCACCCCGAAGCAGCTGCAGACGTACACGCGGATTCACCTCCCGCCGGGATCGATCAGTGGTGCCGTCCCGAGTACCGGTGAGGCAAACCTAACCTTACCCATCACCCGGGCGGCGCAAAAGTGGAGCGGGGCGCGGATCGCATGTGATCCACGCCCCACTTCGTGTCACCGTGCCGCCGGACCCACCGGCCCCGGCGTCACTGGTCCCGGTACATCTCCGCGACCAGGAACGCCAGGTCCAGGGACTGGCTGCGGTTCAGACGCGGGTCACAGGCCGTCTCGTAGCGCTGGTGCAGGTCGTCGACGAAGATCTCGTCACCGCCGCCCACGCACTCGGTGACGTCGTCGCCGGTGAGCTCGACGTGGATGCCACCCGGGTGGGTGCCCAGCGTCTTGTGCACCTCGAAGAAGCCCTTGACCTCGTCGAGCACGTCGTCGAAGCGGCGGGTCTTGTGTCCGGAGGCCGCCTCGAAGGTGTTGCCGTGCATCGGGTCGGTCACCCAGGCCACGGTCGCGCCCGAGGCGGTGACCTTCTCGACCAGCTCGGGAAGCTTGTCGCGGACCTTGTCCGCGCCCATCCGGACGACGAAGGTCAGCCGGCCCGGCTCGCGGTCCGGGTCGAGGCGGTCGATGTAGCGCAGCGCCTCCTCGGCCGTGGTCGTCGGACCGAGCTTGAGGCCGATCGGGTTGCGGATCTTCGAGGCGAACTCGATGTGCGCCCCGTCCATCTGCCGGGTGCGCTCACCGATCCACACCATGTGCGCCGAGACGTCGTAGAGCTTGCCGGTGCGGGAGTCGACCCTGGTCAGGGCGGACTCGTAGTCCAGCAGCAGCGCCTCGTGCGAGGAGAAGAACTCGACCGTCTTGAACTCCTCGGGCTCCGCGCCGCAGGCCCGCATGAAGTTCAGGGCGTTGTCGATCTCCCGGGCGAGCTGCTCGTAGCGCTGGCCCGACGGGGAGGACTTCACGAAGTCCTGGTTCCAGGCGTGCACCTGGCGCAGGTCCGCGTAACCGCCGGTGGTGAAGGCGCGCACCAGGTTCAGCGTGGAGGCGGACGCGTTGTACATCCGCTTCAGCCGCTCGGGGTCCGGGACGCGGGAGGACTCGTCGAACGCGAAGCCGTTGACGGAGTCGCCCCGGTAGGTCGGCAGCGTCACGCCGTCCCGGGTCTCGGTCGGCTTGGAGCGCGGCTTGGAGTACTGGCCGGCGATCCGGCCCACCTTCACCACGGGCACGGACGCCGCGTACGTGAGCACGGCACCCATCTGGAGCAGGGTCTTGAGCTTGCTGCGGATCTGGTCGGCCGACACCGCGTCGAAGGCCTCGGCGCAGTCGCCGCCCTGGAGGAGGAACGCCTCTCCCCTGGCGACGGCCGCCATCCGGTCGCGCAGCTGGTCGCACTCGCCCGCGAAGACGAGCGGCGGATACGACTCCAGCTCCGCGACGACTGCGCGCAGAGCCTCGGCGTCGGGGTACTCGGGCTGCTGCGCCGCGGGCAGGTCTCGCCAGGTGTTGCCAGCGCTCGTGCTGGTCTTAGCGTTCACTGTCACCCCGTAGACATTACGGGGTCGTGTCGCCTGATTTTTCCCTGGCTCGACTGATGAGACGCGGTGACTGTCCTGTGGACACGGCGTCGGGTGCGGTAGGGTTTCGGCATGTTCGCGCTTTCGAACCAGAACTGGTGGTGGACCGCTTCTCCGGCGGCCCACTGACTGCGCGTACGCAAGACTTCGCGAAGGCCGCCCGAGGGGCGGCCTTCGGCGTTTCCGGGGCCGCTCCTCTCCCACCTGCAAGGGACCGCAGAGGAATCATGAACCTGACCCGGCTGCTCCACGACGACCGCCCCTTCGCCCTGCTCCGCCGCCGCACCCCGGGCCACGACGAGAGCACGGTGGAGGTTCTGCTCGGCCCGGTCACCCCCCGTGACCGGCTGGCCGACCTGCCCGAGGAGGGGCTCGCCCTCATCCCCTTCCGCCAGATCCGCGAGCGCGGCTTCGACGTCCGCGACGACGGCACGCCCCTGCTGGTCCTCACCCCCGAGGAGACCCACACCCTGCCGCTGGCGGACGCCCTGGCCCAGCTGCCCGCGCACGCGGTGCGGGTCGAGGACGGGGGCTTCGACGTCGAGGACGAGGAGTACGCGGAGATCGTCGGCCGGGTGCTGCGCGAGGAGATCGGCCGGGGCGAGGGCGCGAACTTCGTGATCCGGCGGACGTACCGGGGACGGATCCCGGGCTTCGGCCGGGCCGACTCGCTGGCGCTGTTCCGGCGGCTCCTGGAGGGCGAGCGGGGCGCGTACTGGACGTTCGTGGTGCACACCGGGGACCGCACCCTGGTCGGCGCCAGTCCCGAGGTGCACGTCCGGATGTCCGGCGGCACGGTGGTCATGAACCCGATCAGCGGGACGTACCGCTATCCGGCCGAGGGGCCCACCCCGGAGCACCTGCTCGGCTTCCTCGCCGACGGCAAGGAGACCGAGGAGCTGTCGATGGTCGTCGACGAGGAGCTCAAGATGATGTGCACGGTGGGCGACATGGGGGGCGTGGTGGTCGGGCCCCGGCTCAAGGAGATGGCCCATCTCGCGCACACCGAGTACGAACTGCGCGGCCGGTCCTCGCTGGACGTGCGGGATGTCCTGAAGGAGACCATGTTCGCGGCGACCGTCACCGGCTCGCCGGTGCAGAACGCCTGCCGGGTGATCGAGCGCCACGAGCCCCTCGGCCAGGACGGGGTCGGGCGCGGCTACTACGCGGGGGCGCTGGCCCTGCTGGGCCGGGACTCCGGCGGCGCCCAGACCCTGGACTCGCCCATCCTGATCCGCACGGCGGACATCGGCGCGGACGGCGGGCTGCGGGTCCCGGTCGGCGCCACCCTGGTGCGCGGCTCGGACCCGGCGGGCGAGGTCGCCGAGACGCACGCGAAGGCGGCGGGGGTCCTCGCGGCCCTCGGGGTCCGGCCGGCCCGGCCGCTCGACGAGGGGGCGCGGCCCCGGCTGGCCGACGACCCACGGGTGCGGGCCGCGCTGGACGGGCGCCGGGCCGCTCTGGCGCCGTTCTGGCTGCGGATGCAGGAGCGGACCGGTGAGCTGGCCGGGCACGCGCTGGTGGTGGACGGCGAGGACACGTTCACGGCGATGCTCGCCCACGTGCTGCGGGCGGCCGGGCTGGACGTGACCGTGCGGCGCTACGACGAGCCGGGTCTGCGGGCGGCGGCGCTCGCCCACCAGGGGCCGTTGGTGCTCGGTCCGGGGCCCGGTGACCCGTGCGACCTGGACGATCCGAAGATGGGGTTCCTGCGCGAACTCACGGCGACCGTGATCCGGGAGCACCGGCACGGGGTGCTCGGCGTCTGCCTCGGGCACGAGCTGATCGCGGCCGAGCTGGGCCTGGAGATCGTGCGCAAGAGGGTGCCTCACCAGGGGGCGCAGACGACCGTCGACCTGTTCGGGCGGCCCGAGACGGTCGGCTTCTACAACAGTTTCGTGGCCCGCTGCGACGAGGAGGCGGCGCGGGAGCTGGCGGCGCACGGCGTGGAGGTGAGCCGGGCGGCCGACGACGAGGTGCACGCCCTGCGGGGACCGGGGTTCGCCGGGGTGCAGTTCCACCCGGAGTCGGTGCTCTCCCTCGACGGCGCGACCGTGGTGCGGGAGCTGATCGGGCAGATCCGCGGCACCGGCACGTTCGCCGGGCGGGGGCCGTCCCGGTAGCCCGGACGTCACCACACGGGCCGGGTCCCGTCCCGGCCCGTCGGCGAACCGTTCCGGGCGGGTGCGGCGCCGCACCCGCCCGGAACGGGACCCGGATCCGGACCCGGACCCCGGTCTCAGCCGAAGAACACCCCGACCTCTTCGTACAGCTTCGGGTCGACGGTCTTCAGCCGTGCCGTGGCCTCCGCGATCGGCACCCGCACGATGTCGGTGCCGCGCAGCGCGACCATCTTGCCGAAGTCCCCGTCGCGCACCGCGTCGATGGCGTGCAGACCGAAGCGGGTGGCCAGCCAGCGGTCGAAGGCGCTGGGCGTGCCGCCGCGCTGGATGTGCCCGAGGACGGTGGTGCGGGCCTCCTTGCCGGTGCGCTTCTCGATCTGCTTGGCCAGCCACTCGCCGACCCCGGAGAGCCGGACGTGCCCGAAGGAGTCCAGCGACTCGTCCTTGAGCACCATGTCGCCGTCCTTGGGCATGGCACCCTCGGCGACGACCACGATCGGGGCGTACGAGGCCTTGAAGCGGGAGGTGATCCAGGCGCACACCTGGTCGACGTCGAAGCGCTGTTCGGGGATGAGGATGACGTTGGCGCCGCCGGCCAGCCCCGAGTGCAGGGCGATCCAGCCGGCGTGCCGGCCCATCACCTCGCAGACCAGGACCCGCATGTGGGACTCGGCGGTGGTGTGCAGCCGGTCGATGGCCTCGGTGGCGATGCCGACCGCGGTGTCGAAACCGAAGGTGTAGTCGGTGGCGGACAGGTCGTTGTCGATGGTCTTCGGCACGCCGACGACGGGCACGCCGTACTCGTCGGTGAGCCGGGCGGCCACGCCCAGGGTGTCCTCGCCGCCGATCGCGATGAGCGCCTCGACCTCCTGCTTGGCGAGGTTGTCCTTGATGCGCCGGATGCCGTCCTCCTGCTTCAGCGGATTGGTCCGCGAGGAGCCGAGGATGGTGCCGCCGCGGGGCAGGATGCCGCGCACGGCGGGGATGTCGAGACGGATGGTGTCGCCTTCGAGGGGTCCGCGCCAGCCGTCCCGGAAGCCGACGAAGTCATAGCCGTACTCCTGCACGCCCTTGCGGACGACGCCCCGGATGACGGCGTTGAGCCCGGGGCAGTCGCCGCCTCCGGTCAGTACTCCGACCCGCATGGAAATGTCCCTTCGCCGCGGTTGCCTGGTGGGACTCACGCTAATGGTGATCCAGCTCACACAGGGATGGGCGCGGAAGGGCAATTCCGGTGAATTGTCGGGCGGTTGGTTTACGTTCGGCCCGCGAAGATCAGATCAGCCGCCTTCCGGACCGTCGTCCAGACCCTGCTCTATGGCGTACCGGACCAGTTCCACCCGGTTGTGCAGCTGGAGCTTTCCGAGGGTGTTCTGCACGTGGTTCTGGACCGTGCGGTGCGAGATGACCAGGCGTTCGGCGATCTGCTTGTAGCTCAGGCCCTTGGCGACCAGCCGCAGCACCTCGGTCTCGCGGTCCGTGAGCCGGGGCGTGTCCGGACCGCCCGCGTCCGCGGCCGGCGCCGGTTCGGAGGCCAGCCGGCGGTACTCGCCGAGGACCAGACCGGCCAGGCCCGGCGTGAACACCGGGTCGCCGACGGCGGTACGGCGCACCGCGTCGAGCAGTTCCTCGGTCGAGGCCGACTTCAGGAGGTAGCCGGTCGCGCCGGACTTCACCGCCTCCAGGACGTCCGCGTGCTCACCGCTCGCCGAGAGCACCAGCACGCGCAACGCCGGGTTGTGGCCGACGAGTTCCTTGCAGACCTGGACGCCGGGCTTCGCCGGCAGGTTGAGGTCCAGGACGAGGACGTCGGGCGCGGCGGCCTTGGCACGGCGCACCGCCTGTTCGCCGTCCCCCGCGGTGGCGACCACCTCCAGACCGGACTCGGCCAGATCGCGGGCGACCGCGTCACGCCACATCGGGTGGTCGTCGACCACCATGACCCTGATGCTCATCGCCGCTCCGCCTTCCCCGTGGAGTCCTTAGGTACCTTCAGCTCTACTTCCGTGCCCTGCCCGGGAGTCGAGCACAGCTCGGCGCTGCCGCCCAGGTCGCGCAGCCGCCCCCGGATCGACTGGGCCACCCCGAGCCGCCCCTCCCCCTCGGCCTGGGCGAGCCGGCCCTCCGGGATGCCGGGGCCGTCGTCCCGCACGGTCACCACGATCTCGTCGGGCTCGTCCTCGACCAGGATCCAGGCCCGCGCCCCGTCGCCCGCGTGCGTGCGCACATTGTCCAGGGCGGCACCGACGGCGGCCGCCAGCTCGCGGGCGGTGCCCGGCGCGAGCACCACCGGCGCACCGGGTTCGGCCAGACTCACCCGTGCTCCGGCGTACGGCGCGAGCAGCGCGCGCAGGTCGACGGGCCCGGCGCCGTCCGGCTCCTCCACGAGGCGTACCACCGCGCCCTCGGCCTCGTCCTCCGAGACCCGCGAGAGCGGTACCAGGCCACCGGAGACCAGGGTGCGCAGCGCCACCTCCTGCTCCCCCGCCATCCGGCCCAGCTCGGCCGCCTCGCCGCCGAGGACCGCACCGCGCCGCTGGACCATCGCCAGCACCTGGAGCACACCGTCGTGGATGTCGCGGGCCAGCCGCTCCCGCTCCCGGGTCGCCGCCTCGATCTCCAGGGCGCGGGCCAGGGTGCGCTCGGAGGCACGCGCCACCTCGACGACGTATCCGATGGCGATGGAGGCGACCCAGACCAGGATCACGTTGTGGATGGTGTCGCGGGCCGGGTGGCCGCGTTCGACGAGGTTGGCGGCGGCGACGGAGGTGGAGGCGAACGCGGCCCAGCGCCAGCCGCCCTTGAGGGCGTAGGCGAGGACCGAGCCTGCGGTCCATATCGACGGCAGGGTCGGGCCGCCGCGGTCGATGTGGCCCTGGGTGACCACCCAGGGGGTGAGCACGATGCCGGTGAGCGCGATCGCGAGGTCGACGGCGAGGAAGCGCTTGGTGCAGGCGGCCGCGTTCTGGACGCGCGGCAGGGTCGCCAGCGTCCAGACGGTCAGGACCACGTAGTAGGCGATGGCGACGCCCGGACGGTCGTAGTCGTCGTAGGCGGACGCGAACAGGCCGGTCGCGTACAGCAGGGTCAGCACGCGGTAGCCGGTGAGGGCACGCCACAGCGGCTGCTCGACCGACATGCGTACGACGCGTTCCCGCTTCGCCATCTCCCCCAGTCCCCCCTGGTACCGCTGATCCCGCCGGTCCCGCCGGATCCCCTGGACCCGGCTGTCCCCGTCCCGCCGACCCCGTGCCACCGGTCCCGTCCCACCGGTCCCGTGCCACCGGTCTAGGACTCGGCGGCCTTCTTCTCCGCCTTGGCGGCTTCCTTCGCCGCCTCCTTCTCGGCCTTGGCGGCCTCCGCGATCTGCCGCTTGGCGGCGGTCGCGTACATGTCGACGTACTCCTGACCGGAGAGCTTCATGATCTCGTACATGACCTCGTCGGTCACCGCCCGCAGCACGAACCGGTCGTGTTCCATGCCCTGGTAGCGGGCGAAGTCCAGCGGCCTGCCGATCCGGATGCCCGGACGCATCAGCTTGGGCATCACCTGCCCGGGCGGCTGGATCTTCTCCGTGTCGATCATGGCGACGGGGATGACGGGGGCGCCCGTCGCGAGCGCCACGCGCGCGAGGCCGCCGGGCTTGCCCCGGTAGAGCCGGCCGTCGGGCGATCGGGTGCCCTCCGGGTAGATGCCGAACAGCTCACCGCGCTCCAGCACGTCCATGCCGCTGCGCACCGCCGCCTCGCCCGCGCCGCGGCCGCCGGAGCGGTCCACCGGGAGCTGGCCGACCCCCTTGAAGAAGGCGGCCGTGAGGCGGCCCTTCACGCCGGGCGTGGTGAAGTACTCGGCCTTCGCGATGAAGGTGACCTTGCGGTCCAGCACCGCGGGCAGGAAGAACGAGTCCGAGAAGGACAGGTGGTTACTCGCCAGGATCGCCGGGCCCTCGGCCGGGACGTTCTCCAGACCCTCCACCCAGGGCCTGAAGGTGACCTTGAGCGGTCCCCCGATGGCGACCTTCATCGCGCCGTACAACAACCGAGTGCCTCCTGTTTCCGTCGATGAGACCTTAACCCGGAGTGCCGGGAATGGCCCCGACGACCCTGGTCGGTGTCAGTGCCGTCGCGTACGGTGAAACACATCCGAAGTCGTCTTTCGGGCCTCTCTCAGTTCCTGCCCGCTCTCATGAATTGGAGACCGAAGGTGCCGGTTCTTCCCGGAGCCGAGCCGTACCGCCATGACGGCGGGGAGGTCGGTGTCCTGCTCTGCCACGGTTTCACCGGTTCACCTCAGTCGCTGCGCCCCTGGGCGGAGCACCACGCGGCACACGACCTGACCGTGTCCCTTCCCCTGCTGCCGGGACACGGCACCCGCTGGGAGGACATGCAGGTCACCGGCTGGCAGGACTGGTACGCGGAGGTCGACCGCGAGCTGCGGCTGCTGCGCGAGCGCTGCTCCCAGGTGTTCGTGGCGGGCCTGTCCATGGGCGGCGCCCTCGGCCTGCGGCTGGCCGCGAAGAACGGCACCGGGGTGGACGGCGTGGTGGTCGTCAACCCGGCGAACAAGGTGCACGGGTTGTCCGCGTACGCCCTTCCGGTGGCCCGGCACCTCGTCCGTACGACGCCGGGCATCGCCAGCGACATCGCCAAGCCCGGTGCCGCCGAGGTGGGGTACGACCGGGTGCCGCTGCACGCCGCGCACTCGCTGCGGAACTTCTTCCGCCTGGTGGACGGCGAGCTGCCGAGGGTGACCCAGCCGCTGCTCCTGCTGCGCAGCACCGAGGACCACGTGGTTCCGGCGGTGGATTCGGCCCGGATCCTGAGCCGGGTGTCCTCCACGGACGTAACCCAGGTAGTGCTGGAACAGAGTTACCACGTGGCGACGTTGGACCATGATGCGGACCGGATCTTCGAGGAGAGCCTCGCCTTCATCGGCCGGCTCGCACCCAGTGTCGGCAAGGAAGGGACGGCCGCAGTTGGCTGAGCACGACTCCGACCGCGAGGACCGCGAGCCGGACGAGAAAGGGGTGCCCTTCGACGAGGCGGCCGCCTGGGCGGCCATCGTCGCGGGGTACGGCGACGAGCCGCCGGACCCGCCGGGCGCGAAGCCCTACAAGCCGGTGGAGGACCTGGCGCTGCCCCCCATGGAGGAGGACGCCCCCGAACCGGGAGCGGCCGAGGAGCAGCGGCCCGTACAGCCGCTGGGCAGCTCCGTCTCCTTCGCGCCCGGCGTGGGCCCGCGGGACTACACGGCGCCGGAGCCGGCCGAGGACGACTTCGACGATGACGACGAGGGGCACTTCGTGCCGCCCGAGCCGCCGCCGCTGCCGTCTTCGGACACCACCGCGAGGTTCGCCTGGCTGGGCGTGGTGGGCGGGCCGGTGCTGCTGCTGCTCGCCGTGCTGCTCGGCTGGGACATGACCTGGTGGCTGGCGACGCTGGGCATCGGCGGGTTCCTCGGTGGCTTCGCCACGCTGGTGACCCGGATGAAGACGGACGAAGAGGACGACGACCCGGGGCGCGGGGCCGTGGTCTGAGCCCCGCCACGAGCGCCCCGGCCCGGCCCGGACCGGAGCGGCCACGCCACGTCGGTGGCCGCTCCGGTTCAGGCCGCGGGCACGCGGAGTGCGGCCAGCACGGGCAGGTGGTCCGTGGCCCCGGCGAGGTCCGCCGCGGTGATCCCCGGCAGGTCCTGCGGCACCCCGCAGCCGAGCACCTCGACGCCCTTGGTCGCGAAGATCGCGTCGATGCGCTGGTGGGGGTCGGCGGAGCCGGAGGTGAGGTCGCCGCCCCAGGGCGCGGTGGTACGGCAGTCCTGGAAGGTGTCGGCCAGGCGGCGGAAGGTACGGCCGTCGGGCCGGTCGTTCAGGTCGCCGCCCGCGACGGCGTGCTCCACACCCATCCCGGCGACCCGGTCGAGCAGCATGCCGCCCTGCTCGTAGCGCTCCTCCTGCTGGAGGCTGAGGTGGAAGCTGGCGACGCCGAGACGGGCCCCGCCGAACCGGACGACGGCCGTCGCGAAGCCGCGGCGGTGCAGGCCGGGGGTGAGGGGCAGGAGCACGTCCTCGGTGCGCTCGACGGTCGCGCGCAGGTCGCACAGCACTGCCGGGCCGGCCGCGGTCGCACCGCCGGTGAGGATCACCAGGTCGGAGGCGGCGGCGAGGCGGGCGAGCTTCTTGCGCCAGCGGAAGAACCGGGGGGCTTCCTGGACGAGGACCAGGTCGGGGGCGCAGGCCCTGATGACCCGGGCCAGGGCCTGGGTGTCGTCGCGCATGGAGCGGATGTTGTAGCTGAGGACGCGGATGACGGCGGAACCGTCGGACTCTGTGTGGGAGTTGGGTAGCGGCGCCATGTGGATCAACTGTACGCGGCGGGGGGACGGACCGCGCCCCCCATGGCGCGGGGCGCGGGGTCGGTGCGCGGCCGCCGGCTGTGTACGGCTGGTCGCGCGCTTCCCCGCGCCCCTTGGGAGTTGCGGTTGCCGCTTCCCGGAGGTCCGGGGCGTCACATGATGGGGTCGGGCTCCCTCGCCAGGTCGGCCGCGCCCACCAGGCCGGCGTCGTTGCCCAGCTGGGCGGCGATGACCTCGGCCACCGGGCGCCAGTTGCCGCCCACCAGCCAGCGCTTGTAGGACTTGCGGATGGGGTCCAGGACCAGTTCGCCCTCGTCGGAGAGGCCGCCGCCGACGATGAAGGCGGAGGGGTCGAAGAGGGAGGCCAGGTCGGCGAGGCCGGCGCCGGCCCACCGCGCCAGCTCGCGGTAGGAGTCGACGGCGACCGGGTCGCCCTGGCGGGCGGCCATGGAGATGTGCTTGCCCTCGATGCCGTCGGGGCTGCCGTCGCCGAGGGCGAGCAGGATCTCGGCGGCCTCGGGGGTGGCGTTGGCACGCTGCTTGGCGTAGCGGACGAGGGCGCGGCCGGAGGCGTACTGCTCCCAGCAGCCCTGCGAGCCGCAGCCGCACAGCAGTCCGTCCGGGACCATGCGGATGTGACCGAACTCGGCGGCGACGCCGAAGTGGCCGCGGCGCAGCTTGTTTCCGATGATGATGCCGCCGCCGAGGCCGGTGCCGAGCGTGATGCAGATGACGTTGCGGTGGCCCTTGCCGGCGCCGAACTTGTACTCGCCCCAGGCGGCGGCGTTGGCGTCGTTCTCCACGACCACCGGGAGGCCGACGCGGGCCTCGACCTCCTCCTTCAACGGCTCCTGGCGCCAGTCGATGTTGGGCGCGAAGTAGACCGTGGAGCGCTGCCGGTTCACGTAGCCGGCGGCACCGATGCCCACGCCGACGATCTCGTGTCCGGCGCGCGCACCCTCCACGGCGGAAGCAATGGCGTCCACGATGCCCTCGGGCGTACCCGGGGTCGGCACCTTGTGGGTCGAGAGGATGTTGCCTTCCTCATCGACCACGCCGGCCGCGATCTTCGTGCCGCCGATGTCGACGCCGATGGTGAGTCCCATGAATCCCTCAGTTTCGGTCGAACCCCGCTACGGCCAACCGTACCCGAGGCCCTGCCGTCGGGTTCCCGTCGTCCGCCCGTAGGGCGTGCCAGGGTCCGCCCGGCCGGGGGCACCCTTCTTGCCCCGGGCGGTGCGGGAGGAATCCCGACGGCGGCTCCTCAGGGGCTGTCAGTCGAGATCGATGCGTTCGCCGGGGCCGGGGTCGTCGCCCTTGTCGCGGTCGCCGGCGGTCCAGCGGGTCTCCTGGGCCTGGACCGCGGAGCGGTAGGCGGCGAGGAGTTCGCCGCCGGCCGCGGCCAGGTGGTCGAAGACGTCGGGGTTGCGCTCTATGACGGGCTCGACGGCGTTCTTCGCCTGCTGCACGACCTGCCGGACCACCTGCTGGGCGGCGGGCCCGGCGACCGCCCCGAGGAGCGGGGTCTGGATGCCGGCGAGCTTGTCGGCGACGGCGTCGACGAGCTTGCGCAGTTCCTCGGCGGCCGACCCCGGGGGCGGGCCGTACTGGGTGCGGCGGCGGGCCTTCTCCGCCGCCAGGTCCTCCGCGCAGGCCGTGGCCCAGGCGTCGGCGTCGGAGACCCGTACGTCGTCGGCGGCCTCGGAGGCGTCGGCTGTGGGGCGCTCATCGCTCATGACGGACTCCTGACTGCGTTTCGTCCCTACGACGTTACCCGAACGGGCGTAGCGGATTCACGGTCAGCGCGGCCACAGATCCGGGTCCGGCGCGAAGCGCAGCCGAAGCCCGCCGTCGCGCAGCGCGGCCCCGGCGACCGTGCAGCGGCGCAGGGCCGACGGCAGCGCGACGATCCGGCGGAAGCCGCCGACCGTGATCACGAGTTCGTCGCCGCGCCGGACGAGGTCGAGGCCGTCCCGTATCGCGCCGGGCAGCGGGATGTGCCAGACCAGGACGCCGTCCTCCTCGATATGGTCGGCGACGGGCCACTCGACCGGTGCGGGCGCGGAGTTGACGCCGGGCACGGCGAGCGCGGCGAGGTCCTCGGCGCCGCGCGGGTCGTGCCCGAGGTGCGGCACGGCGCGGACCTCGAACGTCTCGGCCCACTCGGCGAGCGCCTTGCGCTGCTGGGCGACGAGACCGTGCAGCGGGGTGTCCTCGGGCAGCACGCGGTTGGCGACGAGGGTCTCGGTGCGCAGGCCGCGCAGGGCGAGGCCGAGGCGGGCGCCGCGGACGGCGTCGGCGCCGGCCGGACCGGGTTCGGCGACCATGCGCACGGTGGTGTGCCGGTCGGCGAGGACGGCCTCCACCGCGGCCAGCTCGACGTCCCAGCGGGCGGCCGTCTCGTACAGCCAGTCCGCGGGCATGGGGACGCCGGCCAGCCGGCCGAGGACGGGGCGCAGGGCGCGGGCCGCCTGGCGCTCGGGCGGCAGCAGCCGGCGCAGGTAGCGGCGGAGTTCCTCGGGGAGGGCGAGCAGGGCGAGGGCGTGCGGGGCGGCTGGGAGGTCCACGACCAGCAGGTCGTACCGCTCGCAGAGGGCGGCGTCGCGCAGGGCGCGCAGCAGGGACAGTTCCTCGGCGCCGGGCAGCGGGGTGAGTTCCTCGGCGTCGAGCCGGGAGGCGCCGAGGAGGTCGAGGACGTTCGAGGCGCGCGTCTGGAAGGCGGTGAGGTCCTCGCGGAAGCGGGCGGTGGCGTCGGGGCGCCAGGCCGTGAGGGTGGGGGTGAGGCGAGTGGGCTCCGGTCCTGTCGCGGCGCCCAGGGCGGCGCCGAGGGTGTCCGTGCGGTCGGCGCTCAGCACGAGGGTGGGGGTGCCCTCGGCGGCGGCGTGCAGGGCGGTGGCCGCGGCGACGGTGGTGCGGCCGCTGCCGCCGGGCCCGGTGATCAGGATGGTGCGCATGGGGGTGAACCGTAACGGACGTGCGGGCGAGCCCTCGCGGTGGCGGCCGTCGGGGGGTGTCCTCACCGGCGGGCGCGCGGGTGCGGGCGGGGTGGCACGGTGCGGCCGGCTCGACCGCGACGCCCCCGGCGGGGTGCCGGGGTCACTCCCGCGGCGCGCCCCCGCGTCACTTCTCCCCCGACTCGACCCTCTTCTTCAGTCCCGCCAGCGCCCGGTCGATGATGACCTTCTCGGCCTTGCGCTTGATCATGCCCAGCATCGGGATCTTGACGTCCACCGTCAGCGAGTACGTGACCTCGGTCGAACCCGCGCCCGCCGGCTTCAGGAGGTAGGAGCCGTCCAGGGAGCGGAGCATCTGGGACTTCACCAGCGTCCAGGAGACCTCGCTGTCGCTGGCCCACGTGTACCCGAGGACCTGGTCGTCCTTGATCGCACCGGCGTCCATCACCAGGCGGACCTGTTCGGCCCGGCCCCGGGCGTCGGTCTTGAGCACCTCCGCCTCCTTCACCTCACCGGTCCAGTCCGGGTAGCGGGCGAAGTCGGCGATGACCGCCATGACGTCGGCCGGGGCCGCCTCGATCGTGATGCTCGAGCTGGTGTGTTCCGCCATCGCCGTGGCTCCTCCAGATGCGGGCCGGTAAGAAGAGGGTCGCCGCACGCGTGCGCACGCGTGTGCAGCGTGAAGGCTACCGCGCGCCCGACCAGCCGACTTCACCCCCTGTCCGGGGCGGTCACCATTCCAGCGCCCAGGGCCGTCCCGCGCTCGCGAAGTGCCCCACGTTCACGCACTCGGTGGCCCCGATCCGCATCCGCTTCACCAGCGGCTGGTGGACGTGTCCGAAGAGCGAGTAACGCGGCCGGGTGCGCCTGATGGCGTCGAGCAGCGCCCGGCTGCCGCGTTCGAAACGGCGCGCCACCGTGTCGTAGACCAGCTCCGGCACCTCGGGCGGGATGTGCGTGCAGAGCACGTCGACCTCGCCGAGCGCCTCGATCTTGGCCGCGTACTCGTCGTCGGAGACTTCGTAGGGGGTGCGCATCGGCGTCCGCAGTCCGCCGCCCACGAAGCCGAAGACCCGTCCGCCGATCTCCACCCGCTGGCCGTCGAGGACGGTGGTGCCCGTCCGGGCGTACTCCGGCCACAGCGGCGGGATGTCGACATTGCCGTAGGTGGCGTACGTCGGCGTCGGGAACGCGGCGAACATCTCGGCGTACTGCTTGCGCACCGCCTTCTCGATGGCGGTCGCCCGGTCCATGCCGATCCCGCCCCACAGCCGGGCCCCGAGTTCCCGGGCCTCCTCGAACCGGCGGGCGGTGCGGAGTTCGACGAGGCGGTCGGCGTTCTCGACGCCGAACAGGTCGGGGAAGATGCCGCGCGAGTGGTCGGCGTAGTCGAGGAACAGGACCAGGTCGCCGAGGCAGATCAGGGCGTCGGCGCCGTCGCCGGCCCGGGCCAGGTCGCGGGCGTTGCCGTGCACGTCGCTGACCACGTGGACGCGGGTCCTGCGGTTGCCGGAGGGTGTGGCTGCCATGGTGATCAAGCGTAGGCCTGTGCGGCAAACGTGAACAGGCGGTGGCCGGACCTGCGGTTACTGGTCAGTCACTAAAGCCGTGGACTACCGTACGCGAAGGAACACCCAACCTGTGTGACGCACCGAACATCTCGCCGTGACCCCCTGTCCTAGAAGCCATACCGGCGGGTAACGTCCGGGCAGTCCAGTCGTGCTCAGGAATTCAACCAACGGATCATGTGGCCCGTGGCGAAGCCCTGAGTACCTGCCCGAGCCTTGGACCGCACCGTCGCATCGCACAACGTCGTGGCGCCGGCGCCCTATGAGGAGCAGCAGTCTTGCGCGAGTTCAGCCTTCCGGCTTTGTACGAGGTCCCCGCGGACGGCAATCTGACCGACATCGTCCGCAGAAACGCCGCGCAGCACCCGGATGTCGCCGTCATGGCCCGCAAGGTCGCAGGCGTCTGGCAGGACGTGACCGCGACCACCTTCCTGACCGAGGTGCACGCGGCCGCCAAGGGCCTCATCGCCTCCGGCGTGCAGCCGGGCGACAGGGTCGGCCTGATGTCCCGCACCCGTTACGAGTGGACGCTCCTCGACTTCGCGATCTGGTGCGCCGGCGCGGTCACGGTGCCGGTGTACGAGACCAGCTCTCCGGAGCAGGTGCAGTGGATCCTCAGCGACTCCGGCGCGACCGCCTGCGTGGTCGAACTCGACACCCACGCGGCCGCCGTCGAGTCGGTGCGCGAGACGCTGCCGGCCCTCAAGCAGGTCTGGCAGATCGAGGCCGGCGGCCTGGAGGAGCTGGGCCGGCTCGGCCAGGGCGTCACGGACGCGACCGTCGAGGAGCGCAGCTCGCAGGCGAAGGCCGACGACCCGGCGACCATCGTCTACACCTCGGGGACGACGGGCCGCCCCAAGGGCTGCGTCCTGACCCACCGCAACTTCTTCGCCGAGTGCGGCAACATCGTGGAGCGGCTGCGCCCGCTGTTCCGCACCGGCGAGTGCAGCGTCCTCCTCTTCCTGCCGCTCGCCCACGTCTTCGGCCGGCTCGTGCAGATCGCCCCGATGATGGCGCCGATCAAGCTGGGCTGCGTCCCGGACATCAAGAACCTCACCGACGAACTGGCCGCGTTCCGGCCGACGCTGGTCCTCGGCGTCCCGCGGGTCTTCGAGAAGGTCTACAACTCGGCGCGCGCCAAGGCGCAGGCGGACGGCAAGGGCAAGATCTTCGACAAGGCCGCGGACACCGCGATCGCGTACAGCAAGGCGCTGGACACGCCGTCGGGCGCGTCCCTCGGCCTGAGGATCAAGCACCGGACCTTCGACAAGCTCGTCTACAGCAAGCTGCGCGCGGTGCTCGGCGGCCGGGGCGAGTACGCCATCTCCGGCGGCGCCCCGCTCGGCGAGCGCCTCGGCCACTTCTTCCGCGGCATCGGCTTCACGGTCCTGGAGGGCTACGGCCTGACCGAGTCCTGTGCCGCGACCGCGTTCAACCCCTGGGACCGGCAGAAGATCGGCACGGTCGGTCAGCCGCTGCCCGGCTCGGTGGTGCGCATCGCGGACGACGGCGAGGTGCTGCTGCACGGCGAGCACCTGTTCCGGGAGTACTGGAACAACCCCGGCGCGACCGCCGAGGCGCTGGCCGACGGCTGGTTCCACACCGGCGACATCGGCACCCTGGACGAGGACGGCTACCTCAGGATCACCGGCCGCAAGAAGGAGATCATCGTCACCGCGGGCGGCAAGAACGTCGCCCCGGCCGTGATCGAGGACCGCATCCGCGCGCACGCGCTGGTCGCGGAGTGCATGGTGGTGGGCGACGGACGGCCGTTCGTGGGCGCGCTGGTCACCATCGACGAGGAGTTCCTCGGCCGCTGGGCGGCCGACCACGGCAAGCCGGTCGGTGCCACCGCGGCGTCGCTGCGTGACGACCCGGATCTGATCGCGGCGATCCAGGACGCCGTCGACGACGGCAACGCCGCGGTGTCGAAGGCGGAATCGGTGCGGAAGTTCCGCATTCTGTCCTCCCAGTTCTCGGAGGAGTCGGGCCACCTGACGCCGTCCCTGAAGCTCAAGCGCAACGTGGTGGCGAAGGACCACTCGGCCGAGATCGAGGCCATCTACCAGAAGTAGAGCGGCCGTCGGTCCTGCCGCCCGGTCACATGTCCTCGGCGAGGACCCGTTCCATCGTCCGCTCGGCGAGCGCCGTGATGGTCACGAACGGGTTCACGCCGATGTTCCCGGGCACCAGGGAGCCGTCCGTGACGTACAGCTTCTGATACCCCTTCACCCGGCCCCAGTCGTCGGTCGCCCGGCCCAGCACGCAGCCGCCCAGCGGGTGGTAGCAGAAGTCGTCCGCGAACACCTTGCTCGACGAGCCGAACAGGTCGTAGCGGTAGATCGTCGCGTTGGCCAGGTTGATCCGGTCGAACAGCTTCTTGGCCATGGCGACCGAGACCGCGCTCTGCGCCGCGGTCCAGCCGAGCTTCACCCCGTCGCTCGCGGAGTCGTAGGTGAAGGACGCCCGTTGCGGGTTCTTGGTGATGGCCAGGTAGAGGCTGACCCAGGTCTCGAACCCGATGGGCAGCGGGGCGATCTCCGCGAAGACCGGGTTGGCGGTGTTGGCCCAGTCGTCGATGCCCATCACCGGCATGGTCGCCTGGTTGGCGCCGGTGGTGTCCCAGATGTGGTTGGCGCGTCCGACCATGGTGTTGCCGTTGGTGCTCCAGCCGCCGCCGACGCTGGGGTCGAGCGCGGGCAGCGCCCCGGTGTCCCGGGCGCGCACCAGCAGTTCGCTGGTGCCGAGGCTGCCGCCGCCGAGGAACAGGTAGGCGCAGTTGTACTGCTTGTGCTCGACGACCGCGCCGGTCACGTCGATCCGGTCGACGCCGAGCAGCCAGCTGCCGTCGCCCGCCCGGCTGATGGACCGCACCTTCTCCATGGTGTGGATGGTGAGGTTGCCGGTGCCGAGGGCGGCGGCGAGATAGGTCTTGTCGAGGCTCTTCTTGCCGTGGTTGTTGCCGTAGATGACCTCCTGGGCGAGCGCGGACTTCGTGGCGGTGCCGGCGGCCTCCTGCTGCATGTACCCGAAGTCGTAGACGTTGGGGACGAACGTGGTCCTGAGCCCGGTGTTGGCGGCGGCCTTCCTGGAGGTCCGGGTGAACCGGTACCACTCGGTCGACTCGAACCAGGCGGGGTCGACGGTGTTGACGCCGAGCATGGCGCGGGCGCGCGGGTAGTACGTGTTGTACATCGCGCTCGCGTCCACGGTCGGGAACTGCTCGCTGAAGTACGACTGGAGCGGGGTGACCGCCATCCCTCCGTTGACCAGCGAGCCGCCGCCGACGCCGCGCCCGACGTAGACGGACATGTTGTCGTAGTGCACCCGGTCCAGGACGCCGGGGTAGGGGGTGATGTCCTTGTTGACGACGTCCAGCCAGAGGAAGCTGGCGAGCGGGGCCTCCGTGCGGGTCTTGAACCACATGGACCGCTTGTCCGGGGTGGCGGTGGAGCAGAAGACCCTGCCGTCGGAGCCGGCCGTGTTCCACAGCTGCCCCATCTCGATCATCAGGGTCCGCACCCCGGCCTGTCCGAGCCGGAGCGCGGCCACGGCCCCGCCGTACCCGGAACCGACCACGATCGCGGGCGCGTTGTCGACGGCGGCCGCCTCCTCGGCGGCCTGCGCCGACTGGAGTCCGATGCGGGTGAGACCGGCCGCGGCGGCGGTCTGGAGGGCGATCATGCCCAGGATGTGACGTCTCGTCAGCTGACGCTGCATCAGTTTTGCTGTCATGCGCGCAGCATGTGCGGATTTTCCGGTTCCGCCTAGAGCCGCGGCACGGTTGGTGACAACGCGCCCCCGCCCGCTACAGCAGGGCCCTCAGCCGCTCCGCCAGGAGATCCCACCGCCACCGCTCCTCGACCCACGCCCGGCCCCGCTCGCCCATCCGCCGCCGCAGCTCCGGGTCCCCCAGCAGCACGACGATCCGCTCGGCGGTCTCCTCCACCGAGCCGCCCCGCACCACCCACCCGGTCTCCCCGTCGAGCACCGCGTCCGGCGCCCCGCCGGAGTCCCCGGCCACCACGGGCAGCCCGGTGGCCGAAGCCTCCAGGTAGACGATCCCGAGCCCCTCCACGTCCAGTCCGCCGCGCCGGGTCCGGCAGGGCATCGCGAAGACGTCACCGGCGCCGTAGTGCGCGGGGAGCTCGGCCCACGGCACCGCCCCGGTGAACCGCACGGACGCCTCGACGCCCGTCTCCCTGGCCAGCCGCCGCAGCTCCTTCCCGTACGGGCCGCCGCCCACGACCAGCAGGACCGCGTCCGGCTGGGCGGCCAGGATCAGCGGCATCGCGAGGATCAGCGTGTCCTGTCCCTTGCGCGGCACCAGCCGGGACACGCACACGACCACCGGCCGGTCGCTCAGCCCCAGCCGGGCCCGCACCTCCCCACCTCCGGAGCCCGGATGGAACGTCTTCTCGTCCACCCCCGGCGGCAGCTGCACCATCCGCCCCGCCGCGGCCGGACCGAGCGCGCCGGCGATCCGGGAGCGGGTGTACTCGCCCAGGTAGGTGATCGTGTCGGTCGCCTCACCGATCCGCCCGAGCAGCTGCCGGGCGGCGGGCAGCTGGGCCCAGCCCGCCTCGTGCCCGTGAGTGGTGGCGACCAGCCGCTCGGCTCCGGCCCTGC
Source organism: Streptomyces sp. NPDC001068 (assembly GCF_042897315.1). Taxonomy (NCBI): domain Bacteria; kingdom Bacillati; phylum Actinomycetota; class Actinomycetes; order Kitasatosporales; family Streptomycetaceae; genus Streptomyces; species Streptomyces sp. NPDC001068. Next base: position 203,259 of record NZ_JBIAYD010000004.1, on the reverse strand, counting down.
GCAGCGCCGGAGCCATCAGCCCGAGCGGGGCCGCCGCCCCGAACCACACGGAGGTGCAGCCGTGCTCCCGGAGCAGCCCGGCCGCGGTCCGGGTCGCCCCCGGCGTGGGCAGCAGCATCGTCGTACGGTCGCGTACGACGGTGAAGGGCTGCTCCGCGTCGAAGGCGGCGGTCGCCTCGACGCCCTCCCGGCTCCGCTTCCAGGTGGAGGCGTAGACGACGAGCCGCTCCGGGTCCAGCCGAAGGGCCATGTTGTGCAGGAAGGCCTGGATGCCGCCCGGCCGGGGCGGGAAGTCGTTCGTCACGACGAGGGTCTTGTGCATCGCCGCCGACCTTACCCGTACAGCGTGTTCGGCCGTGCTTCATGGCCGTCGCAGGGTCCGCGGGAGATCATGTGGCGCACCACGGGCAGGGCGACGGACAGGGGCTCGGATGGACAGGACCGGCGGGCGACGCGCCCTGGCCTCGCCGATGGCCGTCTGGGGTGTCACCCGGCTGGTGCTGCTGCTGTTCGTGCTGAAGGTGTTCGTCTTCCCGGGCGCCGACGTCACCTCGGACGTGTCGGTGATCTACCAGGGCTGGTACGACATCCTGCGGCACGGCACGTTCCCGCTGGACGACGTCACCTGGCAGTACCCGCCCGCGGCCGCCCTGGCGATCCTCGCCCCCGGTCTGCTGCCCTTCCTGGACTACCCGAGCGCCTTCTTCGTGCTGGTGTTCCTGGCCGACCTGGTGGTCCTCTGCCTCCTCCTGCACACGGGGCCCCGGCCGGGCCGCACCATGCGCGGCGCGTGGGTGTGGGTGGCCGGGGTGCCGCTGCTCGGCCCGACCGTCTACGCCCGCTACGACCTGATGGTCACCGCCGTCGCCGTGGCCGCGCTGCTCGCCGGGGCCCGGCACCCCCGCCTGACGGGCGCGCTGGCCGGTTTCGGCGCGATGGTCAAGGTGTGGCCGGCGCTGCTGCTGGTGGGCGCCTCCCCCAGAGGGGGCACCCACTGGCGGCGGGCCTGGGTGTCGGCGGCGGTCACCGCGGGCGCGGTCGGCGCGCTGTTCGCGGTGGCCATGCCCGGCGCGTTCGCGTTCCTGACCTTCCAGCGGAACCGGGGCACCGAGGTGGAGTCCCTCGGCGCGCTGGTCCTCCACATCGCCCGGCACGCCGGCTGGCACGGCGAGGTGCTGCTCAACTACGGCTCTATCGAGTTCCTCGGCCCGCACGTGAAGGCGGTCAGCACGGCGGCCCTGCTGCTCACCGCGCTCGCCTTCGGCTGGCTGCTGCTGTGGCGGCTGTCGGCGGTCCGCTTCCGCCCGCACACGCTCGCGGACGCCGCCTTCACGGCCGTCCTGATGTTCACGGTCACCAGCCGGGTGATCAGCCCGCAGTACATGGTGTGGCTGGTGGGCCTGGCCGCCGTCTGCCTCTGCTTCCGGGCCGGCCGGATGACGGTGCCGGCGGTCCTGGTCCTGTCGGCCACGGCGGTGACGGTCCTGGAGTTCCCGGTGGGTTTCTCGCACATCGTGGTGAGCGACTGGTACGGCGTCACCCTGCTGTTCGTGCGCAACGGCCTGCTGCTGGCGGCGACGGTCACGGCGGCCCGGCAGCTGTGGCGCTCCACGGCGGCCGGGGACCCGCCCGCCGCGGAGTCCGCGGGGCGGCTCACTCCCCGAGCTGACCGGTCAGGTAGTCGCGCCAGCGTGCGGTGAAGTCGGACAGGGTGGTGCCGAGTTCCTCGCGCAGCGCGTCCTCGACGGCGCCGGACCGGCCCTGGTGGGCGCCGACCGCCCGGTAGAAGGCGCCGAGCCGTTCCTCGCCCCAGTGGGCGGCGATCATCCGGCAGGCCAGCCAGCCGCCCTCGTAGGCCTCGGCCAGCTTGGTGGGGTCGTCGGTGAAACCGAAGTCCCGGTCCACCGGGAGGTTCTCGGGAGGAGACCCGTCCGCCACGGCGCGGGCCAGCTCGGGCGCGGCCTCGGCGGGTGTGCGGCCGGTGTCCAGGTAGCCGATCCAGTCCGCGTACCCCTCGGAGAGCCAGAGCGGGGTGGCGGCGGAGGTGTGGGCGCGGGTGGCGACGTGGGTCGTCTCGTGGGTGAGGACGACCTGCTTGCCGACCGAGCCGAGGACGGCGTAGGCCTCCGGGTTGAGGATGACCCGGTCCGCCGGGGTCAGGCCGGAGCCGCCCGCCTCGCCGGTGGTGACGGCGGCGATGCCCCGGTAGTTGGAGGCGGGGGCGCCCAGCAGGCCCGCCATGCCGTTCAGCGACCTGGGGACGAGCAGGACCACCCGCCGGGTCCAGTCGGTGCCCCAGGCCTTGGAGACCGCGGGCACGGCGGTGTCGGCGAGCCCGGCGTAGCCCCGCAGGGCGTCCCTGCTCTGGCCGACGCCGAGCACCAGGCTGTGCGCGCCCGTGACCGCCGTCACCGTGCCCTGGTCCCACAGCTGCTGTCCGGCCTTTCGGGCGGGCCGGTCGGCGGTGACGTACCAGTGGCCGTCGGCGGTGCGGCTGAGGGTCAGGGCGCGGTCGGTGGTGACCGGGGCCCGGTCGTAGCCCTGGACGCGGTAGCTGAGCCGGGCCTCGGCGGTGGCCGCGGTGCCGTCCCGGTGCAGGGCGGTCAGCCGGTAGCTCCAGTCCGCGAGGGGGACGGCCCGCAGGTTCGCGTACGAGGTCCGGGTGCCGGTCTCGGTGTAGGCCCGTTCGTCATGGCCGAGGACGGCGGCCGCGCGCCGGTCCAGGACCTGCTGGACCTCGGCCATCGCCGACCCGGTCGCCGCCTGCCCGCCGCCGCATCCCGTCAGCGGCAGGAGCAGCAGACACAGTCCCGCCGCTCCTGAACGCCACGTCCGTCTGCCACCAGCCACTTTCCGATCGTACGGGCCGGGGCCCGCGCGTCAGGGCCGGGTGACCGAGGAGATGGGCATCATCCCGACCGGGTCGTAGCGGACCGGGGCGCCCGGGTAGGGGGCGTGGATGACCTGTCCGTTGCCGACGTACATCCCCACATGGCTGGCGTCGGAACGGTAGACCACCAGGTCACCGGGTTGCGCCTGGGAGAGCGGGACCTGGTGGCCGGCGTGCCGCTGCTCCTGCGAGGTGCGTGGCAGGTGGATGCCGGCGTGCGCGTACGACCACTGCATCAGGCCCGAGCAGTCGAAGCCGGTGGGACCGCTGGCACCCCACACGTACGGCCTGCCGAGGGCGGCGCGGGCGGCGGCCACCGCGGCGGCGGCGCGGCCGTCGGGGGCGGTGGCGCCGGAGAGGTCGGGCAGGGCGGCGCGGTCGTCGCCCCGGGAGGCGTGCGCGAAGGCGGCACGGTCGGCGGCGGGCAGCGTGGCGAGCAGCCGCCGGGCGGAGGCGAGCTTCCGCTCCACGGTGGCCTTGTGGGAGGCGACCGCCCTGCGGCTGCGCTCCAGCTCGGTGAGTTTGCCGGCGGCCTCGCTGCGCTCCTGGGAGAGCTCGCGCAGCGCTTCCTGGAGTTCCCTGAGCCGGTCGGCCTGGCGGACGTCGATGCGGTCGATCAGGGACGCCCGGTCGAGGTAGTCCTCGGGGTCCTCGGAGAACAGCAGGGCGACGGTGGGGTCGACGCCGCCCGAGCGGTACTGGGCGCCGGCCAGCGAGCCGAGCGCGTCCCGCATGGTGTTGACGCTCTGCTGGCGGCGGGCGATGCGGTCCTGGGCGTCGTTCACCTCGCGGCGCAGCGCGCCGGCCCGTTCACCGGCCTTGTTGTAGGCCTCGGTCGCCTCCTCGGCCTGCTGGTACAGCCGGTCCACCTCGGCGCGGGTGTGCCCGCGCGGTGCCGCGCTCGCGGGTACGGCGCCGAGCGCGGCTGCCGCGGCCGACAGCGCGCAGAGGGCGGCACCGGCGCCCCGGTTGAACCCGGACGGTGCGAGACGGCGGTGAAACCCCACGGTGGTCCTTCTGCCGGCGGACGGATACCGCTCCCTCCGGTGCCGGGGACGGGGATGCCCCGCACCGGAGGAAACGCGGCAGACAGTAGCCGTGCGACCACACCCCGGCCAAAGACCCCGGCGGCCACGCAACGTGACACGCCCCGCCGCTGACGCAGGTCACCGGCGGGGCGTGGAGTCATCCTCGGTTGTCGGGATTCGCCCGTTCGGGCGCCCGCGGGACCCGGGTCCTGGGCCGTACGGGTGTCGCCGTGACCCGCTGGGGTCAGATCCGGACGCCGAACTCGAACGTCATGTCGCCGATCGCCTCGTAGCGCACCGAGGCGCCGGTGTGCGGGGCGTGCAGCACCTGGCCGCCGCCCGCGTAGAGGCCGACGTGGTGGTAGTCGCCGTAGAAGATCACCAGGTCGCCGACCTTGAGGTCGCTCTGGCTGTAGATGCGGGTACCCGCGTTGGCCTGCGCCTCGGAGGTGCGCGGGATGGTGACCCCGGCCTGGGCGTAGGCCCAGGAGGTCAGGCCCGAGCAGTCGAAGGAGGACGGTCCGGAGGCGCCGTAGACGTACGGGGTACCGATCACGGACTGGGCGGCGGAGAACGCGGCGGCGGCGCGGCCGGAGGCGGAGCCGGTGTTGCCGAGGTCCACCCGGGAGGAGGCGCGGCTCGCGGCCTGCGCCTGCTCGGCGTCCAGGGCCGCCTTCTCCTTGGCCGTCAGGGTGTTGAGGATCTTCTGCGCGTCGGCGAGCTTCGACTGGACGGCGCTCTTCTGCTTCGCCAGCTCGGTGCGGGTGGCGGAGAGGTCCTTGAGCTTCTCCGTCGCCTCTGCCCGCTCCTGGGCCAGTTCGCGCTGTTTGTCCTGAATCTTCTTCAGGGCCTCGACCTGCTGGCCGCTCAACTGGTCGAGCGTGGAGGCCTTGTCGAGGTAGTCGTCCGGGTCGGACGAGAGGAAGAGCTGGACCGAAGGGTCTATGCCCCCGGTGCGGTACTGCGCGGTGGCCATCGAACCGAGACCGTCCCGCAGCTTGTTCAGGTCCTCCTGCCCACGAGCCACGTTGTCCTGGATCGTGGATATTTCCTTCTGCAGCTTCTGCTGCTTGTCCTTGGCCCCGTCCAGCTTCTCGGTGGCCTGCTCGGCCTCCTCGTAGAGCTTGTCGACCTTCGCCTTGACCTCGTCCTTGCTCAGCTTCTCGCTGGGCGCCGCGTTGGCGGCGTTGGCACTGAGGACGACAGCAGCGGCGGCTGCGGTGGTCAGTACGGTCACGCGCGCGCGACTCGGCTGCTTGGGTCGACGATGGGACGCCACGGAGACGGGCTCCTTCGTTTGAGTGATCACCCGTGTGGAGGTTCGAGGCCTGACCCTAGTGACCTCCCTGTGATCAGTTCAAACCCAACAGCGAAAAAACTGGTCACGCGACGCACTCTTTGCACATAACTCACGTGCCGTGTTGCTCGATTGACGCTACGTTGCGTGACGGTTCGGTCAATTCGGGCATTGCATATGTCCGTTGAATGTTCAGGACAGTCGCTTCAGAAGCATCGCAGAAGCCACCGGACGGGCACCCGCCTTCGCGACCCCGTCGGCGACCTCGCGGTCGGTCGAGGCGACGATCACCGGACGGCCCGGCGGCTCGGCGCGCACCAGCTGACGGATCACCTCGTCCGCGGTGACACCGGGCTTGGAGAAGAGGACCCTGACCCCGCGGGGCGGGGCTAGCAGCACCGGCGCGGCCAGTTCGGCGCCGTCGAAGACGCAGGTGACCTCGGCGCCGGTCTGCGCCGCGAGCTGGGAGAGCTGGCCGAGCAGCCGCAGCCGCTGCTTCTCCAGCGGCATCTGCGGATAGCCGGTCTTGGTCACGTTGTAGCCGTCGACCACCAGGTGCGCCTGCGGCAGCGCGAGCAGCTGGTCGAGGATGGCCGGGTCGTTCTCGGAGAGCGCGCGCGCCGCGATGTCCTTCGGGGTCATCCGTCCCGGTTCGACCGCGTCCACGGTCTCGGCGGGCCGCACCGACACCGGTGGCAGCGCCAGTTCGCGGCGCAGTCCCTGGGCCGCGTCCAGCACCGTGTCGAGCAGCAGCCGCACCCGCATGTCCTCGACGCTGCGCCCCTCGCGGGCGGCCCGGCGGCTCGCCTCCAGGGCCGCCTCGACCTCGCCGAGCCGGGCCTTGAGGCGCCGGCCCTCGCTCTCGGCGGCGGACACCTGGGCCTGCCCCTCGGCGCGCACCGACTCCATCTCGGCGTGCGTCTTGCGCAGCGCGGCCTCACCGCGCTTGACGTCACTGTGGGCGGCGCGCAGCTTGCGGTGCAGCGATTCCGCTTCCTTCCTCGCCGACTCCAGCTCGGCGCGCAGCCGCTCGGTCTCGGCGCGGGTCTGCGCCCGCGCGCGGTCGAGCTCCTCACGCAGCCGCTCCAGCTCGGCCCGGCTCTCCTCGTCGGCACGCTCGGCGTCGGCCCGCTGGGCCTCCTCGCCGGCCGCCGCCACCAGCTTCACCCAGCCCGTGGGACGCAGTACGTAGGCCGCGGCCGCCACGTCGAGCGGGTCCGCGGCCGGGGGCGGGGAGCCGGAGTCGAGGGCGCCGGTGAGTTCCGGCTGGGCCTCTCTGAGCTTCTCCCCGATCCGCTGCCGGAAGAGGGTGTCCGTCTCCAGCGCGGTCGCCATGGCGTTCCCGGCGAACTTGGCCCGCCGGTTCGCCGCGAATCTGGCGTACTGCCTCAGCTGGGCGGGCAGTTCGGCCACGGTCAGCCCGCCGAAGCCGTCCGACACGATCTGCACGACACGCCGTCGCACGCCGTCGGGCAACGGACGGTCAAGCACCTCGGCGGTGCCGTCGCCCGGCCCCCCGCCTGTGGTCTCCACCATCCGTCACACCCCATCACCTGTACGGGGCCGACTCCCTCTCTCAGGAGTCGGCACCCGGCCTGTCCACCAGTTCCACCTGATCCACCGCGTTGCACCAGCGGCAGCGCACCGACTCGATGGTCTCACTGACCACCTCGCGCTCCTCGACCTTGGGCTCACCGGCCAGGTCGAGGTGCACGTACTCCACGACCTTCGACGAGCGGGTCACGTCGAACCGCGTGAGGTTGCCACAGAGGGTGCAGCGCCACCGCGTCGTGGCGGTCGGCAGGGGAACCGTCATCGTGACTGTTCGCTTCCTTCTAGTGTCCGTGACGCGCCGTCCCGACGCGTGTGGCTCGTTACCCTACGGCCTGGCGAGTACTCGACGCCGCCCTGTTCGCGGCGGCGAGGCGATCTGCACCGGTGCGTCCGGTTACGCCATGCTCTATGTCCATGATCGGCAACTGGAACCCGACGGCGGTGCGGACCCTGCGGAGCCTCAGGGGGACGTCGGCCCCCATGACGTACGCCCTGATCGCCGTGTGCTGCCTGATCTTCCTGCTCGGCCCGGCGTCCGGCTTCAATCACTCCTACGGCACCGGGGACGCCCTGGCGGCCGCCCAGCGCGCGTACTTCCGGCGCTGGGGAGTGGTCCCGGCCGACCTGTTCGACGGACCCGCGCGGGAGGTGCTGACCCCGGCGACGGCACTGTTCATCCACGGCAGCTGGGTGCACCTCCTCGGCAACATGCTCTTCCTCTTCGTCTTCGGGGTGATGACCGAGGAACGGATGGGCCGCGTGGAGTTCACCCTCTTCTACATCGGCTGCGGCTATCTGGCGCTGCTCGGCTACGCGGCGGCCAACAGCACGTCCCAGCAGTCGCTGGTGGGGGCCTCCGGGGCGATCTCGGCGGTCCTCGGAGCGTTCCTGTACCTGTTCCCCAACGCCCGCGTGACCAGTCTCCTGCCGTTCCTGTTCTTCCTGCCGCTCCGCTTCCCGGCCTGGGTGGTGCTCCCGTTCTGGGTGGCCCTGCAGTGGTTCGCCCTGAACCAGGCGCCCGCCGGCCCCGGCGTGGCCTACCTCGCCCACCTGGTCGGCTTCGGCCTCGGCATCGGCTACGCGTGGGTGCGGTACCGCCGTGGGACTAAAGTGAAGGCCGCACCGGCCCCGGCACCCGAGGGAGAGAACCAGCCGTGATCACCGCGATCGTCCTCATCAAGACCAGCGTGGACCGGATCCCCGAGATCGCGGAACAGATCGCCGCGCTGGACAGCGTCAGCGAGGTCTTCTCCGTCACCGGGACGTACGACCTCATCGCCATGGTCCGGGTACGCGACCACGAGGACCTGGCCGAGGTGATCCCGGGCCGGATCAGCAAGATCCCGGGCGTGGAGGGCACGGACACGCACGTCGCGTTCCGCACGTACTCCCAGCACGACCTGGAGGCGGCGTTCGCGATCGGCCTGGACAGCTAGTAAACGCCGCCGACCGCAGCGCCCCCAAGGGGCGCGGGGAACTGCGCGACGAGCCCCCACCGGCCCGCAGGGTGGTCCACCGCGGGTGCATCGTGGCTGAGCACGCAGTTCCCCGCGCCCCTGACGGGGCGCTGATCACACCGCCGGGACGCAGCGGCCGTCCTCCGTGCGGTACGTCCACTTGGCGCCGTCGGCCACCAGCTCCCGTACCGCCGTCACGAACCGCTCCACGTGCTCGTCCGGCGTTCCCGCCCCGAAGCTCACCCTGATCGCGTTCAGGGACTTCTCGCCCGGTGCCGTCTCCGGCGCCCCGCACTCGCCCTGGGTCTCGGGGTCGGTGCCCAGCAGGGTCCGCACCAGCGGGTGGGCGCAGAAGAGGCCGTCGCGGACGCCGATGCCGTACTCCGCGGACAGGGCCGCCGCGAAGTGCGAGCTGTTCCAGCCCTCCACGACGAAGGAGAGCACGCCCACCCGCGGGGCGTCGTCGCCGAAGAGGGAAAGCACCCGGACCTCGGGGACCCCGGCGAGGCCCGCCCGCACCTTCTCGATCAGGTGCCGCTCGCGGGCGACCAGCGTGTCGAAGCCCGCCTCGGTCAGCGCCCTGCAGGCCGCGGCGATCGAGTAGGCGCCGATGACGTTCGGGGAGCCCGCCTCGTGGCGCGCGGCGCTCTCGTGCCACTCCACGGCCACTCCCCCGTCCTCGCGCCGGGTGACCTTGCGGCTGGCGCCGCCGCCCGCGAGGTACGGCTCGGCCGCCCGCAGCCAGTCGGCGCGGCCGGCCAGGACACCGGAGCCGAAGGGGGCGTACAGCTTGTGGCCGGAGAAGGCGATCCAGTCGACGTCCAGGTCGCGGACGCTGACCGGGTGGTGCGGGGCCAGTTGGGCCGCGTCCAGGACGATCCGGGCGCCGTGCGCGTGCGCGGCGGCGGCCAGCTCGCGCACCGGCCACAGTTCGCCGGTGACGTTGGAGGCGCCGGTGACGCAGACCAGGGCCGGGCCGTGGCCCCCTTCGGCGGACTCCGTACGGGCGGCGAGGGCCTTCTCCAGGGTCTCGACGGCCTGGTGCGGGGTGCGCGGGGCGTCGAGGTAGCTGACCCGCGCGCCCTGCCAGGGCAGCAGGCTCGCGTGGTGCTCGGTCTCGAAGACGAAGACCTGGCAGTCGGCGGGGAGCGCGCGGGCCAGGAGGTTCAGGGAGTCGGTCGTCGAGCGGGTGAAGACCAGTTGGTCGTCGGGGCGGCAGTCGAGGAACTCGGCGACGGTACGGCGGGCGTTCTCGAAGAGGTCCGTGGAGAGCTGGGAGAGGTAGCCGGCGCCGCGGTGGACGCTGCCGTAGTAGGGCGCGTACGCCGCCACGTCGTCCCAGACCCGCTGGAGCGCGGGGGCGCTGGCCGCGTAGTCGAGGGCGGCGTAGGTGACCTCGCCGCCGGTGACGAGCGGCACGGTGACATCTCGCCCCAGAACGGGCAGCGGGGCACAAACCGAAGGGGCGGAGGCAACGGTGGAGACGGACATGGCGGAACTCCCGTGAGAGGAAGGAGAAAGGTGAAAAGGGGTGCGCGGAAGGGGGGCTCGACGCCCTAGCGCATTCGGTTGCTCACGGGAGACTCCCTCGGTGACCAGGATCCCTGGACCGTGCTCATCGGGATGAGCGTGAGGGATCCGCGCTTGCCGCAGACCTCGCTGCCTGCGGCCTGGTCTTCACCCGGGGCACCCCGCCACGGACGGAGGGTTGCCGGACAGTCGGCCGGGGCCTCATGACTGTCACTCATGACCTGCGAAGAAACGTAGGGGAAGTGATCGCAGCCCCGCAACTCCTGTCCGGATGACGGGACGCGACCGGGGCAGACGAACAGCCCGGCACCGCCGAGAAGGCCGTGCCGGGCTGAACGCCGTAGCGGTGGAGGGGGTTGCTCCCGCGCGGCCCCCTACCGGTTGGTCGCCGCCGCCCAGCGCTCCAGCACCCGCTTGGCCGCGCCCGAGTCGATCGACTCCGCCGCCCGGTCCATGCCGGCCCGGATCTGCTCGGCCAGCGTCCCGGTGCCCGGGTCGAGGGCCACCAGCGCCGCCGCCGAGTTGAGGACGACCGCGTCCCGCACCGGACCCCGCTCGCCGTCCAGGAGCCTGCGGGCGACCTCCGCGTTGTACGAGGGGTCGCCGCCGCGGAGCGCCTCCACGGGAACCAGGTCGATACCGACGTCACGGGGGTCGAAGGTCGTCTCCGTGACCGTGCCGTCCCGGACGATCCAGACCCGGGACGTCGCGGTGGTCGTCAGTTCGTCGAGGCCGTCGTCGCCGCGGAAGACCAGCGAGGAGTTGCCGCGCTCGGCGAAGACGCCCGCGACGACCGGCGCCATGCGGGGATCCGCGACGCCGACCGCCTGGGCCCGCACCTGTGCGGGGTTGGTCAGCGGGCCGAGGATGTTGAACACCGTGCGGATGCCGAGCTGGCCGCGGGCCGCACCGGCATGGCGCAGCGCCGGGTGGAACTTGACCGCGAAGCAGAAGGTGATGCCGGCCTCCTCGGCTACCTCGGCGACCCGGCGCGGGGTCAGGTCGAGGTTGACGCCGAGCTTCTCCAGCACGTCCGAGGCGCCGGACGCGGAGGACGCGGCCCGGTTGCCGTGCTTGACCACCTTCGCCCCGGTGCCGGCCACCACCAGCGCCGACATCGTGGAGATGTTCACCGTCTTGGCGCCGTCGCCGCCGGTACCGACGATGTCGACCGTGCGGCCCGGCACCTCGATGACGTTGGCGTGCGCGTACATCGTGCGGACCAGGCCGTTGATCTCGTCGACCGTCTCGCCCTTCGCCCGCAGGGCGACGACGAAGCCGGCGATCTGGGCGTCGGTCGCCTGGCCGCGCATGATCTGGTCCATGGCCCAGGCGGTGGCGTCGGCGCTCTGGTCCTGGCCGTACAGCAGCGCGTTCAGCACCCCGGGCCAGGAACGGCCCGCCGCGGTGTCGCCTCCAGCGGGGGTCACAGCGCTCATGGGGCCGCTCCTGATCGTCGTACGGGGGAAAGGGATTCCTCGGGGCCTAGCCTATCCAGCTCCGGGGACGGCGAAGGGCCCCCGTCCGTGTCCCGGACGGGGGCCCTTCGCCGTCGTGTGGCGACGCGGTGGATCAGTGGTGGCCGTGGCCGCTCGTGATCTCCTTGTACTCCTCGACGGTGGGCTTCGGGATCTGGTTGTCCTCGCCGTAGTAGGCACCGCTCAGCTTGGCGCGGAGCTTCTCGGACCCCTTGATCTTGCGCTCGACACCGTTCTCGTCGACCCCCGCGCCGACCTGGGCCGGCTCGTACTGGTGGTGGGCCGTGAGGGTGTGCAGCTGCTCCTGGCTGAGCGGCTCGTGCACCTCGATGAACTCACCGTGCGGCAGCCGCTTGATGATGCCGGTCTCGCGACCGTGCAGCACCTTCTCGCGGTCCCGGCGCTGCAGGCCGAGGCAGATCCGCTTGGTGACGATGAACGCGATGACCGGTCCGGCGAAGAAGAAGATCCGGACGAACCAGGTGACGTCGTTGATCGACAGGTGGAAGTGGGTGGCGATGAGGTCGTTGCCACCACCGACCAGGCCGATCATGTACACGGTCACCCAGGCGACACCGAACCCGGTACGGGTCGGGGCGTTGCGCGGCCGGTCCAGGATGTGGTGCTCGCTCTTGTCGCCGGTGACCCAGGACTCGATGAACGGGTAGACCGCGATGGCCGCGAGGACCAGACCGAACAGGATCAGCGGGATGAAGACGCCCAGGACCAGGGTGTGGCCCCAGAAGTTGATCTCCCAGCCCGGCATGTAGCGGATCAGACCCTCGGCGAAGCCCATGTACCAGTCGGGCTGGGCGCCGGTGGACACCTGGTCCGGACGGTAGGGGCCGATCGCCCACACCGGGTTGATCTGGGTGGTCGCCGCGATGGCCGCGATGACACCGAAGACCAGGAAGAAGAAGCCTCCGGCCTTGGCCATGTAGACCGGCAGCAGCGGCATGCCGACGACGTTCTTCTCGGACTTTCCGGGACCCGCGAACTGCGTGTGCTTGTGGTAGAAGACCAGGATCAGGTGGCCCACCATCAGGCCGAGCATGATGCCCGGCAGCAGCAGGATGTGGATCGAGTAGAACCGCGCCACGAAGTCGTGGCCGGGGAACTCGCCGCCGAAGAGGAAGTACGAGATGTACGTGCCGACGATCGGCATCGACAGGATGGCGCCCTCGGTGAAGCGGACACCGGTGCCGGAGAGCAGGTCGTCCGGCAGCGAGTAACCGGTGAAACCGGTGAACATGCCGAGGACGAACAGCAGGAAGCCGAACAGCCAGTTGATCTCACGCGGCTTGCGGAACGCGCCCGTGAAGAACACGCGCATCATGTGCACGAACATGCCGGCGAGGAAGATCAGCGCGGCCCAGTGGTGGATCTGCCGGATGAGCAGACCACCGCGCACGTCGAAGGAGATGTGCAGGGTCGAGTTGAACGCCTCCGACATCAGCTGTCCCTGGAGCGGGACATAGCTGCCGTGGTACGTCACCTCGTTCATCGACGGGTGGAAGAACAGTGTCAGATAGACACCCGTCAGGATGATGATGATGAAGCTGTACAAGCACACTTCGCCCAACATGAACGACCAGTGGTCGGGGAAGATCTTGCGCATGTTGGACTTCGCGAGGGAGTAGATCCCGAGCCGTCCGTCGGCCCAGTCGGCGACACGCTCGCCGGCCGGTGCCTTCCCGCGCGAGCGGGTCTCGTCGTTCGTCGTAGTGCTCATCCGCGCTCCCAGAATGCAGGACCGACGGGCTCCTCGAAGTCGCCGAGCGCCTGGAGGTAGCCCTCCTCGCTCACACCGATGCGCAGCTGCGGCAGGGCGTGACCGGCCGGGCCGAAGATCACTCGGGCACCGTCGGAGAGGTCGAAGGTGGACTGGTGGCACGGGCAGAGCACGTGGTGGGTCTGCTGCTCGTACAGCGAGATCGGGCAGCCCACGTGGGTGCAGATCTTCGAGTAGGCCACGATGCCCTCGTGGGACCACTCCAGCTCGCGCTTGTCCTTGATGTTGTCCGGCTGCAGCCGGATGATCATCAGGGCCGCCTTCGCCATCACGTTCTGGAAGTCCTCCTGGGACTCCTCGACGCCCTCGGGCTTGGCGAAGGTCAGCGAGCCGACGGCGACGTCGGAGGGACGCAGCGGCTCGTTGGTGTTCATGTTGACCAGCAGCTTGCCCTTCGACCACGCCGTGTGGCGCAGGGAGGTGCCGGGCAGCGGGCCGAGGTCGCGCAGCAGCACGACGCCGGAGAGCGGGACCAGGGTCAGCGCGCCGAACATGGTGTTGCGGATCAGCTTGCGCCGGCCGAGCGCCGACTCCTTGGCGCCCTGCTTGAAGTCCGCGTGGACCTTGGCACGGACCTCGGGGCTGGCCTCGATCGGGTGCCGCTCGTCGGCGACCTCCACGTCGGACATCAGGGTGCGGGCCCAGTGGACCGCGCCCGCGCCGATGCAGAACAGCGCCACCCCGAGGGTCAGGCCCAGCGCGAAGTTCAGCGCGCTGATGTGACCGATCGGAAAGACGAAGATCGACTTTTCCTTCGGGATGGTCACGTAGGAGGCGATGAAACCGGCGGTGGCCAGCATCGACACCGTGAACAGCATCGCGACGACGCGCTCGGACCGCCGGGCGGCCCGCTCGTCGATGTCCTGGATCCGGTGCTCGTGAGGCGGCAGACCCGGATCCCCGAACGGGTCCTTCTCGTCCGCGACGCTCACGGCGCCGTGCGCGTGGCCCTGCTCAGCGGGCAGGTTCTCTTCTGGAATCTCTTGGCTACTCATGACTTCTTGGCCTTTGCGGTCCGAGCGGCGACCCAGACGGCGACGGCGATCAGGGCGCCGAGGCCGAAGATCCAGGCGAACAGACCCTCACTGACCGGCCCGAGGCCGCCCAGGTCGAGACCGCCGGGGTTCGTCGTCTTGGAGCTGTTGACCGCGTCGAGGTACGCGATGATGTCCTTCTTGTTCTTCTCGGACAGCGTCGTGTCGGGGAAGGACGGCATGTTCTGCGGGCCCGTCTGCATGGCCTCGTAGATGTGCTTCGGGTCCACGCCCTCCAGGCTCGGCGCGAACTTGCCCTTGGTCAGCGCGCCACCCGCACCCACGAAGTTGTGGCACTGCGCGCAGTTGGTGCGGAAGAGCTCACCGCCCGCGGCGATGTCGGCACCGCCCGGACCGTACTGCTCCTTGGTGGGTACCTCGGGACCGGCGCCCAGCGAGGCGATGTACGTCGCGAGCTGGTCGATCTGGGTCTGGCTGTAGATGTTCCTCTTCGCGACGACCTGCGGGCCCTGCGAGGTGGCGGCCGGCATACGGCCGGTGCCGACCTGGAAGTCCACGGCCGCGGCGCCCACGCCGACCAGGCTGGGACCGTCGGACGAGCCCTGACCGCCGGTGCCGTGACAGCTGGCACAGCCGACCGAGTAGAGCTTCTTGCCCTCCTCAATGGTCAGGGACTGGGAGGTCTCGTCGGCCTGCGCCCGGCCCGCGGGCGCGAGCGTGGCGTACAGCCCCCCAGTGGCCGCCAGCGCAAAGAGTAGGACGACGACCGCCGCCAGCGGATGGCGTCGTCGTGCGGAGAGCTTTTTCACGGATTACCCCGGTGTCAGGATCTTCTGCGTCGATGCTTCTGGGTTGTGCGCTTCTGCAGCGCGTGGAGCCGGCCCGGCTACTTGATCAGATAGATCGTGGCGAAGAGGCCGATCCAGACGACATCGACGAAGTGCCAGTAGTAGGACACGACGATGGCCGCGGTCGCCTGCTCGTGCGTGAAGCGCTTCGCCGCGTAGGTGCGGCCGAGGACGAACAGGAAGGCGATGAGGCCACCCGTCACGTGCATGCCGTGGAAGCCGGTGGTCAGGTAGAACACCGAGCCGTACGGGTCGGAGGAGAGCGAGATGCCGTCCTCCTTCACCAGGTTCGTGTACTCGTAGATCTGACCGCCGATGAAGATCGCGCCCATCACGAACGTGATGATGAACCAGCCCCGGAGCTTCTTCACGTCCCCGCGCTCGGCGGCGAACACGCCGAGCTGGCAGGTCAGCGAGGAGAGCACCAGGATCGTGGTGTTCGTCGCGGAGAACGGAATGTTGAGATGGCTCGCCATCTCCTTCCAGTGATCCGGACCGGTCACCGATCGCAGGGTGAAGTACATCGCGAAGAGGGCCGCGAAGAACATCAGCTCGGAACTCAGCCAGATGATGGTTCCGACGCTGGTGAGGTTCGGCCGATTGACCGACGGGTGCGCGTGCCCGGTTTCTACTGTCGTTGCTGTCGCCACGACCGACATTATGTCGGTCGCTTATCTCGCGCTCACTCCGGGGGGTGCCGTTCGGGGTGTCCGCACCGTGTGTACTGCCCGGATGGCCCATCGAAGCGGTGTTCCCACAGGTGTTGACGAGGTGTCCGGGGGAGTAGCATCCGGCCCATCGGTCCTGTCCGTACGACGCTGACGTCTCGGAGGAACAATGCAGCCGACCGCCACGGTGCTGGTCTACAGCGACGATTCCAACACCCGCGAGCAGGTCCGGCTGGCCGCCGGCCGGCGGCCAGCCCCCGATGTGCCCCTCGTCGAGTTCGTGGAGTGCGCGACGCCCCAGGCCGTCGTCACCGAACTGGACAAGGGCGGCATCGACGTGTGCGTGCTGGACGGCGAGGCCGTGCCGCTCGGGGGCATGGGGGTGTGCCGGCAGATCAAGGACGAGATCTTCAACTGCCCGCCGGTGCTTCTGCTGATCGGGCGGCCGCAGGACGCGTGGCTGGCCACCTGGAGCCGTGCGGACGCTGCGGTGACACTTCCGGTGGAGCCGGTGGAGTTCGCGGCGTCCCTGGCCGCCCTGCTGCGGCAGCGGAGGCTGCAGAGCGCCTAGGGGGGAGCGGGGCGCGGGTCCTGTGCGCGGGTACCGGTCGTACGTGGCCGGTCGCGCCCACGCGGCGGTAGCCGCATACCGACTACCGCCCCGCGCCCCTTCGGGGCGCGTCACACTGACGTCGGCTGCAGACGGGCCGCGTTCTGGGGGTTCAGGGTGTCCGCGGTGGTGCCCCCTACGGCGCTGCCGCCCCG
The DNA here is from genome assembly GCF_042897315.1 of Streptomyces sp. NPDC001068. Taxonomy (NCBI): domain Bacteria; kingdom Bacillati; phylum Actinomycetota; class Actinomycetes; order Kitasatosporales; family Streptomycetaceae; genus Streptomyces; species Streptomyces sp. NPDC001068. The sequence continues at coordinate 186,957 of NZ_JBIAYD010000004.1, read as the reverse complement.
CCAGGCCTTCCAGTCGAGGTTCCAGTCGCCGAAGCCGTTGCCGAAGTGCTCCATCTCCTCGCCGTTGGAGTTGACGACCTTCACCAGGTCACCCGGGTGGAAGGTGTCGTAGAACCACTCGGCGTTCGAGGTGCTCATGCCGGTGCAGCCGTGGCTGACGTTGGCGGACCCCTGGGAGCCCACCGACCAGGGCGCCGCGTGCACGTACTCGCCCGACCACGTCACCCGGGTGGCGTAGTACACCGGGAGGTCGTACGAGTCCGAGGTTCCCTCGGCGATGCCGACCGTCGTGCCGCGCATGCGTACGAAGTACTGCTTCTCCAGTACGACCTTGACCCCGTTGCGGGTCTCGAAGCCCGGCTTGCCGGTGGTGATGGGGATCTGGTTGATCTCCTTGTCGTTCCGGTACACCGTCATCTGGTGGGCGGCGGCGTCCGTGACGGCCAGGAGCTTGTCGCCGGTGGTGAGTTTCAGGGGCGCGGCCGCGCCTCCCCACAGGCGGTCGTTGATCCGGACGCCGTCCAGGTTGCTGTGCACCTGGAGAGTGGCGTGGGCGGGCCAGTAGTCCTTGGGCCGGTAGTGGAGTTCCTTGTCGCTCACCCAGTACCAGGCCCCCTCGACGGCGGGGACGGAGTCGACCCGCAGCCCGCGCTCCACGACGGCGCGCTGGGCCTTGTCCTTGATGCCCTGGTCGAGTTGGGCGGTGACGGGCTGTCCCACCCCGTACTCCCCCGCCTTGGGGCCGAAGGTCACCTTCAGCCGCTGCTGGGTGGTGGGCTTGCTGGTGTCGAAGGTGAGGGTCTTGCGGCCGGGCGCGCCGTCCTCGTCCTCGGTGCTCACCTGGACCGTGTAGTGGGCGTCCGCGGCCAGCGGGGAGGTGCTGTGCCAGCGGCGTCCGTCGGCGTCGAGTTCGCCCGCCACGACGCGACCGGTGGCGTCCTGGGCCGTGACGTCCGTGATGCGGTCCTCGTCGCTCTTGGCGACGACCTCCAGCGGCTTGTCGGGGTCGGCCCGCTTCCCGGCGCCGGTGGGGGTGTTGAAGGAGATCTGGTCCGCCGCGTCGCGGGGCTTCTCCGACAGCGGGCTGCCGCCGGATCCGCAGGCTGTGACGCCCGCGCCGAGGGCGGTCACCAGCAGAGCGCAGCTGACGACGGTACGGGCGCACGGAGTGTGACTCATATGGTCACGGTATGAGAGGTTTTCCGGACCGGCATGTCAGATGACCCGGACGGGGGACGCCGGTGGGCCGATGGCGGGAACCGCACCCGGAACGCCGGGAGCCCGGACCCCCCTGGCGGAGGGTCCGGGCTCCCGGTGCGTCTCGGGTGCGCCTACTGGGTGCGGTTCTCACCGCGGTAGTACTCGAACACCCAGCCGAAGAGGCCGATCATGATGATGGGCGCCGAGAAGTACAGCAGCCACCAGCCGACGGCCACACCGAGGAAGGCCAGCGCGCCACCGACACCGAGGGCGAGCGGCTGCCAGCTGTGCGGGCTGAAGAAGCCCACCTCGCCGGCCTCGTCCGCGACGTCGGCCTCCTTGTTGTCCTGGGCACCGGCGTCCACCCGCGAGGCCGTGAAGCCCAGGTAGAAGCCGATCATGATGCACAGGCCGAAGGCCATGAAGAGCGCCGTGGTACCGGCCGCCTCCTTCGACCACACGCCATAGACGATCGCCATGGCGAGGACGAAGACGCTCAGCCACACGAACATGCGGCCCTGGATCTTCACTTGCCGGCCTCCTTGCTGCCCGCGACAGCGGCGACGGCGTGGCCGTGCTCCAGCTGCTCCAGGGCGGCGATCTCAGGGTGGTGCAGGTCGAACGCCGGGGACTCGCTGCGGATCCGCGGCAGGGTGAGGAAGTTGTGCCGCGGCGGCGGGCAGGAGGTCGCCCACTCCAGCGAACGGCCGTAACCCCACGGGTCGTCGACCTCGACCTTCTTGCCGTACTTGGCCGTCTTCCAGACGTTGTAGAGGAACGGCAGGATCGACAGGCCGAGCAGGAAGGAGCTGATCGACGAGATCGTGTTCAGCGTGGTGAAGCCGTCGGCCGCCAGGTAGTCGGCGTAACGGCGCGGCATGCCCTCGGCGCCCAGCCAGTGCTGGACCAGGAACGTGCCGTGGAAGCCGATGAACAGCGTCCAGAAGGTGATCTTGCCGAGCCGCTCGTCGAGCATCTTGCCGGTCATCTTCGGCCACCAGAAGTGGAAGCCGGAGAACATCGCGAAGACGACCGTGCCGAAGACCACGTAGTGGAAGTGGGCCACCACGAAGTACGAGTCGGAGACGTGGAAGTCCATCGGCGGCGAGGCCAGGATGACACCGGTCAGACCACCGAAGGTGAAGGTGATCAGGAAGCCGGTGGCCCACAGCATCGGGGTCTCGAAACTCAGTGACCCCTTCCACATGGTGCCGATCCAGTTGAAGAACTTCACGCCTGTCGGTACGGCGATGAGGAACGTCATGAAGGAGAAGAACGGCAGCAGCACTCCGCCGGTGACGTACATGTGGTGCGCCCACACCGTCACGGACAGACCGGCGATCGCGATGGTCGCCGCGATCAGACCCATGTAGCCGAACATCGGCTTGCGGGAGAAGACCGGGATGACCTCGGAGATGATGCCGAAGAACGGCAGCGCGATGATGTACACCTCTGGATGGCCGAAGAACCAGAAGAGGTGTTGCCAGAGCAAGGCTCCGCCGTTGGCCGCGTCGAAGACGTGTGCCCCGAATTTCCGATCCGCCTCCAGCGCGAACAGCGCGGCGGCGAGGACCGGGAAGGCCAGCAGGACCAGGACCGCGGTCAGCAGCACGTTCCACACGAAGATCGGCATCCGGAACATCGTCATGCCGGGTGCCCGCATGCAGATGATCGTGGTGATGAAGTTGACCGCGCCGAGGATGGTGCCGAAACCGGAGAAGGCCAGACCCATGATCCACATGTCGGCGCCGAGGCCCGGGGAGCGGACCGCGTCGGACAGCGGGGAGTAGGCGAACCAGCCGAAGTCGGCCGCGCCCTGCGGGGTGAGGAAGCCACCCACCGCGATCGTCGAGCCGAACAGGTAGAGCCAGTAGGCGAACATGTTCAGCCGCGGGAACGCGACGTCGGGCGCGCCGATCTGGAGCGGCATGATCCAGTTCGTGAAGCCGGCGAACAGCGGCGTCGCGAACATCAGCAGCATGATCGTGCCGTGCATCGTGAACGCCTGGTTGAACTGCTCGTTCGACATGATCTGCAGACCCGGCCGGGCGAGCTCGGCGCGCATGAGCAGCGCCATCACTCCACCGATCAGGAAGAACACGAACGACGTGACCAGATAGAGCGTTCCGATGGTCTTGTGGTCGGTGGTCGTCAGCCACTTCACCACGACATTGCCGGGCTGCTTGCGCCTGACCGGCAGCTCGTCGGCGTACGAGCCTTCAGCCGCGGCACCCTGGGGTTCGTTGAGGATGCTCACAGGTTGTTCGTCTCCCGGTTCTTCTCGTGGCTCGTCTGCGCGATGCCGGCGGGAATGTAACCGGTCTGCCCCTTCTTGACGAGTTCCTTGAGGTGCTGCTGGTAACGCTCGGGCGAGACGACCTTCACGTTGAACAGCATCCGGGAGTGGTCGACACCGCAGAGCTCGGCGCACTTGCCGAGGAAGGTGCCCTCCTGATTGGGGGTCACCTGGAACGCGTTGGTGTGGCCCGGGACGACGTCCATCTTCATCAGGAACGGCACCACCCAGAAGTCATGGATGACGTCGCGCGAGGTGAGGACGAAGCGGACGGTCTCGCCCTTGGGGAGCCAGAGCGTCGGACCGGGGTTGCCGGTCGGGCCCTTGACGCCCGGCGTACCGACGTCGTAGACGCCGCCGGCGGCGGCCGGGAAGTCCTTCTTGAACCGGTCCGGAATGGCGGCCAGGTTCGGGTCCGTCTTCGCGTCGCCGGTGACCCCGTCGACGGGCGTGACGTAGTTGAAGCCCCAGCTCCACTGGAAGCCCACCACGTTGACCGTGACGGCGGGCTTCTTGTCGGTGAGGCTGAGCAGCTTCGTCTCGTCACGCGCGGTGAAGTAGAACAGCACCGAGACGATGATGAGCGGAACCACCGTGTACAGCGCCTCGATCGGCATGTTGTACCGGGTCTGGGCCGGCACCTCGATCTTGGTGCGGCTGCGCCGGTGGAAGATGGCGCTCCAGATGATCAGACCCCACACCAGCACGCCGACGACGAGCGCGGCGGCCCAGGAGCCCTGCCACAGGGAGAGGATCCGTGGAGCCTCTTCCGTGGTCGGGGTGGGCATACCAAGGCGGGGGAAGTCCTTGTATGTGCATCCGGTAGCGGATGCCAGGACCAGGCCCGCGGTCATAGCCTGCAGCAGCTTCCGCCGCATCGGGCGCCGCGGCGAGCGGTCGGAGCCGTTGGGACTCACGTAGCGCCTTCCCGAGAGTCTCGCCCGCGCGGTTCGGCTGCGGCCTTCTCGCTGGTCGGTCGCCGCCCTGCGTCGGGCAGGGGTTTGGATGTTTATGCGGACCAAACCCTAGCCGACGCCCTCCGGGGGTTCGCGGGGAGGGGGGCATACGCGTCGCCTGTCACTCGGTTGGGGTGGGAATGGGCGCCCAATAGCTCGGGTTGTCGCGGTTTGACGGGCGGGTGCGGCGTGCGTTGTGGCTGGTCGCGCCCACGCGGCGGAGCCGCATATCGGCGCAGCCCCGCGCCCCTGATTTGCTTGCCCGCGTTCTAACGTTGCCGTGTGCCCTACTTCGACGCCGCGTCCGCCGCTCCCCTTCACCCCGTCGCCCGGCAGGCCCTGTTGGCCGCCCTGGACGACGGGTGGGCCGACCCCTCCCGGCTGTACCGCGAGGGCCGCAAGGCGCGCATGCTGCTGGACGCCGCGCGGGAGGCGGCCGCCGAGGCGGTCGGCTGCCGCACGGACGAGCTGACGTTCACCACGTCGGGCACCCGGGCCGTCCATACGGGCATGGCGGGCGCGTTGGCCGGCCGCCGTCGCACCGGACGTCACCTGATCGTGTCAGCCGTCGAACACTCCTCGGTACTCCATTCGGCCGAGGTGTTCGAGGCGGAGGGCGGCGAGGTGACCCGGGTGCCGGTGCGGCGGACGGGCGCGGTGGACCCCGAGTCCTACGCCGACGCCCTGCGGTCCGACACCGCGCTCGCCTGCCTCCAGTCGGCCAACCACGAAGTGGGCACCGTGCAGCCGGTCGCGGCCGTCGCCGAGGCGTGCCGGGCGGCCGGGGTGCCGTTGCTGGTGGACGCGGCGCAGTCGCTGGGATGGGGGCGCGTGGAGGGTGACTGGTCCCTGCTGACGGCGAGCGCGCACAAATGGGGCGGCCCGAGCGGGGTCGGGCTGCTGGCCGTGCGCAAGGGGGTGCGGTTCGCCGTCCAAGGGGCGTCGGACGAGCGGGAGTCGGGCCGCTCCCCCGGTTTCGAGAACCTGCCGGCGGTCGTCGCGGCGGCCGCGTCCCTGCGGGCGGTCCGGGCGGAGGCGGAGCGGGAGGCCGTACGGCTGCGGGAGCTGACGGCACGGATCCGGGCGCGGATTCCGGAGTTGGTGCCGGACGTGGAGGTGGTGGGCGACGCGGACCGGCGGCTGCCGGGTGTCGTCACCTTCTCCTGCCTCTATGTCGACGGGGAGACGCTGCTCCACGAGCTGGACCGGGAGGGCTTCTCCGTGTCCTCCGGATCCTCCTGCACGAGCAGCACCCTGACACCGAGCCATGTGCTCAAGGCGATGGGCGTGCTGAGCGAGGGGAACGTACGGGTGTCGCTGCCGGCGGGGGCCGACGGCGCGGACGTCGACCGCTTCCTGGACGTGCTGCCGGGAGTGGTGGCGGGGGTGCGGGAGAAACTGGACGCCCCGACGGTGACGCCGACCGTCCGCGCGGCGGAAGTCGTCGTGGACTCCCTGGGCAAGCGGTGCCCGATCCCGGTCATCGAGCTGGCGAAGGTCATCGGGAGGGTGCCGGTGGGGGGCCTGGTCCGGGTGCTGTCGGACGACGAGGCGGCCCGCCTGGACATCCCGGCGTGGTGCGAGATGCGGGGCCAGGGGTACGAGGGCGAGGAGCCGGCGGAAAGGGGAACGGCGTACCTGGTACGCCGGATCGGCTGATGCACCCCGTCGGGGGCGCGGGGCCTTGTCGGCCCGCGGCTGCCGCCGCGTGTGCGCGACCAGCCCCCGCGCTCCCGCCTGCCGGCGACGTCAGACCAGGTGGCCGCGCACCTCTTCGGCCGCCTCGTCGCCGTACGCCTTGGTGAACCGCTCCATGAAGTGGCCGCGGCGCAGCTGGTACTCCTGCGTGCCCACCGTCTCGATGACGAGGGTCGCCAGCATGCAGCCCACCTGGGCCGCCCGCTCCAGCGAGACCCCCCAGGCGAGCCCGGAGAGGAAACCGGCACGGAACGCGTCGCCGACGCCCGTCGGGTCCGCCTTGCGCTCCTCGTCGGGGCAGCCGACCTCGATGGTCTCCTCGCCGGCCTTCTCGATCCGCACCCCGCGTGCGCCGAGCGTGGTGACCCGGTGGCCGACCTTGCCGAGGATCTCCTCGTCGCTCCAGCCGGTCTTGGTCTCGATCAGACCCTTCTCGTACTCGTTGGAGAAGAGGTAGGTCGCGCCGTCCAGCAGTATCCGGATCTCGTCGCCGTTCATCCGGGCGATCTGCTGCGAGAAGTCGGCGGCGAAGGGGATGGACCGGGTCCGGCACTCCTCCGTGTGGCGGAGCATGCCCTCCGGGTCGTCCGCGCCGATCAGGACCAGGTCGAGTCCGCCCACCCGGTCGGCCACGGTCTTCAGCTCGATCAGCCGGGCCTCGCTCATCGCGCCCGTGTAGAAGGAGCCGATCTGGTTGTGGTCGGCGTCGGTCGTGCACACGAAACGCGCGGTGTGCAGGGTCTCGGAGATGCGGACGGAGTCCGTGTCGACGCCGTGCCGGTCGAGCCAGGCCCGGTATTCGTCGAAGTCGAAGCCCGCCGCGCCGACCAGGACCGGGCGGGTGCCGAGCTGTCCCATGCCGAACGCGATGTTGGCGCCGACGCCGCCCCGGCGCACGTCCAGGTTGTCGACCAGGAAGGACAGCGAGACCGTGTGCAACTGGTCCGCGACGAGCTGGTCGGCGAAGCGGCCGGGGAAGGTCATGAGGTGGTCGGTGGCGATGGAGCCGGTGACTGCGATGCGCACGGCTGGGACTCTCCTGAGGGGAGGCGTGAATGACAGTTAACGCTACCGGGTCGGGCGGGGGCTCTGAAGGTGTCAAAACTACCCGATAGTAGATCTTTCTTCGCGGCGCTCGGCGTGCATACGGTTCGTTCATGACGAACCTCAAGGTCCAGGCTTCCGCTCCGGCCGACCCCGACGGCGACCTGGCGTCGCTGCGTGGGGACTGCGCCCGGATGGCCCCGCACTGGGTGGTTCCGGATCACGGTGATGCCCGCCCGGTGCCGCCGTCACTCATCCACGGGGTGACGGTGCCGAAGAAGTCCGCCAGGCTCCTGGACGCGATGTCCGACTACGGGGACTGAGGCGCCCGGCGCGTTTCCGGGGAACCGCGCGCCCCCCTCCCGCGTCCCATCGCCGTCCCCCGTGCAGGGGAGGCGGGATACGACACGCGGCGAGGAGCGATGCGGTGAAGAGCGAGCGACCCGAGAACGACGAGGACGCGGCCGTGGGGCGCGCCGCGGGACCCGCCGGTGACACCACGCGCTCGGAACGGGAGGGCACGGGGCCCCTGTCCGAGCCCGCGTCGACCGCGCCCGCGGTAGCTCCCGGGGACGCACGCGAGCCGAACCCGGACGCCACCGCGGAACCGGCGGCCGAGCCGGACTCGGTACCGGAGCCGGACACGGCCCCGACGTCGGAGGAAGGCCCCGCCTCGAGCGCGCCTCCCGCACCGACGGCCACCTCCGTCCCGGACGCGACCCCCGAGCCGGAGCGAGCCGCCGCCCCCGACGCGACCCCCGAGCCGGATCCAGCCGCTGCCCCGGACCCGGCCCCCGAGTCACAGCCGGCCGCCGTCCCGGAGACGGTCTCCGAGTCGCGGGAGGCGGCCGCGCCGGAGTCGAAACCCGGTTCATCGCGCGCGCCCGGCGCGGACGCGGGCTCCGGGTCCGGGCAGATCGCCGGTGACGGGCCGGAGGCCGAACCGGGGCAGGCCCCCGGCCGCGACGCGGATCCCGCCGAGGTGGCCGCGCTCTCCGGTGTGCCCGGGGAGGCGGGGCGGGCTGCTCGGCGCCGGTCCCTCGTCGCCGTCGCCTCCGTGGCCGCCGCCGTTCTGCTGGTCGGCGGTGGTGGGGCCTACCTCGCCGCGACCGGCGGATCAGGCGGATCAGGCGGGTCCGGCGGGAACGGCACCGGGACGGGGGCCGGCGCCCCCGGTGGCGGCACTCCCCCGCCGCTCGCCCTGGACGGCTATTCCTCCGGAGGCAAGGGGATCGCCCCGGGCGAGCCCAATCCCTACGGCGTGACCTACCGGGCGGACGGGACGCTTCCCGCCGGGCCCGCGTCCGCCGCGGTGTACCAGCCGGCCGGCGAGGTCTCCAAGGCCCGGGTGGCCGCCCTGGCGCAGGCGCTCGGGATCGAGGGCGCGCCGGTCGCCGAGGGCCCGGTGTGGAAGGTCGGCACCGACAGCGACGGCTCCGGGGGCAGCCTCCAGGTCAACAGGGACGCCCCGGGGATCTGGACGTACAGCCGCTACGCCCCCGGCACCGACAACTGCAAGAGGGGGCCGGTGTGCGGCCGGGATCCGGCGGCGCCTGCCGCCACCCCGGTGAGCGCCTCCGCCGCGGAGAAGGCCGCCGCGCCGGTGCTCGACGCGCTCGGCCAGGACGGCGCGAAGCTCGACGCGAGCCAGGTCATGGGCGACCGGCGGGCGGTGAACGCGAACCCGGTCGCGGACGGGCTGCCCACCTACGGCTGGACGACCGGGCTGACCGTCGACAAGCAGGGTGAGGTCGTCGGCGGCAACGGGATGCTGGCGGTGGCGGCCAAGGGCGCCACCTATCCGGTGCTGAGCGCCCGCAGGACCCTGGATCTGATGAACGCGGCGCCCCGGTCGGACCACCGGGTGGGGATCGGCGGCTGCGCCAGTTCCGTACCGCTGAAGGACCGGCTGGAGCAGCCGTGCTCCGCTTCGTCGCCGTCCGCCGCCTCCGCCGTGATCCGGGGCGCGGTGTTCGGACTGGCCGCGCACTCCGTCGGCGGCCGGCAGGCGCTGGTGCCGTCCTGGCTGTTCCAGGTGCGTGGCGCGGCCGACTCGTACACCGTCACCTACCCGGCGGTGGACCCGAAGTACCTGGCCTCCGCGGCCTCGCCGACGCCCGCTTCCTCCCCCGGGACCCCGAAGGACGTGCGGCTGGACGGCTACACGGCCGACGGCAGCGGTCTCACCGTCGCCTTCACCGGCGGCGTGTGCGCCGACTACGAGGCCACCGCGGACGAGGGGGCGCGCCAGGTGGTGGTCAAGGTGACCGAGACGCCCTGGCCGGACAAGGTCTGCATCCTGATCGCCAAGCAGTACCACCGGACGGTGCGGCTGGACGCGCCGCTGGACGGCCGGAAGGTGGTCGGCACGGACGGCAGGGCGGTCCCGAAGGAGAAGGCGACCGCGCTCGACCCGCAGGTGGGCTGAGGAACCACGCACGAAGGCGGCGGCCCCCCAGGAAGGGGGCCGCCGCCTTCGTTCCGTCCGCCGGGCCGGCTCGGCTAGAGGAGCCGGCCGGGCCGGTTCAGCTGAAGGAGTCGCCGCAGGCGCAGGAACCGGTCGCGTTCGGGTTGTCGATCGTGAAGCCCTGCTTCTCGATGGTGTCGACGAAGTCGATCGACGCGCCGCCCAGGTAGGGCGCGCTCATGCGGTCGGTCACGACCTTGACGCCGCCGAAGTCCTTGACGACGTCGCCGTCGAGGGAACGCTCGTCGAAGAAGAGCTGGTAGCGCAGGCCGGAGCAGCCGCCGGGCTGGACGGCGACACGCAGCGCGAGGTCGTCGCGGCCTTCCTGGTCGAGCAGGGCCTTCACCTTGGCCGCGGCGGCGTCACTGAGGATGATGCCGTCGGTGGCGGTGCTGGTCTCGTCCGATACGGACATCTACATCTCTCCCGGGTTGTACGGAGACTGCTTGCCGACGAGTGCAACCGGCGGGTCCGCTGTTTCATTCCGGGCCGGCATTCGCGTTCTCGCGTTTTCTCTACGTCTTCATGCTCGCACATGCCCGAAGTCACGCCCAGCGGCCTGTTGAACACCCCGCGGCCGCTCCCCGGCAACCCTCCGGTCCGTCACCGGGATCACGTCACATCGACACAATGGCCATCGTCAAAGTGACGTGAAGCGGTTATGATAGATAACGTCAGAACGACGAAAAGTAGAAAGGGTGCGTGTCGTGACCACCGCCCAGACCACGGAACTCGACGTACAGCCGAGCCCCCTCGCCCTGCTGCTGCTCGGCCGTGAGGCCGACCCGAAGAGCGAGCGGGGTGTCGAGTGTCCCGGCGACCTGCCGTCGCCGTCCGACCCGGACCTGGTCGCGCGCGCCCGCGCGGCCAAGGAGAAGCTCGGCGACAAGGTCTTCGTGCTCGGCCACCACTACCAGCGCGACGAGGTCATCCAGTTCGCCGACGTCACGGGCGACTCCTTCAAGCTGGCCCGGGACGCGGCCGCCCGCCCGGAGGCCGAGTACATCGTCTTCTGCGGCGTGCACTTCATGGCCGAGTCCGCCGACATCCTGACCTCGGACGACCAGAAGGTGGTCCTGCCGGACCTCGCGGCCGGCTGCTCGATGGCCGACATGGCGACGGCCGAGCAGGTCGCCGAGTGCTGGGACGTGCTGACCGAGGCCGGGATCGCCGACCAGGTCGTCCCCGTCTCGTACATGAACTCGTCCGCGGACATCAAGGCGTTCACCGGCAGGCACGGTGGCACCATCTGCACCTCGTCCAACGCCGAGCGGGCCCTGGAGTGGGCCTTCGAGCAGGGTACGAAGGTGCTGTTCCTGCCCGACCAGCACCTCGGCCGCAACACCGCCGTCCGGGACATGGGCATGTCCCTGGAGGACTGCGTGCTCTACAACCCGCACAAGCCGAACGGCGGCCTCACCGCCGAGCAGTTGCGGAACGCGAAGATGATCCTGTGGCGCGGCCACTGCTCGGTGCACGGCCGCTTCTCGCTGGAGTCGGTGAACGACGTGCGCGAGCGCATCCCGGGCGTGAACGTCCTCGTCCACCCGGAGTGCCGGCACGAGGTGGTGGCCGCGGCCGACTACGTCGGTTCGACGGAGTACATCATCAAGGCCCTGGAAGCGGCGCCGGCCGGCTCCAAGTGGGCGATCGGCACCGAGCTGAACCTGGTCCGCCGACTGGCGAACCGTTTCGCTCCCGAGGGCAAGGAGATCGTCTTCCTCGACAGGACGGTCTGCTTCTGCTCCACCATGAACCGCATCGACCTCCCCCACCTGGTCTGGACCCTGGAGTCGCTGGCCGAGGGCAACCTGGTCAACCGGATCGAGGTCGACAAGGAGACGGAGGCGTTCGCCAAGCTCGCCCTGGAGCGGATGCTGGCGCTGCCGTAGCCGCGCCCCCCGGTGTCACCCCGAGACGGGCTTCCGCTCGGGGTGCGCCGGGTCGAGGGTGAAGACGGTGCCGTCGGAGGTCGACAGGACCAGGGCACCGCGGTTGAACCAGACGGTGGGCAGCAGACCGCTGTTGCCGAGCACCTGGGCGCGGGCCGAGGACTCCCACAGGACCGTGCCCTTCGCCGCGTCCAGCGCCACCACCCGGCCGCTCGCGCCGGCCATGTAGAGCGTGCGGCCGCTCGCGTCCGCCGAGGCCTGGCCCGGCGACTCCAGGGTGGTGTGGCTGGACCACAGCCTCTCCCCGGTCGTCGGCGAGAACGCGGTGACCAGGCCGCTTGAGGTGGCGAGGTACAGCGTGCCCCGGGCCAGGGTGGGCAGCCCGCCCCGGTAGTGCTCGGGCAGCTCGGTCACCGAGCGCCTGCCGGTCTTCGGGTCAACCCGCACGATGCGGGTGTAGATCAGGTCGGGGCCGTTGTCGACGTCCTGGTCGTCCGCCTCCAGGAAGACCAGCCGTCCGGAGAGGATGCCAACGAAACTGCCCGTCTGGGCGGGCGAGTCCAGGGTCCGCACCGGCCCGTCGGCCGGGTCGACGGTGAAGAACCGCGTGGCCCGCGAGCCGTCCGTCTGGTCGCCGCAGTCCACGTAGGGGAAGTCCCCCACGGCGAGCAGGGAGCAGAGCCAGCCCCGGGGCACCGGCACGGTCCTGCGCACGCCGCCGTCCCGGGCGGAGCGGAGGGTGACCGTGCTGCCGTCGCCCTCCTGGGTCAGGGTCACCCCGTCGGCGTAGGCCGAACCCAGGCTGTCGGTGCGGACCGGGTGCGCCCAGATCCTCGTGCCGTTCCCGATGTCCAGCGCCATGACGGACTGCGACTGTCCCGCGCCGTTGTCGGCGGTGACCTGGAGTTCGACGAGGACCCGGCCGTCGTCCACGCCGAGGACGGTCGTGATGTACCGGTCGGCCGGGACGCCCCTCGGCGCGATCCCGGCGCGCCACAGGGTCCGGCCGGTGGTGGCGTCGACCCGGGTGGGCAGCAGGGCGGTGCCGCCGCAGTAGACGGAGGAGCCGTCCGAGACGCAGGAGGGCGAGGTGGAACCCTCGTACCCCGGCGCCTTCTTCACGCCCTGCTCGGCGGTCGCGGACACCGTCGTCTGCCAGGGCCTCCAGCCGTCGGGGAGGGTGCCCCAGCGCGATCCGGAGGCGGCCGGGGAGCCGTTGCGCGCCGTGTCGCCGCCGTCCCCCGGGCTCTGCAGGAGGTAGCCGGTCAGGGCGAGAGCGGTGACGGCGGCCGCGGCCGCCAGCAGCCAGGGGGTGCGGCGGCGCGGGCGGCGGCCGGTGACCGCCGGGGTGGGTTCGTCCGGGGACGGGACGGCGCCCGGCCGGGCGAACGGCAGGCGCAGAGTCATCGTGTGCGCCTCGTCGGCGGAGGTCTCCGGCAGGGCCGCCGCGAACTCGCGGGCCAGTTCGTCGAGTCCGGGCCTGGCCGCGGGGTCCTTTGTCAGACAGCGCTCCAGGACCGCGCGCAGCGGGCCGGTCACCCCGTCCAGGACGGGCTCGTGGTGGACCACCCGGTAGCCGGTCAGATAGGGGCTGTCGGCGTCGAACGGGCCGCGCCCGGTGACGCAGTACACCAGCAGCGCGCCGAGCGAGAAGACGTCCGAGGCGGGGCCGACCGTACGGGCGTCTGTGAACTGCTCCGGTGACATGAACGGCGGGGTGCCGACCATCTGCCCGGTCTCGGTGAGGGTGTGGTGGTTCTCGGCCGCCCGGGAGATGCCGAAGTCGATGACGCGCGGACCGTCGTCGGCCATCAGGACGTTGGCCGGTTTCAGGTCGCGGTGCACGACCCCGGCCCGGTGGATGTCCCGGAGCGCCTCCACCAGGCCGAGGGCCAGCGGCCGCAGTTCGGTGACGCGCAGCGCGCCCTGGGCCCGGATGCGGGCGGCCAGGGAGGGGCCGGGCACGTACTGGGTGGCCATCCACGGGGCGGGCGCGTCCGGGTCGGCGTCCAGGACGGGTGCGGTGAAGGCTCCGCTGACCCGGCGGGCGGCCTCGATCTCCTGCCGGAACCGGGCGCGGAAGACCGGGTCGCCGGCGTACTGGGCGTGCACCACCTTGACGGCGACCTCGCGCCCGGAGCGCGACCGGCCCCAGTAGACGATGCCCATTCCGCCGGCCCCGAGCCGGTCGGCCAGCCGGTACCCGCCGAGGGATCTCGGGTCGTCCTTGTGCAGCGGCACGCCGAAACTCCCCTTCTCCGCCGTGCGGTTCGCGGCGCCAGCATACGGAACGGCCGGGCGCGGACGGCCGGTTCCCGGTGGTGTTCCGGGAACCGGCCGTCGCGCGCCCGGCCGTCGGGCGTCGCCGGCGGGACCGTCAGACGGCCGCGGGCTGCGGCTCCTCGGCCGCGGCGGCGGAGTCCGCCGTCCCGCGGTCCTGCTTCGCGGCCCGCTTCTTCGCCCGGCGCTCCTTGCGGAGTTCGAGCATCGCGTACAGCGTCGGGACGAGGAGCAGGGTGAGCAGCGTGGAGGTGATCAGACCGCCGATCACCACCACCGCGAGCGGCTGGGCGATGAAGCCGCCCTCACCGGTGACGCCGAGCGCCATCGGCAGGAGGGCGAAGATGGTCGCCAGCGCGGTCATCAGGATCGGGCGGAGCCGGTGCCTGCCGCCCTCGATCACCGCCTCGACCACGCCGTAGCCCTGGCGCCGGTACTGGTTGACCAGGTCGATCAGGACGATCGCGTTGGTCACCACGATGCCGATCAGCATCAGCATGCCGATCATCGCCGGGACGCCCATCGGGGTGCCGGTGACGACGAGCAGGCCGATCGCGCCGGTCGCCGCGAACGGGATGGAGACCAGCAGGATCAGCGGCTGGACCAGCGAGCGGAAGGTCGCGACCAGCAGCATGAAGACGATCGCGATCGCCGCCAGCATCGCCAGGCCCAGGTTCTTGAACGCGCTGTCCTGGTCGGAGGTGACGCCGCCGATGGAGGCCGTCGCGCCCGCCGGGAGCTTCAGTGCCTTGATCTTCGACTGCAGCTGGGTGCTGACCGCGCCGGTGTTGTCACCGGTCGGCTTCGCGGAGACGGTCGCCGCGCGCTGACCGTCGATGCGGGTCATCGAGACCGGCCCGTCCACCACCTTGACGGTGGCGATGTCGCCGAGCTTCACCGGGCCCAGCTTGAGGGCGCGCAGCTGGGCGAGGGTCTCGGCCGGCTTCGCCGACCTCACGACGACGTCCCGCTCGGTGTCGTCGAGGGTGGCCTTGGCGGCCGTGGTGCCCTTGACCGCCTGGGTGACTGCGGCGCCCAGCGTCTGGTCGTCGAAGCCGGCCGCGGCGGCCTTGGAGTTGGCCTTCACCGAGATGCGCGGCACGCTCTGGGAGAGGTCGCTGGTGACGTCGGTGACGTCGTCGAGCTTCGCGACGGTGGCGCGGACCTGCTCGGAGGCCTTGCGCAGCACGTCCCCGTCGGCCGCCTTGACGACGACGCTCAGGTCCTGGCTGCCGAAGCCGTCACCGGCGGACACCGTGGTCGTGCCGATGCCGGGCAGTTTGTGCAGGCCGTCCTCGATGGCGCTCTGCACCTTGTCGTACGACTTCGCGTCGTCCAGCATCACGGAGTACGACGCCTGGTTGGTGTCGGTGCCGCCGCCGAAGGCCGCCATGAAGCCGGACGAGCCGACGGTGACCTGGTAGTCCTTCACCCCGTCGACGGAGGCGAGCAGCTTCTCGACCTTCCTCGCCTGCGCGTCGGTCGCCGCCAGGCTGGTGCCCGGCTTCAGCTCCTGCTTGACGGTGAGGACCTCCTGGTCGCCCTGGTCGAAGAAGTTGGTCTTCAGCGCCCCGGCCATGCCGAACGTGAGGACCAGGACCACGGCGGCGATCAGCACGCTGGTGAGGCGGCGCCGGGTCGCGAAGCGCAGGACGGGCACGTAGGCGCGCTGGAGCCGGCTGTCGGCCTCCTTCGCCTCGGCCTTTCGGCGGGCCTCGTCGGCGTCCTCGGGGGTGCCCTTCGGGGCGCGCAGGAACCAGTACGACAGCACCGGTACGACCGTCAGCGAGACCAGCAGGGAGGCGAGCAGCGCGGCCGTCACGGTGATGCTGAACGAGCCGAACAGGGCGCCCACCATGCCGCCGACCAGGCCGATCGGCAGGAACACGGCGACCGTGGTGAGGGTGGAGGAGGTGACCGCGCCGGCCACCTCGCGGACCGCGCCGATGATGGCGGCCTGGCGCTCCTCGCCGTAGCCGAGGTGGCGCTTGATGTTCTCCAGGACCACGATCGAGTCGTCCACGACCCGGCCGATGGCGATGGTCAGCGCGCCGAGGGTGAGCATGTTGAGGGAGAGACCGCGGGTCCACAGCACGATCAGTGTGAGGACCACCGACAGCGGGATGGAGACCGCCGTCACCAGGGTCGAGCGGACCGAGGCCAGGAAGACCAGGATGATCAGGACCGCGAAGACCAGGCCGAGGGCGCCCTCGGTGGTCAGGCCCTTGATGGACTTGGAGACGGCCGGGCCCTGGTCGCTGACGACCGTGAGGGTGGCGCCCGAACCGAGGTCCTGACGCAGCTTCGGCAGCTTGTCCTTGACCGCGTTCGAGATGGAGACCGCGCTGCCGTCGTGGTCCATGGTGACGCTCACGGCGAGGCTGGGGCGGCCGTCGGTGCGCGTGATGGAGTCGGCCGGAGCCTCCTGCTGCTTCACCGTGGCGACGCTGCCGAGCCGGACCGGCTTCGGCACGCCCTGGCCCGTGACCATCAGGTTCTCGATCTGCGAGAGCGAGGTGAGGCCGCCGCCGACCTGGACGGTGCGGTTGGCGCCGTCCTCGTCGAAGGAGCCCGCCGGCACGGTCGCGCCGGCCGCCTGGAGCGTCTGGGCGAGGGCGGCGGGGGTGAGACCCGCCTTCTGCAGCTTCGCGTCCGAGGGGGTGACGGTGACCTGGAGGTCGCGCACGCCGGTGACCTGGACGCGGCCCACGCCGTCGATGTCCTTCAGGTCCGGGACGACCGTCTTGTCGAGCTGGTCGGCGAGAGCCTGCTGGTCCTTGCCGGAGGTGACGGCGAGGACCACGGTCGGCATGTCGTCCGTGGAGCCGGAGATGACCTGCGGGTCGACGGAGTCCGGGAGCTGGGCGCGGTTGACGGCCAGCTGGACGTCGGCCACCAGCTGCTTGGTGTCGTTGCCGTAGTCGAAGGACGCCATGATCACGGCGTTGCCCTCGCTCGCGGTGGAGGTGACACCGGTGACCCCGTCGACGCCCTCGAGGTTGTTCTCGATCGGCTCGACGATCTGCTTCTCGACGACGTCCGGGGCCGCGCCCTGGTAGGGGGCGATCACCGACACCATGGGCAGGGAGATGGTGGGCAGCAGCTGCTGCTTGATCTGGGGGATCGCGATCGCGCCGAAGACGAGCGCGATCAAGGACATGAGGCCTATCAGGGCCCGCTGCGCGAGGCTGAATCGGGACAGCCAGGACATGGGTCAGGGTCTCTTTTCGGTGAGCTGCTGTGCGCGGAGCTGCGGTGCGCGGCGCGTGAGCGACGGATGAGCGGCACAGGGGGCACCTGTGAGCGCCCACCCCACCACCCTCACCCATGCGCGGCCCCGGTCGTGTAGCCCCAGGGTGCCGTCCTTTGTCCGGCACCTACTCCCTGCGCAGTACGCCCGGGTGGAGATCAGTCCATCCGCGGACGGACCAGCCCGGACTCGTAGGCGATCACCACGAGCTGGGCCCGGTCCCGGGCGCCGAGCTTGGCCATGGCCCGGTTGACGTGCGTCTTCACGGTCAGCGGGCTGACCTCCAGGCGCTCGGCGATCTCGTCGTTGGAGTGCCCGCCGGCGACCTGGACCAGCACCTCGCGCTCGCGGGAGGTGAGTGCCTCCAGCCGTTCGGCGCGGGCCGGGTCGCGGCCGTCGGCGCCCGTGTCGCCCTGGGCGAGGAAGCGGGCGATCAGGCCCTTGGTGGCGGTCGGGGAGAGCAGCGCCTCACCGCCGGCGGCGACCCGGATGGCGCTCAGCAGCTCCTCGGGCTCGCTGCCCTTGCCGAGGAAGCCGGAGGCGCCCGCGCGCAGCGCCTGCACGACGTAGTCGTCGACCTCGAAGGTGGTGAGGATGACCACCCGGACCTCGTCCAGGGACGGGTCCTCGCTGATCAGCCGGGTGGCGGCCAGACCGTCCGTGCCCGGCATCCGGATGTCCATCAGGACGACGTCGGCTCCGGTCTCCCGGGCCAGCCGCACCGCCTCGGCGCCGTCGGAGGCCTCACCGACCACCTCCATGTCGGACTCGGAGTCGACGAGCACCCGGAACGCGCTGCGCAGCAGGGCCTGGTCGTCGGCGAGCAGGACACGGATCGTCATGCGGAGTCCCCCAGGGCGGCCGGCCGGTGGTCGGCGCGGTCGTCGGCGCGGTCGTCGGTGTCGGTCTTGACCGGCAGGATCGCATGGACGCGGAAGCCGCCGCCGTAGCGGGGGCCGGTGGTGAGGGTGCCGCGCAGGGCCGTCACGCGCTCGCGCATGCCGAGCAGCCCATGGCCGCCGCCCTCCTCGGGAGCCGGTTCGCCGCCCTCCCCCGAGCCGTTGTCCAGGACGGTGACCTCGATGTGCGGTCCGACCCGTACGACGCTGACCTCCGCCTTGGCCTCGGGTCCCGCGTGCTTCTGCACGTTGGTCAGGGCCTCCTGGACGATCCGGTAGGCGGCGAGGTCCACGGCGGCGGGCAGGGTGGTGCCCTGGTCGGCGCGGGCCACCTCGACCTGGAGGCCGGCGTTGCGGAAGGTGTCGGCGAGCTCTTCGAGGACGTGCAGGCCGGGCGCGGGTTCGGTGGGGGCCGCGGGGTCGCCGGACTGGCGGAGCAGGCCGACGGTGGCGCGCAGTTCGTTGAGCGCGGACCGGCTGGCCTCGCGGACGTGGGCGAGGGCCTCCTTGGCCTGGTCGGGCCGCTTGTCCATGACGTGTGCGGCCACCCCCGCCTGCACGTTGACCAGGGCGATGTGGTGGGCGACGACGTCGTGCAGGTCGCGGGCGATGCGCAGCCGCTCCTCGGCGACCCGGCGGCGGGCCTCCTCCTCCCGGGTCCGCTCGGCGCGCTCGGCGCGCTCCCGGATGGCCTGGACGACGGCCCGCCGGCTGCGAACCGCGTCCCCGGCGGAGGCTCCGATGCCGGTCCAGGCGAAGATCGCGAGGTTCTCCTGGGCGTACCACGGGAGGGGGCCCGCGGCCATCGCGGCGGTGGTCAGCACGGTCATGGTGAGCAGGCCGGCCCGCAGGGTGGTGCGGCGGTCGGTGGTGGCGGCGACGGTGAACAGGGCGACGACGGCCGCCATCGCGACCGGGGCGCGGGGGTCACCGGTGACGCACTCGACGACGGAGGCGGCGCCGGTGACGGCCAGGACCGTCTTCGGGGCGTAGCGGCGGAAGACCAGGGCGACGGCGGCGAGCGTCATCAGGACCAGGCTGAGGGGGTCCGGGGTGCGGATGCCCCAGGCGACGCCGTGTGCGCCGTGCGGCACCGCGAAGGAGCTCACGACCATGCACACGAGAGCGCCCGCGGCGATGACCGCGTCCACGGCCAGTGGATGGGCGCCGACGCGGCAGCGCGCTCTCTCGAAGGGGCTCACGGTGTGAACAGTACGGCGGGTCCGGGTGCGCCGGAACCGCCGGTTCGGCCCGCCGTCACGGGCGCCGTTCGCAGGGGCTGCCGCCCCCGCACCCCCGCTTCGGCCTGAACGGCCTCGTCCTCAAACGCCGGACGGGCTGATCAATGTGCGGACCGACCTTCGTCCGCGGGCCCCGGACGGGGTGGGCAGGGGTACGGGTCCGGCTTCGTCCGCGGGCCCCGGACCGGATGCGCAGGGGTACGGGTCCGCTGCGTCGGGGGGATTCGCGTCAGCCCGGGATCAGGCCGTCGTCCCTCAGGAGGGCTCGGACCTCCTCCAGGGTCGCGTCCGGGGAGGGGAGGATCAGGTCCGAGGGCTCCAGGGCGTCGTCCGGGAGGGGGGTGCCGAGCTCCCGGACCTTGTCCAGGAGGGCGGTCAGGGTGCGGCGGAAGGCCGACTCGTCACCGGACTCCGTCTCCGCCAGGAGCTCGTCGTCCAGCTTGTTGAGTTCGGTGAGGTGGCTGTCGGCCAGCCTCACCTGGCCCTCCCCCATGATCCTTACGACCATGTCGGCCATGTCGCCCTCCAGGCGTCGGCTACTGCTTGTCGAAGCGCGGGGTGTCCTGGGGCTGCTGCGCCTGCCGGCCCTGGTCGGTGCCGCCCTCGATGGCCTGCTGGGGAGAACCCCCGGCGAGCTCGGCCTTCATGCGCTGCAGTTCCAGCTCTACATCCGTACCACCGGAGAGGCGGTCCAGCTCGGCGGCGATGTCGTCCTTGGCCATGCCGGTGGGGTCGTCCAGGGCACCGGAGGCGAGCAGTTCGTCGATGGCGCCGGCGCGGGCCTGGAGCTGCTGCGTCTTGTCCTCGGCGCGCTGGATGGCGAGGCCGACGTCGCCCATCTCCTCGGAGATGCCGGAGAAGGCCTCGCCGATGCGGGTCTGGGCCTGGGCGGCGGTGTAGGTGGCCTTGATGGTCTCCTTCTTGGTGCGGAAGGCGTCCACCTTGGCCTGGAGGCGCTGGGCCGCGAGGGTGAGCTTCTCCTCCTCGCCCTGGAGGGTGGCGTGCTGGGTCTCCAGGTCGGTCACCTGCTGCTGGAGGGCGGCGCGGCGGGACAGCGCCTCACGGGCGAGGTCCTCGCGGCCCAGCGCCAGCGCCTTGCGGCCCTGGTCCTCCAGCTTGCCGGACTGCTGCTGGAGCTGGTTCAGCTGGAGTTCGAGCCGCTTGCGGGAGGTGGCGACGTCCGCCACCCCGCGGCGCACCTTCTGAAGCAGCTCGAGCTGCTTCTGGTACGAGTAATCGAGGGTCTCGCGCGGGTCCTCGGCCCTGTCCAGGGCCTTGTTCGCCTTCGCGCGGAAGATCATCCCCATACGCTTCATGACACCGCTCATGGGCTTCGCGCGCCCCCTTCTGACGGACTCCAGCTCACAGATCCTGCGACAGAACCCACAGTACGGGCCCTGCCTCCATTACCGCACTGTTCGGGGACCGATGCGCTCATCCCCAAGGACGACTGCGGCCGTCTCCGCTCCGGCACAGGTAGTAGGTGGGCCCCCAGGGTCCCCCGGAGCGACCGCTCCGGTGAACCTGCGCACAACCGCCGTACAACCCCCGTACAACGCCGGACCGACGTCGTACGAACCGGGCGAACCGTCTGCAACATCCCCTCTGTCCCCTATTGGAGACGTCCGGCGTTGCGGGATCGTTCCCCGCCGGGCTAGGGCCCACACCCGTCCACCCCGTACCCTTGGGTTTTGTGTTCCGTAGCCGTGCCAAGGAAGAGAAGGCCCCCGCCGACAAGGCGCCGGTGACCGACTCCAAGCAGACCCGTGACCCGCAGGCGCCCAAGGGCAGGCCCACGCCCAAGCGCAGCGAGGCCCAGACCCAGCGCCGCAGCGTGGCGAGCACGCCGACGACGCGCAAGGACGCCGCCAAGCGTCAGCGCGACGACCGGCGTGCCGCCATGGACCGGCAGCGCCAGGCGCTGGCCACCGGCGACGAGCGGTACCTGCCGGCCCGTGACAAGGGCCCGGTCCGCAGGTTCGCCCGCGACTGGGTCGACTCGCGCTTCAACGTGGCGGAGTTCTTCCTGCCGCTGGCCGTGGTCATCCTGGTCATGAGCGTGGTCAACAACTCGGCGATCAAGAACATCGCGCTGCTGCTGTGGCTGGTCGTGATCGTGCTGATCGTGCTCGACGCGGCGGTGAGCGGCATCCGGCTGCGCAAGCGCCTCGCCGAGCGGTTCCCGGACGAGAACAAGAAGGGCGCCGTCGCCTACGGTCTGATGCGCTCCCTCCAGATGCGCCGGCTCCGGCTGCCCAAGCCGCAGGTCAAGCGCGGAGAGCGGCCCTGAGCGCAGAGCCGTTCTCCGGGGGTGCGGCGAAGGCCTGGCTGACCAGGCTGGGCGGGCTGCGTGACGTCGTACGGCAGGAGCTGGTGGCCCGCCAGCTCGACGAGCAGATAGCCGGGCGGTTCGCGGTCGGCCTGCGGCTGCGCGTCCTCGACGTGGGGATGGGCCAGGGCACGCAGGCGCTGCGGCTGGCCCGTGCCGGGCACCAGGTGACCGGTGTCGAGCGGGAACCGGCGATGATCGCGGCCGCCCGGCAGGCCCTGGCGGGTGAGCCGGAGGGGATCCGCGAGCGGGTGCGGATCGTCGAGGGGGACGGACGGGACACGGGTGTCCACTTCCTGCCGGGCAGCTTCGACCTGGTGCTCTGCCACGGTGTGCTGATGTACGTCGAGGAGCCGGACGCGCTGCTCGCCGGACTGGCCCGGATGCTGGCGCCGGGCGGGCTGCTGTCGCTGCTCGTGCGCAACGCCGACGCGCTGGCCATGCGGCCGGGGCTGAGCGGGGACTGGGCGGGGGCGGCCTCCGCCTTCGACAGCCTCACCTACCACAACCGGCTGGGCCTCGAGGTGCGGGCCGACCGGCTGGCCACGGTCACCGCCGCGCTCGCCGGCATCGGCGCGCCGCTGCACTCCTGGTACGGGGTACGGGTGTTCACGGACACCGCCGCGGACGACGCCGCACCGCCCGCCGACCTGGACACGCTGCTGGCCGCCGAGGAGCGGGCCGGGCGGACGGATCCCTACCGCGCGGTCGCGGCGTTGCTCCACCTGTGCGGGGTCCGCGGCTGAACCCGCCGCGTGCTGCTCGTTCGGGTCAGCTGTACGGGCCGGACCCGGAACCCGCAACGAGACTCGGGGCATGGACGCTTCCCGTACCCGTCGGACCTTCCGTACGGCCGCCGCGCTCGGCTCCTGCTGTCTCGCAGCCCTCGTCTGCGGCTGCTCCGGCTTCGACGGCGCCGCGGCGAAGGACCCCACCGCCACCCGGGCGGCCGTCCCGGCGGTCGCGGCCGACCTGCAGAACCAGTACCAGAAGGTGATCAGGGACGTCCTGCCGTCGGTGGTGCAGATCCAGGCCACCCACGACCTGGGCTCCGGCGTGGTCTACGACGACAGGGGACACATCGTCACCAACGCCCATGTCGTCCAGAGCGAGAAGAAGTTCAAGGTGACGACCGCCAACAACGAGGAACCGCTCACCGCGACGCTCGTCTACTCCTATCCCGAGCAGGACCTGGCGGTCCTGCGGCTGGACAAACTCCCGGACGGGCTGAAGGCGGCCTCCTTCGGGGACACCGAGAAGGTCGAGGTCGGGCAGATCACGCTGGCCATGGGCTCGCCGCTCGGGCTGTCGTCCAGCGTGACCGAGGGCATCGTGTCGGCGACCGGACGCACCGTCAGCGAGAACCAGGAGGGCGGCGGCACCGGTGCCACCATCCCGAACATGGTGCAGACCTCGGCCGCCATCAACCCCGGCAACAGCGGCGGCGCACTGGTCAACCTGGACGGGCAGGTCATCGGCATCCCGACGCTCGCCGCGAGCGACCCCGACCTCGGTGGCAGCGCGGCGCCCGGCATCGGGTTCGCCATCCCGGGGTCGATGGTGAAGACCGTCGCCAACCAGATCATCAAGCAGGGCAAGGTGACCGACTCGGGGCGGGCCGCGCTCGGCATCAGCGGGCGCACGGTCGTCGACGTGAACTACCGGCCCGCCGGGGTGGCCGTCGTCACCGTGAAACCGGGCGACGCGGCCGACAGGGCGGGCATCCGGGCCGGGGACATCATCACCGGGCTGGGCGACGACCACGTCACCACCATCACCTCACTGGCCGAGTCGCTCGCCGCCGACCGGCCCGGGCAGAAGACGACGGTGACGTACAGCCGGGAGGACGTCCGGCGGACGGTGGACGTGACACTGAGCGAGCAGTGACGGCGGGGCGGCACCTCGCGGGGCCGCCCCGGACCGGCACCTCTCTCAGGATTCGTCCGCGTGCAGGCTCATCGGTCCGTAGATCTCGGTGGCGTCCTCGTAGAGCCGCACCTGGTCGGCGCCGCCGGCCAGCAGCTCCTTCCACTGCTCGCCGATCCAGGACTCGGCGTCGCCCTGGGTGGTGAACTCCTCGGGCTCCACCGCGGGCTGGACCTCCGTCCCGTCGGCCTTCTCGAACCGCCACGTCCATGCCGCCATATAGGCCTCCTTTGATCCAACTGGTGCATCGTATAAGGAGGCCGACGAAAACTCCGCTGGTTGCGGGCCGGTGGGGGCGGGCCGCGTGGTTCGCCCCCCGGCCTTCGGCCGGGAGCACCCCGAGCGCCCCTGGCGGGGCACACCGCAGGGGGCGTCGGCCGGAGCGAGAACCGTCAGGACGGGTGAGAATCGGTCCGTGGAAGTGACTTTGCTCGGTACCGGTGCTCCCGCGGGGCTGCCCCAGCCCGACTGTTCCTGCGCGGCCTGCGCGACGGCCGTCGGCGCGGACGCGCGGGCCGCCACCGCGGTGCTCGTCGACGGCACGCTGCTGCTCGATCTGACGCCTGGCGCGGCGTTCGCGGCGGCACGGGCCGGACGGTCCCTCACCGGTGTACGGCAGGTGCTGCTGTCACACCCGCACGACGGGCCGGCCGTCGAGGTGCCGGCCGGGCTGCCGCAGCCGGGCCGGGTGCCGGACGGGCGGGAGCTGGCGCTGCTGACCGGGCACCGGGTGCGGGCGCTGGCGATGGACGCGGGCGGCACCGGGTACGCGGTCACCGGCCCGGACGGGCAACGGCTGCTGTACCTGCCGCCGGGCGGTGCGCCGGCCGGGCTGGAGAACGGGAGCGACGAGGGCGCGGAGTCGTACGACATGGCGCTGCTGGACGTGGTGGGGCGTCCGGACGCGCTGGCACGGCTGCGGGCGGTCGGTGCGGTGGGTCCGGCGACCGACGTCGTCGCCGTCCATCTCGGCCACGACGTGCCGCCGGGACCGGAGTTGCGGCGGCGGCTGGCGGCGGCCGGGGCGCGGGCGGTGCCGGACGGCACCACGCTGACGGTCGGGGTGTACGAGGAGGTGCCCGACGTGCCGCGCCGGACGCTGGTGCTGGGCGGGGCCAGGTCCGGCAAGTCCGTGGAGGCCGAGCGGCGGCTGGAGTCCTTCCCCGGCGTGCTGTACGTGGCCACGGGCGGGACGCGCGGCGGGGACACCGAGTGGGCGTCACGGGTGGCCGTGCACCGGGAGCGGCGGCCGGGGTCGTGGCGTACCACCGAGACGTGCGACCTGGTGCCGTTGCTGGCCGAGGACGGGCCCCCGTTGCTGGTGGACTGTCTGTCGCTGTGGCTGACGGACGCGATGGACTCCGTCGGGGCGTGGGACGACACCGAGTGGGCGTCGGGCGGCGAGAAGGCGCTGCGGGAACGGGTGCGGGAGCTGACCGAGGCGGTGCGCTCGACCCGGCGGACGGTGGTCGCCGTCTCCAACGAGGTGGGGTCGGGCATCGTGCCCGCCACCGCGTCGGGGCGCCGCTACCGGGACGAACTGGGCCGCCTGAACGCGGCGTTCGCGGGCGAGTGCGAGCAGGTGGTCCTGGTGGTGGCCGGGCAGGCGCTGGTCCTGCGTTAGGGCCCGGGTGGCAGGGTCGCGCCCCGTGCGGGGCGCGACCGGTCCTCGTCAGCCCTTCTTCGCGATGATCCGGTACCCGTTGGAGAAGGGTGTGCGGCGCAGCAGGGGGGCCAGCGCGTGGTCGACGGCCGCCGCCGCGGCCACCAGCGGGGCCGTCGCCGGCCGGAGGGGTCCGGGCAGCAGCCGGCCCAGTACCAGGGCGAGCGCCGCCGAGAGGTCGCACGGGATGTGCGGCGTCCTGCGGTCGGCGGTGAGGATCTCGCAGCCCTGGGACTCCAGTTCCGCCCGGAGGTTGGCCGGCGGCAGCAGGTGCAGGTGCCGGGGCTGGCCGAACGGGGCCCACCACTTGCCGAGCAGCGCGCCGAAGGCGCTGCGCGGGTTGGCGACGTCGATCAGGAGGTGGCCGCCGGGCCGCAGCGCCGCGAGCGCCGCGCGCAGTTCGGCGCGCGGGTCGGGGGCGTGTTCGAGGTGCCGGAACATGGTGACGACGTCGTAGCGGGCGCGCAGCCTGGCCAGCATGTGCGGGGCGGTCAGGTGGCCGCAGTGGGCCTCCTCGATGTGCCCGTCGGCCTGGGCCCACGTCACCCGCAGGGTCGAGTCGAGGCCGTCGAACGACGTGTACGGGAAGAGTTCCTTCGCCGTGCGCGGGAAGTGGGCGCGGCCCGTCCCGACGTCCAGCCAGCTCTCCGGTTCGGTCAGCGCGTGCATCGCGCGGGCGGCGGCGCGGTGCCGGCGGCGGCCGCCGCGGGTCGCGAGCAGGCGGTCGGTGTGGTCCTCCAGCCGGCCCTCGTAGTAGTCCCGGTGGTAGAGGACGAAGCCCTCCGCGGTCAGCCGGGGGTTCTGGAAGGCGTGGCCGCAGTCGCGGCACTCGTCCACGGCGAAGCTGCCGGGCCGGTGGTGCAGGAGGTCGGTCGTGCGCACACGGGTGCGCAGACGTCCGGACCCGCACCAGGGACAGTCCTCGCGACGCGGTTCGTGGAACCGGTCGGTGCCCGGGAGGAGTTCGGGTGTGGGCGGCATCGGCGGCTCCCTGTGCTCCCTGTACGCAATCCACTCCAAAAGTGAACGTATGGGATACCGATCTTGCCTGCCAAGACGCCGTGCGGGTGGGGCGGCGATCTGGCACCGAACCATTCGTTCGGTGCCGGTACTGTTCGGCGAATGAGCTCGCTTAATCTCGACGACTTCACCGATCTGATCGAGCGCCCCGACGGCGGTGTGCGCCGTGACGCAGAGGCGCGCCGGGAGCGGCTGACGGTGCCGCCCGGGTCGCTGGGCCGCCTCGACGACCTCGGCGAGTGGCTGGCCGCCGCGCAGGGTTCCGTACCGGTCAGGGCGGTCGAACGGCCCCGGGTCCTGCTCTTCGCCGGCGACCACGGCGTCGCCGAACTCGGCGTGTCGGCGCGGCCGGCGGGCACCGCCGCGGTGCTGGTGCGGGCCGTCCTGGAGGGTGCCAGCCCGGTGGCGGTGCTGGCCCGGCGGCTCGGGGTTCCCCTGCGGATCGTCGACATGGCACTGGACTGCGACCCCGGCGCACTGCCCGCGGAGGTCGTTCGGCACCGGGTGCGACGGGGCAGCGGCCGGATCGACGTCGAGGACGCGCTCACCGCGGAGGAGGCCGAGGCGGCGTTCCGGGCGGGGATGGCGCTGGCCGACGAGGAGGCCGACTCGGGGACGGACCTGGTGGTGCTCGGCGACGTGAGCGTCGGGGGGACCACGGCGGCGTGCACGCTGGTCGCCGCGCTGTGCGGGACCGACGCGTCCGTGGTGACCGGACGGGGCGGACTGGCCATCGACGACCTCGCCTGGATGCGCAAGTGCGCGGCGATCCGGGACGCGTTGCGGCGGGCCCGGCCGGTGCTCGGGGACCAGATGCAGTTGCTGGCGACGGTCGGCGGGGCCGACCTCGCGGCGATGACCGGGTTCCTGCTGCAGGCGGCGGTGCGGAAGCTGCCGGTGGTGCTGGACGGCGTGGTGTCGGCCGCGTGCGCGCTGGTCGCGCAGCGGATCGCGTTCCGGGCGCCGGACTGGTGGCTGGCCGGCCACGACAGCGGGGAGCCCGGCCAGGCGAAGGCGCTGGACCGGATGGCCCTGGAGCCGTTGCTGCAGCAGGGCGTGACGGTCGGTGAGGGAGCGGGCGCCCTGCTCGCCCTCCCCCTGGTCCAGTCCGCGGCGGCCCTGGCGGCGGAACTCCCGGAGCACCCCGGGCCGGAGACGGCGGCGGAGGAGAAGGAGACCGGGCCGCAGGAGTGACGGCGGCCGGACCTGCCGGGCGGCGGCCGGACCGGCGGCGGCGAGGTCCGTGCGTGTGACGGCGTTCACCGCAGAAGCGCCCATATGATCCATCTCCATGGGAGATGTCCGAATTGCCGTTGAGCGGTGGCGGGCCGGCGGGGTTTCCCGGCGGGCCGCCGCCAGTGCCGTGTGGTATCTGCGGGCCGTCGCCTTCGTCAACTTCCTCAGCGCCGTGTGGGTGTCGCTGGGGCAGGACGTGCGGCGGCACAACCAGGAGGACTTCTTCACGCCGTACCTGCTGACCGCCGGCTTCGCCTCCGGCGTGTTCACCGCCTTCCTCGCGATCACGATGCGACGGCGCAAGCGGGCCGCCTGGATCCTCAACCTGGTGCTGAGCGGCCTCTTCCTCGCGCTGTTCGCGTTCGCCATGGCGTTCCCGGAGATCCGGCGCTACCCGCAGAACTGGGTCTCGATCGCGCTGACCGCCGCCTTCGTGGCCGCGCTGCTCGCCGGCCGCCGGGAGTTCTACGCCAAGGGCGACCGGGCGAACCCGCGGCTCGCCGCGACCGTGGCCGTGGGCGGCGGGCTCCTCGCCTCGCTGCTCGCCGCCGTTCTCGTGACCGCCACCAACCAGGCCCCGTACGCCGCCCGTTCGACGTTCGCGGAGCGCTGGCACTACGGCACGCTGCGCCTGGTCTCGGTCGCCGCCGACCCCTCCCGGTTCCCCCACATCGCACCGCCCAACTGGGTGAACGTGTGCGTCAACGTGCTGAGCACGCTGCTCGTCCTCGCCGTCCTGTACGCCGCCTTCCGCTCCCGCCGTGCCGTCGACCCGCTCACCGAGGACGACGAGAAGCGGCTGCGCGAGCTGCTGGAGCGGCACGGCGAACGGGACTCGCTCGGGTACTTCGCGCTGCGCCGGGAGAAGAGCGTCGTGTGGTCGCCGACCGGCAAGGCGGCGGTGGCCTACCGGGTGGTGGGCGGGGTGAGTCTCGCCTCCGGGGATCCGATCGGGGACCCGGAGGCCTGGCCGGGGGCGATCGTGCCGTGGCTGAGCGAGGCCCGGGCGCACGGGTGGATCCCGGCGGTGATGGGGGCCGGCGAGGAGGCCGGCACCGTGTACGCGCGGCACGGACTCGACGCGCTGGAACTGGGGGACGAGGCGATCGTCGAGGTCTCCGAGTTCACGCTGGAGGGGCGGGCCATGCGGGCCGTCCGGCAGGCCCACAACCGGGTCGGCCGGGCCGGCCACTCGGTGCGGATCCGCCGCCACGAGGACATCCCCGCCGACGAGATGGCCCACCTCCTGCGCCGCGCCGACGACTGGCGGGACGGCGCCACCGAGCGCGGGTTCAGCATGGCGCTGGGGCGGCTCGGCGACAGCCGGGACGGGCGGTGCGTGATGCTGGAGTGCACCGACGGGGAGGGACGGCTGCGGGCGCTGCTGTCGTTCGTGCCGTGGGGTCCCGGCGGGCTCTCCCTGGATCTGATGCGACGGGACCGCGACTCCGACAACGGGTTGATGGAGTTCATGGTCATCGAACTGCTGCGGCGGGCCGGCGAGATCCGTGTCACGCAGGTCTCGCTCAACTTCGCGATGTTCCGGTCGGTCTTCGAACGTGGTGCGCGTCTGGGCGCGGGGCCGGTGCTGCGGCTGTGGAGATCCCTGCTGAGCTTCTTCTCCCGGTGGTGGCAGATCGAGTCCCTGTACCGGGCCAACGCCAAGTACCGGCCGATCTGGGAACCGCGGTTCCTGCTCTTCGAGAAGAGCGCGGACCTGCCGCGCATCGGCCTCGCGTCGGCGCGCGCGGAGGGGTTCCTGGAGAAGCCGGTGCTGCCGAGGCCGCTCCGACGGCACCTGGACACCGACCGCGACACGAACCGATGAGGTCCATCGCATGAAGCCGCTCGCCCGCTGGGCCCGCACCGAGTGGGGCCTGCTGTACGCCACGGTGCGCGGCCCGCTGGCGAAGCGGCGGCTGCGGGCGGTGCCGATGTCGGCGGCGGCGGTGTGCCTGACGGCGCTGCTGCAGTTCGTCCAGAACCAGTCGTGGGGCTTCCGGTTCGTGCAGGACGTCGGGGGCGTGCGGGCCGCGGACCCGTTCTGGCCGGCGCTGCTGCGCACTCCCCTCTCGCTGTTCGTGCCGGCGCTGGACCTGCCGGTGTGGGGCGCGCTGGCGCAGATCCTGGCCGTGTTCGGCATCGCCGAGGTGTGCCTGGGCTGGTGGCGGACCCTGGTCGTCTCCTATGTGGCGACCCTCGCCGGCACGCTGTACGCCCGGGCCGGCATCGCGCTGGGCCCGCACAGCCCGCTGGGCCTGCCCGCCTCGGACGCCTGGGTGGTGGACACCGGCCCCTCGGCGGCCGTCGTGGGGCTCGCGGTCGTCCTCGGGTGGCGGTACGGCGCGTACGTCACCGCGGGCGCGGTGGCGGCGGCGATGGTGGTCGAGGTGGCGCTGAAGGACAACCTCGCGGGCAAGGAGCATCTGGCGGCCATCGCGGGCGTGGTGGCCCTGTACGGGGTGGTGGCGGCGGGGCGGCGGCTGCGGCGCCGGCGGGGTCAGCGGCGGCCGGGCAGCCGGGCCGGTTCCGGGCGGTCGGGCTTGCCGCCGATCCAGTCCTGAAGGGTTCTGCTCAGCCGGGCCCAGCGGCGGTCGTGGCGGTAGGCGCGCAGTCCGGCCCGGGCCCGCGCGCGCGGGCGGGCGGGGTAGAAGCGCCGGGCCCAGGGCGAGCCGGGCCGGGCCAGGCGGACCGCGCCGACCACCCCGAGGAACGGGACGACCACTCCGAAGATCGCGATACGGGCCTTGCCCTTGCTGAGGGCCACGAGCGAGAAGAGGAAGTTGGCCACGACGTTCGCGATGACGGCGCCCCGGTCCTGGAGTTCGTCGGCCGAGAGGTCGTTGACGCCGAACGGCGAGAACCCGGCGAGCAGCAGCCCTACCATCGCGGCGGTGATGACGACGACCTCGACGCTCCGGCGGCCCTCCGCGGTCCAGTAGACGTCGTCGAGGTGCAGGATCAGCGCGAACTCGTCGAGGACGAGGCCCGCGCCGACGCCGAAGACGATCGCGGCGAGGGCCGCGCCGAACCCCTGCCGGCCGCCGGCCACCGCGCCGAAGCCCCCGACGACGACGAGGACGACGCCCGGGACCACGTGGTGGATGTGCAGCCCGCCCGCCTTGACGTTCCCGAACGGGCCCCGGCCGGCACGGATCAGACGGGTGATGACCCGGGTGACGACGAAGGTCAGGACGAAGGCGGCCAGGGCGAGCAGCAGGGGGAGTTTGCCCGGCTCGACGATGTTCCGCTCCAGCCAATGTCCCATGTGCGCACTTTATCCCCGGCCGGGGCACGCACCTTCCTGACCACCGGGTAACCTGCGCCGGTGGCTGCGACCTCTGCGACTTTCTGGCGTGACGGCCTCCGCTTCGCCTTCGGGACCCTCACCGTGTTCCCCGTGCGGGTGACCCGTTGGGACCGCGAGGCCGCCCGGGGCGGCATGCTCCTCGCGCCGCTGGCCGGCCTCGCCGTCGGACTCTGCGCGGGCGCGACCGGGGCGCTGCTGGTCCTGGCCGGGGCGAGTGCCCCGGTGGCCGCCGTGGCCGCCGTCGCGGTGCCGGCCGTGCTCACCCGCGGGCTGCACCTGGACGGGCTCGCCGACACCGCCGACGCCCTGGGCAGCGGCAAGCCCGCCGAGGAAGCCCTGCGGATCATGAAGCAGTCGGACATCGGGCCGTTCGGCGTGATCACGCTCGTCCTCGTACTGCTCGGACAGGTGGCCGCGCTGGCCCAGGCCTACGGCGGCTCGTGGCGGCGGGGGGTGCTGGCCGCGGTCGTCTCGGCGACGGTGGCCCGGCTGGCGCTGAGCCTGGCCGCGGTGCGGGGGGTGCCGGCGGCCCGGCCGGAGGGGCTGGGGGCGGCGGTGGCCGGGGTGGTGCCGAAGGCGGGGGCGTCGGCGGTCACCATCGCGGTGATGGTGCTCGCGGCGGGAGCCGGGGCGCTGCTGGGACCGGCCGACAGTCTGCGGGCGCTGCTCGCGGTGGTGGTGGCGGAGGCGGCGACGGACGTGCTGCTGCGGCTGTGCAGGCGGCGGTTGGGCGGGGTGACGGGCGACGTGTTCGGCTGTCTCGCCGAGACGGCGGCGACCGCGGCACTCGTGGTGCTCTCCCTGGGGGGTTGAGGGGTTTTCGGGCTCCGGGGTTGTGCGGCACGGGTTGCGCCGGCGGTCTCCGGACCCGCCGCCGCGGCCCCCGGGCGGGGTCCGGCACCGGACCTCCCGGCCTGGCCGGCCTGGCCGGCCCGCCTCGCACCGGCCTGCCGCATCCCGAACACGCGCGTGCCCAGCCGGAGTTGCGGCTTCGCGCCGCGGGGCCGTGTCGGCGAGGATCACCCCCGGAGGAACCGGGCGGGTGAGCCGGTACCGCCACCGGGAGCGGGGGGAGATGGCCTTGACGCCACCGCGAGGTGAACACCCGTGGGAATGAGCGGACGCATACACACGCGTAGGCTCGTCCCGGGTGTTCGCCGACAGGGTGAAGGCCCCGGTGACAACGCGCCCCGAGGCCACTGCCTAGGGTCGCCTCCCGGGCCCGGTCGACCCACCCACTCGGCCACAGCAACTCAACATCGGAAGCGAGATCCCACCACCGTGACTGCTCTCACTCTCAGCACCTCAGCGGCGCCCGGCCTCCGGGCCGACGCGATCGTGATCGGTGTCGCCAAGGGCGCCAAGGGCCCGGTCGTAGCGCCGGGCGCCGAGGCCGTGGACACCGCCTACGACGGCAAGCTCGCCGGCGTCCTGGAGACCCTCGGTGCCTCGGGTGCCGAGGGCGAACTGACCAAGCTGCCCGCCCCGGCCGGTTTCAAGTCCCCGCTCGTCCTCGCGGTCGGCCTGGGCGGCGTGCCCGACGGCGACGCCGGTTACGACGCCGAGGCGCTGCGCCGGGCGGCCGGCCTCGCGGCCCGCACGCTGAACGGCGTGAAGAAGGCGGGCTTCGCCCTGCCCGTCGAGGACGCGGCGGCCGTCGGCGCGATCGCCGAGGGCGTCCTGCTCGGCGCCTACTCCTTCGACGTCTACAAGGACAACGGCTCCACCGCCAAGGCGAAGGCCGGCAAGGCCCCGCTCGCCGAGGCCACGCTGCTCGGCGGCAAGCCGCGGGACGCGGCCCACAAGGCGGCCCTCGCCCGCGCCACCGCGGTCTCCGAGGAGCTCAACCGCGCCCGGGACCTGGTCAACACCCCTCCGAACGACCTCACCCCGGCCGACTTCGCCGCGATCGCGCAGACCGCGGCCAAGGAGCACGGCCTCAAGATCCAGATCCTGGACGACAAGGCGCTCGCCAAGGGCGGCTACGGCGGCATCCTCGGCGTCGGCGGCGGCTCGGCCGCGACCCCGCGGCTGGTGAAGCTGTCGTACACGAGCCCCGGGGCGGACAAGCACCTCGCCTTCGTCGGCAAGGGCATCACCTACGACTCGGGCGGCATCTCGCTCAAGCCGGCCGGGCACAACGAGACGATGAAGTGCGACATGAGCGGCGCCGCGGCGGTCTTCGCGGCCGTCGTCTCGGCGGCGCGGCTCGGCCTCGAGGTCAACGTGACCGGGTGGCTGGCACTGGCCGAGAACATGCCGTCCGGCTCGGCGGTGCGCCCGGGTGACGTGCTGCGCATGTACAGCGGCAAGACGGTCGAGGTGCTCAACACCGACGCCGAGGGCCGCCTGGTCCTCGCCGACGCGCTGTGGGCCGCGTCCGCGGAGAACCCGGACGCGATCGTCGACGTGGCGACGCTCACCGGGGCGATGATGCTGGCGCTGGGCAGCCGGACGTTCGGCGTCATGGCCAACGACGACGCGTTCCGTACGGCGATCCACGAGGCGGCCGAGGAGGTCGGCGAGCCGGCCTGGCCGATGCCGCTGCCGGAGCACCTGCGCAAGGGCATGGACTCCCCCACCGCGGACATCGCGAACATGGGCGAGCGGATGGGCGGCGGCCTGGTCGCCGGCCTGTTCCTGCGGGAGTTCGTGGGCGAGGGGATCACCTGGGCCCACCTGGACATCGCCGGGCCGGCCTTCAACGAGGGCGGCGCGTTCGGTTACACGCCCAAGGGCGGGACCGGGTCCGCGGTGCGCACGCTGGTGCGGCTGGCGGAGCTGACGGCCGAGGGTGACCTGGGCTGATGCCGCCGACGGGACCCCGCACGCGGGTAGGGCGGGGTCCCGTCGCCCACCGCCCCGGTCCGCCCCGCCGTACGGCGGCCGCGGGCCGTGGGGGTCGCTCGCGCCGTTCCCCGCGCCCCTGAGGGGCGCCGCGTGTGGTGTCTCACACCCCAGCCCGGCGTCTCGTTCCCCTCCGACAAGTGCGAAGATGGGGCTCGGCAGGACAGGGCCCCCACCACAGGGCCGAAGAAGAGCGGCCGGACACCAGCCGCCGCGCGGTCACCGTTGACCGGCGTACGGCGCACATGCATGGAGGACGTGACGTGGCGAACGACGCCAGCACCGTTTTCGACCTAGTGATCCTCGGCGGTGGTAGTGGCGGTTACGCCGCGGCCCTGCGCGGGGCTCAGCTGGGCCTGGACGTCGCCCTGATCGAGAAGGACAAGGTCGGCGGTACCTGCCTGCACCGGGGTTGCATCCCCACCAAGGCCCTGCTGCACGCGGGCGAGATCGCCGACCAGGCCCGCGAGAGCGAGCAGTTCGGTGTCAAGGCCACCTTCGAGGGCATCGACGTGCCGGCCGTGCACAAGTACAAGGACGGCGTGATCGCCGGCCTGTACAAGGGCCTGCAGGGTCTGATCGCGTCCCGCAAGGTGACGTACATCGAGGGCACGGGACGGCTCTCCTCCCCGACCTCCGTCGACGTGAACGGCCAGCGCGTCCAGGGCCGCCACGTCCT
Organism: Streptomyces sp. NPDC001068; assembly: GCF_042897315.1. Lineage (NCBI taxonomy): Bacteria > Bacillati > Actinomycetota > Actinomycetes > Kitasatosporales > Streptomycetaceae > Streptomyces > Streptomyces sp. NPDC001068. The sequence continues at coordinate 152,724 of NZ_JBIAYD010000004.1, read as the reverse complement.
CCTCGCGACCGGCTCCGTGCCGAAGTCGCTGCCCGGCCTGGAGATCGACGGCAACCGCATCATCTCCTCCGACCACGCCCTCGTCCTGGACCGCGTGCCGAAGTCCGCGATCATCCTGGGCGGCGGGGTCATCGGCGTCGAGTTCGCCTCCGCCTGGAAGTCCTTCGGTTCCGACGTCACCGTCATCGAGGGCCTCAAGCACCTCGTGCCGGTCGAGGACGAGAACTCCTCCAAGCTTCTCGAGCGCGCCTTCCGCAAGCGCGGCATCAAGTTCAACCTGGGCACCTTCTTCTCGAAGGCCGAGTACACCGCCGACGGCGTCAAGGTCACCCTCGCCGACGGCAAGGAGTTCGAGGCCGAGGTCCTGCTCGTCGCCGTCGGCCGCGGCCCGGTCTCGGCCGGTCTCGGCTACGAGGAGCAGGGTGTCGCCATGGACCGCGGCTACGTCCTGGTCGACGAGTACATGCGCACGAACGTCCCGACCGTCTCCGCCGTCGGTGACCTGGTCCCGACCCTCCAGCTCGCGCACGTCGGCTTCGCCGAGGGCATTCTGGTCGCGGAGCGTCTGGCGGGTCTGAAGACCGTCCCGATCGACTACGACGGTGTCCCCCGGGTCACGTACTGCCACCCGGAGGTCGCCTCCGTGGGTATCACCGAGGCCAAGGCCAAGGAGATCTACGGCGCGGACAAGGTCGTCGCCCTGAAGTACAACCTGGCGGGCAACGGCAAGAGCAAGATCCTCAACACCGCGGGCGAGATCAAGCTCGTCCAGGTGAAGGACGGTGCCGTGGTCGGCGTCCACATGGTCGGCGACCGGATGGGCGAGCAGGTCGGCGAGGCCCAGCTGATCTACAACTGGGAGGCGCTGCCCGCCGAGGTCGCCCAGCTGATCCACGCCCACCCGACGCAGAACGAGGCGATGGGCGAGGCCCACCTGGCCCTGGCCGGCAAGCCGCTGCACTCGCACGACTGACCCTCGGTCGACACACGCGACGACTCAGACTTCCGCAATTCGTAAGGAGCAACCGAAACCATGGCGGTTTCCGTAACCCTTCCGGCGCTCGGCGAGAGCGTCACCGAGGGCACCGTCACCCGCTGGCTGAAGGCCGAGGGTGAGCGCGTAGAGGCCGATGAGCCGCTGCTCGAGGTCTCGACCGACAAGGTCGACACCGAGATCCCGGCCCCCGCCTCGGGCGTGCTGGCCTCGATCAAGGTCGCCGAGGACGAGACCGTCGAGGTGGGCGCCGAGCTGGCGATCATCGACGACGGCACCGGCGCGCCCGCCCCGGCCGCCCCGGCCCCCGCCGCCGAGCCGACCCCGGCTCCGGCCGCCGCCCCGGCCCCGGTGGCCGAGGCCCCCGCCGCCCCGGCGCCCGCCGCAGAGCCGGCCGCTCCCGCCGCTCCGGCCGGTGGCGCCTCCGGCACGGACGTGGTCCTGCCCGCGCTCGGCGAGTCCGTCACCGAGGGCACCGTCACCCGCTGGCTGAAGTCGGTCGGCGAGGAGGTCGCCGAGGACGAGCCGCTGCTGGAGGTCTCCACCGACAAGGTCGACACCGAGATCCCCGCGCCGGTCGCCGGTGTGCTGCTGGAGATCGTGGTCGCCGAGGACGAGACCGCCGAGGTCGGCGCCAAGCTCGCCGTCATCGGCGCCCCGGGTGCCGCTCCGGCGGCCGCCCCCGCCCCGGCCGCCCCGGCACCGGCGCCCGCCGCCGCTGCCCCGGCCCCGGCCCCGGCCCCGGCCCCGGCTCCGGCTCCGGCCGCCCCCGCGGCTCCGGCCCCGGCCCCCACGCCTGCTCCGGCGCCCGCTCCGGTCGCCGCCGCTCCGGCCCCGGCCGCTCCGGCGCCCGCGCCGGCCGCCCCGGCACCGGTCACCCCGGCCGCCGCCCCGGCCCCGGCCTCGCCGGTCGACGAGGGCGCCTACGTCACCCCGCTGGTGCGCAAGCTCGCCGCCGAGAACGGTGTCGACCTGGCCGCCGTCAAGGGCACCGGCGTCGGCGGCCGTATCCGCAAGCAGGACGTGCTCGCCGCCGCCGAGGCCGCGAAGGCCGCCGCGGCCGCTCCGGCCCCCGCGGCCGCCGCCGCTCCGGCCGCCGGTGCGAAGAAGACCCCCAAGCTGGAGGTCTCCCCGCTCCGTGGCCAGACCGTCAAGATGCCCCGCATCCGCAAGGTCATCGGCGACAACATGGTCAAGGCGCTGCACGAGCAGGCGCAGCTGTCCTCGGTCGTCGAGGTCGACGTGACCCGCCTGATGCGCCTGCGCGCCCAGGCCAAGGACTCCTTCGCCGCGCGCGAGGGCGTCAAGCTCTCCCCGATGCCGTTCTTCGTCAAGGCGGCGGCCCAGGCGCTCAAGGCCCACCCGGCCATCAACGCCCGGATCAACGTCGAAGAGGGCACGATCACCTACTTCGACACCGAGAACGTCGGTATCGCGGTGGACTCGGAGAAGGGCCTGATGACCCCGGTCATCAAGCACGCCGGCGACCTCAACATCGCCGGTATCGCCAAGGCCACGGCCGACCTGGCCGGCAAGGTCCGCGCCAACAAGATCACCCCGGACGAGCTGTCCGGCGCGACCTTCACCATCTCCAACACGGGCTCGCGCGGCGCGCTGTTCGACACGATCATCGTGCCGCCGAACCAGGTCGCGATCCTCGGCATCGGTGCCACGGTCAAGCGTCCGGCCGTCATCGAGACGGAGGAGGGCACGGTCATCGGCGTCCGCGACATGACGTACCTGACCCTGTCCTACGACCACCGCCTGGTGGACGGCGCCGACGCGGCCCGTTACCTGACGGCCGTCAAGGCGATCCTGGAGGCCGGCGAGTTCGAGGTCGAGCTCGGCCTCTGACCCCTCGAGGGATGTTCTGCGGTGCCCCGTCCGGAGCTGCTCCGGGCGGGGCACCGTCGTGTCCGCCGGGCGTCGCCCCGGATGGTGGGCGCCGCCGCCCGCATGTCAGGACGCCCCGGGTCCGGGGCTTTACGGGTGCCTCCCGGCGGGAAGCGTGTAAGTCTCGTCTCACCTGCGCCGAAGCGCCCCCGTGCCCCTCTGCGCAGACGCGGTCCGGCCGTATTGTCTAAACGTCAACGCCCTTAAGGAGCTCCCATGACCGCGCCCGTCGTCCACTCGCTGCGCGAACAGATCCGCGAGCACATCGTGGAGGGGATCGTCAGCGGGCGCTGGAAGCCGGGCGAGCGGATCGTGGAGCGGCGGATCGCCACCGAACTGGAGGTCAGCCAGACCCCGGTGCGCGAGGCGCTGCGGGAGCTGGAGTCGCTGCGGCTGATCGAGTCGGCGCCGAACAAGGGCGTGCGGGTGCGGAACCTGACGGCGGCCGACCTGGAGGAGAGCTACCCGGTGCGGGCCGGCCTGGAGGCGATCGCCGCGGAGCTGGCGGCGGAGCGGCTGGCGGCGGACTGCTCGGCGCTCGAGCCGCACGTCACGGCCCTGTACGAGGCCGACCGCAACACCGACGGCACGGCGCAGGTCCGCCACACGGTCGGGTTCCACCGGGAGCTGGTCCGGGCGGCCGGCAACTCGGTGCTGCTGCACACCTGGGAGGGCCTGGGCATCGAGGTCTTCACGGCGCTGTCGATCCGCTGGCTGGGGACGGTCCAGCAGTCGTACGCGGAGGAGCACCAGGAACTGGTGGCCGCCTTCCAGCGGCGCGACCCGAGGATCGCGGAGATCGTGAAGGCCCACGTCCTGGGCTGCGCGCCGAGGGCCTGAGCGCCAGGTGTCACGGCGGGTGCCGCGACACACGAGCACAGCCCCGCTCACACACCGCCTCACCTGCGTAAACGTCCATCGGATCACGTCACCGGGTGCCATGACCGAAGGCACCCCGTGCCGACTTTCTCGAAATCGAGAAGTTTTCCCCTTGAACCCTTTGATCGATCATCGATCAGGGAGTTATTGTCACCGACGGGCCCGCACCCGGGCCCGCCGCCCTGTCCTGCCAAAGACCAAGGGCAACCCCCGAACCCTTACCGATGAGGGAACCCCCTTCGAATGAGGAAGGCGGCGTCATGACCGACCCCAACGCCATCCAGCCGAGCGCGCTCGACCAGCTCCACGACCGGGATCCGGAGGAGACCGCCGAATGGCAGGCCTCCCTGGACGCCGTGACCAGGGAGGCCGGACCGCACCGCGCCGCGTACCTGATGCGCCGTACGCTGGAGCGCGCCGAGGCGGGCGGCGTCGCGCTGCCGAAGCTCCTCGAGACCGACTACGTCAACACCATCCCCACCGCCGCCGAGGCATCGATCCCGGGCGACGAGGAGATGGAGCGGAGGATCACCGCGTGGAACCGCTGGAACGCGGCCGCGATGGTCACCCGGGGAAGCAAGCACGGCGTCGGCGGCCACATCGCCACCTTCGCCTCCGCGGCCTGGCTCTACGAGACCGGCTTCAACCACTTCTTCAAGGGCAAGGAGGGGGACGGCAGCGGTGACCAGCTCTACATCCAGGGCCACGCCTCCCCCGGCATCTACGCCCGCGCCTTCCTCGACGGCCGCCTGACCGAGGCGCAGCTCGACAACTTCCGCCAGGAGGCCGGCGGCGACGGCCTCCCGTCGTACCCGCACCCGCGCCGGCTGCCCTGGCTGTGGGAGTTCCCGACCGTGAGCATGGGCCTCGGCCCGCTCTCGGCGATCTACCAGGCCCGCTTCAACCGGTACCTGACCGCGCGCGGCGTCAAGGACGTCTCGTCCTCGCACGTGTGGGCGTTCCTCGGTGACGGCGAGATGGACGAGCCGGAGTCCACGGCGGCCCTGGCACTCGCCTCCCGCGAGGGCCTGGACAACCTGACCTTCGTCATCAACTGCAACCTGCAGCGCCTCGACGGCCCGGTCCGCGCCAACTTCAAGATCGTGCAGGAGCTGGAGGCCCAGTTCCGCGGCGCCGGCTGGAACGTCGTCAAGTCGCTGTGGGGCAACGCCTGGGACGAGCTGTTCGCGCTCGACACCACCGGCGCGCTGGTACGACGCCTGCGCGAGGTACCCGACGCGCAGGTGCAGACGTACCAGACCCGTGACGCCGCCTACATCCGCGCCGACTTCTTCGGCAAGGACCCGGCGCTCGCCGAGATGGCGAAGCTGCTCAGCGACGACAAGATCACCGAGTGCTTCCACCTGTCCCGCGGCGGTCACGAGGCCCGCAAGGTGTACGCGGCCTACAAGGCGGCCCTGGACCACAAGGGCGCGCCGACCGTGATCCTCGCCCAGACCGTCAAGGGCCACACCCTCGGCACCGGCTTCGCGTCGAAGAACGCCAACCACCAGATGAAGAAGCTGACGGTGGACGAGTTCAAGACGATGCGCGACCTGCTGGAGCTGCCGATCCCGGACAGCGCCTTCGCCGACGGCGTCGTGCCCTACGGCCACCCCGGCGCCGACGCCCCCGAGGTGCGCTACCTCCAGGAGCGCCGGGCGGCCCTCGGCGGCCTGGCCCCGGCCCGCCGTACGCACCCCCTGGCCCCGCTGCTGGCCCCCGCCGACAAGGCGTTCGCCTCCTTCGACAAGGGCTCCGGCTCGCAGAACGTGGCGACCACGATGGCCTTCGTCCGGCTCGTCAAGGACCTGGTCCGCGACAAGGAGACCGGCCACCGCTGGGTGCCGATCGTCCCCGACGAGGCGCGCACCTTCGGCATGGAGAGCCTCTTCCCGTCCCTCGGGATCTACTCCCCCAAGGGCCAGACGTACGAGCCGGTCGACCGCGACCAGCTGATGTACTACAAGGAGGCCAAGAACGGCCAGATCCTCAACGAGGGGATCACCGAGGCCGGTTCGATGGCCGACTTCATCGCCGCGTCCACCGCGTACGCGACGCACGGCGAGGCGATGATCCCGTTCTACATCTTCTACTCGATGTTCGGCTGGCAGCGCACCGCCGACCAGATGTGGCAGCTCGGCGACCAGCTCGGCCGCGGCTTCCTGGTCGGCGCGACGGCCGGCCGTACCACCCTGACGGGCGAGGGCCTCCAGCACGCCGACGGCCACTCCCCGGTCATCGCCGCGACCAACCCGGCCGCGCTGTCGTACGACCCGGCCTTCGCCTACGAGATCGCGACGATCGTCAAGGACGGTCTGCGCCGCATGTACGGCGAGCCGGCGCAGGGCGAGGACCCGAACGTCTTCTACTACCTGACCGTCTACAACGAGCCGCTCCCGCAGCCCGCCAAGCCGGCCGGTCCCGGCGTCGACGAGGGCATCGTCAAGGGCCTGTACCGCTTCAACACCGCGGAGTCGGCCGGGCTCACCGTGGTGGCGAACGCCCCGCGCATCCAGCTGCTGGGCTCCGGCACGGCGATCCACTGGGCGCTGAAGGCGCAGCGGATGCTCGCCGAGGAGTGGGGCGTGGCGGCCGACGTCTGGTCCGCCACCTCCTGGACGGAACTGCGCCGTGACGCCATGGAGGCCGACGCGGCCCTGCTGCGCGGCGAGGAGCGGATGCCGTACGTCCGTCAGGCCCTCCAGGGCGCCGAGGGCCCGGTGCTGGCCGTCTCCGACTACATGCGCCAGGTCCCGGACCAGATCGCGCAGTGGGTCGAGCAGGACTGGTCCTCGCTGGGGGCCGACGGCTTCGGCCTCTCCGACACCCGGGACGCGGCCCGCCGTCACTTCGGCGTCGACCCCGAGTCGGTCGTCGTCGCGGCCCTGGCCCAGCTGTCCAGGCGCGGCGAGGTCAAGGCGACGGCGGTGAAGGAGGCCCGGGAGAAGTACGGGCTGTAGGCACCACCGGGGTCCGGTGAGAACGAAGGGGTACGGCCACCGCCGTACCCCTTCGTCGTCGGTACCCCTCCGCCGCCGGTGGACCCCGGCATCATGAGGGCATGCGCGCCGCCCGTCTCATCAGAATGGTGCTCCTGCTCCAGTCCCGGTCCGCCATGACCGCCGGTGAACTGGCGGCCGAGCTGGAGGTGTCCGAGCGGACCGTGATGCGCGACGCGCAGGCCCTGTCGGAGGCCGGGGTGCCGGTCTACGCGGACCGGGGCCGGGCGGGCGGGTACCGCCTGGTCGGCGGCTACCGGACGGGCCTGACGGGGCTGGGGCGCAGCGAGGCCGAGGCGCTGTTCCTGAGCGGGGTGCCCGGAGCGCTGCGGGAGATGGGGCTGGCGGACGCGGCCAGTGCCGCCCGGCTGAAGGTGTCCGCCGCGCTGATGCCCTCGCTGCGCGACGCGTCGCGGACCGCGGCGCAGCGGTTCCACCTGGACGCGCCGGGCTGGTTCGCGGAGCCCGCGACGCCCGCTCTGCTGCCGGCCGTCGCGGACGCGGTGTGGGACGACCGGCGGGTGGTCGCGCGCTACCGGCGCGGGGAGTCGGAGGTGCGGCGGGAACTGGACCCGTACGGACTCGTGCTGAAGGCGGGCGTCTGGTACCTGTGCGCGCGGGTCGCGGAGACCGACTCCTACCGGGTGTACCGGATCGACCGGTTCGTCTCGGTCGAGGCCGGAGAGGAGCGGTTCGTGCGGGACGAGGAGTTCGACCTGCCCGGGTTCTGGGACCGGCGGGCCGAGCAGTTCGCACGGGCGATCCTGCGGGACGAGGTGGTGGTGCGGCTCTCCGCGGTCGGCCTGCGCAGACTGTCGTACGCCGTCGACCCGGTGACCGCGCGGCAGGCGGTCGCGGGGGCCGGCGCCCCGGACGCGCGCGGGTGGGTCACGGTGACCCTGCCGGTGGAGAGCGAGGAGGTCGCGCACGCCCAGCTGGCCTCGCTCGGTCCGGAGGCGGAGGTGCTCGCGCCGCCGGGGCTGCGGGCGCGGTTCGTGGCGGACGCACGGCGTCTGGCGGGGCTGTACCCACCGGCGGGGGACGGCGGATAACAATCCGCACCACTCCGCGTGCGCCCCCGGCGCACAGGCACGATGCTGGACCCGTGATGGACGAGACGGAGTTCTGGGAGCTGGTCGACGGCACCCGCGAGGCCGCCGGGGGCGACCCGGAGGACCAGGCCGACCTGCTCGTGGACCGACTGCTCCAGCTGGACCCGGACATGGTGCTGGACTTCGCCCGTCACTTCGAGGCCCGCTACAACCGCGCCTACAGCTGGGACCTGTGGGGTGCCGCGTGGGTGCTGCTCGACGGGGCCAGTGACGACGCGTTCGACTTCTTCCGGTGCTGGCTGATCGGCCAGGGCCGGGAGGTCTTCGAGGGCGCCGTGCACGACCCGGACGGGCTGGCGGAGTTGCTGGGCGACTTCGACGAGGAGGTCGACGGCGACGGCGAGGAGCTCGGGTACGCGGCGGACGAGGCGTACGAGCAGCTGACCGGGACGGTGGCCCCGGACCTGGGCATCGCCCCCGCGCCCTCCGAACCGGAGGGCAGCCCGGTCGACTTCGAGAACGAGGGGTCGCTCGCGGAACGGTTCCCCAGACTCTGGGACCGCTTCAAGGAGTGAGTGCCGGCACGTGCGGCGGCGGGTGGTCTCCGAGGGGATGTACGCCTGGGCTGCTCGGCCGTGACCGCGTGGTGCATCGGCGCCGCGTCGGCCCGGTCGAGGGCGGACGCGGTGACCGCGGCCGGGCCGAGGACGACCGTCGCGACCGCGCGGACCACGGCCCGGGGTCCGCGCGCGGACCTGGCCCGACCGCCCTTCTCGGCGGCTTCCTCGGTGTTCCCGCGCGCTTCGGTACGACCGCTGTCCTTGGTCCCCGTCTCCGGTCGGCCTGTGTCGTCCATGACGTCAGGACGCGGGGATCCGAACGCCCTGCGTGCCGCCTACGGCGTTCCTGTGGACGTCCGCGCGGTCGCCTCCCCGGACGCCTCCAGAGGCTCGCGGGGTGCCTCGAGGGGCCCCGGGAGGGGAGGTGCCACGTGGGCCTTTCCCAGAAACGTGGGGGCCGCGGGCACCGCGGGCGTGCCCGCCGCGGTCATCGCGGGCGGTCCGGTCGGGGTCCCCGCGGGTGTGCTCGGCCGGACCGCGGTGGGTGGTCCGTCCGGAGTGGCCGGCGGCATCGTGGGGGTGCCCGACGGCATCGTGGGGGTGCCCGACGGTGTCGCGGGGGTGCCCGACGGGATCGCGGTCGGCGGGGGCGTGACCGGCGGCGCCGACGGCGTCCGGCCCTGGAGCCTGGCCGCGGCCTCCCTGATCTCGGGGAGGCGGGCGATGAGCGCGGCGCCGGGACAGTTGGTCCGGTAGCCGTCCTGGTGGCCGGCCACGGCGGGCAGGGCGACGACGGTTCCCAGCCGGTAGCGGCTGAGACCGTTGCTGGAGACCAGGCGGGCGCTGCCGCGCGGGTCGACCTCGGCCAGGCCGAGCTTCCAGGCGGCGAGGGCGGCGATCGAGTCGGTCATGGCGCGCGGCACGGGCACCCCGGCGGTGAAGGTGCCGAGGGCCGCGACACCGGCGGTGCGATGGTTGAAACCCTGGGTGTGGGCGCCGACGACCGCGCGTTCGGCGCCGCCCGCACGGCCCTCGTAGATCGTGCCGCAGCGGTCGACGACGAAGTTGTAGCCGATGTCGTCCCAGGCCCGGTCGCCGGTCTGCCCGCTGTACAGGCGCCGGATGATCTCGGGCGCCTGGGCGCAGGAGTACCCGTTGGGCGAGTCCGTGTGGTGCACGAAGACGGCGACGACCTTGTCGTCGTAGCGCGGCGGCGGCTGGGTGCGCCGGACGGTGGCGTCCAGCCAGGCCGAGCGCGGCACGATGACCGGCCGGGGCGCCCGGAATCGGCCGTCGGGACTGGCGGGCGCCGGAGCGGCCAGGTGGACCACGACGGAGTGGTCGGCGCCCGGGGCGAACAGCACCAGCACGAGGGCGGCGGCGATGCCGGGCACGCAGCCGAGCAGTGTCAGGACGGCGATCCGGGTGCGCCGCCCTGCTCTGGGGAAGACACGCATGGGACCCACTCTCGGGTTGATCCACTCCGCCCGCGATGTGTGCTGTGCCACCTGGTGGAACCATCGTCCCGGTCCGCGGCGTTTCAGTGGGTACACGCACGCGTGGCCGGTTCCCGAGGTTCCCGCGCGCGGGAACTGATCACCGGACCTGTCCCGACCGTATGAAGAGGGCACCGAGAGAAAGGCGGCTCCGTGGACCTGCTCGACCTGGTGCTCGTACTGGTGGTTCTCGTCTACGCGGCGTCCGGTTACCGGCGCGGGCTGGTGGCCGGCTGCGTCTCGCTGGCCGGTTTCGTGGGCGGCGCGGTCATCGGCGTGTGGGTGCTGCCGTGGGTGATGGAACTGGTCACCCGCGGGTCCGCGACGGCCACGGTGGCCGCGGTGCTGACGGTGCTGGTGCCCGGGGTGGTCGGGCACGAGCTGGCCGGGCGGCTGGCGCTGCGGCTGCGCCGCGAGCTGGACCAGGGGCCGCTGCGGGTGGCCGACGGGATCGGCGGGGCGGCGGCGAACGCGGTGGCGGTGCTGATCGTGGCCTGGGTGGCGGCCAGCGTGCTGGGCGCGTCCTCGTCGCCGGCGGTGACGACCGCGATCCAGGACTCGAGACTGCTCGGCGCGGTGCAGAACACCATGCCGGACACCACGCCCGCCTGGTTCTCGCGCGCCACCTCGGCGCTCACCGAGGCGGGCTTCCCGCAGGTCTTCAACCCGTTCGAGAACGAGTCGACCGCCCGGGTGGCCAAGCCGACGGGCGACAGCGTCACCGCGGCCGCCACCGAGGCGGCCAAGCGCAGCACGGTCAAGATCGAGGGCGTCTCGGGCAGCCAGGGCCGCGAGGGCAGCGGGTTCGTGTTCGCGTCGGAGCACGTGATGACCAACGCGCACGTGGTGGCCGGGATCACCGACCCGAGCGTGCGCGTCGGCGGGGTCGGGACGTCGTACGAGGCACAGGTCGTGCTCTTCGACCCGGACCGGGACGTGGCGGTGCTGTACGTGCCGCGGCTGCGCGCTCCGGTCCTGCGGTTCGACACCGGTGCGGCGCGTGGCGACTCGGCCGTGGTGGCCGGCTATCCGCAGGACGGTTCCCTGAACCTGCAGGCGGCCACGGTGGCCGCCAAGGTGCCCGCCACCGGCCGGAACATCTACAACGACGCCACCGTGACCCGCGAGATCTACTCGGTCCGCTCCACGGTCCGCCCGGGCAACTCCGGCGGCCCGCTGCTGACCACCGGCGGCACGGTGTACGGGGTGGTGTTCGCCCGCTCCACGTCGGACGACGAGACGGGGTACGTCCTGACGGCCGGCGAGGTGGCCGCGGACGCCACCCGCGGGGCGCACGCCACGGCACCGGTGGACACCGGCGAGCTGATCACGTCCTGACCGTCACAGCGGCCGGCCCATGATCACGTCGTCGACGTACTCGCCGCCCAGCAGGAACTCCCCCGGCAGCACGCCCTCCACGGCGAAGCCCTCCGACTCGTAGAGCCGGCGCGCCGGACCGTTGTGCCCGAGGACGCCCAGCCGGATCCGGCTGGCGCCGCGGCGGCGGGCCTCCGCCATCACCGCGCGCAGCAGCGCCCGGGCGACTCCGCGGCCGCGGGCCTCCTCGGCGACCGCGAGGCCCTGGATCTGCCGGACGTGCGCGTTGGAGGCGACGTTGTAGGCGAAACCGAGCCGGATGTAGCCGACGATGCGCCGGTCGAGCTCGGCGACCAGGGTGTCCCCGGGGGCGTGGCGCTCGTCGAAGAAGGGGTCGTACGGCGGCTGCGGCCTGGGCAGGACGGCGTGCTGGTACGACCAGGTGGCGCCGTCCAGGGCGCGGAGTTCCTGGTCGTCGTCGGGCAGGGCGGCACGTATGGACGGTTCCGGCATGAGATCACCCTAAGTCCGGTGGCGTCGGGGTCCAGGGTGTTTTCCGGCGCCGCTTTCGCCATGCTGGGACCCATGGAACGCTCTCGTATCGCGGTGGCCGGCGCGTCCGGCCTGATCGGCAAGGCCCTGGTGCGGTCCCTGCGGGCGGACGGGCACGAGGTGGTGCGTCTGGTGCGGCGCGGCGCCCACGGCCCCGGTGAGGTCTGCTGGGACCCCGAGGGGCAGTACGTGGACACCGCCGGGCTGGCCGGCTGCGACGCGGTCGTGAACCTCGCCGGGGCCGGGATCGGCGACCGGCGCTGGACGGACGAGTACAAGCGGCAGATCCGCGACAGCCGGGTGCTCGGCACGGCCGCGCTCGCGGAGGCCGTGGCCGCCCTGGACGTGCCGCCGCGGGTCTTCGTGAGCGGCAGCGCGATGGGCTTCTACGGCGAGACGGGCGACCGGGTCGTCGACGAGGACGCTCCGCCCGGGGACGGTTTCCTGCCGTCGCTGTGCGTGGAGTGGGAGGAGGCGGCGGCCCCGGCGCGGGAGGCGGGTGTCCGGACGGTGTTCGTCCGCACGGGTCTGGTGGTGGCGCGCAGCGGCGGGGCCTGGGGCCGGCTGTTCCCGCTGTTCAAGGCGGGGCTCGGGGGCAGGCTGGGGGACGGCCGGCAGTACTGGTCGTACATCGCGCTGCACGACGAGGTGGCGGCGATCAGGTTCCTGATGGACACCGACGGCCTGGAGGGTCCGTTCAACCTCACCGCACCGCAGCCCCTGACGAACCGTGAGATCACCGCGGCGATGTCCCGGGTGCTGGGCCGCCCGGCCCTCTTCCCGGTCCCGGCCGCGGCGCTGCGGCTGGCCCTCGGCGAGCTGGCCGGGGACGTGCTGGGCAGCCAACGCGTGGTGCCCAAGCGGCTGCTGGAGTCGGGGTTCACGTTCGCGTTCCCGGACATCGAGGAGGCGATTCGTGCGGCCTGATCATCTGCGTGACCGTATGCGACCGGTGTGCGACCGTGCCCTGTTCATGCGCGACTGTCCTTGACCGATCGCCGTCCTAACCTCGACCCGAACTCGGGTATCCCCGGAGCCGGTTGGGGGCATCACGTCTCCACCGGACGCGCAATCGAGGAGGGGCCTCGTGCATGAGCCCGCGTACCAGGCGGACGTCGTCATCGTGGGAGCCGGCATCGCCGGTCTCTCCGCGGCTCATCGGCTGAACAGCGCAGGAGTAACGACCGCGGTCCTGGAGGCCGCCCCTTACGTCGGCGGGCGCATGTCGACCGAGAAGGTCGACGGCTTCCGGCTCGACCGGATAGGGCAGCTCCTGTCCACGTCCTATCCGGAGCTACGGCTGACACCGGGACTGGACGCCCTGGTTCTGCGCCGGTTCGCGCCCGGCGTACTGCTGCATCGCGACGGGCACCGGCACCGGGCCGGCGCTCCGGCGGGCGGGGGAAGCGCGAGGGGCGCACTGTACGCGGTGCGCGCCCTGGCAAGCGCCCCCAGGAGCGGCTCGGCCGTGTCGCCGGCCCGGGTGACCGCGCCGATGGGCGGCGCGGTCGACCAGGCGCGGCTCGGCGCGGCGCTGGGCCGGCTCGCCGCGACCCCGGTGGAACGCATCCTCGCCCGCCCCGAACTCCCGGCCGCGCAGGCCCTCGCGGCCCGCGGGACACCCGCCCGTACCGTCGACGGCTTTCTGCGGCCGCTGCTCGCGGCCCTGCTCTGCGACCGGGAGCTGACGACCTCCAGCCGGTGCGCGGACCTCGCCCTGCGGTCATTCGCGAGCGGGCGGCTGTGCCTGCCGGAGGGGGGCGCCGAGGTGCTCCCGGAGCTGCTGGCCCGCGCGCTGCCGCCCGGCACGGTCCACACGGGCGTACGGGCCACCGCGGTCTCCACGACGTCCGTGACGACCGCCGAGCACGGCGAGATCCGCTGCCGGGCGGTGCTGGTGGCGACCGACGCGCGAGCCGCGGCCGGCCTGCTGCCCGGCCTGCGGGTGCCGGACTTCCACCAGGTGACGGTGGTCCACCACGCGACGGACGAGCCGGCCGCGCTCACGACCGGGGCCTCGCTCCTGCTGGACGCGGACCGGAGCGGGCCCGTCTCCCACACCTCGGTCGTCAGCAACGTCGACCCGAGCCGGGCGCCGCAGGGCCGCGCGCTGGTCTCCTCGACGGTCCTCGGCGCGCCCCCCTCCGACGTCGACACGGCGGTCCGCATGCACCTGGCCCGGCTGTACGGCACCTCGACGCACCGCTGGGAGACCCTGGCCGTGCACAGCACACCGGAGGCGGTCCCCGCGATGCGGCCCCCGCACGACCTGCGCCGCCCGGTCCGCCTGCTGGCCGGCCTCTACGTCTGCGGCGACCACCGGGACACCAGCACGGTCCAGGGAGCCCTGCACTCGGCCCACCGGGCGACGGCGGCGATCCTGGCGGACCTCGGTGTGTCGGGCTCACTGCACAGCGCGGAACCGGTGCAGCGCCGGGCCGCCTAGCACCCGCGCCCCGAGGGGGCGCGGGGAACTGCGCGAGCAACCACGACGGCGCGGTACCCGACCGACGACCGGAACCGGCAACGGCGCACGGCGACGGCCCGCTCGGCACCGCCGAACGGGCCGTCGTGGCTGATCACCGCTGCGGCGGAAAGGAAGGTGCGGGCGCAGCGGACCGTCAGTTCATCGCGGCGACCTTCTCCCGGTAGCCCTTCACCGGGGCCGCGTCCTTGTACGGCTCCAGCCGGCGTTCGAAGTCCTTGACGTACTCGATCGCGCGTACCGAGCGCATCTCCGCCGCGGCGCCCGCCGCCTCCGCCCCCAGCGTGCACGCCTGGTCGAGTTCGCCGAGGCCCAGGCGGGCCGTGGCGAGCACGACCCGGCAGAAGAGGCGGCTGCGCGCGTAGGAGGGCGCGCGGAGTTGCAGCGAGCGCTCCGCGTGCTGCGCGGCCGCCCGGAACTGCTGGAGATCCCGGTGGCAGTGGCCGAGTTCGTCGGCGAGCTGCGCCTCGTCGAAGAAGCGGGCCCAGTAGGGGACCTCGTCGCCCGGCCGGGCCGTCTCCAAGGCGCGTTCGGCCCGGACCAGTGCGCCGGTGCACGCCCGTACCTCGCCGAGGACCCCGTGCGCCCGGGCCTCGGCCGCGTGCAGGAGCGCCTGCACGACCGGCGGGGCGTTGGTGCCCACCCCCTGCTGCGCCACCCGCGCCAGTTGCACGGCCTCCCGGCCGTGGCCGAGGTAGACCGCCTGGCGGCTCATCGTGACGAGGACGTAGGAGCCGTAGGAGCGGTCCCCGGCCGCCTGGGCGAGGCGCAGGGACTGCACGAAGTACCGCTGGGCGAGTCCGTGCGCCGCGATGTCGTACGACGTCCAGCCCGCGAGCCGGGTCAGGTCGGCGGCCGCGCCGAACAGCTTGCGGCCGGTCTGCTCGCCGTACGTGCCGCGCAGCATCGGCTCGCACTCGTGCTCCAGGTACCGCACCAGGGCCTGCCTGGCGTGCCCGCCGCCGTACGCGTCGTCGAGGGCGCGGAAGAGCTCGCCGACCGAGCGCAGCGCGGCGATGTCCCCGCCGGTGACCCGCTGGCCGGTGCCGCGCTCGGCCTGACCGCGTGGGCGTCCCGGCGCGGGGGCCTGCCGGGGCACGGCGACGGGACGGCTCTGCGCCGGGACCCGGGCCACCGTCACCGGGGCCGGCTCGCCGCGGGCCACCCGGTCGTCGGCGCGGCCGATCAGCCAGTCGCGGCTGGGCACCACCAGCCCGGCGGGGGTGAAGGCGATCTTGCGGAGTTCGGCGTGGCTGCCGGAGTCCTTGCGCCACAGCCCGCTGACGATGTCGACGGCCTCCTCGGGGGTGGCCGCGAACTCCAGCCCCGCGTACACCGGGGCGCACGCGTCCAGGCCCAGGTCCTGGGCGGTGAGGCGGCGGCCCAGGCGCCGCGTGAAGACCTCGGCGATCAGGGCGGGGGTGGTGCCACGGGGCTGCTGGCCGCGCAGCCATCGGGTGACCGACGTCTTGTCGTATCTGAGGTCCAGCCCGTGTTCGAGACCGAGCTGGTCGACCCGACGGGCCAGACCCGCGTTGGAGAACCCTGCTTCTGCGATGAGCGCGGCGAGCTGGCGGTTGGGGGTGCGCTGCGCGGGTCGGTCCGTCATCTGGGGTGCGGTCTCCTGCCTTCTGGCTCAGCTCGGTAGCTTGTGCCCGGATTGCCGGTGAGCAGCCCTTTTGGTGCTCGTGGACGGCGCGAATGTAGCGGAGAGTGAGCAGCCGATCGCACCTTTCGACCTTCATTCATCCGATCGTGTGAGGATTGACCCCAGGGCTGACGCGTGACGGCCGGACGTACAGTGGCTTGGGCGCGTTACGTGCCTGACACACCCACCGCCCGAGGGAGGCGCTTGCCGTGAGTGAGTTGCGGTTCGTCCGCATGGGGTTCGGCCCGGACGCCGTGGAGTACCAGGAGGCGTGGGACGAGCAGCGCCGGGTGCACGCGGCACGCTTCGCCGACGAGGCGCCCGACACGGTACTGCTGCTCGAACACCCCCCGGTGTACACGGCGGGCCGGCGCACCGCGGACGACGAGCGCCCGCTGGACGGCACCCCGGTCATCGACGTGGACCGCGGTGGCAAGATCACCTGGCACGGCCCGGGCCAGCTGGTGGGCTACCCGATCCAGAAGCTGCCGCGCCCGGTGGACGTGGTCGCGCACGTACGCAGGCTGGAGGAGGCGCTGATCCGGGTCTGCGCGGAGTTCGGCCTGGAGACCTCCCGGGTCGAGGGGCGCAGCGGGGTGTGGGTGCTCGGCGACCCGGTCGAGCGGCGGCCGGCGCTCGGCGGGCTGTCGCTGGACTTCGACCCGCGGCTGACCGACGAGGAGTTCGACCCGCGGCTGAACGGCCCCGAGTACGCGCCCTCCAACGCCGGGCAGCGCCGCGAGGACCGGAAGATCGCCGCGATCGGCATCCGGGTCGCCAAGGGCGTCACGATGCACGGCTTCGCGCTCAACGTGAACCCCGACAACAAGTGGTTCGACCGGATCATCCCGTGCGGCATCCGGGACGCCGGGGTGGCCTCCCTGGCGGCCGAGCTGGGCCGTGACGTGACGATCGAGGAGGTGCTGCCCGTGGTGGAGCGCCATCTGAAGGACGTCCTGGAGAACGCGGAGCTCAAGCCGCGAGAGATCGAGAAGACCCCCGCCTGACGCGGAGGACCCCGCCGGGCCCGGGAATGCGCCCTGCGGCCGAGGGGTTGGCCTCCACGGAAGGGCCCAGCAATCACGGGCGTACCCTGGTGTACGCCGAGGAATCGAAGTTACAGGGAGCCGACGTGTCCGCAGTCTCACCCGACGGACGCAAGATGCTGCGCCTGGAGGTCCGGAACGCCCAGACCCCCATCGAGCGCAAGCCCGAGTGGATCAAGACCCGGGCGAAAATGGGCCCCGAGTACACGAAGATGCAGAACCTCGTGAAGAGCGAGGGCCTGCACACGGTCTGCCAGGAAGCCGGCTGCCCGAACATCTACGAGTGCTGGGAGGACCGCGAGGCGACCTTCCTCATCGGCGGCGACCAGTGCACCCGGCGCTGCGACTTCTGCCAGATCGACACCGGCAAGCCCGAGGCCCTGGACCGCGACGAGCCGCGCCGCGTGGGCGAGTCCGTGGTCACCATGGACCTGAACTACGCCACCATCACCGGCGTCGCCCGCGACGACCTGGAGGACGGCGGCGCCTGGCTGTACGCCGAGACCGTGCGCCAGATCCACGCGCAGACGGCGGGCCGCGAGACCGGCCGCACCAAGGTCGAGCTGCTCGCCCCGGACTTCAACGCCGTCCCGGAGCTGCTGCGCGAGGTCTTCGAGTCGCGTCCCGAGGTGTTCGCGCACAACGTCGAGACGGTGCCCCGGATCTTCAAGCGGATCCGCCCGGGCTTCCGCTACGAGCGTTCGCTGAAGGTCATCACCGAGGCCCGCGACTTCGGCCTGGTCACCAAGTCGAACCTCATCCTCGGCATGGGCGAGACCCGCGAGGAGGTCTCCGAGGCGCTGCGGCAGCTGCACGACGCGGGCTGCGAGCTGATCACCATCACGCAGTACCTGCGCCCGAGCGTGCGGCACCACCCCGTGGAGCGCTGGGTCAAGCCGCACGAGTTCGTGGAGCTGAAGGAGGAGGCCGAGCAGATCGGCTTCTCCGGCGTGATGTCCGGGCCGCTGGTGCGGTCCTCCTACCGGGCCGGGCGGCTGTACCAGATGGCCGTCGAGAAGCGGGGCGCCTTCGTCGCCGTGCAGGCGGTCTGACTCCGTCACCCGGCAAGCGTGTGAATTCGCGCACAAGTTACTACCGGCCAGTAATGTCCGAATGACCGCGGTCCTGACCGTCCTCGCTGATGAGGACGCCCGTCAGGACCGCGTCGGCGTGCGGGGCCCGCATATCAAGGTTTCATTGGTGTTTGACCGGTCGGTCACGCCCTGGTAACACCGAACAGTGACCCTGGAATCACAGCATGTACACCCACCTCGAAGGGGGACCTTCACCATGCAGGCCGCGCCCGTCCGCGCCACCGCCATCCCGTCCTTCACCGACGCGCTGCGCGCCGTCGAGTCCCTTCTGATGAGCGGCGGCCAGCGCACCGCCCGTCAGAACGCCTGGACCTCCGTACTGGAGGACCGCCGTCGCGCCAAGGACCGGGTCGAGGCGCAGCACTTCCTCGAGCAGGTCGCCGGCCGCTCCTGACGGCCCCTTCCCGCCCCTCTCCGGGCACTGCCGTCGTAGGCACTCCCGGGGACACGTAGACTTCGGGGCATGGCGAGGAAGGAACCCGCAGCGGACGCTGCGAATGCCGGGCGACTGAAGCAGATCGTCCTGACGTACAAGATGACCCGCAAGGCCGATAAGACGATCGGTCTTGTCCTTGCGGGTGTCGGTCTCGGCATCCTTGCCGTCTTCCTCGTGATCGGCTTCCTGATCGGCCATCCGGTCTATCTGGGCATCCTGGGCCTGCTGCTCGCCGTCCTCGGGACGGCGATCGTCTTCGGCCGCCGGGCCGAGCGAGCGGCTTTCGGCCAGATGGAGGGCCAGCCGGGCGCCGCGGCCGCCGTGCTGGACAACATCGGGCGGGGCTGGACCACCACGCCCGCGGTGGCGATGAACCGCAGCCAGGACGTGGTGCACCGGGCCGTCGGCAAGGCCGGCATCGTCCTGGTCGCCGAGGGCAACCCGAACCGGGTGAAGACCCTGCTGGCCGCCGAGAAGAAGAAGATGGCCCGGATCGTGGCCGACGTACCGGTGCACGACGTGATCGTGGGCACGGGCGAGGGCCAGGTCGAGCTGAAGAAGCTGCGGACCACGATGCTCAAGTTCCCGCGGGTGCTGACCGGCCCCCAGGTGACGACGACCAACGACCGGCTGCGGGCGATGGGCGACCTGATGAGCAATATGCCATTGCCGAAGGGGCCCATGCCCAGGGGCATGCGGATGCCCAAGGGCGGGCCGCGGGGGCGGTAGACACCCCTGCGCACTCGGGCGCGGTGGTCGCGTATGCGACCGCCGCGCCTTTTTCCGTTCCCGCGCGGCCCCCGCCCCTGCGGGCACTCCGTACGCGCCTCCGTGACACGCCGCCGAACGGAGCATCCGGCGGGTTATCGGGTCATCTGCTCCTAGCCTTCCGAGTGTGACAAAACGCCATATCACATACCTCGCGTGCACCGCCGCCCTGTGCGGCTCCCTCATCGGCGCCGCCCCGGCGAGCGCCACGCACCACGTCCTCCAGGTGCATCCGGGCGAGTCCATCCAGAAGGCGGTCGACGCCGCCGAGCCCGGCGACACGGTCATGGTGCTGGCCGGCACCTACCACGAGAGCGTCCAGGTGACCACGCCCGACCTCACCCTGACCGGGGTGGGCCCGGAGACCGTGCTCCAGCCGGTCGCGAAGGCCAAGAAGACCAAGACCACGACGGCCGCGAAGGCCGAGAAGGCCATGGCGAAGAAGGCCGCCGCCCAGAAGTCCTGCGCGGAGCAGGGCGACGGCGTCTGCGTGGTCGGCAGCAAGAGCGGGCCGCTCGAGAACGTCACCGTGGCCCGGATGACCGTGTCCGGGTTCTCCCGGAACGGCGTCATGGCGGTCGGCACGGCCAACCTGAACGTGCACGGCGTGGCCGCCGTCAAGAACGGCCAGTGGGGCATCGCCGAAGAGCGCTCCGTGCACAGCGTCTACCGCTACAACGTCGTCCGCGACAACGGCGACGCCGGGCTGTTCCTCGCCAACTCCATCACCACGGAGAAGGGTGCCACCGACACCGAGGGCACCGTCGTCGAGCACAACCTGCTGGAGAACAACCGGCTCGGCGTCACCGTGCGCCGGCTGCGGAACGTGACCGTCTCGGACAACTCCGTGACGGGCAACTGCGGCGGCGTGTTCGTCGTCGGCGACGAGAACAAGCCGAAGGCCGGCCGGATCGTCGTCGCCGACAACCAGATCGTGAAGAACAACAAGTACTGCAAGAAGACGGCCCGCCTGCCCTTCCTGCAGGGCACCGGCATCGTCCTGACGGGCACCGAGGACGCGCTGGTGACCGGGAACACCGTCACCGGCAACTCCGGCAAGTCCCCGCTGTCCGGCGGCATCCTGCTCTTCAAGAGCTTCGTGGGCGCCACCAGCGACAAGAACCAGGTCACCCGAAACAAGCTGTCGGGCAACGCCCCCGCCGACCTGGTCAACCAGGAGGCCGCCAAGCACGGCAACTCCTTCAAGGAGAACTCCTGCAAGAAGTCCAAGCCCGCCGGTCTGTGCTGACCTGACGGCCGCACCACACCCCTCAAGGAAGGAAGGCGGCACATGACCGCACCAGCACGCGACCTCTCGGCGCCGGCGAAGGAGCCGGTACGCCAGGACGCGCCGCCCCCGTCGATGCGGCTGCGCGAGCTCGTGTTCGGGGCGGCCTGTGCCGCCGCCGTCCGCGCGGCCGCCCGGCTGCGCGTGGCCGACGCGCTCGGGGACGCCCCGATGACCGTGGAGAGCCTGGCGTCCGCGGTGAAGACCGACCCCAAGCCGCTGCGCCGGCTGCTGCGCGCCCTGTCCTGCTACGGCGTCTTCGCCGAGCGCCCGGACGGCACGTTCGCGCACACCGACACCTCGCGGCTGCTGCGCGAGGACGACCCGCACAGCCTGCGGTACATCGCCCTGTGGTGCACCGAGCCGTGGACCTGGGACGCCTGGCCGAAGCTCGACGAGGCCGTGCGCAGCGGCCGCAACGTCATCGAGGACCTGTACGGCAAGGAGTTCTTCGTCTACCTGAACGAGGACGCCCCGGAGTCGGCGGACGTCTTCAACCGGGCGATGACCACCTCCAGCGAGCAGTCGGCCCGCGAGGTCGCCGCGCTGCTCGACCTGTCCGCCAGCCGGTCGGTGGCGGACCTCGGCGGTGGCCAGGGGCACGTGGTGGCCTGTCTGCTGGACAAGTACCCGGCGATGAAGGGCTACCTGCTGGACCTGCCGAAGGTGGTGGAGAAGGCCCTGCCGCGGCTGCGTGCGGGTGGTGACCTGGAGGACCGGGCGCGGATCGTGCCGGGCGACATCCGGGAGGCCGTGCCGGTCGACGCGGACGTCTACGTCATCAAGAACATCCTGGAGTGGGACGACGAGTCCACCGCGCAGCTGCTCGCCAACGTGATCGCCGCGGGCGGTCCCGGTGCCCGGGTCGTGGTGATCGAGAACCTGGTCGACGACACCCCGTCGATGCGGTTCAGCACCGCGATGGACCTGCTGCTGCTCCTGAACGTCGGCGGGGCCAAGCACACCACCGACAGCATGGTCCGCCGGCTGACCGAGGCGGGTCTGAGCGTCAACGACATCCGCCCGGTCAATCCGTATCTGCACGCCTTCGACTGCACGGTGCCCGCCTGAGGCAGGCCCCGGAACGCGCCGGTGCCGGGCCCGCGTTGTGCGCGGGTCCGGCACCGTTGGCGTCGGCGGTACGACGGTTCACGCGCCGCCGTCGCGCTCCCAGAGGTAGAAGCGCTGTGCCATCGCGTCCTTCGGGGAACGCCAGGTCTCCGGGTCGTACGCGCTGACGTACGCCGTGAGACGGTCGCTGATGTCCCTGAACTCGGGGTGCGAGGTGACCTTGGCGATGGCCGGTCCCGGCTCGCGCTCGGACTCGACGAGGTGCATGTACACATCGCCGAACTGGAAGAGGCTGCGCCGGGTGACCCCGACGAGGTGCGGCAGCTCTCCCCGGTCGGACTCCGCGAAGACCTTCGCGATGTCGGGCGCGGAGCCCGGTGCCATACGGGCGACGATCAGGGCCTGGTGCACGTGTCTCTCCTGTTCGTCCGGCTCAGTCGGCCAGGGCCGGGTCGGGGCGACGGCCGGTGGCCGCCTTCTCGATCTTGTCCCGGATCAGGGCCATCTGGATCTTGGAGTTCCGGTTGATGTTGTCGGTCATCCAGTCGTCGTCGACGGGGGCTTCCGGCTTCATCGCGAAGTCCTGGGTCCAGACCATCCGGGTGCCGGCGGGGACCTCCTCGTACTGCCAGAGGATGTCCATGTGCGCGAACGGGCCGGTCTCGACCCGGCGGGCCTTGACCCGCAGGTTGCGGCGGTCGGCCTCGCGCTCGGAGACCCAGCTCCACACCTTGCCGTTCTCGTCGGGGTGCATGGTCAGCCGGAAGGTGACCTTGTTCCCCTCCTCCTCGAGGATGTCGGCGGCGGCGTACTCGCTGAACAGCTGGGGCCAGTTGGCCACGTCGTTGGTCATGTCCCAGACCAGGTCGACGGGCGCGGCGATGGTGATCTCGTTCTGGGTGTGTCCGGTCATGTCAGGCTCCCGCGGGCATGGCGCTGTTGACGAGGTCGAGGAACTGGCGGGGGGTCTTGCACCGCTCGGCGTCCACCGGCATGGGCACGCCGTGCCGGTTCTCCAGCTCGCCGACGATGCCGAGCAGGCCGAGCGAGTCGACGCCGAGGACGTCGAAACCGCTGTCGGCCCGGTCCTGGAGGTCCGCCGGGGCGACGGTGACGCCGGCGGCCTTCTTCATGAGTTCGGACAGTTCGTCCACGGTGATGCTCATTGGGACTCCTCCTTCTTCGCTGCTGGGCAGCTGTTTCTTCTCCGGCTCACCCGGCCGCGCCGTGACGCAGCACGAGTGCCGAGTTCGACCCCATGAGTCCCCGGCTGAGGACCAGCGCCGTGCGAGGTGCCGCGGCGCGGGCGCTGCCGGTCACGAGATCGAGGTCGTGGCAGATGTCGTGGACACCCGGGGTCGGCGGGATCAGCCCGTGTTCCATGGCCAGTACCGCGGCGGCGGTGTCCAGGACGGGAGCCGCGCAGTATCCCCGCCCGATCCCGCTCTTGGGCGCCGTGACCGGTACCCGCCTGCCGTGCGCGCCGAGCACGTCGGTGATGGCCAGCGCCTCCGCCCGGTCGGCCGCCGGGACCCCGAGGGCGTCGGCGAAGACGACGTCCACCTCTTCCGGGGCGCAGCCGGCCTCCTCGAGTGCGCCGCGGATCGCCTGGGCGAGTCCGGCCCTCGACTCGGCCCAGCGGGAGGCCCCGGTGAAGGTCGACGCGTGTCCGTCGATGGTGGCCCGCACCGGCAGGCCGCGCCTGCGGGCCGAACCGGTGTCCTCCACGACGAGCATGGCGCCGCCCTCGGCCGGCACGAATCCGCAGGCCTGTTCGGTGAACGGGCGGTAGGCGCGGGCCGGGTCGGTCTCCCGGCTGAGCTCCTCGTAGCCGAGCTGGCAGACCATCGAGTACGGAGCTATGGGCGCCTCGGTGGATCCGGCCACGATGACGTCGGTGCCGCGTCGCACCGCGCGGGCGGCGTGCGCCAGGGCGTCCAGGCCGCCCGCCTCGTCGGCTGCCACCACCGAGCAGGGTCCCTTGAAGCCGCGCCGGATGGAGATCTGGCCGGTGCTGGCCGCGTAGAACCAGGCGATGGACTGGTAGGGGCCGACGAACCGGCTGCCCTTGCCCCACAGTCGCTGGAGCTCGCGCTGGCCGAACTCGCCGCCGCCGGAGCCGGCCGCGGTGACCACGCCGACGTCGAACGGCGAGCCGTCGGTGTCGGCGCGGCCGAGCCGGGCGTCCTCGAGCGCCAGGTCGGCCGCGGCCATCGCGAAGTGCGTGAAGCGGTCGGTCTGGACGATGAGGCGTTCCTCGACCGCGGCCTCCGGATCGAAGTCACGGACTTCTCCGGCCACCTTCATGGGCAGGTGATCGCAGCCGTCGCGGGTCACCTTGTCGAGGACGTTGCGTCCCTCCTGGACGGATTTCCAGAAGGTCTCGGTGCTGGTTCCGTTGGGCGCGACGACACCGATACCGGTGACGGCCGCCCGTCGAGACCGGGGTTCGCTCATCGTGTCCGTCCTCTCTGCCGGGTCAGGATCACCGCGGACTGGAAGCCGCCGAACCCGCTGCCCACGGACAGGACTCCGCCCAGGGGCCGTTCGCGGGCGACCCGCGGCACGTAGTCGAGGTCGCACTCGGGGTCGGGGGTCTCGTAGTTCGCGGTGGGCGGGACGACCTGGTGGGCCAGGGCGAGCACACAGGCCACGACCTCGATCGCGCCGATCGCGCCGAGCGAGTGGCCCACCATGGACTTGATGGAGCTCATGGGCGTGCTGTACGCGTGGTGCCCGAGCGCCTTCTTCACGGCCGCGGTCTCGTGGCGGTCGTTCTGCCGGGTGCCCGAGCCGTGCGCGTTGACGTAGTCGATGGCGGTGGGGTCGAGGCGGGCGTGGTCGAGTGCGGTCTCGATGGCGCGGGCCATCTCCAGGCCCTCGCTGGTGAGACCGGTCATGTGGTAGGCGTTGCCGAAGGTGGCGTAGCCGTCGAGCTGGCAGTAGATGTGCGCGCCGCGGGCCTTGGCGTGCTCCAGCTCCTCCAGGACCAGCACCGCGCCGCCCTCGCCCATGACGAATCCGTCACGGCGGTTGTCGAAGGGGCGCGAGGCGTGCTCGGGGTCGTCGTTGTTCGGGGAGGTGGCCTTGATCGCGTCGAAGCAGGCCATGGTGATGGGTGAGATCGGGGAGTCCGAGGCACCCGCGATGCAGATGTCGGCGCGGCCCTCCTGCACGGTGTGGAAGGCGTAGCCCACGGCGTCCAGACCCGAGGTGCAGCCGGTGGAGACGGTCTGCACCGGACCCTGTGCGCCGAAACGTTCCGCCACCGCGGAGGCGAGGGTGCTCGGGGAGAACGCCCGGTGTAGCTGGGGCTGCGCCTGCCGGTGGTCCACGTCCCAGTTCTGGCCGCCGGCGCTCACCAGGACGTAGTCGTGCTCCAGACGGGTGGTACCACCGACCGCCGTGCCCAGGGACACCCCGACCCGCCAGGGGTTCTCCCTGGCCAGGTCGAGACCGGAGTCCCGGACCGCCTCGTCACCGGCGACCAGGGCGAACTGTATGTACCGGTCCGCCCGCTCGATCTCCTCGGCGTCCAGGCCGTGCGCCAACGGGTCGAAGTCGCACTCGGCGGCGATCCGCGACCTGAGGCCGGAGGGGTCGAAGAAGGTGATGCCGCGCGTCGCGGTCCGGCCGGAGGCGAGCAAGTCCCAGAACGCCGGTACGCCCACACCCCCCGGAGCCACGATGCCTATGCCCGTAACCGCCACGCGCCGGGTCACGACCGGACCTGCCCCACGGCGACGGCTTCCGTCTCCTCCGTGTCGACGTGACCCAGCGCCGGGCGGGGCGCCAGCGGGCCGAGGTGGAAGACCATCCGCGCCTCGGTACGGCCCACGTTGCGGAACCGGTGCTTCATGTTGATGGGGATCATCAGGCCCTGCTCGGGCCGCAGCGCGTGCGCCTCGCCGTCGAGGTCGACCTCCATCTCACCGCAGACCACGTACACGAACTCCTCGGAGTACGGGTGGTAGTGCTCGGCGATCCGGTCGCCCGGCTGCACGATGGCCACACCCATGAAACCGCTGGTGGAACCGACCGTGGCCGGGGTGAGCATGGCGCGCAGGTCGCCGCCGCGCCGCGTGTTGGGCTCGATCTCGCTGAGATCCACGATCTTGGGAATGGGCTTCATCTCTACGTTCCTCCGTGAGGGTGATCCGGCGGTGGTGGGGGTCAGGCGTCGGGCGAGCGGCGGTCGGTGAGGAGCCTCATCCGCACCGCCTCCCCGTCCAGCAGTGCGGTCAGCGCGTGGGCCGGGACGTCGTCCACGGGGGTGCCGGGCCGCTGCTCGACCAGTCGTACGACGACGTCGTCACGCTGGAAGACCGTGCTGTGCAGCACCGGGCTGGCCGGGTCCTCGGCCGATGCCTCGTCCTGCTGCGCCAGCAGCTCGGCGAGCCGCATCCCGCAGCCCGGACGGGCCGGGTAGTACAGCGCGTGGCGGTCGCCCTCGGTCAGCTCCTCGGCGACGACGTGGTGCACGGCCGGCAGCGCCGCCCGGGTGAAGAAGATCCGCGCGGACTCCTGGTCGTTCAGGTCGCGGTCCTGCTCCAGGTAGGGGTTGATGGCCTCCTCGACGGCCCGCACCTCCGGCTGCCGGGCGACGTGGCGCAGGGCGGCCATCAGGTCGCCGCGCACCTCGATGGCCCGCACCACCCGGTTGCCGTGCATGAACAGCGAGGTCCGGCACAGGCGGGTGGACTCGTCGACCTCCGCCTGCGGCGAGGCGTAGTCCGAGAGGAGCTTCGCGACCTTGTCCTCGCTGCCCGGCCGGACCGTGAAGGTGAGCGCGTGGCGGATCACACCGTCGCCCACCCGCGGCCCGTCCTGCAGGATCCGCTCCGCGTCCGCCGACGGTCCGCCGGTCTCACGGACCACCTGGAAGCGGAGCGAACGGGTGTCGCGCACGCAGTTGTGCAGCGGCTTCACCATGTCCACGTGCTCCTCGCTGTTCACCCAGGCGAGGAACGGCGGGGCGCTCTCCCACTCGCTGGTGATCAGCCACTGGGAGGGGTTCTCGATCGACTGGCAGAGCTGGTCGCTGACGTGCCCGGGCACCTTGGCGACCTGGCTGCACAGCTGCTCGTAGGAGTCCAGGAACTGCTGCTGCGCGCCGTCGTAGACGTCCACGAGCAGGACGACCCGGAGCCGGGAGCCGTCGAAGACGGTCTGGGAGACCCGTTTCGACACCGGACGGGTCAGCTTTTCCGAAACCTTTTCCGAGATCGTCGTCATGCTTCGCACATCTCCTTCGCTGGGGCAGCGGCCTACGCCTTCACCGATGACGCGGCGTCAGCGCTTCTTGATCCTGTGCCGGTCCTCCGAAGCGCGCGACTCGCGTGAACCAGGTGGGTGATTGAGCGCGCGGAACCCCTCCGCAGGGGGCCCGGAAGGGGCATGCAAGTTGCTGCACACCTGACGCACCGCCACCCGCCGATGGAGTCCCCCATGCAGCACAGAACCGATCACCAGGTCCCCGTCCTCGTCGTGGGCGGTTCCCTCGTGGGCCTGTCCATGTCCCTGTTCCTGGGCCGTCTAGGCGTACGGCACATGCTCGTCGAACGGCACTCGGGGACCTCGATCCATCCGCGCGGCCGGGGCAACAACGTGCGGACGATGGAGCTGTTCCGGAAGGCGGGCATCGAGCCCGGCATCAGGTCCGCCGCCTCACTCCTCGCCGAGAACCACGGGATCCTGCAGGCCCCGGCGCTGGTCGGCGACGCCGGCGAGTGGCTGTTCAAGGAGATCGACCCCGGCGGCGGACTGGCCAGGTTCAGCCCTACGGGGTGGTGCCTGTGCAGCCAGAACGACCTGGAGCCGGTGCTGCGCCGGGCGGCGGAGTCCCTCACCGGTGAGCTGCGCTACTTCCACGAGATGGAGTCCTTCGAACAGGACCCCGAAGGAGTGACCGGGTACGTCCGCGACCGTGACTCCGACCGGATGTACACCGTCCGGGCGAAGTACCTGGTCGCCGCGGACGGGGCGCGCAGTCCGGTGCGCGGCCGGCTGGGCATCGGCCAGACGGGCCCCGGCGACCTGTTCGCCAACGTGAGCGTCACCTTCCGCTCCAAGCTGCTGGCCGGCGCCGTCGGGGACCGGCGGTTCATCTGCTGCTACCTCACCGACCCGGCCGCGGACGGCGCGCTGCTGCCGGTCGACAACAAGGAGCACTGGGTCTTCCACGCGCCGTGGCACCCCGAACGCGGGGAAACCCTGGACGAGTTCACCGAGGAGCGCCTGACCCGGCACATCCGCCGGGCCGTCGGCGTACCCGATCTCGACGTGGAGATCACCGGCCGCGCCTCCTGGCGGGCGGCCGAACGGGTCGCCGAACGGTACGCGTCCGGACGGGTCTTCCTGGCCGGCGACTCCGCGCACGAGATGTCCCCGACCGGCGCGTTCGGCTCCAACACCGGCATCCAGGACGCGCACAACCTGGCGTGGAAACTGGCGGCGGTCCTGGACGGCTGGGCCGGTCCCGGGCTGCTGGAGTCCTACGACGCCGAGCGCCGCCCGGTCGCGCTCGCCACCAGCGCCCGTGCCTCGGCCCGCTCGGTGGAGCACAGCCACCCCGGGTTCGCGCCCGCGCCCGGCATCGGCGCCGACAGGCGCGGCGGCATCCTCAACATCGTCCTCGGCTACCGGTACCCGAAGGGCGCGGTCGCCGGTGCCGAGCCGGGCCTGCCGGTCGTACCCGATGGGATGAACCTGATCGGCCAGCCGGGCAGCCGGGCACCTCACCTGTGGCTGCGCCGCGCGGACGAACGGATCTCCACGCTCGACCTCTACGAGCGGTCCCTGGTGCTGCTCAGCGACGCGGGCTCCGCGGCGGGCGCGGCCTGGCACGCGGCCGCCCGGCGGATCGCGGACACGGAGCGGCTACGGCTGGACACGTACCGGATCGGGACGGCGGGCACCGGGGCCGACCTCGTGTACGACACACCGGACGGCGACGGGGACTGGGCGTCGGCCCACGGGACGACGGCGGACGGCGCGGTCCTGGTCCGGCCGGACGGATTCGTCGCCTGGCGCGCGGACAGCGCGGTGCCGGACCCGGAGGGAGAGCTGCGGGACGTACTGTCCCGGCTGCTGCGGACGAGATGAGGAGGGCGTCGCGCCCTCACCCGTGGTTCAGATCCGCACCTCGACGGTCTTCGCCAGCCGGTCGTGCAGGCCCCTGCCGTCCCGGTCCCACACCAGGGCCGGGATCGCGAGGCACAGCAGCACCGTGCGGGAGAGCGCGCGCAGCGGCTGCACCCGGCCCGTCCCCACGCCGACCACCCGCAGCCCGAACAGCCGCTTACCCGGTGTGAAGCCGACCGTGCCGACGGTCAGGACCCCGAGGGCGAAGAAGACGAGCAGCGCCCAGTTTCCGGTGGCCGGGGTGTAGCCGTCGGTGATCAGGCCGTATGCGATCAGGACGCACAGTGCCCAGTCCACGGCCAGCGCGCCGAGCCGCCGTCCCGGACGGGCGATGGAGCCGGGCCCGTCCTCCGGCAGGCCGAGCTGCTCGCCCCGGTACCCGAACTCCACGCCGGCCTCTTCCATGGCCGCGCGCGGCCCGGAGAGCCACGATCCCATTGCTTGCCTGTTGTCCACCCGGACACGGTACTGCCAGGGCGGACACCCGGGGTCCGGCGGGGTGCCCGGGGGCTACGGTGGAACAAGGCCGGTTAACTTCAGCGAAACAAATGGGTCACGCCCGAGAAATCACCCGTCCCTAGGGTCGGGGAGAGCGTGTGCCACCGCACTGGCAGCACGAACGAACTACCACCCCGGCGCGGGAACGCCCGGAAGTAGGAGGAGCTGGATGTTCCAGAACGCCGACGAGACCAAGAAGTTCATCGCTGACGAGGACGTCAAGTTCGTCGATGTCCGGTTCTGCGACCTGCCGGGCGTCATGCAGCACTTCACGGTGCCCGTCGAGGCGTTCGACCCGGACGAGGAGCTCGCCTTCGACGGATCCTCGATCCGCGGTTTCCAGGCGATCCACGAGTCCGACATGGCGCTGCGCGCCGACCTGTCGACGGCCCGGGTGGACCCCTTCCGCCGCGACAAGACGCTCAACATCAACTTCTTCATCCACGACCCGATCACGGGCGAGCAGTACTCCCGTGACCCGCGCAACGTGGCGAAGAAGGCGGAGGCGTACCTCGCGTCGACCGGGATCGCCGACACCGCGTACTTCGGCCCGGAGGCCGAGTTCTACGTCTTCGACTCGGTCCGCTTCGCCACCTCGGCGAACGAGTCCTTCTACCACATCGACTCCGAGGCGGGTGCCTGGAACACCGGCGCCCTGGAGGACAACCGCGGGTACAAGGTCCGCTACAAGGGCGGCTACTTCCCGGTCCCGCCGGTCGACCACTTCGCCGACCTGCGCGCCGAGATCTCCCTGGAGCTGGACAAGCAGGGTCTGAAGGTCGAGCGCCAGCACCACGAGGTGGGCACGGCCGGCCAGGCGGAGATCAACTACAAGTTCAACACGCTGCTCGCCGCCGCCGACGACCTCCAGCTCTTCAAGTACATCGTGAAGAACGTGGCCTGGCGCAACGGCAAGACCGCGACCTTCATGCCGAAGCCGATCTTCGGCGACAACGGCTCGGGCATGCACGTGCACCAGTCGCTGTGGGCCAACGGCGACCCGCTGTTCTACGACGAGGCCGGCTACGCGGGCCTGTCGGACACCGCCCGCTACTACATCGGCGGCATCCTGCGCCACGCCCCGTCGCTGCTGGCCTTCACCAACCCGACGGTGAACTCCTACCACCGCCTGGTCCCGGGCTTCGAGGCCCCGATCAACCTGGTGTACTCGCAGCGCAACCGCTCGGCCGCGATGCGTATCCCGATCACGGGTTCGAACCCGAAGGCCAAGCGCGTCGAGTTCCGCGCGCCCGACTCCTCCGGCAACCCGTACCTGGCCTTCTCCGCCCTGCTCCTCGCGGGCCTGGACGGCATCAAGAACAAGATCGAGCCGGCCGAGCCGATCGACAAGGACCTCTACGAGCTGGCTCCCGAGGAGCACGCGAACGTCGCCCAGGTCCCGACCTCGCTCCCGGCCGTCCTCGACTCGCTGGAGCGCGACCACGAGTTCCTGCTCGCCGGTGACGTCTTCACGCCCGACCTGATCGAGACGTGGATCGACTTCAAGCGCACCAACGAGATCGCCCCGCTGCAGCTGCGCCCGCACCCGCACGAGTTCGAGCTGTACTTCGACGTGTGACGGACGCCCCCCGGCTCCCGGCGCCCCCGCTCCTGTTTCTCAGGGCGGGGGCGCCGTCGTATCGTGCACGGGTACTGATGTTCGACACGGGGGGGTCGGAATGTCCCAACAGGACGACGAGGAGCGCGAGTTCGATCTGCGCTGGGCCGATCAGGCCGAGCACCGGGAGCCGTCGGCGCGGGCCCGGATGCTCGCCGCCCGGTGGAAGGAGAACCCGCCGGATCCGACCCCGTTCCGGGCGGACCCGGGGCCGGTGGAGCCACGGCGCTCGTCGTGGACGTCGACGGCGCTGGTGCTGGGGTGCGTGGCGGCGGTGATCCTGCTGCTGGGGTACGTGCAGACCCGCCCGTAGGGGCGCGGGGACCTTTTGCCGCCGCTAGGGGCGTTCGGAACCTTTCCATGGGTCTCGGCAGGTGCACACTGGACAGCGGGACGAGTGCCTGACTGCGGGGTGATGGCGAGATGCAGAGCCGCTTCCGGAGCGACCGGCGGCTGACCGTGCGGATGACGGTCACGCTGTTCCTGCTCGGACTGCTGTACGTGGGCTTCGTTGCCGCGTTGATCGTGTTGCTGAAGTCGTGGCTGCTGGTCGTCGTACTGGTGGGCGCGATGTTCGTGGCGCAGTTCTGGTTCTCCGACCGGATCGCGATGTTCGCCATGCGCGGGCGGGTCGTGGAGCGGGAGGAGTACCCGGAACTGCACGCGGTGGTGGACCGGCTGTGCGCCATCGCCGACATGCCGAAACCCGTGGTCGCCGTGTCCGAGATGGACATGCCCAACGCGTTCGCCACCGGGCGCAATCCCGACCACGCGGTCGTCTGCGTGACCACGGGGCTGCTGCGGCGGCTGGAGCCGGCCGAGCTGGAGGGAGTGCTCGCGCACGAGCTGTCGCACGTGGCGCACAAGGACGTCGCCGTGATCACCGTCGCGTCCTTCCTCGGGGTGATCGCGGGGCTGGTCGTGCGGTTCGCCTTCTACTCGCAGGTCTTCGGCGGGGGCAGGCGGGACCAGAACACGGCCGCCGTCTTCGCCGCCGTCATCGGGGTCTCCGCAGCCGTGTACGCGATCAGTTTCCTGCTGATCAGGGCGCTGAGCCGGTACCGGGAACTGGCCGCCGACCGGGCGGCGGCCCAGCTCACCGGGCGGCCCTCGGCGCTGGCGTCCGCGCTCACCAAGGTCTCCGGCGACATCGCCCGGATCCCGACCAAGGATCTCCGCACCGCCCAGGCCTTCAACGCCTTCTACTTCACCCCGGCGACCGGCAAGGAGCCCGGCATCGAACGCTTCTTCTCCACCCACCCGCCCCTGGAGCAGCGGCTCGAACAGCTGGGGCGGATCTCGGCGGAGCTCGGTGAGGCGGCGACGCCCGGGAAGGCCGGGTGAGCATGGGGTTCCTGGACATCCTGCTCGGCCGCACCAAACCCGTCGCCCCCGACCTGGACCGGCTGTTCGCGCTGCCGTCGGCGGCGGTGACCCTGGAGGCGGCGGCCGGGTTCCGGCCGACCGGTCTGGGCGCGGTGTGCTTCGCCACCGTGGAGGGCGCGGCCTTCGAGCAGACCCACCACGAGGTGCAGGCGCTGCTCGACGCGGACGCCGACCGGGGCGACTCCCCGGTGGAGCTGTCCCAGGACGCCTACGGCTACTCCTGGCTGGTCTCGCGGCGCGCCCCCGACCAGCTCCCGCAGCTCGTCAACGACCTGCACGCGGTGAACAGTTCGATGGAGGTCAACGGCTTCGGCCCGCAACTGCTGTGTTCACTGGTCTCGTTCGAGGACGAGCGCGGGCGCAGGCTCGCGCTCGTCTATCTCTACAAGCGGGCGACGTTCTTCCCCTTCGCTCCGCTGCCCGGGTCCGGTGAACGACGGGACAACGCGCTGGAGTTGCAGATGAAGGCGGCCCTCGCGAACGACCTGCGGATCGAGCAGGACCTCGGCCGCTGGTTCCCGGTGTGGGGTGCCCCCGGTCTGTGACCGGAGGACACCCGGCCCCGGGCCCTCAGCGGTTCTGGTTGCGCTCCTGACGCCGGAACTCCAGGGGGCGTTCGCGGCGGTACCGGCGCTCCCACCTGGCCTGCCGGTCACGGCGGTCGCGGTACGACCTGTAGTCGTTCGGCGTACCCCCGCCCCCGCCGGACGAACCGCCCGAGGAGGACGCCGACGACGAGTCGCGCCCGTAGTGGACGTACAGGAAGAGCAGGGCGACGGCGGCGAGCCACCAGTTGTGGTTGCCGAATCCGAGGATGACCAGGACGACGGTTCCGGATAGGACGATGGTGCCCATGACGGGCCTCCGTGGCGTGGGTGTGTGAGCGGTCGACGGATCCGACGGCGCGCGGGGACGGGCGGCCGTCCGTCGGTGCGTAGCAGAGTAGCCCCGAGCCCTCAGGGCGCGGTCGGCCCTTCGGAAAGCGGTGGCGGGCACCTCCGGAACGCATCCCCAGCGTAGCGATCCGGTCACTCGGCGTGCATCCCGTTTTCCCGGGTGTCCGGCGGCGGGCGGGGCTGGGCCGGACGTCCGGTCGGTCGGTCGGCGGCGCGGTCACGGGTGGCGCCGGACGCCGGGTCGGACACCCGGCGCCCGGCACCGGCGCTTCAGCGCTTCAGCGGCTCACCGGCTCACCGGCTCACCGGCTCACCGGCTGTAGCGCATCAGCGCGCGCACCATGTGGCACGTGGTGGCCGACGGCGGATGGATGCCGACGCTCTGCGCCGTGCTCCGGATCGTCTCGTCACGCGCCTGGGTGGGCAGGTAGACGCCGGAGTCGAGCAGGGCGATGGCCAGGCGCATGGCCTTGAGGCGGCGGTTGTGCATGACGTACCACTCGCGCGGCCGTCCGGCCGGCAACGGGCTCTTCTCCGCCGGCGCGTAGGGCGAGTCGAGCAGGACGGCACGCTTCGCGGTGGACTGGGTCGGCAACGGCTTCGGCTTCAGAGCGGCAGCGGGCACGGGCATCCTCCTGTCGCGGTCAGAGTGCCTCCGGACACCCCGGCGACTCTCTCGAACACTGCTTCCAGTGTACCGGCCGCCACTGACAGCAGGGGGTCCCCGACGACCCGTCAAAACAGCAGGTGAAAGCGGGAATTGCGGCTCCGGTTCGGAGGTTTCGGATGATGCCCGTGAGGCGTCGAGAAATTCGAACAGAACGAGCCGTCGAGGGCGCCCGGCGGCGCGGCCGGGCGCGGGGCGCGGCCGGGACCCCGCGATGTGGCTACCGTGGCCGGTATGGAGATCTGGATCAACCCCGCCTGCTCGAAGTGCCGCACCGCGGTCGGCCTGCTCGACGCCGAGGGCGCGGAGTACACCGTCCGCCGCTACCTGGAGGACGTTCCGAGCGCGGACGAGATCAGGGCCGTACTGGAGCGGCTCGGGCTCGAACCGTGGGAGATCACCCGCACCCAGGAGGCGGTGGCGAAGGAGCTGGGGCTCAGGGAATGGGCGCGGGACGAGGCGGCGCGCGAGCGCTGGATCACGGCGCTCGCCGAGCACCCGAAGCTCATCCAGCGGCCCGTCATCACCGCGGACGACGGGACGGCACTGGTCGCCCGCACCGACGAGGCCGTCCGGGAGGCGCTGGCCAGGGGCAACGGGTGACCGCGCCGGAGCGCTGACCAACTCCCGTGTGACGCAGGTTACTTCAGTGGCTCCCGTAACCATTGAGTAACCGCGTTCGGTATCTCGTACATAGCGGCGTACGACGCTCCCCCACCTCTCTCAGGAGGCGCGCATGTCGCGTAGGAGAACTCTCGGCGCCAAGAAGTCGATCGCCCTGCTGGTCGGCGCCGCAGCCGTCGCCGGCGGCGGGGCCTTCGTCCTGGCGTCCACCTCGAACGCCGCGCAGTCCCCGCAGAACGCGAAGACGCTGTCGTCGGCCGCGGACTCGACCGTCTGCTCGGGGCTGGCCACCGCTCTCGGCAACAACCAGAAGTTCATCGCGGACCAGAAGGCGAACCCGGACGCCCAGTCGGCGGCCAGGATCACCAACCGTGAAGCGGTGATCGCGCAGATCAAGGTCCAGCAGCAGGCGTCCGGTTGCGTCGTTGGGGAGTCGGCTCAGGGCTCCCAGGCGGCGGGCGGCACCCAGACGGGCCAGACCGGTCAGACGGGCCAGACCGGTCAGGCGGGTCAGGGTGGCCAGCAGGCCGCCCCCGCGGCACCGTCCAAGGGCGCGGCCGCCGGGAACGCCGGCGCGGGTGCCGGCGCGGCCGCGGGCCAGCAGGTCTGCAACGGCTCGACCGTCACGCTGTCCGGTGAGGCCGGCGCCCCGGCCGCCTCCAGCAACCAGTTCCCGGCGGGAACGACGCTGAAGGTCACCAACCTGGACAACAACAAGTCCACGACGGTGAAGGTCACCTCGGTGTCCGGCAGTTGCGTGCTGCTCAACAACGCCGCCTTCGAACAGGTCAGGGAGCCCGGCAAGTTCCTCATCCGCCGGGCCCTGATCCAGAAGGTCGGCTGACCGGCGGGACGGGACGCGGCGCGGTCGCCGGCTTTCACGGAGGGAAAGCCGGCGACCGCCGCACCGGGGCCGCGCACGGCGCCCGAAATGGGCTCCGTACCCCGCCGGCCCGCTCCTCACAACGTGAGCCGCAGCACAGAACCGCCAGGTAACACCGGGTTCACATTCGAGCAATGATCGGGAAATCGCCTGTTGACAGGCTGCCGGGCAACACCGCGGCGCCCCAGTGCCGTAGCGCCGCCGCACCCGCAGGTGCGCCCGACCCACCCCGAAGGATGTGGCCCGTGACCTTCAAGGCTGAGTACATCTGGATCGACGGCACCGAGCCGACGGCCAAGCTGCGTTCGAAGACGAAGATCATCGCGGGCGCTCCCGCCGGTCTGGACGCGCTGCCGATCTGGGGCTTCGACGGGTCCTCCACGAACCAGGCCGAGGGGCACTCCTCGGACCGTGTACTGAAGCCGGTCTTCACCTGCCCGGACCCGATCCGCGGCGGCGACGACGTCCTCGTCCTGTGCGAGGTCCTGGACATCGACCTCACCCCGCACTCCTCCAACACCCGCGCCGCGCTGGCCGAGGTCGCCGAGAAGTTCGCCGCGCAGGAGCCGATCTTCGGCATCGAGCAGGAGTACACCTTCTTCGACGGCGCCCGTCCGCTGGGCTTCCCCGAGGGCGGCTTCCCGGCCCCGCAGGGCGGCTACTACTGCGGTGTCGGCGCCGACGAGATCTTCGGCCGCGAGATCGTCGAGGCCCACCTGGACAACTGCCTCAAGGCGGGCCTGGCGATCTCCGGCATCAACGCCGAGGTCATGCCCGGCCAGTGGGAGTTCCAGGTCGGCCCGGTCTCCCCGCTGGAGGTCTCCGACCACCTGTGGGTGGCCCGCTGGCTGCTCTACCGCACCGCCGAGGACTTCGGGATCTCCGCCACCCTCGACCCCAAGCCGGTCAAGGGCGACTGGAACGGCGCCGGCGCGCACACCAACTTCTCCACCAAGGCGATGCGCGAGGGCTACGACGCGATCATCACCGCGTGCGAGTCGCTCGGCGAGGGCTCCAAGCCGCTCGACCACGTCAAGAACTACGGCGCGGGCATCGACGACCGCCTGACCGGCCTGCACGAGACCGCCCCGTGGAACGAGTACTCCTACGGGGTCTCCGACCGCGGCGCCTCGGTCCGCATCCCGTGGCAGGTCGAGAAGGACGGCAAGGGCTACATCGAGGACCGCCGCCCGAACGCCAACGTCGACCCGTACCTGGTGACCCGGCTGATCGTCGACACCTGCTGCACCGCCCTGGACAAGGCCGGACAGGTCTGATCCGCGAACTCCCCCCGGGGGCGTCCACCGTCGTGGTGGGCGCCCCCGCGGCGTTGCAGCCGGCCCGTGTCGCGGTGGGCACCTGGAGACCGGTGGGGCGCCCGCCGCCGACACCCGGACGGAGAACGGGCGGCGGCCGTGGGAGCACGTCGGCCGTCCGCACTGTGGGACGGCGATCCGGCCAAGGCGATCGGGCTCACCGGGCCGACCCGGCGCAAACGCCTGGTGGACTGGGGCGGGTGGCTTCGGGATCCGGCCAGGGAGGTGTCCGAGCGGTGAGAGGAGGGTCCTGTTTCGGGGCTGTGTCTGCTTCAATGGGCGCATGGCCAGCCACCAGAAGTGCAGCGCGACGGGTCGCCACGACCTCGAGCCCTTCTGGCCTTCCCGTCAGCACCACGACTTCGACCGGGTGTGTTGCCGCGCGATGAACGCGCGGGCCCTCTAAAGCCGTACACCCCGGCCTTCGGCCAGCGCGGAACGCAGAACGTCTCCGGCGCGCCCGACCACGAATCGCGGCCGTCGTCCCGACCGACGAACTCCTCGCGCGAAAGAGCTGACGTCTCATGGCGACCACCCGTTCCCTCTCCCCCGCCTCCCCCCTCGCCGCCTCCTCCGCCGCCCGGCACCGGCTGCGTTCCGTCGACCCGGACGAGGTGGTGGACATGGCGGACTTCCTGCCGCCGGGCGCCACCTGGCTGCCCGCCCCGCAGCACAGCCTGCCCACCCTGCCGGGCCGGCCCCCGATGATCGGGTACCTGGTGCTGGTCCCGGCGGACCAGCGGCCGCCGTTCCTGCCGATCCCGGTGGCGGACGCGCAGCAACAGGCCGACGCCCCCGAGGAGCGGGCCGCGACCGGCGCCCGGCCGCTGGTCAGCGTCGACCCCGGGCAGCGCACCGCTCAGGTGGACGGCCGTGAACTCGACCTCACCTACCTGGAGTTCGAGCTCCTCGCCCATCTGGTCGCGCACCCGAACCGGGTGCACACCCGCGACCAGCTGGTCACCACGGTCTGGGGCTACGGGCACGTCGGCGACGGCCGCACGGTCGACGTGCACGTCGCCCGGCTGCGCCGCAAGCTCGGCGCGGAGCACCGGGGCGCGATCCAGACGGTCCGCAGGGTCGGCTACAAGTACACCCCGCCGGCCGGCCGCTGACGGGCCGCCGACGGGCCGCTCTGCTCTCGGCAGAGTCCCGTTCCCTCCGGGCCCGGTTCCGGGCACGATCATCCGCATGAGACTTCTCGTGCTGGGTGGAACGGAGTTCGTGGGGCGGGCCGTCGTGGCGGCGGCGCTGGGGCGCGGCTGGCAGGTGACCGTCCTCAACCGGGGACACCACCGGCCCCCGCCGGGCGTGCGGGAGCTGCACGGCGACCGCACCGCGCCGGACGGTCTGGCCGCGCTGGCCGAGGGCACCGGATGGGACGCGGTCGTCGACACCTGGTCGGCCGCGCCCCGTGCCGTGCGGGAGACCGCGCGGCTGCTGCGGGGCCGTGCCGGACGGTACGTGTACGTGTCCAGCTGCTCGGTGTACGAGTGGCCGGCTCCGGCGGGTGCCACCGAGGACACGGCCCTGGTGACGGGGACCGCCGCCGACGCCGGTCGAACCGACTACGCGCGGGACAAGCGGGGCGGTGAGCTGGCCGCCGTGGAGTCCTTCGGCGCGGACGGCTCGGTGCTGGTGCGGGCCGGGCTGATCCTCGGGCCGCACGAGAACATCGGCCGGCTGCCCTGGTGGCTGAACCGGATCGCCCGGGGCGGCCCGGTGCTGGCACCGGGCCCGCACGACCTGCCCGTCCAGTTCGTGGACGCCCGGGACCTCGCCGAATGGGCGCTGGGCGCGGTCGAGCGGGGCCTGTCGGGGCCCTACAACCTGGTCTCGCCGCCCGGCCACACCACGATGGGCGAGTTGCTGGAGGCCTGCCGCCGGGTCACCGGCTCGACCGCCGAGCTCCGCTGGACCGGCCCCGAGGCGATCCTCGCCGCCGGGATCGAACCGTGGGTCCAGCTGCCGGTGTGGGTGCCGGCGGGCAGCGAGTCGTACGACGCGGTGCACCGGCTGGACGTGACGCGGGCGGTGGGGACGGGACTGGTGTGCCGCCCGGCCGAGGAGACGGTGGCGGACACGTGGGCATGGCTGCGGGAGGCCGGCGGCGAGGCGCCGAGGCGTGCGGACCGGCCGGCCGTCGGGCTGGACCCTGTCGTCGAGGCGAAGGTGCTCGGCCTGCCGGCGTAGGAGTTCGCGACGGATCCGCGGCCCCCCTTTCGGGGTGCGACAGCGCCCGGGGTGTACCTGGCACCACCCCCCGGGACGGGGCTTCGGGCCAGTGACCCGTGACGTGGGGGTCGGACAGACTGGCGCCATGATGACGAACACGAACAGCGGGGGCCTCCGTGAGCGGGTGCGGGAGGTCGTGCTCGCCGCGGTGCGGGGGCTGGTGCTGGCGGTGGTGATGCCGGCGATCTCGATCCTCTGCTTCGTCCTGACCGCGGTCTCCGTCGCCCTGGTCCCGGTCGGCCTCGGCGTCCTCACGACCCCGTGGATCCTCGGCGGGGTGCGGGACGTGGCGGACGCCAGGCGGCGGCTCGCCGAGGAGTGGTGCGGGATACGGATCCGGTCCGGGTACCGGCCGCCGCCGGTGACGGCCAACCCCTGGACCCGCACCCTCGCGCTGCTCCGGGACCCGCAGGTCGGGCGGGACGTGCTGTGGCTGCTGGTGGACATGACGGCGGGGTTCGTGACCGCGCTGCTGCCGGCGCTGGTCGTGTTCTACCCGCTGGAGGGGTTCGCGGTGGCCGCCGGGCTGTGGCGGGTGCTGGGGGACGGCTACTGGTACGGCTTCGTGCCGGTCACCGGACAGGCCACCGCCTTCGCCGCGGCCGGGCTCGGCGCCGTCATCCTCGTGGCCGGTGCCCGCCGGGCCCCGGCCCTGCTGACCGCGCACTTCCGGCTCACCCGTGCGGTCCTCGCCCCCGGCGAGGGTGAACTCACCGAACGCGTGCGGGTGCTGACCGAGACCCGCAGGGACGCCGTGGACACCTCGGCGGCCGAGCTGCGCCGGATCGAGCGGGATCTGCACGACGGGGCGCAGGCCCGGCTGGTCGCCATGGGCATGGACCTCGGGACCGTGGAGATGCTGCTGGACAAGGACCCGGAGAAGGCCAGGCAGTTGCTCGCGCAGGCCCGGCGGGCGTCCGTGGAGGCCCTGGGCGAGCTGCGCGACCTGGTGCGGGGCATCCACCCGCCGGTGCTCGCCGAACGCGGGCTCGGGGACGCCGTGCGGGCGCTGGCGCTGCGGCTGCCGGTGCCCACGGAGGTGGCCGTGGACCTGCCGGGGCGGGCGGACGCCCCGGTGGAGTCGGCCGCGTACTTCGCGGTGAGCGAGGTGCTGACCAACGCGGTCAAGCACTCCGGCGCCGACCGGATCTGGGTGGACCTGCACCACGTGGCCGCAGGCGGCGGCATGCTGCGGATCTCGGTCACCGACCACGGCCGGGGCGGCGCGGCGACCGGCGCCGGGTCGGGGCTCGCGGGGGTCGAACGGCGGCTCGGTACATTCGACGGCGTCCTGGCCGTCAGCAGTCCCGTGGGCGGCCCCACCATGGTCACCATGGAGATTCCGTGCGCGTTGTCCTAGCCGAAGACCTGTTCCTGCTCCGCGACGGGCTGGTGCGGCTGCTGGAGGCCTACGACTTCGAGATCGCGGC
This sequence comes from Streptomyces sp. NPDC001068, assembly GCF_042897315.1. Lineage (NCBI taxonomy): Bacteria > Bacillati > Actinomycetota > Actinomycetes > Kitasatosporales > Streptomycetaceae > Streptomyces > Streptomyces sp. NPDC001068. Next base: position 112,447 of record NZ_JBIAYD010000004.1, on the reverse strand, counting down.
CGCCGTCGAGACCGGCCCCGAGCTGGCCCGGGCACTGGCCGAACTGGAGCCGGACGTGGCCGTGGTGGACGTGCGGCTGCCGCCCACGCACACCGACGAGGGCCTGCAGTGCGCGCTCCGGGCGCGGCGGGACCGGCCGGGGCTGCCGGTGCTGGTGCTCTCCCAGCACGTGGAGCAGCTGTACGCGCGGGAGCTGCTGGCCGACGGCAGGGGCGGGGTGGGGTACCTGCTGAAGGACCGGGTCTTCGACGCGGAGCAGTTCGTGGACGCGGTACGGCGGGTCGCGGCGGGCGGTACGGCCATGGATCCGCAGGTGATCCAGCAACTGCTGTCCCGCCGGGCGGGCGACCGGCCCCTGGAGGGCTTGACACGGCGGGAGCTGGAGGTCATGGAGCTGATGGCGCAGGGCCGTTCGAACGCGGCGATCGCCGCGCAGCTCGTGGTGACGGAACGGGCCATCGCCAAGCACACCTCCAACATCTTCACCAAACTGGGACTGGAGGTGTCGGACGATGACAATCGGCGCGTCCTGGCGGTGCTCGCGTATCTTGACCGCGACCGCTGATTTTCCAGAAGTTGCCCTGCTCAAACGGTAGTTGTGCCCCAAGTCGGTAACAAGTCTCTGATGAATTCATGAGACGGCTGAACACCACTGAGGCGCCCTTCGTATGAGAGGGCGCCGCTTCACTCCTGTCGGGCGCCTCGATGCTGCCCCGCAAGGAAGTCAGAGGAGTTCCATGGGACGCAACACACGCAAGCGCCGCTCGCCGCTGGCCGTCAAGGCCATAGCCGCATCGGCGGCCCTAGTGCTCGGTGGGGGCGGGCTGCTCTGGGCACAGATGAACGCTTCGGCGCACGAGTCCAACAACTCGGCCCAGAACTACACCAAGGCCGCCGCCGCTTCGTCGGTCGCGACGATCTCCTGCCCGGACGTCGGTCAGAAGCTGACCAACGTGCCGTGGAAGGCCAGGCAGGGGGTGGCGATGGAACTGGCGAAGCTCGACAAGCAGATCACCGAGGCCTACGCCCGTCTCGCCTCCACCCGGCAGGCCCAGGCCAAGGACCCGAACTTCGTGCAGAACGCGATCGTCGGGCCCCTGAAGGAGAAGCGGGCGGCCACGATCGACCGGATCCGGATCGACATCACCCGGGTCGGCGGCAAGTTCGACAGTTCACTTGCCCAGCTCGCCGCCTGCACCACCCAGACCGCCAACCAGACCACCGCCGGCGGGGGCAACAACAACGGTGGTCAGAACAACAACAACGGCCAGAACAACGGTGGCCAGAACAACGGCGGGCAGAACAACGGCGGGCAGGCCACGGCCGCCCCGAGCGCCAGCGCCAGCGCCAGCGCCCCGGCCAACATCGGCGGGCAGGCGGGCAACGGCCCGGTCGCGGCCGACTTCGTGGACATCACGAGGGTCGCGCCGAACGTCCTGGCCAAGCCGCAGAAGCAGCAGACCGCTTCGACCGGTTCCTTCACCACCCGCTGCGGTGTGAACGCGAACAAGAACCACAACACCGACAACGTCATCGTGGCGCCCGGCGTGGCCAACGGCGCGCACCACCTGCACGACTACGTCGGCAACCAGAAGGTCAACGCCTTCGCCACCAACGACTCGATGCTGGCGGCGCCGAGCTCCTGCCAGAACCAGAGCGACCTGTCGTCGTACTACTGGCCGGTCGTGCGTGTGCAGAACGGCACGCAGGACTTCGACCAGAACTCGGACGGCGGTGGCAAGGAAGGCAACGTCGGCAAGATCCTGACCCCGCAGTCGGCGGAGATCAAGTACGTCGGCAGCCCGGCCTCCAAGGTCGTCGCGATGCCGCAGTTCCTGCGCATCATCACCGGTGACGCCAAGACCACGACCAACGGTCTGGCCAACGCCAACGCGCACTGGAGCTGCACCGGCTTCGAGAACAAGGTCCAGCTGACCCAGCAGTACCCGATCTGCCCGCAGGGCAGCAACGTGGTGCGGACCTTCGCCTTCCAGAGCTGCTGGGACGGCGTCAACATCGACAGCGCCAACCACCGTACGCACGTGGCCTTCGCGGACCCGGCGAGCGGTGTCTGCGGCAACGGCTTCAAGGCCATCCCGCAGCTGACGATGCGTCTGGTCTACAAGATCACCCCGCCGAGCATCCAGAACGGCCAGGTGAAGAACGCCTACGCGGTGGACGGTTTCCCGGAGCAGCTGCACAAGCCGGCGACCGACCACGACGACTTCATCAGCGTCACCAAGAACAACCTGGCGGCGAAGATCGCCAACTGCGTGAACTCCGGACGCCGCTGCCAGTGAGCGGTGGCTAGCCGGTAGCACGAGAGCGGGCGGTGGGAATCTCCCACCGCCCGCTTCCGTATGTCCCGGGGACGCCTCAGCCGGTGTGCTTGCTGTGGTCGGTCCCGATCTCCTCCTCGCCGCCCAGCGTGGTCTGCAGCGTCTTGACCACCACGTCGTCGCCGACGGCGACCCACTTGCGGCCCACGAGGTAGAAACCGCCGTAGTCCTTGGCGTCGTTGATCCACTCGCGCTGGCCGCGGTCGGTGGCGAAGGTGGCGAAGACGAACTTGCCGGCGGAGGTCTTGCAGATGGCCTGACGGACCTCGTCGGAGTCGATCTGCATGTCCGGGGTGCACTTCACCTTGGCGGCCAGGCTCTCCAGGCTGCCGGTGGCGGCCACCGGGATCTTCGCCTCCGCGGTGCTGTCGCCGGATCCACAGCCCGCCAGCGCCAGTACGGCCGCCGCGCCGGCCACGGCGAGCATCGGTCGGGTCAACCTCATCTGTTCCTCCGGTCGCGTTGCCGGCCCCGGGAACGACGTCGGGGCCCTCCCCCTCGATACGGCCGCGGGGCCCGGGACGCTCAAATCGCACTGGCGCCCATGATGCCGTGGTCACCCGAGTGGCGGTGACCTACCAACGGTTCGCTCGTTCTCCAGGACGTGCAGTCACAGGATGTAGCCCAGCGTCACGCAGCCGCCGCCACCGGATCCCCGGGTCCGGCCGTCGACGTCGAACAGGCCGAGGCCGCGCTCGTCGAGCACTACCCGCGGCTGGTACGGCTCGCCTACCTGGTGCTGCCCCCAGGCCTGGCCCGCAACCGCCGCGTTCTGACCGCCCACTGCCTGGTCCAGCGGGCGCTCCCCCGGGGACGCAGGCCGGCCCCGGTGATCCCGGCCCAGTCCACCGGGCGGAACACCGACCCCGGGTACGCCCTGGTCCGCCTCGACGTGGTGCGAACGGCACTGGAGGCGGGCCGTCCCCTCAGGCTCACGGCCTGGCCCAGGCGGGCGCAACTGCCGCCGCTGCTCCCCCAGGTGTGGGGTCTGCGGCTGTTCCCGCGTTCCGGGGGCGCCGACGAACTCGCCCTGGACCAGCGCCTCACCGCGCTGTCCGGCCCGGCCCGCGCCGCCTACGCCCTGCGCGGCCTCGAACAGCTCCCCGACGACGAGGTCCGCGGGATCCTGCGGACGGCGGGTGTCGAGCACCCGGACCGCGCGCTCGCCGACGCGAACGGCGTGCCGGCGGAGTACCCGCTGCTCGACTCCCCCGAGTTCGACCCCTGCTCGTTGCAGGCCCGGCCCACCGATCTGATGCGCCGCCGCAGGCACACGAAGGCGGCACTGGCCGCGGCCGCCGCGCTCGCGGTGTGCGGCGCGCTGGTCACGCTGCCGGGCGGCGGCTGGGGCGCGGACGGCGCGGCGGCACCGGTGTACGCGCAGAACCCGGCCGCCCTGGCCGCCCTGGACCCGGCCCAGCTGGCCAGGACACCGGCCACCGCCTGGAAGACCGCCGCCCGCACCGACTTCGCCGCCTGGCCCGCCCGCGGCGCGCTCACCGGCGACACCGCGCTGCTGCGCCGGGCGCTCGCCGTCTGGGCCCGCCCCGGCGAGACCGTCCGCGTCTCGGCCACCCCCGGAACCCAGACCGGCGGCCCGGCCGGCCCGCCCCAGCTCCTGTACGCGGGCGTCGTCGACAGCGCCCGGGTCGTGATCTTCTACGACGGTCTGCGCATCGCCCGGTACGCCGAGCCGAAGGACGGCACCGCGGGCGCGGCCCTGGACCTCGCGCGCGTCGACGGCGCGACCGGCGTCGAGGCGGAGGCGCTGGTCCTCGGCCGCTCCGACGGCAACGTCCGCTATCTGACGGCACCATGGGTGACCCGGGCGGCCGAGCGGGACCTGCTGAAGCCGGGCTCGGGGGCGATGGACCTCGGGCTGACCGACGGGGTGGCCGGTCCACTGGCGAGCTCCGCCCTGCAGCAGGGGGCGTGCACGTCGTGGAACGTGCTCCAGCTGACCGACGCGCAGGGCGTGCACCTCTCGACCGACCTGGGCGAACTGGTGCCGGCCCGGCTCACCTCCGGCAGGCCCGGGTACACCGAGGACGCCTCGGGGGCGCAGGCATTGCGCGACTGGGCGCCGTTCGCCTGCTCGCTCTCCGCCGAGCGGTCCGCCGGGGTGCGCAGCGTCAACGCCTGGGCGTTCGCGGAGCAGCCGCTGCCGGACGCCGGCGGCACCGGGTCGTGGGTGTGCACGCGGGCGGAGACCTGGCGGGGCGACGGCGCGGTGTCGCTGGCCCAGTTCCGGACGCCGGGCAGCCGGTACGGAGCGGTGGCGGCGAAGGGCTCCGACGTGACGGCGTGCGGCCCGCGCGATCCGCACGTGCTGGCCGGGGTGCTGTGGAAGTCCGGGGCCGGGCAGTGGTACCTGCTGGCCGCGGGCGGCCGTGACACGACGTCGGTCCGGGCGACCGGCGGGGTCACCGCGTCGGCGCAGGGGGCGCTGCTGACGGCCAGGGCGAAGCAGGGAGCGCAGGCCGACCTGACGGGCACCCTGCGGGAGGGGGGCGGGATCAGCGGGCTGCGCTGAGAGCGCGGTTCTCCGGCCGGGTTCGCCACTCGGCCCCGACGCCGGGTCCATGGCCGAGACCTTGCTGACACTTCCGTAAACAAGCTTCGCCCGGGGTCTTCTCACGCCGCTTACCCGTCAGTACATTGACGCCATGTCCAACAAGCAGCCGCAACCGGTGGCGTCCGAGCACATCGCGCTCACGGCCCGCAACGTGTCGTTCGCCTGGCAGGACACCCCCCTGCACTGGGTGCCCGGCGACCCGCTCGCGACGCACACCATCAACGTGCTGCACCTGCTGCTGCCCGCCGGCGAGCGCTGGTTCGTGCACGTCTACAAGCAGGTACTGCCACTGATCCGCGACGAACGGCTGCGCGCGGACGTCGTCGGGTTCATCGGCCAGGAGGCGACGCACTCCCAGGCGCACGACGAGGTGCTGCCCCGCCTCGAGGAGCTGGGGCTCGACCCGACGCCGTACACCGCCCAGGTGGACTGGTTCTTCGAGAAGCTGCTCGGGGACCGCACGCTGCCGCCGGGCCGGGCGCGCCGCTGGTGGCTGCTGGAGCGGGTCGCGCTGATCGCGGCCATCGAGCACTACACCGCCTTCCTCGGCGACTGGGTGCTCAACGCCGAGGAGCTGGACCGGCGCGGCGCCGACCCGACCATGCTGGACCTGCTGCGCTGGCACGGTGCCGAGGAGGTCGAACACCGGTCGGTCGCCTTCGACGTGTTCCAGCACGTCGACGGCGGCTACCGGCGGCGGGTGCGGACCTGGGCGACGGCCTTCGCCGCGATCGTGTTCCTGTGGCAGCGCGGCGCCCGCTTCTTCATGGCCAACGACCCGACCCTCGACGAGGGCCGCGCCCGGCTCCGGGACTTCCACCTCGCGGGCCGACGCGGCACCCTGCCCGCCACCGGCGACATGCTCAGGTCCGTCCCGAGGTATCTGAGCCGCGGCTACCACCCCTCCCAGGAGGGCTCCACCGCCCAGGCGGTCGCCTATCTCGCCTCCTCCCCCGCCGCACTGGCGGCGGAGCACGCCGAGAAGGGGGCGAAGTGATGCCGGGGCTGCGGACCGTCGTCGCGGTCGCGGGCGCCGCGCTGCTCGTCCGGCGGGCCGTGAGACGCCGTGTCGAGGTCTCCCCGCTCTGGCCGATGCCGGCCCTGGACCCGCCGGTCTCCGGTCGGCCGCGCTCCCGGGTGCTTCGGCTGCGGGTCGCCGCGCGCGAGACCGTCGCGGACGGCGTCGTACAACTGCGGCTGACGGGTGAGCGGTTGCCGGGCTGGGAGCCGGGGGCCCATCTCGACGTGGTACTGCCGTCGGGGCTGGTGAGGCAGTACTCGCTCTGCGGGGACCCGGCGGACACCTCGTCGTACACGATCGCCACGCGGCTGGTCGAGGACGGGCGGGGCGGTTCGCGGGAGGTCCACGAGCGGGTGACCGAGGGCATGGAGCTGGAGGTGCGCGGGCCCCGCAACCGCTTCCCGCTCGCCGGGGCCGACTCCTACGTGTTCGTCGCCGGGGGCATCGGCATCACCCCGATCCTGTCGATGGTGCGGGCCCTGCCGGCCGGGGCGCGGTGGCGGCTGCTGTACTGCGGGCGGAGCCGGGCGTCGATGCCGTTCGTCGCGGAGCTGGCCGGGGACGAGCGGGTCACGGTCGTCGCCGAGGACGAGGACGGCCGCCCGGACCTGGACGCGCTGACCGTCCCCGAGGGCGCGCTGGTGTACTGCTGCGGTCCGCAGGGGCTGATGAGCGCGGTGCGCGAGCGGTTCCCCGCGGTCCGCCTCGAACGTTTCGCACCGCACGCCGGTACCGCGGGCGACCAGGCGTTCGAGCTGGAACTGCGGCGCAGCGGACGGACGTTGACGGTGCCGGCCGACTCGACCGCGCTGGCCGCGGTGCGGGCGGAACTCCCCGCCACGGCCTATTCCTGCGCCCAGGGGTTCTGCGGAACGTGCCGGCAGCGGGTGCTGGCCGGTGAGGTGGAGCACCGGGACGAGCTGCTGACGGACGCCGAACGCGCCGACTCGATGCTGATCTGCGTATCCCGGGCGCGCGGGGGGAGACTGGTGCTGGATCTGTGAACGCCCCTGGCGGGTCAGGTCCGTGGGAGGCCGGATCCGATCGGTAAGGTGTTCGTATGAGTACCGGGGTACGCCGCAGATTGGGAGTCGAGGAGCGGCGGCAGCAGTTGATCGGCGTCGCCCTCGAACTGTTCAGCCGTCGATCTCCCGACGAGGTCTCGATAGACGAGATAGCGTCGGCCGCGGGCATCTCGCGGCCGCTCGTCTACCACTACTTTCCCGGCAAACTCAGCCTGTACGAAGCCGCGTTGAAGCGCGCCTCGGAGGACCTCGCGGGCCGTTTCGCCGAGCCGCGGGAAGGCCCGCTCGGGTCGCGGCTGCTGCGGGTGATGCGGCGCTTCTTCGACTTCGTCGACGAACACGGGCCCGGCTTCGCCGCGTTGATGCGCGGTGGCCCGGCGGTCGGCTCGTCCGCGACGAACGCGCTCATCGACTCCGTACGGCAGGCCGCCTACGAGCAGATCCTCGCGCACCTCGACGTCACCGAGGCACCGGCCCGGCTGGAACTGGTCATCCGCTCCTGGATCTCGCTGGCCGAGTCGACCGCGCTGATCTGGCTGGACGGCCGGCGCATCCCCCGTGCCGAACTCGAGGTCCAGCTCGTGCACGACTTCGCGGCGCTGGCCGCCGTGAGCGCGGCCCACGACGACGAGATGAGCGCCCTGCTGAAGCGCATGGTCAAGGACGAGCCGGGCGACGGCCCGTTCGCGGACCTGGCCGTCCGGCTGCTCGCGCTGGCGGGCTGAGCCGGAGCGCTCAGCCCTCGTACTTCCGGTACGACGGGTCCAGGTCCCGGACCTCGGCCGAGGCGTGCAGGGTGAACCCCTCCGGCTTCAGGTGCTCCCGCAGCAGGTCGAGAGTGGTCTCGGTCAGCCGTGACTTCGTCTCGTCGGTGCGGCCGGCCAGCAGGCCGAAGGTGACGTGCACGACGACGTGCGCCGCCTCGGTGCCGTGGCCGAAGACGGTGGCGTCGGCCGCGCGGAACAGCGTCTTGCAGGCCTCGGGCCGGGCGGCCGCGATCTCCACCACCGCGGAGTGCAGGGCCCGGGCGAACCCCTCCCGGTCGAATACGGGGTCCGCGGCGGCGGAGTAGTCGACGGTGATCTGCGGCATGAGCACTCCTGTTCCACGACAACGGGTGCCCAGCCTATGGCCTGCCGTGCGGACGGGCGGTGTCAGTCGGGGCGGCCGAAGCGGCGGGCGGCCCACAGCAGGGCCAGCGCGCCGACGGCCAACAGGAGACCGCCCTCCAGGAGCGCGGGCGGCTGCCGGCCGGACCACTCGATGCCCACCGCGCCCGCCTGGTGCGGGACCCGCAGCGCGATGCAGCGGCGGAGCAGGTCCACTCCGTAGGCGAGCGGGTTGACGACGGTCAGCGTGTGGGCCCAGCCCGGCAGGTTCGACAGGGGGAAGAAGCCGCCGGAGAGGAACAGCAGCGGCATCATCACCAGGCCGAGCAGCATCTGGAAGATCTCGGGCCGGTCGAGGCTGACGGCCAGCAGCAGGGACAGCGCCGTGACGGTGAACGCGCTGAGGATCATGGCGGCCAGGAGGAGCGCCAGCAGCAGCGGGTCGTAGGGCAGGCCGACGGCGCCGCCGAGGCACAGCAGGACGGTGCCCTGGACCGTGGAGACGAGGGTGCCGCCGGCGCAGCTGCCGAGCAGCAGCGTGGCGCGGCTGACCGGGGCCATCAGGAGTTCGCGCAGGTAGCCGCTCTGCCGGTCGGTGATCAGGCGGATGCCGACGACGATGGCCGGCGCCTGCACCGTCATGATCAGCATGCCCGGGAACAGGTAGGCCTGATAGCCCACGCCCAGCGACGAGTTCGGGATCAGCGCGGCCAGGCCGCCCCCCAGGACGAAGAGGTAGAGCACCGGCTGGAGCAGCATCAGGGCGGTGTGCACCCGCTGGACGGACAGCCGCAGCAGGTCGCGGTGGACCAGGGCGTGGACCGCGCGCAGTTCGTGGCGCAGGGCGCCCCACCGCGTGCGGTCGGTGCCGTCGGCGGGGCCGGGGGTTCCGGTGGCCTTGCCGGCCTGGAGGGCGGGGGCGGTCACGGGGTCTCCTCGTCCCCTGCCGCGGGGCCGTCGGGACCGGCGGCGGCCGGGGCCGGGTGGGGTCCGGGAAGGTGGATGCTGCGGCCGGTGTGGTGGAAGAAGACGTCGTCGAGGGTGGGCGGGGTGGCGGACGCGGCGTGCACCGCGATGCCGTGGTCGGCCAGGGCCACGCACAGCCGGGGGATCCACGCGCTGCCGTCCGGCACCCGCAGGGACACCCCTTCCTCGTCCAGGGTGACGGCGGTGCCCGGAGGCGCGGTCCGGCCGACGATCCGCCGGGCCGCCGTGTCGTCGCCGGTGCGCAGTGCCACCCGGTCGTCCCCGATGGCGGCCTTCAGGGCGACGGGCGTGCCCTGGGCCACCAGCCGGCCTTGGTCGATGATGGCGAGGCGGTCGCAGTGCTCCGCCTCCTCCAGGTAGTGGGTGGTGACGAAGAGCGTGCAGCCGTGCCGGTCGGGCAGCGCGCGCAGGTGGTCCCAGACCTGGGCACGGGCGTGCGGGTCGAGTCCGGTGGTCGGTTCGTCGAGGAACAGCACCCGAGGCGCGTGCAGCAGCCCGCGGGCGAGTTCCAGACGGCGGCGCATGCCTCCGGACAGGGTGCGGACCGGGAACCGCCGCCGGTCGGCCAGTCCGACCGTCTCCAGCATCTCGGTGACGCGCGCCCTCGCGTGACCGCGGCGCAGTCCGTACAGGCGGGCGTGGATGTGCAGGTTCTGTTCGGCCGTCAGGTCCGGGTCCAGGGCGCTGTGCTGGAACAGCATCCCGACCCTCCCGCGTACCTGCTCCGGCCGGCTGAGCACGTCGGCGCCCGCCACCGTGGCCTGGCCGGCGGTGGGGCGGGCCAGCGCGCACAGCAGGGCGAGGGTGGTGGACTTCCCGGCACCGTTGGGTCCGAGGAAGGCGAAGGTCTCCCCCGTGAGCACGTCCAGGTCCAGGCCGCGCACGGCGTGGGTGGTGGTTCCGTCCGGGCCCGGGTAGCTCTTGACCAGGCCGCGGGTGCGGATGGCGTGGGTGGGCCGGGCGGCGGACCGGGGGGCGTCCGGGTCCGTGACGGCGGCGGTCAGCGTGGTCGTCCGGGTGCGGGCGTCGTCACCGGTGTCTGGCTGCATGGTCGGGTCCTCGTCTACGGGGGCTTCCGCAGGTCTGGCTGCCGCAGCGGCCTGTGCTCCGGCCGGCGGCCGCCCGGGGGCGGCCACCGGCCGGAGGTCTTACGGTCAGGCGCAGCTGACGCCGATGCAGACGGTGTTCAGCAGCGTCAGCAGGCCGACGCACGCGCACGTACCGGAGAACGACGCTCCGTCGAAGTCGACCGGGTCGGTCTCCGGAAGGGCGTGCAGTTCGGCCAGCAGCTCGAGGGCCTGGTTCTCCATGGCAATCTCCTTCTCATTGTGCGGTGGCGGCAGGAGGGTTCCTGTCGCTCAGCCCGGCTGCTGGACGGTCCAGTGCCGGGAGTCGGTGTGGCGGGTCCTCAGGAGGAACGCCAGGATTCCTGCGGACCCGTCGCTCCAGCTCGTCGAGACGTCCCCGTACTCGTTGGGGAAGACGACGTGCCGGTCGCGGTGGGCGCGTTCGGCGACGATCAGGCGGGCCAGGTCGTCGGCCGCCGTCCGGTAGGCGGTCTCCCCGGTGGCGTCGGCCATGTCGAGGAGGAAGTCGCCGTTGCCCGCCAGCCCGTGGCACTGGGTCAGGGCGGCCCGGGTGGCGCGTTCCACGACGGCGAGGGCGGCGCCGCGGGCCAGGTCGCCGAACCGGTCGTCCCCGGTCCACTGCCAGAGCCGGACGAGGAAGGACCCGATGCCCGCGGAACCGTGGCACCAGTACGGGGCCGTGGGCGGGTCCGTGGCCTGGGCCGGCCACTGGGCCGCTTCGCCGACCGTCACGGCATGGGCCACCAGGTGCTCTCCGGCGGCGACGGCCAGCTCCAGGTGTTCCGGGCGGTGGGAGACGGCCGCGGCCGCGAGGAGGAAGCTGCCGATGCCGGCCGTGCCGTGCGCGAAGCCCAGATAGCGTTTGCCGGCTTCTTCGGAGACGGCCTCGGCGGGGACCGGCCAGCTCACTCCGGCCGGTTCGGGCCGAGCGGCGGCGGTCAGCCGGTCGGCCGCGTCCACGACCAGTTCGGCCAGGCGTGGATCACCGGTGCGGTGCCACAGGTGGGCGGCGGCCAGTCCGCTGCCCGCCGAGCCGTGGGTGATGTCGTGACTGGGCGTCGGCTCCAGCGGGGCCAGCGCCAGGGCCAGCGCGTGGTCGGTGAGGGCGCGGTCGTCGAGGGCGCGTCCGGCGTCGTACAGGGCCCAGGCGATGCCGCGGCCGCCGAAGTGCAGGCCGGGACGGACGGCGCCGGTGCCGGCGCGGGCGGTGATCCAGTTGCCCGCGGTGCGCATCAGGTCCGGCAGGCGCGGGTCGCCGGTGAGCTCGAAGTACCGGGTCAGGACGGCCAGTACACCTGCCGCCCCCTGCTGCACGGTGCACGGGTCGGTCTCCCCGGCCAGGGTGGACACGGGCCACAGGCGCCGGTCGTCGTCCGGGGTCATCGAGTCGACGAGGTGGTCCACCATCCCGGTGATCGCGGCCTGTGTCGCTTCGTCCGGACCGGGTGGCCGGGGCGGCGCTGCGGTGGCCCGGGGCGGCCCGGCGGTGGGCCGCCCCGGTGGCGCCGGGTCCGCCTCGCGGAGGGCGGCACGTGCCCTCGCGGGGTCCCAGCGCTCCTCGGGATCGTCCTTCGTGAGCCCCAGAACGAGCTGTGGCAGACCGTCCGGCAGCCACGACGTCCCGGCGCAGGCGGCCAGCCACCGGGCGTAGCGTTCCTCCGCGGGCCTGGCGGCCGGCTCCTCGGGGAGCAGGTTCGGTACCTTCCCGTAGAGCACGAAGCACAGGGTGGCGCCGAGGCTGTAGTAGTCGGCCGTCGGGGAGACCGGCGCGTCCGTCAGGCGTTCGGGGGCGCTGAAGCCGGGAGTCCCCACCCGGGTCGGGAGCGGGACGTCGTCCTCGGTGACGGCGAGCTCCAGGTCGATGAGGCGCAGTTCGCCGTCGGGGCGGACCATGACGTTGCCGGGGGTGAAGTCCCGCAGGACGCAGCCGTGTTCGTGGGCGGCCGCGACCAGTTCGACGAGGCGTGCGGCCTGGGCGACGGCGTCCGCCCGGTAGCGTTCGCTGCCGACGTCGCGGAAGTGCTCGGCGACCCAGTTGCGCAGGGGCGCGCCCGGCACCTCCTCCTGGGCGAGGAACAGGTGCCCGCCCGTCTCGAACATGGCGAGCGGTTCCGGCGCCAGTCCCGTGCCCTTGAGTTTCTCCAGCGTTCTGGCCTCGGCGCGCAGCCAGTCGCGGACGTCCGAGCCGGACGCGTCGCCCTCGACGTGCGGCCGGGTCTCCTTGATGACCACGGGTGCGCCGGTGGTGACGTCGGTGCCCCGGTAGACGCCGCCCTTGTTGGTGTGGCGGATCGCCTCCCTTACCGAGAACCGGCCGCCGAGGAGTACCGGCCTGTTCGCCTTCTTTTCCTCCCGTCGTGGCAGGGGAACCGGGGCGGGAAAGGGGCTGACCGCCCATGCGGGCGGGGAATACTGCCCGGTGCGCTTGTCCTCGACGGGATTTCCGTCGGGGTCCTCGATGAACCACACGAGCAGACCCTGGTCCGAAAGCCGCCGCCGGCCGACGAAGGCGCCGTAGCGGTAGTGCACCAGACTGTTCGGGGCATAAGGCTGGTCGGACAGGATCCGGGGGCCGGCCAGTCCTGCCGTGGCCCGGTGCAGTTCCAGCGCCAAGCGGGCGGCGGCGGTGTCGGAGGTCGGGTATACGGTGATGAACTTGCCGGAGCTCCCTCGTGGTGTGGCGCGGGAATTGAGCGCGCTCACCTGTTCGAGAGACCGTACGAACTTGAATCCCGACTCCTCGCGCAGCAGCACGTCCAGGGATTTCTCGAGTACTTTCGGGGCTGAGGCGGCCGTCGCCGAAACGTGCAGTTTCCAGCCTTGCCGGCGGCTCATTCCGGACTGGTGCGCAAGGCGGCACCACATCTCGTCCGCGTCGGTCGTCCAACGCGTGCCGGCGCCTGTGGCCTGTAATGCCCGGCGGAGCAGACTTTCGAGTTCGACTTCGGTTGCGTGGCTCGTCATGCACGTCCCTCTCAACGGCGAGAACCGCTGGTTGGAATAGGCCTTCGGTGAGAAGAAACGTACAACTCCCATCCGGCCGGACGCTACTCGATTCAGTGAGCGCACGGTGTTGCGCCGACATTGGAGGGCGCAGTCCGGCGCAAATGGAGGCGTATAAGCGCCGCCACTCCGAGAAATAATCCACGCGTTCGACGGCATCGCAGAACGCGGCCCGGAAAGGCTAAACAGTGTGCACCAATTAACTCTTAATCAAATCCCGGTGATGAGAATGGATTCGAGAGACCCGCGAGAACACGCAGACCCCACCCTCCCCAGCGTCGCTTATGCGAGCGATCACGGAAGGAGCCATTCCACCCTCATTATCGAACGGCTCCCGGCCCCGATCAAGCCACTGAATTGACCACGATTAGTGACAGTCATGGCCACGGCGAACGGCAACGGCGCGGAATACCTGGCACCACTTCCCGGCCGTCTTTCGAATTCGCTCGGTTGCGCGCGATCCCGCTCGGTTCCGCACGAATTCGCCATCACGCCCCCAGGGGCGGGCCGGCGGTCCGCTCAGCGGCCGGCCCGGTCCGCCAGGCTCAGCGCGAGCAGCGCGACGTCGTCCTCACGCTCGCGGCCGAAGCAGGCCAGGAGGGTGTCGCACAGGGCCTCCAGGCCGGGCAGCGCGCCGACGGCGGCGGCACGCAGGTGCTCCATCGAGACCGACAGGTCCGTGCCCCGGGTCTCGATCAGGCCGTCGGTCACCATGAGGAGGCGGTCGGTGGGCCCGAGGACCAGCTCGGTCGGCGGCGGGTGCGGAAGACCCACGCCGAGCAGCGGACCGGACGCCTTGACGTACTCGGCGCTGCCGTCGTCGCCCAGTATCAGCGGCGGGATGTGGCCCGCGTTGGCGATCCGGGTGCGCCCGCTGCCCGGGTCGATCAGAGCCAGGCAGACCGTGGCCGTGACCTCGGTGTGGTAGTGCTGGAGCAACTGGTCGAGCCGCTCGGCGAGCGCGGCCGGATCGCTCTCCGCGAGGCAGTAGGCGCGCAGCGCGTGCCGCAGCTCCACCATGACGGTGGCCGCGTCCAGCGAGTGCCCCACCACGTCCCCGACCGCCGTGAGCACCTGGTCGCCGACCCTGAGCGCGGCGTAGAAGTCGCCGCCGATCTCCGTCTCCTGGGAGGCGGGCTCGTACCGCACCGCTATGTCGACGCCCGGCAGTTCGGGCAGCTGGTGCGGGCGGGGCAGGAAGCTGTGCTGGAGGGTGAGCGCCACGTGCCGCTCCACCTGGTACATGAGCAGCGGCTCGGCGGCGAGCACGGCGGCCTGGGCCAGCTGCGCCAGCAGCGCCTCGTTCTCGGGACTGACCCGGCGCCGGCCACGGGTCGGGATCGCCAGGCAGACCGGCACCCTGCCGTCCTGGGTGAGGACCAGCGTCAGCCGGGCGTCGTGCTGCACCCCGGGCCGGAAGAACCCGGTGGGCCACAGCGGCGCCGGCACGGTGGTGATCCGGACCCCGGACTGGCCCCGGGTGAGCCGGCGCAGCAGCTCGGCCACGTCCCGGTGGGCGCCCTCGTCGGGCATGGCGAGGGAGGTGCGTTCCCGGCTCAGGCCGCGGTACAGCTCGCCGTCCCGGTCCAGGACGAAGACGGCCGCGGGACAGCCGAGCAGCCGGGCGGCGCCGTCGGCCGTCGCGTCGGCCAGTTCGTGCAGCGAGCGCGCCGACTGGATGGTGACGATCGTCTCCGACAGCAGCCTGAGCCGCCGTACCAGTGCCTGGTCGTCGGCGCGCAGCCGGGCCGCGCGGACCGCCGCACGGACCGCGGCCTCGATGTCCTCCGGCTCGGCGGGCACGGTCAGATACGCCTCGGCGCCCGTCTCCAGCCCCTGGCAGCGGTCGGCCGGGACGGCGGACTGGGCCGAGAAGTGCACGACGGGCAGACCGGCCATGTGCGGCCGCTCCTTGAGCCGGCGGCACAGCTCGAAGCCGCTCATGTCCGGCAGGTGCACGTCGATGAGGGCCACGTCGGGCAGCCGGCCCTTGCGCAGCCGTACGTCGAGTTCGCTGAGCGCCTCCTGGCCGCGGGTGACCGCGACGACCTCGTGGCCGGCACGGCGCAGCACGGTGCCGATCGCGTAGCGGCTCGCGGCCGTGTCGTCCACGATCAGCACGGTGGTGTCGGTGAGGTTGCCGTTGACGTCCATCTACCAGTCCCTGGACCACGCCGGTGGGACGGACCCGGTGCCGGGCCCGTCCCACCAACGTAGTCCGGATGTCACCCCGTCCGGGAGAACACCGCCACGGTCCGCCCCGGAACGGTGAACGTGCCCGCGCTCCGGTCGTACGAGGCGGACTTGACGACCGGGTCGGCGCCCGCCGCCTGCACGGGGTGCAGCCGGTAGCCGGTGCCCGACAGCGCGCCCACCCGCTGCTCCTGCCGCTCGGGAGTCGCGTTGAACACGACGACCAGGTCACCGAGGCGCATCGTGACGACACCGGGCGTCTCGTCCCTGCCGGAGAGCGGGAACGAGAGTTTCCGCTGCACCTGACCGGCCGTGCCGAGCGAGAACACTCTGTCGGTCGTACGGATCCTCAGCAGGTCCCGGTAGGCGGCCGAGGCGCCGTCGATCTCCGCGCAGCCGACGCGCACCGAACCCAGCAACGGCTTGGCGTAGGGCCACTTGGACGCGTTGTCGGCGGCCATGGGCAGTCCGCGCCCGAAGCCGTTGCCGTCGGAGCAGTTCCAGTGGATGGCGTTGAACCAGTCGCCGCTGTCGAAGGAGTTGCGGTCCAGCGACTTGGAGCGCAGCAGGTCCGTGCCGGCCTGGGAGAGC
This sequence comes from Streptomyces sp. NPDC001068, assembly GCF_042897315.1. NCBI lineage: Bacteria > Bacillati > Actinomycetota > Actinomycetes > Kitasatosporales > Streptomycetaceae > Streptomyces > Streptomyces sp. NPDC001068. The sequence goes on along the minus strand of NZ_JBIAYD010000004.1, from coordinate 96,516 downwards.
GACGGGCCCTGCGACAGGGCGGCCGTGGCCATCGCGAGGACCTGCATCCTGGCCCGGTCCTGGGCGCTGGTGGTGGCGGGCAGCTTGTAGGCCAGGGCGTCGAACAGCGACTCGTTGTCGTGCGCGTCCACATAGGCGAGGGCTTCCCCCGGCGCGTGTGCGTAACCGGCGGGCGCGCCGTTGTAGTCGACCTCGGCGCCGGTGACCTCCTTGCCCGCGGTGTCGGTGAACCGGTACCCGGCCAGGTTGCCGCTCAGGCCGACCTTGATCAGGTCCTGGTAGTGCAGAAGGCGCGCCTTCTGCTCGGCCGGTGTGCCGTTGGCCGCCGACGTGTTGGGGTCGGTGTACAGCCCGGACGCGAACCCCTGGACACCGGGGTCCTCGTCGAAGGGGCCCCCGCCGCGTACGGCGTCCCGGGCGCGGTCGGAGAACGTGGCGACGCCGGTGCCCGCCATGTTCGCCTGGGTGGCCTGCACGAACCGGGCGTCGTTCGCGACCTCGCCGAAGTTCCAGCCCTCGCCGTACAGGATGATCTTCCTGCCGTCGACGCCGTCCTTCTTCGGGGTCAGCGCGTCCAGGGCCTTCCTGACCGCCAGGATGTTGGCCTTCGGGTGGTGGCCCATCAGGTCGAAGCGGAAGCCGTCGACCTTGTACTCCTTGGCCCAGGTGACGATCGAGTCGACCACCAGCTTGCCCATCATGGCGTTCTCGGGCGCGGTGTTGGAGCAGCAGGTGCTGTCGGCGACCGAGCCGTCGGCGAGCAGCCGCTGGTAGTAGCCGGGCACGATCCTGTCCAGGACGGACGTGTCCGCCTGCCCGCTGGCCGCTGTGTGGTTGTAGACGACGTCCATGACGACCCGCAGGCCGTCCTCGTTCAGCGACTTGACCATCCGCCGGAACTGGACGGTGCGGGCGGTGCCGTCGGGGTCGGTGGCGTAGGAGCCCTCCGGGACCGTGAAGTGGTACGGGTCGTAGCCCCAGTTGTAGGCGTCCTTGGCGGCGGTCGCGGCGACGCACGCCTGCTGCTGGTCGGAGTCGGCGGGGTAGGAGGCGAGGTCGCAGCCGGGGCTCGCCCGGTCCGCTGACTTCTCGGGCACGGTGGCGAAGTCGAAGACCGGCAGGAGGTGCACGTACGACGTGCCGGACCTCGCGAGTTCGCGCAGGTGCTTCGAGCCGTCGCTGCCCTTGTCGGTGAAGGCCAGGTAGGTGCCCCGGTGGGCGGCCGGGACGGTGGCGTCGGCCACCGAGTAGTCCCGGACGTGCAGTTCCTGGATCTGGGCGTCCTTCAGGGGGACGGCCTTGGGCTTGGTGTAGGTGGACCAGCCGTCCGGGGCGAGGGACCCGTCGTCCAGGTCGACGACCAGACTGCGTTCGGAGTTCGCGGTGAGGGCGAGGGAGTAGGGGTCGGTGACCTTGTTGGTCACCACCTTCCCGGCGCCGGGCGCCCAGACCTTCACCACGTACCGGTAGGCCTTGTTCCTCCAGGAGCCGGGGCCGGTGACGGACCAGACGCCGGTGGCGGCGTCGCGCTTCATGGCCACGGTGGAGCCGTCGATCTCGACGCCCACGCTCTGCGCGGTCGGTGCCCAGACGGAGAGGGTCGGCCTTCCGCGGTGCAGGACCGGCCCGAGACGCGCCGTCGTCGCCTTGGCGTACAGGTCGTCGAGGACCCCGGCGACCTGTACTCCGGTGGCGGCCAGCACCGCGCCGTTCGCGGCCCGCTGGGAGGCGACGAGCTGTCCGGTGAGCGCCTCGCGCACCCGGTCGCGGTCGCGCGGATCGACCGACCAGGCCGTGTAGTCCTTCAGATGGGGGAATTCGGCCTTCTGGGCGTCGGTGAGGGTGGTCCTCGTCAGCCGCAGCCACCGCTCGTCGTCGCTCGTCAGCGTCCCGTCCGCCACGGCGATCGAACCGTCGTGGGAGGAGAGCAGCTGGGTGGAGGCGGCGCCGTCGACGCCGTCCCAGGCGACGGTGTCCCGGTCGATCCAGACCGCCTTGGAGGTGGTCAGGTCGAGGGCGGCCGCGCTGCCGGCGGGCTGTGGGAGCAGGTGCTCGTCCTGACCGTTCAGCAGCCACACCTCGTGCCCGCCGGACGTGAGGTCCAGGGACTGGTCGGCGGGGAGATCCTTGTCGTCGCCCTTGTGGATGATGTAGCTGAGGCTGGTGGCGCCCGCGGTGAGCGGCACCTCGAAGACCGCGCCGTAGGCGTCCGTCCGCGCCGGCTTCAGGGGGCTGGACCAGCCGGTGGGGTTCGCGGCGCCCGTCCAGACGTGCAGGCCCCAGCCGTCGTAGTCGCCGTCGGCGCGGTGGTAGTGGACGACGGCCTTGGTGGTGTCCTGGGCGGGGTAGGCGGGCCGTTCGGTCGTCACGTCCGCCTTCCCCTGTTCGATCCAGACCTCACCGGTCCTGGTGACGTCGATGGAGCGGTCGGCGGAGACGTCCTTGTTCCCGTCCTTGTCCACGACGAGGAAGCCGACGTCCGAGGCACCGGGCTTCAGTCTGACCCAGGCGAACGCGCCGTACGCGTCGCGGCCGGTGAACGGGTGGCCGGCGGGCCAGGTGGTCGCCTCCCCGTCGGCGAGGTCGCCCCAGGCGTACAGGCCCCAGTCGGCGTAGTCGCCGTCGGCGCGCTTGTAGTGGACGATCGCGTAGTCGCGGGAGGAGGCGGTGGGGGTCTCGGGGACGGGCGGGGTGCCGGAGGTGCTCGCGGCCGTGGCGGCCGCGCGGTGTCCGGCGGAGTCGATCACGACCGCCTTGTAGCGCAGCGGGGTGCCGGCCGGTACGTCCTCGGCGAGGGTCTGGGTGACCTGGTAGGGGGCGTGGTCGGCGGAGCCGAGGGTGGTCCACTTCCCGTTGCCGACCTGGGCGGCGAAGACGACCCGGTCGAGCCGGCCGCCGGTGACCTGCGCGGACAAGCCGACGGTGCCGGTGGCGCCGGCGGCCGGGGCGGCGAGGGTGATCCGCGGCGCGGTGGCGGGCGCGGCGAGGGGGCCGGCGGCTTTGTACACGACGGCGGACTCGGCCGGGACGGTGACGGTGACGTCGTGGTCGGCGCCGGAGGTGAGGGTCCCGTCGGTGCCGTGGATCGCGCGGTAGCGCATGTCCGCGGAGCCGGTGGCGAAGGTCGCGGTCTTCGCCGTGCCGGCGTTGTTGAAGGCGACGACGTACTCCTGGCCGGTCCTGGCGTCCGTCCGGGTGAACGCGTAGACGCCGGCGCCGTCGGCCGCGTAGCGCTCGGTCTGCACGCCGTCGGCGAGGGCGGGGTTGGCCTTGCGGAGCCGGGAGAGAGCACTGATCTGCTTGTAGAGCGGCGCACCGGTGTCGTAGGCGTCGCTCCCGTGGGTGCGGTCGGTGCCGATCTCGTCGTCGTCGAGGTAGTCGGCGACCTTGGAGGCGAACATCGTCTGCCGGGCGTCCTTGTCCCCGCCCGAGCCGGTGAAGCCCTGCTCGTCGCCGTAGTAGACGACCGGGTTGCCCCGGCTGAGGAACATCACCTCGTTGGCGAGCCGGTCCTTGGCGAGCAGCTGGGCGTCGGTGGCCTTCGGGTTGTCCTGCTCGAGGAAGTACCCGATCCGGCCCATGTCGTGGTTGCCGAGGAAGGTGACCTGCTCGTAGGCGTTGGCCTTGTCGGTCGTGTACTTGTAGTCGTCGCCGAAGACGCTCGCGAGTTTCCGCGCGCTGCCGCCCTGGGAGGCGTAGGAGCGGGCCGCGTCCTGGAAGGGGAAGTCGAGGGTCGCGTCCAGCCGTCCCCGGGTGACGTACGGGGAGGTGACCGAGGTGTCGGCGGAGTAGGTCTCGCCGAACATGAAGAAGTTCTTGCGGCCGTGCCGGGCCGCGTAGGCGTCGAGCGCGGTGGCCCACTGGGTCCAGAACCCCATGTCGACGTTCTTCACGGTGTCGATGCGGAAGCCGTCGACGCCGTAGTCGCGCACCCAGCGCTCGTAGATCCTCTCCATGCCGCTGACGACCTCGGGGCGTTCGGTCCACAGGTCGTCGAGGCCGGAGAAGTCGCCGTAGGTGGCGGACTCGCCGGCGAACGTGGAGTCGCCCCGGTTGTGGTACATCGTCGGGTCGTTGAGCCAGGACGGCACCTTCGAGCGGTCGGCCGCGGTGGGCGTGCGCGGGAAGGAGGCGGCGGAGACGGCCGGGAACCCCTTGCCGCCGGCCGCGTAGTCGGCGTCGTCGAAGGGGCGTCCGTCCTTGGTCAGGTAGGGGAAGGCGCCCTTGGAGAGGTAGTCGTAGGACTTCTCCCGGTAGTCGACGACGTCGGCGGTGTGGTTGGTGATGACGTCGAAGAAGACCTTCATCCCCTTGGCGTGTGCCTTCGAGATGAGCGTCGTCAGGTCCTTGTTGGTTCCGAAGTGCGGGTCGACCTGGGTGAAGTCGGTGATCCAGTAACCGTGGTAGCCGGCCGACGCGTTGTCGCCCGTGCCCTGCACCGGCCGGTTCTTGAAGATCGGCGCCATCCACAGGGCGGTGGTGCCCAGACCCTTGATGTAGTCGAGCCGCTTCGTCAGGCCCTTGAGGTCACCGCCCTGGTAGAAGCCCTTGTCGGTGGGGTCGTAGCCGGTGGCGAGGCGGGAGCCGGTCAGGCCGCCCTTGTCGTTGCCGGTGTCACCGTTGGCGAAACGGTCCGGCATGACGAAGTAGAACTGCTCGCGGGTGGCGTCGTGCCGGGCGGGCTCGGCGGCGAGCCTCGCGTCGGAGGGCGGGGCGGGCGGGGCGGCCGCGTGTGCGGCGGCGGGCTGCACGAGCGCGGCGGCGAGGGCGACGACGGCGACGGCCGCGACCCGTCTGACATGTATCACCGGTGTGAACTCCTAGCGATAGCGGCTCTCTTGGTCCGACCCGGCGCGACCGTATCGCCAACGCAAGGTTTACAGCAAGAGTCTTGAAACTCGCGGCAAGAGATTTCACAGCGCACATCGGCGCGGGATCTCGACACGGCACCTCGACCGCCGCACCCTCCGGGGTCGCCGAAGAACTCCCATCCCGGATGCCCGGCCCGTCGGCGACGGGCCGGGCATCCGGGATGGGAGATTTTTTCCGGGTTCCGGTGAACAGAACGGCTGTATCTCGCATCGAACCCTGTGCAGGTCACCAGAGGACGGCGCGGAGGGCGGGTACGGACACCGCCGCCGACCGCGCCGCGGAGCAGAGTGGAGCACCGTCATCGTGAACGATCACCGGAACACCATCGACAGGACCGGCACCGCCCCGCACCGCGCCCCCCGCGGGATCGGGCGCGCGGTGCTCGCCGTGGCCGCCGTCACCGGCCTGGGCCTCGCCTGGGCGGGCACCGCCGAGGCCGCGAGCCCGAGCGCCGCGAGGTCGACGCCGACCTGCTCCGCCGCCGCGCTCAAGGCCGGCTTCGGCCGGCAGCTCTCCGGCGGCATGAACCACCAGGGCGTCGTCATCACCCTGCGCAACCTCAGCGGCCGGACCTGCGCCCTGCGCGGCTATCCCGGCCTCGGCCTGGAGAACTCCGCGCACCACGCGCTCACGGCCCACACCCACTGGGGAAACACCTGGTACGCCAAGGACCCGGGCAGGAAGACCCTGGTCCTCAAGGACGGCCAGGGCGCCGAGGCCGTGATCGCCTGGACGCATGCCAACACCGGCACCTCGGGCGCGGTGCACGCCTCCTACCTGGAGATCACGCCGCCCGCCTCGACCCAGCACAAGACGCTGGCGTTCCCCCAGTGGGTGGACCACGGCGACCTCTCGGTCACCGCGCTCGCCACGCACGTCGACGTCACCCCTTGATCACGCGCGTCACCGGGACTCCTCGCCGGGGGCGAGGAGTCCCGGCCCGCGGCGGAGTCACCGGTACCCGCGGGACGGTTCAGCAGGCGGACTTCCCGGCGTAGACCGCGAGGGCCGTGTTGCCGCCGAGGGTCGCGGTGAGCTGCCCGGAGCCGTTCACCGTCACGCTCGTGTTGTTCTGCACGTTGCAGTACGTGCCCGCAGGCAGCGACGTCTGGTAGGTGCGGGTGAGGGACCCCGGTTCGTGGTTGATCGCCACGTATCCCTTCGTGCCCCGGCCGAAGGCGATCGCGTCGGCGCCGTCGTCCCACCAGTTCGTCACCGCCTGGCCGCGGGTCGCGTTGCGGAAGGCGACCATGCGGATGATCTCCGGCCAGGCGTGCTGGCACTTCCAGCCGTCCTGCCAGCAGGCGTTGACCGTGCCGCCGTTCGGCGGCCCCGCGTCGGCGTCGCTCCACTCGTAGCCGGAGTTGATGTCCGGCGCGCCGTAGGGGTAGGCGAGCATGAAGACGTTGGCCAGGGTGTAGTTCGCGCCGTCCTTGTAGTTCAGCGTCGAGCCGTTGCGCTCGGTGTCGTGGTTGTCGACGAAGACCCCGGCGACCGAGCTGCTCATGTACCCCCAGCCCTCGCCGTAGTTCTTGAGGTAGGCGAGGTTCTCGTCGTTGAAGACGCGCTTGAGGTCGTAGGCGTAGCGGAACTCCTGGACGTCCCCGTTGCCGGTGTACTCGGTGGGCTGGACGGCCTCGCCGGCGCCGTAGATGACCTCCTGCTTCCAGTAGGCGGACGGGTTGGTGAGCCGGGACTTGATGTCGGCGAGGTCCTCGGCCGGGATGTGCTTGGCCGCGTCGATGCGGAACCCGTCGACGCCGAGGCCCAGCAGGTCGTTCAGGTAGCCGGCGATGGTCTTGCGGACGTACTCCTCGCCGGTGTCCAGGTCGGCCAGGCCGACGAGTTCGCAGTGCTGGACGTTCCAGCGGTCGGCGTAGTTCGAGACGGGCGAGGTGCAGTCGTCGAAGTCGTAGGAGGAGTACAGGCCGGGGTAGTCGTACTTCGTGTACGAGGAGCCGCCGGTGCCGGTGCCGCTGCCCGCGGACATGTGGTTGATCACCGAGTCGACGACCACCTTCACACCGGCCGCGTGGCAGGTGTTCACCATGCTCTGGAAGGCCGTGCGGTCGCCGAGGCGGCCCGCGATCTTGTACGACACCGGCTGGTACGAGGTCCACCACTGCGGGCCCTGTATGTGCTCGGCGGGCGGGGAGACCTGGACGTATCCGTAGCCGGCGGGGCCCAGGGTGGCGGTGCACTCCTTGGCGACCGAGGCGTACTTCCACTCGAAGAGGACGGCGGTGACGTCCTTGGTGCCGGGCGGGGAGGCGGCCGCGACAGACGGGGCCATGACAACGCTACAGGCGGCGAGCGCCAGTGCGGCGGAGAGGATCTTGGGTGCCATGTGGGGGTTCCTTCGTCATTGAAGGCGCCGATGAAGGCTCTTGCTGAAATGTTGCGGAAACCTTGCGGTTGCGCAGATGTTAAGGGCCCGCTCCCCGAATGGGTAGCGGGCCCTCAGAAGTTGCCGCAATCAATTACCGGATGACGCTCCGTCAGGCGGTCGTCCACCACACGGTGGTGTCGGCCGGCAGCTTCGCCTCGCCGTCGGCCTCGGTCACCTCACCGCTGCTGAGCAGCAGGCGGCCGTAGGCCGGAGTGGTCACCGACTCCCCACCGGTGTTCGCCACGCACACGAACTCCCCGCGCCGGAAGGCGAGTACGCCCTCCGGGGCGCGCAGCCACTCCACCGCCTCGCCGGCTCCCAGGTCGGGCTGGGCGCGTCGGAGGCGGAGCGCGGCCCGGTACAGCTCCAGGGTGGAGCCGGCCTCCCCGCTCTGCGCCTCCACGCTCAGCCCGCCCCAGCTCGCGGGCTGCGGCAGCCAGCTGCCCCCGTCACCGAAGCCGTACGACGACCCGTCCCGCGTCCAGGGGATCGGCACCCGGCAGCCGTCCCGGAAGCCGTCCTGACCGGCGCCGCGGAAGTAGGCCGGGTCCTGGCGGACCTCGTCGGGCAGGTCGACGACGTCGGGCAGGCCCAGCTCCTCGCCCTGGTAGACGTACGCCGAACCGGGCAGCGCGAGCATCAGCAGGCTGGCCGCCCGTGCCCTGCGCAGCCCGAGCTCCCGGTCACCGGCGGTACGGATCTGGGTGCCGAGGCCGGGCGGGTTGGCGAAGCGGGTGGCGTGCCGGGTGACGTCGTGGTTGGACAGGACCCAGGTGGCGGGGGCCCCGACCGGGCGCATCGCCTCCAGGGTGCGGTCGATGACCGTGCGCAGCTCCTTCGCGTCCCAGGCGGTGCTCAGGTACTGGAAGTTGAAGGCCTGGTGCAGCTCGTCCGGGCGGACGTAGTTGGCGGTGCGCTCCACGGTCGGGGTCCAGGCCTCGGCGACGAAGATGCGCTCGCCCGCGTACTCGTCCAGGACGTGCCGCCACTGCCGGTAGATCTCGTGCACGCCGTCCTGGTCGAAGAACGGCATGACATCGTTGCCCAGCAGCTTCAGCTGGTCGGCGCCGCCGAGGTCCGGAAGACCCTCCGCCTTCACCAGGCCGTGCGCCACGTCGATGCGGAAGCCGTCCACGCCCATGTCCAGCCAGAAGCGCAGGATGGAGCGGAACTCGTCGCCGACGGCCGGGTGCTCCCAGTTGAAGTCGGGCTGCTCGGGGGCGAAGAGGTGCAGGTACCACTCACCGTCCGGCACCCGCGTCCAGGCCGGGCCGCCGAAGATGGACTCCCAGTCGTTGGGCGGCAGCTCACCGCTGACGCCCTTGCCCGGGCGGAAGTGGTAGCGGTCCCGCAGCGGCGAGCCGGGGCCTTCCGCGAGCGCGCGCTTGAACCACTCGTGCTGGTCGGAGGAGTGGTTCGGGACCAGGTCGACGATGACCCTGAGGTCCAGCCCGTGGGCGTCCCGGATCAGCGCGTCGGCGTCCAGCAGGTTGCCGAACATCGGGTCCACGGCCCGGTAGTCGGCGACGTCGTAGCCGGCGTCGGCCTGCGGGGAGGCGTAGAACGGGCTGAGCCACACGGCGTCGACACCGAGGTCACGCAGGTACGGGAGTCTGGAACGCACACCCTCCAGGTCGCCCATGCCGTCGCCGTTGCTGTCGGCGAAGCTGCGCGGATAGACCTGGTAGATCACCGCGTCCCGCCACCAGTCGCTGCGCTTGGCTTTGGCGGAGTTCGGTGCCGGGGCGATGGCGGAGTGCTGCTGGCTCATGGCGTCCTTGGTACGTGAAGGGGTCGTCGGATCAAGCGTGTGTGGATCGGTGATGACGAGACGGCCGCGGTGTCAGCGGGGTCGGATGGACATCGCGGCCGCCTCGGGTTTCGGGTGCGGCGCCGTCGGGGCTGGTCGCGCCCACTCGGCGGAGCCGCACATCAGATACAGTCCCGCGCCCCTTGCGGGGCGCCGGTGAACCGGCGTGCTACCCCTTCGTTCCGCCCGCGGTGAGCCCGGTCACCAGGTTCTTCTGCACGAGGTAGAAGAACACGGCCACCGGTATCGCGATCAGCACGGCCGTCGCGGTCATCAGGTTGCGCTGCGCGTCGTGCTCGCTGATGAAGCTCTGCAGTCCCACCGCGAAGGTGTACTTGTCGTCGCTCAGCATGAACGTGGACGCGAACGCCACCTCGCCGAAGGCGGTGAGGAAGTTGTAGAACGCGGCGACCGCGAGGCCCGGCTTGGCGAGCGGCAGGATCAGCCGGAAGAAGGTGCCGAACGGGGAGAGCCCGTCGACCCGGCCGGCCTCGTCGATCTCGAACGGGATCGTGTCGAAGTAGCCCTTCAGCAGCCACGCCGTGTAGGGGACGACGGTGGTGCAGTAGACCAGGATCAGACCGAGGTAGCTGTCGATGAGCCCGAGCCTCGACAGGATCTGGTACATCGGCACGATCAGGACGGCGATCGGGAACATCTGGGTGACCAGCAGCAGCCACATGAACTTCCGGTAGCCCGGGAAACGCATCCGGGACACCGCGTAGCCGGTGGTGGACGCGAGGATCAGGCCGATGACCGTGGTACCGCCGACGACGATCATCGTCGTACGGAACCAGTCCCAGAAGCCGGTGTGCTGGAGGACGAAGGAGTAGTTGTCCAGGGTCATCTTGTGCCAGATGCCGCCCGGATGGAGGTAGTCGTCCTTGTCCGGGCCCAGCGACAGGAAGATCAGCCAGCCGACCGGGAAGAACGCGATCAGGCTCGCGACGCCCAGCAGGCCGTGGGTGACGGCGGTGCCGAGCGGACCGCGCTCGCCCCGGCGGCGGACACGGCGCGTACTGCTGGTCACAGGTGCCTCCTCGGTGACCTGGGCGGAGGTCTCGACAGTGGTCGTACTCATGGGAACTCCTGCCTCAGATCGCGAGCTGCTGGTCGTTGCGGTTGAGCCAGCGGCGGTAGAAGGAGGTGAAGACGATCAGGACGGCCAGCAGCAGCATGCCGTAGGCGGCGGACTGGGCGAAGTCACGCGGCTGCTGTCCGAAGCCGAGGTAGTACGCCCAGGTGACCAGGATCTGCGCGTCGGGGGCGGTGTTGCCGAACAGCAGGAAGATGACGGCGAACTGGTTGAACGTCCAGATGATGCCGAGCAGGACCACCGTGGAGCTGACGGACCGCAGACCCGGAAGGGTGACGTACCGGAAGCGCTGCCAGGCGCTCGCGCCGTCCATCTCGGCGGCCTCGTAGAGCGTGCCGTCGATGGCCTGCAGGCCGCCGAGCAGCGAGAGCATCATGAACGGCACACCGCACCAGGTGTTGACGAGGATCGCCGCGGCCCGCTGCCAGAAGGTGTCCTCCAGCCAGTCGGGTTGCGGCAGATGGAGGAAGTGCAGGGCGGCGTTGACGATGCCGCCGTCGGCGAGCATGAACCGCCAGCCGAACACGGTGACGAAGGTCGGCACCGCCCAGGGCAGCACCAGGACCATGCGGTAGAAGGTGCGGCCGCGGAACTTCTCGTTCAGCAGCAGGGCCAGGCCCAGGCCGATGGTGTAGTGCAGGGTGACGCAGAGCGCGGTCCAGACGATCGTCCAGACGAAGTGCGACCAGAAGCGGTCGTAGGACGTCGGGCCGAACAGGATGTCCTTGTAGTTGTCCAGGCCGACGAAACTGTAGGTGGCGTCGATGTGGTTGACGCCGATGGTGCGGGCGGTGTTGAGGCTGTTGGCGTCCGTCAGCGTCAGGTAGAAGCCGTACACCAGCGGGTAGATGACGAGCGCCCCGAGGACCACCGCCACGGGGGCGATCATCGCGTAGGCGTACCAGTACTTCTGGTAGTTGTTGCGGATCCGCCGGCCCAGCCCTGGGCGGGGCGCGCGGTCGCCGTGGCGCTTGCCGGTCGCGCGGTCGATGGCGACTGTCATGGTTCGACACCTTCTGGGTTTTCCGGGATCGGGCTGGGCACAGGCTCGTGGCCGCCGGGTCCTGTCCCTGTCCGTCAGGGGGGATCCGGCGGCCACGCGGGGCTTACTTGCTGAAGTCGGGGACGAGCTTCTCGACCCCGAGTTCGGCGGTGCTCAGACCCTTGTCGAGGGTCTCCTTGCCACCGGCGATCTTGGTCAGCTCGGTGCCGACCGGACCCCACAGGGAGGAGTACTCGGCGAGCGCCGGGCGCGGCTGCGCGGAGGACAGGACCGCCTGGTAGCCGGCGATGCCCGGGTCGGCCTTGACCTCCGCCGTGTAGGCGTCGGAGCGGGTCGGCAGGGTGGAGTTCTTCAGCGCGATCTGCGTCTGCGTCTTGGCGGAGGTCATGAAGGCGACGAACTTCTCGGCCGCCTCCTGGTGCGCCTTGTCGATGCCGGCGTAGATGGAGAGGTTGTGGCCGCCGGTCGGGGCGCCCGCCTTGCCGGTGGAGCCGGCCGGGACGGTGGCGATGCCGAGGTTGGACTTGTCGCCGAACGCGGAGCCCTTGTAGAAGTTGGTGATCTCCCAGGGGCCCTCCATGGTCATGGCGACCTTGCCGTTGACGAAGGCGTCCTGGCGGTGGGCGTAGGCGTCGGCGGTGGTGTCCGCCTTCTGCAGGCCCTTGCCGGAGTAGAGGTCCAGCCAGGTCTGGTAGCCCTTCTTGGCCGCCGCCGAGGTGAGGGTGATCTTCTTGGCGGAGGCGTCGACCATGTCGGTGCCCTCGCCGTAGAGGAAGGGCTGCGTGTAGTACGCGGCCTCGGGACCCCAGTAGCCGGTGACCTTGGCCTTGTCCTGGATCTTGGCGGCGTCGGTCCGCACCTCGTCCCAGGTCTTGGGGGCCTCGGTGATGCCGGCCTTCTTCAGCAGGGCCTTGTTGTAGACGAGCGCCAGGGTGTCGGTGACCAGCGGCACGCCGTAGGTCTTGCCCTCGTACTGGGCCTGCGTCATCAGGCTGGGCTGGAACTTGTCCTTGTCCGCGAGCGCGCCGGTGCCGTCCAGCGGCAGGAAGTAGCCGGCCTTGGCGAAGGCGGGCGTCCAGCCGACCTCGGAGCGCAGCACGTCGGGTGCGCCCTTGCCGGACTGGGCCGCGGTGTCGAACTTGTTCTGCGCCTGGTCGAACTGGACGTCGACGTAGTTGACCTTGATGCCCTTGTTGGCGGCTTCGAACTCCTTGACCAGGGCCTTGTAGGTCGGTGCCTCATTGGTGGCGTTGGAGGTGTCCCACCAGGTGATGGTGACCGGGCCGTCCGACTTGCTGTCGCTGTCGCTCCCGCCGCACGCCGTCGCCGTGAGGGCGAGGGACGCCACCAGCGCGGAGGCCGCTATGCCACGCCGCATGAGTTCTCCTTGAGGGTGAAAAGCCCGAGTGATGCGAGGGCGGTCCCGTCCGCCGTCCTCGCCGTCGTGCCGACAGCGCCTTTGCGGCGGCCGGGCGTCAGGGAACGTAACAGCGATGTAAGCGTGACGAAAGACCTTGCAGCAAAAAAGTGCAAGAGATCTTCGAAGTTATCCGCGCGTGACCTCCTGGCGACCGCCGTGAGACGCTTGCCTGCCGGTTGTTTTCGGCGGTAGAGCGCTACAGGGGCCACTTGTGCAAGACTCTGCAAGCTCTTGCCATCACGTTTCACGAGGGAGTGCGATGACGCAGCAGCCCGGACCGGGCCGCCCCCCAGGCCGCATCAGGCGCCCGATCGGTGTGCAAGGGGACATACGGCCGGTACAGTCCAGTGCCGTGACCACACGGCTTGCCGACATCGCAGCGCAGGCGGGGGTGAGCGAGGCGACCGTCAGCCGGGTCCTCAACGGGAAGCCGGGCGTCGCCGCCACCACCCGCCAGTCCGTGCTCGCCGCGCTGGACGTGCTCGGCTACGAGCGTCCGGTACGGCTTCGGCAGCGCAGCGAGGGCCTGGTGGGGCTGATCACCCCCGAACTGGAGAACCCGATATTCCCGGCCCTGGCCCAGGTCATCGGACAGGCCCTGACCCGGCAGGGCTACACGCCCGTGCTCGCCACCCAGACCCCCGGCGGGTCCACCGAGGACGAGCTGACCGAGATGCTGGTGGACCGCGGGGTCGCGGGCATCATCTACGTCTCCGGCCTGCACGCCGACACCACCGCCGACATGCAGCGCTACGAGCGGCTGCGGGCCCAGGGCGTGCCCTACGTCCTGGTGGACGGCTTCTCGCCCAAGGTGCAGGCGCCGTTCATCTCCCCCGACGACCGGGCGGCGATGACCCTGGCCGTCACCCACCTCGTCTCCCTCGGCCACACCCGCATCGGCCTCGCCCTCGGCCCCAAGCGGTTCGTGCCGGTGCAGCGCAAGATCGAGGGCTTCGTACGGGCCGTGCAGGACCAGTTGGGGCTGCACGCCGACACGATCGAGACCGAGCTGGTGCAGCACTCCCTGTACACCCTGGAGGGCGGTCAGGCGGCCACCACGGCGCTCATCGACCGCGACTGCACGGCGATCGTCTGCGCCAGCGACATGATGGCCCTCGGTGCGATACGGGCGGCCCGGCAGCGGGGTCTGGACGTCCCCAAGGACGTCTCGGTGGTCGGTTTCGACGACTCCCCGCTGATCGCCTTCACCGACCCGCCGCTCACCACGATCCGCAAGCCGGTCCCCGCGATGGGGCAGGCCGCGGTGCGCACCCTCCTGGAGGAGATCGGCGGGACGCCGGCTCCGCACAGCGAGTTCGTTTTCATGCCGGAATTGGTGGTACGCGGTTCTACGGCGGCGGTACCCGGGAAGTAGTCGCGGTGCCGTAGGCCGGGCTCCGCACGCCGTAGACATGCACCGTAAAGCCAACCTTGGGATGATCTGTCGAAGACGTCTTTTCTGGCAGACTCTGTGCCTATGAGTGACTCGACCGTGACAGAGCCGGAAGGTCGCGCACAGCAGACCCTTCCGCGGACCGTCACGGGCGAGGGGGACCGTGGGCTCCTGCGCCGGCTGCGCACACCGCGCCGGCCCCGGCTGTGGTTCGAGATCCTGCTGATCGCGGTGAGTTACTGGATCTACTCGCTCATCCGCAACGCGGTCCCGGAGCAGAAGGCGCAGGCGCTGCGCAACGCGGACTGGATCTGGCGGACCGAGCACCAGCTGGGGATCGCCGTCGAGACGTCGGTCAACCACGCGGTCAACTCGGTGACTTGGCTGATCGTCGGGATGAACTACTACTACGCGACACTGCACTTCGTGGTGACGCTGGGTGTGCTGGTGTGGCTCTACCGCCACCATCCCGGCCGCTACGCGGCCGCCCGCCTCGCCCTCTTCGCCACCACGGGCGTGGCCCTCCTCGGGTACTACCTGTTCCCGCTCTCCCCGCCGCGGCTGATGACCGGTGGCGGCTTCGTGGACACGGTGACGGTCCACCACACCTGGGGTTCGATGGCCTCCGGCGACCTCAAGCACATGTCCAACCAGTACGCCGCGATGCCGTCCATGCACATCGGCTGGTCGCTGTGGTGCGGCCTGACGGTCTTCGCCCTGGCGTCGGTGCCGTGGGCACGGGTGCTGGGGCTGCTGTACCCGACGGCCACCCTGCTGGTCATCGTCGCCACCGCCAACCACTTCTGGCTGGACGCGGTGGGCGGTCTGCTCTGCCTGGCCTTCGGCTTCACCACGGCCGGCCTCTGGTACGGCACACCGCCCTACTCCCTGCCCAGGAGAACGTAGCCCGTCCCGCGCGGACCCCGTCCCGCGGGGACCCCGTCCCGCGGGGACCCGGGGAACCGCGCGACCGGCCCCGCCCACCCGCGCCGCAGACACGGCCGCGCCGCAGACGCGGCCACGCCGGGCACACGAACGCCCCCGGCCACGAACTCCTACGCGCCGTAGAAGAGCTCGTCCACCACCACCCGGGCCCGCCGCGCGGTCCGCCGGTACGCGTCGAGCATGTCCCCGGCGTGCCCGTCCCCGTACCCCAGGTACCGGCCCACCGCGGCCAGCTCCCGGGTCTCGGGGGGAAACGTGTCGCCGGCCCGCCCCCGCACCAGCATGACCGCGTTCCGCACCCGGGTGGCCAGCACCCACGCCTCGTCCAGGATCCCGGCCTCCTCGGCCCCCAGCAGCCCCGCCGCGCAGGCCGCGGCCAGCGCCTGGCGGGTCCGGGTGGTCCGCAGGCCCGGCTCGGCCCAGCCGTGCCGCATTTGCAGCAGCTGCACGGTCCACTCGACGTCGGACAGCCCGCCCGGTCCGAGCTTGGTGTGCAGCTTGGGGTCGGTCCCGCGCGGCAGCCGCTCGGACTCCATCCGCGCCTTCAGCCGCCGGATCTCGCGCACCGCGTCCTCGCCGAGCCCCTCCACCGGGTACCGCAGCGGATCGACCAGTTCGATGAACCGGCGACCCAACTCCTCGTCGCCTGCGACCGGTTCCGCGCGCAGCAGGGCCTGGGACTCCCACACCAGCGACCACCTGCGGTAGTACGCCTCGTAGGACTTGAGCGTGCGCACCAGCGGCCCGGACTTGCCCTCGGGGCGCAGGTCGGCGTCGATCAGCAACGGCGGGTCTGCGCTCGGGATCTGGAGCAGCCGCCGCATCTCGGAGACGACCTTGTTCGCCGCGTCGGCGGCCTCCCGCTCGGCCACACCGTCCTGGGGCTCGTGCACGAACAGCACGTCGGCGTCGGACCCGTAGCCGAGCTCGTGCCCGCCGAACCGGCCCATCCCGATGATCGTGAACCGGGTCGGCAGGGTGTCGCCCCAGCCGTCGCGGACCACCGCCCGCAGCGTCCCGGCCAGGGTGGCCGCCGTGAGGTCGGAGACCGCGCCGCCGACCCGGTCCACCAGGGCTCCCTGGTCCGCCTCGACGGGGTTGGCCTCGGTGCCGTAGGAGTCGACGATGTCGGCGGCGGCCGTACGGAACAGCTCGCGGCGGCGCACACCGCGCGCGGCCCGCACGCCGTCCGCGGCGTTGTCGGCGCGGCCGACGGCGGCGAGGGTCTCCCGTTCCAGCTGGGCGCGGCCGCGGGGTTCGAGGCCGCCGCCGGGGCCGCCTGCCTCGCGGGCACCGCTGTCGCCGTCGCCGAGCAGGGCGACCGCCTCGGGGGCGCGCATCAGCAGGTCGGGGGCGAGCCGGCCGGCCGACAGCACCCGGGCGAGGTTCTCCGCGGCGGCGCCCTCGTCCCTGAGCAGCCGCAGGTACCAGGGGGTCTTGCCGAGCGCGTCGGAGACCTTGCGGAAGTTCAGCAGGCCCGCGTCCGGGTCGGCGGAGTCGGCGAACCAGCCCAGCAGGACGGGCAGCAGGGTGCGCTGGATGGCGGCCTTGCGGGTGACGCCCGAGGCGAGGGCCTCCAGATGGCGCAGGGCGGCCGCCGGGTCGGCGTAACCGAGCGCCTCCAGGCGTTCCCTGGCCGCCTTCGGGCTCAGCCTGGCCTCGCCCGGCCCGAGTTGGGCGACCGCGTCGAGCAGCGGACGGTAGAAGAGCTTCTCGTGCAGGCGCCGTACGACACCGGTGTGCCGCTTCCACTCGCGGATCAGCTCGGTCACCGGGTCGGTGCGCAGGCCGAGGGAGCGGCCGAGGCGCCGCAGGTCGGCCTGGTCCTCGGGGACCAGGTGGGTGCGGCGCAGCCGGTAGAGCTGGATGCGGTGCTCCATGGAGCGCAGGAAGCGGTAGGCGTCGTCGAGCTGGCCGGCGTCGGCGCGGCCCACGTAGCCGCCCGCGGCCAGCGCCTGGAGGGCGACCAGGGTGGTGCCGGAGCGGACACTGGCGTCGGCCCGTCCGTGCACCAACTGGAGCAGCTGGACGGCGAATTCGACGTCGCGCAGTCCGCCGGGACCCAGCTTCAGCTCGCGGTCGACCTCGGCGACGGGGATGTTCGCCACCACCCGGCGGCGCATCTGCTGCACGTCGGCGACGAAGTTCTCGCGCTCGGCGGCCTTCCAGACCAGCGGTTCGAGGGCGTCGGTGTACTCCTGGCCGAGTTCGGGATCGCCCGCGACCGGGCGGGCCTTGAGCAGGGCCTGGAACTCCCAGGTCTTGGCCCAGCGCTGGTAGTAGGCGAGGTGGCTGCTCAGCGTGCGGACGAGGGGGCCGTTGCGGCCCTCGGGCCGGAGGTTGGCGTCGACCGGCCAGATCGAGCCCTCCACCGTGGTCTCGGAGCAGATCCGCATCATGTGCGAGGCGAGCTTGGTGGCCGAGCGCAGGGCCTTGGCCTCGTCGGCGCCGGCGGCGGCCTCGCCGACGAAGATGACGTCCACGTCGGACACGTAGTTCAGCTCGTGGCCGCCGCACTTGCCCATGGCGATCACCGCGAGCCGGCAGGCGGCGGCGTCGTCGGGCGCGGCACGCTCGGCGATGGCCAGGGCCGCGCGCAGGGTGGCGGTGGCGAGGTCGGCGAGCTCGGCGGCGGTCTCGGCGACGTCGGTGGTGCCGCACACGTCCCGGGCGGCGATGGACAGCAGGCAGCGCCGGTAGGCGACCCGGAGGCCCACCGGGTCGACGGCCTCGGACAGGCCGCGTTCGAACTCCGCGACGCCGGGGTGCAGGTCCCGGGGTTCGTAGGTGACCAGGGCCTCCCAGTCCCGCGGGTGCCGGGCCAGGTGGTCGGCCAGGGCGGCGGAGGCGCCGAGGACGCCCAGCAGGCGGTCCCGCAGCGGTTTGGCCGCTATCAGGGTGTCGAGCAGTTCCCGGTGCGCGGTGGGGCCGGGCTGGGCCTCCAGCAGTCGTACCAGGCCGTCCAGGGCGAGATCAGGGTCGGCGGTGGCACCGAGTGCCTCCAGGAGGACCGGGTCGTCGCGGACGGCCGCCAGCTCGGGGCCGTCGAGCAGCCGTTCGGCGGCCGAGGCATCGGTGAAGCCGTGCCGCAGCAGTCGCGTGAAAGTACTGCTCCTGCGCCCCGGCGTCATCCGCGGCCTCCCCTCGGCTCGTCAACCGGATCAAGGTCGTCCTCGCCAGAGCCTAACCGCAGACCCGGTCCCGGGCGCCGATGAGTTCGCGGCGCGGCCGCGGTCTGTACAGGGTGTGCACGGACAGGAGAACCGGAGGAGGCATCATGCGCGAACCCGAGGGTGTGCTGGACGCCCGCTACAGCAGCCCCGGCACCCGGGCCCACGACTGGTCCGAGGCGGAGAAGCTGCTCACCGGCGCGGAACTGTTCTGGCTCGCCACGGTACGGCCGGACGGGCGGCCGCACGTCACCCCGCTGATCGCGGTGTGGCACGACGGCGCGCTGCACTTCAGCACCGGCGGCGACGAGCGCAAGGCGCGCAACCTCGCCGCGAACCCGCAGGTCGTACTCACCACCGGACGCAACGACTGGGCCCGGGGGTACGACCTGACCGTGGAGGGCGCGGCGGTGCGGGTCACCGACGACGGCCGGCTGCGCGAGCTGGCGGCGGCGTGGGAGGCGAAGTACGGCGCCGCCTGGCACTACGAGGTGGCCGACGGCTGCTTCCGGCACGGGCCCGGCGCGGCCCTGGTCTTCGCGGTGCGGCCCCGCAAGGTCCTCGGCTTCGGCAAGGGCGAGCCGTTCAGCCAGACGACGTGGACGTGGACCGAGTAGACGCTCGGGCGCTCCGCTGCGAGCACGGTGCCGTATGTCCTTCGGCCGCGGCGGTGTGGAATGCCGTCGCGCGGCCGCGGCTTTGTCGTGGCTGGTCGCGCAGTTCCCCGGGCCGCTGAAGGGCGCTGGACTCCCGGCGTCTCGTGGGAGCCGTTGCGGCACGTTCTGAGGGGGTGCTGGCCTTGCGGCGTCTCGTGGGATCCGTTGCGGAGCGTCGCGGTCATCGGGAGCAGTTCACCCGCTCTTCATCCGTCCGGCCGGGCGCGGTGGGACAGGGGATTGTTGGCGTGTGCATGCTCTGTCCGCACCGCCACCGACCCTCCCCCTTCCCAGCACCGGAGGTTGATGTGTCCGGCAGTTCCGCACGTTCGGCGATGCTGCGCCGAGCCCGTACGACGGTGGCCTCCGCCACCGCCTTCACCGCGGCCGCGGTCGGCCTGTGGACCGGGCTTGGCGGCACGTCCGCGCACGCCGCGAGTGCCGTGCCGACCCCCGACCACGTGATCGTCGTGGTCTTCGAGAACCACGCCTACTCCCAGGTCATCGGCTCCTCCAGCGCCCCGTACATCAACTCGCTGGCCACCGGCGGCGCCAACCTGACCCAGATGTACGCCGAGACCCACCCGAGCCAGCCCAACTACTTCGCCCTGTTCTCCGGCGCCACCCAGGGCATCACCGACGACGGCTGCTACACCGCGGGCTTCTCCACGGCGGCGAACATCGCCTCCGAGCAGCTCGCCGCCGGCCGCACCTGGGCCAGCTACAACGAGACCCTGCCCAGCCAGGGTTCGACCACGTGCAGCAGCGGCGACTACGCGCGCAAGCACAACCCGTGGTTCGGCTTCAAGAACGTGCCGACCTCGAGCGCGAAGACGTTCGCCCAGTTCCCCACCGACTTCACCACCCTGCCCCAGCTCTCCTTCGTCACCCCCAACCTGTGCAGCGACATGCACGACTGCTCGGTGTCCACCGGTGACACCTGGCTGAAGAACAAGCTCGGCGCGTACGCGACCTGGGCCAAGACCCACAACAGCCTCCTCGTCGTCACCATGGACGAGGACAACCGGCTGGCCGGCAACCGCATCCCGACGGTCCTGTACGGACAGCCGGTCAAGGCGGGATCGACCTCCTCCACCACCTACAACCACTACGACCTGCTGCGCACCCTGGAGGACGGCCAGGGCCTGAGCGCGCACGCGGGCAACGCCGCCTCCGCCGACGACATCACCGGGATCTGGGCGTCCTGACGTGTACGTAGCGGACAGCCGAGCGAGCACCCCGGCGGCGTCCGCGGAAGGTACCGTCCGGCCGGAGACAGCCGGGCGGTACCGCACCGCGGTCGCCCCCACCGTCCTCGCCCTCGGCACGGTGAGCCTGATCACGGACGTGTCCTCCGAGATGGTGACGGCGGTCCTGCCGCTGTACCTGGTGGCGGGCCTCGGCCTGTCCCCGCTGGGCTTCGGCCTCCTGGACGGCGTCTACAACGGCTTCTCGGCGGTCGTACGCCTGGCCGGCGGCCATCTCGCCGACCGCGGCGGCGGCCGGCACAAGTGGGTGGCGGGCGCGGGCTACGCCCTGTCGGCCCTGTGCAAACCGCTGCTGCTGCTCGCCCACACCCTCACCCCCATCGGCCTGGTCCTGGCGGCGGACCGCACCGGCAAGGGCCTGCGCACGGCCCCGCGCGACGCCCTGATCTCGCTCTCCAGCACCCCCGAGACCCGGGGCCGGGCCTTCGGCGTGCACCGGGCGATGGACACGGCGGGCGCGCTGCTCGGCCCGCTGGCCGCGTTTCTCATCCTCCGGGCGACGGTGGACGGCTACGACGCGGTGTTCACGGTGAGCTTCTGCGTGGCGGTGGTCGGCGTCCTGGTGCTGGTGCTGTTCGTGCCGGGTGGGCGTGGCGAAGTCGTACCGGGAGGCCGTGGCGAAGTCGTACCCGGTGACCCGGGCGAAGTCGTACCGGGGGGAGGCCGTGGCGAAGCGGCCGCCTCCGCAGCCGCCCGCCCGACCCTGCGCGCGGCGCTCGCCCTGCTCACCCACCGCGACCTGCGCCGGCTCACGGTCTGCGCGCTGCTCCTGGGCCTCGCGACGGTGAGCGACTCCTTCGTCTACCTGCTGCTGCAGCGCCGGCTGGGCGTCCCGGACCGCTGGTTCGCCCTGCTCCCCCTCGGTACGGCGGCCGCGTTCCTCCTCCTGGCCGTCCCGCTGGGCAGGCTGGCGGACCGCTGGGGCCGCTGGCGCGTCTTCCTGACCGGCCACGGGGCCCTGCTGCTGGCGTACGCCCTGCTGCTCACGTCCTGGCACGGCACGGCCCTGCCGTACGCGGTCCTCGCCCTGCACGGCACGTTCTACGCGGCGACCGACGGGGTGCTGATGGCGGCCGCCTCGGACAGCGTGCCCGAGGCGCTGCGCTCGTCGGGCCTGGCGCTGGTCCAGACGGGCCAGGCGGGCGCGCGGTTCGCCTGCTCGCTGGCGTTCGGCGCGGCGTGGACGCTGTGGGGCGACCGTACGGCGCTGCTGCTGGCCACGGTCGCCCTGGCCGCGTGCGCCGGGTACGCCGTCTCCCTGCGCCCCTTCCGGAAGGCCGCCGCATGACGCCGATGACGCTCCGCTCCCGCCTCCTGATCCTGCTCTCGGCGCTGGTGGTCCTGACGGCGGTCGCCCTGACCGCCGTCCTGCACGCCTCGGCGCGGGCGGAGCGCCGCGACCAGGCGCAGGCGGGCGGCCCCGAGGTCACCGCGGGGAGGGTCACCCTGACCACCCCCCACCGCATGGTCTTCCGCAACATGGCGTGGGGTCCGCACCGGGACGAACTGACGGCGGTCCCGGCGTCGGACCCGGCCGCCCCGCGCACCGCGTCGGGCGTCAAGTGCCTGCGGTTCCACGCGGCCGCCGGCACCGGAGTCTGCCTCCAGGCCGTCCACGGCCCGGTCTCTGACACCTACCGCGCCCTGGTCCTGGACGCGGACCTGCACGCCACCGCCCATTACGACGTCCCCGGCATCCCGTCCCGCGCCAGGGTCTCCCCCACCGGCCGGTACGCGGCCTGGACGGCGTTCGTGGGCGGCGACTCGTACGCGGGCACGGACTTCTCCACACGCACGGCGATCGTCGACACGCGTACCGGGGAACTGATCCCCTCGCTGGAGGCGTTCCGGATCGTCAAGGACGGAAGGACGTACCACGCGGCGGACGTCAACTTCTGGGGCGTCACCTTCGCGTCCGACGACCGCACCTTCTACGCCACCCTGGCGACGAAGGGGTCGACGTACCTGGTCCGCGGCGACCTGCGCAGCCGCACGGTCACCACCCTCCACCCGAACGTGGAATGCCCCTCCCTGTCCCCCGACGGCACCCGCGTCGCCTACAAGAAGCGCGTCAGGGGCCTCCCGAAGGACGCCCCCTGGCACCTGTACGTCCTGGACCTCCGGACCATGCGCGAGACCCCGCTGGCGGAGCCGCGCAGCGTCGACGACCAGGCGCTCTGGAAGGACGCGCACACGGTCGTCTACGCGCTGCCGGGCGACTACGGGGCGGACCTGTACGAGACCCCGGCGGACGGCACGGGAAAGCCGCGGCGGATCAGCGTGTCCGCGGTGTCGCCGGCGTATCTGCCCTGACCGGCACGGATCTTCCCTGACCGGCACGAACCGGCACGGACCGGCTCCCGAAGGCCTGGGAGCCGTGCCGCCGGGATGGCCCGGAGCCGCCGCCGTCTCAGGGCGACTACTTCACGGCGACGCCGTCCCCGGTCGCGTTGGCCGCGCCGGTGGTGCCGGTGCCGGCGAACCGCCAGCGCCAGGTGCCGGCCGAGTGCGCGGTGACGGTCGTCCGCAGCTTCCCGCTTCCGTCCGTGGTCACCGTCTTGACGGTGCCGTACGTCGAGGAACCGGCCTTCTTGAACTGGAGGGCGACGTGCTGGGCGCCGAAGCCGTCGTAGCCGCCGCCGGTCCAGTCGGCGCGGCTCAGGGTCCCGGTCACGGTGAGCGCGTGCCCCTTGGCGACGGGCTCGGGGCCCGCCTGGGTGGCGGTGAGCCGGGCGTAGCGCTTGACCTTCATCGTCTTGCTGGTGGTCAGCCCGTAGTAGTCGCCGTCCTTGGCCGCGGCCTCGGCGTCGAGGTGCCAGGTGCCCGCGTCGGCGTTCTTGAGGTTCTCGTAGTCGGCGCCGTCCGGGTCCAGGAGGTACTTGAAGACGCACTTCATCGTCGTCGAGGAGG
This sequence comes from Streptomyces sp. NPDC001068, assembly GCF_042897315.1. Lineage (NCBI taxonomy): Bacteria > Bacillati > Actinomycetota > Actinomycetes > Kitasatosporales > Streptomycetaceae > Streptomyces > Streptomyces sp. NPDC001068. The sequence goes on along the minus strand of NZ_JBIAYD010000004.1, from coordinate 73,584 downwards.
GCCTGGTGCAGTCGGCGCTCCTGGGGAAGGCGATGCGGCCGGCGGGGCTGACCAGCTTGCCGCCGTAGATGTTCTTGATACCGGAGTTGTCCTTGACGGTCGCCGTGACCGTCAGGCCGTGCGCCGTGCTGGCGCCGAGATAAAGGGTGGACTTGCTGAAGGTCACCGACGTGAAGACGGTGTCACCCTTGTGGGTGTCCGCCTGCGCGGCGGGGGCGGACAGGGCCAGCACCGCAAGGGTGCCCGCGGCGGCGGCCGCGGCCGTACGGATGTGCATCTCTCTCCCACACGATCAGCCGGATCTTCGTCCGGGCGTGCAGAAGACACGCGAGGCCGCCTGTTGGTTGTACGGCGGACACCCCTGGTTCACCGCACGTCCGCCCGGACCCGAGGGAGCCGCGCGGCGCCGGCTCACCCGGGGCGCTTCAGGAGCACGGCGACTCCCGTGTTCCACATGGACTGCGTTCCCCCCTGGCTGTTGCTGCTGTAACTCGCGCTGACGGGCACCACACCCACCGCTTCCCAACCTTCCCGGCCCGCGGCGTTCAGCGCCTCCTCCCAACCGGCATCCCCGTTGATCCGGACCGTCCGGTACTCCCACGCGGTCGCCAACTCCGCCCCTCCTTCACATCCTTGACGAGACGTCACCCCGCCGACTGTGACACGCCCGGCGACCCGGGCGACAGGGTGCGGCACACACCACCGGATACGGCCGGCAGGACAAGACAGGACGGGGCCGACGGTCACGTACCGTCGGCCCCCACTCGTCTGACAGACGGGAAGCCCGCCCCGCCCCGCCCCTACAGCACCGGCAGGTTCTTCCGCAGCTCGAAGGCCGTGACCTCGCTGCGGTACTCGTGCCACTCCGCGCGCTTGTTGCGCAGGAAGAAGTCGAAGACGTGTTCCCCGAGGGTCTCGGCGACCAGGTCGCTGCGTTCCATCAGGGTCAGGGCCTCGCCGAGGTTCTGCGGGAGGGGCTCGATGCCCATCGCCCGGCGCTCCGCGTCGGACAGGGCCCAGACGTCGTCCTCGGCGCCCGGCGGGAGCTCGTAGCCCTCCTCGATGCCCTTCAGGCCGGCCGCGAGCAGGAGGGCGTAGGCCAGGTACGGGTTGGCGCCGGAGTCGATGGAGCGGACCTCGACCCGCGCCGAGCCCGTCTTGCCGGGCTTGTACATCGGGACCCGGACCAGCGCGCTGCGGTTGTTGTGGCCCCAGCAGATGTAGGAGGGGGCCTCGCCGCCGGCACCGGCGGTGCGCTCGGAGCCGCCCCAGATGCGCTTGTAGGAGTTCACCCACTGGTTGGTGACCGCCGAGATCTCCGCGGCGTGCTTGAGCAGGCCCGCGATGAAGGAGCGGCCGACCTTGGAGAGCTGGAACTCCGCGCCGGACTCGTAGAACGCGTTCCGGTCGCCCTCGAAGAGGGACAGGTGGGTGTGCATGCCCGAGCCGGGGTGCTCGGAGAACGGCTTCGGCATGAAGGTCGCGTGCACGCCCTGCTCCAGCGCCACCTGCTTCATGACCAGGCGGAACGTCATGATGTTGTCCGCGGTGGACAGCGCGTCGGCGTACCGGAGGTCGATCTCCTGCTGGCCGGGCGCGCCCTCGTGGTGGGAGAACTCGACCGAGATGCCCATCGACTCCAGCATGGTGATCGCCTGGCGGCGGAAGTCCATGCCGACGTTGGTCGGGGTGTGGTCGAAGTAGCCCGAGTTGTCGGCCGGGATGGGGCGGGTGCCGTCCAGCGGGCGGTCCTTGAGCAGGAAGAACTCGATCTCGGGGTGGGTGTAGAAGGTGAAGCCGAGGTCGGAGGTGCGGGCCAGGGCCCGCTTGAGGACGTAGCGCGGGTCGGCGAAGGACGGAGAGCCGTCCGGCATCAGGATGTCGCAGAACATGCGGGCCGTGCCGGGGGTCTCCGCGCGCCACGGCAGGACCTGGAAGGTGGACGGGTCCGGCTTGGCGATCATGTCGGACTCGTAGACCCGGGCGAAGCCCTCGATCGCGGAGCCGTCGAAGCCGATGCCCTCGTCGAAGGCCTGCTCCAGCTCGGCCGGGGCCACGGCGACGGACTTGAGGAAACCCAGCACGTCCGTGAACCACAGGCGTACGAACCGGATGTCCCGCTCCTCCAAGGTCCGGAGCACGAACTCCTGCTGCTTGTCCATCTTCCGCTTCCCCATCCTTGCTGGTCAGGCCGCCTGATCCCGGTCCCACAGGAGGCGGTCGGGCACCTGAGCATCACACCACAACAGCATTTCATGCGCGTTGCGGACCATGATCGCCCCGGCGTCCCGGGCCTGAACGGCTCCCGTACGGCAGGTGTACCGCTCTGGCGCCCATCTTGCCTGCTCGCCCAGGCATCCGTAACGGCCGCTCCGCATCCCGAGTGACCGAGACCACGGACTTTAAATTTGAATCTCAGATGCAAGTTTTAATACGGTCGAGGCGCAGAACCGTCCGGCGAGCCACAAGGAGCCCCGATGCTGTCCGAACCGTCCGCTGCCACCGTCCGCGCCACCCTCCCCGCCGTCGGCGCGGCCATCGGCGAGATCTCCGAGCGCTTCTACGCCCGCCTGTTCGCCGCCCACCCCGGCCTCCTGCGCGACCTCTTCAACCGCGGCAACCAGGCCGCAGGCACCCAGCGCCAGGCCCTCGCCGGCTCCATCGCCGCCTTCGCCGCGCACCTGCTGGACCACCCCGACCAGCGGCCCGACGCCCTGCTCGGCCGCATCGCCCACAAGCACGCCTCCCTCGGGGTCGCGCCCGAGCAGTACACGGTGGTCCACGAGCACCTCTTCGCCGGCATCGCCGAGGTGCTCGGCGACGCCGTCACCCCCGAGGTCGCGGCCGCCTGGGACGAGGTCTACTGGCTGATGGCGAACGCCCTGACCGCGATCGAGAAGCGGCTGTACGAGGAGAGCGGCGACACCGGGCTGCGGCCCTGGCGGGTCGTCGAGCGGGTCACGGAGACCGCGGACGTCGTCACCTTCCGGGTGCGGCCCGCGGACGGCGGGGCGGTCCGCGGCTTCCGGGCCGGGCAGTACGTCTCGGTGGGGGTCACGCTCCCCGACGGCGCCCGCCAGATCCGCCAGTACAGCCTGTCGGGGGCGCCGGGCGAGTCGGTCCGCCAGTTCAGCGTCAAGCGGGTGTCCGGCGACGCCGCGACCCCCGACGGCGAGGTCTCCCACCACCTGCACGCGCGCGTGCGCGAAGGCGACGTCCTGGAGCTCTCCGAGCCGTTCGGCGACCTCGTCCTGGACGGCACCGCGGACCGGCCCCTGCTGCTCGCCTCCGCGGGCATCGGTGTCACCCCGATGGCGGCGATGCTCGCCGCGCTCGCGGCCGACGGTCACCGCGCCCCGGTCACGGTGGTGCACGGCGACCGCTCCCCCGCCCACCACGCCCTGCGCGCCGACCACACGGCGTACGCGGCGAAACTGCCGGACGCCGCCGTGCACCTCTTCTACGAGCGCGACGGCGAGCCGGGCACCCGCACCGGCCGGGTGGACCTCGCCGGCATCGACGTCGCGCCGGGCACGCGCGCGTACCTGTGCGGTCCGCTGCCCTTCATGCGCGCGGTGCGCGCCCAGCTGATCGAGAAGGGCGTGTCCGCGGCCGACATCCACTACGAGGTGTTCGGCCCGGACCTGTGGCTGGCTCGGGCCTGACCCGACGCCTCCCCACAGGCGAGCCCGGTGGGGAGGCGTCCGGGGCGTGGAGCCCCTCTTCCGCACCGTCGGGGCCCGCGCCCGCCCCGCTCGGGCCCCGATGGCGGGTGTCGTCTAGCCGTCGCCCCGCGGACGGGTCGTGATCCCCAGCAGCAGCGGCCCCGTGGGCTCCCGCACGATGTCCGTCACGGTCACCGGGTCCAGGGCGGCGAAGAAGGCCTCCTGGGCGCGGCGCAGGGCGCCCCGGAGGCGGCAGGCGGTGTTGAGGGGGCAGGGGGTGGCGCCCTCGCAGTCGACGACGTCGCCTTCGCCCTCGAAGCCGCGGACGAGCGCGCCCACCGACGCGGTACGGCCCTTCTCCGTGAGGGTGAGCCCGCCGCCCCGGCCGCGCCGGGCGTCGACCAGTCCCAGGTGCTGGAGTTCGGCCACCACCTTCGCGGCGTGCGTGTACGGCACGTCCATGTCCCCGGCGACCTCGCGGGTCGTGGGGGTGGAGTCGCCCGCGACCGCGAGCCGCATCAGGAGCCGCAGGGCGAGGTCGGTGGAGCGCAACAGCCTCATACCGCCCAGGGTAGGTAATAAGCATCCACCGTTCAAATTATCGGTTTCCTGTCGGATGGCAGGACTTTCCCGGCCTTTCCTGTGCCCTCCCCACGGCCGCCCCCTTCTCCCGATTACGATCGGCGGGCCCGCTTCTCACACCCCTCACCCGCAGAAGGACACACCTCATGGGTTCCGCGAAGAAGAGCAACAACGCCGAACGCAAGGCGCGCATAGAGGAGATGCGGCGCGCGGAGCGGGCGCGTGAGCGTCGCAACCGGATCCTGGTGATCGCCGCGAGCGTGGTGGTCGTCGCCGGGCTCGTGGCCGGCGGTGTGGTGCTGGTGAAGAAGCAGTCCGGTGACGACACCGCGGCGGCCGACGCCAAGACCTCGGGGCACTTCGTGACCGGCGCGGACGGCGTGAACACCTGGAAGGGCACGCTGGGCCGCACGCACGTGACCACGCCCGTGCGCTATCCGACCGAGCCTCCGGTGGGCGGCAACCACAACCCGGTCTGGCAGAACTGCAACGGCGACGTCTACACCGAGGCGCTGGACGACATGAACGCCGTGCACTCGCTGGAGCACGGCGCGGTCTGGGTGACGTACAACAGCAAGGCGAAGAAGGCCGACGTCGACGCGCTCGCCGCGAAGGTCAAGCAGACGCCGTACACGCTGATGAGCCCGGACGACAAGCAGAAGGACCCGATCATGATGACGGCGTGGGCGCACCAGCGCACCGTGACCGGGGCCGGCGACCCGAACGTGGGCAAGTTCTTCGAGGAGTTCGTGCAGGGCAAGCAGACGCCCGAGCCGGGCGCCGCGTGCACGGGCGGTAAGGGCCAGTGATGCGCTCGGTGCTCATCGCGGGTTCCGCGGTGGCGGTGGTGGTCGCGGTCGGCGCGATCACCTACGCGGTCGCGGGCGAGGACGGTCACGGCGGCGGCACGGTCCCCGCCGCCGGCTCCGCGGACGCGGGGTTCGCGCGGGACATGGCGGTCCATCACCAGCAGGCGGTGGAGATGTCGTACATCGTGCGCGACCGCACGAAGGACGCCGACGTGCGGCGGCTCGCCTACGACATCGCGCAGACGCAGGCCAACCAGCGCGGCATGCTGCTGGGCTGGCTGGACCTGTGGGGGCTGCCGAAGGTGTCGGCCGATCCGCCGATGACCTGGATGGGCATGGGCGACATGGCCTCCGGCAAGGACGGTTCGCTGATGCCGGGGATGGCGACCAACACGGAGCTGAAGAAGCTCGGGACCCTGAACGGCAGGCAGGCGGAGGTCTTCTACCTCCAGCTGATGACGGACCACCACAGGGGCGGGATCCACATGGCCGAGGGCTGTGTGGCCAAGTGCACGGTGGGCGTGGAGAAGAGCCTCGCCCAGGGCATGGTGGACGCGCAGCAGTCGGAGTTGACGGCGATGGCGCAGATGCTGAAGGAGCGGGGCGCCGCGCCGCGCGACTGAACCCCCGCACGAGATGGGGGATTTGTCGATTTGACGGCACCGCAAGAGCAAACCGACCATCGCAATGGACCCGTCACCTTTGGTACGGCGCTCAAAACAGGCCAAAGAGCCCCAAGCAACGCGGACTTGGGGTTTCCTTGGCCTTTTCATTCCCCTGGCATGAACAGTTCACCGCAAGAGTGACCCCGATCGTGTGATCCATTCACGGGCCGTTCCGCCGCCGGCCTCCTGATGATCACGCCTGACCGACCACTCGATGCGTCGAACCGCATAGCAGGGGGCAGTATGAGATCGAACCGTGCCAAGGTGCGGGCCAGCGTGAGCATGGCAGCGACACTGCCGATGATCGCCGGCGCGCTCGCGCTCGGCATACCCGCGGCGCACGCCGCGGACAGCCCGGCCCGTGACACCCTGAAGGGCACCAAGCCCACCTGGGCCACGGCCAAGGCGGACAAGGGCGCCACCTCCGACAGCGCGCAGGTCAAGGCGCGCGTCTACCTCGCCGGCCGGAACGCCAGCGGCCTCGCGGCCTACGCGAAGTCGGTGTCCGACCCCAGCTCGCCGAACTACGGCAAGTACCTCAGCGCCAAGCAGGCCCAGGCCCGCTTCGGCGCCACCGCGGCGCAGGTGAAGGCCGTCAAGTCCTGGCTGACCACGTCCGGCCTGAAGGTCACCGAGGTCACCCAGCACTACATAGCCGTCTCCGGCGACGTGTCCGCCGTCGAGAAGGCCTTCGGCACCCAGCTGCACAACTACGCCAAGGGCTCGAAGACCTACCGCGCCCCGGCGGCGACCGCGACCGTGCCGGCCTCCGTCAGCGACGCCGTCCTGACCGTCACCGGCCTGGACAACGCGCCGCACAAGGCGACCCACGACGACACGCTGCCGCCCCCGGCCGGTGTGTTCAAGAACGCCGGGCCGTTCTCGTCGTACTACGGCTCGAAGACCGCGACCACCCTGCCGGCCGCGTACGGCAGCAAGGTCCCGTACGCCGTCAAGGGCTACACCGGCAAGCAGCTGCGGGCCGCCTACGGCGCCGGCAAGTACACCGGCAAGCACGTGCGCGTCGCGATCACCGACGCGTTCGCCTCGCCGACCATCGCCTTCGACGCCGGCACCTACGCCAAGGCGCACGGCGACTCCGCGTGGAAGACGAGCCAGCTGCACCAGGTGCTGCCGGCGAACTACACGAACACCGGCGCCGACGAGTGCGACGCCTCCGGCTGGTACGGCGAGGAGACCCTCGACGTCGAGGCCGTGCACGCGGTCGCGCCGGACGCCGACGTCACCTACGTGGGTGCCGCCTCCTGCCAGGACAGCGACCTGCTCGACGCGCTCAGCAAGGTCGTCGACAACCACCTGGCCGACATCGTCTCCAACTCCTGGGGCGACATCGAGGGCAACGAGACCCCCGACGTCCAGGCCGCCTACGACCAGGTCTTCCAGCTGGGCGCGGTACAGGGCATCGGCTTCTACTTCTCCTCCGGTGACAACGGCGACGAGGTCGCCAACACCACGGTGAAGCAGGTCGACACCCCGGCCAACTCCGCCTGGGTGACCGCGGTCGGCGGTACCTCGCTGGCCGTCGGCAAGGGCGACAAGTACCTGTGGGAGACCGGCTGGGGCACCGAGAAGGCCTCGCTGTCCGCCGACGGCAAGAGCTGGACCGGCTTCCCCGGCCCGTTCACCTCGGGCGCGGGCGGCGGCACCAGCAAGACGGTGAACGAGCCCTCCTACCAGAAGGGCGTCGTCCCGGACTCCCTCGCGAAGGCCAACAGCGCCGGCGGCAACCGCGTGGTCCCGGACATCTCGGCGATCGCCGACCCCAACACCGGGTTCAAGGTCGGCCAGACCCAGACCCAGGCGGACGGCACCGAGGCGTACAGCGAGTACCGCATCGGCGGCACCTCGCTGGCCGCTCCGGTCATCGCGGCGGTCCAGGCCCTCGCCCAGGAGGCACGCGGCAAGGCGATCGGCTTCGCCAACCCGCTGATCTACTCCAAGTACGGCACGAAGGCCTACCACGACGTCACCGACAAGCCGACCGGCAAGGACCTCGCGGTCGCCCGCGTCGACTTCGCCAACGGCTTCGACGCCACCGACGGCCTGCTGTACTCGGTCCGCAGCCTCGGCAAGGACAGCTCGCTGTCCGCGGTGAAGGGCTACGACGACGTGACGGGCGTCGGCACCCCGGCGGCCGGCTACGTCGAGTCGTACAAGGCGCAGGCGCACCGCAAGCACTGACGCGGTGAGCCGCTGAGCAGAAGGGCGTGAGGTCTTCACCGGCCTCGCGCCCTTCTGCCGTAATGCAGGGGGCGAGAGGCGGCGCTCAGTCGGCCTTCCTCGAGGCGGCCTTGAGGATCCCCTCGACGTCGAGCGTGACCTCCGCGCCGATCGACTCGGGCAGCGTGACGGTCTCGCCGGGCGAGTACGGGCGGTGGTGCTCGTACTGCTCCCCGTCGGGCTCGGTGAGCACGTGGACGCGCCGGTGCTTGCGGTCGACGACGACATAGACCGGAACCTTGGCCTGGGCGTAGGCGACGGCCTTGGTCTTGAGGTCGTCCTTCCAGTTGCTGGAGGTGACCTCCAGGACAAGTCGGAAGCAGACCGGGTCGTAGGCGTTGTTCTCGACGAAGTGGTCGTCGATGTCGGCGTCCACGATCGCGAGGTCGGGGATGGCGTAGTCCTCGGCTCCGGTGGGCAGCCGGAGTCCGACGTTCTGCAGGACCTCGGTTTCCTCTCCGTGCAGACCCGCGGCAATGAAGGGAATCATCAGGCCGGTCAGGGCACGTGCGTGAGGGGCGTCCGGTGATGGGGTCACGAGGAGGTGGCCTCCGATGATCTCGACGCGGTAGCCCGGATGCCGATCCATGATCTCGTCGGCGATGGCCGTGAGCGAGAACGGCTCGTCGTCGAAGGGCTGCTCGATGGCTGCGGCGGACATCGCGTGCCTCCCGGGGGCTGGTGTCGAGAGCATCATCGTAGGCAGACCGGGTCGTCCGCGTCCCGCCCGCACCGCTTCACCCCTTGACGTCATGGGCCGGAAGCCGGCCGGGGCGCCGCCGGTCAGGAGGAGCGGACCAGTTCCGTGGGGTCCGGGACGTGCGAGGCGACGACGCGTTCCTGACCCGCCGAAGGCGCCGCTCCGCGGCGGTCCACGGCGAAGGCCACGCTCGCCACGCCCAGCCCCAGGACCGCGAGGGCCGCGCCCGCCACCGCCGGCGAGGTGGTGCCGAAGCCCGCGGCCAGGGCGACGCCGCCGATCCAGGCGCCGCCCGCGTTGGCGAGGTTGAAGGCCGCCTGGTTGGCGGAGGAGGCGAGGGAGGGGCCCGCGGCGGCCCGTTCCATGACCATCAGCTGGAGCGGCGAGCCGGTGACGAACGCGGCCACGCCGAGCAGGGTCACCGCGAGGGCCGCGCTCCACTGCGTGTGCATCAGGGCGGGGAAGAGCAGCAGGACCACGACCATGGAGGCCAGGCCGCCGAAGAGCGTGCCGCGCATCGCGTGGTCGGCGAGGCGGCCGCCGATCAGGTTGCCGGCGGTGGCGCCGACGCCGAAGAGGGCCAGCAGCAGGGTGACGTCGGAGTCGGCGTACCCGGCGGAGCCGGTCAGCATCGGCGTGATGTAGCTGTACGCGGAGAAGAGAGCGCCGAAGCCGACGACGGTGGTGGCGAGGGCCAGCCAGACCGGCAGGGAGCGCAGCGCGGTCAGTTCGCCGCGCAGGCCCGAGACCGGGGCCGGGGTGTCGGTCCTGCGGATCAGCAGTGCGAGGGCGGCCATCGCGGCGACGCCGATCAGGCTCACGCCGAGGAAGGTCGCCCGCCAGCCCAGGTGCTGCCCCGTGAGGGTGGCGACGGGGACGCCCGCGATGTTGGCGACGGTCAGGCCCATGAACATCAGGGAGACCGAGCGGGCCTTGCGCTCCGGTGCCACCAGGCCGGTCGCCACGACCGCGCCGACGCCGAAGAAGGCGCCGTGCGGCAGGCCGCTCAGGAAGCGGGCGGCCAGCAGCCAGTGGTAGCCGGGGGCCAGGGCGGACAGCGCGTTGCCCGCCACGAACAGGGCCATCAGGGAGATCAGGACGGTGCGGCGGGGCATGCGGGCGGTCAGCGCGGCCAGCAGCGGGGCGCCTATGACGACGCCCAGCGCGTACGCGGAGACGAGGTGGCCGGCGGTCGGGATCGAGATGTGCAGGTCGTCGGCGACGTCGGGCAGCAGGCCCATCATCACGAACTCGGTGGTGCCGAGGCCGAAGGCGCCGACGGCCAGGGCGAGCAGGGCCAGGGGCATGACGGGCTTTGCCTTTCCGGAGCGGTGGGGAGCGTGTTCCGCACGTCTTTAAGTTCAAGTGCGGAACAAATGATCCCAGGCAAAGTATTCCGACAGGTCAAGGCGCGGTTGCCGATTGTCCTGACATGGCTGTGACCTGGCCTCTTACGAACCCGGCGTGGTCAGGTTCACACGTGCCGCGACCGGCAGGTGGTCGCTGCCCGTCCTCGGCAGGGTCCAGGAGCTCTCCGGCTCCACGCCCTTCACCATGATCTGGTCGATCCGCGCCATCGGGAACGCGGCCGGCCAGCTGAACCCGAACCCGCTGCCCGCCGCCCCCTGCGTGGACCGCATCTGCGAGGTGACGCCGTTGAGGGAGCGGTCGTTCATCGTGCCGTTGAGGTCGCCCAGGAGGACCACCCGCGGCAGGCTCTCGTCCGCGATCGCCTCGCCGAGCGCGTCCGCGCTCGTGTCGCGCTGCCGGGCGGTGAACCCGGCGTTCAGCTTCACCCGGACAGAAGGGAGATGGGCGACGTAGACCGCGAGGGAACCCTCCGGTGTCGCCACCGTGGCCCGCATCGCGCGCGTCCAGCCGAGCTTGATGTCGACCGCCTTCAGTCCGGTCAGCCGGTACTTGCTCCACAGCCCGACGGTGCCCTCGACCGCGTGGTACCTGTACGTCGGGGCCAGCGCCTTCTCGTACTGCGGTACGGCCGACGCCGTCAGCTCCTCCAGGGCCACCACATCGGCCCCGGACGCGTCGAGTTTGTCGGCGGTCCCGGTCGGGTCGGGGTTCTCGGCGTTCACGTTGTGCGTGGCGACCGTGAAGTCGCCGCCGGTTCCGGCCTTGTCGGTGAGCAGTCCGCCGAACATGTTCAGCCAGACGATCGCCGGGAGCAGTACGGCGATGAGCGCGGTCGCCGACCGGCGCAGGAACCCGAGCAGCACCAGCACCGGGACCAGCAGGCCCAGCCAGGGCAGGAACGTCTCTGTAAGACTGCCGAGGTTGCCGATGGCGTTGGGGATCCGGGAGTGCATCAGCATCACGCCGGCCAGCAGCAGCGCGACGGCGGCGAGGACCAGGCCCCGGCGCCAGATGCGCGGGTCGTCGCGCCAGCCCACCAGCACACGGTTCACCAGGCGCCGGAACCGGTCTCCCCGACGGTCGGGCCCCGAGCCGCCGTTGTCCGTCTCCGTCATGTACGCCTGCTGCGCCATACGCCTGCCTCACAACCTGCCCGTGCACACCGTCGTCCCCCGGGATACGACCCTAGGGGATGATCGGCTCCGATCCCGCCGTCACATGACGGCCGTACGGAAGACGAGGACGAACTCACCGGCCGAAGGGGTTCCGGTTACCGGCCGGTCGGGGCGGACTGTGACGAAACGTGCACATTCCGCCGGGAGACGGCCTCGCCCGCTACGGTTCCGGTTCCGGTTCCGGCGTGCTGACGGGCCGTAGCCCGGCCAGCACCGAGTCGACGATCTCCTCGGCCATGCCCTCGGGCAGGTCGGCGTCCGGGCGCAGGACGGCCCGCAGCAGCATCGGCCCGGTGAACATGTCGTTGGCGAGGTCCACGTCGATGTCGGCGCGGAGTTCGCCGTTGCGCTGGCCGCGGCGCAGCACTTCCTTGCCCAGTTCGCGCCGCGGGTTGACGACGTTGACGTGATAGGCGTTCCAGATGCGGGGGCTGCTCTTCATCTGGGCGTACACGTTGTGCAGGATCGCCGACGAACGGTTCATCAGTCCGCGCCGGCGCAGCGATTCGAGCAGGACGACGAGATCGTCGCGCATGGAGGTGCCGGGGAGTTCGGGGTCCGGGGGCTCGGCGGCGCGCATCACGTCGACGAAGAGCTCCTCCTTGCCGTTCCAGCGGCGGTAGATGGTGGCCTTGCCGACGCCGGCGGTCCGGGCGATCCGCTCGATGGACAGCTCGGCGAGCGGAACACCGTCCTCCAGGAGCTTCATCACCCCTTCCAGGATGGCGCTCTCCACCGCCTCGCTGCGGGGACGCCCCCGGGCGGGGCCCACGGACCGCGGCCGGCTGTCGGCAAGCCTCACGTCGTACCGTCCTCTCACTGGCTGCGGGAATTGTCCCGCAGCCCAAGCCTCCCCCCGTGGATCCTCGCCCTATCGTGTGCCCGCTCACTCCCCGGCGGTGACCAACTCCGGTTCGCGCTCGCCCTGCTGACCGGCCGGCGGCTTGCCCGGCAGGAACAGGGCGGTGACCACCGCGCCGAGCAGCGCGACGCCCACCCCGCACAGGGCGGTGGTGTGCATGGCGTGCAGGAACGCGTCGTTGGCGGGGTCGACCAGGGCCTTGCCCTGCGCCCCGAGCTTCTGGGCGACGCCCAGCGTGGCCTCGATGGACTCGCCGGCGGTGTCGCGCAGCCCCGGCGGCAGCGCGCCGAGCTTGTCCTCGATGCCGTCGCGGTACGACGTCGACAGGACCGAGCCGAGGACGGCGATCCCGAGGGCGCCGCCGACCTGCCGGAAGGTGTTGCTGAGCGCGGAGGCGGAACCGGCCTTCTCGCGGGGCAGGGCCTGCATGATGACGACCGAGGTGGGCGTCATGATGTGCGCCATGCCGGTGCCCATCAGGAAGAAGACGACCTCCAGGATCCAGATCGGGGTGTCGGCCTCGAAGGTGGCGAACATGCCCAGCATCGCCGCGATCAGGACCAGGCCCGCGGTGGTGGTGGCCTTGTTGCCGATCCGGTCCACGACCAGCCGGGCCCGCGGCGCGAAGATCAGCTGCGCGACGGCGAGCGGGAGCAGCAGCAGGCCGGACTGCAGCGGCGAGTAGCCGCGGACGCTCTGGGTGTAGAAGACCGAGAAGAAGGTGACGCCCATCAGCGCGAAGAAGACCAGCGCGATGGCGGCCATGGCGGACGAGAAGATCTTGTTCTTGAAGTAGGTGACGTCCAGGGACGGGTGGTCGCTGCGCATCTCGTAGACCACGAAGCCGGCGAGCACCACGACTCCGGCGATGGTGGTCGCGAGCACCTTGGCGTCGGTGAAGTCGGCGAGTTCGCCGCCCTTGATGATGCCGTAGACCAGCAGGACCAGGCCGATGACGGAGAGCACGACACCGACGGGGTCGAGGCGGCCCGGACGCGGGTCGCGCGAGTCGGGCACCAGCCACACCATCAGCGCCAGCGCGACGATCACGATCGGCACGTTGACGAGGAAGACCGAGCCCCACCAGAAGTGGTCGAGCAGCACACCGCCGGTGACCGGGCCGATCGCGATGGCGAGGCCGACGCCGCCGGCCCAGATGCCGATGGCCTTGGGCTGTTCCTGGCGTTCGAAGACGTTCATCAGGACGGCGAGGGTGGCCGGCATCACGAAGGCGGCGCCGAGCGCCATCAGGGCGCGGTAGGCGATCAGCTGGTCCGGGGAACCGGACTCGGCGGCCAGGGCGGAGCCGAGGCCGAACACCACGAGACCGCCGATCAGCACCTTCTTGCGGCCGAGCCGGTCACCGACGAGCCCGGCGGTGAACAGCAGGCCCGCGAAGACCAGGGTGTAGGCGTTGATCGCCCACTCCAGCTGGCTCTGGGTGGCACCGAGGCCGGTCGGGGCGGGGGTGGAGATGGTCTTGATGGCGACGTTCAGGATCGAGTTGTCGAGCACCACGATCAGCAGGCTCAACATCAGTACGCCGAGGATCGCCCAGCGGCGCCGGTGCACCTCCTCGGGTATCCGGGGGCCGGTCGGAGCGCGGTCGGCAGGAGTTGTCATGACGACGAGCCTAGGCCCATTTCAATACGGCACCGTCTCGTATCTGAATTCCTTTACCGAGGCCTTACGCAAGACGGGTGACCGACGGATCACACGGCGGTCCTCTGGCCCGGGACGGCACGAAGTGCCACCATGGAACCGGTCCGGGGACACCGTGAGGGTGCCTCGAGATGACGTGAAGGAGCCGTTCCCATGACGCAGCTCTCCGCTGCCCAGCCCACGCCTGACAGCCCCTCCGACGGCAGCAGGACGCTGTACGGAGGCAAGGGAAGCCGCCGCATCACGGTCCGTGACATCGCCCTCGCCAAGGAACGCGGCGAGAAGTGGCCCATGCTCACCGCGTACGACGCGATGACCGCCTCCGTCTTCGACGAGTCCGGGATCCCGGTGCTCCTGGTAGGCGACTCGGCGGGCAACTGCCACCTCGGCTACGACTCGACGGTGCCCGTCACCCTGGACCAGATGACGATGCTGTCGGCGGCCGTGGTCCGCGGCACCCGGCGCGCCCTCGTCGTCGGCGACCTGCCCTTCGGCTCCTACCAGGAGGGCGCGGTGCAGGCGCTGCGCTCGGCGACCCGGATGGTCAAGGAGGCGGGGGTCGGCGCGGTCAAGCTGGAGGGCGGCGAGCGCTCGCACGACCAGATCCGGCTGCTCGTCGAGTCCGGCATCCCGGTGATGGCGCACATCGGCCTGACCCCGCAGTCCGTCAACGCCATGGGCTACCGCGTGCAGGGCCGCGGCGAGGAGGCGGCCCAGCAGCTGCTGCGCGACGCCAAGTCGGTCCAGGACGCGGGCGCCTTCGCGGTCGTGCTCGAACTGGTCCCGGCGGAGCTGGCGGCCGAGGTGACCCGGACGCTGCACATCCCGACGGTCGGCATCGGCGCGGGTCCCGAGACCGACGCGCAGGTCCTGGTGTGGACCGACATGCTCGGCCTGACCTCGGGCCGGGTGCCGAAGTTCGTCAAGAAGTACGCGGACCTGCGCGCGGTCATGGGCGACGCGGCCCGGGCCTACGCCGAGGACGTCGTCGGCGGCGCCTTCCCGCTGGACGAGCACTCCGTCCACTAGAGCCACTGCGGCAACACCCAGGCCGGCCCGCCGATCTTCCCCCGTCGGCGGGCCGGCCGCCCGCGTCTCACCCGGGGCCTCACCCCGCCGGCTCCGGTCGGACGGTGCCGCCGCCGTATCATCGGTGTGCTCGACGCGCAACTGCGGCAGATCCGGTCGACCGGTGACGACGGGCTGGGCCGGGTGGGCGGCAGCCCCGGCACGGTACCCGTGTCGGCGGGATGTCGGCGGGATGTCACCGGGCTGTCGGACGGTGTCGGCGGCCTGTCGGTGGTTTGTCGGTGGGGCCTGGCACGGTTCTTCCCATGACGCGAATCGACAACACCGCCGTGACCGTACGGGGGCTGGTGAAGCACTACGGCGACACCAAGGCTCTCGACGGAGTTGATCTGGACGTCCGCGAAGGCACCGTGATGGGTGTCCTCGGACCGAACGGGGCCGGCAAGACGACCATCGTCCGGATCCTGTCCACCCTGCTGAAGCCGGACGCCGGGCAGGCCTTCGTCGCCGGCTACGACGTCCTGAGCCAGCCCCGCCAGCTGCGCCGGGTGATCGGCCTGACCGGGCAGTACGCCTCGGTCGACGAGAAGCTGCCGGGCTGGGAGAACCTCTACATGATCGGGCGGCTGCTCGACCTGTCCCGCAAGGACGCCCGGGCCCGGGCCGACCAGCTGCTGGAACGGTTCTCGCTGACGGAAGCCGCCAAGCGCCCGGCGAGCACCTACTCCGGCGGCATGCGCCGCCGCCTGGACCTCGCCGCCTCGATGATCGGGCACCCCCAGGTGCTGTTCCTGGACGAGCCCACCACCGGCCTCGACCCGCGCACCCGCAACGAGGTGTGGGACGAGGTCAAGGCGATGGTCGGCGAGGGCGTGACCGTCCTGCTCACCACCCAGTACATGGAGGAGGCCGAGCAGCTCGCCTCCGAGCTGACCGTCGTGGACCGCGGGAAGGTCATCGCCGGCGGCAAGGTGGAGGAGCTCAAGGCCAAGGTCGGCGGGCGGACCCTGCGCGTGCAGCCGGTCGACCCGCTGCAGGTGCGGCCGCTCGCCACGATGATCGACGAGCTGGGCATCACCGGACTCGCCAACACGACCGTGGACGCCGAGCGCGGGACCCTGCTGGTGCCGATCCTCAGCGACGAGCAGCTGACCGCCGTGGTCGGCGCCGTCACCGCCCGCGGTATCACCATCAGCTCCATCGTCACCGAACTGCCCAGCCTGGACGAGGTCTTCCTGTCCCTCACCGGCCACCGCGCCAGTGCCCCGCAGGACGCCACGCCCGCCGACGACCGCGAGGAGGTCGCCGTATGAGCGCCGTCACCACCAAACCGGCCATGACCACCGTCCCGGGCACCGCCGACGCCCGGATCCCGCTGCGCGGGCACCTGCGGCACACCGGCGCCCTGATCCGCCGCAACCTGCTGTGGATCCGGCAGGACCCCGAGTCGATGTTCGACGCGCTGCTGATGCCGGTCGTCTTCACCCTGCTGTTCGTGTACGTCTTCGGCGGCTCGATCGGGCAGGCGCTGGGCGGCGGCCAGGACGGCTACGTCCAGTACGTCATCCCGGGCATGATCGCCATGATGAGCATGACGCTCTCGCAGGGCGTCGGCACCGGGTTCAGCCAGGACTTCAACTCCGGTGTGATGGACCGGTTCCGGTCGCTGCCGATCGGTCGCGGCTCGGTGCTGTTCGCGAAGATCTCCGTCGAGCTGGTGCGGATGCTGTTCGCGACCGCCGTGCTGATGGTCGTCGCCGTGCTGGTCGGGTTCCACATCACCCACTGGGCCGGGCTGTTCGCCGCCGTGGGCCTGTCCGCGGTGTTCGCCTCCTCGATCATGTGGGTGTTCCTCACCCTGGGCGTGATCCTGAAGAGCGCCCAGTCCGTGCAGGCGATGGGGTTCCTGGTGCTGTTCCCGCTGCAGTTCGGCTCGTCGATCTTCGCGCCGACGAAGTCGATGCCGGGCTGGCTGCAGGCCTTCACCGACTACAACCCGCTGTCCACGCTCGCCGACGCGGCCCGCGGCCTGATGATCGGCGGTCCGGTCGCCCACGACCTGTGGATCACACTGGGCTGGTCGGTGGCGATCACCGCGGTGGCGGCGCCGTACGCGGTCTACAAGTTCCGTACCAAGAGCTGAGGGCCGGCGGCCGGGTGCCGGGTCAGAGCAGGGCGGTGGCCTCCACGAGGGAGAGGCCGCCGCCCTCGGCGTACGCGGCCTCGTAGGCGGTGTCGTCGCCGACCGCGGCACGGACCCGGTCCTCGGTGCGGCCGTGCAGCCGGCGTTCCATGCCGGAGGGGACATGTGCGGCGGGCCGCAGGGCGACGGCGGCGCCCAGGCAGCGGGCGGCGTCCAGGGCTCGGGTGCCGCCGTCCGCGCCGGCCAGGGCGAAGGCGGCGACGGTCAGGCTGGAGGAGCCGGAGTGCGGGGTGACGGCCTGGGCCAGCGGGTCGTCGGAGTGCGCTATCGCCTCCCGCAGCTTGGCCAGGGCCTCCGTGTGGAGACCGTCGAGGGCGTCCACCCAGGCCTCCTGGATGAGGATCATGGCGTCGAAGACGACGAAGTGCGAGATCTTGAACTGGACGCGCAGCAGGCGGAGCTGCTCGCGGGCCTCGGCGATCCGGTCGGTCAGCAGCAGCCACACGGTCAGGAAGAGCCGGGCGGCGGGCATCGCCTCGCTGTGGCTGCTCTCGTGGTGGTCGATGACCTCGCGCAGCAGCCGTTCGCCGCGTTCGGTCTCGCCCAGTTCGAGCAGCGCCATGCCGAGGCGGGCGTTGAGCACGGCGACCTGGGTGCGGGCGTCGAGCCGCTCGGCGCAGCGGATGGCGGCCTCGTAGTCGGCGGCGGCCTCCCGGTACTCCCCCATCCGCTCCCGGGACTCGGCGCGCGCCGAGAAGGCCTCGGCGGTACCCCAGTCGTCCCCGAGGCGCCGGAAGATCTCCAGCGCCTCGTCGGCGTCGCGGGTGGCGGCACCGGCCGAGGTGGCGAAGTTGGCGAACACGTTGGCGCGCAACTGGAGGGCGCCGGCGAGTTCCCACTCGTAACCGGGTGTACGGCGACAGGTCTCGACGCCGGCGTCCACGATGGTGCGCAGCTGCTCCAGGCCACCGGTCAGCATCACGGCGAAGAACCAGAACATGCCGGGGGCCCGGCAGGTCTGCGGCAGTCCGGGCTCGTAGGCCTGGGTGACGGCGCGCATCTTGGTCTGCGCCTGCGGTGTCTGCCAGGCCTCCAACTCGGTGTCCATGCACGCCAGATGGGCCAGGTGGATGCCGCGCCGGGCCTCGACGAGCACCTCCCCGGTGTACGGCGGCGGGGTGTCGTGCGGGCGCTGCCACACCGGTTCCGCGCGGCGGACCGGCTCGGCGAACGGGTCCGGGCCCAGGGCCATGATGTCGGCGCACCAGGTGCGGGTCTCGACCCGCTTGTCACGCAACTGCCAGTACCAGACCAGGGAGTGGGCCAGGCACAGCGCCTCCTGCTCGTCCCTGGCGGCGACGGCGTGCCGGATGGCCGTGCGCAGGTTCTCGTACTCCCGCTCCAGCCGGGCCACGGCGGCGCGCTGACCGGTTCCGCGCAGCAACGGGTCGGTGGTGCGGGCGAGTTCACGGTAGTACGTCAGATGGGCGCGCTCGGCGGGGGCGCGCTCGCCGCTCTCGTCCAGGCGGGCGCCGGCGTACTCGGCGACGGTCTCCAGGAGCCGGTAGCGCATCCCCTGGCCGTCCGAAGGGGCGGCGACTACGAGGGACTTGTCGACCAGGGAGCCCAGCGCGTCCAGGGCCGCGGGGCCGCAGACCGCCTCGGCGGCGGCCAGGTCGCAGCCGCCCGCGAACACCGAGAGCCGGCCGAGGACGCCGCGTTCGTCGGCGTCGAGCAGGTCCCAGGACCAGTCGACGACCGCGCGCAGGGTCTGCTGGCGGGGCAGTACGGTCCGGCTGCCGGAGGTGAGCAGGCGGAAGCGGTCGTCGAGCCGGTCGGCGATCTGCCGGGGCGTGAGCATCCGCAGCCGGGCGGCGGCCAGTTCGATGGCCAGCGGCAGCCCGTCCAGGCGGCGGCAGATCTCGGCGCAGGCCGCCGCGGTCTCCTCGTCGGCGTCGACCGTGAAGCCGGGCCGGGCCGCGGCGCCCCGGTCGGCGAGCAGCCGCAGGGCCACCGGATCGGGCAGCGGCTCCACCGGGCGCAGCAACTCCCCCGGTACGCCGAGGGGTTCACGGCTGGTGGCGAGAATCCTCAGGTCCGGGCAGCGTTCCAGTAGCCGGGCCGCGAGATCGGCCGCCGCGTCGACGACGTGCTCGCAGTTGTCGAGGACGATCAGCATGCGTCGCCGGGAGCAGTGGTCGACGAGCCGGTCGACGGGGTCGTCGTGCCGGTCGGCCGCGGCCCGCATGCCCTCGGCGCCGGCGCCGTAGAGCACGGTCTCGCGGGCACCGACCGCGCTGAGCACGGCCTCGGGGACGTCGGCCGGGTCGTCGACGGGCGCCAGCTCGGCCAGCCACACCCCGTCCCGGACGGTGTTCCGCGCGGTCTCCGCGGCCTCCTGGGACAGCCGGGTCTTGCCGGCCCCGCCGGGCCCCAGCAGGGTGACCAGGCGGGCGGTGGCGAGGTCGCCCCTGATGGCCTCCAGGTCGGCCTCGCGGCCCACGAAGGAGGTGAGCCGGGCGCGCAGGTTGCCGGGCCGGGCCGGCTGCTCGGGGGCCGCCGCCGGTTCGAGCAACCCGGCGTGCAGAGCGCGCAGTTCGGAACCCGGGTCGGAGCCGAGCCGGTCGGCGAGCAGATGCCGTACGTCGTCGTAGGCGGCCAGCGCCTCGGCGGTGCGGCCGCAGGCGTGCAGGGCGCGCAGGCGCAGCGTCTGGAGGGGTTCGTCCAGCGGGTGGGCGTCGCACAGGGCGGTCAGCTCGGGCAGCGCCTGTTCGGCGTGGCCGAGGGCGAGGGCGGCGGCGTGGCGGGCGCGCAGCGCGTCGAGGCGGCGGACGTCGACGCGGGCCGCCTCGGCGGTGCGGTCGGGCAGGTCGGCCAGGGCCGGGCCGTGCCACAGGGCGAGGGCGTCGTCGAGGACGGCCGCCGCCTTGGCGGGGTCGCCGTCGGCGAGCGCCCGCAGTGCCTCGCCGGTGAGCCGCTCGAAACGGTGCAGGTCGATGTCGTCGGGGGCGGCGGCGAGCCGGTAGCCGCCGTCGGTGGACGCGACGGCGTCGGCGCCGAGCGCCCGGCGCAGCCGGCCGACCAGGGCCTGGAGCGCGCCGGCCGCGTCCGCGGGCGGGTCCTCGCCCCACACCTCGTCGACGAGCAGCCCGGCGGGCACCGCGCGCCCGGGCCGCAACGCCAGCACGGTCAGCAGGGCACGCAGGCGCGCCCCGCCCACGGGGACGGCCGTGCCGTCGGGGCGGAGTGCCTGGGTGGTGCCGAGAATCCGGTAGCGCACGGGGTCCATTGTCCCTGGGGACGCCCGGGCGCCGCTCGCGGGTTTCGGATACGCGTGAACCGGGAGGAGTCGAGGGTGCGGGTCCGGCCGGTCACGGGATGATGAACTCCTTCTTCACCCGCCACCTGTACGGTCTACCCCGCACGCCACCACCACCGACGCGTCCCCAGGAGTCCCGGCCCATGACCGCCACCACCACCCGCCACAGCGACCGGCGGATCTCTCCCGTGTTCGTCGGGATCGCGGCCGTCACCGCGGTCACCGGGTGGGCCACCTGGTCCGGCTTCGCCGAGCAGCCCGGCGTCGCCGTGTTCCTGTTCGTGACGGCGGCCTGGATCGTCTCGCTGTGCCTGCACGAGTACGCGCACGCGCGCACCGCCCTGCACAGCGGTGACACCTCGGTCCGCGCGAAGGGTTATCTGAGCCTCAATCCTCTCGCCTACACCCACGCCCTGCTGAGCATCGTGCTCCCGGTGCTGTTCGTGATCATGGGCGGGATCGGCCTGCCGGGCGGCGCGGTCTTCATCGAGCGCAACCGGATCCACGGCCGCTGGCGGCACAGCCTCGTCTCGGCGGCCGGCCCGCTGACCAACGTGCTCTTCGCCGCCGTCTGCACCGCTCCCTTCTGGCTGGACGCCCTGGACGGCGTGCCGCGCGACTTCCGTTACGCGCTCGCCTTCCTCGCCCTGCTCCAGGTCACGGCCGCGATCCTGAACTTCCTGCCGGTGCCGGGCCTGGACGGCTACGGCGTGATCGAGCCCTGGCTGTCGTACGGCGTCAAGCGCCAGGTGGAGCCGTTCGCGCCGTTCGGCCTGCTCTTCGTCTTCGCGCTGCTGTGGGTGCCGTCGGTCAACAGCGTGTTCTTCGACGTGATCGACGCGCTGCTGCGGGGGCTGGGCGTGGGCGACGTCGACACCTACTGCGGCCAGGAGCTGTACCGCTTCTGGCAGGGGACGAACGACTTCTGCTCGGCGGTCGGCTGACCCTCACGCGGAGAGCGGGAACTCCTCGCCGAGCGCGTGGAACATGTCCGTGTTGAGCGCGAAGGCGCGCTTGCACTCGGTGACGATGCGCTGCTTCTCCAGGTCGTCGGCGTCCACCGCGTCGAGGAGTTCGCGGTAGCCCCGCTTGAAGGCGGCGGGGTTGGCGACGTTCTCGAAGACGTAGAACCGGACGCCGTCGCCCTTCTTCTCGAAGCCCCAGGTCCGCTCGGCCCGGTCGCGGATGATCTGGCCGCCGGAGAGGTCGCCGAGGTAGCGGGTGTAGTGGTGGGCGATGTATCCGGCGGGCCATCCCCCGGCGCACTCCCGGACCCGGGCCGCGTACTCCTCGGTGGCCGGCAGCGCGGTGAGGCCGGTGCGCCAGCCGGTCCCGCGCAGGTGCGCGAGGTCCCGCTCCAGCGCGGCGAGCCGGAACAGCTCGGGCCGCACGAACGGCCCGGCCACCGGGTCGGACGCCAGCCGCGCGGCCCCGCTCTCCAGCGCGTCGTACACGAACCACAGCTGCTCGGTGTAGCGCGCGTACGCCGCCACGCCCAGCCGGCCGCCCAGCAGGTCGCTCATGAACGTCGAGGTCTCCGCCGCCACGTGCTGCTCGTGGGACGCGGTGCGGATGAGTGTCGAGAAGGACTCCATGGGCACCATCCTCTAAGGTAAGGCTTACCTAAGTCAATGGCCTTTCCGACGTTTCGTCGGCAACGTTACCGACACCATGTCGGTAAAAGCGTACCCGAAAAGGGCCCGCCCTCCGAGGCGGAGGACGGGCCCGGTGGAACGGCGGGGCCGCGGGCGGGCTACGGCAGCGTGAGGATCTCCGCGCCGGTCTCGGTCACCACCAGGGTGTGCTCGAACTGCGCGGTCCGCCTGCGGTCCTTGGTGACCACGGTCCAGCCGTCGTCCCACATGTCGTACTCGTGCGTGCCGAGGGTCAGCATCGGCTCGATCGTGAAGGTCATCCCGGGCTGCATCACGGTCGTCGCGTGCGGGCTGTCGTAGTGCGGGATGATCAGCCCGGAATGGAACGACGAGTTGATGCCGTGGCCGGTGAAGTCCCGCACCACGCCGTATCCGAAGCGCTTGGCGTACGACTCGATGACCCGGCCGATGATGTTGATCTGCCGGCCGGGCCTGACCGCCTTGATCGCCCGGTCGAGGGACTCCCGGGTCCGCTCGACCAGCAGCCGGCTCTCCTCGTCGACGTCCCCGACCAGGTAGGTCGCGTTGTTGTCGCCGTGCACCCCGCCGATGTACGCCGTCACGTCCAGGTTGACGATGTCGCCGTCCTGGAGGACCGTCGAGTCCGGGATGCCGTGGCAGATGACCTCGTTGAGGCTGGTGCACAGGGACTTCGGGAAGCCGCGGTAGCCCAGCGTGGAGGGGTAGGCCCCGTGGTCGCACATGTACGCGTGCGCGACCCTGTCCAGCTCGTCCGTGGTCACCCCCGGCGCGATGATCTTCGCGGCCTCCGCCATCGCCCGCGCGGCGATACGGCCGGCGACCCGCATCGCCTCGACGGTCTCCGGGGTCTGCACCTCGGGCCCGGTGTACGGGGTCGGCGCGGGTTTGCCGACGTACTCGGGGCGGCGGATGTTCCCGGGTACCGAACGGGTGGGAGAGAGCTCCCCTGGTACGAGCAGCGACTGGCCAGACATGCCAGCGAGTCTAACCAGCGGGCATGCGGGAACATGTGGAAGGCGAAAGGAGATGGTCATGGCCCTGTTCAAGAAGCGGACCGTCGGCAAGCCGGGCGAGTGGTACTACTGCCTGGAGCACAAGAAGGTCGAGGAGGGCCCCGAGTGCCCTGCCAAGGACCGGTTCGGCCCCTACGCCAGCCGGACGGAGGCCGAACACGCGATGGAGATGGCCCGCGAGCGCAACCTCGAGTGGGAGAACGACCCGCGCTGGCACGACGCCCCGGCGGGTGACTCCTCGGACGAGGGCTGACCGGAGGAACCGGTCAGAGGGGGGTCGGTGCGGCCGTGCGCTGGGCGCGCAGCCGCACGGCGTGCTCGTCGGTCCGGGCGTCGTAGGCCATCAGCGCGGGCAGGCACAGGGCGAGCAGGCCCACCGCGCCGGCGCACAGCACACCGCCCACACCGACGGACGTCCGCACGCCGAGCCAACCGGCCATCCCTCCGGCCCGGACCTGTCCGACGGTCGGGCCGACCGAGTACGACAGCAGTTCGATCCCGGCGAGCCGGCCGCGCAGCTCGTCGGGGATCGTCTGGTTCCACATGGCGCCCCGGAAGATCCCGCTGACCATGTCGCAGCCGCCGGCCACGGCCAGCAGGAGCAGCACCAGCCACACGTTCCGCACGGCACCGGCGGCGGCGATCGCCAGGCCCCACAGCGCGGCCGACAGCACCACCATCCGGCCGTGCCTGCGCACCCGGCCGGTCCAGCCGCTGACCAGGCTCACCAGCAGCGCGCCGGCCGGGATCGCCGCGTACATCAGCCCGAGGGACCACTTCGCGTCCAACTCGTCGGCCAGGAACGGCAGGACGGCGAGCGGCATCGCCAGGAACATCGCCGCGAGGTCGACGGCGTAGGTGCCGAGGAGTTCCTTGCGGCCCCAGGCGTAGCGGGCGCCCTCCGCGATGGAGCGCAGGGAGGGCTTCACCGCCTCGTGGGCGGCGGGGGACGCGGCGATCGGAACGATCAGGACGACCGAGACGGCGAAGGTGACGAGGTCCGCGCCGTACGCCCAGCCGAGGCCCGCGTAGGCCACGACCAGGCCGGCGACGGCGGGTCCGGCGACGCCGCCGACCGTCCAGCGGAACGAGTTCAGCGCGGCGGCGGCCGGGAGGTCGTCGTGGGCGACGATCCGCGGCCAGAGCGAGTCGAGGGCCGGGCGCTGCACCGAGCTCAGCGCGGCGGAGAGCGCGGCGACGGCGTACAGCGGCCAGACGGCCGGACGCGGCACCAGGGCGTTCAGCAGCAGGGCCGCGCTGAGCAGGCCCTGGCCGGCCTCGGTCCACAGGATCAGCAGCCGCTTGTCGAGGGCGTCGGCGAGGGCACCGCCGTACAGGCCGAACAGGATGAGCGGGAGCAGTTCCACCGCGCCGATGGCGCCCACGGCGGCCGCGCTGCCGGTGAGGTCCTTGATCTGCACCGGGAGCGCGACGAACGTCAGGAAGGTCCCGAAGTTGCTGATCAGGCCGGAGGCCCACAGGCGGCGGAAGTCGGCGGAGGCCCGCCAGGGGGCGAGGTCGGGAAGCACGGTCACGCTGAGCCATGCTGAACGGCCGCCGCCGCGGCCTCAACCGCTTTTTCCGCCCACCGACCCGAGCCGGGTGGTGGGCGGGAGATCACCAAGGGGTCGGGGGCGGGGCCGTCACCGTCTCGGCCAGCCTCGCGAGGCGGTCCCTGAAGCGGCGGCGTCCCCTCGGCGACGGGCCGTTCTCCCCCGTCGCCGCGCTGACCAGGTGCTGGACCGTGTCCAGGTCGAGTTCCGCGTCCTCGGGGACGGTGAGCGTCTCGTGGGCCATCGACGCCAGCGCGCCGTCGGGCGCGGCGGCCAGCGCCAGTACCGTCACCCCGGCCCGGCGGGCGGTGTGCACGTGGTCCAGGAGCGGTTGCGAGGAGTCGCCCGGCGCCACCACCAGCAGCGTCTCGCCCCGGCGTGCCGCCTCGATGCGTCCGGGGCCGACGGCGAGGTGCGCCGGGTCGGTCGGCCTGGCCCGGTGCCGTACCAGCGTCGGCGCCAGTTCAGGGGTACCGGACCACGCGGCCTCGTCCACGAGGTGCGCGGCGAGATGCCACGGCTCGTACTCAGGGGTGCCGAGCAGCAGCAGTCCGCCGCCGTGCGTCACCACCGAGCCCCGCAGCGCACCCGCGAATCTGCGTGTCGCCCCCAACCACTCGGTTCCGGCCAGCACTTCACGCAGCAACGCGACCCGTACGGCGTCCATGCCCCGGCATACTGCCTCAATCGGTCACTCGTGACGCGGAGTTCACCGCGAATTCGCCCGCCCCGGGGAGGAGGCGGCCCATGAGTGACGCAGAAGCAACCATTCCCTTCCGTGCGGGCACCGAGGGTTACGCCAGTTTCCGGATCCCGGCCGTGGTGGTCTCCCGGGCGGGCACCGTGCTCGCCTTCTGCGAGGGGAGGGTGGACTCGGCCGCCGACCACGGGCACATCGAGGTGGTGCTGAAGCGCTCCACCGACGGCGGGCGCACCTGGGGAGCGCTCCAGGTGGCCGCGGACAACGGCACCGACCTCGCCGGCAACCCCGCTCCCGTCGTCCTGGACAGCGGCCGGATCCTGCTCGTCCACGTCCGCAACGCCGCCTACGCCACCGAGAACGCCATCCTGCGCGGACAGGTGCCGGACGCGGACGGGCGCCGGGTGTGGGTGCGGCACAGCGACGACGACGGGGTGACGTGGTCCGTTCCGCGGGAGATCACCGGGTCGGTGAAGGAGGCCGGGTGGCGGTGGTACGCCACCACCCCCGGGCACGCCCTCCAACTGGCCTCCGGGCGGGTCGTCGTGGCCGCGAACCACACCCTGCCGCCCACCGGCACCGACAACGGCACGGAGGCGAGGTACAACAGCGGCCACTGCCTGCTCAGCGACGACCGCGGCGAGACCTGGTATCTCGGCTACGTCGACGAGAACACCGACGGCTACGTCAACGTCAACGAGACCTCCGCCGCCGAACTGCCGGACGGGCGCGTCTACTTCAACACCCGCAACGACTCGCCTTCGCCGGGCAACCGGGCCGACGCGCACTCCGAGGACGGCGGGCGGACGCTGGTGAAGCCGTTCCGGCCGCAGGCCGGGCTCACCGCGCCGGTCTGCGAGGCCTCCGTCCTGCAGTTGCGGGACCCCGACGTGCTGCTCTACTCGGGCCCCGCCGACCCCGCCACCCGTGCGCTGATGACGATCCGCGCGTCCGGCGACGGCGGTACCACCTGGCGTCCCGTCCACCCGGTCGACGGCCTGCCCGCCGCGTACTCCGACCTGACCCGGGTCGACCCGGACACCGTCGGACTGCTGTACGAGACCGGGGACTTCGGCGCGTACGAGACGATCACCTTCCGCCGGGTACCGGTGAACCGGCTCACCTGACCGGGTGCGGCCACCCCCGCGGACGTAGAGTCGGCCCATGACCTCTTCCGACACTTCCGACAGCGCACAGCAGGCGGCGGCCGAGAAGGCCCCCGCCAAGGATCCCTGGGACCTGCCCGACGTCTCCGGACTGGTCGTGGGTGTGCTCGGCGGCACCGGCCCGCAGGGCAAGGGCCTCGCCTACCGGCTGGCCCTGGCCGGCCAGAAGGTGATCATCGGTTCCCGGGCCGCCGAGCGCGCGCGGGCCGCCGCCGACGAACTCGGGCACGGAGTCGAGGGCGCCGACAACGCGGAGTGCGCGCGCCGCAGCGACCTCGTGATCGTCGCCGTGCCGTGGGACGGGCACGGCAAGACGCTGGAGTCGCTGCGCGCGGAACTGGCCGGGAAGCTGGTCGTGGACTGCGTCAACCCGCTCGGTTTCGACAAGAAGGGCGCGTACGCGCTCAAGCCGGAGGAGGGCAGCGCGGCCGAGCAGGCCGCGGCGCTGCTGCCGGACTCCAGGGTCACGGCGGCCTTCCACCACCTGTCGGCGGTACTGCTCCAGGACCCGGAGGTCGAGGAGATCGACACCGACGTGATGGTGCTGGGCGAGGTGCGCGCGGACGTGGAGATCGTGCAGGCACTGGCCGGGCGCATCCCGGGCATGCGGGGCATCTTCGCGGGGCGGCTGCGCAACGCCCACCAGGTGGAGTCGCTGGTGGCCAACCTGATCTCGGTCAACCGCCGCTACAAGGCGCACGCCGGGCTCCGCGTCACGGACGTCTGAGCGGCACCGGCTCACGTCGGGCCCTCCCCGCGGATCCTGCGGACGGGCCCACCACGCGGATCCTGCCGACGGATCCTCCGGGCGATGGGGGACACTGGTGGACGGCCACCGGTGTCCCCGGCCGAACCGACCGAACCGAAAGCGACAGCTCCTATGCCCCGCCTCGCCCTCTACTCCCTGGTCGTCTGCGTTCTCGCCGTCGTCGCCGCCGTCGTGTCGTTCGTCCAGGGCAGCTGGCTGATCGGCGTCGTCTGGGTGCTGCTGACGGGCCTGTCGTCGAACATGACCTGGTACTACGTGCGGCGCGGGCGCGCGGACAAGCCGGTCGCCGCCGGTCGCAGCACTAGCTGAGACCGGGCTGCCGTTCGGCGCCCTCCAGGAGGACCCGCCCGCCGATCTCCACCCAGCCGTACGGCTGCGGTGCCGTCAGGATCTGCGAGCCCCGGCCCTGGGTGATGTTCAGGGCGCGGCCCAGCCGGTCGGTGAGCAGCAGCGCGGCCGCGCCGGTCGCCTCGTCCTCGTCGATGCCGTCGCCGCGGCCGGGGAAGGCACGGGCCCGGACCCGCCCCGCGGGCTCGTCCTCCCAGGCCCAGGCGTAGATCCACTCCCCGGGCTCGGGCACCGGCAGGGCGTCCACCTGGGCGGCCGTGGCGTACTGGCGCAGGGTGCGCGGCGGGGCCCATTCGGGGCGTGCCTCGATCCAGCTGAACTCCCCGTCCAGCCGGGCGCCGACCACGCCGGCCGGTGTGACCAGTTCGGGCACGTCCAGCAGCCAGGCGGTGCCGACGCAGGGGTGGCCGGCGAAGGGCAGCCGCAGCGTGGGGGTGTAGATGTCGACGACCCCGCGCTCGGGGTCGTCGACGAACACGGTCTCGCTGAACCCGAGCTTCGCCGCCAGGGCCTGACGGTCCTCGCGCGCGGGCAGCAGCGAGCCGTCCCGGACGACCCCGAGTTCGTTGCCGTAGCCGCCGTTCGCCGCGCAGAAGACACGCAGCACGTCGTAATCAGTCACTCCGGCATTCAAGCACCGCGGCGGCGGCCCGGTCGCCCCGGCCGAGGGGCCCGCGGCCGCCGCCGGGCGGGGATCACGCCTCGGTGCGGCGCCTGCGCATCGCGAACACCACGCCCGCGCCCGCCGCCACCGTGACCGCGGCGGCCGTGCCGAGCGCGGCGGCCGGAAGGGCCGAGCCGGTGGAGGCGAGGCTGCCGCCGGTGCCGCCGGTGCCGCCGGTGGTCGAACCGGTGACGCCGCCGCTCGCCGAGCCGCCCGCGTCCGAGGCGGTGGAGGTCGGGACGGCGGTGGAATCACCGTCCCCGGAGGGGAGTTGGGCGTCGTCGGTGAGGGCGACGGAGAGGTCGACCGGGTCGAGTTCGGTGCCCGCGGTGTAGTAGCCGCCGAACGCCTTCGCGCCGGCCTCGGTCAGGGTGGCGGCGACGTCGTCGAGGCCGATCACGTCGTCCTCGGGCGTCAGATCGGCGGAGCCGGCGTCGAGGTCGGCCAGTTCCACGTTCTTCGTGGTGGTGCCGAGGCTGGTCACGTCGGCGGTGAGTTCGCCCCTGCCGCCGTCGACCGTCGCCCGGACGTTGCTGAGGGTGAGGTCGAGGCCGTACGTGCCGTTGCTCTCGTGGCCCTTGAAGTTGACCGCGCCCTCGAAGGCGGCGGAGAGGGTGCCGGCGTCCGTGTCGTAGCTGCCGGTCGCGTCGGCGAAGGTGAAGGCGCCGTTGCCGGCGGCCTGGGTCGCGCCGTCGGAGGCGGTGATCCGGCCCTGGGCGACGCCGCCTACCACGTAGGTGCGGAAGGACTCCTTGACGCCCCAGGTGAGGGTGCCGTCGGCTATGTCGCCCTCGGCCGGGGCCGGTTCGGACGCGGACGCGGAGGGCGACGGGGAGGCGGAGGCGGAGCCCGACGCGGAGGCGCTGGTGGAGGGCGAGGCCGACGCCGAGGCGGACGGGCTCGCGCTCTCGGAGGCGGACGGGGACGCGGAGGGCGTCGCGGAGGGCGACTCGGTGGTCCTCTGGACGACGGTGAGCGGGTCGCCTGCCGCGCCCGCGTAGCTCGCGCTGCCGAAGACGTCGGCCGCCTGCCGGGTGAGGGTGGTCGTCATGTCGGTCATCGCGCGGGTGACGGTGACCGTGGCGAGCGGCACGTCGTCCGTGGTGGTGCCGTTGCTGGTCACGTCCGCGGTGATCTGCGCGGCCCCGCTGTCGAACTTCACGTCCGACAGCGTCAGGTCGAAGCCGTGCGGCTGGGAGACGATGTGCAGGCTGCCCCGGAAGCCGAGGTCCACGGTGTGGGCGTCGGAGTCGTAACTGCCGCTGCCCCCGGTGAAGGTGAAGGCGCCGTTGCCGTCGGCCTGGGTCGCGCCGTCCGCCGCGGTGAAGGTGCCGGCCGCGTAGGTCGTGACATAGGTGCGGTAGGACTGCTTGACGCCCCAGGTCAACTCGTATCCGCTGAGCGGCACTTCGGCGGCGGACGCGGTGGTCGCCGCGGTGAGCGCGCCGGCTCCCAGGGTGACCGCGACGGCGGCGGCGAGGGCGAGCTTTCTGGGGGCGGTGGCGCGGGTGGTGGTGCGCGTGCCGGCGGGCATGTGGCTCCTCGTGAATGGTCCGGGGGTCCCGGGAGTCCCGGGATCCCGCAGGGGGCTAGTCCTCGTCGGCGGGGGCGGGCCCGGCCGCGGTGCGGGTGCGGCGCCGGCGGACTGCGACCGCGAAGAGCGCGGCGGCGGCCAGCAGGGCACCCGTGGTGAGGACGACGGGCAGGACGGGGGTGCCGTCACCGGCGGCGGTGGTGTCGCTCGCCACCGGACGGGCCGAGGCGGGGCTCGGTGACGGGGTCTCCGTCTCGTCTCCCGCGCTGCCCAGGTCGGGCAGGGCGGGAAGGGTGGCGTCGGCGGTGAGGGCTACGGCGAGGGAGACCGGGTCCATGGCCGTACCGGCCGGGTACATCCCGGCGAAGGCCTTCGCGCCCTGGGCGGTGAGCTTCGCGGGGGCCTCGGTGACCTCGGCGAGCCCCTTCTTCGGGGTGAGGCCGCCGGCCGTGAAGGTGACCAGCGGGACCTTGCCGGCGGTGAAGCCGTCACTGTCGACGTCGGCGTAGAGGGTGCCCCGGCCGTCCCGGACGGTGACCCCGACCCCGCTCAGTCTCAGGTCGAGGCCGTGGTCGCCGGTGAAGCGGACGGCGCCCGCGAAGGCCGCCGTCAACGCGCCCTCGCGGTACCTCCCTTCACCCTTCGGGAAGCGGAAGAGGGCGCCGCCGTCCTCGGCGCCGCCGGTCAGCGTCCACCTGCCGCGGGCGATGTCACCGGTGACGTACTCCCGGAAGGTGCGGCGCACGCCCCAGTCGACGGCGGCGTCCTCGACGGAGTCGCCCTTCGCGGCGGGCTTCCGCACGGGCGGCTTCGTGGACGGCCTCGTGGACGTGGGGGTGGGGGTGGTCGCCGCCTCGACGTCCGCCGCCAGGCTCACCGGGTCCAGGGCGGTACCGGCCGTGTAGTAGCCGGCGAAGGCGGCGGCGCCCTGCGCGGTGAGGGTGGCGGGCACGTTCCTGAGCACGACGGCCGTGCCGCCGCCCCTCATGTCGATGCCGCCCAGGGCGAGGGAGGCGAAGGGCACCTGTGAGGACGTCGTGACCGCCCCGGTGCCCTTCTCCTTGCTGACGACGTCCAGGTAGAGCGTGCCGGACGAGCCGGAGATACGGACGGTGGGACGGCTGAGGGTGAGGTCCAGCTGATAGGTGCCGTCACTCTCCCGGTGCCCGACGAAGTGCACCCCGCCGGCGAAGGACGCGGTGAACGCGCCGGTGCCGTCGTCGTAGCTGCCGGTGGCGGAGGGGAAGCGGAACTGGCTGCCGCCCACGGTTCCGGTGCCGCCGGTCAGGGAGTAACTCCCCTTGGCTGTCGGCCCGGTGACGTAGCTCTGGAAGGACGATCTGACGCCCCAGTCGAGCCGGCCGCCCTGCACGGTGCGGCTCTCGGCGTGCGCGGGAGCCGCCGGGAGCAGCGCCCCCAGGAGGGTCACGTACACGACGGTGACCAGGGCACGAAGGCACGCGGGCATGGGAGGTCCTCCGGAGACGACGGCCGGTAGCGAACAAAGGTAAGGCTAACCTAAGCTGCACACCAGGCCGCCGCGGTGGCCTCCCACGCCCCGAGAGAAACGGACGGACCGTGCGACGTTTGCGCACTCGACTGGCGGGAGCGGCGGTCTGCGTGCTCGCCCTGACACTGACGGCGGCCGGCTGCGGAAGCGCACCGGAGACCGCGGCCGCGAAGACCACGACGGCGGCCGCCGACCGCGTCGAGCCACTCACCGACACCCCGGCACCGGAACTCCCGGTCACCGTCACCTCCGCCGACGGCCGGAAGGTGACGATCCGGCAGGCCCGGCGGATCGTGCCGCTCTCCGGCAGCCTCAGCGAGATCGTGTTCACGCTCGGACTCGGCGACCGGGTGGTCGCCCGGGACATCACGGCGACCTTCCGGCAGGCGGCGAAGCTCCCGGTGGTCACCCGCAACCACGACGTGTCCGCCGAGGGCGTCCTCTCGCTGAAGCCGGACCTGGTCCTCGCCGAGACGACGACCGGGCCCGACGAGGCCATGGACCAGATCCGCGAGGCCGGCGTCCCGGTGCTGGTCGTGGACCCGGCCCAGGGGCTGGACGACGTCCGCCCGCGCATCCGGGCGGTGGCCGGCGCGCTCGGCGTGCCGTCGGCGGGCGAGGAGCTGGCCCGGCGGTCGCGGGCGCGGATCGCCGCCGTGCGCAAGGATGTTCCGCAGGAGAGTACGAGACCGCGGGTCGTCTTCCTCTACCTGCGCGGCTCGGCGTCCGTGTACCTGATCGGCGGAAGGGGCTCGGGCGCCACGTCCCTCCTGGAGGCCGCCGGGGCGGTGGACGCCGGGGCCGCGTCCGGGCTGGAGAAGGACTTCACCGCCATCACCACCGAGGCGCTCGCCAAGGCCGCGCCGGACGCGATCCTCGTCATGACCAAGGGACTCCAGTCCGTCGGCGGCATCGACGGCCTGGTGAAGATCCCAGGCGTCGCGCAGACGCCGGCCGGGATGGACCGGCGGATCGTCTCGGTGGAGGACGGAGTGCTGCTCAACTACGGGCCGCGCACCGACCAGGTACTGGCGTCGGTCGTGGCCCAGCTGTACGGGGACGGCGCGAAGTGACGGCCGTCGCCGCGCGGTTGCGCAGGAGGCCCTCGGCTGCGGGGCTGCTCGCGGTGGGCCTGACGGCGGTCCTGCTGGTCCTGGTCCCGGTGGCGGCGGGACTCGGCGCGTACCCGATCCCGATCGGGGACGTCCTCGGGTCGGTCCTGCACCGGGCGGGACTCGGCGGTACGGCGCTGGACCGGGTCCCCGAGTCCGTGCTGTGGAACGTCCGCTTCCCGCGGATCGTGCTGGCACTGCTCGTCGGCGCGTCGCTGGGCTGCGCGGGAGCGTTGATGCAGGGCGTGTTCGGCAACCCGCTCGCCGAGCCCGGGGTCATCGGGGTCTCCTCGGGGGCCGCGGTGGGGGCGGTGGCCGCGCTCGCCTTCGGGGCCGGCCTCCTCGGCACCTGGACGGTGCCGGTCTTCGCGTTCGCGGCGGGGCTGGCGACGGTACTGCTGGTGTACGCGGCCTCCCGGTCCGGGGGACGTACGGAAGTGGTCACGCTGATCCTCACGGGCATCGCGCTGAACGCGTTCGCGGGGGCGCTGATCGGGCTGTTCCTCTTCTTCGCGGACACGGCGGCGGTCAGCCAGATCACGTTCTGGCAGCTGGGTTCGCTCTCCCAGGCGACGTGGCCGAAGGTGCTGGCGGTCCTGCCGTGCGCGGTCCTCGGCCTCGCCCTCGCGCCCCGCTACGCCCGCCGCCTCGACCTGCTCTCCCTCGGCGAGCGCCCGGCCCGCCACCTGGGTGTCGACGTCGAACGGCTGCGTCTCACCCTGGTCCTGGTCATCGCCCTGCTCACGGCGGCGGCGGTGAGCGTCTCGGGGATCATCAGCTTCGTGGGCCTGGTCGTGCCGCATCTGCTGCGGATGGCGGCGGGGCCGGGGCACCGGTTCCTGGTGCCCGGCAGTGCGCTCCTGGGGGCGACGGTTCTGCTGGCGGCGGATGTCGCGGCCCGTACGGTGGCCGCGCCGGCGGAACTCCCCCTGGGTGTGCTGACGGCCCTGCTCGGAAGCCCGTTCTTCTTCTGGCTCCTGCGTAGGACCAGGCGCCGGCAAGGGGGGTGGGCATGAGCCGCGCCTCGGCATCCGCTCCGTGCACGCGTACGGCTCCGCCGGGCCCGTGCACGCGCACGACTCCGACCGCTCCGTGCACGCCCGCGGCGCCGTGGGGGCCGGTCGCGCAGTTCCCCGCGCCCCTTAGGTACGCCGGTGGCGGCGCCTGTTCCAGGACACCGGTGCCGTGGGGGCCGGTCGCGCAGTTCCTCGCGCCCCTTTGGTACGCCGGTGGCGGCGTCTCTTCCAGGAGACCTCGTGTCCCTTGGGTGCGTCGGTGCCGTCGGTTCTCAGCCCTTCGACCGGAAGTGCCTGGCCTCATGAGACTCCTGCGATCGCGTCCCGTCCCGCCGCCTCCGTCCTCCCCCGGTGACGTTCTCGTCGAGGCCGAGGGGGTGCGTGTCCGGTTCGGTTCGCGGACCGTGCTCGCCGGGGTCGGACTCGTCGCGCGGGCCGGGGAGGTCGTCGCGCTCGTCGGGCCCAACGGGGCCGGGAAGTCCACGCTGTTGGCGGCGCTCGCCGCCGACGTGCCGGCCGGCGAGGGGCTCGTGCGGGTCTTCGGGCGGCCCGTCGCCGAGTGGTCGGCGGCCGAGCTCGCCCTGCGCCGGGCGGTGCTGCCGCAGGCGGCCGTTCTGTCGTTCCCGTTCACCGTCGAGGACGTCGTACGGATGGGGCGGGCGCCCCATGCCGACGCCGCCCCCGCCGAGGACGCGCGTGCGGTGGCCGGGGCGATGGCGGTCACCGAGGTGGCGGGGTTCGCCGGCCGCCCGTACTCCGCGCTGAGCGGCGGGGAGCGCGCCCGCGTCGCGCTGGCCAGGGTGCTGGCCCAGCACTCGCCGCTCCTGCTGCTGGACGAACCCACCGCCGCGCTCGACCTCAGGCACCAGGAGCTGGTGTTGCGGCTCTGCCGGGAGCGGGCCCGCGCCGGGGACGCGGTCGTCGTCGTGCTGCACGACCTGGCCCTCGCCGCCGCCTACGCGCACCGCGTGGTGATCCTGCGGGCCGGCCGGATCGTCGCCGACGGCCCGCCCGCCGACGTGTTCGAGGACCGGCTGCTGTCGGAGGTCTACGGCCATCCGGTCGAGGTGTTCCCGCACCCGCGGACCGGCGCGGTCGTGGTGGGCCCGAAGCGGCCCGCTTGATCTTCCCTTGACCCTCCCTTGGCGGTGGTTTTCCGCCGCCGGGATCAAGCCGTATCTGTGATCTATCTGTGTCTGGTCAATCCCGACCCGGGTGGGTATCACTGAGGTAAGCCTCATGTAACTTAGGTCAGCCTCACCACACCTCCCCCGCTTGGAGCCTGCATGCGTGCCGTCCGACTCACCGTCACCGCCGCCGCCACCGTGGCGGCTCTGACCGCCCTCTCGGCCTGCACGGCGAAGAGCGACGCCAAGGGCGACGACGCGATCAAGGTGACCGCCGCCGACGCCAAGTGCGAGACGTCGACCAAGTCCGTACCGGCCGGGCAGGTCACGCTCGCCATCGAGAACACGGGCTCCAAGGCCACCGAGGTCGAGATCCTCTTCCCCGACGACCGGATCGTCTCGGAGAAGGAGAACATCGGCCCGGGCACCAAGTACACGCTGACCGCCGAGGTGAAGGCGGGCGCGTACGAGATAGCCTGCCGCCCCGGCATGAAGGGGCACGGCGTCCGGCAGAAGCTGACCGTCACCGGCTCCGGCACGGTGGCCAAGCGCAACCCGACGCTCGACAAGGCCGTCGCCGACTACCGCGAGTGGGCCCAGGGCGAGGCCGACGCGACGATCCCGAAGGTGGAGACGTTCGTCAACGCCGTCAAGGCCGGTGACCTCACCGCCGCGAAGAACGCC
This sequence comes from Streptomyces sp. NPDC001068, assembly GCF_042897315.1. Classification (NCBI taxonomy): domain Bacteria; kingdom Bacillati; phylum Actinomycetota; class Actinomycetes; order Kitasatosporales; family Streptomycetaceae; genus Streptomyces; species Streptomyces sp. NPDC001068. The sequence goes on along the minus strand of NZ_JBIAYD010000004.1, from coordinate 38,528 downwards.
TACGCCCCCTCCCGCGTCGGCTGGGAGAGCACCGAGCCGATCGCCGAGTCCTTCGGGGACATCGACCCCAAGACGGACACCCGCGCCGACGGCCTGGAGAAGGGCCAGAAGTGGACCGGCTGGCACGCGCTGGAGAAGGCGCTGTGGCAGGACAAGAAGATCGGCGCCGAGCAGAAGACCCTCGCCGACGAACTGCTCACCGACCTGAAGGACTGGCAGAAGCGGGTCGGCAAGGCCGAGATCACCCCGACCTCGATGGCCAACGGCGCCAAGGAGCTCCTCGACGAGGTCGCCACCGGCAAGGTCACCGGTGAGGAGGACCGCTACTCGCACACCGACCTCAGCGACTTCAAGGGCAACGTGGACGGCGCGCAGAAGGCGTACGAGCTGCTGAAGCCGGTCGCGCAGAAGAACGACGCGGCCCTGGCCGGCGAGCTGGACAAGCAGTTCGCCGCGCTGAACACGCTGCTCGACAAGTACCGCACCACGTCCACCTCGGACGGCTTCGTGTCGTACGACAAGGTCACCAAGGCCCAGCGCAAGGAGCTCTCCGACGCGGTCAACGCGCTCGCGGAGCCCCTGTCCAAGCTCGCCGCGACCGTCGTCAAGTAGGGGGCAGACCATGGCCGAGAAAGCCAATCCGTCGCGGCGCGCGCTCATCGGCTGGGGCGGGGCCGGGCTCGCGCTCGGCGCCGCCGTGGCCGGGGGCGCGGTGGCGATGGCCGACGCGGGCGACGACATGTCGCCGGCCGCCGCCGACGCCGGTGGCGCGGTCGAGTTCCACGGCGCCCACCAGGCCGGGATCGCCACCGCCGTCCAGGACCGGCTGCACTTCGCCGCGTTCGACGTGAAGACCGAGGACCGGGACGAGTTCGTCCAGTTGCTGAAGGACTGGACGGCCGCGGCGCGGCGGCTGACCGCCGGGAAGGCGGTCGGCGACGGCGCCTACGGCGGGCTCGCCGAGGCGCCGCCGGACGACACCGGTGAGGCACTCGGCCTGAAGCCGAACCGGCTGACGCTGACGATCGGCTTCGGACCGTCCTTCTTCGAGAAGTTCGGGCTGAAGGACAGCCGTCCGGACGCCCTGGTCGACCTGCCGCGGTTCCCCGGCGACAACTTCGACGCCGCCCGCATCGGCGGCGACCTGTGCGTCCAGGCCTGCGCCGACGACCCGCAGGTCGCCGTGCACGCCATCCGCAACCTGGCCAGGATCGGCTTCGGCAAGGTCGCCATCCGCTGGTCCCAGCTGGGCTTCGGCAAGACGTCCTCGACCACGCCGGACGCCCAGACCCCGCGCAACCTCATGGGGTTCAAGGACGGCACCCGCAACATCGCGGGCACCGAGACCGACCGGCTGAAGAAGTTCGTGTGGGTGGGCGACGGCGACGGTCCGGTGTGGATGAGCGGTGGCTCGTACCTCGTCGCCCGGCGCATCCGGATGAACATCGAGACCTGGGACCGGACCTCGCTCCAGGAGCAGGAGGACGTCTTCGGCCGGGACAAGGGCGAGGGCGCCCCGGTCGGCAAGGCCAAGGAGCACGACGCGCCGTTCCTCAAGGCGATGAAGCCGGACGCGCACGTGCGGCTCGCGCACCCCGACTCCAACGACGGGATCACCATCCTGCGCCGGGGCTACTCGTTCACCGACGGCACGGACGGCCTCGGTCGCCTGGACGCGGGCCTGTTCTTCCTGGCCTACCAGCGTGACGTGCGCAAGGGGTTCATCCCGCTGCAGCGCAGGCTGTCGGCGTCCGACGCGCTCAACGAGTACATCCAGCACGTGGGTTCGGCGGTCTTCGCGGTCCCGCCCGGCGTCCGGGACAAGGACGACTGGTGGGGCCGGGCGCTGTTCTCCGAGCCCTCCGGGTCCTCCAAGTCCGCCGAGTCCGCCAAGGGGGCGTGAGCCGTGTTCTCCAACTACCTGATCGGGCTGCGCGAAGGCCTCGAGGCCTCGCTCGTCGTCTGCATCCTCATCGCCTACCTGGTCAAGACCGGCCGCAGGGACGCCCTGCGGCCGATCTGGACGGGCATCGCGGTCGCGGTGCTGATCGCCATGGGCTTCGGCTGCGCCCTCGAATTCGGCTCCCAGGAGCTGACGTTCCAGGCGCAGGAGGCGCTCGGCGGGTCCCTGTCGATCGTCGCGGTCGGTCTGGTGACGTGGATGGTGTTCTGGATGCGGCGCACCGCCCGGCACCTGAAGAAGGAACTGCACGGCAAGCTGGACGCGGCCCTCGCGATGGGCACCGGCGCGCTGGTCGCCACCGCCTTCCTGGCCGTGGGCCGGGAGGGCCTGGAGACCGCCCTGTTCGTGTGGGCGTCGGTGCACGCGGCCAGCGACGGCACCCCGCGCCCGCTGATCGGTGTCGCGCTCGGCCTCGCCACCGCGGTCCTGCTCGGCTGGCTGTTCTACCGCGGTGCCCTGCGGATCAACCTCGCCAAGTTCTTCACCTGGACCGGAGCCATGCTGGTCGTGGTCGCCGCCGGCGTGCTGGCGTACGGCTTCCACGACCTCCAGGAGGCCGACTGGATCCCGGGCCTGACCAACCAGGCCTTCGACATCAGCGGCACCATCCCGCCGGACAGCTGGTACGGCACCCTCCTCAAGGGCGTGTTCAACTTCCAGCCCGACCCGACCGTGCTCCAGGTCACGGTGTGGCTGCTGTACCTGGTCCCGACACTCGTCCTCTTCTTCGCCCCGGTAGGGTTCGGCTCCGGGAAGGGGAAGGTGAAGGCTCCTGATGACGCACCTGACGACCAGGGATCGCGGTCCGCTGCGGCGCCGCAGGCTCCGCAGGCGTGATCGGAACGCGCTGCTGGCGGTCGCGCTGACCGCCGTGTCGCTGACGGCGAGCGGGTGCGTGGTGGTGCACGGGGAGCGCGAAATCCTCCCCACCACCACCCGCGCCGAGGCCGCCAAGGCGCTGAAGCAGTTCACGGACGCCTACAACAAGGCGGACGAGGCCTACGACGGCTCCCTGGACGCCGACTACACGACCGGCGCGCTCGCCGACATCGACTCCGCGCGGCTGAAGGCCGGCCACGCCAACAGCCCGAGCGGCAACTCCGGTCATTCCGCGCTGGAGTTCGACGACGTCCGCTACACCATCCCGAAGAAGGCCGGCTGGCCGCGCTGGTTCCTCGCGGACGCGCACGGCAACAAGGGCGGCGACGACCGCTGGCTGCTGGTCTTCACCCGCAACAGCCTCTCCGAGCCGTTCCAGGCCGCGTATCTGACACTGGTCGCGCCCGGCGCCGTACCGAAGTTCAGCACCGACAAGGACGGCTGGGCCGAGGCGGTGCCGGACGGCGGCGCCCAACTGGCCGTCTCCCCGGGCGACCTGGGCCGGGACTACGCCACGTACCTGAAGAGCGGCGGTGCCGCCTTCGCGGACGGTCCGCACACCAGCGGCTGGCGCACGGACCGCAGGAAGTCGACGAAGCCGGGTCTCGCGACCCAGTACATAGACGAGCCGCTGACCGACGGCGACTACGCGCCGCTCGCGCTGCGCACCGCGGACGGCGGGGCGATGGTGTTCTTCACCACCCGCTACTACGCGAAGGAGACGGCGGCCGCGGGCACGTCGCTGCCGACGCCGAACCAGGACGTGAAGGCCCTCACCAAGGGTGAGATCAAGCAGTCGCTGACCATGGAGTTCGTCTCCAACCAGGTCGCCCTGGACCCTGCGGGCGCCGGGAAGGTCTCGCTCCTCGGACGCATCCAGGGGCTGACGTCCGCCGAGGGTTCCTGACCGGGCCCGGGCCCGTGCCCGGAGGTTCCCCGCCGCAGGTCTCCTGCGGGCGGTTCCCGGCCGGCGGTTCCTAAGGGCTGTCCCGTAATCCCCGGTGGGTCGGCGCACGGCGTCGGATGCGGTGCATCGCAAGGCGGAGGGTCGCCCTCATACCGGGCGTATTCGGGCGACCCCGACAACGCTGCGAGGTGCCGTAGCTGTCGTCGTGCGCCCGCCGGGGATTACGGGACAGCCCTTAGCCGCGGGCCGGCCAGGCGGCGGACAGTCGGTCGGACTCGTCGCCGGCGTACCGGGCACAGGCGTCGGTGAGGCTCTCCAGGAGGCTCAGCGGGTCGGGCAGCGGACGCTCGGGGCCGCGCACCCAGCGCACCCGGCGGCCGTCGTCACCGGGCAGCCGGGCGGGCGGTACGAGGACGTAGGAACCCCGGCAGTGCCAGCGCAGGCCCGGGTGCTCGTCCATGGTCTCGGGGCGGCAGTCCAGCTCGCACGGCCACCACTCGTCCTCGTCCTCGGGGGTGCCGCGGGTGGCGGTGAAGAACAGCATGCGGCCGTCGTCGCTCTCGGCGACCGGACCGACCTGGACGCCGTCCGCGAGCAGTCGCTCCAGGGCCTGCCGGCCGGCCTCCAGGGGGACGTCCAGCACGTCGTGCGACATCCCGGTCGCGGTGATGAAGTTGGCCTGCGGCTGGTGCCGGGCCCACCGCTCGACCTGCGCGCGGTCGGTGGTGGACTGCGACTGCCACGCGAACGACACCGGGTGCCGGGCCGGGGTGGGACAGCCGACGCGGTCGCAGGAGCAGCCGTAGCCGGGGGCGGGGTGCGCGGCGGGGGCCAGCGGCAGACCCGCCTCGGCGGCGGCGAGCAGCAGCGTCGTGCGGCCCTCGTCGTCGGCGGCGGCATCCCCGGTCCGCCGTCCGAGCAGACGCTGGGAGAACCGCTGGGAGAGCCAGTGGGAGAGTGTGCCCTGGCGGCCGTCACGGCCGCCGAACGTCCCGCTCATGTATCGCCTCGCCTCGCTGTGGTGCGGCCAGCATGCCTTATCGTCCCATCTGGGCGTGAAGGGGGGTACGCGAGCGATAGGGCATTGCGGGAGTTACACCCTCGAACCCGGCGGCGGCCACTCGTCGCCCCAGTCCGCGTCCCGCGCCGCCTTGTACAGGTCGCCGTGGCGTTTGGTGACCGTCGTCCGGCGCAGGTGCTCGTCCTTCTCGCACAGGTCGAGCAGGACCTGGCCCTTGCGGATCTGCGGACGCCGGACCACCCGGGCGGGTGCCGGGGCGGCCGGGAGCCGGGTGGCCGCCACGTAGCTGAACTTCTCGTCCTCGTACGCCAGCGAACCGCCCTTGACCTGGCGGTGCAGGGAGGAGCGGCTGACCCGGGCGGAGAAGTGGCACCAGTCCGTGCCGGGGGTGATCGGGCAGGCGGCGCTGTGCGGGCAGGGCGCGGCCACCCGGAAGCCGGCGGCGACCAGGCGGTCCCGGGCCTCGATGACCCGGGCGTAGCCCGCCGGGGTGCCGGCCTCGACGATGACGACGGTCCGCGCGGCGGTCGCCACGGCGTCCACCAGGGTGCCGCGAGCGGCCTCGTCGAGTTCGTTGAGGACGTACGACACGGTGACGAGATCAGTGCTCTCGATGGTGAGCCCCGGTCCGATCCGGGCGCGCCGCCACTCGGCGTCCCGCAGCTCGGGACTGGCCGCGGCGATCTCCCGGCCGAGGGCCAGCGCCGGCTCGGCCCAGTCGAGGACCGTCACCGGCCGCACCCCGGCCCAGGTGTCGGTCACCGCCCAGGTCGCCGCGCCCGTCCCGCCGCCGACGTCCACGTGGCTCTCCGGCGCCCAGCCCTCGGGCGCGGTGTCGGCGAACGCCGTCAGCGCCGCCCGTACCGCCTCGAAGGTCGCCGGCATCCGGTAGGCGGCGTAGGCCACCACGTCCGCCCGGTCCCGCAGGATCGGAGCGTCGGTCGGGGTGGCCCCCCGGTAGCTGGCGATCAGCCGTTCGACGGCTGAGGCGGCCTGCTTGGGGGGCAGGCCGCCGAGGAGTTCGGCGAGCGTGGCGCGGAGCCGGTCGGCCGGGGATGCGGGGTGGTTCACCCGGCGATTCTAGGGGGCCGCGCCGCCGCCCCCACCGCCCGGCGGGCGGGGGAAGACCGCTCTGGCCAGCCTGGTCGCCGCGGCGGCCCGCGGGGTGCTGTCGCCGGGGCGGCGGCGCGGGTGGACGGTGTTGGCCAGCAGGACCAGGAAGGTGTCCGTCGCCCGGTCCAGGACCAGACTCGTGCCGGTGAACCCGGTGTGCCCGGCCGCGCCCCGGCCCGCCAGTTCGCCCATGAACCACCCCTGGTCGACCAGGAATCCCAGCCCCGGCGGGTCCAGCAGCAGGCCCACGAAGTCCGGGCCGAGTATGCGTGCCGTGCCGTAGGAACCGCCGCACAGCAGCGCCCGGCAGAAGACGGCCAGGTCCCGGGCGGTGGAGAACAGACCCGCGTGCCCGGCCACCCCGCCCAGCGCCCAGGCGTTCTCGTCGTGCACGACTCCGCGCAGCATCCCCCGGTCCGCCTTGGCCCACGGCCGCCGCTGGTCCTCGGTGGCCGCCGCGCCGGGGCAGGGGCCGAAGTCGGTGGCGGTCATCCCGAGCGGGCGGGTGATGCCCTCCCGGATCAGGACGTCGAGGGTACGGCCGGTGATGCGCTCCAGGACGGCCTGGAGGAGGAGCATGTTGAGGTCCGAGTAGCGGTAGGCGCCGGGCGCGGCGCTCGGCGCCTCGGCGCGGAGCAGGTCGAGGCGGGCCGCGCGGTCGGGGCAGTCGTAGAGCGGGAGTTCGGGCCGCAGCCCGGAGGTGTGGGTGAGGAGCTGACGGACCGTGATGCCGTGGACCGAGGCCGCCCGGAAGTCCGGGAGGTGGGCGCCGACCCGCGCGTCCATGCCGAGGGTGCCGCGTTCGAGTTGCTGCACGGCGGCGACCGCGGTGAAGAGTTTGGTGAGGGAGGCCAGGTCGAAGGGGGTGTCGACGGTCATCGGAACCCGGGCCGCGGGCGGCGGTTCGACACCCGCGTCGGCCTCCGGGTCGTAGGCGGACCAGCGCACCGCCCAGCCGGCCGCCTGCTGTACTGCGATCACGGGACCGCGTCCGGCGACCACCACGGCTCCGGCCGCCCAGGGCCGCTCACCGGTGGTGAGTGCCTGCACGTCGCGCGCGAGGTGCCTGAGTTCCGCGGGGTCGAGCCCGGCCCGTTCGGGTGTCTCGACGCGCAGTCTCGGTACGCTCAGCTCCCTGCTCCCTCCATCTCCGCACGTGTGTTCCCACGTGCGGTCCAGGGACGGCACATTCCCACGAAGCAGGCCAGCGCCACCAGTGCCCCCGCCAGTTGGACGATCGCCATGGGTACGGCGGTTCTCTCCCCGGCGATCCCGACCAGCGGCGAGGCGACCGCGCCCACCAGGAAGGACGAGGTCCCGAGCAGCGCGGACGCGGTCCCGGCGGCGTGCCGGGTGCGCAGCAGGGCGAGGGACTGGGCGTTGGGAAGGGTGAGGCCCATCGCGGACATCAGCACGAACAGGGCGGCGGCGACAGGCGCGAGACCGACCGGGCCGAATACCCCGGTCGCCATGAGGAGCAGGGCGGTCGCGGCGAGCACGGTCACGGCCAGGCCCGCGCCGAGCACCTTGTCCAGGCTCACCCGGCCCACCAGTACCTTGCCGTTGACCTGCCCGGCGATCACCAGCCCGACCGAGTTGAGCCCGAAGAGCAGGGAGAAGGTCTGCGGGGAGGCGCCGTAGATCTCCTGGATCACGAAGGGCGAGGCCGATATGTACGCGAAGAGCGCGGCGAAGGCGAAGCCGCCCGAGAGCAGGTAGCCGGCGAAGGGGCGGTCGGCGAGCAGGGTGCGCATGGCGCGGAGGGCGGCGGCCGCCCCGCCGGCGTGCCGCTCGGCGGGCGCCAGGGTCTCGGGGAGCCTCGCCCACACCACCACGGCGAGCACGGTGCCGACGGCCGTCAGGACGACGAACACGCCCCGCCAGTCGGTCACCCGCAGGATCTGCCCGCCGATCAGCGGGGCGACGATCGGTGCCGCGCCGGAGACCAGCATCAGGGTGGAGAAGAAGCGGGCCATGGCCACACCGTCGTAGAGGTCGCGTACGACGGCACGGGCGATGACTATCCCGGCCGCGCCCGCGAGGCCCTGGGCGAGGCGGAAGGCGACCAGCGTCCCGGCGTTCGGGGCGAGGGCGCACAGCGCGGTGGCGGCGACGTAGACGGCGAGGCCGGCCAGCAGCGGGCGGCGGCGGCCCCAGCGGTCGCTCATCGGGCCGACGACCAGTTGTCCCAGGGCCATGCCGGCGAGACAGGCGGTGAGGGTGAGCTGGACGGTGGCGGCGGGGGCGTGCAGGGAGCGGGTGACCTCGGGCAGCGAGGGGAGGTACATGTCCATCGCCAGCGGGGGTGTCGCGGTGAGCGCGCCGAGGACCAGCACCAGCAGCAGACCGGCCCGGCGGGCGGCGGGCTCGGCCGTGGGCGGCACGGCGCCGTCCGGGATGTCCGGCGTCGGCGCTGCCGGCCGCTCCGGTATCCGGCGCATGTGTCCCCCCGCTCGTTCGGTGCCCGGCGGTCCCGCCCCGCGGATCCGCTCCTGTCGGACCCCGATGTCCGCCGCCTATGCTCTCAGCTCGTACGGACTGCCTGGAAACACATGAGCGAGGGTGGGGCTGCCGGGATGGCTGAGCAGAGTGTGCGGTGGGGGATCCTGGCGACCGGCGGGATCGCCGCCGCGTTCGCGGCGGACCTGGTGGATCTGCCGGACGCGGAGATCGCGGCGGTCGCCTCCCGGACGGCGGAGTCGGCGGAGGCGTTCGCGGAGCGGTTCGGGATCGGACGGGCCTACGGCGACTGGGAGTCGCTGGCCCGGGACGAGGACATCGATGTCGTGTACGTCGCCACGCCGCACTCGGCGCACCGGGCGGCGGCCGGGCTGTGCCTGGAGGCCGGCCGGAACGTGCTGTGCGAGAAGGCGTTCACGATCGACGTCCGCGAGGCCACGGAACTGGTGGCGCTGGCGAAGGGGCACGACCGCTTCCTGATGGAGGCGATGTGGATGTACTGCAACCCGCTGGTGCGGCGGCTGAAGGCGCTGGTCGACGACGGGGCGGTCGGCGAGGTGCGCACCGTGCAGGCGGACTTCGGCCTGGAGGGGCCGTTCCCGCCGGCGCACCGGCTGCGGGACCCGGCGCAGGGCGGGGGCGCGCTGCTCGATCTGGGCGTGTACCCGGTGTCGTTCGCGCAGTTGCTGCTGGGCGAGCCGGACGGCCTGTCGGCGCGAGCGGTGCTCTCGGACGAGGGCGTCGATCTCCAGACGGGTGCACTGCTCTCCTGGGAGAGCGGCGCCCTGGCGAGCGTGCACTGCTCCATCGTCGGCGGAACCGGCACCACCGCCTCGGTCACCGGCTCCCGGGGCCGGATCGACGTCCCGGACGGCTTCTTCAATCCCGAGCGTTTCGTCCTGCGCCGTGACGGCCGCGCCCCCGAGGAGTTCGCCCTCGATCCGGCCGACGGCCCGCGCAACACCTTCCGCCACGAGGCCCGGGAGGTCATGCGCGCCCTGCGGGCCGGCGAGAAGGAGTCCCCGCTCGTCCCCCTCGACGGCACCCTGGCCGTCATGCGCACCCTGGACGCACTGCGCGAGCAGGTGGGCGTCCACTACGAACGCCCCTGAAAGGGGAGCGGGGAACGGCGCACACCAACGCCCCTGTAAAGGGGCGCGGGGAACTGCGCGCTCGGCCCCCACGGCCCTGCACCCGCAAACGCACCGCCCCCGCACAACCCTCCCCGCCCATCCCCGGCGGAGCGCCTACGCTGCGACCCCATGGATGCCAAGCAATCGAAGATCGCGGTGGTCACCGGTGCCGGATCCGGTATCGGCCGCGCCGTGGCCGTGGAGCTGCTGCGGGACGGCTGGTCGGTGGCGCTGGCCGGCCGCCGTCCCCGCACCCTTGAGGAGACGGCGGCGCTCGTCCCCGGGGGCGCCGCTCTCGTCGTACGCACGGACGTGGCGCAACCCGACGACGTCGCCGGGCTGTTCGCGGCGACCGTGGCCCGGTTCGGGCGGGTGGACCTGCTGTTCAACAACGCGGGGACGTTCGGGCCCGGCGGGGTGCCCGTGGAGGATCTCGCCTACGACGCGTGGCGGCACGTCGTGGACACCAACCTCAACGGGGCGTTCCTGTGCGCACAGGCCGCGTTCCGGCAGATGAAGGAGCAGGAGCCGCGGGGCGGGCGGATCATCAACAACGGGTCGATCTCGGCGCACACGCCCCGCCCGCGCTCCGTCGCCTACACCGCGACCAAGCACGCCCTCACGGGGCTGACCAAGTCCCTTTCCCTGGACGGGCGTCCGTACGGCATCGCGGTCGGGCAGATCGACATCGGCAACGCGGCCACCGACATGACCGCCGCGATGAGTTCCGGTGTCCTCCAGGCGAGCGGGGAGACGGCCCCGGAACCCGTGATGGACGTGGCCGACGTGGCACGCACCGTCCGTCACATGGCCGGACTGCCGCTGTCGGCGAACGTGCAGTTCGCGACGGTGCTGGCGACGGCGATGCCGTACGTCGGGCGGGGCTGAACCGCCGCCCGGTCCGGACGCCTTCGCAACCTGCACAACCGGAATTGAGACGTCCGCGCTATTGCGGCCGATAACGCGCCTATGCTCAACTTTCCTCCACCAGAACTTCACAGTTGAAGCTCTGGTGTTCCGCCGAACCACATCGAGGGGGGAGGCGGCAGCCGTCCTGCCGGACCGGGTGGGGGTGGACCCGTGTGGGACCGCGGGTACGCACCGGTGGGCGGGACGGCTGCCGCGTGACGTCAGCTCACCGGCGTGTCGGCGGAGTCGGCCGCGGCCGCCCGGCGGCGCCGGCGCACCGCCCAGGCCCCCGCGCCCAGCAGCGCGAGCGCCCCCGCACCGCCCTCCGCGAACGTCCACGCCGACGGTCCCGACGACCCCGCGCCGTCCGCCGCCCTCGTCCCGGCCGCACCCGCGGCGCCCTTGGCCGAGCCCGGCGACGGGCTCGCGGCGCTCTCGCTCAGCGGATCGACCAGGGTGCCGACCGGCTGCGCCGAACTCCCCTTCCCGAAGCCCCAGTCGAGCAGCGCGGCGGTCTCCTCGTAGACGGCGTTGCTGCCGCTGTCGGGGTGCATCACGGTGACCAGCAGGGTGCGGCCGCCCCGGGTGGCGCCGCCGGTGAAGGTGTTGCCGGCGTGGCTGGTGTAGCCGTTCTTGACACCGAACAGGCCCTTGTAGACGCCCAGTCCCCAGGAGCCGGTGAGCAGGCGGTCGGTGTTCTGGATCTGGAAGGTCTTCTTGCCGCCGGCCGGGAAGTCCGCGATCCGCGTTCCGCAGTAGCCGCGGAAGTCGTCGTCCTTCAGTCCGTGCCGGGCGAAGAGCGTCAGGTCGTAGGCGGAGGAGAGCTGGCCGGGGTGGTCGAAGCCGTCGGGGCTGACCACCCGGGTGTCCAGGGCCTGCAGGTCGGCCGCCCTGGCCTGCATCTCGGCGACGGTCTTCGCGATGCCGCCGTTCATGTGGGCGAGGACGTGCACGGCGTCGTTGCCGGAGCGCAGGAAGACGCCCTGCCACAGCTGCTCGACGGTGTAGGTGATGCCGGGCTTGATCCCGACCAGGCTGGAGCCGGCCGGCACGTCGGAGATGTCGCTGTCCTTGACCCGGTAGCGCTCGGTCCGCTCGAACTTCTTCAGCACGGTGTCCGCGAACAGCATCTTCAGGGTGGACGCGGGCGCCAGGCGCCGGTGCGCGTCGTAGGAGGCCAGCACCGCCCCGCTCGCGCAGTCGGCGAGCAGCCAGGCATGGGCGGTGATCTTCTTCGGGAGGCCCGTGGCACCGCGCACCTGGACACCGCCGCGGGCGAGACGCTCGCCGCCGATGGCGGTGCCCGCGGAGGCGGGTGTGGCGGAGGCGGGTGTCGCCGCGGAAAGGGGAAGGGCGGCGGCCGTGAGTCCGAAGACGGCACGCCTGGTCAGCCGGGAGGAATCGCGCACCCCGGGACGGTACACCGAATCGAACAGTCGATTCCGGGGTGAGCCCCCTCGGCACGAGAGGAATTTGCCGTCTTATGAAAGTTCGATAAGACTACGGGCTTTCTCAGCTCTGACACATGTTTTACCCAGTGTGACTCAAAGGTTTCTCCCTAGCTTGGGCCGGCGTCCACAACGGGCGCCGGGAACCTTCGAGGAAACGGGATGTTTGGCATCTATCTCAAGCGCGAGCTGGGCCGCAGAAAGAAGGCGGCCCTGGTCGTCGCACTGGGTCTGGCGCTCGGAATCGCGCTGGTCATCACGGTCGACTCCGTGTCGGCCGGTATGGCGCAGGCGCAGGACAAGGTCCTCAAGTCGCTCTACGGCCTCGGTACCGACATGACGGTCACCAAAACCCGTACCGCGCCCACCTCGGGCGGCTCCGGCCGCCCGAACTTCACCTTCGACGCCAAGTCCGGCAGCGGCTCCTCGCAGAGTTCGGACCGCGTGACGACCCAGGGCGGTCAGGCCCTGAAGTCGGCGCTCGTCACCGAGGTCGCCGCCCAGAAGGGCGTGGACAGCGCGGTCGGCGCGCTCTCCCTGAACGTCACCAAGGTCGACGGCTCCTTCACCCAGGGCAAGGCGCAGAGCTCCGGCACCAGCGGCGGCGGCCAGGGCGGTCCGGGCGGCGGCACCGGCAGCACCGGGCAGCCCCGGGTCCAGGGCGGCGGCGCGGACTTCGACGTCGACAGCTACTCCGTCGTCGGCGTCGACGTGGCCCACCAGGGCCTCGGCCCGCTCTCCTCGATGAAGATCACCTCGGGCCGGACCTTCACCTCCGCGCAGACCGGCGCCAAGGTCGCGGTGGTCGGCAGGTCGTACGCCAAGGAGAAGAAGTACAAGATCGGCTCGACCCTCAAGATCTCCGGCACCAGGATCACCGTCATCGGCATCGCGACCCCGGACAGCGGAGAGTCCGACACCGACGTGTTCGTCCCCCTGAAGGTCGCGCAGACCCTCGGCGACGCGAAGAACCAGGTCACCACGATCTACGTCAAGGCGACCGACTCCCAGCAGATCGCCGCCGTGAAGAAGGAGATCACCGAAGACATCTCCGGTACGACGGTCACCACCTCCGCGGACCTCGCCTCCACCGTCTCCGGTTCCCTCTCCACCGCCTCCGGCCTGGCGACCAGCGTCGGCAAGTGGCTGTCCGTCGCCGTCCTGGCGGCCGCGTTCCTGGTGGCGGCGCTGCTCACCTCCTCCGCGGTCTCCCGCCGGGTGCGTGAGTTCGGCACCCTGAAGGCGCTCGGCTGGCCGTCACGGAACGTCACCCGGCAGGTCGTCGGCGAGTCCATGGTCAACGGCCTGATCGGCGGCGCCCTCGGCATCGCCCTCGGCGTCGGCGCGGCCTGGGCGGTCACCGCGGTCAGCCCGAAGCTGACCGCCCAGCTGGGCGGTACGGGCGGCGGTGGCGGCACGGGCGGCGGCCCGGGCGGCGGCGGACCCGGACAGCAGGCGTCCCGGACCACCATGGAGATCGCGCTGAGCGCGCCGGTCTCCCTGACCACCATCGCGCTCGCGGTCGGCCTCGCGGTCACCGGCGGTCTGATCGCCGGCGCCATGGGCGGCTGGCGCGCCTCCCGGATGCGCCCGGCCGACGCCCTGCGCAGCGTCTCTTAGCACCGCCGCCCCCTCGGACCGGGGCGCCGCTTCCGATCCCCCCGGGACGCGGCGCCCCACCCCCTCACCTTCAGTGGAGATCCCATGTACCGGCTCACCGGAGTCACCAAGCGCTACAACCGGGGCAAGGAGACGGTCGAGGCGCTGCGCGGCGTCGACCTGACCATCGAGGACGGCGACCAGCTCGTCATCCAGGGCCCGACCGGCGGCGGCAAGTCGACGCTGCTCCAGATGATCGGCGGCCTGGACCGGCCGACCGAGGGCGGTGTCGAGCTGGACGGCGTCGACCTCGCGCGGATCGGCGAGGCGAAGCTGACCCGGCTGCGCGCCGAGAAGATCGGCATCATCTTCCAGGCGTTCAACCTGATCCCGACGCTCACCGCGCAGGAGAACGTCGAGACGGCCCTGGTGCCGCTCGGCGTGAAGCCGGCCGAACGGCGCGAGCGGGCGGCGGACGCGCTGCGCTCGGTGGGCCTCGGTGAGCGTCTCGCCCACTCCCCCGCGGAGCTCTCCGGCGGCCAGCAGCAGCGGGTCGCCATCGCCCGCGCGCTGGTGAAGAAGCCGAAGGTGCTGCTCGCCGACGAGCCCACCGGCAACCTCGACGAGGGCACCCGGGACGACATCATGGGCCTGCTGGAGGGCCTGTGGCACGAGTACCGGCTGACCTTCGTCATGGTCACCCACGACTCCTCCATCGCCCGCCGCGCACCGCGCCTGGCCACCATCAGGTCCGGCCGGATCACCCTCACCGAGCAGGGCGGCGGGCAGCGGTACGCCGAGCAGGGGGCCGGCCACGGCGCGCTCCCCCAGGGGCACGAGCCGAAGCCGTACGCGCAGTAGCCGTACGCGCAGTAGCCCTGCGTACGGCAGCCCCACGGCGGTGACGGGCAGGGGCGCTGACCGGTCTCCAGGGGGCCGTTCAGCGCCCGAGCAGCGCGTCGATCTCGGCGAGCTGCCCGGCGGTGAGCGGCCCCTTCGCCAGTGCGCCCGCGTTGTCCTCGGCCTGGGCGACGGACCGGAAACCGGGGATGGGGACCGTGCGCGGGCTGCGGGCCCAGATCCAGCCGAGGGCGCCCTGCGCGAGGGTCCGGCCGCCGCTGGTGAGGACGGCCCGCAGCGCGTCGACCCGGGCGATCCACCCGGGATCGGCCCCGGTTCCGTCCCCGAACCCGGGCAGCCAGGCGGGCGGCCTGCTCCGGATGTCCCCGGCTCCGGCCGCCCCCCGCCGGCCACCGAGCAACCCCATCGCGAGCGGGCTGCGGTTGACGGCGGCGAGCCCCAGTTCGTCGGCCAGGGACAGGAGTTCGGGCGCGTCCTGGAGCACGTTGAGGGTGTGCTGCACGGCCGTGCAGTGCGGGCCCTCGGCGAAGACCGCCGCGCGGGCCGGGTCGTCGGTGCTCCAGCCGTAGCCGCGGATGAGCCCTTCCGTCACCAACTCCTCGCACACATCGCGCAGTTCGGCGGCGCGGGCCGGGTCCGCGTCGGAGAGGTGCAACTGGTAGAGGTCGATGCGGTCGGTGCCGAGGCGGCGCAGGGAGGCGGTGAGGGCACGGCGGACGTGGGCCGGGGAGTCGTCGGCGCCGGTGAGCGTACGGCTGTGTTCGTCGAACACGTTGCCCCACTTGGTGGCGAGCACCACCTCGTCCCGGCGGCTGCCGAGGGCCCGGCCGAGGACGCGCTCGCTGTGCCCGGCGCCGTAGGTGTCGGCGGTGTCGAAGAAGGTGACGCCGAGGTCGAGGGCGCGGCGCACGGCCCGTACGGACTCCTCGTCGTCGACCCTGCCCCAGCCCAGCGGCTGCCCGCCCGCGTCCTGCCACTCACCGCCTATGGCCCAGCAGCCGAAGCCGAGCGCGCTGACCTCGATACCGGAACGTCCCAGGGTCCTGGTGGTGCTGTCACTGTCCATGCCCCGGGACGCTAGGAGTTGAAGTGCACGCGAGGGCAAGGGGCTCGTCAGGCCTGCCCGGTCTCGAAACGGGAGATGCGGCCGTCGTCCTCGACCGTGAAGTTCCAGCGGGTGACCATCTCGCCCCAGGTGTCGTTGCGGTAGTGCGCGAGCAGGGAACGACCGCCGTTGGACTCGTTGTCGACGTCGAGGTGACCGTTGGAGGAGAAGATCTCCCGGTCGATCCACTCGTCGAGGTCCCGGTCGGAGCCGTCGTCGGCCATGGTCGCGTCGGGGGTGAGGAGGCCCACGAGGCGCTCGCGGTCGCTGGAGTTGACGGCGGTGACGAAGGCCCGGACCGCCGGGTCGCTGAGCTTGGCTGTCTTGATCGTCATGCGAGCCAGCGTCACACCGCGGCCGTGGGTCCGCCACCCGAACGGCGGCGAGGGCGGGCCGGCCGGGTGGCCCGGTGCGACGGTGGAGACCCGACCCCGAGACCCGACCCGCCCGGCCTTCCGAGGAGCCTCCTTGACCTGCTACGACCGACGTGACGTGGGCCTGCTGCTGCTCCGGCTGGGGACCGGCGGGGTGCTGGCCGCGCACGGCACGCAGAAGCTGTTCGGCTGGTTCGGCGGCGGCGGGGTCGAGGGCACCGGCCAGTTCATGGAGTCCGTCGGGTACACGCCCGGACGGCAGAGCGCGCTGGCGGCGGGCCTGGCGGAGGCGGGCGGCGGCACGCTGCTGGCGCTGGGCCTGGCGACCCCGGCGGCGGGCGCCGCGGCGGCCGGCGCGATGGCGGGCGCGGCCGCGCTGCACGTGCCGAACGGCTTCTTCGCGGCGGAGGGCGGCTACGAGTACGCGGCGAGCCTCGGCCTGACCGCCGCCGGCCTGGCGGTCTCGGGCCCCGGCCGGCTCTCCCTGGACCACACGCTCGGGCACGTCTTCGACCGGGGCTGGATGGTCCCGGTGGCGCTGGGGGTGACGGCGGCGGCCACGGCCGCGGTGGTCGGGGCCAGGAGCCGGCGGGTGCGGCGGAAGCGGGAGGGCGAGCAGGAGGCGCTGTTCGAGGAGTGAACTCCCCGGCTGCGCGGGTGAACCCCCGGGACCGCCGGGCGGGGCGTGGCAGGCTACGGGGCATGACGCAGCATCCGACCCCGCCCGTCGACGTGTGGGCCGCCATCGACGGCCTCTGGACCTGGCTGGAGACCCACCGCGTGCACGACGGCGACACCGGCGTCGTCCTGCGGATGCTGAAGCTGACCGAGGAGGTCGGCGAGGTCGCCCAGGCGGTGATCGGCGCGACCGGCCAGAACCCCCGCAAGGGAGTCACCCACACGTGGGACGACGTCCAGGGCGAGCTCTGCGACGTGGTGATCACGGCGCTGGTGGCGCTGCGGACGCTGACACCGGAGGCCCGGGCGGTCTTCGAACGGCACCTGGCGGGCGTGACGGCCCGCTCACTGGGCCCGGCCGCGTCCTAAGGGCCGGGCGGGGGCGGGGGCACGGCCGGATTCAGTGGGCGCGCTCGATGCTCCAGTACGGCAGCCGTTCGAAGAAGGCGACCGCCTCGCCCCGCCGGCGCTGCCGCCAGCCCTCGGCCACCTCGGCGGCCTGTTCGGCGCGCTCGCGCATGCTTGCCCGTAGCCGGCCGGCCACCCCGCACGCCTCGGCGATCTCCCGGATCCGGGCGACCGTACCGGCGGTGCAGGCCGGATCGCCCAGCGCCTTCGTCAGCAGGGCCCGTTCCGCACCGCCGAGGTCGTCGAGCGACGACAGCAGCGCGGTCACGACGTAGTCGCGCTTCCCGTCGCGGATGTCGGTTCCGGTCGGCTCGCCCATCACCTCGCCGTCCCCGAACAGGTCCAGACAGTCGTCCCGCATCTGTGCGCAGATCCCCACCAGGCGCGCGTAGCGGCTCAGCTCCTCCTCGCAGGGGTCCGGTCCGGCACCGGCCGCGAGGAGTCCGAGCCGCAGCGGCGCCAGCAGCGAGTACCGCGCCGACTTGTAGTCCGCCACCTCGTCGACGACCTCGGTGTCCGGGAGCCCGCCCGCGACATCGCGCTCCAGGTCGGCGATCTGGCCGAGGAGCGTCTCCGCCGCCGCTCTGGTCTGCGCCTCGATCATGGCCTGCCGTACCGGCGGCGCGACCTCCGCGTCGAGGAGCACCCGCATTGACAGCGCGAGCGCCAGGTCGCCGGCGAGCACGGTGAGGCCGAGGGCGGTCCTGGGGCGGCCGGGGAACCGTTCCCGGTAGGCGTAGTAGGTGGACGGACCGCCCCGGCGGGTCGGGCTGTCGTCGATGAGGTCGTCGTGGATCAGGCCGTGGTCGTGCAGCAGTTCGAGGCTCAGGGCCGCCTGCCGCAGTCCCGGCACGGGCGCGTCCGTCACCAGGCGGGCCGCCTCGTGGAGGATCACCACCCGGATCCGCTTCCCGCCGCGCAGCTACAGCTCCCTGAGCAGGTGCAGGCACTCCGGCGTGAACCTGCTGAAGGACGGGGTGTCCAGGGAGGCGCCCAGGGAGTCGAAGTACTCCGCGAAGAGCTTCTCGAAGGCCCGGGTGTGACCGGCGAGGCGAGCCGTCAACCGGTCGTGGGCGCCGACGGGTTCGGGCATGGCGGGCCTCCTGGGCTGGGCGTGCGGGCACGGACGTCCCATCATGCTCGACGCCGCGAAGGTCCTGACTGTTCACTTTCCGGGCCGGGGCAGTTGGCCGGCGGCAAGTTGTCCGGACGAGTTCGGCGGACACCGTGCCCGGAGTGACGACTGTCCGCGACACGGAGGAATCATGAACACGCTCACGAGTGACCGGCTGGCCGAACTGATCGACGGCCTCGCCGGCCTCCCCTACGGCGGGGAGCCGGTCGACCAGCGCACCCACGCCCTGCAGGCCGCCCACCTCGCGGTGGCCGCGGGCGCCGACGACGAACTGGTGGTGGCCGCCGCCCTGCACGACATCGGCAGGGCCAGGCAGGTACGGGCCGACCACCCGGGCCTGCCGCACGAGCTGGCGGGCGCGGAGTGGGCCCGCCGGCACCTGAGCGAGCGGGCCGCCTGGATCATCGCCCAGCACGTGCCGGCCAAGCGTTACCTGGTGGCCACGGACCCCGCGTACCGGGCGCTGCTCAGCAAGGCGTCCATCGCCTCGCTGAAGGTCCAGGGCGGCCCGATGGACGAGGCGGAGTCCGCCGCCTTCGCCGCCCATCCGATGGCCGGGGACGCGGTGTCCCTGCGCCGGTGGGACGACGCGGCCAAGGACCCGCAGGGGCCGGTGCTGGCGATGACGGAGCTGGTGGCGGCGTACGAGCGGTGCGTGGCGGGTGCGGACCGGGGGTAGCACGGCCGCCCCCTCCGCCCCTCTCGCGAGGCCCGATCCACGTGCATAGCATGGCAAAGGGCGCCACTTGGTCCGGCGGCCACACTCGACGGCGAAGGGCGAGAGCCGTGAGTACCTCCCATGACGAGCAGAAGCGGACACGACCGGGCGGGGAAGAGCGGACACGACCGGGCGGGGAGGAACGGACACGGCCGGGCGCGGAGGAGCGGATCGAGCCCGAGGTGGGACCGCGGCCGGACGCGGAGCCGTTCTTCCACCCGTACCACCACCCGGCCGCCGGCTGGGGCGCCGCCAAGAGCGTGACCAAGTTCCTGATCCGGGAGCGGGCGCTCGTGGACGGGCCCCGCGCGATCATGAAGATGAACCACGAGAACGGCGGGTTCGACTGCCCCGGCTGCGCGTGGCCCGACGACACCAAGGGGCTGCGCCTGGACCTCTGCGAGAACGGGGTCAAGCACGTCACCTGGGAGATGACCCACAAGCGGGTCGGGCGCGAGTTCTTCGCCGCCCACTCGGTGTCCGACCTGTTCGAGTGGAGCGACTTCGCCCTGGAGGACCAGGGCCGGCTGACCGAGCCGATGGTGTACGACGCCGAGTCCGACCACTACGTGCCGATCAGCTGGCGTGACGCGTTCGCCCTCGTCGGACGCTCGCTGCGGGAGCTGGACGATCCGAACCGGGCGTCGTTCTACACCTCGGGCCGGCTCGGCAACGAGGCCACCTTCCTCTACCAGCTGCTCGCCCGCGAACTGGGCACCAACAACCTCCCCGACTGCTCCAACATGTGCCACGAGGCGAGCGGACGGGCCCTCACCGCCTCCCTCGGCACCGGCAAGGGGACCGTCGACCTCAAGGACTGGGACGCCACCGACGCCCTCTTCGTCATCGGGGTGAACGCGGCGTCGAACGCGCCCCGGATGCTGACGGCGCTGGCCGACGCCTACCAGCGGGGCGCGCAGATCGTGCACGTCAATCCGCTGATCGAGGCGGCGTCCCGGCGCACGATCATCCCGCACGACTTCGTGGACATGGCGGTCATGCACGCGACCCGCACCGGCACCCTGAACCTCCAGGTGCGCGTCGGCGGCGACATGGCGCTGCTGCGGGGCATCGCCAAGGCGGTCATCGACCAGTCCGGGTCCGACCCGAAGGCACTGGACCAGGAGTTCATCGACCGGTACACGACGGGCTTCGAGGAGTACCGCAAGGTGTGCGAGGCCACGCCGTGGGAGGAGATCGAGCGCCAGTCGGCCATCAGCCGCGCCGACATCCTGCACGCCGCGCGGATCTACCGGGAGGCCGACCGTTCCATCATCAGCTGGTGCCTGGGCGTGAGCCAGCACGAGCACGGCGTGGACACGGTGCGGGAGATCGTCAACCTGCTGTTGCTGCGGGGCAACCTCGGGCGGGAGGGGGCCGGGCCCTCGCCCGTGCGCGGGCACAGCAACGTCCAGGGCAACCGCACGTGCGGCATCGACCACCGCCCCGAACCGGCGTTCCTGGACCGGCTGGGCGAGGTCTGCGGCATCACCCCGCCCCGCGAGCACGGCCTGGACACCGTCGGCACGATCGCGGCGATGCTGCGCGGTGACATCAAGGTGTTCGTCGGCATGGGCGGCAACTTCGCGCTGGCGGCGCCGGACAGCCGGGCCACCTACGAGGCCCTGCGCAACTGCGACCTCACGGTGCAGGTGAGCACCAAGCTGAACCGCAGCCACCTGGTCCACGGCCGCCAGGCCCTGATCCTCCCCTGCCTGGGACGCACCGAGAAGGACCACCAGCGCCACGGCGTCCAGGCCACCTCGGTGGAGGACTCGATGAGCATGGTGCACCTGTCGGTGGGCATGAAGAAGCCCGCCTCCCCGCACCTCATCTCCGAGCCGGCGGTCATCGCGGGCATCGCCCGGGCGGCTCTTCCCGACTCCGCCACCCCCTGGTCCTGGTACGTCGAGGACTACGACCGCATCCGCGACACCATGGCCCGGGTCCTGGACGGCTTCGAGGACTTCAACCGCCGGGTCCGGCTCCCGCTCGGCTTCCGCATCCGCCAGCCGGCCCGCGAACTGGTCTTCCGCACGGACTCCGGGCTCGCCGAGTTCTCCTCGGCCCCGCTGCCGGACGTGGTGCCCCCGCCGGGCACCCTGGCGCTCGGCACCATGCGCTCCCACGACCAGTGGAACACCACGATCTACTCCGACAACGACCGCTACCGGGGCATCCGGAACCTGCGCACCCTCGTCTTCATGAACCCGGCCGACATGCGCGAACGCGGCATCGGGGAGTTCGACCCGGTCGACATCACCAGCACCGCCAAGGACGGCACCACCCGCGCCCTGGACGGCTACCTGGCCGTCCCCTACGACCTCCCCCGGGGCTGCGCGGCCGGCTACATGCCGGAGATGAACGTGCTGATCGCCCTGTGCGACTACAGCGAACAGAGCGACCAGCCGTTGATGAAGCACATCAGGGCGGTGATCAACCGGTCGGCCGCCGACTGAGGGTGCGCCGCCGGGTTCAGCGCAGTCCGGCGAAGAGGTCGTCCTCGGGAAGGTCCGCGCCGGTGCTGTCCTTGACCCGCACGAAGGTCTCGACGCCCATCAGCTCGGTGAACCTCTCCTCACCCATCTTGAGGAAGAAGATGTTCTCGCCCTGGCTGGCGTGCGCGGCCAGCGAGTCGAACTTCTGGCCGCCGAACGCCCTGGTGTCCACCCAGGTGCTGATCTCGTCGTCCGGCAGTCCGATCTCCGCCAGCGCGGCGGCCTCGGCCGGATCCGGCTCCGGCATCTCCTCGCCGAACTCGCGCAGGGCCTCGCCGAACCGCTGCATCGCGGAGCGCGGCATCGTCGTCCAGTAGGCCTTGGACACCGAGTCGGTCATCTCCAGCGCCGCCATCGTGATCCGGTGGGCCTGGATGTGGTCGGGGTGCCCGTAGAAGCCGTTCTCGTCGTAGGTGACGACGACGTCGGGCCGGTAGTGCCGGATGAGTTCGGCGAGCCGCGCGGCCCCCTCCTCCACCGGCGTCTGCCAGAACGACCCGGGGGCGGCGTTGGACGGCCAGCCCATCATCCCGGAGTCGCCGTACCCCAGCATCTCGAGGTCGCTGATCTTCAGGATCTCGCAGCTGGCCTCCAGCTCCTGCCGCCGGAGCGCGGCGACGGCCGCCGGGTCGTGCCCGGGGTCACCCGGTTTGACGCCACCGGGCCCGTCGCCGCAGGAACCGTCGGTACAGGTCACCAGAACCGTGCGCATCCCTTCCGCCGCATACCTCGCGAGCACTCCCCCCGTGCTCGTGGCCTCGTCGTCGGGGTGGGCGTGCACCGCCATGAGCGTCAACGGCCGGTCGTTCATCAAACAGTCCTCCAGTACGGAAAGCCATCGGTCCGAGTCCACGGCGGGCGCCCGGTCGGGCGCCCGCGACGGCAGACTCCCGAGCACACCGATTCTCACCGCCCGGGCGGCACCGCTTCCTCAACGGATGCAACGGTGCCGCCCGGCCGAACTGTTCCCTCCACGCGCCGGGGCGCGCCGGGAGACGGGGCGCCCCGGAGAACCCATTGGACAAAAGTCGCGTTGTTGCATGCGGCGATATCCAGCGCGGCACGTCCTGAACCCTGGATGATGGGTAACTGCACAGTGACGGTAAGTGAAGAGGGGCGATGCCGTGGGGGCCATGATGACCGCACAGGAAACCGACCGCACGGAGGGTCTCCCTCCGCACAGCTCCTCCGGGCACCCTCCGGGCGGCGCGCACCGGCGGCCGCGCGCTGAGGGCGGCCGGACCGCCTCGTCCGCCGTCTTCGTCGCCGCGTGTACGGTCTTCGGGCTCACGCTGGCCACCGCGGCCGCGCTCCTCGTGCCCCGTTCCGGGCGTACGGCCGTGTTCCTCGCCGTACAGGCGGCGGCGACCCTGCTGGCCGTGGCCCTGGGGCTGCTGCGCCGCACCCGCCGTCGCGGGCCGGACACCCCGCCCGGCATCGCGTGGACCACCCCGGGCGACCGGACGGGCGTCAACGGCGGCGGTGCGAGCCCTGCCGCCGGCTAGGCCGCCCGGACCGGCGACCGCCACCGCGCCGCCCCGGCCCCTGGCCCGTCCCGCGGCCCGCGTTGCGGCGACGGATCACGGTCGCCGCACCCGCCCCGCCGGCGGATGCCAGCGCCCCCGAGCCGATCGCCCAGCCGGCGACGCCCACGGCGTGGGCCGCCATCATGGCTCCGATCACCGACGCGGGCAGCAAAAGCACCAGCAGACCGAACTGGATCACGGCATGCCACGCCGAGTCGTTCTTCGTGAAAACCCGGTCCGAAAGACGGTCGAGAAAATCAAGAAAGCTTTCGGGGGGAGTGTCTGAACGACCATTCGGCGCGCCGGTTCTCCGCTCGTGGATATATGCACCGTTGACGGAGGAGTCGCGTCCCGCCCCCTCCTGTCCCGGCCTGCCGTCCCCATTGGGGCGGACACCGTTCCGCGAGGGGATATTCGGCGTCCCGGAACCGGACTCGGGCATCCCTGATGCCGTGGGAACAGGATCGGGCACCGGGAACTCCTGACTGATACACCAACATGAAGCAGCGTTCGCCGCTCCCCTCACACCAGACGGCGACCTGCGAGGATCCCCTGGTCACCGATCCCCGTCGCCGATCCGTACGTCGTCCCGCCACCGACCCCGTCGGACAGCCACGCACGGACGGAAACACAATCTATAGCCCCAGGACTCCCGGCACGCGTGCGCTCAAGAATGCGGCACCGGTAATCAGGAACGTCTCGCACACTCGGTGCCGACAACACGACCTGTTACATGCCTGTTCGGACTCCACGCACCGTCAACGGGTTCCTGAATGGCACCCCTTTCACCCCCGGGAGTGACACCGCACGCCCCTGGACAGAACAGGTTTCACTCTCGCTTTACACACGGCCCGCCCCTGTCCGGACGGAGATCGCGTATTCCGCTCCACGCCGTACGGGAAACCGGAGTTGGGGGCGCGGTCCCCACGGGCGCCCACGCACTCCGTGAACGGAATCAGCACGCGGAGGCGGCTCCCCGAACACGACGGTGCCGTGGCGGGCAACACGCCCGCCACGGCACCTCGTCCACGGCCCTACGGCGTCACCAGGTGTGCGCCACGTCCACCACGAGGTGGTTGGCGGTCTGGAGGACGCGGAACGGCAGCCGGGCACGGACGCCGAGTCCGGCCTGGGTGTAACCCTCGCTGCCACCGGTGAACTTGAACTCCCGGAAGGTCCGGTACCCGGTGACGTCGACGGGCTGAAGCACCGGGTAGGGCTGCCCGGTCGCCGGGTCGTAGCGCGGGGAGAACAGCGAGATCTCCAGAACGGCCCCGCCCTTGAACGGAATGACGACGTCGCTCGGGTCCTGGTGCAGTACGTCGACGTAGCGGACCGTGTACCCGATCGGCTCGGCTCCCGTGCCCTGGACGTCGAAGACCAGCCGGTCGAAGCACTCGTGCTGTCCGGCCCGCACGTCGGTCAACCGCCGTGCGGAGGCGGGGTCGGCGCTCTTCGCCAGACTGCCCCACGTCACGGCGCAGTCCGCGGCTGCCGCGGGCGCGGCCACCGCGGGAACGGTGCCGGCCACCGCGGGAACGGTGCCGGCCACCGCGGGAACGGTTCCGGCCACCAGCCCACCGCCCGCCAACGTGATCGCGGCCAGTGCAGTACCTATCCGTCGCATGACTACCCCCCTGGTAGCTCGCGCAGGTGTGTGTCTGTTCAGACCGGCCACCCTCCGGAAGGTTGCGCACCCCGGAGGAGTCCCTTCCGACCCGACAGCACACCCTGCACCGGCCACCCCGGGAGACCACTCCCGTGGGCACGCCTACGGCTTGCGCGCGAGCCCACCGTGCTCGGCGACGACCACCGGGGCGTCCGACCCCGGCTCCGGACGCCACTCGGTCACCGAGACGACACCGGGCTCGACGAGCTCAAGCCCTTCGAAGTACGTGGTGATCTCGTCGACGGAACGCAGGTTGTACGGGACGGCACCGCTGTTGTTGTAGGCGTCCTGGGCCTGCTCGAAAACGGGGTCGATGCCACGGGACCCGTCGTTGACGGACAGGTAACTGCCCGAGGGCAGTGCCCCCATCAGCCGCGACACGATGGAACGGGCCTGCTCCAGATCGCCGACGTGCCCCAGGATGTTGCTGAGGATGAGCGCGGTGGGACGACCGAGGTCCAGCGTCTTCGAGGCGGCTTCCAGGATGCGGTCCGGATCCGTCACCGTGGCGTCGATGTAGGCGGTCGCGCCTTCCTCGGTGGAGGTCAGCAGGGCGCGGGCGTGGGCGAGCACCATGGGATCGTTGTCGACGTAGACGATCCGCGCCTCGGGGGCGATGCCCTGCGCCACCTCGTGGGTGTTCTGCGCGGTGGGGAGCCCGGTCCCGACATCGAGGAACTGCCGGATGCCGGCCTCGGAGACGAGGTACGCGATGTTCCGCCGCAGAAAGGCCCGACTGCTCCGGGCGATGGTGACGATCCCGGGAAACACCTCGGTGTACGCGTCCCCGGCCGCCTCGTCGACGGGGTAGTTGTCCTTCCCGCCGAGCCAGTAGTTCCAGATACGCGCGGAGTGCGGCACCGTCGAGTCGATCTTCTGCCGCTCCGCCGGCTCGGGCGTGGGCACGGGGTCACTCATGAGTGGTGTACGTCCTTCAACCGGGGGCGGGGACCGTTCGCGGCACATCCTACGACCGAACACCCTTTCGTTGAGGGCTGGTTCGCGTGATGCCGAAAGAGCAGGAGGAGGCACTCCGCCCGTCACCGCGAGGCCGGGTACAGGGGCGAACCACACCTGAAACTCGTAGAGTTCACGCATGACTGACGACCTCGACGTTGTGCTCGGCCGCCTCGACGCGAGCGCCGCCTAATAGGACTCCGTTAGGTCTTTCTTGATCTTGTTGTCGTGCGGGTTCGGATGGGGAGGGGTTGGTGGCAGCTGGTGCAGGTCCCGGTCCAGCACCTCAGGGTGTCCTGGAGTGCGTCGAGGATCTGGTAGAGGGTGAGGCTGGGTGCGGTGCTTTTGGGGCGAGGCGCTGTTCGGTGAGGAATGCGTGGGCGGCGGTCACGAGGGTGACGTGGTGGTGCCAGCCGGGCCAGGAGCGTCCTTCGAAGTGGTCCAGGCCGAGGCCGTGTTTGAGCTCCCGGTAGTCGTGCTCGATGCGCCAGCGGACCTTGGCCAGGCGGACCAGGTCGGCGATCGGGGTGTCGGGCGGGAGGTTGGACAGCCAGTATTCGCTGGGCGCTTCGGCTCCGACGGGCCATTCGGCCAGGAGCCAGCAGTCGGGCAGAACTCCGTCCCACCAGCCCTGCTCTGCCGAGACCGCTGCTTTGATCGGTCGTTCGACGGCTTTGCCTGCCGGACGCACGCGCACGGCCGCGAAGCGGGAACGCAACTCCCCTTTCGAGCCCTGCCGCCATGTGAGCGGGGTGAACGCCTCCGGGCCGAGGTCGGTGGCAAGGACTGCCACTGACGGTGCCTTCTGGCGGTAGCGAGGCTGAGGCCAACAGCCCACATCTCCTTTGCGGTCCGGAGCCATGGGCTGTGCGTCGAAGGGGTGGGCGCTCACGTCCGACCGGATGGACAGGACGTAGGTGAGTCCTCGCGCGGACAGGCCGGCCCGCAGGTGGGCGTTGGTGCCGTAGGCGGCGTCGGCCACGACCGCCGGCGGTGTCATCCCCCAGCGCGCGAGGCTGTCGAGCATGTCCAGGGCCAGCCGCCATTTCTCCCGGTGCGCGACCTCGGCCGGAACCAGGGTCCTGGTGCGGCGGTGGCTGTCCGCAGTCCATTCCTCGGGCAGGAACAGCCTCCACTGCAGGGGGCACGAGGCAGTGTCACTGGCAGCGTGGACACTGACGGCGACCTGGCAGTTCGCCCGTTTGCCCAGGGCTCCGCAGTACTGCGGAGCCACCCCGACCGACATCCGGCCGTCCTTCGGCATCGACACATCGTCGATCACCCAGGCCACCGGATCGACCCTCGGCAGCAGCCGTTCATTGATCCGCCGCTGCACGGGCGCCGGATCCCAGGTCGACTGGTTCACGAACTGCTGCAGGTTCTGCTCATTGCCGTCCGGCAGCCGCGCAGCCATCGCCTGGATCGACTTGCGGCGCCCGTCCAGCATCAGTCCCCGCAGATAACAGTCCCCCTTGGCCCGCTGATCCTTCCGCGGCACCGAAGCAAACACATCGGCCACGAACAACGCCAACGTCGCCCGAACACGCCTCACTTCATCTAAGTCCACCACCCCAACATGCTCTTGATCAGCGCAAACCGAAAGACCTAACGGAGTCCTATTAGGAGATCAGACTGCTGCCGAGGCGGGTGTACCCGGCCTGCACCGCTCCGGCGTGACGCGGTCGCGTACGTAAGTGCGAAAACAGTGTTACTGAGAAGTACTTCAAGTAAGGCGAAGGGCCCGATGCGGCCAGTGGGACTTCCCGGGGACAGTCGACCGAGAGGCTTCGGGCGTGAGGTTGGCGGTATGCCGCCTGGCCTCAGCGTCCGTGACCACCGGCCCGCCGGCCCGCACCAGGCAGGACGAGGTTCTCGCCGGCCAGCCGCCGATCTGTCGGGGTGAGGTTCTCACGCGGGCGCAGCCACCTGTCACCCGGCAACCGCGTCGGAGAGGCTCCGCACACTCACCGCGTCCGGGTCCAGATGTGTGGTCCCGCGCAACGGTCGGCCGGAGATCACCACGAAGCGGACATGCGGGGTGCCCCCCGACGCGAGGCGGAGGGCGACAGCCGAGCGAGCTGCGGTGCCCGTGGTGACGACCACCGAGCAGCGAAGCCGCACGAGCGTGTTGACGTAAGCGACGGCGTCCTCCCCGGCCGGCAGGCGGTAGCGCTGGACGACGATGTTCGAGCCACGCGCCCCGGCCGTCTTCTGCATCGCGGCCCACGTGCCCGTCGTGTCCACGTCTGTGGATGTCAGGAGACAATCCCGGGTCGCGGTGTCGACATGCGACACCGGCTCCGGCGCGTGCACGCCGTCCTCCGGAGCAGCACGCAGGAACCACACCAGGACACCCGCCGTCACCAGGGCCGCCCCTGCACCCAGCAGGGCCCCCAGGCGCCGCCGTGAGACGCGCAATGTCATCGGTACGCCCTCTGTTCCTCGTTCTCAGAAGTTGCTGATGTCGCACCCGGTGAGGCCGAAGTCGCCGGCAGGAACAGCGAAGGGAGGGCACCAGGGTCAGAAGCCTTCAAGGTCGTCGCCCTCGTCGAGCAGACGCTGTTCTTCACGCCATGATTCGAACGTGGCCGGCATGGCGAGCTCGGCCCCCAGCGGCGGACGGATCTCCCCTTCCACCAGACGCAGAAGGAACTCGGCCATCCCCACGCCGTACACGTGTTCCTGGCGACGGTTCCTGGGCCGGAAGATCACCTGCCACTGACCCGGTTCACCCGCACAGCGCCACATAAAGTCGTCACCGGCCTCGTTCGAAGCCCAGGTCAGCACCCCGCCCTCAGGTGGCCGCTCGGCCCGGAAGAGCAAGTGGTCCTCGTACGGATACCCCTCGAAGGGCGGCGTGCGGACGCCCATCGAGTCACTGATCGTCCCCATACCGTACGTCGCGACGAAGTCGCGGTAGTCGGCTGGGAGTTCCCACCCGGTATCGGTCCGCAGTGCGTCCCAGTCGACCGTGTCGCCACCGTCCGGGGGCGGGGGCATGACACGGCTCAGTTCTTCTACAGCCCAGTGCATGGTGTCCTCGTGGCGAGATCCGATGTGTTGGTCATGACGTGGGAACGTCCCTGCCGGTGCGCGAGTCCACCACCGTGCCCAGGTTGCGCCAGCCCTGTGGCGTGTTCATGAGGTTCACCACTTCCCGAGTGGTGGTCCCGACCAGGTTCCCGTCCCGGTCCCAGGCCGTGGCGGTCATCACGTAAGCCTCAGCTGTGACGCGGTTGCCCACATACCTGGGGTGTACGGAGTACAGAACAGTCTCACCCGCCTCCACCTGGGCCTGCACCTGATTCTCGAATTGAACCATGTTGTCCATGGCCCCCAGCCCGCCCCGTTCGGGGAAGGCATTCGCGTCCCGCCCACAGGTCGAGAGGTTTCTCAGGTCGGTCCCGGAACCGGAGAGCTGGCTGCCGAGGAGGTGGCAGTTGTTCACCGACACCTTGGGCACCGCACCGAGGTGCCGGGCGTACCGCTGTGCCCAGGCGTAGCCGGGTGGACGGATGTCCTTGGTCGTGGCCGATCCAGCATGGTCGTCCACGAATTGCTCGTTCAGGCAGGCGGTCACGCCTTGAGCGCGGCCGCCGTGCGAGGGATCCGTGCTCTGGTAGTCGACCCACCCGTCGCCGTTCGCCGCGCAGGTTGAGGACTCGTCGTCGCGGGGCGCGCAGGCACCGGTGACCACGCAGACGGCGGCGGTCGTGAGGCCGGCGGCGACGGCGGAAGCGGCATTGCGGACCGAGTTGCCGATGTTGATGCTCACGGTCGGTGGCTCAGCCGCGGCCGAGATCGAGTGGACCTTCAGCGTGGACTTGCCGATGGACGCGGTGATCTTGATGGCGTGGGCGCGGATCGCCGCGCGGCGCGCCGCGGCGGCGGCTGCCGCTGCCGCAGCTGCCCTGGCCGCGGCGGCCGCCTGTTCCGCGGCGCTGACGCCGCTGCCCCCGCCGCCGCAGTAGTAGCACGTGCCGCCGCCGGAGCCGCCGCCCCCGGAGCCGGATCCCGAGGAGGAACGGCCGCCGCTGTGCGAGGGCCTGCTGTAACGGGTCTCGCAGGCCATCGACCAGTAGTCGACGCACTCTCCGGACGCGGCGTGGGTGGCGCTGCCGCTGGAGCTGGCGGCATGGGAGTGGCTGTGCGTGGTGGAGCTGGAACTCCCCCAGCTGGATACTGAGTTCCATGCGTCCGAAATGCTGTTGGACAGGCTGGAACAGTACGCGATGCAGGTGCCGACCAGGGCCGTGCCCAGGAGGTAGGCGCCCTCGGCTTCTCCGATGCACAGGTCCCACAGGCAGTGCCCGCTCGGGTCGGTCCCGGTGAGCGGTGCGTCGTTCGCGTAGGCGTAGTCGTTCGCGTTGACGCTGCTGCCGACCGCCGGGTTGTCGACCGTGTCCGCCGAGTCGAAGCCGCCTGTGCCGGGGCTGTACCAGCGGGCGGCCATGTTCACGTTGCCCGTCGCCGGGTCGGTGTACTCGCTCTGGTAGCCCGCGCTGCCGGTCAGCGTGGAGGCGGAGACAGTGCCCCACGGGTCGTAACTGGCCGATCCGGTCAGCGTACTGCCCGTCGCCGTGAACTGGCCGATGACGTCGGTGTGCAGGTCGGTCCAGGCCAGGGTGGCCCCGGCCGCTGAGGACTCGCCGGTGAGGGCGCCCGAGGGATCGCGGCTGTAGGTGGTCGTGCCGTCGGAGGCGACGGTGTTGTCGGTGCCGGAGTAGGTGAGTGCGGTCGTGCCGTCGGTCATGGCACGCCCCAGAGCGTCGTAGGTGTAGGCCGTGGCTCCGGCGGTGGCCTGCTGACCGTAGGCGTCGAAGGTGTATGTCGTGGAGCCCTTGGCGGCGAGGGTGCCGCGTGCCGTGTAGCTGTAGTCGAGCGTTCCGTCGGAGGTCAGCTGATCGCGAGCGTTGTAGGTGTAGGTCTTGGCGCCCGCGGTCAGGCGGTTGCCGTCGCCGTCGTAGGTGTAGCCGGTGGTCGTGGCGCCGGATGCCCAGGACGTGAGGCGGTCGGCGTAGTCGTAGGTGTACGAGTTCGTCGCGGCGCCCTGGAATCCCGTGGTGGTCTTGGACGTCAGGTTGTCGTTCTTGTCCCAGTCGTAGCCGACCGAGGCGATGGTGGTGCCGGCGGCGGTGGTGAGGATGTCGGAGGTGAGGCGGTGCAGGGAGTCGTAGCCGTAGTTGCGGACGTCGCCCGAGGTGCCGTAGGTCACCGACATCGGCTGGGAGAGGGAGTTGTACCGGTAGGTGAGGGCGGTGCCGGTCGCCGCGTCCGTGTCGGTGTGCAGGCGGCCGTCGGTGTCATAGGTGTAGCTGCTGGTGCCGGAGGCGTCGGTGCGG
Source organism: Streptomyces sp. NPDC001068 (assembly GCF_042897315.1). NCBI lineage: Bacteria > Bacillati > Actinomycetota > Actinomycetes > Kitasatosporales > Streptomycetaceae > Streptomyces > Streptomyces sp. NPDC001068. The sequence goes on along the minus strand of NZ_JBIAYD010000004.1, from coordinate 7,825 downwards.
GTGGCCGGGTTCTCGTCGGCGTCGTAGGTGAAGGACGAGCTGCCCGCCTGGCCGGAGGTGGTGAGGGCGTCGCCGAGCGCGTTGGTGTCGTAGTACTCCCAGGTGCTGCCGACGGCCGAGGCCACCAGGTGTCCGTTCAGCGAGTAGGCGAAGTGACGGTCGGCGGTGGCCGCGTCGGCGCCCGTACCGGTCTGTGCGGTCAGGTCGTCCAGGGCGTCATAGGTGTTGCTGAGGGTGACGCCACCGGGGTCGGTCCGGGTGACGAGTCGGCCTCGTTCGTCGTAGGTGTAGGTGGTGGTCCGGTCGGCGTCGCTCGTGTAGCCGGTGACCGCCGGGACCTCCTTGCTCGCCTGCAGGCCCAGCGCGTTGTACGTGTAGTACGTGGGGTCGCCGTTGCCGTCGGTGTACGCGGTCTGGTGGCCGGCCGTGTCGTAGCCGAACCTGGTGGTGATGCTGGTGCCGTCGGTGACCGGCTCCGTCTGCTTCGTCAGGTCGCCGACGGCGTCGTACTCGTAGCTCGTGGTGTGCTGACGGGCATCGGTGGCCGTCTGGAGTCGGCCGTCGTTCGTGTAGGCCGCGGACGTGGACGAGAGCACCGTGCCGGCCGACGTCTGGTTAGCGGTCGCGGTCTTGCGGCCGGCCGCGTCGTAGGTCGCCGTCTGGACGCTCTGATCCGGCAGGACCGTCTTGATGACGTCGTCACGCAGGTCGTAGGTGTAGGACGTGGTGTCCCCGGTCGTGTCGGACACGGTCCGGGTCCTGCCGAGCGCGTCGTAGGTGTAGCCGTCGGAGACACCGGTGACGGACGTCGTGGAGGCGACCCGCCCCGCGCTGTCGTACGCGGTGTCGACCTCCTGCTTCGTCTGTGCGGTCGTGGAGGTGTAGACGTACTTCCAGGCGCTGCTGTCGCGGCCGAGGTCGTCGTAGCCGTGGTGGGTGACCGAGCCGTACGGGGAAGTCTCGGTGAGCTGGTCGCCGGCCAAGTCGTAGGAGTAGGAGTAGGTGCCCCGGGTGGCGGTGCCGGAGATACTGATCGCCGGGTTGGTCCGCTTGACCAGGTCGCCCAGCTGGTCGTAGGCGTAGTCGGTCTCGCCCTTGGCGTCGGTCTCGGTGAGGACGTCGCCCGCGGCGTCGTAGGTCCACGCGGTGGTGGCCGAGGTGCCGTTGTACGACGGGAGGGTGGTACCGGTCCTGCGGCCGTCCCGGTCGTAGGCGGTGGCGGTGATGTGGCCGTCCGCGTCCTCTGCCTCGGTGCGGTCGCCGAAGGTGTCGTAGCCGTCGAGGGTGATCGGGTACTCGGTGTCCGTGGCGCCGGTGCCGGGCGCGGTGACGGTGATCGTCGGGCTGGTGGTCGTGGTGGGCCGGCCGGCCTCGTCGCTGGCGTAGTGGGTGACCTGCTGCTCGGCGTCGGTGGAGGTGACCTTCAGTTCGCGCTTGTCGTAGGTGGCGCTGGTGGTGAGGGTGAGAGAGCTGGAGACGTACTGCGCGGAGGACAGCGTGTCACCGGCCGCGTCGTAGGTGTACGTCCACTTCTGCGCCGGGTCGCCGGCCCGGTCGGTCTGGGTGGACGTCAGGACGCGCGAGTCGGAGTCGAAGGTGTACGTGGTCGACCGGCCGAGGGTGTTCGGGTCCTCGGTGGTGCCCGTGGTGCGGTCGGCGGCGTCGACCGTGTACGTGGTGGTGAGTGTGCCGTTGGCGGTGGTCTTCGCGGTGAGGTTGCCCGCGTCGTCGTAGGAGTCCTGCTCGTCGACGTAGCCCGTGCCGGCGGAGCCGGTGCGGGTGATCTGCTTCGTCAGGCCGTTGTCGTAGTAGGCGTAGGTCGTGGTGACGCCGATGCCGTCGGTGAGGGTGTGGAGGTGGCCGGCACCGTCGTAGGTCCGCTGCTCCAGAAGCTTGGCGGCGGAGCCGCCGGGAGTGGCCGACGAGCCCGTGTAGTTGGTGAGGGTCGTCGTCAGCTGGTTGGCGTCGGCGTCGTAGGTGAAGGCGTAGGACTGGCCGTCGGCGTCGGTCTCCGTCTGCTTGTTGCCGTAGGAGTCGTAGGTGAAGGCGGTGGTGTGCTGTTCGGGGTCTGTGACGGTCTTCGGTTCGCCGACGTCGTTGTAGACCGTGCTCGTGCTCCGGGCCGTGTCGCCGCCGGTGGTGTCGGAGACCGTACTGGTGAGGGTGTTGCCGTCGGCGTCGTAGGTCCTGGTCGTCAGGGCCGTGTGGACGACGTTCGCCCGGACGGCGTTCGTGGTACCGGGGTCGAGTTCGGTGAGGACGCGGCCCAGCGGGTCGTACGTGTAGCGGGTCACCAGACCGGCCGGATAGGTGTCCGAGATCTGGGTCTTGGTCAGGACCCGGCCGACGGCGTCGTACGTGTACCGGGTGACCAGGCCGAGCGGCGAGGTCTCCTGGGCGAGGTCTCCATTGGCGTAGTAGACGTACGAGGTCGCCGCGCCACCCGGGGTGGTGGTCGAGGCGAGCAGGCCCGCGGGGGCGACCGTGCCGGATACGTAGCCGGCCGTGGTGGACGTCGTGTACGTCTTCTTCGTCGTCAGGCCCGCGCTGTGGCCGGTGACCGCCGGTGTCGTGGTGTTCAGCAGGTTGCCGTTGGTGTCATAGCTGTTGACGGTCTGGTAGGCGGTGTCCGTCGAGCCGGCCGAGCGGCCGTCGGAGGAGGTCAGCAGCTGGTCATTGCGCGGATCCGTGTCGGAGGAGGTGTTGAGGTAGTACGTGAAGTACGACGTCGAGCACTTGGCCGCCGACTGGTCCTGGCACGTGGTCCGGGAGACCACGTCGCCGCGGGAGTTGTGACCGGTTGTGGTCACGTCACCGTTGCCGTCGGTCGTGGTGTACACGAAGCCCGAGGTGTCGTACCCGTAGGAGGTGGTGGCGCCCGTGCCGTCGGTGTCGGTGAGGATCCGGCCGCCGTCGGACAGGTCGTAGGTGCTGCTGAGGGTGTTGTTCCCGGGGTCGGTGACGGCCACGGACTCGGTGGCGACGGTGCCGCCCGCCTGCTTGTAGGCGTTCCACTGCGTGGCGACCTGGGCGGAGGTCAGATTGTGGCCGTAGAAGGCGACCTCGGCGATGGAGCCCTTGAAGTAGCTGACGTCACCGGGCGAGTCGAGCCAGCTCTTGGCGAAGCCCGCGCCGATGTAGGTGAGGGTGTTGGACTGGTCGGCGGGGGTGCCGGAGAAGGTGTCCTGCTTGGTGCCGTCCAGGAACAGCGCCTGGCTGTCGACGTCACAGCTGAGCACCGCGTAGTGCCAGGCGTTGTCGGTGACCGTGCCGGTGGAGCCGAAGTCGGCGCTGCCGGAGCCGCTCACGCTCCACCAGTGGCCGTGCAGCTTGCCGTCGGAGCCCACGTACAGCACCGGCGTCCAGGTGCCGGCGGCGGCGGTGGCCCCGTCGATGGCGGTCGACTGGTCACCGATGAGCACGCCGGCGGTGGACGTCTTGAACCAGATGCCGACGCTGCGCTTGGTGTCGGTGTGCAGCAGGTCGGCGGGGACGGAGACATAGGAGTCGGTGCCGTCGAAGGAGGCGGCGGTGTTCGCGGTGCTGTCCTTGGCGCTGAACGGCCCGCTCACCCCGAGGGTGACGTTGTTGAAGGTGCCGTCACCGCCGTCGACCTCGTCGTCCGCGTAGGCCGCCGAACCGTCGTCGCTGTCGTCGCCGAGCTGCCAGTACCCGGCCGGGTCGGCGCCCAGGACCGAGCCGCGGAAGACCGCGCTGGATCCGGCCACGGTGGGGGCGCCGAGCTTCCAGGTGCCGCCGTGCTCGTCGGTGACCTGTGTCAGGCGGTCGGCATCGGTGTCGTAGGCGACGGCCGCGGCGGTGCGCCCGGCCGGGCTCACCTCCTTGGTCAGCAAGGCCGCGCTGGTGGTGCCTGCCGCGTGGAGGTCGTCCGCCTGGGAGGCGGTGAGGGGGTGGCTGTAGAAGGAGACGTCGGAGATGGAACCGGTGAAGTAGCTGACGGCGCCCGGGGAGTCGATCCACGAGTCCGCGAACCCGGCACCGATGTAGGTGTCGACGTTCGACTGGTCGTCCGGGGTGCCCGAGAAGGTGTCCTGCTTGGTGCCGTCCAGGTACAGGGTCTGGGTGCTGCCGTCGGAGCTGAGCACGGCGTGGTGCCAGGCGTTGTCCGTGACGGTGCCGGTGGAGCCGAAGTCGGCGCTGCCGGAGCCGCTCACGCTCCACCAGTGGCCGCGCAGCTTGCCGTCCGAACCCACGTACAGGACCGGCGTCCAGGTGCCGGAGGCCGCGGTGGCGCCGGTGACCGACTTGGACTGGTCACCGATCAGGACGCCCTTCTTGGACGTCTTGAACCACAGCGACACCGCGCGGGTGGTGCTGGCGTGCAGCAGCCCGGCCGGCACCTTGACGTATCCGCTGCCCGCGAGGGTCGCGGCTGTCGCCGAGGATCCGGTGAGCGGTCCGGCGGAGCCGCCGAGCGTGGCCGACTTGTAGCTTCCCGCGTCCGTCTGCTCGTTGGCCAGGACCGAGGAAGCGGCCGTGGTGCTGCCGGACGCCTCGTCGAGGCGCCAGTACCCGCTCGGGTTGGCGTCCAGGGCGGCGGCCGGGAAATTGGAGCCGGACTCGTAGGTGTACGCGTAGCACGAGGTCGACGCGGTCGACGGAGCCGAGGTGGCGGGCGGGCACACCGAGGTGAGCCGGTCGCCGGTGTAGCCGTAGCTCCACAGCGCAGCGGTGCTGGTGTCACCGCTGGTGGCCGCGTCGGTCGTGACCGTCTGCACGTGGTAGTGGGCGGCGCCTGACGGCTTCGACCAGGCGAAGTACAGGGTGCGGCCGGAGACGTTGTTCTTGATGGTGCTCAGGCGGTGCGACGTGTCGTAGGTGAGCGTTTCGGTGAGGCCGGCGTGGGTCTTGATCTGCGACAGCAGCCAGACGTTCGTGCCTCCGCCGGTGTCGAAGATGTAGGTCGTGCCCGAGGTCTCGGTCAGCGAATATCCGGCCGAGAGCGCCTTGAAGGTGCCGTAGGTGCCGGTGGGCGGGGTGTAGCCGGAGGCTGAATAACCCCAACGCTGCTGCTTGCCGCCGTCGTCCGTGATCACCACGCTCTTGGATCCGTCGTCGTCCACGACGGCGCGCATGTCGGCGAGCGCCGACCAGCCCGCGCCGAACGCCCCGGCGGTACTGGTGTCCAGGGAGTTGTAGGAGCGGGCCACCTGCAGGTCCGGGCCGACGGTGGACACGTCGGCGTCGGTGGCGGAGGTGGTGAAGTTGCCTGCCTCCTCGTCGTAGCCGTGCCCGCCGTTCTGCGCCAGGCGTGAGGCGACCAGGGGTTGGGCTACCAGGGTGGACAGGGATCTGGTGCCGCTCGTGGTCGTCGACCAGCCGTCGTTGGCGGAGACGGTCCAGTAGTACGAGGTCGACCAGTCCAGGTCGCCGGATGGGACCGTCCACTTGGTGGACGTCTGCCAGCCGGAGGTGTCGATCTGCTTGCCCGCCGAGGTGTAGACGGCGAAGTCGAACTTGAGGGCGGAGTTGGGGAAGGTGTCCGGGTCGACGGCCTTGGCCTGCAGTTGCGGGCGCAACGACGGCGAGACGAAGCCGGCCGCCGGGTTGGTGCGTTCGATGTCCGGCACCGAGTTCTTGCTGTAGGTCACCGTGATGTACGGCGCGTGCGAGTCGACCTGGGAGGAGTCGAACTTCTTCCACTGGTTGGAGCTGGTGCCCGAGGAGAACACGGACAGGCCGTAGTTGCTGGTCTCGCCGAGAGCCACCTTCTGGAACCAGTCCGTGTCCAGACTGGTGGTCTGCCACTGGCCGGTGCCGGTGGAGACGGAGGTGTTCCCGCACACGGTGTCGGAGACGGTGCCCGACCAGGTGCCTATGGACGCGGCCGTCGCCGGCCGGTCCGACCAGGACTTGCTGCCGGTCACCCACCACTGCTCCGTGATCGGCATGACGTTGTACGAGGTGGACGAACTGCACGTGTACGCCCACACGTCGAACAGGTGCAGGGAGGCGGCGCTGATGTGGTAGCCGTCGCTGTCCGGCAACCCCAGAAACTTCATGAACGCCTGACCGATGTAGGCGCCGCCGTCCGGGGTCCCGACTCGCATGGTCGTGTCCGACGAGTAGTCGGCGGTGTTCGGGTAGTAGACGTACGTCGTGAGGGTCTGGCCCGCGGTCGACACCGTCATCGTCGGGTCGACGGTCACCGGGAACGCGATGTCGGAGCCGGACAGCCAGGAGGTGTCCAGCGACATCCTCACGGCCGGGGTGCCGTCGACGTCGGTGACGCTGTAGGTCATGCCCCAGTTGTCGTGGGACTCTCCGGTCGCCGGGTCGACGTAGGAGTCCCGGGCGAACGGCTGGGGCAGCGCGGCGGCGACCGTGCCACTGCCGTCCACCAGCTCCACCGTCCCGTCCGCTGCGGTGGTGAGCGTCAGGCCCTTGAGCGACATCGGGAAGACCCAGCTGGTCGGCGCGTTCGCCGAGGCCAGCACGAGGGACTCCTTGACGCCGTCGGCGGTCGGCGCGAGCACGAGGTTCGTGTCGGTGAGGACGCCGTCGTACTCGACGGACGAGCCGGAGGCGGTACCGGACACGGCATTGGCACCGGCCAACGACCAGGACACCGACTCCGCGTCGGAGATGGTCAGCGTGGCCAGATCACCCTGGGCGGAGGTACCGGAGCTGACGGTGGGGCTGGGGGTGGCCGTCGGATCGTCGGCCTGGACGGCGGACGTGGTCTTCCAGCTCAGGGCGGCGGGCACGACCGAGCCGGTGCCGCCGGCCCGCAGCGCGGACTGCCGTACGGAACCCGCCGTGGCCGGGGCGAAGGACACGCCGAGGGAGTTCGCCTTCTCGTGCCAGCGGCCGTCGTCGTCCTTCGCCACCCGGGTGTCGATGGACTTCCAGGTCCCCGTGTCGTCCTTGTAGTTGATCCGGGACTGCGACATCTTCCGGGTGAAGGACCCGTCGGTGTTCTGGAAGTAGTCGAACTGCGCGCCGGACTTGGCGGCGACACGCTTGCTCGTCTTCGGGTCGAAACCCACGGACGCCCTGCCGGAACGTTCTTTCTCAGCTCGGGTGCTCGGCGTCTTCCAGGCGGCCAACTGCCCCTTGCCCTTGCCCGGTGCCTTCCCCGAGGGCCGTCCGGGACCACTCTTCGCGGCACGCACGTCATGCGCCGAGCCGGTCTTCGACCCCGGGCCCGGACCGTCGGAGCCCGACAGCCACTTCCAGACCTGGTCCAGTCCGGCCCCCAGGGAGGCGGACGGCCGCGTCGCCGCGTAGGCCGCGCCTCCCTCCTGAGCCCAGAAGGACACCAGCAACGGCACCACGGCCAGCCACACACGCCACCGCGACAGCGGACGCACCCCACCCACCGACCTTCACGAACGCACCGCCAGGAAACAGAGACAGCCGGAGGCGTTCGGGCTTGGCCGTAAACGCACAGGCTGCGGCGACAAGTTGTAAGCGCCACGTGAAGGAGATGACAAGATCCCTTTTGGCAACCCTGAACACCCCTTTGGCAAGCTCTGAACAACCCACCCGGCCGCAGCCACCCGTTCGCACGTACGACACCGCGACATCACCTGTACGCCAACTATCTTGCAGGGGCGATTCGAACACGCGGCCGCCGTCATCCGCCGGACGAGTGCGGCGGGTGCCACTGGCCCGACCGGTACTCGTCCAGCAGCCGCCGGCTCGCGACCGTGAAGGGGTGCCCGGGCCTCCGGTCGCCTTCCCGCCGTGCGAGGACATCAGCCATCAGAGGGCGGTTCGTGACGCGATGCCCGTTTCCTGGTGTCTTTGAACTCGGGGTGGGTTCCACCTGCGGCGCGGGTCGAGTGCCTCGCCAGGGAGA
>NZ_JBIAYD010000003.1:313573-650610 GCF_042897315.1 Streptomyces sp. NPDC001068 | reverse complement strand
CGCCGCGGGGCCCCGGGGCCGGCCGCGGGTCGCCGGCGCCTGCCGCCCCCGGGGGGGCTCGCCACCCGGCTGCCGGGGTTGCGGCCCCGGGCGGGGGGGGGGGGGGGCGGGGGGCCCCCCGGCCCGGGCGCCCGCCACCTCGTCCGGACCAGGAGCACCGACCGCAGGGGCAGCCGGAGGCGACGGATCCGGCAGGGACCGAGGGAGATTGCCGATGCTTGAGGCGGCGGGCCTGACGGCCGTCGAGGAGACGGTGTACCGCCTCCTGGTCGCGACCAGGACGGCCTCGGCCCGCGAGCTGGCGGAGCAGAGCGAACTCCAGCAGCACGGGATGGAGGCGGTGCTGGCGGCACTCACCGGCAAGGGGCTCGCCAGCCCCACCGACAACGACCCGTCCCAGTACTCCGCCGTTCCCCCGGACGTGGCGCTGCTGCCCCGGCTCCAGCGGCGTACCGACGAACTGGACAAGGCCCGCAGCACCGTCGGCGATCTCCTGGACCTCTACCGCACCACCCGGCGCCGTCAGGACGCCGGCCAGCTGATCGAGGTGATCACCGGCGCCGAGTCGTTGCGGCAGCACCTGAGGCAGATGCAGGACAACGCCCGGCACGAGATGCTGTGGTTCTGCAAGGCCCAGTACGTCGCCATGCCGTCGGGAAGCAACCGGGCCGAGTACGACGCGCTGGCCCGCGGGGTGCGTTACCGCGTCCTGTACGAGCAGGCCTTCTTCGACGACGACAACGCCATCGACAACGTGATCGAGGGCGTGCGGGCCGGTGAACTCGCCCGCAGCGTCCCGCACCTGCCGCTGCGTCTGGCGGTCGCCGACCGGGAGATGGCCATCTGCCCCCTGGTGCCCGGCGGTCCGCAGGGTTCCCCCGGCGAGCCGACGGCCGCCCTGGTCCGCGGCAGCAGTCTCCTGGAGGCGCTCACCTCGCTCTTCGAGCGCTACTGGGAAACCGCTGTCCCCCTGAACCTCAGCGCGTCGGGCACCATTCCGGACGCCAGGGCCGCGCAGTCGGGCGACCCGCTCTCCGAGACCGACCGCCGGCTCCTGTCCCTCCTCGTGACGGGCGTCGCCGACAAGACGATCGCCAGTCAGATGGGTCTGAGCCGCCGGACGATACAACGCCACATCCAGCGGATGATGTCCCTGGCGGGCGCCACCACCCGCATGCAGCTCGCCTGGCAGGCGGCGCGCCGCGGCTGGCTCTGAGAGTGCCGCGGCCCGACGGCGGCCCTGACCGGGGCAACGGCCGGGGCCGCCACCCCCCACAGGAGAGGCCCCGGCCGTCGCGCGGCACGGACCGCGCGGCGGCCCGTACTCTGTTCAGCGCCATGAGTGCGTTTTCTGTCACACCCCGTGGCGTCACGAGTTAGTTGCACTTTGTACTGGCGTGGACGGCGAGCGGTTTCAGGCCGTAACGTGCCTTTCGCGTCGAGCGCGAGTACATGATCACTGCAATGATCGGCGGCTGCGTCGTAGCCGCGACCGACCACTTTCTGGGGAACGACGGGTGCTGGGGGACGACGCGGAGTTGACCGCCGCGGTGCGTGCGGCACAGGACGGGGACGAAACCGCCTTCCGCATCGTCTATCGCGCGGTGCAGCCGCGCCTGCTCGGGTACGTCCGCACCCTGGTCGGTGATCCGGACGCCGAGGACGTGGCCTCCGAGGCCTGGCTGCAGATAGCCCGCGACCTCGACCGGTTCGAGGGCGACGCGGACCGGTTCCGCGGCTGGGCCGCCCGGATCGCCCGCAACCGCGCCCTCGACCACATACGGATGCGCGGCCGCCGCCCCGCGATAGGCGGCGACGAGAGCGAACTGACCGGCCGGGCAGCCGAGTCGGACACGGCCGGCGAGGCCATCGAGGCGCTGGCCACCGGCTCCGCCCTCTCCCTCATCGCCCGGCTGCCCCAGGACCAGGCCGAGGCGGTCGTCCTCAGGGTCGTCATGGGTCTCGACGCCAAGACCGCCGCCGACACCCTCGGCAAACGCGCCGGTGCCGTCCGCACCGCCGCCCACCGGGGCCTGAAGAAACTCGCGGAGCTGCTCGGCGCCGACCCGGAGCAGGCGGCCGTCGTCCTGGACGCGCTCCCGCCCCAGCGAGAACCGAAGGATCGTGCGGTGACGTCCGCCACTGTGACGCATACGCGTTCGCGGACGCAGAAGGACATGTGATGGCCGACGAGCAGGACAAGTGGCTGGACCGGGTGACGGCGGAACGTCTGCTGCGCGGTGAGTCGCTGGAAGCCGTCGACGACTCCGCCCGTGACCAGGCAGAACGTCTGTCCAGGGTGCTGGCGGGGCTCTCCGTGCCGGCCGTGCCGGACACCGTCGAACTCCCAGGTGAGGAAGGCGCGCTGGCTGCCTTCCGCAAAGCGCGCGAATCCGCCGGGGACGAGTGGACCTCCGTGGCACGGCAGCCGGGCGGACCGGCGCGGGGTTCCGACGCGGGCCTCATCCGCATCGGCGCGGGCCCCCGGTCGCCCCGTGTGCCGGGCTGGGCCCGTCCCGCCCGGTTCGTCCTGGCCGCCGCCCTGGCCGCCGGCATGCTCGGCGGGGTCGCGGTGGCGGCCGGCACCGGCGCGCTGCCGTCGCCGTTCGGCGGCCGGCATCCCGCGCCGGGCGCCTCGGTCTCGGCCGCCGGCACCCCGGTGCGCCCGCAGGACTCGCCCTCCACCGAGTCCCTGCTCGGCGGCGAGAGCGGTGCGCCCTCCACGGAGGTCACCCCCCGCGGCCCGGTGCGGCCCTCGCCCGATCCGTCCGGCGGGCCGAAGGGCCCGAAGACCGGGTCGGCCGGCACCCCGGGGAAGAGGTGGAAGCGCGCGCTGACGTTCTGCCGTGACATCCGGGACGGCAGGTCCCTGGGCAACGACCGCAGGCGTGCCCTGGAGGGGATGGCGGGCGGCTCCGCACGGGTCGACGGGTTCTGCAAGGCGCTGCTCGGTGTCGGCGCGGCCGGCCGGGGCGGCGTCTCCGACGTGGACAAGGGTGACGGCAACGGCCGGGACGGCCGCAACGAGGGCTCCGGCGGAAACGGCGGCGGCAACGGCCGGGGCGGGGACGACGAGGGCCGGCCCGGCCGGCCCGGCCGGCACGGCGACGGCCGTCACCACCGGCAGTCCGGTGCGGCCCTGCCCGCGCCGGGTGCCCTCGCCCCCGCGCCGCCGGGGTCTCACATGGCCTCGCCGGACCCCACTTACAGTGCGCTTTGACCTTTAGATACCGCTGTGACCTGCGATTTCGAAACCCGCTGAACTTTTTTCCGGCAGGGTGTGACGTTTTCAGCGGCGACGGCGCTGAAGAGAGTGAGCCGACTGGTCATCGGCCGTCGCACAGAGCCGGGGTTCCCCCCGTACCCGTGGCTCGTGCAATCGGCGCGGGCGGGACACGTTCCCCCGGTCCCGCCCGCGCCCCGCACGTCCTCCGGCACTCACCAGTAGACGACGACCTTGTCGCCGTCGCGCACCTGAGCGAAGAGCGCCGAGACGGCAGCCTCGTCCCGGACGTTGACGCAGCCGTGCGAGCCGCCCGCGTACCCCCGGGCCGCGAAGTCGTAGGAGTAGTGCACCGCTTGGCCGCCGCTGAAGAACATCGCGTACGGCATCGGTGAGTGATAGAGCGTCGACACATGGTGGCGTGACTTCCAGTAGATGTGGAACACACCTTCACGGGTCGGGGTGTACTGGGCCCCGAAGCGCACCGACATCGTCGACACCGTCTGCCCGTCGACCATCCAGCGCAGCGTCCGGCTGGTCTTGCTGATGCACAGCACCCGCCCGGTCAGGCACCGCGGATCGGGCGCGGCGGCCGGCTGACCGCCCATCAGGTACAACTCCCACTTCCCCGGCGTGTGCGTCATCCGCCGCAGCCGCTGCCAGGTCACCGCGTCGGTCTCGCCCGTCCGAGGCAGTCCGCGCTTGCCCTGGAAGCCCTTGACGGCCTCGGCGGTGAGGTCGTCGTACGTCCCCGTCGGGCCGTCGAACAGCCAGGCGGCCTGGCGCAGCCGGGCCTGCAGTTCACGCACGCCGGTGCCGGTGTCCCCGCGGGTGAAGACGATGTGCGGCGGGGTGGTCTCGACGACGGACGGCGTCGGGGCGGCGGCCGCACCGGACGGCCGGCCCGACGGGCCACCGGGTGCCTGGCCGCTCGTCGTGCCGGGCGCCGGGCTGTGCGGGAGTTCGAAATGGACGGGCGAGTTCCCCTTGCCGTCCCCGCCGCCCGAGCCGTCGGGCGGCTGCACGGTGCAGGCGCAGAGCGCGGCGAGTGCCGCGAGCGCGGCGGCCGAGGCGAGCGCGCCGGCGGGCCGCCCCACGACCCCTGAGTACCCCGAGACCTTCATGCCGAGGATGCTTCCCCGCGTGACCGCCGTCGAACAACGGAACCGGGCCGGAAGGGGGAGAGGCGCCGGTGCCCGGGAGGAGAGGCGCCGTCGTTGTCGTACCCCCGTGCGAGACTTCTTCGTATGTTCGGTGTCATCGATCTCCCCACCTACCTGGCGGGCCTCGTCCTGATCGTCCTGCTGCCCGGCCCCAACTCGCTGTACGTGCTCTCGGTCGCCGCCCGCCAGGGCGTGCGGGCCGGTTACACCGCCGCCGCGGGCGTGTGGTGCGGCGACACCGTGCTGATGACGCTGTCCGCCGCCGGGGTGGCCTCGCTGCTCCAGGCCAACGCCGTGCTGTTCGGGATCGTGAAGTACGCCGGCGCCGGCTATCTGACCTGGCTGGCGGTCGGAATGCTGCGGGCCGCCCGCTCGATGTGGCGGACCCGCCGGGAGCGCGCGGCCGAGGCGACCGGCCCGGTGGCGGACGCCGTCACGCAGGAGCGGCCGTACCGCCGTGCCCTGGTGATCAGCCTCTTCAACCCGAAGGCGATCCTGTTCTTCGTCGCCTTCTTCGTGCAGTTCGTGGACCCGGGGTACGCCTATCCGGCGCTGTCCTTCGTCGTCCTCGGGGCCTTCGCCCAGCTGGCCAGCTTCCTCTACCTGACCGCCCTGATATTCAGCGGCACCAGGCTGGCCGCCGCCTTCCGCCGCCGCAAGCGGCTGGCGGCGACGGCGACCTCGGCGGCGGGGGCGCTGTTCCTGGGCTTCGCGGTGAAGCTGACCCTGGCGAGCGCCTGAGCCGCCCGAGCCGGCCCTCAGGCGTCCTGCGCGGTACCGGACGCCCCGGTGCGCGCCGCGTACTCGCGCAGCCCGTCGGACGCCGTCTCCCCGGCCCAGCCCACGTAGCCGTCGGGCCTGACGAGGAACAGGCCGGGGCCGTAGGAGCCGGGCGCCGGCAGGCCGCGGAAGCCGTCCACCGGCTCCGGGGCCAGCAGGGTCCAGTGCGGTCCCCGGAAGGCGTCGAACATCCGCACCCCGTCCGCGTTGTGTCCGTCCGGCGCCCGGTCGCCCGCCCGCACCGGCCCCGGCCGCGTCCGGGTCTCCGCCGTCAGCGAGGACTCCCGGTAGCCGATCCCCAGCTGGACCGTCGCCTCGCCGCGCCGTACCTCGCCGCGGTGGACGCCCGTCGACAGGTCCAGCATGGCGGCGGCGTTCGCGCGGCGCTCCTCCTCGTAGGTGTCCAGAAGCGCGTCCGGGGCGTCGCCGGCGAGTACGGCTGACAGCTTCCAGCCCAGGTTGTAGGCGTCCTGGACGCTGGTGTTCAGTCCCTGGCCGCCGGCCGGGGAGTGCACGTGGGCGGCGTCTCCGGCCAGGAAGACCCGGCCCGCCCGGAAGCGGTCGGCCAGGGCGGCGCGCGGGCGGAAGTCGGAAGCCCAGCGCAGTTCGGTGACGTCCGACGGGGAGAGGTGGCTGTAGGCCGACACCAGCTCGCGCAGGCCCGCGAGGGACAGGTCGGGCTCGGTGCCCTCGGGCAGCTTGGCGCCCAGCTGGAAGTCGTCCGTGCCGGCCAGCGGGCACAGGGCGACGCCGCCCCCGTCGTCGCCGGCGAAGACGTGCCAGTGGTCGCGGTCGAGGCCCCGCACGCGCAGGTCGGCCACGAGGAAGGGGTTCGGGTCGACCGACTCGCCGGTCATCCCGACACCCACGGCGCGCCGTACGGCCGACCGGCCCCCGTCCGCCGCCACCACGTAGCGCGCCCGTAGGGTCCGGCCGTCGGCGAAGCGCGCGCTCACCCCGTCCGTGTCCTGCTCCAGCCCCGTCAGCGTCCGCCCGAACCCGACCCGGCCGCCCAGCTCCAGCAGCCGGGCGTACAGCACCTCCTGCGTCCGCCACTGCGCGACCATCAGCGGCTCGGTGTACGGCGCGCCCTCGTCCGCCGCCACCGCGTCGAACATCGGCTGTGTCTTCAGCCGTTCGCCGTCCTTCCAGAACAGCTGGGGCGGGTAGGTGCCGCCGGCCGCGCGCAGCGCCTCGCGCACCCCGAGGTCGTCGAAGACCTCCTGGGTGCGGGGCTGGATCCCCTTGCCCCGGGATCCGGGGAACAGCCTCTCGCCCGCCTCCACGACCAGCGCGTCCACTCCGCGCCGGGCGAGGTCGATGCCGAGGGTGAGTCCGGTGGGGCCCGCGCCCACGATCAGGACGTCCATCGCCTGTCTCCTTAACGTTGTTAAGTTCCGTTGACGGCAAGGCTGCACTTAACGCTGTTAAGCTGTCAAGTGTGAGTACCGAACGACGTGCGCCCCTCGACCGCCGCCGGGTCGCGGACACCGCCCTGCGCCTGCTGAACGAGGTCGGCCTGGACGGGCTGACCCTGCGGGCCATCGCCAGGGAGCTGGACGTCAAGGCGCCCGCCCTGTACTGGCACTTCAAGGACAAGCAGGCGCTGCTCGACGAGATGGCGACCGAGATGTACCGGCGGATGGTCGCGGACGCGCGGGTCGACCCCTCCGGCACCTGGCAGGACGTGCTGCGCACCATGAGCGGCGGGCTGCGCGCGGCCCTGCTCGGCTACCGCGACGGCGCCAAGGTCTACAGCGGCTCACGCTTCACGGGTGTCGACCACGCGCCCGAACAGGAGGCGTACCTGCGCGTCATGACGGAGGCCGGCTTCACCCTCGCCCAGGCGGCCGTGATCGGCGCGACCGTGAACTCGTACACCATCGGCTTCGTCACGGAGGAGCAGGGCGTCCAGCCCCTCCCCGGTGAACGCCGGGAGGGCTACGACGTGGAGGAGCGGGCCCGCCTGCTGGCCGACTTCCCCCTGTCGGCGGCGGCGGGCCGGGAGATCTTCACCGACTACGACGGGCAGTTCGAGGCGGGCCTGGAGATCGTCGTCGCGGGTGTCGGGGCGCGGTACGGCCGGTGACGGGGAATTCCGTGGAACGGTGAGGGGAAAGTGGCGGAAAATCGGCCGCCGCGGTGAATGGGGCGGGGTGGAAAAACCCGTTCCCGGGCGGTCGTGGAACCGCCCGGGAACGGGTTCTGGGTTTCGTGGGAATCAGCAGTGGTCGGTGTTCGTCCCGTACCAGCCGCCCCAGGTGTTGGTCGCGTAGTCGTCATAGTTGCAGTAGTAGTTTCCGGCCGCCGTCACGACCTTCACGGCCTTGCCGGCGGAGGTCTCGAAGTAGCCGACCGTGGCCAGGGCCTTTCCGTTGCCCGGCATTTCCTTCCAGCCGCCGGCACCGGACCAGGTGTGCCAGATGGTCCCCGAGGGGGCGACTCCGAAGCATTCGTCGGGCCCGTACTGCCAGTCCACGAAGTCGGCGCCGTAGTCGTTGAAGTTTCCCGAGTACCCGAAACAGGTGGCGGACGCGGCGGACGCGGGTGTGGTGGAGATCCCCACGGCGCCGAACGCGGCCAGTGACACCACAGCGGCAGCGGCCGACAGGCGGAAACGAGACTTCACGAGCTCTCCTCTGTTCGGTTCGATCTTGCCGGGCTTGTTCCGGGCTCACGCTAGATCTGGCGAAGTCGATCTCACAAGCACGGTTGTCGGCCGCTCGCGACAATGGGAGGGAGAGCTTCCGGGTACGGCACGGGGACGTGGAATTCAGCTCGAATTCGCCCGGCGTGTCCGGCGCGCGGAACGCAATGCGGGCCAATGCGGGAAAAGGAGGGTGAACGGGTGCCGCGGGCCGTCCGTCGCCACACCCGGTCTCCTCGGCCGTTGAGTCCAGAAATGCCGGGCAAAGGAGGCATCCGGCGTGGCCGATAAGGTGTGCGGGGGCAAAAGCGCGGCCGAGTCAAATCATTTTCCGTGAGGGCACCTTACCGACGAGCTGTGGCCTGTCGGCAAGGTGCCGGATCGGGTGTCCCCGGTAACGCGGACCGGGTCCGCGCGGACCCGGTCGGCTAAACCGGCCGCGGGGCGTGGGCGCGGTCCTTCAGCGCCGTTCTGAGCCGCGGCCCGAACGGCCGCTCCACGAAACGGTGGATCAGCCAGGCCAGGCCCAGCATGACCGCCACCGTCACCGCCAGCGTGGGCCACGGCGGCAGCCCCCAGCCCCGGTGCAGCACCCGGATCACGAACCAGCCCAGGTGCTCGTGCACCAGATAGAACGGATAGGTCAGCGCCCCGGCCGTGGTCAGCCACGGCCAGGCCGCCCACCGAGTCCAGCCGGCCGCCACCGCGGCCACCGCGGCGTAGGCGAGCGTGACGACCAGCATCACCACGTACGGGTCCCGCGGCGACCCGGTGTGCCACAGCCCCGCCGTGGCCGCGCGCAGTCCCAGGATCCAGGAGAGCGCCACGATGCCCCAGGGCAGCAGCCCGCCGCCGAAACGGTGCACGAGATAGAGGGCCAGGCCGCCGACGAAGTACGGGGCGTACTGCGGCATGACGACCAGGTCGGTCCAGGGGCCGCCGGCCGAGGTGCCGAGCACCGCGGCGAGGATCCACACCGAGCAGAACAGCACCACCCGGCGGTAGGTCACACCGGGCAGCACGACGAGGAGCGCGAAGAGGGCGTAGAAGCGCACCTCGACCCAGAGGGTCCAGCAGACGCCGAGGACCCGGGGCGCGCCCATCGGCTGTTGCAGCATGGTCAGGTTCACCAGGAACTCGTCGAGCCGGACCGCGTGGACCACGGCGGGCAGGACCAGACTGGCGCCGGTGACCAGCGCCAGCGCGACCCAGTAGGCGGGATACAGGCGGGCGACCCGGGAGCGGAAGAAGTCGCCGAGGGGGCGGCCCCAGCTGCTCATGCAGATCACGAAGCCGCTGATGACGAAGAAGAACTCGACACCGAGACAGCCGTAGACGGCGGCCCGGGACAGGGTCGGAAAGACCTGGGTGGGGTTCTGGTGCCAGGACGCGGAAACCACTCCGCCGCGCCCCGCGTAGTGGTAGAGGCAGACCATCAGCGCGGCCACGAGCCGCAGTCCGTCGAGGGCCAGGAGTCGGGGGCGGGGTCGTCCGGGTGGGGCCGGTGCGACCGCGATATTCGCAGGCGGGAGCGGTTGTGTGGGGGTTGCGAGAGCCATGGTCCGAGACGCCTACCCGGACGCGGGAGGTTAATCATCCGATCTGTTCACAGGTCCCCGGGAGGTGGGAACGCGGATACCGTCACCTGGGGGAACCATGGGGAGTGCGCGGTGAACCTGCTAACCATTCTCTTACAGGTCGGTGTTCGTTAACCATATGGTCGTTTTGGCTTTCTAGTTTCTCCATCCATCCCCCCCGTGCGGGGCACCCCACCACACACAGCAGTTGCACAAGCTTTGCTTGGCAAAATCAGGAGAGCTATGACGAGGGTCCAGAACAGGCGGGCACCTGCGCGCGGAGGGGAGCTCGAAGACTGCCTGCACGCCTGCGCTGTGCACAGCGGCAAGGTCGTCGGCAGCCTCGACCGCCGTCGCGCGGAGCTGGCGGAGCAGCTGCGCAAGCTGCTGGTGGTCGTCGCCACGGAAGGCACCACCACGCCCGCGCCCGCCCCGGCCGGAGGCGCGACGGCGCTGCTCAAGCGCGCCGTCAAGGGCGCGGCGAGCCCGGCGGGCGGTATCAACAACGACCTGCTGGACGCCCTGCTCGCGGTCGCCAACAAGGCCCTGGAGTGCGGTTACAACGACGAGTTGAACCTCGCCCTGGTGATCAGCGACACCGTGCTCGCGCAGCGCAAGAACTCCCGCGCCGGCTGGCGCCTGCGGGCCCGCATCCTGGAGGGCCTCGGCGAGGAGAGCGAGGCCGTCGAGGCCTACGAGCGCTACCTCGAGCTCACCAAGGAGGACGGCTTCGGCGTCGCCAACCGGATCTCCGGAATGCGCCGTGCCGCCGAACGCGAACGCGAACTCCTGGACCTCCTGGGCCGCCAGGTCCCCGCCGCCGCGGACCACGTCCGCGAGGCCGCCACCGCCACCTGGGCCGAGGGCCTCGCCCTGCACGCCGTCGGCGACTGGAAGGCCGCCGAGCCCCGCCTGGTGGGCGCCCTGCTCGCCCTGGCCGCCGACGAGGCGCCGGTGAACGACCGGCAGGAGCTGCTCAGCCAGTACCTCGACCTGCGCCTCGCCGAGGGCGGTGACGCCGGTCTCACCGAGGCCGTCGCGCTCTACTCCGAGCAGCGCCGGATCCGGATGCGCGGCCCGGTCGGCAACCCGACCGTCGACGGCGTGCAGTGGATCACCCTCGGGGAGTTCCGCAACCAGATCGCCGGCAAGTCGGTCTGCCTGATCGCCAACTCGGGCCGGGTGGGCGCGAGCGGCATGGGCAAGGAGATCGACGGCTACGACCTGGTCGTGCGCTTCAACTCGTACAAGATCGACCCGAAGCACACCGGCGAGCGCACCGACATCCACGTCAGCATCCACAAGCACGCCTTCAACTGGGAGAAGCCGGTGACCACCCGGCTGATCTTCGGCGGCGTCTCCGGTGACTGGAAGCACTCGCTGCGCAACAAGCTGGTGCCCGGCGCCCAGACGTACCTCGGTGACGAGTCGCTGCGCTGGCCGATGCGGAACATCGGGCAGATCAGCGCCGACGCCTGGTCGGGCATCCCGACCACGGGCTTCAACATGCTCTGGCTGCTGGACTTCCTCGACGTCAGCCCGACCCTGGACCTGATCGGGTTCGACTTCTACGAGAGCGGCGCCTACCGCGTGCAGGAGGCCATGAAGCTGGCCATCACCTCCGTGCACGAATACACCAGCGAGAAGGATTGGGTCATGCAGCGGGCCCAGAGCGTGAGCGACATGAGGATCTCCCTGCGATGACGACGACCTTCACCCCCGCGATACCCAACACCGACGCGAGCGCCCTCACCAAGAAGCGCCGGATCGCGTTCGCGTCCTACGTGGACGAGAACTACCTGCCCGGCTTCCTGGTCCTGCTGCGCAGCCTCGCCCTGTCCAACCCGGGCGTCTGCGAGGACTTCGTCGTGCTCTACGACGACCTGCGCCCGGCCTCCATCGCGAAGATCCGCGCCCTGCACCCGCGCATCGTGCTGCAGCGGGTCAACGACACGCACTACGACTCGTACGTCAAGGGCGACCAGGACAACTACCTGGTCCGCAAGGCGTACTTCATCCTCGACATCTTCCGGCTGCGCGACTACGACACGGTCATCACCCTGGACACCGACATGGTGGTCCTCGGTGGTCTCGGCGAGCTGCTGGAGCTGCGCGAGGGCCTCGCGGCCGTGCCCCAGTTCTTCTACGGGCAGCACAAGCTGAACTCCGGTCTTCTGGTGATCCAGAAGGAGTACCTGTCCGACGAGTTCTGCGAGAAGATCGACAAGACCGGCCGCAGCGGCGAGTACGAGCTGGACAAGCACGACCAGGGCATCCTGAACGCCGTCCTGGACGGCGACTTCGTCCGCCTCGACGCCAAGTACAACTTCGTCAAGCGGCGGCTCTCCGGCGACCTCCCGGTCCCCGAGGACACGAAGATCCTGCACTTCACCGGCCGCCACAAGCCGTGGCAGGGCGGCGAGAGCGGCTACGCGCAGGCGGAGGACCGCTGGCGCGAGTTCGAGATGACCGACGCCGAGTTCCACGCGGCCTACTTCGCCTCCTCCGGCGGCCTCCACCACGACCTGGTCGTCCACTTCGGCACTCCGCACGTCAAGCGCACCGGTGACGTGGAGATCGCCCGCAAGGTCGCCGCCGCGCACATCGCCTCCGGCGACTACCAGGACGCCGTGGACACCCTCAGCAGCGTCCGCATCCCGCTGGACGAGGCCTGGCCGCACGAGGTGCTCGGGCACGCCCTGATGAGCGTCTCCCGCTACGACGAGGCCAAGACCCAGCTGCTGCTGGCCAGCGCCGCCCCCAACCGGGCCGCGACCGCGTTCTCCCGGCTCGCCCAGATGGCCTGGGTGCACGGCGACAACACCGAGGCCCTGCGGTACGCCACCGCCGGCCTCACCGTCGACCCCACGCACCGCTCCAGCCGCCTGTGGGCGCAGCGCGCGGCCGCCGTCCCCTCCCAGGAGCTGGGCAGCGCCGAGGACCAGCTGGCGCACGTCGCGTTCTACATGGACCGGCAGGGCAACGCGGGCGACAAGCTGCTCCCGGAGACCGTCCGGCTCGGCTTCGGCCCGGACACCAGCTCCCGGCGCTGGCACTCGGTGCACGCCCACCGCTACTTCGACCAGGCCGCCCTGGAGCGGGTCAACGCCCGCCGGGGCCTGGTCATCGGCGGCGGCGGTCTGTTCATCCCGGACACCATGCCCAACGGCAACAGCGCCTGGCAGTGGAACGTCCCGGACGAGCACCTGCGTGCCATCGACGTCCCGATCATGATCTACGCGGTCGGCTTCAACGCCTTCGACGGCCAGTCCTACCGGGCGACCCGCTTCAACGAGAGCCTGCGGCTGCTGGTCGAGAAGTCCTCCTTCTTCGGCCTGCGCAACCACGGCTCCATCGCCAAGGTCCGCGGCATGCTCCCGCCGGAGCTGCAGGACAAGGTCGTCTTCCAGCCCTGCCCCACCACGGTCATGCGCCAGCTGGTGCCCGGCTGGACCGACCCGTCGTACCGCGAGGACACGGTGATGCTCAACGCGGCCTACGACCGCGCGGGGCTGCGCTTCGGCCACGACTACGCGCACTTCCTCGCCGAGATGGCGAAGGCCGTGCGCAAGATCGGCGCGCACACCGAGGTCAAGTGCGTGGCGCACTCCCTCGACGACGAGAAGATCGCCTTCGACCTGCGCCGCGAGCACGGCATCTCGCTCCCGGTCATCCCGATGTACGACTTCTCCAACGACGAGATCCGTGAGACGTACGCCAAGACCCGCCTGGTCATCGGCATGCGCGGGCACGCCGGCATGATCCCGTTCGGGGTCGGCACGCCCATCATCTCGCTGATCTCGCACCCGAAAATGGCGTACTTCCTGAACGACATCCAGCGGCCCGAGTGGGGCGTCTCGGTGCACGAGCGGGACCTCG
Source organism: Streptomyces sp. NPDC001068 (assembly GCF_042897315.1). Lineage (NCBI taxonomy): Bacteria > Bacillati > Actinomycetota > Actinomycetes > Kitasatosporales > Streptomycetaceae > Streptomyces > Streptomyces sp. NPDC001068. The sequence goes on along the minus strand of NZ_JBIAYD010000003.1, from coordinate 637,341 downwards.
GTGACATCCTCACCGAGCGCGCGATCGGCATCCTCGACAACCACAGCCGCACGGTCGCCGACGTGCACGACCGGCAGCAGCAGCTGTGGAAGGTCACCGAGGACAACGCGGCCACGATCAAGAAGATCCTGGGCCGGTAAACCCGAAGGGGCGGGTCCCGTTGACCGGGACCCGCCCCTGACCGGCGGCGCAGCCGCCGCCTGGGGGCGCGGGGCTGTATTGAATATGCGGCTACCGCCGCGCGGGCGCGACCAGCCACAACGGCGCCGCAGACGAAGTGATTCGGCGCTGCCGGCGGAGCTACCGCCGCACGACCCGCCGCAGATTCCGCGCCTTGCGGGCCATCCTCCGCACCGTCGCGTTGCGCGGCAGGAAGCCCAGCTGGGCCGGGACCCCGCCGGGCAGCGCGAGCGAGGTCAGGCGCTTGCGCTTGAAATAGCGGATGGTCGTGTCGCTGAGGTGCTTGGTGAGGTAGCGCTCGGTCTCGCCGCGCAGCTGCGGATGGATCTTCGGCTGCATCGCGAAGCCCACCGCGCGCAGCAGCTCGGTGAGCTCCTCGACGGTCAGCAGCGCGCGCTGCTCCTCGACGGCCTTGCGGTCGGTGAGCGAGGGCAGCAGCGCGTCGACGACGGTGACCGGGACGCGGTTGCTGTTCTCGTACGGGACGAGCTTGTCCAGGAGCGTGTCGGTGCCGATCCGGGCGGTCGGCAGGCCGTACAGCGCGGACGCGGTGAGCAGCGCGGTGGAGAAGCAGCCGACGACCAGCGCGGGGCGCATCTTCTGGTAGAGCACCTCGGCGAGGACCGTGGTGTCCAGGACGGTCAGGTCGACCCCGAGCTTCTCGGCCTCCTGCTCCAGGGTCCGCACGAAGCGGGCCGGGGCGGAGGGGTGCGGCTTGAAGACGACCTTGGTGTGGCCGAGTTCGACGGCGCCCTTGAGCATCCGGACGTGCAGGTTCTCCTCCTGTTCGGGGGAGAGGATGCCGAGCGCGGAGAGGTACTGGCCGAGCAGCAGGGCCGGTTCCTCGATCTGCGGCAGCTCGTCGCCGCTGGGCGCCAGTTCGGCCAGCACCTTGGTGAAGGCGGGGGTCGGCACGACCTCGCCGGGGACCCCGAACTCGGTGAGCAGCATCGGCTTCAGGCCCGGCACCAGGTCGAGGTGGAGGACCCGGTCCACGCGGGTGCCGACCAGCGGGTCGATCTTGTTGCGGGTCGGGCCGTAGCTCATCAGGCCGTCGGCGTAGACCGTGACCGGGGCGCCGGTGAACATCTGGGTGAGGCTCAGCGCGGGGTTGACCTGGATGGACTCGACGGCGAACTCCACGTCGTCGTCACCGAGCCGCCATTCGTGGCGCAGGAAGCGTTCCCACAGCGGGAGGTCCTCCAGGCGCGGGGCCCAGCCGCCCGGGTGGAACGGGAAGATCGTCTCGTTGTACGAGATCACGTCGTCGAAGCGGTCGCGCAGCTTCTCGAAGCCCGGTGCCTCGTCCAGGCCCGGGGTCGTCTCCGGGGTGGCCGCGTTGTTGCAGACCAGCAGGATGCGCCGGTCGGCCGGGCGGAAGGCGCCGGAGTCCAGGGCGGCGGCGAGGGTGGCCGTGCCGTAGAGGGTGGACGCCTGGAAGATCTGGGTGGTCACGCGGCGGCCCCCGCGGGAGCGGGACGGCGGCGCAGCCGGCGCAGCTTGGTGGCGCGCTCGAGGTCCATGGAGTCCAGGGCCTCGTCCAGCACGTCCTGCGGCATGCGCCGCAGCGCGGCGGCACTCATGGATTTCAGCTTCTTCGCCACCGCGGGCTCGAACCTTTCGATGGATCCCAGGTGATGGGAAATGATGGCGCAGTAGGTCCGGACGGCCTTCGGCAGGAGTTCCTTCGCGTCCGCGTCCTGTGCGGTTTCCTCGATCACCTGGTCGAACGCGCGAATGAAATCGAGCTGACGAACGTCTCCGATCTGCGTGAGTGACGAGGCTACGCCACGCCGGTAGAAGACGCCGAGCAGGTTCACCGCCGCGAAGGAATCCGCTTCACGGTGCAGCTTCCAGATCCATGGCCGGTCCTCGGCCGTCCGCAGCCCGTCCGTGAAATGGACGAGGCCCTTGTCCACCAGACGACGGTGATAGATCCCGGCCCACGCGTACGCGTAGTCGACGGAGGTCGTCTTGTCGGTCGGCAGGATCGCGTCCCGCGGGTTCATGACGGTGTTGCGGCGGCCGACCGGCACCCGGTGCACGACACGGGCGCGCGCGGTGCACTGCACATGGTCGGTGCGGACGAAGTCGCAGCCCAGCGACTCGATGGCGGCCACCAGGTCGGGGTAGTAGCCGGGCGCGAGCCAGTCGTCGCCGTCCAGGAAGGTGACGTACTCGCCGCGTGCTTTGTCGATGCCGGTGTTGCGCGCGGTGGCCAGCCCTCCGTTCAGCTCGTGTCTGACATGGACCGCGCCTGGCAGCTCGCGCTCTGCTCGCGCGAGAATCTCTGGCGTCCCGTCGGTCGAGCAGTCGTCGACGAGAATGAATTCGAAGTCCTCACGCGCGTTCGCGCGCAGGCTCCTCAGGGTGTCGGGCGCGTATTGCTGCACGTTGTAGAACGGCACGATGACGGAGAGCTTGACCACGTGGTGGACGTTAGAGGGGCGCCCGTCATCCGTCTTGACCGTTGTCTTGACTCCAGGTGAACGACGTGTGTCGAAGCTATGAATCAGGGCTTTTCCGGCGCTTATCCCGGGCTGATTCGCCATTCGGCGATGTGTTGTTAACCCTTTGTTGGATTCGGGTTGGGCAGATCCTCGGAATGGCTTCCTAGCGTCTTGGATGTGCCAGCAAGTGCAACGAAGACCCTGCGGGTGGCCGTCCTGGCGGATTCCGACACCCGGTGGAAGTGGGGTGCGCTCACCGCGAAGCGCCTGATCCCCGCCGAAGCCGACGGTTCGGACGTCCGGCTCGACGGCTACCTCCTGCGGGGCCGTGCCACCCCCACCGCCCGCCAGCTCCAGGAGGTCGGCGTCCACGCGGACTCGCTCCGCGAAGTGACGGCCGTCGAGTTCCTGCGTGCCATGGAAGCAGGCCCCGAGGACTCCGCGGGCACCGGGTCGTACGACATCCTCGTCCTCTCGCTCGTCGGCGGCGGGGTGCAGGCCATGCTGCACGGCCTGCGCAGCGCCTTCGCCGGCCGCGAGAAGCGGCCCGTCGTCGTCACCGGCTACGTCGGCGTCGTCTACGAGAAGCTCGCCGACGGCCTGCTGCTGCGGCACGGCGCGGACCTGGTCCTCGCCAACTCCCGCCAGGACGCGGACCGGTTCCGGGCCGTGTACGACGGGGTCGGCGCCGACTCCACCGCGGTCACCGAGGTCGCGCTGCCGTTCCTCGGCGGGGAGCCCTACGAGGGCGAACACCAGCCGTACACCGTGGTGTTCGCGGCCCAGCCCTCGGTCCCCGAGAGCCGCAAGGACCGTACGTACCTGCTCGACCGACTCATCCAGCACGCCCGCCGGCACCCCGAGCGGGAGGTGCTGCTCAAGCTGCGCTCCAAGCCCGGCGAGCACACCACGCACATCGAGGAACTGCCGTACCAGAAGCTGGTCCAGGGCAAGGACGTGCCCGCCAACTTCCGCCTGGTGTACGGGCACATGGGCGAGGTACTCGACCGCACGGACCTCCTGGTCACCATGAGCTCGACGGCCGCCCTGGAGGCCCTGCACCGGCGGATCCCCACCGTGGTCCTCACCGACCTCGGGGTCCGCGAGACGTTCGGCAACCACCACTTCGTCGGCTCCGGCTGCCTCGCCTCCTGGGACCAGCTCGACGCCGGACACCGCCCGGTGCCCGACGCCGAGTGGGTCTCACGGCAGGGTGTCGCCGCCGACGGTTCCTACGCCACCGCGTTCGACGCCGGCCGCGAGCGGATCGCCAAGCTGCTCGCCCGGCCCGGCGGCCTGCCGCCCCTGAACCCGTACTACACACCCGAGACCGCGCCCGGCTACCTGCCCGGCATCCTGGCCCGCCACCACCTCGGCCCCGACGGCGTGCCGCTGCCCGGCGCGCCCGCCGCCGACAAGGCGCCGGGCCCCGTCCGCCAGATCGTGCGCCGGGCGGCACGCGGCGCCTACCGCCACGGCGTCCAGCGGGTGGCCCCCGTGATCCGACGAATGGGAGAGCTGTGAGCGACCGGATCCCGAACCAGGCGTCGTCGGCGCCTGACGGACTTGAAGGAACAGAGCCGATGCCCCACCCCGAGACGGCCGTCGTACCCCGGGTACTGGCCGTGATCCCCGCGCGCGGCGGATCCAAGGGCGTGCCCGCGAAGAACCTCCTCCCGGTCGGGGGCGTCCCGCTGGTCGCCCGCGCCGTCCGTGAGTGCCGCGCCTCCCGTCTGGTGACCGACGTCGTCGTCTCCACGGACGACCAGGCGATCGCCGCCGCCGCCCGGTCCGCCGGCGCCGAGGTGGTGCTGCGCCCCGCCGCCATCGCCGGTGACACCGCCACCTCCGAGGCCGCCGTCCTGCACGCCATGGACGCCCACGAGGCGCTGCACGGCGCCCCGGTCGACGTGGTCCTGCTCGTGCAGTGCACCAGCCCGTTCATCATCCGCGAGGACATCGACGGAGTGGCCGGCGCGATCGTCGAGAACGGCGCCGACACGGCCCTGACCGTGGCGCCCTTCCACGGGTTCGTCTGGCGCGACGAGGTGGACGCCCCGGTGCCCGCCGGTGCTGACGCGGCCTCCGTCAGCGGCGGCCTCGGCGTCAACCACGACAAGTCGTTCCGCCCCCGCCGCCAGGACCGCCCCCAGGACTTCCTGGAGACCGGCGCGGCCTACGCGATGCGCGCCGGCGGCTTCCGCGAGCACCGCCACCGCTTCTTCGGCCACACCGAGCTGGTGCGCACCGACCCGGCCCGGGTGCTGGAGATCGACGACCCGCACGACCTGGCCCGCGCCCGCGCGCTGGCCGGCCTCTTCGACGCGGACCGCCCCGGTTCGCTGCCGACCGCCGACGACATCGACGCGGTCGTACTGGACTTCGACGGCACCCAGACCGACGACCGGGTGCTGATCGACGCCGATGGAAAGGAGTTCGTCTCCGTGCACCGCGGCGACGGACTCGGCATCGCCGCCCTGCGAAAGAGCGGGCTCAAGATGCTGATCCTCTCCTCGGAGAAGAACCCGGTCGTCGCCGCCCGGGCCCGGAAGCTACAGATCCCGGTCCTGCACGGCATCGACCGCAAGGACCTCGCACTCAAGCAGTGGTGCGAGGAGCAGGGCATCGCTCCCGAGCGCGTGCTCTACGTCGGAAACGACGTCAATGACCTCCCGTGCTTCGCCCTCGTGGGCTGGCCCGTGGCGGTCGCGAGCGCCCACGACGTCGTACGCGGCGCCGCACGCGCGGTCACCACCGTCCCGGGTGGCGACGGCGCGATCCGAGAGATCGCCAGCTGGATCCTCGGCCCCTCTCTCGATTCCCTCCCGAAGTAAGGACACCCCACAGTCATGAGCAACTCCCGTCTGCGCCAGTTCGGTTCCCGTGAGGTCGGTCCCGGCAAGCCCGTCTACATCTGTGGCGAGATCGGCATCAACCACAACGGTGAGCTGGAGAACGCCTTCAAGCTGATCGACGTCGCCGCCGAGGCCGGCTGCGACGCCGTCAAGTTCCAGAAGCGCACCCCAGAGATCTGCACCCCGCGCGACCAGTGGGACATCGAGCGTGACACCCCCTGGGGCCGCATGACCTACATCGACTACCGCCACCGCGTGGAGTTCGGTGAGGACGAGTACCGTCAGATCGACGAGTACTGCAAGAGCAAGAACATCGACTGGTTCGCCTCCCCGTGGGACACCGAGGCCGTCGCCTTCCTGGAGAAGTTCGACGTCCCGGCCCACAAGGTCGCCTCCGCGTCGCTGACCGACGACGAGCTGCTGAAGGCGCTGCGCGCCACCGGCCGTTCGATCATCCTCTCCACCGGCATGTCCACCCCGAAGCAGATCCGCCACGCGGTCGAGGTCCTCGGTTCGGACAACATCCTCATGTGCCACGCCACCTCGACGTACCCGGCGAAGGCCGAGGAGCTCAACCTCCGCGTGATCAACACGCTGGAGAAGGAGTACCCGAACGTCCCGATCGGCTACTCCGGCCACGAGACGGGTCTGCAGACCACCCTCGCCGCGGTCGCGCTCGGCGCCACCTTCGTCGAGCGTCACATCACCCTGGACCGCGCGATGTGGGGCTCCGACCAGGCCGCCTCGGTCGAGCCGCAGGGCCTCGTCCGCCTGGTCCGCGACATCCGCACCATCTCGGCCTCCCTCGGTGACGGCGTCAAGAAGGTCTACGACTCCGAGCTCGGCCCGATGAAGAAGCTGCGCCGTGTCACCGGTGTCGTCGCCGAGGCGGAGATCGCCGCGGCCGCCGGCGAGCCGGTCCAGGTCTGACACCGCTGAAATCCTGAAGTTACGTCTGTTGTGTTACGACGACGGGACGGTCGTACGTCGATGAGCCTCCGCGCCGGGAACCCCGGCCCCCACACACTCGCGTTCGTCGAGAGTCCGGTGCAGCTGCTGAACGTGCTGGAGTGGGCGCATGTCCACGCCCTGCGCGGGGCGGTGGAGCCGGTGCCGACGGTGCCCTCGCAGGCCCGTCGCGCATCGGTCGCCATATCGGCGGCGGCACCCGGCGCGGAACTCACGATCGTCGTCCTGTCCCCGACGGACCCGATGACCCGGGGCCAGTTGCGCCGCATGGCGGACCTGGCCCGTGACGAGGGCTACCGGGTCCGCTGGGAGGAAGCACGGGGTGGGACCGCCGCCCCCTTCCAGACGATCGGCGGCCTGGCGGGCTCGCTCCGCCGGGCCGACCGGATCGTCATGGGAGACCCCTTCTCCCGCTACGTACAGCTGCTGCTGACCATCACCCGCGCCCGTGACCTGGTCGTCGTCGACGACGGCACGGCGACGATGGAGTTCGTCGCCCAGCTGGCACGCGGCGAACGCCTGGTCCGCTGGCACCGCAAGGGCGGCCGCCCTGGCGCCCGGGACCTGCTCTTCGCCCCGGTCTCCTCCTCCGCGCGCCGCCGCCTCACGCCGAGCGACCGCCGCCGCGTCGAGGTCTTCTCCTCCATGCCGGTGACCGAGACCCCGGCGGGTGTGACGGTCACCGCGAACGACTTCGGCTGGACCCGCGCCCGCTTCGGCCCGCCGCGCATCACCAAGGGCGCCGACATGGTCGGCACCTCCCTGGTGGAGACCGGCGTGGTGGACGGCGACCGCTACCTGGAGGCGGTCCAGACCCTGGCGAAGGCGCACGGGGCGACCCGCTACTTCGCGCACCGCAGGGAGAGCACGGAGAAACTCCACCGTCTCGCCGGCGAGACGGGGCTGGAGATAGTCCGCCCGGACCTCCCCCTCGAACTGATCGCCCGCCGCGGCCCGATCGGCCGTACGATCCTCAGCTTCCCCTCGACGGTCGTCCACACCCTGCCGCTGGCTCTGGTCGGCACGGGCGTCCGGGTGGCCGTCTGCGACATCGACCCGGCCTGGCTGACGGAGAACGCGTCGCCCCGCGCGCAGGGATTCCTCTCCGGGGTCACCGGCACGGCGAAGGACGTCCACCGGCTGGCGGCGGTGACCAGCCCGGCGTAGCCGCGCCGGCCGCCGGTCACGCCCGGTCGGTCACGCCCCGTCGGTCACGCCCCGCGCCTCGCCGGTCACGTCCGGCGGCCGCGGTCTTCCGGCCGCCGCCCTCAGGTGTCCTCCCGGCCAGCGGGGGAATTCGGAGAGGTGCGGAGGCCGCCGCGTCCGGTGGTGGCGTGATGGAGGGCGGGTTGGCGTGCGTACCGTCGGTGTGGAGGAGGAACTGCTGCTCGTCGATCCGGAGACGGGGGACCCCAAGGCGTCGGCGGCCGCGGTCCTGGCCCGGGCCGCACTGGCCGACCCGGGGCAGGAGGTCTTCGAGAAAGAGCTCTACGGGCAGATGCTGGAGTTCGCCACGCGGCCGCAGTCGGAGATGACGGAGCTCGGCGAGGAGATCGTGCGGTGCCGCAAGGAGGCCGCCCGGCTGGCCGGCGACCTCGGGTGCGCGGTGGCGGCACTGGCCGCCTCGCCGCTGCCGGTGAGCCCCTCCATCAGCGTGAACCGGCGCTACCGGTGGATGGCCGAGCAGTACGGGATCGCCACCCGGGAGCAACTGGTGTGCGGATGTCATGTCCATGTCTCCGTGGAGTCGGACGAGGAGGGGGTCGGGGTCCTGGACCGGATGCGGCCCTGGCTGCCGGTACTCATCGCCGTCAGCGCCAATTCACCCTTCTGGCAGGGCCAGGACTCCGGATACGCCAGCTACCGCAGCCGGGTGTGGGCGCGCTGGCCGTCCGCCGGACCCGCCGAGCTGTTCCGGACCGCGGAGCGGTACCACCGGCTGGTCGCGGACATGGTGGCCACCGGTGTGATCCTGGACGAAGGGATGGTCTACTTCGACGCCCGGCTCGCCCGGCGCTACCCGACCGTGGAGATCCGGGTCGCCGACGTGTGCCTGCGCGCCGGGACCGCCGTCCTCGTGGCCGCGCTGGCGCGGGCGCTGGTCGAGACCGCCGCCCGGGAGTGGCGGGCCGGGCGGGAGCCCGTCGACCACGGGGTGGGACCGGCCAGGATGGCCGGCTGGCGGGCGGCCCGCTCGGGGCTGGGCGGGGAACTCCTCGACCCGGCCACCCTGCGGCCCAGGGCGGCCGGGGAGGTGCTGGGCGCCCTGCTGGCGCACACCGGGGACGCCCTCGCCGACAGCGGCGACCTGGCGCTCGTGGAGGAGGGCGTCCGGCTGCTGCTGCGGGACGGCAACGGCGCGGACGAGCAGCGCCGGCTGCTGGCGGACACCGGCAGCCTGCGGGACGTGGTCACCGAGTGCGTGCGCCGCACCCAGAGCTGACGCCAGGACCGAGGCCGGCCCGTGCGGGGGCCCTGGCCCGAGTCCGCGCCCCGGCCGGTCCCGACGCCCCCCGTCCGTGCGGCCCGTGCAGTCCGTGCCGTGCGTGCCGTTCCTGCATTCCGTGCCGTGCGTGCCGTGCGTGCCGTCTCTGCATTACGTGCCGTCCGTGCCGTCCGTGCCGTCCGTGCCGTTCCGGTCAGGCCGGTTTGCGGGCCAGCACGAACGCGCGGGGCCATTTCTCCTGGTCGAGCGGCTCGCGGATCAGCGTGGCGGCCACCTCCAGGCCCGCCTTGACGAGCATGTCGCTCACCACGTACGCCGGCCGCCAGTAGCAGTGCAGGTCGATCCGGTGGCCGAAGCGTTCGGTGATGTGGAGACCGGGCTGCTCGCTCTTCTGGAAGGCCAGCAGGACGTGGCCGCCGGGGACAAGGGCGCGGTGGAAGCCGGCGAAGGCCGCCGGGAGGTGGGTGTCGGGGACGTGGATGATCGAGTAGAGGGCGAGGATGCCCCCGAGGGTCTCGTCCGGCAGGTCCAGGGACGTCATCGAGCCCTGGTGGAAGCGGAGCCCGGGGTGCGCCTCGCGGGCCAGGGCGACCATGGCGGGGGAGAGGTCGATGCCGAAGGCGGGGACCCCCAGGCCGTGCAGGTGGGCGGTGATGTGGCCGGGGCCGCTGCCCAGGTCGGCCACGGGGGCGGTGCCGTTGGCCTTCACCAGTTGGGCGAACGCCCCGATCAGCGACATGTCCACCGGCTGCGTCGGGAGGTCCGCGTGGGCGGCGGAGTAGTCCTTGGCGATCGCGTCGTAGGACGTACGGGTGGTTTCTATGAAGTCGGTGGTCTCCGAGTCCGTCACGGTCGCGCACGCTACCGGGCAGGCGCGGGCGGGGGTGTCGAAGTGGCCGTTCCGGATCGGGTCCGTTCTCGGAAGGTGGACAGAAACGGCGTGACTGCCGTCCGGCGTGGTATCCGTGGAAGAGGAAACATAGGTTTTACCCAGCCACGTCCGAGGTCATGCCATCGCGGTCAGATTTTCTTCCCCTAACGGGCTGAACTTTTGTTGATCTCGGGGCAGTTGACCCCTCGGGCGTCCTACCCTTCAGAGGGTGAACCAATTGATGTCCCTAGAGACCGAGGCCGACCTCCCAGGGGATGTGCTCCCCGGTGTGCTCAGCGCGGAGCTGCACGCCGAACTCGTAGCGTTCCGGCGCGACCTGCACATGCACCCCGAACTGGGCAACCAGGAGTTCCGCACCACCGCCGCCATCAAGGAACGGCTGGAAAAGGCCGGTCTCCGGCCGCGGGTGCTCGCCATGGGAACCGGGATCATCTGTGACATCGGGCCCGAGGCCGACGGGCTGCCGGTGCTCGCCCTGCGCGCCGACATCGACGCCCTGCCCATCCCGGACATGAAGACCGAGTGCGCGTACCGGTCCACCGTCCCGGACCGGGCGCACGCGTGCGGGCACGACGTGCACACCGCCGTGGTGCTCGGCGCCGGGCTCGTCCTCGCCGAGCTGCACGAGCGGGGGCTGCTGCCGCGGCCCGTGCGGCTGCTCTTCCAGCCCGCCGAGGAGGTGCTGCCCGGCGGCGCCGCCGACGCCATCGAGTCCGGGGTGCTGGAGGGCGTGGGACGGATCCTCGCCGTGCACTGCGACCCGCGGGTGGACGCGGGGCGGATCGGCCTCAGGACCGGTGCCATCACCAGCGCCTGCGACCGCATCGAGGTCGCGCTGGACGGGCCCGGCGGCCACACCGCCCGGCCGCACCTGACCACCGACATGGTCACCGCCGCCGCCCGGGTCGCCGTCGACGTGCCTGCGCTCATCGCGCGGCGCGTGGACAGCCGCAGCGGGCTCGCCGTGACCTGGGGACGGATCGAGTCCGGGCACGCGCCCAACGTCATCCCCCAGCACGCCGAGCTCTCCGGCACCGTGCGATGCCTGGACCTGGAGGGGTGGCGCCAGGCGCCGGACGTGGTGCACGCGGCGATCGACGAGGTCGCGACCCTGCACCGGGCCAAGTCCGAGATCAACTACGTGCGCGGGGTGCCGCCGGTCGTCAACGACCCGGTGATCACCGAACTGCTCCGGGACGCGATGACCGCCCGCCGCGGCACGGACTCCATCGAGACCACCGAGCAGAGCCTCGGTGGCGAGGACTTCTCCTGGTACCTGGAGCACGTGCCGGGCGCGCTGGCGCGGCTCGGGGTGCGGACGCCGGGTGAGCGGGCCGTGCGCGACCTGCACCAGGGCGACTTCGACGCCGACGAGCGGGCCATCACCGTCGGGGTGGAGCTGTTCACGGCGGCCGCCCTCATCGACGCGACCCGCTAGCGCCCCGCCACGCCCCGCCCCACCCGACGCCACGCCCCACCGGCCCCCGCCGTACCGGCGCGACGCCCCACCGGCGACCCGCCCCGCGCCTCGCGACCCGGCGGCGGCACGACCCTCCGGCGACGCCACGAGCAGTCGCACGGACGCCTGGAGACCCCGGCCGACACCGAGGCCGGGGGAGTCGGCCGCGGCCCCCGGGCGCCCGCCGGCGGACGGGTGGCGGTCACGGCGGCCGAGGGTGCCCGATCAGGGGTGATTCGTCCCCCTGTGTCACCCGGGTGTAACCAATGATCTCCTCCTGTGACCCGAGGGCGGCACGGTTCGATAACGGCACGGAGAAACCCCGTTCCCCTCCGCTTCTACGCGCGTTACTGTGCGCCGAAATCGCCACCGCAGGTGGCCGGTTGGGGAAGCGGGCCGGTGACGGTGCCGTGGGGACGAAGGGGTACGTGCTGTGCGTTCTGTCTCTCGGAGGACGAGGTTCTCCCAAGCCGCGGTGACTGTCACCGTCATCGCCCTCGCGGCTGTCGGATGCGGCAAGTCCAGCCAGGACACCGGTTCCGACGGCGCCGGCTCCGGCTCCGGCGCGTCCGGCAAGTACAACGGCAAGGGCATCGGCCTCGCCTACGACATCGGCGGCAAGGGCGACCAGTCCTTCAACGACGCCGCGTACGCCGGCTTCCAGAAGGCCGAGAAGGAGTTCGGCATCGGCGGCCGGGACATCGAGCCGCAGGACGGCGAGTCCGACGCCGACAAGGTGCAGCGCCTCGACACCCTGGCCAAGGCCGGCTACAACCCGATCATCGGGGTCGGCTACTCCTACGCGCCCGCGGTCAAGGAGGTCGCCGCCAAGTACCCGAAGATCACCTTCGGCATCATCGACGACAACGAGGTGACGGCGAAGAACGTCGTCGACATGGTCTTCGCGGCGGAGCAGTCGTCCTACCTGGCGGGTGTCGCCGCGGCCTCGGCCACCAAGAAGGACCACATCGGCTTCATCGGCGGCGTGGACGTACCGCTCATCCACACCTTCGAGGCCGGTTTCGACCAGGGTGCCAAGTCCGTCAACCCGAAGATCAAGATCGAGTCGCAGTACCTGACGCAGACGGCGCAGGAGGGCGGCTTCTCCAGCCCCGACAAGGGCAAGGCCGCCGCGCAGGGCCAGATCGACGCCGGTGCGGACGTCATCTACCACGCGGCCGGACTCTCCGGGCAGGGCGTGATCGAGGCCGCGGCCGGCGCCAAGATCTGGGCGGTCGGCGTCGACTCCGACCAGTACAGCCAGAGCGCGCTCGCCAAGTACAAGGACTACATCCTCGGCTCCGCCCTCAAGAACGTCGGCGGCGCGGTGTACGACCTCGTGAAGTCCGTCCACGACGGCAAGCCGGAGAGCGGTGTCGTCAACGGCACCCTCAAGACCGGTGGCGTCGGCTTCGCCGACACGAACCCGAAGTACAAGGCCCTGACCAAGGTCGTCGCCGCCGTGGAGAAGGCCAAGCAGGACATCATCGACGGCAAGGTCACCGTCAACACGAAGTAATGCGACGTACATGAGTCGCCGGGTGAGCGGTCCTACCGACGGGTAGGGCCGCTCACCGGGCCGTCGAGGTCAGCGCGCCCCTTGCCTCCCGCAAGGGGCGCGCTGCTGTCCGTCACCTTCGCGGTGACTGTGGCCACAGCTAGATAACGGACCGGACATTGGGGGTTTTCCGTCTGGTCTACGCGCGTTACGCTGCCGCGGAACCAGCGCCTGGTTTGGGCGCTTGCACGAAGGAGTCACGTTCCATGCGCCGGGTGTCCCGTATCGCCGTTGCAGGCGTTGCAACCGCAGCCCTCGCCGTCACCGTTTCAGCGTGCGGCAGCTCGTCCAGTTCGTCCACCGGCAAGGCGGGCGCGTCCAAGGGTGTCGGCCTCGCGTACGACGTCGGCGGCAAGGGCGACCAGTCCTTCAACGACGCCGCGTACGCCGGCTTCCAGAAGGCCGACCAGGCGTTCGGCGTCACCGGCCGGGACGTCGAGCCGCAGGACGGCGAGTCGGACGCGGACAAGGTGCAGCGCCTCGAGACCCTCGCCAAGTCCGGCTACAACCCGGTGATCGGTGTCGGCTTCGCCTACGCGCCCGCCGTCAAGGAGGCCGCCGCGAAGTTCCCGAAGATCACCTTCGGCATCATCGACGACAACCAGGACCAGGCGAGCAACGTCGCGGACATGGTCTTCCACGAGGAGCAGTCCTCGTACCTGGCCGGCGTCACCGCCGCGCTGACCACCAAGTCGAACACCGTCGGCTTCATCGGCGGCGTGGACGTCCCGCTGATCCACAAGTTCGAGGCGGGCTTCGAGCAGGGCGTCACGGACACCAAGAAGAACGTCAAGGTCAAGGCCCAGTACCTGACCCAGACCGCCCAGGAGGGTGGCTTCTCCAGCCCCGACAAGGGCGAGGCCGCCGCCGAGGGCCAGATCGGCGCCGGTGCCGACGTGGTCTACGCCGCCGCCGGCCTCTCCGGCCAGGGCGTCATCAAGGCCGCCGCCGCGCACAAGGTCTGGGCGATCGGTGTCGACTCCGACCAGTACAACCAGGCCGCGCTGTCGAAGTACAAGAACTACATCCTCACCTCGGCGCTCAAGAACGTCGAGGGCGCGGTGTACGACCTGGCCAAGTCCGTCATCAAGGACAAGAAGCCGCTGACCGGTGAGATCCGCGGCTCCCTGAGCAACGGTGCGGTGGGCCTGGCCGACTCCAACCCGGCCTTCAAGAGCAACGCCGCCCTGCAGGCCGCGCTGAAGAAGGCCGAGGCCGGCATCAAGGACGGCTCCATCACGGTCAAGACCTCCTGACCCCAGGAGCGACGGCCGCCGGACCTGTCGTAGGCATGGTCAAAAGGGCGCTGTAATGGCAGCGTTACGGCCACGGAACGGGGTGCGGGAAGGATGTCCTTCCCGCACCCGTGCCATGGATCCGGGGACCGGTCGGCGGACCCGGGCGGGTGCCCGGGGACCGAGGGGGATCCCGCGGATCAGCGGCACGGGCAACCCCCGTTCGCGCGGCAGAATGCTCGGAACGGATCGAGGCTCAAAAAAACTCGGTCAGATCCGGGCACTATTTAAAGCAGGGGCGCTACGCGCGTAGATGGCCCCGTTTCCGAGGAGAGTGCGCCATCGACGCGTCCAGCAGCCCTCCGCTCACCGCAGAGACGACAGCCGCGGTCGAGCTGGCGGGGATCACCAAACGATTCCCCGGAGTCGTAGCCAACCACGACATCCACCTGTCGGTCCGCAAGGGCACCGTCCACGCCCTGGTCGGCGAGAACGGCGCCGGCAAGTCGACCCTGATGAAGATCCTCTATGGCATGCAGAAGCCGGACGAGGGCACCATCGCGATCGACGGCGAACAGGTCGCCTTCTCGTCCCCGGCCGACGCCATCGCCCGCGGCATCGGCATGGTCCACCAGCACTTCATGCTGGCGGACAACCTGACGGTGCTCGAGAACGTGGTGCTCGGCAGCGAGAAGCTGTACGGCATCGGCGGCAACGCCCGAAAGAAGATCCGCGAGATCTCCGACCGGTACGGCCTGGGCATCCGCGCCGACGTCCTGGTCGAGGACCTCGGCGTCGCCGACCGGCAGCGCGTGGAGATCCTCAAGGTCCTCTACCGCGGTGCCAGGACCCTGATCCTCGACGAGCCCACCGCCGTCCTGGTCCCCCAGGAGGTCGACGCCCTCTTCGACAACCTGCGGGAACTGAAGTCCGAGGGTCTGTCGGTCATCTTCATCTCGCACAAGCTCGGCGAGGTGCTGTCGGTGGCCGACGACATCACCGTCATCCGCCGCGGTACGACCGTCGGGACCGCGATCCCCTCGGAGACCACCCCGCGCCAGCTCGCCGAACTGATGGTCGGCAGCGAGCTGCCCACCCCGGAGACCGCCGGCTCCACGGTCACCGACAAGCCGGTCGTCACCGTCCGGAACCTCACCGTGTACGCGTCCGGCGCCTCCCTCGGCGAGGCCGGCGCGCAGCCCGAGACCGCGACCCCCGGCTCGGCCGGTGCCACGGCCGGCGCCGACGTGCTCACCGAGGCCACGGCCCCCGGCGCGGCCAAGCGCGTCCTCGACGACGTGACCTTCACCATCCACGCCGGCGAGGTCATGGGCATCGCCGGTGTCGAGGGCAACGGCCAGACCGAACTGATCGACGCGCTGATCGGCACCCGCAACGCCGACTCGGGCACGATCGAGTTCCTCGGCGAGGACATCACCGGCTGGGCCACCCGCAAGCGCCGGCAGTCCGGCGTCGGCTACATCCCCGAGGACCGGCACCGCCAGGGCCTGCTCCTGGAGTCGCCGCTCTGGGAGAACCGCATCCTCGGCCACGTCACCGAGAAGCCCAACGCCAAGGGCTTCTGGCTGGACATCAAGGGCGCCCAGGCCGACACCCGCCGGATCGTCGAGGAGTACGACGTCCGCACCCCCGGCATCGACGTCACCGCCGCCTCCCTCTCCGGCGGCAACCAGCAGAAGCTGATCGTCGGCCGTGAGATGAGCCACAACCCGAAGTTCCTGATCGCCGCCCACCCCACCCGGGGTGTGGACGTCGGCGCCCAGGCGCAGATCTGGGACCGCATCCGGGAGGCCCGCCGCGAGGGCCTGGCCGTGCTGCTGATCTCCGCCGACCTCGACGAGCTGATCGGCCTGTCGGACACCCTGCGGGTGATCTTCGACGGAAAGCTGGTCGCTGACGCCGACCCGGCCACCGTCACCCCGGAGGAGCTCGGCTCGGCCATGACCGGTGCCGCGTCCGGCCACCTGGAACACGTAGACACCGCCCCAGAAGCACACGATGGCGCCGCTGGTCCGGAGGACGAGGCCCGATGAAGAAGTTCGACAAGGAGCGGGTGCTCCTCGCGCTGGCCGGCCCGGCCATCGCACTCGTCCTCGCGATCGCGCTGACGTCGATCGTGCTGCTCGCCTCGAACCGCAACCCGTTCGAGCCCTACTCCCTGATGCTCCAGCAGCTGCCGTACTCGGACATCCAGGTGCTGATCGTCAACCAGGCGGCGATGTACTACATCGCGGCCATCGCGGTCGCCCTCGGCTTCCGCATGAACCTGTTCAACATCGGCGTCGACGGCCAGTACCGGCTCGCCGCCGTGATGACGGCCGTGGTCGGCGCCAACGTCGGTCTGCCCGCCGCCCTCCAGATCCCGATGCTGCTCCTGGTCGCCATGTTCACCGGCGCCTTCTGGGCCGGCATCGCGGGCGTCCTGAAGGTCACCCGAGGGGTCAGCGAGGTCGTCGCCACGATCATGCTGAACGCCATCGCCACCAGCGTCATCGGCTACGTCACCCTCTCGAACGTGTGGGGCGTGCAGGTCGGCAACAACATGACGACCGGCGTGATGAAGAAGTCCGGCTGGTTCCCCGGTATCAACCTGGGCTCCGACGTCGGCGAGATCTACGGCATGGTCTTCGTCGCCATCGCCCTCGGCATCGCCTACTGGGTCGTCCTCAACCGCACCCGCTTCGGTTTCGACCTGCGTGCCACCGGCGCCTCCGAGTCCGCCGCCGCGGCCTCCGGCGTCGACGCCAAGCGCATGGTCCTGATCTCCATGCTGATCTCCGGCGCGGTCTCCGGCCTCGCGGGCCTGCCGCTGCTGCTCGGCGACTCGCACACCTACAGCCTCGACTTCCCGGCCGGCCTCGGCTTCACCGCCATCGGCATCGCCCTGCTCGGCCGGAACAACCCCGGCGGCATCGCCTTCGCCGCCCTGCTGTGGGCCTTCCTCGACAAGGCCTCGCCCGCCCTCGACTACGCCACCCCGGTGGCGTACGAGAAGGAGATCGCCACGATCATGCAGGGCCTGATCGTCTTCTCCGTCGTCATCTCCTACGAAGCCGTACGCCAGTGGGGCCTGCGCCGCCAGCAGCGCCAGGTCGGCGCGGAGCTCGCCGCGGCCGCCGCCCAGAACACCAAGAAGGAGGTGGCGGCCTGATGTCCACCGCGACCATCGCCAAGCCGCAGGCGAAGCAGCCCGGCAAGGGCGGCCGCCGAATGTCGCTCCCGGTACTCCTGCTGGTCGTCGCCGGCGTACTGGTACTCACCTCGGCCGTGCGCCTGATCACCGGCGCCGAGGGCATCACCTCGACCGGCCAGATGTCCACCGCGCTGCGCCTCGCCGTGCCGATCGGCCTCGCCGGTCTGGGCGGCCTGTGGGCCGAGCGCGCGGGCGTCGTCAACATCGGCCTCGAAGGCATGATGATCCTCGGCACCTGGTTCGGTGCCTGGGCGGGCTACCAGTGGGGCCCGTGGGTCGGGGTCGCCTTCGGCATCCTCGGCGGCGCGCTCGGCGCCCTGCTGCACGCCGTCGCGACCGTCACCTTCAACGTCAACCACATCGTCTCCGGTGTGGCCCTGAACATCCTCGCCCTCGGCGCCACCCGCTACCTCTCCAAGTTCACCTTCGAGAACGCGGAGGGCGGCTCCTCCAAGCAGTCGCCGCCGATCGACTCCCTGGGCACCTTCAGCGTCCCGGGCCTGTCCGACTGGCTGAACACGCTCAACGAGAAGCACTGGTTCCTGATCTCGGACCTCGGCGGTCTGCTGGGCGGCCTGCTGACCGACCTCTCCCCGCTGACGGTCGTCGCCGTCGCCCTCGTCCCCGCCACCTGGTGGGTGCTGTGGCGCACCGCCTTCGGTCTGCGCCTGCGCTCCTGCGGCGAGAACCCGGTCGCGGCCGAGTCCCTGGGCGTCAACGTCTACAAGTACAAGTACATCGCGGTGCTCATCAGCGGTGGCTTCGCCGGTCTCGGCGGCGCCTTCCTGTCCATCGTCGCCTCGAACGTCTACCTCGACGGCCAGACGGCCGGCCGCGGTTACATCGGTCTCGCCGCGATGATCTTCGGCAACTGGATGCCGGGCGGACTGGCGCTCGGCGCGGGCCTGTTCGGCTACACCGACAGCCTCAACCTGCGCGGCGGCACGGTCAACGTGCACGCGCTGATCCTGCTGCTCGCGATCCTGCTGGTCTTCGGCGCGGTCTACCTGGCCTGGCGCAAGAAGTACGTCCCGGCCGTCATCACGATCGTCATCGCGGTCCTGATGTTCATCTGGTACTCCGCCACCAACGAGGTCCCGCGCCAGCTCGTCACCGCGACCCCGTACCTGGTCACCCTGCTGGTGCTCTCGCTGTCCGCGCAGTCCCTGCGGATGCCGAAGGCGGACGGCCTCCCGTACCGGAAGGGACAGGGCAAGTGACGGCCGAGGACGACTGCTTCGACTGGGAGACGCTGCGGGCCGAGGCACGGACCGCCATGTCCCACGCCTACGCGCCGTACTCCGGCTACCCGGTCGGGGCCGCCGCGCTGGTCGACGACGGGCGCACGGTCTCCGGCTGCAACGTGGAGAACGCGTCCTACGGCATCGGCCTGTGCGCCGAGTGCGGACTGGTCTCCGAGCTCCAGCGCACCGGCGGTGGGCGCCTCACGCACTTCACCTGCGTGGACGGCACGGGCGCGCTGCTCGTCCCGTGCGGCCGCTGCCGTCAGCTGCTCTACGAGTTCGGCGGCCCGGACCTCTTCCTGGACACCCCGGAAGGCGTCCTGCCCCTCTCCGAGATGCTGCCCCAGGCCTTCGGCCCGGACCATCTCGCCAAGTAATCCCGTACGGCCCCTCCCGCCCGTCCGCGCGGAGGGGCCGTACGTTTCGCAATGCTCCGAAGGGAACGTCATGGCCATGGACGCCATCTCCGTCATCCGCACCAAGCGCGACCGCGGTGAGCTCGGCGACGAGCAGATCGACTGGGTCATCGACGCGTACACACGCGGCGAGGTGGCCGACGAGCAGATGTCCTCGCTCGCGATGGCCATCCTCCTCAACGGCATGAACCGCCGCGAGATCGCCCGCTGGACGGCGGCGATGATCGCCTCCGGCGAGCGCATGGAGTTCTCCGCCCTGTCCCGTCCGACCGCCGACAAGCACTCCACGGGCGGCGTCGGCGACAAGATCACCCTTCCCCTGGCCCCCCTCGTCGCGGCCTGCGGCGCGGCCGTCCCGCAGCTCTCCGGCCGGGGACTCGGCCACACCGGCGGCACCCTGGACAAGCTGGAGTCGATCCCCGGCTGGCGCGCCCTGCTCTCCAACGAGGAGATGCTGAACGTCCTCGACACCACCGGCGCGGTGATCTGCGCGGCCGGCGACGGCCTGGCCCCCGCCGACAAGAAGCTCTACGCGCTCCGCGACGTCACCGGCACCGTCGAGGCGATCCCGCTGATCGCCTCCTCGATCATGTCCAAGAAGATCGCCGAGGGCACCGGTTCCCTGGTCCTGGACGTGAAGGTCGGCACCGGCGCCTTCATGAAGACCATCGAGGACGCTCGTGAGCTGGCCTCGACGATGGTCGGCCTCGGCACCGACCACGGGGTGCGGACGGTCGCGCTCCTCACCGACATGTCCACCCCGCTGGGCCTCACCGCGGGCAACGCCCTGGAGGTCCGCGAGTCCGTCGAGGTGCTGGCCGGCGGCGGTCCCGCCGACGTCGTGGAGCTGACCCTCGCGCTGGCCCGCGAGATGCTCGACGCGGCCGGCCTCAAGGACGCCGACCCGGCGAAGGCGCTGGCCGACGGCTCGGCCATGGACGTCTGGCGCCGGATGATCGCGGCGCAGGGCGGCGACCCGGACGCGGTCCTGCCGGTGGCGAGGGAGCAGCACGTGATCAAGGCGCCGTCGTCCGGTGTCCTCACCCGCCTCGACGCCTACGACATCGGCGTCGCCGCCTGGCGCCTGGGCGCGGGCCGCGCGCGCAAGGAGGACCCGGTGCAGGCGGGCGCGGGCGTCGAGCTGCACGCCAAGCCCGGCGACACGGTGACGGCGGGCCAGCCGCTCCTGACCCTCCACACCGACACCCCGGACCGCTTCGAGTACGCGCTCCAGTCGGTCGAGGGCTCCTACGACATCGCGGCGGCGGGCACGGAGTCCACGGCGTCCCCGGTCGTGCTGGAACGCATCGCCTGACCTGGGGATTGCTCGATCGGGTGAACGGGACCGGTGGACCTCCGCCGGTCCCGTTCGGCGTGTTGGATGCGGTCATGAGCGCCATCGACGCCGACTACATCGCGGGTGACGACGAGTGGGACGAACTGGTCTGGGTCTGCGAGTTCCCCGTCGACTGACGGCCCGTCACCCCAGCAGTGTCGCCACCACCACCAGGACCGGCACCGCCAGCACCGTCGACAGCAGGATCGAGTCGCGGGCCAGTTCCTCGCCGACCCGGTAGGTGACGGCGTAGGTGTACAGGTTCTGCGCGGTCGGCAGCGCCGACGTCACCGTCACGTCGAGCAGCGGCGCCCCGTGCAGGCCGAAGACGCCGGTGGCCAGGGCCCAGGCGACCAGTGGCTGGACCGCCGACTTCAGGGCGACGGCCAGGAACACCGGGTGGCGGTCGCGGCCCCGGCCGGGCGGGGTGCTGCCGTGCAGGGAGATGCCGAAGGCGAGCAGCACCGCCGGGACCGACATGTTCCCGATCAGGGTCAGGGGGTCCATCACGGGGCCGGGAAGAGCGATGCCGAGTGCCGCTACCAGGACCCCGGTGAGCGAGCCGACGGCTATCGGGTTGCGCAGCGGGGTGAGCAGGCGGCGCCACCAGGGGCCCTTCTCGCCCATGCCCGACAGGTCCAGGACCGTCAGCGCGACCGGGGTCAGGATCACCACCTGGAACAGCAGCACCGGAGCCACCAGGGAGGCGTCCCCGAGCACGTACACGGCGATCGGGATGCCCAGGTTTCCGGAGTTCACGTAGCTGGAGCAGAGCGCGCCGATCGTCGTACGGCCCACCCCCCAGCCCCGTACGACACCCACCGCCACGAACACTCCGGCCGCCGCCGCCGTGGACAGGGCCGTCACCAGGAGGCGGCTGGAGAAGACCACCGCGAGGTCGGCCCTGGCGAGGGTGGTGAAGAGCAGGGCGGGGGAGGCGACGTGGAAGGCGAGCTTGGTGAGCACCTCGCGGCCGTTGCCGCCCAGGTGGCCGCCGCGGCCGAGGGCGTAGCCGACGGCGATGACGATCGCGATGACGGCGAAGCCGCTCAGGACCCCTTGCACTGAACCCCCTTGGCGGGCACGAGGCCGTCGGGGGTCCGCGTGGGTGGTGGTCTGTGGCGCATACACCCAACCCTCCGGTGCGGGTCAGGCGCAGGTCAACGTTGTGATCCTTGTGATCTGTGCGACCGTCACGGGACGGCGCCGGACCTACCGATGAGTTGTCAGGCCGTCGCCGGTCTACCGCTCGTGGATGCCGTGACCCCCGCCGTGCTCGTGCTGTCCGGCCCCGTCGCCAGGGACGAGGTGCCAGGACTCTGCGACGCCGTGCGCGCGATGCTGCCGGGCCGCGGGGACCGTACCGTCGTCTGCGACGTCGGCGGGCTGGGGCCGCCGGGCCTCGCCGCCGTCGACCTGCTGGCCCGGCTGGAGCTGACCGCCCGCCGGGCCGGCGGGCGGATCCGGCTGCGGGACCCCGACCCCGCCCTACGCTCCCTGCTCCGCTTCCTCGGCCTTCGCGTCCAGGTGGAGGGGGAGGCCGAAGAGCGGGAACCAGCGCCCGGTGTCGAGGAAGAAGTGGAACCCGGTCAGCCGGCCGTCTGAGATCTCCAGGACCTGGATCGACCAGGGGCTGAAGCCGCCGGTGTCCGGATCGGGCTTGTACTGGGCGAACCCGGGCAGGCCGTTGACCTGGACCGGGAACAGCCGGGAGCCCTCGCAGGCGGAGCCGATCGTGGTCATGAAACCGGCGATGTCCGCGTGGCCGACGAGCCACAGGTCGAACGGCGGCATCGTCATGATGGCGTCCTCGTGCAGGAGCGCCGTCAGGGCCGTCATGTCGTAGCCCTCGAAGGCCGCGACATAGCGCTCCAGGAGCTTGCGCTGCTCCTCGTCGAGCGGGTTCGAGACCTCCGCCCCGGCCCCGGACTGCTGCTGCTCGGCCAGGGTGGCGCGGGCCCGCTGCAGGGCGCTGTTGACCGAGGCGACGGTCGTGTCGAGCAGCTCGGCCACCTCGGCGGCGTTCCAGGCCAGCACCTCGCGCAGGATCAGCACCGCCCGCTGCTTGGGCGGCAGCTGCTGCAGCGCGGCCATGAAGGCGAGGCGGACGGACTCCTTGGCCACGGCCGCCTCGGCCGGGTCGTCCACCGTCGGCAGCACCCGCGCGTCCGGCACCGGCTCCAGCCAGGTGTTGTCGGGCCGAGGGGAGAGCGCGGCCCGGGCGAGCGGCGTCGACTCGCTGAGGTCCATCGGGCGCGCCCGCCTGCCGCTCGCGCTGAGCATGTCCAGGCACACGTTCGTCGCGATCCGGTAGAGCCACGACCGCAGACTGGAACGGCCCTCGAACTTCTCGTGGCTCCGCCAGGCCCGCACCAGGGTGTCCTGCACGGCGTCCTCGGCCTCGAACGACGAACCGAGCATCCGGTAGCAGTACCCGGTCAGCTCGGTCCGGTACTTCTCCAGTGCGACGTCGAGCTCCGTCGTCGCCGTGCTGTTGCCCATTGCCGTCCACCCACCCCTGTGGCCGTTCCCGTTCGCGCGCCGTCGCGCTCCAGCACCTGGAAGCTACCGCAGGGGACTGACAATGGCCCCCGGAGTGGGGAAAGGCGCAGATGAGATGGGGTGGGTGCGGGAAACCCGGTGATGCGGTCCACGGGGCGGGCGGACGCGCCTCAGTGGGCGCCCGCCAGGACCTGGCGCCGGGCCGCCACCGAGCCCAGCACCGTGATCGCCACCACGCCCGCGACCGCCAGCAGACCCACGCCCACCGTCCCCGACCAGCCGCTCGCGTGGAACGCCAGCGCGCCCACCGTGCTGCCCGCGCTCGAGCCGATGTAGTAGGCGGACTGGTAGATGGCGGACGCCTGGGCCCGGCCGTGGGCCGCCGTCCCGCTGACCGCCGAGGACGCCACCGCGTGACCCGCGAAGAAGCCCGCGGTGATCAGGACCAGGCCCAGCAGGACCAGGGGGAGCCAGTCGGCGAGGGAGAGCAGCAGACCCGCGGCCGTCGTACCGCCGCCCAGGTAGAGAGCGCCCCGGCGGCCGAGCCGGCCGACCAGACGGCCCGCCGTGGACGCCGACACCGTACCCACCAGGTAGACGAGGAAGATCGAGCCGACGATGCCCTGGGGCAGCGAGAACGGCTCCTCGGTCAGGCGGTAGCCGATCACCGTGTAGACGCCGCCGAAAACGGTCATGAACAGCGCGCCGATCGCGTACAGGCGGCGCAGCAGCGGATTGGCCAGGTGGTCGCGGACCGTGGAGAGCAGTCGGCGCGGGTGCGGCGAGCCCGCGGTGAAGTGCCGCGGGGCGGGCAGGAGCAGCCGGAAGGCCACCGCGCAGCCGACCGCGAGCACCCCGATGACGCCCACCGCGACCCGCCAGCCCCACTCCTGTGCGACCCAGCCGGTGATGACCCGGCCACTCATCCCGCCGACACTGTTGCCCGCGACGAACAGGCCGATCGCCGTCACCAGCGCCCTGGGGCGGACCTCCTCGGCGAGGTAGGCCTGCGCCGAGGCCGGCAGGCCGGCCAGCGCGGCGCCCTGGACGCCACGCAGCACCACCAGCACGCCGAGCGACGGGGCGAAGGGGACCAGGAGGCCCACGGTCACCGCCACCGCCAGCGACGCGGTCATGACCGTACGGCGCCCGAAGCGCTCGGACAGGGCGCTCATCGGGATGACGAACAGGGCCAGGCCACCGGTGGCCGCCGCCACCGTCCAGCTCGCGTCGCTCGCGCTGACCCCGAAGCCGTCCGAGATCAGCGGCAGCAGGGCCTGGGTGGAGTAGAGGAGGGCGAAGGTCGCGACACCGGAGAGGAAGAGGGCGAAGCTCATCCGGCGGTAGCCGGGGCGGCCGGGGGCCATGCGGGTGTCGGAGGAGGGGACGGTCTTCGCGGCGCCCACGGTGGTGGACGCCCCGGTACTGGCGGGAGACATACCTCGAACGTACGGACCCCCTTTTGATCCGTCCAATGCACGGAATCGTCATAATCGTTCCCATGGAGCATCAGCGGAGGTCAGCGGGGCGCCTGTCACCGGACAGTGACACGGAAGACATGACGATGTTGCTGGCTCCACGTCTCGCGTACTTCGCGGGCGTGGCCCGCACGGAGCATGTCACCAGGGCCGCGCAGGAACTCGACGTCCCCCAGTCCACGCTCTCCCGTGCGATGGCCCGCCTGGAACAGGACCTGGGCGTCGGCCTCTTCACCCGCCACGGCCGTACGGTCTCCCTCACCCCGGCCGGCCGCACCTTCCTCACCTCGGTCGAACGGGCCCTCGCCGAGGTCCGGCGAGCCGCCGACGAGGTACGCGCCGACGCCGACCCGACCACCGGCAAGGTCGCCTTCGGATTCCTGCACACGATGGGCGCGGAGACCGTCCCCGGGCTGCTCCAGGCCTTCCGCGTCGACCACCCGCGGGTCCGCTTCAGCCTCGTCCAGAACTACGGCGAGGCGATGATCGAGAAGCTCCGGGCGGGCGAACTGGACCTGTGCCTGACCTCGCCGGTGCCGGACGCCCCCGACCTGGTGGCCAGGCGCCTGGACGAACAGAAGCTCCGCCTTGTGGTGCCCGCGGACCACCCCCTGGCCGCCCGCAAGCGGGTGCGTCTCGCCGAGGCGGCCGACGAGACGTTCGTGACCCTGGAGCCGGGCTACGGCCTGCGCCGCATCACCGACGACCTGTGCGAGGAGGCCGGCTTCCGGCCGCGGGTCGCGTTCGAGGGGGAGGAGGCGGAGACGCTGCGGGGTCTGGTGGCGGCGGGGCTCGGAGTGGCGCTGCTGCCCCCGCCGGCCTTTCCCCGCCCGGGCGTCGCCGAACTCACCGTCACGGCCCCGAGGGCGGCCCGGGAGATCGGTGTGGCGTGGCTGGACGGCCACCCGGACACCCCGCCGGTGGCGGCCTTCAAGCGGTTCCTGCTGTCGAGAAGGGGCAACTTGCTCCCCGCATAGGGGAAAGCGCTCCTCGGGGGCGCGGGGAACCGCGTGATCGACCGCGAACCACCCGCACCCCGGACGCGACGCCCCCGACCCCTACCGTCTCAGGGACCGCCCGAAGCCCGCCGCCAACGGCATCCGCAACCCGATCGGCGGCGGCGCCGCCAGCGCGTCCTCGACCGGCCGCGAGACCCGGTGCCCGTACAGCGCTCCCAGGACGAAGTCCGAGGCGAGCGAGAGAACCTCGTCCCGGTGCTGATGCAACCCGTGGCCGTCGGAGTGCACTTCGAACCGGCACACCTCGCGGTTGGCCTTCTTGGCCCGGGCCGCCAGCCGGAACGACAGCTCGGGGTCGGTGCGTTCGTCGTTCGTGCCGTGCACGATCAGCACCCGGTTCCCCACCAGCTGCCGTACCGGTTCCTCGGGCGCAGCCACGTCCGTCTCCGGCAGCCAAGGGGCGATGGAGACCACGGAGTTGACCGCCTCGTGGCCGCCCGCGCGCAGCGCGGCCCGGCCGCCCATGCCCAGGCCCAGCAGGCACACCGGGACGTCGCCGTACCGCCGTACCACCTCGTCGGCCGCCCAGCTCGCGTCGCCCGCGAGATGCGCCTCGTCGCCGTTCCAGCCGCGGTAGCGGTAGTGGACCAGGTGTGCGGCCAGCCCGTCGTCGCGGCCGTCCCGGGCGAGCCGGCGTCCGAGTGCGCGGACGAAGGGCGTCGCCCATACGGGGGACGGTCTGCGGGCCGAGTTCTCCTCGCCGCCCGGGAGCAGCAGGACCGCTCCGGTCACGGTCGTCGGCTCCTGGCCGACTGCTCTGCCCAGTCTGGCCGTTCGGACCGGCGTCGCTTGCTGTGCCATGACAGAACAGTGTCAGAAGAAGCGGTGTACGCGACCCGTCGGTGCGGTCACCGTTGCGTATCGACGGAAAACGGAATACGCAGAGTACCGAGCGATCTACGCGCGTAGGAGTTACAGTGCGGAGATGACGAGCCAGAGCATCGCGAACACCCCGACGCCGGAGCAGATCCGCCGGGCACCGAAGGTTCTGCTGCACGACCATCTCGACGGCGGTCTGCGACCCGGTACGGTCGCCGAACTCGCCGACGAGACCGGGTACACCGGGCTTCCCGAGTCCGATCCGGACAAGCTCGGCCGCTGGTTCCGGGAGGCCGCCGACTCCGGCTCGCTGGAGCGCTACCTGGAGACCTTCTCGCACACCGTCGGGGTCATGCAGACCCGGGACGCCCTGGTACGGGTGGCGCGGGAGTGCGCGGAGGACCTCGCCGAGGACGGCGTCGTCTACGCCGAGGTGCGGTACGCGCCCGAACAGCACCTCGAGAAGGGCCTGTCCCTCGAGGACGTCGTGGAGGCCGTCAACGAGGGCTTCCGGCAAGGCGAGGCGCTCGCCCGGGAGAACGGCCGGCGGATCCGGGTCGGCGCCCTGCTCACCGCCATGCGGCACGCGGCCCGCTCCCTGGAGATCGCCGAACTCACCAACCGCTACCGGGACCTGGGCGTCGTCGGCTTCGACATCGCCGGTGCCGAGGCCGGCTTCCCGCCCACCCGGCACCTCGACGCCTTCGAGTACCTCAAGCGCGAGAACAACCACTTCACCATCCACGCCGGCGAGGCCTTCGGGCTGCCGTCCATCTGGCAGGCCCTGCAGTGGTGCGGCGCCGACCGGCTCGGTCACGGCGTGCGGATCATCGACGACATCCAGGTCCACGACGACGGCACGGTCAAGCTCGGCCGGCTCGCGTCGTACGTCCGCGACAAGCGGATCCCGCTGGAGCTGTGCCCGAGCTCCAACCTCCAGACCGGGGCCGCCGCCTCCTACGCCGAGCACCCGATCGGGTTGCTGCGACGGCTGCACTTCCGGGCCACCGTGAGCACGGACAACCGCCTGATGTCCGGGACCAGCATGAGCCGGGAATTCGAGCACCTTGTCGAGGCATTCGGTTACACGCTCGACGACCTGCAATGGTTCTCCGTCAATGCGATGAAATCAGCGTTCATTCCTTTCGATGAACGACTCGCCATGATCAATGACGTCGTCAAGCCCGGATATGCGGAGCTGAAATCCGAATGGCTGTTCCGGCAGACCGCCTCCACCAGCGGTTCTGTCGATCCGGAGAGCTGAACGCGGACTCCGGCGGGACTTGGAATGCGGACGGGTATTCGGTATCCGTCCGCATTTCTGTGTTTGCGGCCGGTGGTCCGGCATGTTTACGGTCGTGGACCGCTCAGCGCGTTCACGAAGACCCCGTCAAAGATCCCTGACACCCGTCACCGTATTCCAAGGAATCATCAACGATGAAGCAGTCTGCCGCCAAGACCCTCGGTGTCGCCGCTCTCGGTGCCGCCTTCGCCGCCGTCGGCGCGGGCGCGGCCTCCGCGGCCCCGGCCGTCCCGGACTCGCAGGCCCTGGACACCGTCACCAAGACCCTGCCCGCCGAGAACGTCGCCAAGGCCCTCCCGGGCGCCGGTGAGGCCCTGACGCAGGGCCGCAGCGCCCTCGCCACCGGTCTCGCCGCCGCCCAGCCCGCCGCCGAGCAGGCTCTCGCGGCCGGTCCGACCAAGCCCGTCGCCGGCCTCCTCGGCGGACTGCCGATCCAGGGCATGCCCACCCACGGCCTGCCGGTGAACGGGATTCCGATCGGCTGACCCCTCCCCGGCCGGCCGGCAACGCCGTCGGGGCGCCCCGGAATCATCCGGTGCGCCCCGACGGCGTCGGCGTACCCGGGTGTCACCAGGCGGTGGCCCTGTCCTCCGCGGGGAGGAGTATCCACAGCGCGATGTAGAGCAGGAACTGCGGGCCCGGGAGCAGGCAGGACAGCAGGAAGATCACCCGCATCGTGGTGGCGGAGGTGCCGAAGCGGCGGGCCAGCGCGGCGCACACTCCGCCGATCATGCGGCCATGGGTGGGGCGGGCGAGGCTGGACATCCGCGTCTCCTTCGTGAGGGTCCGGTGCCGTGGGCGACCGGTGCGAGGCGGCCCGTGCGGCCCCTCGTCCACCTACGACACTACGGAGACGAACCCGGTCGAAGCGTCGCTCTACGGGGCGATCCCCACCCTGGGAATCGTCGGGGTACGACCCTGAGCCGCGTCCTCCTGCGGGAGGGCTGAGTGCCACCGCGGCGCACCGCGCCCGCGCAGCCGGGCGCGGGCCGCGGGAACCACCGCCAGATGCGCGACGAGCACGCCGGCCGTGTTCAGCAGGACCGAGTCGACGTCCACCACGCGCCCCGGCACCCCGGTCTGGAGCAGGGCGATGCCGAGCGAGAGCAGGGCCCCCGCGGTGGCCGTACGGACCAGCGAGGCGAGCGGCGAGACGTCGAGCCTGCCGTGGGCCATCGGGAGCAGCACCCCCAGCGGGGCGAGCAGCGCGAGGCCCTCACCGATGCGGTGGGCCGCCACCCGCGGGCCCAGCGCCAGGTCCGCGCGGATCCCGGCGAACGGGTGCAGGTTGGCGGGCATCACCCACGGCACGTCCAGGGGCCGCAGCATCAGCCAGGCGACGACCGCGAGGTGTGCGACAAGGAGGACACCCCCCGTCACACGGATGCGGATCGCGGCGCTGCCGCCGATGGAGCCTGGACGCTGCACGCCCCCCAAGACGCCCACCCGCACACGAACGGTTCCGGATACGCGGGATGAGGCCTTCGACACACGGCCGGTCCGGCACCCGTCAGGAACGCCGGACCGCTCTCACCCGGAGGAGACCTCACCGGACGGCGGCCGGTTCCCGCTCGGCGAGTTCCGCACCGCGTCCGTGCACTCGTACCGCAGCAGCGGCTCCCGCCCGGGCCCGCCCAGGATCACCGAACCGTCGCCCTCGGCCGCGGCCGAGTCGGAGAGCGTGCACACGATCTGCCCCAGCGCGTACGACGTCAGCTGGGCCGGCGAGGTGCTCAGCCGCAGCGTGTCCTCGGGATCCCCGCGCCGGGGCCCGACGACGGACATCCCGCCGCGCACGTACGTGGAGTAACCCGCCGCCTTCTCGGGCTCCGTGGGCGTCTCGGCGAGCTGGTCCAGGAGCCCCTGGGCGACGATCACCCGCCGCTGCGCGTCCGCCGTGCCCTCCGGGACCCGCACCTCCCGGTCCACGGTCACCAGCGAGGAGCCGCACAGCAGGAACACCTGCACCGGCACCCCGCGTGCGGACTGCGCCGACTCGTCGGGCTGGGTCATCGAGCAGGGCACCCGTGAGGGAGCCCCGCCGAAGTCGGTCGGCACCTCGGTGGCCCGGATCCCGCACCCGGAGAGCGCGAGCGCCAGTGCGGCGACGGCCAGGAGTCTTCGTGCGTGCATCAGGCGTCCTTCTCCCCGGCTTCGGCGGCGTCCGCGACCCCGCCGTCCGCGGCGTCCTTGCCCGGCTCGGTCAGGGTCGAGGCGTCCCTGGGCAGCCGCAGGGTGAACACCGCGCCGCCCTCCGGTGAGTTGGCGGCGGTGATCGAACCGCCGTGGATCCGGGCGTTCTCCGTCGCGATGGACAGGCCGAGGCCGCTGCCCTCGGAGCGCGGCCGGGAGGCGCTCGCCTTGTAGAACCGGTCGAAGACGTGCGGCAGGACGTCCTCGGGGATGCCGGGCCCGTGGTCGCGTACGGCGACCACCAGCTCCCCGCCCTCCTCGTCCATGCGCACCGACACCCGCACCGGCGAACCGCCGTGCTTGAGCGCGTTGCCGATCAGGTTGGCGAGGATCACGTCGAGGCGGCGCGGGTCGAGGCTGGCGTGGATGCCGCGCTCGGCGTCCAGTTCGACGGCGTCCAGCCAGGCCCGGGCGTCGATGCAGGCGGTGATCTGGTCGGCGATGTCGACGTCGTCCAGGACCAGCCGGGCCGTACCGGCGTCGAAGCGGGTGACCTCCATCAGGTTCTCGACGAGGTCGTTGAGGCGGCGCGTCTCGCTGACGACCAGCCGGACGGCGGGTTCGATCATCGGGTCCATCGAGCCGGACTCCGCCTCCAGCTCCTCCTCCAGGATCTCGGTCACGGCGGTGATCGCGGTGAGCGGGGTGCGCAGTTCATGGCTCATGTCGGCGACGAACCGGCGCGAGGCGTCGTCGCGGGCGGCCATGTCGTCGACCCGTTTCTCCAGCGCCTCGGCCGCGTCGTTGAACGTCCTTGACAGATCGGCGAGTTCGTCGGTACCGGAGACCCGTAGCCGGGTGTCCAGCTTGCCCTCGCCGAGCCGTCGCGCGGCCACTCCCAGGCGGTGCACCGGCTTCAGCACGGTCGTCGCGGCGGCCTGCGCGAGCAGCGCGGAGCCGATGAGGGCGAGACCGGTGGCGATGCCCAGCGACCACGCCAGCGAGTTGAGGTCCTTCGCCTCCGGCTCCAGGGACTTCATCATGTAGCCGGTCGGACCGCCGCCGATCAGCCGGGTCCCGGCCACCAGGTAGGGCGTGCCGTGTTCCACGACCCGCTGCCAGTAGAGGTGGTACGCGGACTTGTTGGAGTCGGTCAGCTTCTGCTGCTTGTCGACGGCCGTGCGCAGCGAGCGGGGCACGTCGTCGAGCGCGAACGCGCTCAGCCCGTCCGAACTGCCGTACACCGTCTTGCCGTCCGGGTCCTGGCCGACCAGTAACACGCTGAACCGCTGGCTGCTGTTGGCCATCTGCCCGGCCGTGCGCTGGAGTTCGTCCTGGGTGGGATGGACGGGCAGCGCACCGGCCCGGTTCTGCATCTCCTGCTGGAAGTCGCGCAGCACCGCGTCCTGCGTGCGGGTGAGCACGGCCTCGCGGTTCAGCCAGTACGCGATGCCGGACGCGGACACGGCCGCGGTCAGCGCGACGAGCCCGAAGACCACGACCAGCCGCAGCCGCAGACTGGTGAACCGCAGCCTGGACATGGCGCCCCTGCGATCCGCGGCCCAGCCGCGGAAACCCCCTTGCCGGTCGGTCACTGAGGGGCGTCCAGGCGGTAGCCGACACCACGGACGGTACGGATCAGGGTCGGCGAGGAGGGCACGTCCTCCACCTTGGCACGCAGCCGCTGCACGCAGGCGTCCACGAGCCGCGAGTCACCGAGGTAGTCGTGCTCCCAGACCAGCCGCAGCAACTGCTGCCGGGACAGCGCCTGTCCGGGCCGCCGGCTCAGTTCGAGCAGCAGCCGCAGTTCGGTCGGCGTCAGCTGGAGATCCTCGCCGTTCTTCGTCACGGTCATCGCGGACCGGTCGATGACGACGTTGCCGAAGGTCGCCGAGTCGGTGGACTCCCGCTCCCCGCGGCGCAGCACGGCCCGGATCCGGGCGTCGAGCACCCGGCCCTGGACGGGTTTGACGACGTAGTCGTCGGCCCCGGACTCCAGCCCGACCACCACGTCGATGTCGTCGCTGCGCGCGGTCAGCAGAATGATCGGCAACTGGTCCGTGCGCCGGATCCGCCGGCACACCTCGAACCCGTCGATGCCGGGCAGCATGACGTCGAGGACGATCAGATCGGGCCGCTGCTCGCGCAACAGCTTCAGACCGTCCTCACCGGTCGCAGCGGTGGCCACCCGGTGTCCCTGGCGCGTCAGTGAGAGCTCCAGGGCCGTACGGATGGCGTCGTCGTCCTCGATCAGCAACAGGGAAGGCACGGGCTCATTCTGGCCCATGAGAGGCCGGTCGTACGACCTGTGCGGCTCGTAGCCGTCCGCAAACCTCGCCGGCGCCACCACCTGTGCATCCCGTGTGGACGCTCTGTGCCGAATCCCTGTGACAGGTCTGTGACAGTCGGCGGATACGGCCGTGAAGGTGGCCCGGCAGAGTTCTCGGCACAGGCAGGGCGAGCGGGCGGCGCAGAGCCTGGGCAAGCCGAACAACCGGAAGTCCACGACGGGGGGCGCGAGATGAACACGCTGATCGGTCACAGCACCAGCGCGGTAGTCACGCGCCTGCACGACGTGCACCGGGGTTCCGAGAAGTCCGGTGCCGTGAGCGGGCGGGGGTGCGCTCGCGGCACCGGGCGTCAGCACACCGGCTACATGACGGTGGTTGACGGTTTCACGGGGGAACAGCACGGGGGATCCGCCTACGGGGAGGACACGGGGGAGCAGCGTTCGCTGACCGAGGCGGAGTTCACCGCCTACGTCCAGGAGCGCCGCGCCTCCCTGTACGCGACCGCCTACCACCTGACCGGCGACCGTTACGAGGCCGAGGACCTGCTGCAGAGCGCGCTGTTCTCGACGTACCGGGCGTGGGACCGGATCAGCGACAAGGCCGCGGTGGGCGGTTACCTGCGCCGGACCATGACGAACCTGCACATCAGCGCCTGGCGGCGCCGCAAGCTCAACGAGTACCCGACCGAGGAACTGCCGGAGACGCCCGGCGACACGGACGCGATGAGCGGCACCGAGCTGCGCGCGGTCCTGTGGCAGGCGCTGGCCCGGCTGCCCGAACTCCAGCGCACCATGCTGGTCCTGCGCTACTACGAGGGCCGCACGGACCCGGAGATCGCGGAGATCCTCGACATCAGTGTCGGCACGGTGAAGTCCAGCATCTGGCGGTCGCTCCGCCGGCTGCGCGAGGACGAGGTCCTCAGCTTCGGCCGTGACGAGGAGAACGCCTTCGGGGAGCTCGTCGCCTGAAGGTAAGGGGATCCGGGGGGATCCCGACGGGGAGGGCCTGGGGGGACTCACGGGGGACGCGAGTCAGGGCCCATGAGGGGAAAGCGAGTCCGGGGGGACTCGCGGGGGAAAGCACGGGGGAACTCCGCCACGGGGGACACGGGGGTGTTCGGCGGAGCGAAAGGGCGAGGCGGGACTGGAGGGCCGGGGGGTCCATCCAGTCCCGCCTCGCCTGTTTCCCGCTCCCAGGCCCCCGGTACGGCTACGGCTGTGACGCCGGGGTCCGGTCCGGGGCGTCCCGGCCCACCGCGGCCGCCGCCAGCCGGCCCAGCGCCTCGTCCCGGTCGCAGGGGTGCGCGCCCAGCGTCACCTGGCGGGCCACGATCGCCCGCTCCGCGCGCATCAGCCGCCAGCCGCGGCGCAGCAGGAACGGCACCGACTTGCGGCCCTCCCTGAGATCGCGCAGGAAGCGCCGCCGGAAGGTCCGCATCGGGCCCCGGCTCAGGCAGAGCGCGTCGGCCAGCAGCCCCAGTTCCCGGCAGCGCTCCACTATCTCGGCGGCGAAGATGCCCTCCGCGATGAACAGCGGGGTGTGCCCGATGTGCAGCGCCTCCGCGCCGGTACGGGCGCTCAGCGCGATGTCGTACACCGGTACCGGCGTCGTTCCCGTGGCGCAGAGCCGGGCGATGGCCTCGACGGCGATCTCCGCGTCCCAGGACTCCGGGTGGTCCCAGTCGATGTCCGAACTCCCCGCCACCAGCGGCAGAGTCGGGTCGTCGCCCTCCTTGTAGAAGTCGTCGAGACGCAGCACGGGCAGCCCGGAGCGGGCGGCGACGAGGGACTTGCCCGAGCCGGAGGGGCCGCACAGCAGCACGACACGGGCGGGGGACGGCGGATGAATGCTCACGAAACACCAGTTTGACGCATGGGGAGCCGCCTGCCGACCCCGCGGGTCGGCTTTGGAGCGTGACTCACACCTCAACTACCCTGTGTTCCTACTTGATCACATTCCGCATCCGAAGGTGGCACCAGCGATGGCCCGAACCGCGTCCTCCCCGACCCCGACCGCTCAACGCGCCCTGGTCGCGCTCGCCACGGCGGGGGTGGCGCTCGGCGCGGGCGCCGCGACGGCCGCGGCGGACACCCAGCACGTGGTGGATCCCCTGGTGCGGACCGCGCCCGCCGCGCTCGGCCAGGCCGACCCGAGCGCGGGCGTGCGGGCGCTGGGAGCCGTACTGCCGTACGTCACGGGGCCGGTGGCGGGGCTGAAACCCAACCCGTTGGCGGGTACGGGCGTCGACCCGCTGGACAACGGGGTGGGAACCCAGCTGGCCGACTTCCAGCCGGTGTCGTCGAAGATGCTGACGGGGCCGGTGGCGCAGGCGTCGTCGGTCGGGGCGCTGCCCGCGGTGGGGCAGGCGCTCGGCAACGCGGGCGGCTGAGGCCCCCCGGCACGGGTGCCGGGAGTGCCCCTGGCGGAAGGCCGGGGGAGGAACTGCGGGCAGCCCCGGGCTGCCCGCAGTTCCCCATGCCCGGAGGCGGGTCAGTACGAGGAACCCGACGCCCCCAGCGCCCCCGTGGGGTGCCAGACCGTCTTCGTCTCCAGGAACGCCGTCAGGCGCTCGGTCCCCGGCGTCGCGGTGTAGTCCACAGGCTGTGGACGCAGGACGCGCTTGAGGTTGTCGGCCGCCGCGATCTCCAGTTCCTTCGCCAGCGCCTCGTCGGCGCCCGCGAGGTCGATCGCGTTGACGTCCTGGTGCGCGGCCAGCGGCGCCGCGATCTCCGCCGTACGGCCGGACAGGACGTTGACCACTCCGCCGGGGACGTCGGAGGTGGCGAGCACCTCGGCCAGCGAGAGGGCCGGGAGCGGGGACCTCTCGCTCGCGACGACCACCGCCGTGTTGCCGGTGGCGATCACCGGCGCGACCACGGACACCAGGCCCAGGAACGACGACTCCTGCGGGGCCAGGACGGCCACCACGCCGGTCGGTTCGGGGGAGGAGAGGTTGAAGAACGGGCCCGCGACCGGGTTGCCGCCGCCGGCCACCTGGGCGATCTTGTCCGTCCAGCCCGCGTACCAGACCCAGCGGTCGACGGCCGCGTCCACGACGGCGGCCGCCTTGGACTTGCCGAGGCCCTCCGCGTCGGCCACCTCGCGCACGAACTGGTCCCGGCGGCCCTCCAGCATCTCCGCGACGCGGTAGAGCACCTGCCCGCGGTTGTAGGCGGTGGCCCCGGACCAGCCGCCGAACGCCTTGCGCGCGGCCACCACCGCGTCCCGGGCGTCCTTGCGGCTCGACTGAGGCGCGTTGGCCAGCCAGTTGCCCTTGGAGTCGGTCACTTCGTACACCCGGCCGCTTTCGGAGCGGGGGAACCTGCCCCCGACGTAGAGCTTGTAGGTCTTGAAGACGGACAGACGCTCGCTGGTGCGATCAGACATCGAGGTATGCCTCCAGACCGTGGCGGCCGCCCTCGCGGCCGAAGCCCGACTCCTTGTATCCGCCGAACGGCGAGGTCGGGTCGAACTTGTTGAACGTGTTGGACCAGATCACGCCCGCACGCAGCTTGTTCGCGACGGCGAGGATCCGCGAGCCCTTCTCGGTCCAGATGCCGGCGGACAGGCCGTACTGCGTGTTGTTGGCCTTGGCGACGGCCTCGTCCGGGGTGCGGAAGGTCAGGACCGACAGGACCGGCCCGAAGATCTCGTCGCGGGCGATGGTGTGCGCCTGGGTGACGTTCGTGAACAGCGTCGGGGCGAACCAGTAGCCGGACGAGGGGAGTTCACAGGCCGGGGACCAGCGCTCGGCGCCCTCCGTCTCGCCCTGTTCGACGAGGGAGGTGATCCGCGCGAGCTGCTCGGCGGAGTTGATCGCGCCGATGTCGGTGTTCTTGTCCAGCGGGTCGCCGAGGCGGAGCGTGGACAGGCGGCGCTTGAGGGAGTCGAGCAGCTCGTCGTGGATCGACTCCTGGACCAGGAGCCGGGAGCCCGCGCAGCAGACCTGGCCCTGGTTGAAGAAGATCCCGGTGACGATCCCCTCGACGGCCTGGTCGATCGGGGCGTCGTCGAAGACGATGTTGGCGCCCTTGCCGCCCAGCTCCAGGGTGAGCTTCTTGCGGCTGCCCGCGACCGTGCGCGCGATCTCCTTGCCCACGGCGGTGGAGCCGGTGAAGGCGACCTTGTTCACGTCCGGGTGGGCGACGAGCGCGGCGCCCGCGTCGCCGTAGCCGGGGAGGATGTTGACGACACCCCTGGGCAGGCCGGCCTGGCGGCAGATGTCCGCGAAGAACAGCGCGGAGAGGGGGGTCGTCTCGGCGGGCTTCAGGACCACCGTGTTGCCGGTGGCGAGCGCCGGGGCGATCTTCCAGGCCAGCATCAGGAGCGGGAAGTTCCAGGGGATGACCTGGCCGGCGACGCCCAGCGGCCGCGGGTTCGCGCCGTAACCGGCGTGGTCCAGCTTGTCGGCCCAGCCCGCGTAGTAGAAGAAGTGCGCGGCGACCAGCGGGAGGTCCGCGTCGCGGGTCTCCTTGATGGGCTTGCCGTTGTCCAGCGTCTCCAGGACGGCCAGCTCACGGCTGCGCTCCTGGATGATGCGGGCGATGCGGAAGAGGTACTTGGCGCGCTCCGAGCCCGGCAGCGCGGACCACTTCTCGAACGCCTTGCGGGCGGCCTTGACGGCGCGGTCGACGTCCTCGGCACCGGCCCGGGCGACCTCGGAGAGGACCTCCTCGGTGGACGGGCTGACCGTCTTGAAGACCTTCCCGTCGGCGGCGTCGGTGAACTCGCCGTCGATGAAGAGGCCGTAGGAGGGCGCGATGTCGACGACGGAGCGGGACTCGGGCGCCGGTGCGTACTCGAATGCGGTGGTCATCTTTTCCTTGGCCATGGTCGATCAGTCCACCGTCACGTAGTCGGGGCCGGAGTAGCGGCCGGTGGCCAGCTTCTGACGCTGCATCAGCAGGTCGTTCAGGAGCGAGGAGGCGCCGAACCGGAACCAGTGGTTGTCCAGCCAGTCGGCGCCCGCCGTCTCGTTCACCAGGACGAGGAACTTGATCGCGTCCTTGCTGGTCCGGATGCCTCCCGCGGGCTTCACGCCGACCTGGACCCCGGTCTGCGCCCGGAAGTCGCGCACGGCCTCCAGCATGAGCAGGGTGTTCGCCGGGGTCGCGTTCACCGCGACCTTGCCGGTGGAGGTCTTGATGAAGTCGGCGCCGGCGAGCATGCCGAGCCAGGAGGCGCGGCGGATGTTGTCGTACGTGGACAGCTCGCCGGTCTCGAAGATGACCTTGAGCCGGGCGGCGCCCGAGGCCTCCTTCACGGCGACGATCTCCTCGTGCACCTTGGCGTAGTTCCCCGCGAGGAACGCCCCGCGGTCGATGACCATGTCGATCTCGTCGGCACCCGCGGCCACCGCGTCCCGCACGTCGGCGAGCTTGACCGGCAGCGCGGCACGGCCCGCCGGGAAGGCGGTGGCGACCGAGGCGACCTTGACGGACGAGCCGGCGACGGCCTCCTTGGCGGCGGCCACCATGTCGGGGTAGACGCAGACGGCGGCCGTGGCCGGGGTCGTACGGTCCGTCGGGTCCGGGTGGACCGCCTTGGCGCCGAGCGCCCGGACCTTGCCCGGGGTGTCCGCGCCTTCCAGGGTCGTCAGGTCGACCATCGAGATGGCGAGGTCGATGGCGTACGCCTTCGCGGTGGTCTTGATGGAACGGGTGCCGAGCGAGGCGGCGCGCGCCTCCAGGCCGACCGCGTCGACGCCGGGCAGCCCGTGGAGGAAGCGGCGCAGCGTGCTGTCGGACGCGGTGACGTCAGCAAGTGCGTGGGGTGCGGTGGTGGGCATGGTCACCACCCGAGCATATCTACGCGCGTAGCGGCTGTACACCCCGAGGAAGCGGTTCTTGCCGGGTGACGCCTCCCACGGAGTGACGCCGCACACCCCGCGGGGGCAGGGCGTACGCCTGAGGCACAATCGGCGGCATGACCTCGCCCCTCGTCAAGGACCACGCCTACCGATCGCCGCAGGCGCTGATCGGCGGAGTGCTCCTGCTCGTCATCATCGGCTGGCTCGGTTTCGACGCGCTGTTCCGCGGTCACGGCCACGTCCCGTGGCTCGCGCTCGCCACGATGATCCTGGCCGTGCCGCTGGTGATCGCCTTCACCCTGCGCCCGGCCGTGTTCGCGGGACCTGACCGGCTGCGGGTGCGCAACCCGTTCCGGCTGATCACGATCCCGTGGGGGCAGGTCGCCGGCCTGCGCTCCGGCTTCTCCAACGAGGTCGTCACCGAGGGCGGCGCGAAGTACCAGCTGTGGGCCGTGCCGGTGTCCCTGCGCGGCCGCAAGAAGGCGGCGCGCCGGCAGGCCAAGGCGGCGGCGGACGCGCAGCGCGGCCGCGGCGGGTCAGGTGCCCGCGGCGGCTTCGCCTCGGGCACCGGCTTCGGCGGCCTCGGCGGCTTCGCCACCGGCACCGGCTTCGGCGGCCTGCGGCCCCCGGAGGCGGGATCGGACGGCCCCGTGCGCGCGGACACCGACAAGGTCATGGACGACCTGCGGGAGATGCTGGAGCGCCGGGGGCCGGAAGGGTCCGCGCAGGGCGAGATCACGGTCCGCTGGGCGTACGAGGTGATCGCCCCGGCCGTCGCGGGAGCGGTCCTGCTGGCGGTCCTGCTGGCGGTGGGCTGACCGCGCCGCCGCTCCCCGGCGGCCACCCGCCCGGCCGACGAGGCGTTTCGGCGCCCGCCGGTGAGGGGTGGGGCGGTCCGTGCGGGGTGACCGTCGGACGCGGTGCGGGACCGGTCCCCGCGCGCGTGGTGCCGGGCTTGCGGTCAGGCGCGGTGCCGGGCCGGCCGTGACGCGCTCGGTGTCGGACCGGCCGCCGGCCGCCGAGCACCCGACGGCCGGAGGCCTGCCTGTCGTGACGCGCCGGCCGGGCTGCCTGTCGTGATGTGCGCGGCGGCCCGGCTGTCGTGACGTGCCCGGTGTCGGGCCGGTCGTCCGGATGATCCTCGCGCGGCCGGCGTCGGGCCGGTCCCCGTGTGCGTGGTGCCGGGTCCTCCGTGGTGGAGGGCCCGGCACCGTTGGTTCAGCGGGGTGCTGGACGTCGGGTCAGCGGACGTTCACGTAGTCGGCGGGGGAGACCGCCGCGGCGGTCGTGGCCGTGCCGGCGTAGGACCAGCGGTATTCGCCGTCGGCGTACGCGCGGACCGTGGTGGAGAGCGTGCCGCCGGCGGCGGTGGTGGCGGACTTCACCTTGCTCCAGGTGCTGCAGCCCGCCGGACGGAACTGGAGTTCGGCGGACTGGCCGGCGCCGGCCGCGGCGAACGCGCCGGTCGCCCAGTCCGCGTTCTGAACGGCGCCCCTGACCGTGAGGAGCTTGCCCCACCTGACCGGCTCGGGGGTGGCGTCGACGGTGAGCTTGGTGTCGCGCAGCAGGCTGAACGTGGCGGCGCTGTCCAGGAACTGGGCGTCGCTGTCGGCGGCGACCGCGTAGGCGCTGACGCTCCAGGCACCGGCCAGCGAGTCGTCGGCCGGAGCGGTGCCGGGGGCGAGGTCGAAGGTGAGGGCGCAGGTGCTGGTGGAGTCGGTGGTCGGGCCGCAGGCCGCGGTCGAGGCCACCGTGCTGTCCTGGGCGTCGTAGGAGCCGTGGTACAGCGTCGCGTTGATCGAGTCGAAGCCGCGCGGGTCGGTCGCCGTGACCTTGACGGTGACGGTTCTCGCGCCGGTGCCGACGACGACGGGGCCGCCGTTGTTGACGACCACGCTGTTGATGACGGTGTCGCCGTACGTCTCGTCCGCGTGCGCGGCCGGAACGGCGAGGGCGGACAGGGCCATGACGCCACACGCGGCGGCGGCAGCAGAGTAAAAGCGCATGCAAGTTCCCCAAGTTGAATGCGGCGGCTCGCCAATTCCCCGTCAGCGAGCCCGAATTGACGTGTGCAGCGTACTCATCAAGTGGAGATTTTGGAATGCTTTCGTTAGTCGCCGAAGGGGCTCGGTGATTTTCCGGTATAGGGAAGTGCGGGCGAATATCGGCTGCGTCGATTCCATGGAAAACCGAAGGGAAAACTCGATACTAATTTCAGCGGACCTGGCGGCCACCTACGCGTACCGCGCCCGGCGGGCGGTGTCCCCGCGGTCGTGACCGGACCGCCCGCCCGCCTCTCGCGCCGGCTGCGGGAGAGCCATGTGAACGAGGGGCAACCATCACGTGAAGCATGCTCACTACATTAAAGAGAGGGCAATCGTTGTCACTTGTGTCTCACTACCCTGCGGGTGCCGCATGGACGAGGAACCGGCGTCCGCACATGCGGCGTTCCTGACAACGGGAATCGCAGGGGTGGGGATGGATGGCGGCAAGACAGGGGGGCGCGGCCGCATCCGGCACGCGCTGCCAGATAGACATATCCGCAGACGGGAGTTACCTGTGGCGCCTCACGGCCACGAACGGACGGGTGATCGCAGTGGCGGCCCTGACGTACCGCAGCCACGAGGAGTGCCGAACGGCGTTCGAGCGAATGTGCGCCGAAGTCCTCGGATTACCCGGAGGGGTGCACCACACCTCCGAAGGCAATGGCTGGGTCTGGCGGTTACGTGATCATTCCGGCGGGGCGCTGGCCGTGTCCTCGCGCGCCTATGAGCGGCATTCGACGTGCCAGGCCGCTTATGAGCGATTCCGGAACCTGCTGGCCGACACCGGGTCCGGCGGCGTGATCGCGTGGGCGGACATGGACTGAACCGGCCGGTCGTCGGTCCGGCAGTCCACAACAGGGTCTGATCCCGCCGCCGGCGGGTTCGGGCCCTTTTACGTACCTCATTTCGCCGCGTTCACGTCAATCCCGGAAGTTGCCTCTCGGGGGCGTCTCGTTCATTTCCGCGTGCACGGGAGTCCATCAGGCCTCAGGAGCGTCGACCCATGTGACGACGCGAACTCATGACAGACGCATGTCTCCGGCGGACGACCCTCCGAGACGCCTGTACGCCGACCCGGGCGTGTCCGACCGCCTGTTCAGGGGCGTCCTGCGCGGCGGCGGCGCCCTGGTGCTCGCGATCATGCTGCTCGTCGGCGGGTTTCTGACGTACCGGGCCTGGCAGGCGCTGTCGATCGCGAAGTGGGACTTCATCACCACCGAGACCTGGGAGCCCGACGGCGGCCACTTCGGTATCGCGGCCGTACTCGTCGGCACGATCCTCATCGCGCTCGTCGCCATCG
Source organism: Streptomyces sp. NPDC001068 (assembly GCF_042897315.1). Classification (NCBI taxonomy): domain Bacteria; kingdom Bacillati; phylum Actinomycetota; class Actinomycetes; order Kitasatosporales; family Streptomycetaceae; genus Streptomyces; species Streptomyces sp. NPDC001068. The sequence continues at coordinate 596,388 of NZ_JBIAYD010000003.1, read as the reverse complement.
TCTTCGCGGTCCCGTTGGCACTCGGCACCGCGCTCTACATCTCCGAGTACGCCCCGCCGAGGATCCGTCGGACCCTCATCAGTGTCGTGGACCTGATGGCAGCCGTGCCGTCGGTGGTCTACGGCCTGTGGGGGCTCTTCTTCTTCCAGGGACAAGTGGTCACGGTGTCCCGCTGGATCTCCACGTACTTCGGCTGGATACCGCTTTTCGAGGTCGACGGCGCGGACCCGCGCGACCCGCTCGCCACCGCCACCGTCTACACCTCCTCCACCTTCATCGCCGGCATGGTCGTGTCCCTGATGGTCGCGCCGATCATCTGCTCGGTGATGCGCGAGGTGTTCTCGCAGGCCCCGGTCGGCGAGCGGGAGGGTGCGTACGCGCTCGGCGCCAACCGCTGGGGCATGATCCGCAGCGTCGTCCTGCCCTTCGGCAAGGGCGGCATGATCGGCGGCACCATGCTGGGCCTGGGCCGGGCCCTCGGCGAGACCATCGCCGTGTACCTGATCATCTCGCCGGTGTTCGCGATCCAGCCGCACATCCTGCAGAACGGCACCAGCTCCGTCTCCTCGCTGATCGCCCTGCGGTACGGCGAGGCGAGCGAACTCGGCATGTCCGCGCTGATGGCCGCGGGCCTCGCGCTGTTCCTGATGACCCTCGTCGTCAACTTCGTCGCGTCGTCGATCGTCGCCCGCAGCCGTTCCGGCGCGACGAGCGACTCCTGAGGAGACCGAGCCCGATGACCGTCACCACCGCCCAGAGCCCGCCCGGCGACCAGGGACCGCAGCCGAGCCCGACGGCTCCGCCGAAGCCGCCGGCGCGGCCGGGCACGCGCCTGCCCGAACGCCGCAGGACGCTCGGCGAGTCACGCCGCAACCTGTCCACGCTGCGCGCCACCGACGTGTACGCCATGCTGGGCGCGGCCGCCGCGTCCCTCTGCGTCACCTGGGTGATGTTCGACCGGCTGCTGCCCTTCAACGGCGTGCTGGGCTTCGTCGTCATCGCCTACGCGCTCTTCGTCGGCCTGTACGCGCTGCTGGTCTCCTTCGACGAGGACGGTCCCGCGGTGCGCGACCGGGTGGCCGCGGCCGTCGTCCAGAGCCTCGGCGTGGTCATGCTGGCCGTGCTCGTGTTCGTGGTCGTCTACACCCTCTACGAGGGCCGCGACGCGCTGCCGTACCTGAACTTCTACACCCAGTCGATGGCCGACGCGGGCCCGATCGAGCCGCTCAGCGTCGGCGGCATCCTGCACGCGATCATCGGCACCCTGTGGCAGATCTCCATCGCCCTGCTGATCTGCATCCCGTCCGGACTGGTGTGCGCGGTCTTCCTCAACGAGGTCCCGGGTGCCTTCAGCCGGTTCGTCCGCACCATCGTCGAGGCGATGACGGCGCTGCCGTCCATCGTCGCCGGCCTGTTCATCTACGCGACCTTCATCCTGGCGCTGGGCTTCGACCGCTCCGGCCTCGCCGCCGCGCTGGCGATCTCCGTGATGATGCTGCCGATCATCATCCGCGCCGCGGACGTGGTGATCCGGCTGGTACCGGGCACGCTGCGGGAGGCGTCGTACGCGCTCGGCACCTCGCGGTGGCGCACGGTGTGGCACGTGGTGCTGCCCACCTCCCGGTCCGGCCTGACGACGGCGATCATCCTGGGCACGGCCCGCGGCGTCGGCGAGACCTCGCCGGTGCTGCTGACCGCCGGCTACACGGCGGAGATCAACACCGACCCGCTGCACGGCCCGATGGTGTCGCTGCCGCTGGCGACCTTCGAACTCGTCAAGTCCCCCGAGCCCACCTACATCGCTCGCGGTTTCGGCACCGCGGCGGTGCTGCTGGTGCTGGTGCTCGTCCTGTTCGTCTTCGCCCGTCTGCTCGGCGGCCGCGGGCCGGGCCGGCTGACCCGCCGTCAGGAACACCGCCGGGTCAAGGCCTCCCGCCGGGACGCGAGGCGCTTCGCCGCACAAGCCCCCCACGACCAGCCGTCAGACAGTCCCGCACCGACGAGGAGCACTCCGTGATACCCGCCCCTGTCCGTCGTCGTCCACACGCTACGCGCGTGTACCAGGCGCTGGCGCTGCTCGTCGCCATGGTCTGCGCGCTGCTGGCCGTCCATCCGCCCAACGCCTTCGCGGACACCTACACGAAGATCAGCGGCTCCGGCTCGACGTGGAGTTCCAACGCGATCGAGCAGTGGCGCCGCAACGTCCGCCAGCAGGGCATGACGGTGAACTACTCGGCGGTCGGTTCGACGGTCGGCCGCCAGCAGTTCAAGAACGGCACCTCCGACTTCGGTGTGTCCGAGATTCCCTACGGCCTCAACGACCTCGGCCAGGAGGACCCGCCGCCCACCCGTAAGTACGCGTACATGCCGATCGTGGCCGGCGGTACGTCGTTCATGTACAACCTGAAGATCGGCGGCAGGCAGGTCACCAACCTGCGGCTGTCCGGGAGCGTCCTCGCCAAGATCTTCACCGGCAGGCTGACCATGTGGAACGCGCCGGAGATCAAGACGGACAACCCCAAGCTGAACCTGCCGGCCCGCCGTATCGTCCCGGTGGTCCGCTCCGACGGCTCCGGTACGACCGCGCAGTTCACGCTGTGGATGTCCAAGCAGCAGGGCAGCCTGTGGAACGACTACTGCCGCCGGGCGGGCAAGCAGACCCCGTGCGGTCTGACGTCGTACTTCCCGGTGATCCCCGGCTCCGGCTTCGTCGCCCAGTCCGGCTCGCTCGGCGTCGCGGGCTACACGAGGCAGTCGCAGGCCGAGGGCGCCATCACCTACGTCGAGTACTCGTACGCCAGGAACGCGGGCTTCCCGGTGGCCAAGATCCTCAACCAGGCCGGCTACTACGTCGAGCCGACCGCCTCCAGCGTGGCCGTCGCCCTGACCAAGGCGGAGATCAACAACGACCCGCGGTCCGCGAACTACCTGACCCAGAAGCTCGACGACGTCTACACCTTCTCGGACCGGCGCACCTACCCGCTCTCCAGCTACAGCTACATGATCATCCCGACCAAGGTGGAGAGCGGCTTCACCACGGCCAAGGGGAAGACGCTCAGTTCGTTCAACAACTACTTCCTCTGCGAGGGCCAGCAACAGGCCGACCGGCTCGGTTACTCGCCGCTGCCGAAGAACCTGGTGGAAGCCGCCATGGCCCAGACCCGGAAGATCCCCGGCGCGGTGTCGGCCGACATCGACATCAACAAGTGCAACAACCCGACGTTCTCCGGCGGGCACAACCTCCTGATCGAGAACGCCCCCTACCCGCAGGCCTGCGACAAGAGGGGCTCCGACCAGTGCGCGACCGGCACGGGCGGTAACAAGACCCCCACGCAGGTCAGCGGCAGCTCGGGCGGTTCGGGCTCGGGCGGCTCCACGTCGGGTGGCACCGGCTCGACCGGCGGGACGGGTTCGACCGGCGGCACGGGTTCGACGGGCGGGTCCGGCTCCACGGGTTCGGGGGGCACGACGGGCGGCTCCGGAGGGACGACGACGGGCGGCACCGGCGGCGCGACCGGTGGCGGGGCCGTCGACCCCGACACGGGTGAGGCCCTCGGCGGCAGCGGGGGCACGGGGGACACCAACGTGGCCGCCAGCCCGGTCTCCCTGGGCACGGACGACTCACTCGGTCTGCGTACGGCGCTGATGGCCCTGTCGGCGGTGCTGCTGCTCGGCGTCGTCGTCGGGCCACCGGTCGTCGCGCGGGTGATGGCCGGGCGGTCGCGTCGCAAGGGGGGTGCGGCATGAGGAAGCTGCTGACGGTCCGCCCCGGGCCGCGGATTCTCGTCGCGGTGAGCTGCCTGGTGGCCGCGCTGATCGTGGCGTTGCTGCCGGTACCGCCGGGAGCCACGCCGGCGGCGGCGGCCACCACCGAGGACTCCGCGGTGACGAAGTCGGGGGTGAAGGGGAAGTACGACGACTTCTCCGGTCTGAAGGTGACGGTGCATCAGACGGAGGGGCTGCACTCGCAGAGTGTGCGGGTGAGCTGGGACGGTGGGGCGCCTACACGGCCGAGTGCCTCGTTCAACGTCGACTACCTGCAGATCATGCAGTGTTGGGGTGATGATCCTTCTGGTCCCGATCGGGAGCAGTGTGTCTTCGGCGCGGGGACGACGACAGGGGCTGGGAACGGCCGGGTCGTGCGGTACGGAACCGGGACAACGGCCGGTAGCGAAGAAGACCCCCAGGAGGACACGAAGTACACGGGTTCGTTTCCGTTCGTCCCCTTCCGCCCGGCCAACGGCGAGCCGGCGACCACGTCCTCTCACGACTACACCTACTTCGGTCCGCTGGATTCCAACGAACAGAAGGCTTCCCGGACCTTCTCGAACGGCTCCGGTGAAACGCAGTTCGAGGTGCAGGACGGAATCCAGGCGGACTACCTCGGCTGTGGTGTGAACACGGCGGCCGCCGGCAGCACCCCCGCTCCGCGCCCCTGCTGGCTGGTTGTCGTGCCCCGAGGCGTCCACGAAGCCAACGGAAACGAGATCGCCAACCCCGATAGTGACAGGCTCGTTTCCTCACCGCTGTCCGCGACGAACTGGGCCCAGCGAATCGTCTTCCGTCTTGATTTCCAGCCGGTCGACAACTTCTGTCCGGAGGGTCAGCCCGAGCGGGCCGTACCCGGGTCCGAGCTCGCGGACGACGCCGTCTCGTCGTGGGGGCCGAAGCTGTGCACGTCCCAGGGGAACACATTCACCTTCAACCGTGAGGCGGAGGAACTGGCCCGAGGAGAGGTGCTGGGCGCGACCGAGGACACGCCGGCGATGGGCGTCACGGTCGATCCGGTGGTTCAGGCGGGAGACGGACCCCGTGTCGTCCACGCGCCGCTGGCGGTGTCCGGGCTCGTGATCGCGTTCTTCATCGAAGGCCCGTCCGGTGTGATGCAGGAAATGAAGCTGACGCCGCGGCTCGTGGCCAAGATGCTCACTCATTCGTATGTGCACGATGTCCCGTGGGCGAATGTCTGCGATCCCTCCTATTGTGATTCGCTCGACGCGGCACATCTCAAGGGAAATCCACTGTATTTCACTCAGGACAAGGAATTTTTGGATCTCAATCCGGGATATGCTGACCTGGCGGCCCAAGTCGACCCTATGAGCCTGATGGTTCCGCAGGGGGATTCGGACACCACCCGGATCGTCTGGAACTGGCTTCAGTCGGACAAGGATGCCAGGGACTTCCTCTCCGGGAAGCCGGATGAGAACGGGATGCGGGTCAACCCCTATTTCAAGGAGTTGAACCTGGCGGATGAATCGGATCTGACCAACTTCCCCAAGTCGGACCCGACGGTGAAGCCCGGCATCAATTACGATCCCTCTTATGCTTTGGCGACCTATACGGTATTGGACCTCGACCCGTATACGTCCGACCTGCACGACGGGGCCGTGAAAACCCGCCGCGGCAACAACGGCCGCACCACCGTGTATGCGCAGCCGCAGGATCAGGCTCCGCCCAAGGTCGTCAATGTGGCCCCCGCGCCGGGTTTGCGTTGCGTGATGGCGATCGTCGATGCCGCGTCGGCCGCGCGATACGGACTCCAGACCGCGGCCCTGCGCAACGCCGACGGAAACTTCGTGAAGCCCTCCGTCGAATCGCTGCAGGCCGGCGTCGGTGACATGAAGGCGTATCCGGACAACTCCGCCGTGCTCAAGCCCGATCCGTCGCGGGCGAAGGGGCAGGCGTATCCGTTGACCGCCGTGACCTACGCCGCGGCCTCGGTGAACCAGGCCGCGAAGGATCGCAAGGCGTACGCGGACCTCATCAGGTATGCGGCGGGACCGGGCCAGACGCAGGGCCTGGCGGCAGGCCAACTGCCACCCGGCTACGCGCCGTTGCCGGCGAAGCTGCGCCGGCAGGCCGAGGCCGCCGCCGCCGACCTGGAACGCGGTGACCCCGGAAGCGACTCGTCGACCGGCGATCCGAACGCGAACGGCTCAGGGGGAGGCGCGGCGGGCGGCGATACCGGTGGAAATTCTTCCGGCGCGGGCGGCGGCGGATCGTCCGCGGGCGGAACGAGTGGCGGCAGCAGTTCGTCGCCATCGGCGGCAGCCGCTCCGAACGGCTCCGCGTCACCTTCGTCAGGACCGCAGCAGAATGCTGCCGCAACTCGGCAGGGAATCACTCCAGGCGATATCCTGGGCGTTATCCGGTGGGTCCTTCTCGCCGTCCTCTTCTTGGGCGGGATATCAGGTCTGGCAGGACCCGTAATGCTGCGCTACGCGCAACGGAGAATTCCCTAGGAGACACCTAGGAAGCCTGCTCGTAACCTTTCCCTCGTGGGGAATTTGTTGGCCGCCGTGCCAAATTCTGGAAATGTATGCGGCGGCCGGCCGACGGGTCGGCAGTACGAAAATCCGGATTCGCTTGAACGTCCAGTCTTCGAAAATCCAGAAACCAAGGGGTTCAGAAGTGAACGTCAAGTCTTACGCCAAGGTCGGTGCTGCTTTCGGCGCCGCGGCTCTCGGTCTCGGCATCCTGGCCTCTCCGGCCTCTGCGGACCCGTCCTCGCTGACCGACTACCGCAGCCTGGCCGCGGTCGGCTCGGACACCACCCAGTACGTCATGAACGGCCTCGCCAACGACGGTGCCGTGCAGACCGGCGGCGCCAACTACCTCGCGTCGTGGAACGCCGTCGGTGGGCTGGGCGACCCGTACCAGACCAAGGCGTCCACGGGCTGCTCGTACACCCGCGCCCAGACCAACGGCTCCAGCAACGGCATCGCCCGGCTGTCCGAGGACATCAGCAACGGTGGCACCGTCTGCATCGACCTGGCCCGCTCCTCGCGTGGCCCGAAGGCCACCGTGCCCGGCACCGACCTCACCTACGTCCCGTTCGCCCGTGACGCGGTCACCTACGCCACGAACCTCGGCAGCACCGTGCCGACGAACCTGACGAAGGCGCAGCTGGCGAGCATCTACACGAACTGCACCTACGTCAACGCCTCGGGCGCCACGGTCACCGTGGCCCCGCTGCTGCCGCAGGCCGGCTCCGGCACCCGGCAGTACTGGCTGGACTCCATCGGTGTCACCACGCCGGGTTCCTGCGTCAACCAGACCATCCAGGAGCACGACGGCACGGCGATGACCGCCGCCAACCAGCTCATGCCGTACTCGGTCGCGCAGTGGATCGCGCAGGGCAAGGGCATCGCGGACGTCCCGAACCGTCGCGGTACCTCGCGTCTGCGCAGCATCGAGGGCCAGTCCCCGACCACCGGCTCCGGCGACGCGCTCGCGCTCAACCCGAGCTTCATCTTCTCCCGCGACGTCTACAACGTCGTCCAGACGAGCCGCCTGAGCGAGAGCCTGATCTCCGAGGCGCTCTCGGACATCTGCGCGGCGCCCACCACCATCACCAAGTACGGCTTCGGCACCATCTCCAACTGCAACGCGCGCACGCTCACGGGCGGCCTGAACTCGTGATCACCGTCTGACCCTCGCGTGACGGCCGGGCACCCCAAGGGTGCCCGGCCCCACGTGCTGTTTCCCTACTCGATCAACACCCGTTCCCGGGGGGCAATTCGCCATGACAGTGCTACACCCATTCCGAAGAGCGGCTGCCGTCCTGGCCGCCTGCGCAGTGCTCGCCCTGGGCGTGGTGGCCCTGGTGGCGTCCCAGTCCCAGCCCGCCCGGGCGGCCTCGGTCGGCGAGTTCACGCTGACACCCGGCAGCGGCAGCCTCAGTGACCCGCAGCCCTTCTCCGGCTCCCTGCGGATCCCGGGCGCCTGTCCGGACGCCACCATCGAGGACGTGAACTGGAACAGCGTCCTCACCGTGTTCGTGGTCAAGGCCGACGGCACCGAGGCGAGGGTGCAGAGGGGCATCACCAACCAGGCGCCCTACACCGCGGCGTCCTCGACCGTCTCGCTCGCCGCGGCGGACAACCCGGGAATGGGGTTCGACAGCCTGTCGAGCGTCATCACGGCCGACGGAACCTACGAGCTGCGCGTACGGTGCGTGGACAACTTCAGCTGGGATCCCGCCCCCGAGGACATCGTGCCGGGTGACCCCTACTGGTCCCAGAAGATCACCGTCACCGGTGGCGACTGGGTGGTCGGGGAAGGCGCCAAGGCCACCAGCACCGAACTGGTCGCCGCTCCTCCCGTCGTCGAGCCCGGCAAGGAGGTCACGCTCACCGCGACGACCTCACCGGCGGACGCGGTCGGCGACGTGAAGTTCGTGGAGGGCGACACGACGCTGGGCGAGGCCTCCGTCGCGGACGGGAAGGCCGAGTTCAAGACGACGGCGCTGGCCGTGGGGGACCACAACATCGTCGCCCGGTTCACCCCGACGGATGCCACCAAGTTCGTGTCCTCCGAATCCGCTTCCTTCCGGGTGACGGTGCAGCCGGCGAGGTACGAGATACAGGACGCGTCGGGCACGCGGCTGGCCGACAACCCCGAGTTGGAGCGCGGTCAGGCGGTGAAGCTCATCGTCCGGCGGTGCCAGCCGAGCACGTCGTTCGCCCTTTCCATGGACCGCAACGACGCCGGGTTCCCGAGCGCCACGTCGGACGCGAACGGAACCGTGACCTGGACGGGACTCACCGTTCCGGACGACGCCGTCGAAGGCACCTCCGGGTGGACTCTGAGCCCCGGGTGCGACGCGGGCGGTTCCGAAGGAACGGTGACCACGGTCGCCTTCAAGGTGCCCGCCCCGCCCTCCGGGTCCCCGAGCGCCACCCCGACCGACGAGCCCACCGACGACCCGACGGACGACCCCACCGACGAGCCGACCGCCACCTCCACGGACGACACGGGCGGTACCACCGACGGCGGAGGCACCACCGGCGGCGACTCGACGACCTCCGGCGGCGGTTCGGGCTCCGGCGGATCCTCGGGCGGCGGCGGCCTCGCCTCCACCGGTAGCCAGATCGCCCTGTTCTCCGGCGTGGGCGCCGTCGTCCTCACGGCGGCGGGTATCGCCTTCGTACGGTACGGCCGTCGCAACGGGCTGCTGACCTTCGGCGAACCCCGCTCGTAACGGCAGGCGGAGCACGGGCGGCGGGCCCCACCCCGCCGCCCGCGCCTCCGTTTCCCCACCTCACACCTCTCCACAGGAGCGCTTCCCGTGACCGTGCTGTCTCCGCCCCCGCCGGCCCAGGCGCCGCCGGCGCCGGCGCCTTCACCCGAGCCCGCGACCGGCTCCGGGCCGCCGCGGGCGGAACGCGTCGGCTTCGCGTTCGCCGGGGCCGCGCTGTGCGTCCTCGCCGCCCTGCTGCTCGGCTTCGCCGCCAACCTCACGATCGTGGGCCATCTCCAGCACGCCCGCGACCAGCAGACGGCGTACGACGAGTTCCGCCGTCAACTCGCCGTCGGCATCGCCCCGGTGGGCCAGCAGACCTTCGACGGCAAGATGCTGGAGCCGGGCGCCCCCGTGGCGCTGCTGCGCATCCCGGCCCTCGGCCTGAAGGAGGTCGTCGCGGAGGGCACCGCCTCCGGTGTGCTGATGTCCGGCCCCGGCCACCGCCGTGACACCCCGCTGCCGGGACAGGCCGGCACCAGCGTGATCATGGGCCGCCAGTGGGGATACGGCAGCCCGTTCAACAAGCTGCACGAACTGCCCGTAGGCACCCCGATCCGGGTGACGACCGGTCAGGGCACGGCCACCTACGAGGTCACGGCCGTCCGCCGCGAGGGCGACCCGCTGCCGCCCGTCCTCAAGGAGAACGAGGGCCGGCTCACGCTCATCACCGCCGAGGGCCGGCCGTTTACCCCCTCGGGCACGATCCGCGTGGACGCGACCCTCACCAGCGACGTCCAGCCCGCGCCGCCGCGCCCCCTCTCCCTCGGCTGGATCGACGACTCCGAGCAGGCACTCGGCACCGAGGGCGCCGCCTGGCTCCCGGTCTTCCTCTGGTCGCAGGGACTGCTCCTGGCCGCCCTGCTCACCGTGGCCGCGTACCGGGTGTGGGGCCGCTGGCAGACGTGGATCGTCGCCGTACCCGTACTGGCCGCCTTCGGCCTCGCCGTCTCCGGCGCCGCCACCCGCCTGCTGCCCAACCTGCTGTGACCGACGAGGAGTTCACCACCATGTCCGACACCACCGAGACGGCCGGCACCCTCGTCGACGACATCCTCGACCCGACGAAGAGGATCGCGGCGCTCAAGGCACCGGAGGCCGGCGCGGCCACCCCGCAGGGCGACCCGGCAACCCTGGAGGCCGACTCCATCTCGGCCTGGTTCGGCGACCACAAGGTCCTCGAACAGGTCTCGCTCGTCATGCCGGCCCGCAAGGTCACCGCGCTCATCGGCCCTTCCGGATGCGGCAAGTCCACGTTCCTGCGGATCCTCAACCGCATGCACGAACTGGTCGGCTCCGCGTCCCTCGCCGGCCGTGTCCTCCTGGACGGCGAGGACATCTACGACCGCGGCCGCCGCATCACCCAGGCCCGCCGCCAGATCGGCATGGTCTTCCAGAAGCCCAACCCCTTCCCCGCGATGTCGATCTACGAGAACGTGACCGCCGGCCTGAAGCTGGCCGGCGTCAAGGCGGGCCGCGACGACAAGGACGGCCTGGTCGAGGAGTGCCTCACCAAGGCCGGCCTCTGGAAGGAGGTCCGCGACCGCCTCCGCCAGCCCGGCGGCGCGCTCTCCGGCGGCCAGCAACAGCGCCTGTGCATCGCGCGCTCGCTGGCGGTCCGCCCCCGGGTGCTGCTGATGGACGAGCCGTGCTCCGCCCTCGACCCGACCTCCACCCGCCGCATCGAGGAGACCATCCACGAGCTGACCGAGGAGGTCACCATCGTGATCGTCACCCACAACATGCAGCAGGCGGCCCGCGTCTCCCAGCAGTGCGCCTTCTTCCTCGCCGAGCAGGGCACCCCCGGCCTGATCGTCGAACACGGCCCCACCGACGACATGTTCAACAACCCGCAGGACCAGCGCACCACGGACTACGTGAACGGCCGCTTCGGATAGGCCCGCGGCAGTCCCGCACGGGGAGTCCGGCGGTGACCTCCACGTCCCGCGTCGAGACCGGCACCGCCGCCGCGGCCCCCTGCCTCGGGGCCGCGCCGGCCGGCCCGGCGCCTCGTGAGTCACGGCGCGCTCGGCCACACCAGCAGCATGTACGCACCGCAGTACGCCGACCCCGCCACCGCCGCCGTCAGCGCGAGCACCCGCAGCCGCCGTGACGCGCGGGCGAGATACCCGGCGACCGGCAGGAGCAGCGGGAAGCCGGGCAGGAGGAAACGGGCCCGCGGGAAGTAGACGCCCCCGCTGGCCACCACGATCACCAGGAGGACCGCGCCGAACACCAGCAGCGGCACCGGCTGCCGGTCGGCCACCGCGAGCCCGAACAGCACGACCGAGGCGAGCATCGTCAGGCTCACCACGACCAGGAACAGCTCCGGCCGCGGGACCTGCCCGAACAGGTGCCGCAGCCAGTGCACGGTCTCCGCGCCGCCGTCCAGCTCGTTGTGCCACAGCCGCTGCACGGCGAAGTAGCCGTCCCAGCGGCCGAGCCGGACGCCCACCCAGCCGACGTACGCGCACCAGCCGAGCGGGGCCACCAGGGCGGCCGTCAGGGCGCGGGCCGAGAAGCGGGTGCGCAGGGCGAGCAGGGCGGTGACCGTGACGGCGGCGGCCACCGCGACGCCGGTCGGCCGGGTGAGCCCGGCCAGTACCGAGCCCGCCGCCGCCCACAGCCAGCGCTCGGCGAGCACCGCGTACAGCGTCCACGCGGCGAACGCCGTGAACAGCGACTCGGTGTAGCCCATCCACTGCACCAGTCCCACCGGGTAGGCCGCCCACAACACGGTGAGCAGCACCCCGACCCGCCGGCCGGCCAGCCGGTCGCCCACCGCGAACACGCCCCAGGCGGCGACCAGCGACGCCAGCCAGGCGAGGCCGAGGCCGGTACTGGCCCGGGTGCCCGGGGTCAGTACGGCCACGGCCTTGACCAGCAGCGGGTACAGCGGGAAGAACGCCAGGTTGTTGTGGTCGAAGGCGGTGCCGAGGGTGTGCGTGTACCCGTGGTCGGCGATCCCCAGATACCAGCGGGAGTCCCACTGCGTGGCCAGCATCGGCCACACCCCGTGGTGGCGCCGGTGCGCCCACACGGCGAGAAACAGCAGCCCGGTGAGCCGTACGCCGAGATACCCGGCGAGGGCCGGCGCCGCCCGGCGCAGCGCGTGGCGCGGGGCGGCCGCGGTGGGGAGGAGGGGTCGTCGGGAGCCCGGGATGTGTCCGCTGGGTGCGGTGTCGGGGGCGGTCGAGGACACGGCGGCGGCTCCAGACTCCGGTACGACGGTGAGGGCGGGCGTTACCCGACCACCGTTTCCCGGCCGCCGGGGCAGCGCGTGGAGCCCGGGTCAACCGACTCCGGGAAATCACCCGATGGGGTGCTCTGGATTTCGTACTTGGGCCAACGGGGAGGCCGGGGCCGCGGGGCGCTCCGCTGGTGCCGGGTGCCGGAAGCGTGTCGTGGGCCGAGTGCCGGGTGCCCGGACCGCGTCGTGGGCCGAGTGCCGCCCGGCGGGTGCCTGGCCCCGGGCCGCGGGGCGGTCCGGGGCGGGGCGCCTCGGGTCAGATGCCGGCCGCCGCCGACAGGTCCCGCTTGATCGCGGCCAGGATCCCGGCCGCCTCGGCGCGGGCCGCCGCGAGGCCGGCGTGCGCCGCCACCGGGACGACGACCTCCAGGTAGCACTTCAGCTTGGGCTCGGTGCCGCTGGGGCGGACCACGACCCGGGCGCCGGTCAGCGTGTAGCGCAGGCCGTCGGTGGGCGGGAGCAGGTCCGTGCCCCGGGTCAGGTCCTCCGCCTCGGTGACCGGCAGGCCCGCGAGCTCGGCCGGGGGCTGCTCGCGGAGCCTGCGCATGGCGTCGGCGATGACGGAGAGGTCCTCGACCCGGACCGACAGCTGGTCGGTGGCGTGCAGGCCGTGCTCGACGGCGAGGTCGTCCAGGAGGTCGAGGAGGGTGCGGCCCTCCTCCTTGAGGACCGAGGCCAGCTCGGTGAGGAGCAGCGCGGCGGTGATGCCGTCCTTGTCGCGGACGCCGTCGGGGTCGACGCAGTAGCCGAGGGCCTCCTCGTAGCCGTAGCGCAGGCCGTCGACGCGGGCGATCCACTTGAAGCCGGTGAGGGTCTCCTCGTACGGGAGTCCCGCCTTCTGGGCGATCCGGCCGAGGAGGGAGGAGGAGACGATCGACTCGGCGAACACACCGGTGACGCCGCGCCGGACCAGGTGCGCGGCGAGCAGCGCGCCGACCTCGTCGCCGCGCAGCATGCGCCACTCGCCGCCGTCCTTGACCGCCGCCGCGCACCGGTCGGCGTCCGGGTCGTTGGCGATGACCAGGTCCGGGTCGGTGGCGCGGGCCTGCGCGAAGGACAGGTCCATCGCGCCCGGCTCCTCCGGGTTGGGGAACGCGACGGTCGGGAAGTCCGGGTCCGGTTCGGCCTGTTCGGCGACCAGGACCGGCGCCGGGAAGCCGGCCCGGGCGAAGGCGGCGAGGAGGGTGTCCTTGCCGACGCCGTGCATGGCCGTGTAGACGGTCCGCGCGGTGCGGGGGGAGCCGGGGGCCAGGACGGCGTCCGTACGGGCCAGGTAGGCCTCCAGGACGGTGTCGTCGAGGGTTTCCCAGCCGGCCTCGGGGCGGGGGACGGCGTGCAGGGTCGTGATCGCGTCGATCTCGGCGGCGATCTCCGCGTCGGCGGGCGGCACGATCTGGGAGCCGTCGCCGAGGTAGACCTTGTAGCCGTTGTCGCGGGGCGGGTTGTGGCTGGCGGTGACCTCCACGCCGGCGACCGCGCCCAGATGCCGGATGGCGAACGCCAGGACCGGGGTGGGCAGGGGGCGGGGGAGTACGACGGCGCGCAGGCCCGCGCCCGTCATGACGGCCGCGGTGTCGCGGGCGAAGTCGGCGGACTTGTGGCGGGCGTCGTAGCCGACGACGACGGTGCCGGTGCCCTGGCCGTGGGCCTTCAGGTACGCGGCGAGTCCGGCGGCGGCGCGGATGACGACGGCGCGGTTCATCCGCATCGGGCCGGCGCCGAGTTCACCGCGCAGGCCGGCGGTGCCGAACTGGAGGGTGCCGGCGAAGCGGGCCGACAGTTCGGTGAGGTCGCCGGCGTCGATGAGCTTCGCGAGCTCGTCGCGGGTCTCCGGGTCGGGGTCCTCGGCGAGCCAGGTCCTGGCCCGGGCGATGAGATCGTCTTGCACGGTCGTCGTCCAACCTCTCGTGGTGTGCCTGCGGCGCCGGTGCTGCTTCGGTGGGGGTGCGCGCAGCGCCTACGGGTGGTGGTGGGTCGGTGCCGGGGCGGGGAGTCCCCGTCCGGCGGAGGGCGGCCGCTCCAGCGCCCCTTCAGGGCGCTGGGGGAGGAACCGCGCGAACGGCCGCGACGGGATCGCGGACGCCGTCGGCGACCCGGTGGCGTCCTCAGATCCTGCCCAGCACCTGCGTCAGCAGCTCGCCCATCCGGGCCGCCGAGTCGCGGCCGGCCTGGAGGACCTCCTCGTGGTTGAGGGGCTCGCCGGTCATGCCGGCCGCGAGGTTCGTCACCAGGGAGATGCCCAGGACCTCGGCGCCCGCCTCGCGCGCCGCGATCGCCTCGAGGACCGTCGACATGCCCACCAGGTCCGCGCCGATGACGCGGGCCATGCGGATCTCGGCAGGGGTCTCGTAGTGCGGGCCGGGGAACTGCGCGTAGACGCCCTCTTCGAGGCTGGGATCGATCTCCTTGCACAGGGTGCGCAGGCGGGGCGAGTAGAGGTCCGTCAGGTCGACGAAGTTCGCGCCGACGATCGGGGAGGTGGCCGTCAGGTTGATGTGGTCGCTGATCAGGACCGGCTGGCCGGGCCGCATGCCCTCGCGCAGGCCGCCGCAGCCGTTGGTGAGGACGATCGTCTTGCAGCCGGCGGCGACGGCGGTGCGGACGCCGTGGGCGACGGCGGCGACGCCGCGGCCCTCGTAGTAGTGCGTGCGGCCCAGGAAGACCAGCGCGCGCTTGTCACCGAAGGAGTACGAGCGGATCTTGCCGCCGTGCCCCTCGACGGCCGGCGGCGGGAAGCCGGGCAGCTCGGTGACCTGGAACTCGGCGTCGGGCGCCCCGAGGGCGTCGACGGCCGGAGCCCAGCCGGAGCCCATCACGAGGGCGACGTCGTGGGTCTCGGCGCCCGTGAGTTCGCGCAGGCGCGCGGCGGCCGCCCCGGCTGCGGCGTGGGGGTCGCCCTGGATGTCGTCCGGAAGGAGAGATGCGTTCACGCGGACGAGAGTAGCCGGTCTGGGCCTACGCGCGTAGATGAGCGTCCTCACCGGATGGCGATCGTTGTCTTGTCGTTTCCAACGAGCGGTGTGACGCAGGTAACTTTTGTGGCGCCTGTGGGCGGTCTGTGCGGGTTGGGCGCTCCTCAGCAGGGGCGCTTGCGCAGTTCCATGACGTAGTCGTGCGGGGCGCCCGCCGACTCCGCGGCGTCGGCGATCTCGCCGAGGTAGCGGGCCGAGGGGAGGCCGCCCTCGTAGCCGTTGAGGACGTAGAGCCAGGCGGTCTCCTCGCCCTCCAGCGTGTGCACGCGCACGCGGGCCCGGCGGTAGATGCCCATGCCCACGCCCTCCCAGCGGTCCATGGACTCCTCGTCCATGGCCGCGAGGTCGTAGAGGCCGACGAAGACCTGGGCGAGCGGGTCCTCGACGATCGTCGCCAGGGAGCCCTCCCAGCCCATCTGCTCGCCGCCGAAGGTCAGCCGCCATCCGTTCAGCCAGCCGGTGGCGCGGAGGGGGGAGTGGGGGGCGCGGCGGGACATCAGCCGTGCGTCGAGATTGCCGGCGTACGCGGCGTAGAGCGACGACATGCAGAGAGGGTACGGCAGTGGTCCCGGGCGCCTCTCCAGTCCCTGGGGCGACGGGGGCGGCCCCCGGGCAATAGCACCTTGAGCGGTGCGGGACAATGGAGTACGTGACTCGGATCGTGATCATCGGTGGCGGACCCGGCGGATATGAAGCGGCGCTGGCGGCCGCGCAGCTCGGCGCGGAGGTGACCGTCGTCGACTGCGACGGTCTGGGCGGGGCGTCGGTGCTGACCGACTGCGTGCCGTCGAAGACCCTCATCGCCACGGCCGAGGTGATGACCAACTTCGACTCCTCGTACGAGGAGCTGGGGATCATCGTCGCCGACGACACCCCGCCGCTGGAGCAGGCGGCCCGTGTGGTCGGCGTCGACCTGGGCAAGGTCAACCGCCGGGTGAAGCGCCTCGCGCTGGCGCAGTCGCACGACATCACGGCGTCGGTGACGCGGGCCGGCGCCCGGGTGGTGCGCGGGCGCGGCCGGCTGGAGGGCATGCAGGCGCTGGACGGGTCGCGGAAGGTCGTGGTCACGGCCGCGGACGGCAGCGAGGAGACCCTGACCGCGGACGCCGTGCTGATCGCGACCGGCGGTCATCCCCGTGAGCTGCCGGACGCGCAGCCGGACGGCGAGCGCATCCTGAACTGGACCCAGGTCTACGACCTCACCGAGCTGCCCGAGGAGCTCATCGTGGTCGGGTCGGGTGTGACCGGTGCCGAGTTCGCCGGCGCCTACCAGGCGCTCGGCTCCAAGGTGACGCTGGTGTCGTCCCGGGACCGGGTGCTGCCGGGTGAGGACCCGGACGCGGCCGCCGTCCTGGAGGACGTCTTCCGCCGCCGTGGCATGAACGTCATGGCCCGCTCGCGCGCCGCCGCCGCCAAGCGGGTCGGGGACCGGGTCGAGGTGACGCTCGCCGACGGCCGGGTCATCAGCGGCTCGCACTGCCTGATGGCCGTGGGCGCCATTCCGAACAGCGCCGGCCTGGGGCTGGAGGGCGCGGGCGTGAAGCTGCGCGACTCCGGGCACATCTGGACCGACAAGGTCTCGCGGACCACGGCTCCCGGCGTGTACGCCGCCGGCGACGTGACGGGCGTGTTCGCCCTGGCGTCGGTGGCCGCCATGCAGGGACGCATCGCGATGTACCACTTCCTCGGTGACGCGGTGGCCCCGCTGAACCTGAAGACGGTCTCGTCCAACGTCTTCACCGACCCGGAGATCGCGACCGTCGGGTACACCCAGGCGGACGTGGACGCGGGCAAGATCGACGCCCGGGTCGTGAAGCTGCCGCTGCTGCGCAACCCGCGCGCGAAGATGCAGGGAATCCGGGACGGCTTCGTGAAGCTGTTCTGCCGGCCGGGCACCGAGATCGTGGTCGGCGGTGTGGTGGTCTCGCCGCGGGCCTCGGAGCTGATCCATCCGATCTCGATCGCCGTCGACAACAATCTGACGGTCGAACAGATCGCGAACGCGTTCACCGTCTACCCCTCTCTTTCGGGGTCGATCGCGGAGGTCGCGCGGCAGCTGCACACCCGGAAGGCCGGCGGCGACCTCTGACGGCCGGAACCGACTCCCCGCTGGTCACGGGGAGTTGTCGAGCATGCGTACGGCATAGTCGGGCGGGGTAGGTCCTATACCACTTCCGACCCTGCGGTACGAACAACTTCTGCTATTCGGCGCAAACTGCTGAAAGCAGACGGTCGTTGGGGTTACTGTCAGTTTCGTGTTCGCTGCAGAACGTCGCCAATTGATCCTCGAAATGGTGCGCGCTAACGGGGCCGTATCGCTCCGTGAGCTCGCCCGCGTCGTCCAGACCTCAGAAGTGACCGTACGGCGGGACGTGCGCGCACTGGAGGCAGAAGGACTCCTCGACCGCCGGCATGGCGGTGCGGTATTGCCGGGCGGGTTCACGCGGGAGTCCGGCTTTCCGCAGAAGTCACATCTCGCGACCGCCGAGAAGACGGCCATCGCCGATCTCGCCGCGGGTCTCGTCGAAGAGGGCGAGGCCATCGTGGTCGGGGCGGGTACCACCACCCAGGAACTCGCGCGCCGGCTGGCGCGGGTGCCCGGACTCACCGTCGTCACCAACTCGCTGCTGGTGGCGCAGGCGTTGGCCCATGCCAACCGTGTCGAGGTCGTGATGACCGGCGGCACCCTGCGCGGCTCCAACTACGCCCTGGTCGGTTCCGGCGCCGAGCAGTCCCTCCAGGGGCTGCGGGTGTCCAAGGCCTTCCTGTCCGGCAGCGGCCTGACGGCCGAGCGGGGACTGTCCACGTCCAACATGCTGTCGGCGTCCGTCGACCGGGCGCTGGTGCAGGCCGCCGCGGAGGTCGTCGTCCTCGCCGACCACACCAAGCTCGGCACGGACACCATGTTCATGACCGTGCCGACGGACGTCATCACCCGCCTGGTCACCGACGAGCCGCCGGCTCACGACGACCGCGCCGCCACGGAACTCCAGGCCCTCGCCGATCAGGGGGTGCAGATCGCTGTGGCCGGAGCAGCGGGAAGCCCGGGGGGTGAGCAGGTCCCGACGCGGCAGCAACAGCATCAACAGCGTCGGGACGTATCCCTTCCCGGACCGCGGCGGGGCCAGGTGCCCGGGTCGGGGCTGCGGTCGGCTTCGATGCTGAACGGAGAGCAGCCGAACGGGGGCGAGCGGGGGCGGGTCGCCGACATGCGGCGACGGTGAGCGTCGGGCGCCAGGGCGCCTAGCCGCCCAGCCGGTCCGGTTCCCGCGCGGGTGCGGG
The DNA here is from genome assembly GCF_042897315.1 of Streptomyces sp. NPDC001068. Classification (NCBI taxonomy): domain Bacteria; kingdom Bacillati; phylum Actinomycetota; class Actinomycetes; order Kitasatosporales; family Streptomycetaceae; genus Streptomyces; species Streptomyces sp. NPDC001068. The sequence goes on along the minus strand of NZ_JBIAYD010000003.1, from coordinate 577,862 downwards.
GCCCCCGTGGCCGGTCGCGCAGTTCTCCGCGCCCCTGGAATCCTCCGGCTTGAGACCCTTCAGAGTCAGGGTCAGCAAGCGGTTCACCAGGTCAGGGTCTTCCGGTGACTCCTCCACTGCCAGGGCGATGGCGTGGGTGAGTCGCAGGAGGTCGGCGATCCGTACGTCGGCCCGTACCGTGCCGGCTTCCTGAGCCCTGGTCAGCAGGGCCGCGCCCGCCTCCCGCATCGGAGTGTCGCAGCGGGACAGGGCCGAGGCCGGTGAGGCCGACATCAGGGCCTTCGACAGGCCCCGGTAGGCGGCCGACTGGCCGACCACCTCGTGCAGCCAGGTCAGCAGGGCCCGGCACGGGTCCGGTGCGGACCGCAACGCCTCGGCCCTGGCCAGCAGTTCGTTCACCGCGTCCTCGAAGACCGCGCTCATCAGGGCGTGCCGGTTCGGGAAGTGGCGGTACAGGGTGCCGATGCCCACGCCCGCCCGTCGGGCCACGTCCTCCAGCGAGGCGTCGGTGCCGTGCACGGCGAAGGCGGTACGGGCCTCGGCGAGAAGCCGGTCGTAGTTGCGGCGGGCGTCGGCGCGCATGAGCCGCTCCAGAAAGTCGGGTGCCCGGCGAACGGGCGGCTGCCGTTCGCCGGGCGATGCGGTCCGGGGTCTCGTCAGTCCTTGATCTCGCAGATCACGGCACCGGAGGTGAGGGACGCGCCGACCTCGGCGGCGAGGCCCTTGATGGTGCCGGCCTTGTGCGCGTTCAGCGGCTGCTCCATCTTCATGGCCTCCAGGACGACGACCAGGTCGCCCTCCTTGACCTCCTGGCCCTCCTCGACCGCGATCTTGACGATCGTGCCCTGCATCGGCGAGGCGAGGCTGTCACCGGAGGCGACCGGGCCGGACTTCTTGGCGGCCCGGCGCTTCGGCTTGGCTCCGGCGGCGAGGCCGGTACGGGCCAGGCTCATGCCCAGCGAGACCGGCAGGGAGACCTCCAGACGCTTGCCGCCGACCTCGACGACGACCGTCTCGCGGCCCGCCTCCTCCTCCGCCTCGGCGTCGGCCGGGGCGGCGAAGGGCTTGATCTCGTTGACGAACTCGGTCTCGATCCAGCGGGTGTGGACCGTGAAGGGGTCCGTGGAGCCGGTCAGCTCCGGGGCGAACGCCGGGTCCCTGACCACCACGCGGTGGAAGGGGATCGCCGTGGCCATGCCCTCGACCTGGAACTCGTCCAGGGCGCGGGCGGCCCGCTGCAGGGCCTCGGCGCGGGTGCGGCCGGTGACGACCAGCTTGGCCAGGAGCGAGTCCCAGGCCGGGCCGATGACCGAGCCGGCCTCCACGCCCGCGTCCAGGCGGACACCGGGGCCGGACGGCGCGTCGAAGACGGTGACCGAGCCGGGGGCGGGCAGGAAGCCCCGGCCCGGGTCCTCGCCGTTGATCCGGAACTCGAACGAGTGGCCCCGCAGCTCGGGGTCGCCGTAGCCGAGTTCCTCGCCGTCGGCGATCCGGAACATCTCGCGGACCAGGTCGATGCCGGCGACCTCCTCGGTCACCGGGTGCTCGACCTGGAGGCGGGTGTTGACCTCCAGGAAGGAGATGGTGCCGTCCTGGCCGACCAGGAACTCGCAGGTGCCGGCGCCCTCGTAGGAGGCCTCCTTGAGGATGGCCTTGGAGGCGCGGTACAGCTCGGCGACCTGCTCGTCGGACAGGAAGGGGGCCGGGGCCTCCTCCACGAGCTTCTGGTGGCGGCGCTGCAGCGAGCAGTCACGCGTGGACACGACGACCACGTTGCCGTGCTTGTCGGCGAGGCACTGCGTCTCCACGTGCCGCGGCCGGTCCAGGTAGCGCTCCACGAAGCACTCCCCGCGCCCGAAGGCGGCCACCGCCTCACGGACGGCGGAGTCGTACAGCTCCGGCACCTCTTCGAGGGTGCGGGCGACCTTCAGCCCGCGCCCGCCGCCGCCGAAGGCGGCCTTGATGGCGATCGGCAGGCCGTGTTCCTCGGCGAACGCCACGACCTCGTCGGCTCCGGAGACCGGGTCCGGGGTGCCGGCGACCAGCGGCGCGCCGGCCCGCTGGGCGATGTGCCGGGCGGCGACCTTGTCACCGAGGTCGCGGATGGCCTGCGGCGGCGGACCGATCCAGGTCAGGCCCGCGTCCAGGACCGCCTGGGCGAACTCGGCGTTCTCGGAGAGAAAGCCGTAGCCCGGATGGACGGCGTCGGCCCCCGCCTCGCGTGCCGCGTTCAGGACCTTGTCGATGTCCAGGTAGCTGGTGGCCGGGGTGTCACCGCCCAGGGCGAACGCCTCATCCGCGGCGCGGACATGCAGAGCGTCCCGGTCCGGATCCGCGTAGACGGCCACGCTCGCGATCCCTGCGTCCCGGCAGGCCCGGGCCACGCGGACAGCGATTTCGCCACGGTTGGCGATGAGCACCTTGCGCACGATTGAGGCTCCCTCCTTGAAACAAGCCGAGTTTAGGGAAGGCCGACACGGCACTTCGACCCGTCCCCAATGGTGAGCTTGCCCACACGGAGCGTGATGCCAGGCTCGCCCTACCCGCGAAAGCCCTTGTCGCACCGAGGTACGCAGGACTCTTCCGGAAAACCCTAGCCCCGCGATGTGCTCAAGGTCTCTGTGAGAGCGTGCCGCGCCCCACAGTGTTTCTTTGTCGAGTCCCTACGAATGGCCCAATGAATCTTTGCGGGCGCCCGGCCCCTTGTCCCCGGGTTTACCCGTTAGTAGCGTTCGCGATGTCTTGAACGTACTTCAAGTAACAGCGGCTCTCGCCGGGCCGTGACCGAAAGTGGGTGGGGGCCGGTGGTGCGCAGACCGGTGGCGTGGGTCGTGGCGGTCGTACTCCTCGCGGAGGCACTCGGCGTCGCCGCGCTCAACTGGTTCATGGGAGTGGTGGTCGACCGTCAGGAGATGTCCCTGGCCGGTCTCGACCCCCACAACATGTCGATGACCGCGAAGATCGGCGCGGTCGTCTTCGGCCTCTACTTCGCCCTGTGCGCCCTGGTGGCCCTGCTGGTGGCGATACGCAACCGGGCGCCCGCGGGCCTCGGCCGCATCCTGCTGATCAGCGTCGCGGTCGTGCACGGCCTGCTGGGCGCCGTGGCGTGGGGCCTGATCGGCTGGAGCGCCTTCCTGTTCATGGTGGTGGTCCTCGCCCTCGTGGTGCTGCTGCTGATGACGTACGACCGCGCGGAGGGCGCCGGCGCGGCCGCGGGGACGGGCGGGGACACGGACGGCGGCACCGGCGGTCCCGGGGACGCCGGACCGGAGCCGGGCAGGGAACCGGAGCCGAGGAAGGACGTGCCGGCCGCCGGGCCGGTCATTCCGCCGGCGCCCACAACTCCGTGATGCCGGTGCCCAGCTCCCCGAGCAGGCGGCGGACCAGCGGCAGGCTGATGCCGATCACGTTGCCGTGGTCGCCCTCGATGCCCTCGATGAACGGGGCGCTGCGGCCGTCCAGGGTGAACGCGCCCGCCACGTAGAGGGGTTCGCCGGAGGCGACGTACGCGGCGACCTCCGCGTCGGTGGGCTCGCCGAACCGGACGACGGTGGAGGCGGTCGCCGACACGTGCCGGTTGCTCGCCGTGTCCCACACGCAGTGCCCGGTCTGCAGGGTGCCCGCCCGGCCGCGCATCGACTTCCAGCGGGCGGTCGCCTCCTCGGCGTCCGCCGGCTTGCCGAGCGCCCGGCCGTCGAGGTCCAGCACCGAGTCGCAGCCGATCACGATCGCGCCCCGCACGTCGGGGCGGGCGGCCACCACCGACGCCTTGGCCTCGGCCAGGGCGAGGGCCAGTTCGGCCGGGGTGGGGGCGGTGACGGCGTCCTCGTCGACGCCGCTGACGATCACCTCGGGGGCCAGACCCGCCTGACGCAGCAGGTTCAGCCGGGCGGGGGACTGGGAGGCGAGGACGAGTCTGCGCATGGGGGCAGCGTAGTGGCTGCGGCCGGGGCGGAGGGGCGCGGTTCCGGCGGTGCCGGGCGGGGGCGCCGCGGGGCGGCCCCGGAGTGTCATCTGACGCCCAGCACGATCATCAGCAGGATCATGACCAGCGCCAGGAAGACGCCGAGCCGCCGGAGGGCGTTCTGCATGTCCTGCAGGTCCTTCGGCGGCTCGTCTTCGGGGTCCGACCAGAGCATCTCTCCAGCCTGCCGCCCCACCGGGGCCGGCGCCTGAGTAGGGGTACTCAAATCGGAGCCCGGACTCGTACTTCCGGGCGCCGGGCCTCGTTCGGGCGCCGGGCCTCGCGCGCCCGAGGCGGCCTCAGCCCGGCCAGAAGGTGCGGGTCCAGGCGTTCGGGCCCGGGTGCGGGAGCCGCTGCCGGGCGATGCGGGACGGGTCGGACCAGGCGGTCCGTGCCGTCGCGGTACCGGACGGGGCGTCCGGCACGGCGGCCGCCCGCGCCCTGACCACCGCCAGCGCGGCGGCCAGTTCCTCCGGGGTCGGGTTGCCCCGTATGACCTTGATCGTCACAGCGGCTCTCCTTACAGGGGGATGTTGCCGTGCTTCTTCGGGGGCAGGGACTCGCGCTTGGTGCGGAGCTGGCGCAGGCCCTTGACGACGTGACGGCGGGTGTCCGAGGGCATGATCACCGCGTCGACGTAGCCGCGTTCGGCGGCGATGTAGGGGTTGAGGAGGTGGTCCTCGTACTCCTGGATCAGGCGCGCCCGGGTGGCCTCGCCGTCCCCCGCGGCCTCCGCCTCGGCGATGGTGCGGCGGTGCAGGATGTTGACCGCGCCCTGGGCGCCCATGACGGCGATCTGGGCGGTCGGCCAGGCGAGGTTGAGGTCGGCACCCAGGTGCTTGGAGCCCATGACGTCGTAGGCGCCGCCGAAGGCCTTGCGGGTGATGACGGTGATCAGCGGGACGGTCGCCTCGGCGTAGGCGTAGATCAGTTTGGCGCCGCGGCGGATGATGCCGTCGTGCTCCTGGCCGACGCCGGGGAGGAAGCCCGGCACGTCGACGAAGGTGATGACCGGGACGTTGAAGGCGTCGCAGGTGCGGACGAAGCGGGCCGCCTTCTCGCTGGCCTTGATGTCGAGGCAGCCCGCGAACTGCATCGGCTGGTTGGCGACGATGCCGACCGGGTGCCCCTCGACCCGGCCGAAGCCGGTGACGATGTTCGGCGCGAACAGGGCCTGCGTCTCGAAGAACTCGCCGTCGTCGAGGATGTGTTCGATCACCGTGTGGATGTCGTACGGCTGGTTCGCGCTGTCCGGGACCAGGGTGTCCAGCTCGCGGTCCTCGTCGGTGACCGACAGGTCGGCCTCCTCGGGGAAGACCGGGGCCTCGGAGAGGTTGTTGGACGGCAGGTACGACAGCAGCTGCTTGATGTACTCGACGGCGTCCTTCTCGTCGCCCGCCATGTGGTGGGCGACGCCGGAGACCGAGTTGTGGGTGCGTGCGCCGCCCAGCTCCTCGAAGCCGACGTCCTCGCCGGTGACCGTCTTGATGACGTCCGGGCCGGTGATGAACATGTGCGACGTCTGGTCGACCATGACCGTGAAGTCGGTGATGGCCGGCGAGTACACGGCGCCACCGGCGCAGGGGCCCACCACCAGGCTGATCTGCGGGATCACACCGCTGGCGTGCGTGTTGCGGCGGAAGATCTCGCCGTACGCGCCGAGGGAGGCGACCCCCTCCTGGATCCGGGCGCCGCCGGAGTCGTTGATGCCGATGACCGGGCAGCCGGTCTTCAGGGCGAAGTCCATCACCTTGACGATCTTCTGGCCGTAGACCTCGCCGAGGGCGCCGCCGAAGACGGTGAAGTCCTGTGAGAAGACCGCGATCGGACGGCCGTCCACGGTGCCGTAACCGGTGACGACACCGTCGCCGTAGGGCCGGTTCCTCTCCAGGCCGAAGTTGGTGGAGTGGTGGCGGGTGAACTCGTCCAGCTCGACGAAGGAGCCCTCGTCGAGGAGCAGCTCGATCCGCTCACGCGCCGTCAGCTTGCCCTTGGCGTGCTGCTTTTCGACGGCACGCTCCGAACCGGCGTGTGTCGCCTCATGGACACGGCGCTGGAGATCCGCGAGCTTCCCCGCGGTCGTGTGGATGTCGATCTCTTCCGGCTCGGACATCGGGATGCGGCTCCCTGCCTGCTCAAAAGGGGGGACGGTTACTCATCCGTAGCGTAGTGGGGCGCCTACCAAACGGCAGTGCGGCGTACAACACACCTAGGGTGGCTTGCATGACGCCGCGAGATGCAGCAGACGAGAACAACAATCGCTGGTCCGACCTGGACCGTCCACCGCTCGGCGCGGCGGCGCTGCGCAGGGCCCTGGTGCGGAACGACGGTCAGGGCGGCCTCTACCGCGGCGTCGAGGTCGTGCAGCGCACCGGTTCCACCAATTCCGACCTCGTGGCGCGGGCGCTGGCGGGAGACGCCGACGAGGGCGACGTCCTGGTCGCCGAGGAACAGACGTCCGGACGGGGACGGCTGGACCGCCGGTGGACGGCACCGGCCCGCTCGGGCCTCTTCTTCTCGGTGCTGCTCAGGCCGGCCGGGGTACCGGTGGCCCGCTGGGGCTGGCTGCCGCTGCTGACCGGAGTGGCCGTGGCGACCGGGCTGTCCCGGGTGGCCGGTGTCGACACGGCCCTGAAATGGCCGAACGACCTGCTGGTCACCGTCGGCGGCGAGGAGCGCAAGGCCGGGGGCATCCTGGCGGAGCGGGCCGGCGAGGACGCGGTGGTGGTCGGTGTCGGCATCAACGTCACGCTCCGCGCGGAGGAGCTGCCGGTGCCGCAGGCGGGGTCGCTGGCGCTGGCCGGGGCGGTGACCACGGACCGGGACCCCCTGCTGCGGGCGGTGCTGCGGTCGCTGGAGGAGTGGTACGGGCGCTGGCGCGAGGCGGCCGGTGACCCGGCGGTCTGCGGACTCCAGGAGACCTACGCGGCGGGCTGCGCGACCCTGGGCCGCACGGTCCGGGCCGAGCTGCCGGGTGACCGTTCGCTGGTGGGTGAGGCGGTGGCGATCGACGGCGACGGAAGGCTGGTGATCGCCACGAAGGAGGGGGTCCAGGAGCCGGTAGGAGCAGGCGACATCGTCCACCTACGCCCAGCCTGACCCCGCCAGAACCACGAGCAGCCGCACGACGGGCCCCCACCGCCCCGCAGCCGACACCCGACCGCCCACCCCCGCACTCACCTCACCCCCGGACATCCGCCCACCTCACGAAGTGAGCTACCGCACAGCTGCCGTAGAGTTGAGGCCGGTCGGTATGCGACCGCGGCAGATCGGAAGGGCAGCAGGCGTGACCGTCGACGACACGGGTTCCGGCGAGGCCGCGGACGCGGACGCCGCCGACTCCGGCGATGACCCGCTCGCGCTGCGCCTCGAAGGCCTGATCCTCGGTGCCGAGCGCCGCTACACCCCCTTCCAGGCGGCCCGCAGCGCCGGCGTCTCCATGGAACTCGCGTCGAGGTTCTGGCGGGCCATGGGCTTCGCCGACATCGGGCAGGCCAAGGCGCTCACCGAGGCCGACGTACTGGCCCTGCGCCGCCTCGCCGGTCTCGTCGAGGCGGGCCTGCTCAGCGAGGCCATGGCCGTGCAGGTGGCCCGGTCCACCGGGCAGACCACCGCCCGTCTGGCGGAGTGGCAGATGGATTCCTTCCTGGAGGGTCTGACCGAGCCCCCCGAGCCGGGCATGACCCGTACCGAGGTCACGTACCCGATCGTCGAACTGCTCCTGCCCGAGCTGGAGGAGTTCCTGGTCTACGTCTGGCGCCGCCAGCTCGCCGCCTCGGCCGGCCGGGTCGTGCAGTCCGCCGACGACGAGGAGATGGTCGACCGGCGCCTGGCCGTCGGCTTCGCCGACCTGGTCGGGTTCACCAGGCTGACCCGGCGCATGGAGGAGGAGGAACTCGGCGAGCTGGTCGAGGCCTTCGAGACGACCTCCGCCGACCTGGTCGCGGCCCGCGGCGGCCGGCTGATCAAGACCCTCGGCGACGAGGTCCTGTACGCCGCCGACGACGCCGGAACGGCCGCCGACATCGCCCTGCGCCTGGTGGAGACGATGGCGCACGACGAGACGATGCCGGAGCTGCGTGTCGGCATGGCCTTCGGCACCGTCACCACCCGAATGGGCGATGTCTTCGGTACGACCGTGAACCTCGCCTCCCGCCTCACCTCCATAGCCCCCCGCGACGCCGTGCTCGTGGACTCCGCCTTCGCGGAGGAACTGATCCGCTCCGGCGAGGCGCCCGCGTCGGAGGCGGAGGCCGCCGAGGCCGCGGCCGCCGCCGAGAAGGAGGGCGAGGAACCGCCCACGTACCGCTTCGCGCTCCAGCCGATGTGGCAGCGCCCGGTCCGCGGCCTGGGCGTCGTGGAGCCGTGGCTGCTCACGCGCCGGGAGACTCCCCCCGCCACCATGTGACCTCCCGCCGCCCTGTGGCCCCCGCCGCCCTGTGACCTCCGCGTGGTCGCCGGCCCGGCCGGTACCGGGAGAGCGGTGCGGGCGGTCCGGACGGTGCGCGCCGGCAACCGGCGTCATGACGCGCGTGCCGGTCGTCGGCCGGTGCGGGCCTCGGAACCACCCCGGAGAGTGCTCGGGTGAGCGCCCCGGAGACCGCCCCGGAGAGTGCCCCCGCAGACAGCCGCCCAGACCGCCCTAGAGGGTCACGCACACGCCGATGACCGGGACGCAGAGGCCCGGCTGGGCGGGGGACGAGGGCTGCGGGCCGGGGGTCGGGGCGTGGGTCGCGGGGGACGTGGTGTGCGGCGGTGCCGGGCTCGGCCCGTGGCCGGCCGGGGGCACGGGCGTGTTGGGCGACTCGGGGATGGTGGTCGCGCCCGGTCCTGCCGGTACGGCCGGTGCGGCCGGTCCGTCGGGCCCGTCGGGTCCGGCCGCACCGGCGGTCGGGGTCGCCGTCGGTGACGGCTCGGCCGTGGTGTCCGTCGTCGGCGTCGTGCTCACCCCGCCCATCAGCGAGGCCGACGAGGGAAACGCCCGGGGGATGCTGGTGGCGGTGGCCACCGTGGCGGCGGGTGCCGACCCGCCCGTGCCGGTGCCCTGATCCGGCCGGGGGCCGGCCTCGGTGGTGCCGGGGCCGCCACCGCCCGACTCGACGCCCACCCGGACGAGACCGAGGGCCCCGGCCGCCAGCGCGATACTCCCCGCGGCGAGCAGGACCCCGCGGGGACGGGGGCGGCGATGCCGTCCGCGGGGACGCGGGGCGAAGCGGCGAGGCCCGGCCGGACCGGCCCCCGCGACGGGGCGGGCCGCCGGCGCCGGCCCGGTTCGTCCGGTCGGCCGCGCGGTGCGCGGGGCCGACGCCGGTTCCGCCGGTGTCGGGTCCTCGGCCGTGAGGTCGGTGTCACGCGTCGGCCGCGTCGACGTCTCGGTCATCACGATCCCTCCCCGATGCGCCCAGGCGAGCGCACGTTATGCGCTCGCCTGGGCGGTGCGGTGGGAGTTGGGCGGGATGTCACTCGAACGGGTTGCCGGAGCCGGCCCGGGAACCGGACGGTCGCCCTTCCCCGTTCACGGCTCGACTGCGATGATCGGATCAAGGCTGTTAACCCGCGTTAACCGGAGGGTGTGTCGTGAGCGAGGAGCGGTACGGGGAGTTCGTGCTGGTACGACGGCACGGCCGGGTCGCGGAGCTGGTGCTGGACCGGCCCAAGGCCATGAACGCGGTGTCGGCGGACATGGCCCGCTCCGTCGTGGCGGCGTGCGCCGCGCTGGGCGCCGACCGGGACGCGCGCGTGGTCGTGCTGACCTCGTCGCACGAGCGGGCGTTCTGCGTCGGCGCCGACCTCAAGGAGCGCAACTCCATGACCGACGCGGAGCTGGTCCGGGCGCGGCCGCTGTCGCGCGGCGCGTACACCGGCGTACTGGAACTGCCGATGCCGACGATCGCCGCCGTGCACGGTTACGCGCTCGGCGGGGGTTTCGAGCTGGCGCTGTCCTGCGACGTGATCGTGGCCGACGGCACGGCCGTGGTGGGGCTGCCGGAGGTGTCGGTGGGCGTGATCCCGGGTGGCGGCGGCACGCAGCTGCTGCCCCGCCGGGTCGGCGCCGCCCGCGCGGCCGAGCTGATCTTCTCGGCGCGCCGGGTGGAGGCGCCCGAGGCGCGTGCGCTGGGCCTGGTGGACGAGCTGGTGGAGCCGGGCCGGGACCGGGAGGCGGCGCTGGAGCTGGCGGCCCGGATGGCGGCGAACTCGCCGGTCGGCCTGCGGGCGGCGAAGCGGGCGCTGCGGCTGGGGCACGGGCTGGACCTGCGGGCGGGGCTGGAGGTGGAGGACGCGGCCTGGCGGTCGGTGGCCTTCTCGGGCGACCGCGCGGAGGGCGTCGCGGCTTTCAACGAGAAGCGGAAGCCCGAGTGGCCCGGTGAGTGAGGTGGGGGTCCTCGGCCGCGGGACGGGACGGCCTGCGGCCCGACCGTGGCCGGCGCCGGGAGTGTCCCGGGCGGCACCTGTTCGCCGCACCGATGTCCCGAATGCGGCGATTACTCCCTAACCTGGAGTAATGGGTGACGACAACCGCCTCGCCGCCATAGTGACGCTGGCGCAGGGCATGGCAGCCGCTCACACCCCGCGTGAGTGCTGGCACGCCGCCGCCACCGGCGCCTGCCGTGCGCTGGACGGGAGCTTCGCGGCGCTCTCGGTCTGGGAGCGCGACCTCGGCCGGCTGCGCGTCCTCGTGAACGTGGGGGAGCGCGCCCCGGACGAGGAGGAGTTCCCGGACGCGGAGGCCTACCCGGTGCACCAGTTCCCGGAGATCACCGAGTTCCTCCACGAGCGCTGGGCGGGCGGTGGCGGCCCCAACGCCTGGGTGGAGACCGCCGAGGGCCCCGCCGCGGGCCGCCCCGGTTACTCGCACCGGCGGGTCGACGCCCTGCGCCGCAGGGGCCGCGGCTGCTGTCTGGTGGCGCCGATCCTGCTGCACGGCAGGGCCTGGGGCGAGCTGTACGTGGCCCGCGCGGTCCGCGAGCCCGTCTTCGGGCGCGGCGACGCCGACTTCGCCACCGTGCTGGCCTCCGTCGCCGCCGCCGGGATCGCCCAGACCGAGCGGCTCGAGGAGGCCCGGCGGCTGGCGTACACCGACGCGCTCACCGGGCTCGCCAACCGCCGGGCCGTCGACGCGCACCTCGACGAGGCGATCGACCTGCACCGCGCGGACGACGCCGTGGTCAGCCTGGTCGTCTGCGACCTCAACGGGCTGAAGAAGGTGAACGACAGCCGCGGGCACGCTGTCGGCGACCGGCTCCTGGAGCGGTTCGGCTCGGTGCTGTCGCTGTGCGGGGCGATGCTCCCCGGCGCGCTGGCGGCGCGGCTCGGCGGCGACGAGTTCTGTCTGCTGGCGGTGGGGCCGCCGGCCGACGACGTGGTCAAGGTGGCCGGGGAGCTCTGTCGCCGGGCCGGGGAGCTGGAGTTCGGGGAGGGGGTCGCGTGCGGGGTGGCCTCGACCGCCGACCCGATCGGGCCGGTGCGCTCGGCCCGCCGCCTGTTCCGGCTCGCCGACGCCGCGCAGTACCGTGCCAAGGCGCTCCGCGCGGACCGGCCGGTGGTGGCCGGCCGGGAGGGGCCGGACGACCCCGTCCTGCGCCTGGCCGACGCCCCCTCGCCGGACCGGTCCGAGCGGCGCAGCTTCCGGGGCCGGCGGCCCTGACCGCGGGGCTGTGACGTGGCAGTAAGGGGCAACCCTGTACCCCGCTAGTGACAGCAGCGACATTCAATGCGTACGCTCCTGAATATGGATATGCACACTGTGGTGGTGGGGACGTCCGGAGTCACCGCGTCCGACGTTCTCGCCGTGGCGCGCGGCGGCGCCCGCGTCGAACTCTCGGCGGAGGCCCTCGACGCGCTCGCCGCGGCCCGGGAGATCGTGGACGCGCTGGCGGCCAAGCCGGAGCCGGTCTACGGCGTCAGCACCGGATTCGGCGCCCTCGCCTCCCGGCACATCAGCCCCGAACTCCGCGCCCAGCTGCAGCGCAACATCGTGCGCTCGCACGCGGCGGGCATGGGACCGCGGGTGGAGCGCGAGGTCGTACGGGCTCTGATGTTCCTGCGTCTGAAGACCGTCTGCTCCGGTCACACCGGTGTGCGGCCCGAGGTCGCCCGGACCATGGCCGACGTGCTGAACGCCGGTATCACCCCGGTCGTGCACGAGTACGGCTCCCTGGGCTGCTCCGGCGACCTGGCCCCGCTGTCCCACTGCGCGCTCACTCTGATGGGCGAGGGGGACGCGGAGGGCCCGGACGGCGTCGTGCGTCCCGCCGGGGAACTGCTCGCCGAGCACGGCATCGCACCGGTCGAACTGCGCGAGAAGGAGGGGCTCGCGCTCCTCAACGGCACCGACGGCATGCTCGGCATGCTGGTCATGGCCCTCGCCGACCTGGACACGCTCTACAAGTCCGCCGACGTCACCGCAGCGTTGAGCCTGGAGGCGCTGCTCGGCACCGACAAGGTGCTGGCGCCCGAGCTGCACGCGATCCGCCCGCACCCCGGGCAGGGCGACAGCGCCGCCAACATGCTCGCCGTGCTCAAGGGCTCCCAGCTCACCGGGCACCACCAGGACGACGCGCCGCGCGTCCAGGACGCGTACTCGGTGCGGTGCGCGCCGCAGGTCGCCGGAGCCGGCCGGGACACCCTCGCGCACGCCCGTCTGGTCGCCGAGCGGGAGCTGGCCGCCGCCGTCGACAACCCCGTCGTGCTGCCCGACGGCCGGGTCGAGTCCAACGGCAACTTCCACGGCGCGCCGGTCGCCTACGTCCTCGACTTCCTCGCCATCGCGGTCGCCGACCTCGGGTCCATCGCCGAGCGGCGCACCGACCGGCTGCTGGACAAGAACCGCAGCCACGGGCTGCCGCCGTTCCTGGCGGACGACGCGGGTGTCGACTCCGGCCTGATGATCGCCCAGTACACGCAGGCGGCTCTGGTGAGCGAGCTGAAGCGGCTCGCCGTTCCGGCGTCGGCCGACTCGATCCCGTCCTCCGCGATGCAGGAGGACCACGTCTCCATGGGATGGTCGGCGGCGCGCAAGCTGCGGACGGCCGTGGGCAATCTGGCGCGGATCATCGCAGTCGAGCTGTACGCGGCGACCCGGGCGATCGAACTGCGGGAGGGGCTGACGCCGGCGCCGGCCTCGGCCGCCGTGATCGAGGCGGCTCGCGCCGCCGGGGTTCAGGGGCCGGGGCCCGACCGGTTCCTCGCGCCCGACCTGGCCGCCGCCGAGGAGTTCGTGCGGGGCGGGGCGGTCGTGGAGGCGGCCGAGAAGGTGACCGGGCCGCTGCGGTGACGCGGGCTGCGGTGCGGTGACGTGGGCTGCCGTGAGGTGGGCTGAGCCGAGGTGGGGCTGCGGGTGCCGGCGCGTGAGAGCCGGCCGCGCAGTTCCCCGCGCCCCCGAGCAGGCCTGTCTTCCGTGCCCTCGGGCGGTGCGGTTCCCCGCGTTCGTGAGGTGCGCAGTTCCCCGCGCCCCCGAGCAGGCCTGTCTTCCGTGCCCTCGGGCGGTGCGGTTCTCCGCGTTCGTGAGGTGCGCAGTTCCCCGCGCCCCCAAGAAGCTGTGCCCTCCGTGCCCTCGGGCCGCGCAGTTCCCCGCGCCCCCGAGCAGGCCTGCCCTCCGTGCCCTCGGGTCGTGCGGTTTGCCGTGCCCCCGAGGTGAGGAGTCTCCCCGCGCCCGAAGAGGGGCGGGGAGACGGGTGTCACTTCAGCTTTGCCGACTGGGCCTTGATGACCGGGGCCGGTACCGAGTAGGTCTTTCCGCTCATCATCGCGCCGATGTTCATCGTGGAGTACGTCGCGAGCGTGTTGCCGTGGCGCACCACCTCCGCGTGCAGCGGGCCCTTGTCGCCGTCCATGTCCGTGACCGCGGTGAACGCCACCGACTCGTCACCGGTGCCCGAGGGCTTCGTCGCGGTGACCTTCGTGACCTTCTGCTCGTCGCCGGCGGAGCCGCCCGTGAAACCGGCGCCGCACTCCTCGACCGCCGTCGACAGCGCCTTCAGGGCCTGCTGCGCGCCGTTCCCGTCGTACGACGACAGGTCGAGGGACGTGATGTCCATGTTCAGCGAGTCCTTGATCGCACTCTCGAACTTGCCGTCGGCCATGTCGTCGAGGGAGGTCGCGTCGTCGGTCGGGTCCTTCTTGTCCTCCCGGACCGTGCGGCCGATCTCCGCGGCCGCGTCGGCCGGGGCGAGACCGGTGAGGACGTAGGCCAGCGGACGGCACTTCTCGTCGCTCGACCTGATCTTGCTCCGGACCGGAGCGGCCGAGCCGACCGCGTTGATCTTGTAGCCGTCCAGCTCGCCCTGCGCGAGGATCTGCTGCTTCAACTCCGCGGTGCTCAGCGCCTTCACGGTGGACGCGGAGTCCTTGGCCGCGGACGCGTCCCCGGAACTCCCGTCGGAGCAGGCCGTGATGAGGGTGAGGGACAGTGCGCCGCCGATGGCGAACGTACACATCCGCGCGCCCGATGATCTCTTCATGCCAGGACTGTGAGCCCCCGGTCAAGGATCGGTCAAGTTGTTTAAAATTCCAGCCGCTCCCGGCGGACCGAATACACCACGAACCCGGCGCCGACGGCGAGGAAGAGGGTGCCGCCGATGACGTACGGCGTGGTGTCCGGGCTGCCGGTGTCGGCGAGTTGACCCGCGTCCCCGGCCGCCTCTGACGTGGCCTCGGACAGTGCCCTGGCCTGCTGGGTGACCTGCGCCGCCGTACCCTCCGACGTGCCGGTTCTCGCCGGGGTGTCCTGTGACGCGTGGGCGGACGGGACGAACCACAGCGCACACAGCAGGGTGCCTGCGGCGGTGGCGGTCAGCAACGGGCGGCGAGCGGATGACACGGAATATCGATCCCCTTGTGGCGCTGGCGAATTGGCCGTGTGAGGCGATGTTAGTGAAAATCGCGGGTCACGGGAAAGTCACGGGAGGTTTCGGCCGTACGCTCCCGGCATGAGCACTCCAGAGACATCACGTTTTGTGCGGCTTCGAGTGGAGCTGGTCCTCGAGGTCGAGGACGCCGACGAGGTCACCAAGGTCGCGCTGCAGCGGATCGCCGAGGACCCCGAGCTGCCCGGCGAGGAACGTACGCACGCCGAGGCGGCTGTGACCGAGGACACCGCCGAGGCCCTCGCCTATCTCGTCGACCCGTTCGACCTGGTCGGCGAGGTGCCCGGCATCGAACTCCAGCAGGCCTCCTGGTCCACCGAGTACGTCGCCTACGACCCGGATTCGCCGGAGTGGGACCTCGACGGGGATGATGGCGACGACGACGAGGAAGAGGACCGCATCGGCTGAGCTTTCCAGGGAAGCAGTGACCCCGGACGGCAGCCGCCGTCCGGGGTCTCGTCGTCCGGGACGGCGCACGGACCGGCCCCTCCGCACCGGCCGCACCGGCGGACGTGGTGTGCCCCACACCTCTGCGAGATGTGGAACGGGACCGGCCGGTCGTAGCGTTGAAGGTTCTTGACGGGGGCTCCCGGTTTTTCGCGGACTCGGCAACGATGGAGAAGCGTGTGATGACGGACAGTAAGCGGCGCAAGGGTCTGGTGGCCGCGTCCGCACTGCTCGGCGGTGTGCTGGTGCTCACGGCGTGTTCCGGAAGCGACGACAAGGCGTCCGGCAGCGGTGAGAGCTCGCAGGCCCGGTCGGACCAGGCCGCGGCGAAGAAGTCGTCCCAGGCCGACATCACGATCACGCCCAAGGACGGCTCGGACAACGCGTCGATCAACAACTCCGCCGCCGTCACCGTCAGCAAGGGCACGCTCACCAGCGTGACCATGACCACGGCCGACGGCACCGCGGTCACCGGCGCGCTGTCCGCCGACAAGACGACCTGGAAGCCCTCCGCCCAGCTCGACCGGTCCACCACCTACAAGGTCGCCGCCGAGGCCAAGGACTCCGCCGGGCTGGTCGCCCACGAGAACGCCTCCTTCACCACGGTCTCGCCGGCCAACAGCTTCATAGGCAGCTTCACGCCGGAGGACGGCTCGACCGTCGGCGTGGGCATGCCGGTGTCGATCAACTTCGACAAGCAGATAACCGACAAGGCCGCCGTCCAGAAGGGCATCACGGTCACCTCCAGCAGCGGCCAGGAGGTCGCCTGCCACTGGTTCTCCACCCAGCGCATGGACTGCCGTCCCCAGGACTACTGGAAGGAGAACTCCACCGTCACGCTGAAGCTGGCGCTCGACGGTGTGCAGGGCGCCTCCGGTGTCTACGGCGTCCAGCAGAAGACGGTCACCTTCCACATCGGCCGCAACCAGGTCTCCTACGTCGACGCCAAGACCAAGGAGATGCGGGTCACCGAGGACGGCAAGACCGTCAAGACCATCCCGATCTCCGCGGGTTCGCCGGAGAACAAGACGTACAACGGCGTCATGGTGATGTCCGAGAAGTTCAAGGAGACGCGCATGAACGGCGCGACCGTGGGCTTCACCGACAGCGACGGCAAGGGCGAGTACGACATCAAGGACGTGCCGCACGCCATCCGCCTCACCAGCTCCGGCACCTTCCTGCACGGCAACTACTGGGGCCCCAAGTCCGTCTTCGGTGCCGTGAACACCAGCCACGGCTGTGTCGGCCTCTCCGACACCAAGGGCGCCAACGACACCAGCACCCCCGCGTACTGGATGTTCAGCCACTCGATCGTCGGCGACGTCGTGGTCATCACCAACACCGGCGACAAGACGGTGGCCCCCGACAACGGCCTCAACGGCTGGAACATGGACTGGGCCGCCTGGAAGGCCGGTTCGGCCGTCTGACCGTCCGGATCACAGCCCACGCACAGTCGGCCGATGCCGCCCCCAGGGGCGGCATCGGTGTTTCCGGGGCCCGGCACAGCCTTCTCATGCTTCTCTTATTTCGGCCTTATCGAGCCATCACGGTGCCTCCCTACCTTGCGGTCATGTTCTTCACCTACCTGAGGCGCGAACTGCGCCGCCGCAGAAAGGCGGCTCTCGTCGTCGCCTCCGGCCTCGCGCTGGGCATCGCGCTGGTCATCGTGGTCAACTCCGTGTCCAACGGCATGGGGAAGGCACAGGACAAGGTCCTCCAGTCGCTGTACGGCCTGGGTACGGACATGACCGTCACCAAGGCCGCGTCGGCCTCCACGGGCGCGTCCCAGCGCCCCCGGTTCAACTTCGACGCGCGGGAGAACGGCTCGTCGGACACGCAGAGCAGCGACCGCGTCATGGTGCAGGGCTTCACCACCCTCGCCTCGACCACCGTCACCAAGGTCGGCGACCAGAAGGGCGTGGCGGCCGCGGTCGGCGGGCTGAACCTCAACGTGGTCAAGATCAGCGGCCAGTTCACCCGGGGCCAGTTCCAGCAGAACCCGGGTTCCGGCGGCAACGGCGGCGGATTCGGCCGCAACGGCGGCGGCAGCGGCCAGCCGCAGGGCGAGGTCCGCGGCGGTGGCGCCGACTTCGACGTCAACTCGTACACGGTCTACGGCACCGACGTCAGCCAGACGGACATCGGCCCGCTGACCTCATCGAAGATCACCAGCGGCCGTACCTTCAAGACGACCGAGACCGACGCCAAGGTGCTGGTCGCGGACTCGGCGTTCGCCAAGGAGAAGAAGTACAAGGTCGGTTCGACGGTCACCGTCAACAAGGTCAAGTACACGGTCATCGGCATCGCGACGGCCGACAGCGGTGACGCGGCGGCCAACCTGTACATGCCGCTGAAGCAGGCGCAGACACTGGCCGGCGAGAAGAACAAGGTCACCACGATCTACGTCAAGGCGACCGACTCCCAGCAGATCTCGGCCGTCAAGTCGACCATCCAGAAGAACGTCTCGGGTACGACGGTCACCACCTCCGCCGACCTCGCGGACACCGTCTCCGGCTCCCTGTCCACGGCGTCCTCCCTCGCCACCAACGTCGGCAAGTGGCTGTCCATCGCGGTGCTCGTGGCCGCGTTCCTGGTCGCCGGACTGCTGACCTCCTCGGCGGTCTCCCGCCGGGTCCGCGAGTTCGGCACGCTCAAGGCGCTGGGCTGGAAGTCCCGCCGGGTCACCGGGCAGGTCGTCGGTGAGGCCATGGTCAACGGCCTGGTCGGCGGCGCGCTCGGCATCGCGCTCGGCCTCGCGGGCGCGTACGTCGTCACCGAGGTAAGCCCGACCCTGGACGCCTCCCTCGGCCGCGGCGGCGGCGGCGGTGGCGGCTTCGGCGGCGGTGGCGGCGGCTTCGGCGGTGGCGGTGGCGGTGGCTTCGGCGGCGGCCCCGGCCGGCAGACCGCGAAGACGCTGGAGGTCGCCCTGACGGCACCGGTCAGCGTGACGACGATCGCGGTGGCGGTGGGGCTGGCGGTGGCCGGCGGCCTGATCGCGGGCGCGTTCGGCGGCTGGCGGGCGTCGAGGCTGCGGCCCGCGGACGCGCTGCGGCGCGTGGAGTAGCCGACGTCGGCCGTGGCCGGGGTGGAGGCGCCCCGCAGAGGCGCGGGGAACCGCGCGACCAGCCCCCACCCGCCCGCGGCCGACAACGCACCGCCCCACCCCGAACCCTCCCAGGAGTCCCCATGTACGAACTCAGAAACGTCACCAAGCTCTACTCCCGCGGCAAGGACACCGTCCACGCCCTCGACGGCGTCGACCTCACCATCGCGGACGGCGACCGCCTGGTCATCCAGGGCCCGACCGGCGGCGGCAAGTCCACCCTCCTGCAGATGCTCGGCGGCCTGGACCGGCCGACCTCCGGCGAGGTCGTCCTCGACGGGACCGACCTGGCCAAGCTCTCCGAGACCAAGCTGACCCGGGTCCGCAGCGAGAACATCGGTTTCGTGTTCCAGTCGTTCAACCTGATCCCGACGCTCACCGCCCAGGAGAACGTCGAGACCGCCCTCGTCCCGCTCGGCGTCAAGGCCAGGGACCGCCGTGAGCGGGCCGCCGAGGCGTTGACCTCCGTCGGCCTCGGCGAACGCCTCGGGCACCTGCCCGGCGAGATGTCCGGCGGCCAGCAGCAGCGCGTCGCCATCGCCCGCGCCCTCGTCAAGCAGCCCAAGGTGCTGCTCGCCGACGAACCCACCGGCAACCTCGACGAGGGCATGCGTGACGAGATCATGGACGTGCTGGAGCGCATGTGGAAGGAGCACGGGCTGACCTTCATCATGGTCACCCACGACTCCGCGATCGCGAAGAAGGCCCCGCGTCTGGCGACCATCCGCAAGGGCAAGATCACCGTCAAGGAGAACGCGGGCGCGTGAGATGCGTCACGGGGTGGCATTGCCTAGCACTGAACCCCTCTGCGCGACCGCGCAGTTGGGTAACAGTGTCCGCCCCTGCGGGTAACAGTTCCCGGGTCCGTCTCTTACCGGTCTCTCATGTCTTGAGCCCACTGATCACCCCCCGGCATACTCCGTGTTCCGGGGGGTTGACGCACATGCGTACGAAGCTGCCCCCGGCCGGGTGAACGGGGAATTCGCCCGGCACACCGTCTCCCAGGGGGAGTCTTGCGCAGACAAGTGAAAAGGGCTGCCGCGGCCACCGTGGCCACGGCAGCGGCCGTCGCCCTCGCCGCAGGCATGACCAGCCCGGCGTCGGCGAAGCCGGAACAGCGCGCCGCCGCGACCGCCGCGGCCGCCTCGGCGGTGGCCGGCAGGCACCACGTCACGCTGATCACCGGTGACCGGGTCGCCCTCGACGCCAAGGGCCGGGTCATCGGCATGGAGCGGGCCGAGGGGCGCGAGCACATACCTTTCCAGATCCGCAAGGCCGGCGGGCACACCCTCGTCGTCCCCGGTGACGCCATCCGACTGGTCGCCACCGGCAAGCTGGACCAGCGGCTGTTCGACGTCACCGAGTTGGACAAGGCCGCCACCCGCAAGGCGCAGAAGAACGGCCTGAAGGTCATCGTCGGATACCAGGGCGCCGCCGGTGCCGCCAAGGCCGACGTCCGCGACGCCGGCACCCTGCGGCACACCCTCAGGACGCTCAACGCCGACGCCGTGCAGACCCCGGTCAAGGACACGCCGGAGCTGTGGGACGCGGTCACCGACGGGGACAGGGCCGCCTCCGGCATCGCGCACGTCTGGCTCGACGGCGTCCGCAGGGCCAGCCTCGACAAGTCCGTGCCGCAGATCGGCGCCCCCAAGGCGTGGGCGGCCGGCTACAACGGCAAGGGCGTCAAGATCGCCGTCCTGGACACCGGTGTGGACACGACCCACCCGGACCTCAAGGACCAGGTGATCGAGTCCAAGAACTTCACCACGGCCGCCGACGCCTCGGACCACTTCGGCCACGGCACGCACGTCGCGTCCATCGCGGCGGGCACCGGCGCCAAGTCGCACGGCAAGTACACCGGTGTCGCGCCCGGCGCGAAGATCCTCAACGGCAAGGTCCTGGACGACACCGGCTCCGGTGACGACTCCGGCATCCTGGCCGGCATGGAGTGGGCGGCGGCCCAGGGCGCCGACGTCGTCAACCTCAGCCTCGGCGGCTACGACACCCCGGAGATCGACCCGCTCGAAGCCGAGGTCAACAAGCTCTCCAACGAGAAGGGCATCCTGTTCGCGATCGCCGCGGGCAACGAGGGCCCCGAGACGATCGGTTCACCGGGCAGCGCGGACGCCGCGCTCACCGTCGGCGCCGTCGACGGCAACGACGAGCTCGCCGACTTCTCCTCCACCGGCCCCAGCGCCGAGGGCACCATCAAGCCGGACGTGACCGCGCCCGGCGTCGACATCACCGCTGCCGCGGCCAAGGGCAGTGTCATCGACCAGGAGGTCGGCGAGAACCCGCCGGGCTACCTGACCATCTCGGGCACGTCGATGGCGACCCCGCACGTCGCGGGGGCCGCCGCGATCCTGAAGCAGGAGCACCCCGACTGGGGCTACCAGCAGCTGAAGGCCGCGCTGACCGGCTCCGCCAAGGGCGGCAAGTACACGCCGTTCGAGCAGGGTTCGGGCCGGATCCAGGTCGACAAGGCCATCAAGCAGACCGTGGTGGCCGACCCGGTGTCGGTGAACCTCGGTGTGCAGCAGTGGCCGCACACCGACGACACCCCGGTCACCAAGCAGCTCACCTACCGCAACCTCGGCACCAAGGACGTCACCCTCGGCCTCTCGGTGAGCGGCACCGGCCCCGGCGGCGCGGCTGCTCCGGCCGGCTTCTTCAAGCTGGGCGCGACCGAGGTGACCGTCCCCGCGGGCGGCACGGCCGCCGTCGACGTCACCGCCGACACCAAGCTCGGCGGCACCCTCGACGGTGCCTACTCCGCCTACGTCACGGCGACCGGCGACGGCCAGAGCGTTCGTACGGCGGCCGCGGTCCGGCGCGAGGTGCAGTCGTACAGCGTCACCGTGAAGCACATCGGGCGCGACGGCAACCCGACCGGCGTCTACAGCACCGACCTGGTGGGCTACACGGGCCTCGGCCAGGACAGTGACCTCGTCGTGCCGGCCGACAACTCCGGCACCGCCACGATCCGGGTACCGAAGGGCACGTATCTGCTCGACGCCCTGATCGCGAAGGACTTCAACACCCTGGAAGGCGGTGTCGACTGGCTGGTCCAGCCGAAGGTCAGTGTCACCAAGGACCTCACGCTCACCGTCGACGCCCGCACCACCAAGGCGGCCGACATCACGGTGCCGGACGCCCAGGCGAAGCCGGGCTTCGCGGCGGTCGACTACATGTACGACCCGGCGGGCGCCGGGTTCGGGGTCGGTGCCGAAAGCTTCGGCGACATCCGGATCGCGCCGCTGGGCGGCGAGGTCGCGAGCGGCCTGACCCAGACCTGGAGCGGCCAGTTGACCAAGGGCGACGACGAGGAGTACGACGTCGCCACCAGCGCCCAGGTCAAGAAGGTCCAGGGCGACAAGGTCCGGCACTTCAAGGCCGGCGAGTTCGCCACGGTCGAGAACAGCCTCGGCGCCGCCGCCTCCGGCAAGACCGGCTCGCTCGGCGCGTGGGGCATCGTCGGCGACGACGCGTCGGCGATGACCGTCTACACGGAGCAGAAGCTGCCGAGCACCCGGACCGTCCATGTCTCCACCGTGGACGGCGCCCTGTGGGGCTTCGACTTCGCCCAGGTCAGCGGCCACGACACCCAGGGCCTGCCGATCGCCGACGCCTTCTACTCGGTCGACCCGCAGAAGTACCAGGCGGGCAGGAGCTACCGGAACACCTTCAACAGGGCGATCTTCGGCCCGCATCTGAGCAGCGAGTACGGTCTGTACCGCGACGGAAACCAGATCCTCGGCGTCGTCCCGCTGTTCTCCGACAGCGCCAAGCACGCCGGGTCCTCCGACTTCCTGTCGGTGAACACCACCCTGTACCGCAACGGCACCAAGGTGGGCTCGAACAAGGACCCGCTGTTCGGCGACGGCGTCTTCGCCGTGCCGTCCGCCGACGCCGAGTACAAGCTGACCACCTCGGTCATCCGCTCGGTCAAGGTCGCCGCCGCCTCCACGCGGATCGACGCGAGCTGGACCTTCCGCTCGAAGAGGCCGGCCGCCGGTTCCCTGGCCAAACTGCCGGCCTCCACCGTCCACTTCGGCGCCAACACCGGATCGGACAGCCGCGTCGAGGCGGGCAGCAAGGTCACCTTCCCGGTCACCGTCGAGGGTGCGGCCGCCGGCCGCAACCTGAAGTCCCTCTCGGTCTACGTGTCGTACGACTACGGCAAGACCTGGAAGAAGCTCACGGTCAGCCACGGAAAGATCACCGTCAAGAACCCGGCCAAGGGCAAGGCCGTCTCGTTCCACGCCAAGATCGCCGACAAGAAGGGCAACAAGTCGACGATCTCGATCTACAACGCGTACTACGCCAGGTGAGCCGTAGCCGCTGAGAGCGAGCGGCCCGCCGGAAGCGCGGCTTCCGGCGGGCCGTTCCCCTTGTCCGCGGCGAGGGCCTGGTCAGGCCAGGTCGGGGGCGGAGGCCACCCGGGTCGCGTCCGTGCCCCAGCTGGCCAGCAGCCGCAGCGCCTGCGCCGACGCCGAGCCCGGCTCCGCGTGGTACGTGACCAGGACCTGGTCCGGATCGTCCGGCATCCGGAACGACTCGAAGCTGAGGGACAGCTCGCCCACCAGGGGGTGGTGCAGCCGCTTCAGCCCGTGGCTCTTCTCCTTGACGTCATGCGTCGCCCACAGCCGGCGGAACTCCTCGCTCTTCACCGACAGCTCGCCGACCAGCGCGGACAGCCGGGTGTCGTCGGGGAAGCAGCCCGCGTCCATGCGCAGCAGGCACACGATGTCGATCGCCTTCTGCTCCCACTCGACGAAGAGATCGCGGTACTCGGGCCGCAGGAACACCAGCCGCGCCCAGTTGCGCTCCGCGACCGGCAGCTCCGCCCAGTCACCGAAGACCGCGGCCGCCATCCCGTTCCAGGCCAGGATGTCCGAGCGGCGCCCACCGATGTACGCCGGTACGCCGTCCATCGCCTCCAGCAGCTGCCCCAGCGCCGGGCGCACCTGCTGCGGGCGCGCGGCCCCCTTCTTCTTGTGCTGCTTGCCCTTGGCCAGGTGCATCAGGTGCGCGTGCTCGGCGTCGGTGAGTCGCAGCGCCCGGGCGATCGCGTCCAGCACCTCCGCCGACACGTTCCGCCCGTTGCCCTGCTCCAGGCGCGTGTAGTACGCCACCGACACTCCGGCCAGCTGGGCCAGCTCCTCGCGCCGCAGCCCCGGCACCCTGCGGTGCCGCCCGAAGTCCGGCAGCCCCACGTCACCGGGGAGCAGCCGGGCCCGCCGGGTCCGCAGGAACTCGCTGAGCTCGGCACGCCGGTCCAGGGGCGGGGCGGGGGAGGTCGGGGGCTGCTCTTCCATGAGTCCAGTATTCACGGTCGTACGCACGGGAACCTGACCCCGCCAGTGGTAGGCACGCCGGACGTACGCAGAGGCGGGGGCTGGGTGGCGGACGTAGCGTGGAGGAGTCTGGATACGTGTCCGGGAAGAAAGACGACCGGGCACGACCACACCCCTAGGAGAACCCCCCTCATGACCACTGTTGCTGCTTACGCCGCGCCCGCCGCGAAGGCCCCGCTGGAGCGGACCACGATCGAGCGGCGCGCGGTCGGCGAATTCGACGTCCTCATCGACATCCAGTTCGCCGGAATCTGCCACTCCGACATCCACCAGGCCCGCGAGGGCTGGGGTACGGCGATCTTCCCGATGGTGCCCGGTCACGAGATCGCGGGCGTCGTCTCCGAGGTCGGCACGGGTGTCACCAGGTACGCGGTGGGGGACCGCGTGGGCGTCGGCTGCATGGTCGACTCCTGCCGCGAGTGCGACAACTGCAAGGCCGGCCTCCAGCAGTACTGCACCGGCGGCGGCCCGACCTGGACCTACAACGCCGTCGGCAAGGACGGACAGCCGACCTACGGTGGCTACTCGCAGAAGGTCGTCGTCGACGAGAACTACGTCGTCCGCATCCCGGACGGCCTCTCCCTCGACGTCGCCGCGCCCCTGCTGTGCGCCGGCATCACCACGTACTCCCCGCTGAAGCACTGGAACGCCGGTCCCGGCAAGAAGGTCGCCGTGGTCGGACTCGGCGGCCTGGGCCACATGGGCGTCAAGATCGCCGCCGCCCTCGGCGCGGAGGTCACCGTCCTGTCCCAGTCGCTCCGCAAGAAGGACGACGGCCTCAAGCTGGGCGCCACCGACTACCGCGCGACCAGTGACCCGAAGACCTTCGAGGACCTCAAGGGCACGTTCGACATCATCCTCAACACGGTGTCGGCGCCGCTCGACTTCGACGCCTACCTCTCGCTGCTGCGCACCGACGGCGCGATGGTGAACGTCGGAATCCCGGAGGAGCCGGTGCAGATCCTGCTCTCCTCCGTCTTCGGCCACCGCCGCGTCCTGACCAGCTCCGGCATCGGCGGCATCCAGGAGACCCAGGAGATGCTGGACTTCTGCGCCGAGCACCAGCTGGGCGCCGAGATCGAACTGATCGACGCCGACCAGGTCAACGAGGCCTACGAGCGGGTCGTCAACAGCGACGTCCGCTACCGCTTCGTGATCGACGCGGCGACCATCTGAGTCACCGTCCCTGTCTCCGGCCGACGAGCCGGAGCAGGCAGGGGCCGCCGACCGGGGACGCGCGCACCCACCGGGATCTCCGGCGGGGGCACCGGGGCGCGCGCCACCGGGCCGGCGGCCACCGGTACCGCACTGAGCAGGCCTTGGCAGGCCTCAGCGGGCCTCAGCGACCTTGTGCGGCCGGCGCCGGGAGTACGTTGGGCAGGAGGAGGTCCCACGATGACCGTGAACCTGAACCACACCATCGTCGCCGCACACGACAAGCACGAGTCGGCACGGTTCCTCGCCGACATCCTCGGACTCGAAGTCAGCCCGGAATACGGCCCGTTCGTGCCGGTCGCGCTGCCCAACGGCGTCACCCTCGACTACATGGACAGCCCCGGGGACATCCCCCCGCAGCACTACGCCTTCCTGGTTTCCGAGGACGACTTCGACGAGATCTTCACCCGCGTCCGCGGCGCGGGCCTCACCTACTGGGCCGACCCGCACCACAGCCACCCCGGTGAGATCAACACCAACGACGGCGGCCGCGGCGCCTACTTCGACGACCCCGACGGCCACCGTCTGGAGATCCTCACCCGCCCCTACGGCAGCGGCGGCTGACGGTCACCCCCGCAGGCCCTTGAGCCCGTCCTGCGCGGCCATGACCAGTTCGACGGCGCGGTTGTCGGCCGCCGGTTCGCGCATCTGGTTCGTCACGTAGGCGATCGCCAGCCGCTCGTCCGGATCGACCCAGACCAGTGCGCCGCCCCAGCCGCCCCAGCCGAGGGCGCTGCCGAAGAGGCCGTAGCCCAGGCCGTAGCGGGAAGGCATGCCGAGGGTCCGGTCGAATCCGTCGAACTGCACCTCCGCGGCCCGCGCGCAGCCGGCCGGCGACAGCACCCGAACCCCGCCGACGGTTCCGCCGCAGGCGAGCAGGGACTGCACGAGGGCGACGGACCGGGCGTTGCCGAAGCCGCTCGCGGCGGGGATCTGGGCGCGGCGCCAGGCGACGCCGTTGCCGTCCCGGACCCGGAGGACGGCGACACCGGCGCGGGTCGCGGTCGCGTCGCCGTCCCGGGCGCCGGCCGCGTAGTCCTCGTCCCGGCCCGGCGGCGGCACGGTGGGCGCCACCCGCCGGTCGTGCTCGGCACCCAGGCCGATGTGGAAGTCCGCGCCCAGCGGCCCGGCCACCTCGGCGGCGAAGAACTCGCCCACGCTCCGCCCGGTGATCCGGCGCACCACCTCACCGACGAGGAAACCCTGGGTGAGCGAGTGGTACCCGGCCGCCGTCCCCGGTTCCCACTGCGGAGCCTGCCCGGCGAGCCGGGCGGTGGCCGTGGCCCAGTCGTACAGTTCCTCGACCGGTCCCTCCCAGTCGGGCAGCCCCGCCGTGTGCGAGAGCAGATGCCGCACCAGGACGCCCTGCTTGCCCGCCGCGGCGAACTCGGGCCAGTACCGGGCCACCGGCGCGTCGGGATCCAGCTCACCCCGGTCGATCAGGACGAGCGCGCACAGGGCGGTCATCGTCTTGGTCACGGAGAACACGTTGACGATGGTGTCCCGCTCCCAGGGCAGCGTCCGCCCCGCGTCGGCGAACCCGCCCCACACGTCGACCACGGCCTCCCCGTCCACGAAGACGGCGACGGCACCCCCCACGTCCCCCTCGTCCAGCAGTCCGGAGAGCATGGTGGGCACGGCGGCGAACAACTCGTCGTAGGAGCCATGAATGTCGGCCATACGAGCCATTCAGCCCGCCCGCACCCGGCCGCCGCAACCCAATTGCCGGCACGGCCTCCGGACGGTGACCGGACGGACACGGAATCGCCCGGGGGCCTCGCGTGTTGTGGGGAGTGGGCGCGGAAGACCGGGATGTGCGAGCCGGCCGGCCCGAATGACCGAGCTGACAGAATGTGGAGGGTCCGTAATGGCTGGGCAGACGCAGAGGGCCGTGCTGGCGGGCGGATGCTTCTGGGGGATGCAGGACCTGATCCGCCGGCTCCCGGGCGTGACCGGGACCCGGGTCGGGTACACCGGGGGAGACGTGCCGAACGCGACGTACCGTAACCACGGCACGCACGCGGAGGCCATCGAGATCCTCTTCGACCCCGAGAAGACCGACTACCGGGCGATCCTGGAGTTCTTCTTCCAGATCCACGACCCGAGCACCAAGAACCGCCAGGGCAACGACATCGGCCTCAGCTACCGTTCCGCGATCTACTACGTGGACGACGAGCAGAAGCGGATCGCCGTGGACACGATCGCGGACGTGGACGCCTCCGGCCTCTGGCCGGGCAAGGTCGTCACCGAGGTCGAGCCGGTCGGGCCCTTCTGGGAGGCGGAGCCGGAGCACCAGGACTACCTGGAGCGTTACCCCGACGGCTACACCTGCCACTTCCCGCGCCCGGGCTGGCGACTGCCGGCCCGCACGGAGGGCTGACGAGCCCCGGCCGGGCGGGCGGTGAGATCCGAGCAGGGCTGACCGGGGGCCGGGCCCGGCGGACCGGACATCCGGTTCGCCGGGCCCGGCCGTGCGACCGGTCCGCCGCGGTGCCCGGCCCGTCGCCGGAGCCTCGGACGGGACGTGCCCGCCCTGCGGCGCAGGCGCTACGATCCACCCCGTGGAAGCCAAGGGGGAGCAGGGGCGGCGACTCGATCCGGTGGCCGGGCTCTGGCTCGGGGTACTGGTGCTCGACCTCGCCGTGACCTGCTGGGTCGCGGGTGTGCTCGTCACGTGGTCGGTGCAGGACCACACCGATCCGACGGATCCCGGTCCGGTCATGGCCGATCCCTCCGACACCTTCTTCGTCGGCATGGCCGTCCTGCTCGTGCTCTCGGCCGTCGCCACGGCCTTCGCGGTGCTGCGGCGCGCGAACCAGCCGGAGACGGTGAGGGGCGGCAGAGCGGTCTCCGTACTGCGGCTGGTCCTGCTGGTTCTGGTGATCCTGGTGTCGCTCATCCCCGGTATCTGAGGGCCCCTCCCGCCGACGACGCGGCCACGGGACAGCCCTCAGGCCTTCAGCCGGTCCCGGTCCCCCATCACGACGACGGGGTGGAGGTGCGGATCGAGGGTGCGCAGCAGGGTCTTCATGCCGGCCTCGGGAACGGTGACACAGGCGGACGTGCCGTCACCGTGGTCCAGGTGCAGCCATATGCCGCCGCCCTTCTCCACTCCCTGGGGACGAGTCCAGTCGAACGGCGGCACGCCCTTGAGCCGGTTGTAGTCGATGGCGATGACGTAGTCGAACTGGTGGGCGGTGTCGTCGTCCACGTCTTCGTCGATCATGGACGTGAAGGCGTTGTCGTCGTACCAGTAGCGCAGGTGGCTGCCGGGATCGTCCTGGGCGCCTCCCGCATCCGTCAGGGAGAAGACGCCGACCGGACTGCGGTCGTCGTCCAGGCGATGATCGGTCGTCCAGCCCGACCTGCCGTTGTGCGCCCGCCAACTGCCCTTGGTCTTCCAGGCGTTGCCCTGTTTCTGGTAGAGCACGACGGTGCTCTCGTCGGAGTTCCGGCCGTCGCCGTAGACGACCACGGCCTGCTGGGCCTTTTCCGGTACGCGCTTCGACATGCGAGTGCCGACGCCGGGGAGGCGCGGTACCGCTTTCGGGCCGGTGGAGCCCGACGCGGACGGGTTGTTGACGCCCGGGGCGCCGACGTGACTCCTGTGCTCGTCGGACCCGGCGCACGCGGTGCTGCCGGCGAGAAGGACACCGCAGGCCAGCGCCGCGGATATGACATGACGTCGACCGCGTCGCGCCGACGGAGGACAGGGGCGTATGAGAGTAGATGTCCGCATGATCAGGATCCTGCGGCGGACCCCACCGGCACGCATCCCGGACACGGCATCCGGGCTAGGGCGTGCGGCGAAGGCACCGCCTTCCTTCGGGTGAACGACGGTGCGTCCTACCGTCGCGACCGCTTCGATCCGCGGGACCGGAGGCCCTCCACTCGTCGGGATCCCGCCCCCGAGGCGTGGAGAGCCACGGGCCGGGCGGAAGCCGTACCGCCACACCGGAAACGGGGGCCGGGCGGGGGTTCCGGCTCAGAGCCGACGGTACTTCTCGATGTCCTCCGCGAACTCCTGGACAGCCTGTGCGGTGAGCGTCGGCCGTGTGTCGGCGATGGCGGTCATGTAGTCCTCCGTCGTCGCCGGCCGTCCCTGACGATGGGTGACTTCACGCTCGAACGCCGCCTGGGCACCTTTGCGGGCGGCGAATTCGATGTCCGCCGGGGTGAACAGTTCGCTCGCCCGGACGAGTTGGGCGACATCCACCGACCCTTCGGCGACTCTGAGGTAGCGGCTCCAGATCGCCGCGCGGGCGGTCGCGTCCGGCGGGCCGATGGGGATCACGTAGTCGAACCGGCCCGGACGCAGGAACGCCGCGTCCAGGGAGCGGACCGAGTTGGTGGCGCAGGCCAGCAGCCGCGCGTCGTGCTCGCGGAAGAGGGGGATGAGCTTCAGCAGCTCGTTGGTCACGCCGTGCCCGGGATCGACCGCCTTGCCGGAGCGCGCGCCGGCGATCTCCTCGACCTCGTCGATGAAGAGCAGGACCGAGTCCAGTTCCGCCAGATCCGCGAAGACCTCCCGCAACGCCACGGCCAGACCCTCGCTCGTGTCGGCCGCGAGCCGGGAGGGGAAGAGCTCCACGAACGGCCAGCCGAGCCGGGAGGCCACCGCCTTGGCGAAGCTGGTCTTCCCGGTGCCCGGCGGCCCGAACAGGATGATCGCCTTGGGCGGGGCGACACCGTACCGGTCCGCCAGCGCCGGTTCGGTCAGCGGGAGTACGACACGGCGATCGACGACGTCCTTCTCCTCCTCCATGCCGGCCATGGCGTTCCACAGGCCCTCGGGCAGCATGCGCCCGCCCAGCGAGGCGAGGACCTCCGCGTTGGCGGTGACGACGGGTTCGAGTTTCTCGTAGTAGGTGAGCCCGTCGCGGAACCGGTAGCCGGAGTTCTCCAGCGCCTTGGTCCCCGCCGCTTCGGCGGGCAGCAGCGCGCTGATGTGGCGCACACCCAGTGCGCGCAGACGCCGTTCGAGATCGGCGAGGAGGGCGCTGCCGATCCCGCGCTCACGCCAGCGGGAGGCGAGCGCCACCAGGAGGATCCACCCCCGCTTTCCGTGCGCCTGGGCCACCGCCATGCCGACCAGTTCGTCGCCGACGACCGCGACGACCGCCGGCTGTCCGGCCTTGGCCGCCGTCATGACCTCGGAGACCGCGAACACCTGGTCCTCGTCGGCCCGGCGGCTCTGGTCCCAGATGTCGATCGCCTGGTCGAGATCGTCTTCGTGGTACTCACGCAGGTGCCAAGCGGGCATGGCCACCACCTCACGCGGCGTGGGCCTTCCATTGTTCCCTCCACGGCGCCGCACGACGACCCGAGGCGGCCGCCGGGCGGCCCGTCGGACTCCGAGAGCCCCGGTACGCCCCTCAGCCGGGCAGCGTCGCGGGGGTGCCGCCGTTCGCCTCGTAGCCCGCGACCGCCAGCGCGCGGTACAGGGCGAACTCGGCGGCCGGGTTCGCGGACAGGGTCCACGGCAGGGCTCCCACGTGCCCGTCGACGTGTATCAGCTCGCCCATGGCCTCCGCCCAGCGCTCGGAGCGGACCAGGAAGAAGACCAGCAGATGCCGCACGTGGGCGAGCATCGGGTCGTCCTGGCGGGCCGAGTGCACCGCGTGCAGGGCGCCGTGGACCGCCTTGGTGACGACCTCGCTCTGGTAGAAGCTCGCCACCAGGTTGACCTCGGGGAGGTGCTCGAAGACCGCGAACAGCGGCATCGCGGCCAGCAGCGAACCCCGCGGAGCACGTGCGGCGGCGGCCTCGGCGAAGGAGTACGCCAGCTCGCGCGAACCGTGCCACTTCTCGCACCAGTAGTGCAGGGCCGCGAGATGCGCCCCCATGTGCGTGGGCGCCCGGTCCAGGATCTTCAGCCAGAGCTTCTCGAACTCCGGCTGCGAGTAGTTCAGCCCACGGGCCACCGACATCTCGACGATGCAGGGCACCGGATCACCGGGGGAGAGCAGAGCCGCCTGACCGCAGGCGTCCCTGGCCTCCTCCATGATGATCCGGAAGTCGTCCGTGCCCGGCGTCGACGTCCGCCACGCCTGCTGGACCAGGAACTCCGCGTGGACGGCCGCGCCGCCCGCGTCCTTGGGCCGCTCGGCACGCCACACCCGCAGCCACTGCCCGCCCGGCGTCTCGCTGACCCCGCCGGGCCGCTCCTCGAGCTCCAGCGCCGCGGCGCCGGCGAAGGCCTGCACCCGCTGCCAGCGCAGCTCGCCGCCGATCTCCGTGCCCGCGAGCAGCTGCGCCGCCGCGTGGTAGTCGTGGGTGCGCTGCACCAGGTCCAGGACGTCGAGCAGGTCGTGATCGGGTCCGGGCATCCGGACGTCCAGGTCCTCCTCGCGCACGAAACCGTAGTCCGCCGGGTCGGCGGCGTCCGGGTGGCTCGGGTGGACCCGCTCGATCATGCCGCGCCGCCGCCGCAGGACGGGGAGCAGCACGAAGCTCAGCAGGAGCAGCGCCATCAGGGCCCAGAGAATCGCCATGCGTCAAGCGAACCAGACGGCGCCGACAATTGGCCAACCGGTCTCCGTGCCTGTGGACAACGCGGCGGCGGGCACCGGCCGCGGACCGGTGCGGGGGTCTCGGCGCGGTCATGAGCACTAGGCTCATGACCCATGAGCGACAGGCACATCAGTCAGCATTTCGAGACACTCGCCATCCACGCGGGCAACACGGCGGACCCCCTCACCGGTGCGGTCGTACCGCCGATCTACCAGGTCTCGACCTACAAGCAGGACGGCGTCGGCGGTCTGCGCGGCGGCTACGAGTACAGCCGCAGCGCCAACCCCACCAGGACCGCCCTCGAAGAGAACCTCGCCGCGCTGGAGGGTGGCCGCCGCGGGCTCGCGTTCGCCTCCGGGCTGGCCGCCGAGGACGCCCTGCTGCGCACGCTGCTCAGCCCGGGCGACCACGTGGTCATCCCGAACGACGCCTACGGCGGCACGTTCCGGCTGTTCGCGAAGGTCGTCTCCCGCTGGGGAGTGGAGTGGTCCGTCGCCGACACCAGCGACCCGGCCGCCGTGCGCGCCGCGATGACCCCGAAGACCAAGGCGGTCTGGGTGGAGACCCCGTCCAACCCGCTGCTCGGCATCACCGACATCGCCGCCGTCGCCCAGGTCGCGCACGACGCGGGCGCCCGGCTCGTCGTCGACAACACCTTCGCCACGCCCTACCTCCAGCAGCCGCTCGCGCTGGGCGCGGACGTCGTCGTGCACTCGCTGACGAAGTACATGGGCGGTCACTCGGACGTGGTCGGCGGCGCGCTGATCGTGTCGGACCAGACGCTGGGCGAGGAGCTGGCGTACCACCAGAACGCGATGGGCGCGGTCGCCGGGCCGTTCGACTCGTGGCTGGTGCTGCGCGGCACCAAGACGCTCGCGGTGCGCATGGACCGGCACAGCGAGAACGCCACCAGGATCGCCGACATGCTCACCCGGCACGCGCGCGTGATGCGGGTCCTCTACCCGGGACTGCCCGAGCACCCCGGCCACGAGACCGCGGCCAAGCAGATGAAGGCCTTCGGCGGCATGGTCTCCTTCCAGGTCACGGGCGGCGAGGAGGCGGCGGTCGAGGTCTGCAACCGCGCCAGGGTCTTCACCCTCGGCGAGTCCCTCGGCGGTGTCGAGTCGCTGATCGAGCACCCGGGCCGGATGACCCACGCCTCGGCGGCCGGTTCCGCGCTGGAGGTGCCCGCCGACCTGGTCCGCCTGTCCGTGGGCATCGAGAACGTCGACGACCTGCTGGAGGACATCCAGCAGGCACTCGGCTAGGTCCGGCTCACCGGCCGGCCGGGCCCGGCTCACGGCTTGTCCGGGCCCGGCTCACGGCCGGTCCGGGTCGGCTCACCAGCCGACGACGGGCGGAGTCGTCGTGGACGGCGGCTGCGCCCACGGCCGGGCCAGGGACGCCCAGACGGTGAACGCCACCGCCGCCGCGCACAGCAGCAGCCACAGCAGGCGGCGGGCGGCGCGCCGGCGGCGCAGCAGCCGGCCGCCCCGGCGCAGCACCTCGCCGTAGAGGTCCGGCGGCACCCGCGGCGCCCCCTGCTCCATGATCCGCCGGGCCGCGGCCTCGCGCTGGGCGCGGTTCACGAGGGCGCCACCTTCGCTCCCATCACCGTGGGTGCCCCCTTCCTGGGCGGATGCAGCAGGGTGGCGGTGGCCCGGTCGCAGATGTCGTGCACGCGGTCCGTGGGCAGGCCGAGCAGCGCCGCCGTCTGCTCCTCGGCGACCCCCTCGTACAGCCGCAGCACCAGGATCAGGCGTTCCTGGGGGGTCAGGACGGCGAGGGCGCTGTGCGGGTGCGCGCGGGTACGGCTCAGCGGACCGCCGTACTGGTGCCAGACCGAGTTCGCGAAGCGCAGGGCCAGATGCTGGCGGGCCCGGTCGTACGGGTCCTCGCCCCGCAGCCGGTCCCAGCACGCGTACGTGTGCGCGAGCGCCAGGGTCAGCAGGCGTCGCGCCCGCGGGTTGGCGTCGGGGGCCTCCGCGGTGAGCAGGGTGGCGGCATGGAGGAGCCGACCTGCCGCGCCCGCGACGAATGCCTCGAACTCCCGGGCCCGGCGGGCGTCCTGGAACGCCTGCCGATCACGCACCGTGCCTCCCCGTCCGTGGGCCCCACCGCGTCCGGGAACCGGACACGGGTGCGGATGCGGTGTCGATACGGGTTCGACGGAGCCCCGGTCTCATATGAGGCCAGGGGTGCCCCCACGGTCAAGAGCCGGGCGGCACGCACGCGTGCCGGGTTTTCAGGACGCAGGCGGTGCGTCCGGGCCCGGCTGCACGGACATCCGTGCCGACAGGGCGGTGTTGAAGCGCGTGAGCAGCGCGCAGAAGGCCTCGCGCTCCTCCGGCTCCCAGTCCTGGGTCAGCTCGGCCATCAACTGCCGCCGCGACGAACGTACTTCGTCCAGCCGCGCCAGCCCGCGCGGGGACAGCTGGAGCACCACGGCCCGCCCGTCCTCGGGGTGCGAGGTGCGCTTGACGAGCCCGGTGTCGACCAGCGGGGCCACCTGCCGGGTGACCGTGGAGGAGTCGATGCCCATGCTCGCCGCCAGCGCCTTGACCCCCATGGGGCCTTCCTTGTCGAGGCGGTTGAGCAGCAGATACGCGGCGCGGTCCATGGAGTTGCGCACCTGACCGACGCCGCCGAGCCGGGTCTGTTCGGCACGGCGGGCGAACACCGCCACCTCGTGCTGCAGCGTGTCGAGGAGGCCGGTGTCACCGACGGTCGTCATGTCCATCGACATTTCAGGTGTTGTGGGCATGGCCGGGGGCTCACTTCAGGAAGAGTGCTGGTGTGGGGGACAGAGTACGCGGACAGGGGTCGAGTCGTACCGGCGCTGCGCAAACCGGTCTCGGAGGTTGGTCACACCCGAGGTTCCGCTCTGTGAACTGCGAGACTTGAACCATGAGCTACAGCACGGCCGACTCCTTGCGCCCGGTCACCCTCGACGACGTGCGAGGTGCTCAGAAGATGCTCAGGGGCGTGGCGCGGGTGACCGCGATGGAGACCAGCAGGCACCTGTCCGAGCTGGTCGGCTCGCCGGTCCACCTCAAGTGCGAGAACCTCCAGCGGACCGGTTCGTTCAAGCTGCGCGGCGCCTATGTGCGCATCTCCGGCCTGCTGCCCGAGCAGCGTGCCGCCGGGGTGGTGGCGGCCAGCGCCGGCAACCACGCCCAGGGCGTGGCCCTGGCCTCCGCGCTGCTCGGCGTGCACGCCACGGTGTTCATGCCCGAGGGCGCCCCGCTGCCCAAGATCAGCGCGACCCGCGAGTACGGCGCGGAGGTACGGCTGCACGGGCAGGTGGTCGACGAGACGCTGGCCGCCGCCCAGGAGTACGCGGCCGAGACCGGCGCGGTGTTCATCCACCCCTTCGACCACCCCGACGTCATCGCCGGCCAGGGCACGGTCGGCCTGGAGATCCTGGACCAGTGCCCGGAGGTCGGCACGATCGTCGTGGGCGTCGGCGGCGGCGGGCTGGCCGCCGGGATCGCGGTCGCGGTGAAGGCGGTCAGGCCGGACGTCCGGATCGTCGGCGTCCAGGCGGAGGGCGCGGCCGCCTATCCGCCCTCGCTGGCGGCCGGTCGCCCGGTCTCGGTGCGCAACCCGGTCACGATGGCCGACGGCATCAAGGTGGGACGGCCGGGCGAGGTGCCGTTCGCACTGGTCGAGGAGCTGGTCGACGAGGTCCGCACGGTCGGCGAGGACCGGCTCTCCGCCGCCCTGCTGCTCTGCCTGGAGCGGGCCAAGCTGGTCGTGGAACCGGCCGGAGCCGCCCCGGTGGCGGCCCTGCTCGCCGAGCCCGGCGCCTTCGCCGGACCGGTCGTCGCGGTGCTCTCCGGCGGCAACGTCGACCCGGTGCTGATGCAGCGCGTGCTGCGGCACGGCATGTCCGCGCAGGGCCGTTACCTGGCCGTACGGCTGCGGCTGACCGACCGGCCGGGCGCTCTGGCCACGCTCCTCGGGGTGCTGTCGGGAGCCGACGCCAACGTCCTGGACATCAGCCACGTCCGGACCGACCCCCGTCTCGGGCTCTCGGAGGCGGAGGTCGAACTGCAGCTGGAGACCAAGGGCCCGGAGCACTGCGCGGAGGTCGGGCGGGCGCTGCGCGAGGCCGGATACACGGTCATCGACTGACGAGGGCCCGGGCCCGGCGGGAGACGGCCGGGCCAGGTCCCGTTCATTCACTCGTTCGAGAAAATCTGTCGACGGACGCGATACATCGCGTTATGGTGTGTCCCGTGGCCACGGTCGTGCCCGCCCGCCTGCCGTTCGTACCGGCGAAAACCATAGGCGGCCCGAAGCGCGCATACCTAGCCTTTCTCGAAGAATCCTCGACGACGTGGAGACACATATGCCAGGCGCCATCTACGCCGA
Source organism: Streptomyces sp. NPDC001068 (assembly GCF_042897315.1). NCBI lineage: Bacteria > Bacillati > Actinomycetota > Actinomycetes > Kitasatosporales > Streptomycetaceae > Streptomyces > Streptomyces sp. NPDC001068. Next base: position 542,018 of record NZ_JBIAYD010000003.1, on the reverse strand, counting down.
AGGCCTGGTGAAGACCTTCGGTGACGTAAGGGCTTTGGACGGCGTCGACCTCGATGTCCCCGAAGGCACCGTCCTCGGACTGCTCGGCCCCAACGGCGCCGGCAAGACGACGACCGTCCGCTGTCTGACGACCCTGCTCCGCCCCGACAGCGGCAGGGCGGTCGTCGCCGGGCTGGACGTGCTCGGGCAGCCGGACGCCGTCCGCCGCTCCATCGGCCTGTCCGGACAGTTCGCGGCGGTCGACGAATACCTGACCGGCCGGGAGAACCTCCAGATGGTCGGCCGTCTCTACCAGATGGGCGCGAAGCAGGCCAAGGCCCGCGCGGTCGAGCTGCTCGAGCAGTTCCACCTCACCGACGCCGCCGACCGCCCCACCAAGACCTACTCCGGAGGCATGCGCCGCCGCCTCGACCTCGCGGCCGCCCTGGTCGTCTCGCCGCCCGTGATGTTCATGGACGAGCCGACGACCGGCCTCGACCCGCGCAACCGCCAGCAGCTGTGGGAGGTCATCAAGCAGCTCGTCTCCGGCGGTACGACGCTGCTGCTCACCACCCAGTACCTGGAGGAGGCCGACCACCTCGCCCACGACATCGCGGTCGTCGACCACGGCCGTGTCATCGCCCAGGGCACCTCCGACCAGCTCAAGGCCCGCACCGGCGGCGAGCGCGTCGAGGTCGTGGTGCACGAACGCGACCACATCCCCACCGCGGGCGAGGTGCTGCGCGGCTTCGGCAAGGGCGAGACCACCGTCGAGGAGCACACCCGCAAGCTGACGGTCCCCGTCACCGGCGGCGCCAAGCTGCTCGCCGAGGTCATCCGCGAGCTGGACTCCCGGGGCATCGAGATCGACGACATCGCGCTGCGCCGCCCGACCCTCGACGACGTCTTCCTGTCCCTGACCGGGCACACGGCCGAGGAGAAGACCGAGGACACCGGTGAACAGGGCCAGAAGAACACCCGCAAGGACAGCCGCAAGGAGACCGTGAAGTGAGTGCCGCCAGCGACACCGTGCGGGTAGCCGCCCCGGGCAACGCCGTCAGCCAGTCCTTCCGCGACTCGATGGTGGTCGCGAAACGCAACCTGATCAGGATGTCCCGGATCCCCGAGATGCTGATCTTCGGGCTCATCCAGCCGATCATGTTCGTGGTGCTGTTCACCTACGTGTTCGGCGGCTCGATCCAGGTCGGCTCGTCCACCTCCACCCAGGCCTACCGAGAGTTCCTGATGGCGGGCATCTTCGCGCAGACGGTGACCTTCGCCACCGCGGGCGCGGGTGCCGGCATCGCCGACGACATGCACAAGGGCCTCATCGACCGCTTCCGGTCCCTGCCCATGGCGCGCGGCGCGGTGCTGACCGGGCGGACCATCGCCGACCTGGTGCAGACCGCGCTCACCCTGGTCGTGCTGGCCGTCGTCGCGCTGATCGTCGGCTGGCGCACCCACGAGAACATCGGCAAGGTGCTCGCCGGCTTCGGCCTGCTCCTGCTGCTCGGGTACGCGTTCTCCTGGATCGGCGCGCTCATCGGCCTGTCCGTGCGCACCCCGGAAGCCGCGACCTCGGGCGGTCTGATCTGGCTGTTCCCGCTGACGTTCATCTCGAACGCGTTCGTGGACGCGAGCCACCTGCCGACGTTCCTGCGGCACATCGCGGAGTGGAACCCGTTCAGCGCCACCGTGCAGGCCGCCCGTGAGCTGTTCGGCAACCTGCCGCCGGGCTTCAACGCGTCCGACGCCTGGCCGATGCAGCACCCGATCGTGGCCTCGCTGATCTGGTCGGTCGTGATCATCCTGGCCTTCCGCACGCTCGCGGTCCGCAAGTACCGCCGGGCTGCGGGCTGAGCAGGGGCGGCTCGGGCCGGCCGGCTGCCCGAGGCGCCGCCTCGGACGGTCGTCAGGTCGGGCTCTGGTCCCGGCGGCGGCGCGCGATGACCAGCGTGCCCGCACCCGTGACCAGAGCCGCGGCGGCCACGCCCGTGATCGGCAGCGCCGAGGACCCGGTCTCCGCCAGGCTGCCGCCGTTCGCCGTGGCCCCGCCGCTGCCGGACGCCGACCCACCGGCCGAGCCGCCCGACCCGCTCGCCGATCCGCCTGCCCCGCCGCCCGACCCGCTCGCCGAGCCGCCCGACCCGCTCGCCGAGCCGCCTGCCCCACCCGTCGAGCCGCCTGCCCCGCCCGTCGAGCCGCCTGCCCCGCCCGTCGAGCCTGTCGGCTCCCCACCGGTGACGTCCAGGGTGATGTCGGCCTTGTCGTCGGCCTTGAGGGGGTCGAACGGAAGCGCCTCGGTGCTCAGCGCCACCGTCCCCTTCGCGTGCGCCACGCGCTTCTCGATCTTCAGTCTGAAGGTGTAGGGCTGTCGGCCGCCCTCGTTGAGAGCTCCCGCGAGCATGCCGCATCGGTACGCCGCGCCCTTGGCCTTGCAGAACATGGCGGTCTTGACGACCGACGTTCCGGCGGGCGGCGTGACGACGACGCTGACGGACGGGATCTCCGGCCGGCCCATGACCCAGGCGGGGCCGGCGTTGACGAACTCCACCTTCATCGGCACCGTTTCACCGACCTCGCCCTTCAATGTGGCACCCGTCACCTGGTAGTCGGCCGTGTTGACGGAGGTGACGGGCAGATGGACGACTCGCGTGGACCCCGCGCCCCCGGCCTGTCCTTCGACCAGTTTCAGCGCCGGTGCGGTGCCCGCCACCGGCGCGGTGCCGTTCTCGTCCACCCCTGGATCTTCTTCCCCGACACGCAGCCACAGTTCGTCGTAGAGCGCGCGATCCAGTGCCTTCACGCGCAGAGGCCTGTCGGTCGTGTAGACGACGCCCGGCTGCACCGCCTGGTCGAACTCGCACGCCACCGTCCACAACTCGGGCATCTCGTCGTAGGAGCGGACGTACTGTGCCCGGCAGTTGGAGGGAACCTCCGTGAAGTCGAGTCCCCGGGTGACGGCGTAGTGGACCCACACCTTGTCCGCGGCTTCGGTGCCCTTGTTCGCCACGGTGACCGGCAGGTCGAAGGTGGTCCCCGGTTTCACCCCGTCGATCGGCCCGATGCCCCCGACGACCAGTTCGGCCGCGGTCTCATCGGCGAAGGCGGCGGGGGCCGCGGCCAGCGCGATCAGGCCGGCGGCCCCGAGGGTGGCGGCGGCCCGGGAGACGCGGCGGCTGTGCGGACGCATCGGCATGGAGGGAACCCCTGTCGGAACGGGGGCAAACGGACGGTTTTCCCCGGGTGAACATTCCTGCGTCGCCAGACTCCCGAGGGCCTCGAACGGTTGCACGGCCGCTGCCTCCGCCGCCCTGCGGCGCACCATGGCCGTGCGGCGCGCACGACGACGATGCCCCCGGCGTCCACGGGACGTCGGGGGCAGGTGGCTTCGGGGGTCAGCCGGAGTAGGGCTCGGCCTTGAGGATCTTCACCGAGGCCTTCTTGCCGTTCGGCAGCTCGTACTCCGCGTCCTCGCCGACCTTGTGTCCGATGACACCGGTGCCCAGCGGGGACTGCGGCGAGTAGGTCTCGACGTCGGCGCTCGCGTACTCGCGCGAGGCCAGGAGGAACGTCATGGTGTCGTCCTCGTCGCCGTCGAAGGCGATGGTCACCACCATGCCGGGCGCGACGGCGCCGTCCGCGGAGGTCGGAGCCTCGCCGACCTTGGCGTTCTCCAGGAGCTGGGTCAGCTGGCGCACACGGAGCTCCTGCTTGCCCTGCTCCTCCTTGGCCGCGTGGTACCCGCCGTTCTCGCGCAGGTCGCCCTCCTCGCGCGCGGCCGCGATCTTGGCGGCGATCTCCGTGCGCGCAGGACCAGACAGGTACTCCAGCTCGGCCCTGAGCTGGTTGTACGCCTCCTGGGTCAGCCAGGTGACGTTCTCACTGGTCTGGGTCACAGGTGCTCCTCGTAGGTACTGGGAATACAAAGCATCGCCCTACCCAGAAGCATGTTCCTTCACGGAAGGGCGAAACCACGAGCCTAACAATTCAACGGCGTAAGGGGGAGGACATAAGCCATCAGAATCACGTCGGCGCAGGTGAGGCTCTACGTATTCGTGACAGGTGTCAGCCCGTGTGGCAGCCGAGCAGTTCCGCCGTGGTGCCCCGGGCCGTCGTACGGAGGGTGACCACGCGGTCGATCTCGGTCGCGGAGCCGGTGAAGCGGAAGTCCGCCCGGCCCACCTCGGAGCCGTCCGCGGACTGGGAGCGCAGGGTGCAGTACCCGGAGGCGCCGGCGTCCTTGTGGACCTCCAGATGCACCTTGACGGCGCTGTCGGAGGCGTCGAAGGCGACCACCTGGGCGCTGATCTCGGTCTTCACCACATAGTGGTAGGCGAAATAGCCGACCAGGGCGAGCAGCAGGGCGCCGAGGACGGCACCGGTGATCTTGAGCTTGCGGTCGGCGGCCTCGTCCGAGGGGCGGCCGTAGCGGCCCTCGGGCAGCCGCGTACTCGCGGTACTCATGATCGTCCTCCTGGCAGGAACCCTCCCGGACCCGGCAGGACCCGGACCCCGGAATTATTCGCCCCCCGATTCGGTCACTATAGAAGCGCCGATCGCACCCGAAGAAACCGGGGCGCCGAGTTACCGAGGATTGAGTCTTGACTGACCAGCTGCGACTGATGGCCGTCCACGCCCACCCCGACGACGAGTCGAGCAAGGGCGCGGCGACCATGGCGAAGTACGTGTCCGAGGGGGTGGACGTGCTGGTCGTGACCTGCACGGGCGGGGAGCGCGGCTCCATCCTCAACCCCAAGCTGCAGGGCGACGAGTACATCGAGGAGCACATCCACGAGGTACGCAAGAAGGAGATGGACGAGGCCCGGGAGATCCTCGGCGTCAAGCAGGAGTGGCTCGGCTTCGTCGACTCCGGCCTGCCCGAGGGCGACCCGCTGCCGCCGCTCCCCGAGGGCTGCTTCGCCCTGGAGGACGTCGACAAGGCGGCCGGTGAGCTCGTCCGCAAGATCCGCGCGTTCCGCCCGCAGGTGATCACCACCTACGACGAGAACGGCGGCTACCCGCACCCCGACCACATCATGACCCACAAGATCTCGATGGTGGCCTTCGAGGGCGCGTCCGACGCCGAGAAGTACCCCGAGGCCGTGTACGGGCCCGTTCACGAGCCGCGGAAGCTGTACTACAACCAGGGCTTCAACCGCCCCCGCACCGAGGCGCTGCACGAGGCGCTGCTGGCGCGTGGCATGGAGTCCCCGTACGGCGACTGGCTGAAGCGGTGGAACGAGAGCGAGCGCACCGAGCGCACCCTGACCACGCACATCCCGTGCGCGGACTTCTTCGAGATCCGCGACAAGGCACTGATCGCCCACGCCACGCAGATCGACCCCGACGGCGGCTGGTTCAAGGTTCCGATGGACCTCCAGAAGGAGGTCTGGCCCACCGAGGAGTACGAGCTCGCGAAGTCGCTCGTCGACACCTCCCTCCCCGAGGACGACCTCTTTGCGGGCATCCGCGACAATGCCTGACATGAGCGCAAGCGCAAACCTGGCACTGACGCACCTCGTCCCCCTCGCCAAGGAGGTCGACGAGAACAAGGTCACCCCCGGGGTCCTCGGTTTCATCGTCTTCGCGGTGATGGCCCTGGCCGTCTGGGGCCTGATGAAGTCCATGAGCAAGCACATGCAGAAGGTCGACTTCAAGGAGGCCCCGGACGCCAAGGCGGACCCGGGGACTCCGGTGGCCGGCCCCAAGGGCTGACCCGAATCACACCGCGTCCGGCACCGGCACCCCCATCACCTCGCGGGCGTGCCGGCTGGGAACCATGCCCAGACGCCAGGCCTGCCAGCCGGACTCCAGGGTCACCCCGCGGTCCAGCAGCAGGCCGTACGTCGTGATGTGCTCGGTCAGCTTCCCGTCGCGCAGCGGGTGGGCGCCGCGGGAGAGCTGGGCCAGCTCCTCCCGGGCGACCGCCGTGCCGACCTCCACGCCGCCCGGCGCGGCGTAGGGGAGCAGGGTGCAGCGCAGGAACCGCGCCCAGTCCTCGCCGCGGCGGTCGCCGTAGGACGAGAACAGCGTGGCGGCCTCCTCGCACAGGGCCAGGGCCTGCTCGGTGCGGCTGTTGCCGGCGTCCACGACGGCCAGCTCCAGACAGGTCCAGGCCTCGCCGTGGACGACACCGATGCGCTGGAAGTCGGCGCGGGCGTCGACCAGGAGCTGGCGGGCGAAGCCGGAATTGCGCAGCGAGCCGGTCTGGGCCGCCCGCTGGTCGCGGGTCACCCGTGCCGAGTGGTGGCGGGCGCAGGCCAGTCCGTAGACGTCCCGCATCCGGGAGAACATCGTGCGTGAGCGCTCCAGCTCCCGGACCGCCAGGTCCAGCGTGCCGGTCTCCTCCAGCGCCTGACCGAGGTAGTAGACGGTCCAGGCCTCGCCGCGCGCGTCCTCGTTCTCCCGGTGCCGGACGGCCGCCTGCCGCAGTGCGTCCACCGCCGGGGAGGCGTCACCGTCCACCAGCCGGGTCCGCGCCAGCTGGGTCAGCGCCCAGGCCTCGCCACGGGCGTCGCGGGTACGGCCGTAGCGTTCCAGCGCCGCCCCCAGCTCGCGCTCCGCCCGGGGCACGTCACCCATCCGCAGCGCCAGCTGACCGAGCTGGAAGTGCGCCCAGGCCTCGCCGTGCACCGAACCGCCCTCCGCGTGCAGCACGAGCGAGCGGGTGAGCAGGTCCAACGCCTCCGCCAGCCGGGCGCGGTCGCGCTGCACCGCCGCCAGCGCGTGCATCGTCCAGGCCCGGTCGGTCGCCAGCTGGGGAGCCGCCTGGAGATCCAGCGCCTCCTGGAGCCTGGCCGCCGCCTCGGTGAGGTTGCCCTGGTGGTGCAAGGTGATCCCGAGGGAGCACAGGGCGCGCGCCGCGCCGGCGTCGTGGTGCGCCTCCATGTAGAGGTCCACGACCGAGGCGAGGGTGGTGCGCGCCTTGTCGAGTTCGCCCAGGTGACGGGCGGCGATACCGGTACGCCACTGCACCGAACGCACCAGCAGTCCCTGGTCCACCGCCTGCGCCAGCTCGCTGATCTCGCCGAGCCGGTACAGGTCGCCGCGGAGCAGGCAGTAGTCGCACAGCGCGCCCAGCAGGTTCTGCACGGCCGCCTGGTCGACGCCCTCGGCGTGCCGCAGCGCCGCCGTGATGAAACTCGACTCGTCGTCCAGCCAGCGCAGTGCCTCGTCGAGCGAGGTGAAGCCGTGCGGGCTGAACCGGTCCGAGCGGGTCGACATGTTGCCGTCCACCAGCCGCAGCACGGAGTCGGCCAGCTCCCCGTAGTTCACGATCAGCCGCTCCTGCGCGGCTGTACGGTCGGCGGGCTCCTCCTCGTCGGCGAGGCGGGCCTGGGCGAAGGCACGCACCAGGTCGTGCAGCCGGTAGCGGCTGCCCCGGACGTGGTCGATCAGCCCGGCCCGCGCGAGCGCGGCCAGCTGCCGGCCGGCCTCCGCCTCGTCGGTGGCCAGCAGGGCCGCCGCGGCCGCCGCGCCGAGCGAGGCCCGCCCGGCCAGCGCGAGCCGTCGCAGCAGCCGGCGTCCGATGTCCGACTGGTCGGTGTAGCGCAGCCACAGCACCCGCTCCACGGGCTCGACCGGTCCGTAGGCGTCGAGGTCCGTCGCCAGCTGGAGCGGTGAACGCGAACCCAGCGACGAGCCCGCCACCCGCAGCGCCAGTGGCAGCCCGCCGCACAACTCCCGGATCCGCTCGGCGGACTGCGCGTCGTACGGCCCCGACGCGTCCTGCGCCGCCGCGCCCAGCAGCTCCTCCGCGCCCGCCGCGTCCAGCGCCGTCACCGGAAGCTGGTGCACCCAGGCCGGCAGGTCCGCGGGCAGGTCGAGCGGCTTCCGGGTGGTGACCAGGACCAGGCTGTCCGAGCGCTCCGGGATCAGCGTGCGCACCTGCTCGGCGTCCGAGGCGTCGTCCATGACGATCGTCACCGGCAGTCCCGTCAGGTGCTGGTGGTACAGCTCGCTCAGCCGCTTGACCTGCTGGTCGGGCGAGGAGCGTTCGCGGAACAGCAGTTGTTCGCGCGGCGCGCCCAGCCGGTTGAGCAGGTGCAGCAGCGCGTCCCGGGTGGGCAGCGGCGGTTCGCCGTGACCGCCACCGCGCAGATCGACCACGACGGCACCCCGGAAGAAGTCCTTCAGTTCGTGGGTGGCCCGGACCGCGAGCGTGGTGCGCCCGGAGCCCGGCTCCCCGTGCAGGACCACCACGGTCGGACGGGTCTCCGTGGTCGCCCGTGCCGCCTGCGCCCACTGCCGGATGCGTGCCAGCTCCTGGTGACGCCCCGCGAACGCGTTGTCCGCGTCGGGGAGCTGCCCGAACGACTGCTGCAGCACCGTGCGCCTGCGGGCCGCCGCGCTCTTGTCCGCGCCGCGCAGCCCCGGGGCCTGCTTCTTCGGACCGGTGGACGCGCTGAGCACCCGCTGCTGGTCGAGGAAGGGGCGGATGCCCCGCACCTCCAACGCGGTGAGCCACTGCAGACGCAGCTGCTCGGGACCGCCGGGCTGGCCCGCCTCGCCGGCCTCGTGGTGCGCGGCCGGGAGGTGCGCGCCGGCGACCTTGACGACCGTGGCGGCCGCGCCGATCACTCCGGCGGCCACGCCCGCGCCGAGTGCCGTACCGGCGCCCGTACCCAGGGAGAGGTCGGCCACGGTGGCGGCGGCTCCCGCGACGGCCGCCACCAGCAGGGAGGTTCCGGCGCCCGCTCTGGCGTACCGCTGGGCGAAGCTCTGCCGGGCGGCCGCCCTCGTGTCGAGGGCGTGGGTGTAGGTGTCGTACTCCTCGGCGGCGTTCTGTGCCATCGCCTCCAGGCCGCCGCGGGCCCGTGACAGCAGCAGCTGTCCGTCGACGCGGCCGCCGGAGCGGCGGACCTCCTCCTCCACGGCCGTCACCAGCAGCCGGTCGGCTTCCGCCCGATGGGCGTCCCGCATGTCCCGTCCCCCTCCAGCGGTAACTCCTTTGGCTACGAGTGTCCTTGGGAGAAGGCGAAGTGGCGAGAGGGCCGGATCATCGAAGCGCGATCACCGGGGGCCTGGGGCGTCGGCACGGCGCGTCGAGGGCGGCCCACCGGGGGCGGGAGCGTCGGGGAACCGGCCGGTCAGCGTGGCGCGGGCTCGCTCTGCCGGCCCTTGGACAGCGCCAGGAAGACACACGCCGCGGCCAGGCAAGCCTCGGCGACCGCGCTGCCGAGCGCCTCCAGCAGGGCCGTGCCGACCGCCGAGGTCGTTATGTCGAACCACGCGTCCAGGATCGCCACCGACGCCGTCGCCGAGGCCGTCAGACGGGCCCGGGCGTCGCCGCGCAGCCCCAGCACGGCCGTGGCCGCGCAGCCCACCGCCATCAGGACGTCCAGCCCGATCCAGGCCAGCCGCCAGTTGTGCACCTCGGCCCTGGTGGGCAGCGTGAGCGCCAGCACCACCATCCACGGTACGAGCAGCACGGCGGACGATCCCAGAAGGATCAGCGCCCACCTCTTCAACCGCCTCGTCCGCTTCATCCTCCGCGCCTTCGTCGCCGTCGACCCCTCTAACATCTGCGCCCCCTCGCGTTGTTCCGGCTCCGCGGAACCGTGCGTGCCCACGGCTCCTCCGGCATGCCCCCACGCTAGACCGCAGAGAAATCTCTGCAAAGAGAATTCGGTGGACATCGGGGAAGGATCAGGGTTCCCCCAGGGGTCGCGGGGATACGGTGACCGCATGACCGACGGCACGCCCAGGACGCCCGCCGCGCCCGACCCGGCAGCGCACACCGAGCTGACCGGCCCCGAACGCACCGCCCTCTACAAGGTGCTGGGCAACCCGCTGCGCCGCCGGATCCTCGACTATCTCGGCCGGCACGGCGAGGCCAACTCCACCGTGCTCGCCCGTGAACTCGGCGAGAGCTCCGGCACCACCAGCTACCACCTGCGCAGACTCGCCGAGCTGAGGCTCATCGAGGAGATCCCGGAGAAGTCGGGAGGACGCGAACGGTGGTGGCGGGGCCTGCCGTTCAGTCACACCGCGCCCGACCCGGCCACCATGTCGGACGAGGAGTACGCGGCGGCCGAGCATCTCGCCCTGCTCAGGATCGAGGTCGACACCAGGCTGTTCCGCCGCGCCCACGAGGAGTACCGGGGCCCGCAGGGCTGGTCCCAGGTGCAGCGCGCCGGCGCCTGGATGACCAAGGACGACCTGCACGCCTTCGTCCACGCCTACCAGGAGCTGCTCGACCGCTACAGCCGCCCGGACGACGCGGTCCCCGACGGGGCGCGCCGGGTCAGTCTGCGTTTCTACGCGGCGCCCGACACCGTGCCGGAGCGGGAGGGCGAACCTGCCGGTCCCTGAGGCGCCCCGGCCCGTGCGGGTTCCGGCCCCTGCGGGCCTCGCCGCTGGGGCCGGGTCCTGTGAGCGGCCGGGACCCGCACGGACCGGCCGGCTGGTGGCCTCGCCCCATCGCGGACGTCGAAGTCCGTGTCGGCGTTCCAGTCCGGACCCGCGGCGGCGTCCAGGGCATTGGCCAGGACCCGAGTCAGCCGGTTGTGCCGTTCGGAGGCGCTCGGGCTAACGACGACCATCCCGTCCACGATCTCGATGCCGGCGCACTGTTCCTCGGACCAGGAGTCGTACTGCTCCGCGCTGATCTGTGTGTGCATCCACGCGGGCGCCACCATCTCGGCGGTCACGGTGTACCTCCTTCGAGGAGCCTCGGCAGGTCCGGCGCTGCCGCGCCCAGCCTGCTGTTGCGAGGTGTCGGACCGTCCGACTCGGACGAGCGCCGGGGAGAGTCCGGCACCGCCCCGGGGAGGGGGGACCGCCCGCCGCGTGATGACTCACAGGTGCGATTCCGTCGGGCGAGGCGGGGTCGCGAGGGTTCGGCCGTTCGTACGAGGCGTTGTGAGAGGCTGGGACGCATGAACCGGCTGGCTGGTGTGACCTCGCCTTATCTGCTTCAGCACGCGGACAATCCGGTCGACTGGTGGCCCTGGGAGCCGGCGGCCTTCGAGGAGGCGCGGCGGCGTGACGTGCCGGTCCTGTTGTCGGTCGGGTATTCGGCGTGCCACTGGTGCCATGTCATGGCCCACGAGTCCTTCGAGGACCGGGCGACCGCCGACTACCTCAACGAGCACTTCGTCGCCGTCAAGGTCGACCGCGAGGAACGGCCGGACATCGACGCCGTCTACATGGAGGCCGTGCAGGCCGCGACCGGGCAGGGCGGCTGGCCCATGACCGTCTTCCTGACGCCCGACGCCGAACCCTTCTACTTCGGCACCTACTTCCCGCCCGCCCCGCGGCACGGGATGCCCTCCTTCCGGCAGGTCCTGGAGGGGGTCCGCAGCGCCTGGGCGGACCGGCGGGACGAGGTCGCCGAGGTCGCCGGGAAGATCGTGCACGATCTCGCCGAGCGGGAGATCAGCCATCAGGGCGACCGGCCGCCGGGCGAGCAGGAACTCGCCCAGGCCCTGCTCGGGCTCACCCGTGAATACGACGAGCAGCGCGGCGGGTTCGGCGGCGCCCCCAAGTTCCCGCCGTCCATGGTCGTCGAGTTCCTGCTGCGGCACCATGCCCGGACCGGTTCCGAGGGCGCCCTGCAGATGGCCGCGGACACCTGCGAACGCATGGCCCGCGGCGGCCTCTACGACCAGCTCGGCGGCGGCTTCGCCCGGTACTCCGTCGACCGCGACTGGACCGTGCCGCACTTCGAGAAGATGCTGTACGACAACGCCCTGCTGTGCCGGGCGTACGCGCACCTGTGGCGGGCCACGGGGTCCGAGCAGGCCCGCCGGGTCGCGCTGGAGACCGCCGACTTCATGGTGCGTGAACTGCGCACCGAGGAGGGCGGGTTCGCCTCCGCCCTCGACGCCGACAGCGACGACGGGACCGGCGCGCACGTCGAGGGCGCGTACTACGTGTGGACCCCCGCGCAGCTCGCCGAGGCCCTCGGACCGGACGCCGACCTCGCCGCCCGGTACTTCGGCGTCACCGAGGAAGGCACCTTCGAGCACGGCCGATCCGTTCTCCAACTGCCCCAGCAGGAAGGCGTGTTCGACGCCGAGAAGGTCGAGTCGGTCAGGCGGCGGCTGCTCGCGAAGCGCGCGGAGCGCCCCGCGCCGGGCCGGGACGACAAGGTCGTCGCCGCCTGGAACGGGCTCGCCGTCGCCGCCCTCGCCGAGACCGGGGCGTACTTCGACCGGCCCGACCTGGTCGAGGCCGCGGTCGGCGCCGCGGATCTCCTCGTGCGGCTGCATCTCGACGACCAGGCGAGGATCGCCCGCACCAGCAGGAGCGGCCGGTCCGGTGCCCACGCGGGCGTGCTGGAGGACTACGGCGACGTCGCCGAGGGCTTCCTGGCGCTGGCGTCCGTGACCGGCGACGGCGTCTGGCTGGAGTTCGCGGGGCTGCTGCTCGACCATGTCCTGGTCCGGTTCACCGACCCGGAGACCGGCGCCCTGTACGACACCGCCTCGGACGCCGAGCGGCTGATCCGCCGGCCGCAGGACCCGACCGACAACGCCGCGCCCTCCGGCTGGACGGCGGCCGCCGGTGCGCTGCTCGGCTACGCCGCCCACACCGGGTCGGAGCCCCATCGCACGGCGGCGGAACGGGCGTTGGGTGTCGTCAGGACGCTCGGCCCGCGGGTGCCGCGCTTCATCGGGTGGGGCCTGGCCGTCGCCGAGGCGCTGCTCGACGGCCCGCGCGAGATCGCGGTCGTGGGACCGGGCCCCGGGGACGCCCGTACGGCCGCTCTGCACCGCGGCGCGCTGCTGGGTCTGGCCCCTGGCGCGGTGGTGGCCGTGGGGACCCCGGAGAGCGACGAGTTCCCGCTGCTCGCCGGCCGCCCGCTCGTCGAGGGCGGGGCGGCCGCCTACGTCTGCCGCCACTTCACCTGTGACGCCCCGACCACCGACCCGGAGCGGCTGAAAGCGGCGCTGGGGGGCTGACGGCCCGCACGGGCGGGAGGTCGGATTCGGGCGCGTGTTCGAACTGATCGCGCCTGCTGCTTGTCGCGTCGAAACATGTCATTTATCGGAAGAGTTCGTGCTCTTCACATCACCCCCATATGATCTCGTCGCGCCGTGACTCGTGTGACACAACGTCACGGCCGGGGAGGGATTGGAGAACCGGGGCCCCCGCGCACCCGCCGTCCGGCGGCTCGGCACGTCCGTGACGAGCAAGGTGTGAAGATTTTGTGAGCGAAGTTTGTGCTCCGTGTGGCCCCTGTTCACCCGACAACTCCTAGCATCGCTGAAGCAGTGCCCGGTTCTGTCGCTTTTCGGACCGAGGCAGCCTTGTTATGTGGGGGGAGAACGCAACATTGTCCGAGTTCTTCGACCAGCTGTGGTCGTGGATCGTCGAGGCTGTGGGGGAAACTTCGTGGCGAGAGCTGATGCCGCTGGGGCTTGCCGGACTCTTCGTCTGGGCGCTCTGGCTGTACCGAGCGGTGCTCTCCCGGTTCGCCAGACCAGTCGTCAACAACTTCCGCACCAGTGTCTCCGTGGTGGTCCCGGCGTACCGGGAGGACCCCGACATCCTGCTGGAGTGCCTGGACACCTGGCTCGCCCAGGATCCGGCTGAGATCATCATCGTTCCCGACGTCGAGGACCACGAGGTACTGCGCCGGCTGTCGCTGGTGGAGGACCCCCGCGTGCGGGTGCTCGCCTTCGAACACAGGGGGAAACGTTCCGCCCTGGGGGTCGGCATCCGTGCCGCCACCGGGGAGGTCCTCGTCCTGGTGGACTCCGACACCCGCTGGGAGCCGGGGCTCCTCGACGCCGTTCAGATGCCCTTCGTGGACCCCGCGGTCGGCGGGGTGGGCACCCAGCAGAACGTCTACCAGCGCACCACCAGCGTCTGGCGCCGCATAGCCGACTGGCTGGTCAACCTCCGCTACTACGACTACGTCCCGGCCATGGGCCGGGCCGGAGCCGTGGCCTGCCTGTCGGGCCGTACGGCCGCCTACCGGCGGGCCGCGGTCCTGCCGGTCCTGGACAACCTGGAGAACGAGTTCTTCCTCGGCCGCCGCTGCGTGGCCGGTGACGACGGCCGGCTGACCTGGCTGGTGCTCGCCTCCGGCTACCGGACGGTGCACCAGTCCTCCGCGCGCGCGGTCTCCATGTTCCCCTCGTCCTTCCGGGCCTTCGTGAAGCAGCGGGTGCGGTGGAGCCGCAACTCCTACCGGTGCTACCTGACCGCGCTGTACAAGGGCTGGCTCTGGCGGGTCCCCATGGTCACCAAGATCAGCGTGCTGCAGATCCTGCTCACCCCGGTGACCATGGGCATGGCCCTCGGCTACCTGCTGCTGAACCGGCTCGACCTCAGCGCGCGAGGCATCGCCCTCACCCTCGTCTGGCTGCTGCTGGGCCGCGCGGTCCGCGGCTACTCGCATCTGCGCAGGCACCCGCAGGAGATCCTGCTGCTGCCGCTGACCGCCGTCGTGGTCATCATGATCTCGCTGCCGATCAAGCTGTACGCCTTCCTCACCATGAACAAGCAGGGCTGGCTCACCCGCAGTTCCTCCAGCGTCGGGGGCGAGGGCCAGAGCGCGGCCACCCTCTCCGGCGGCGGTCAGAACCACTCCGCTCTCCAGCCGGAGGTGATCTGACGTCATGTCAGCGCAATCCATGAACCCCGCCGCACCGGGCCCCGGTGCCCGGCTGCGCAGGGCCGGCGCCAGAACCGCGGCGCTGCTCGGCGCCTTCGCGGCGGCGGCGACTCTGCTGCTGGGCACGTCCGTCGCGGCGCACGCCGACGGGGACGCGGACAGGAAGCAGAAGGTGGCCGCCGAGGACGCGGAGACCCAGGCCGCGCTGGTCGCCGACGAGGACCACCGGCTCAACCAGGTGCGGGCGTTCACCTCGGTGGCACCCCTGCAGTCCACCAAGTGGACCGTGCCGTACCGGCTGGACACCGACAACGGGTACACCCTGGTGCTCACCGAGCGCAGCAACGCCTACACCATCGCGGACCTGCTGAAACTCGCCCCGCAGACGTTCCTGCGGCGCAAGGACGGCTCGTACCTGCTGACCGAGAACATCTATCTCAACGTCGGCGCCAAGCTGAAGCTGTCCAACCCCGGCGGCCTCACCCTGCGGATGGCCAGCAACCGCACCGGCTTCGTCTCCATCGTCTCCTTCGGCGGCGAACTGGCGCTCCAGGGCACCGCCCAGGCGCCGTTGACGATCACCAGCTGGGACCCGCAGGCCAACAAGGCCGACACCGACGTCCGCGACGGCCGCGCCTACGTCCGCACCATCGGCGGCCAGTTCGAGATGACCCACGCCAAACTCTCGGACCTGGGCTTCTGGAGCGGCCGCACCGGCGGGCTCAGCCTCACCGGCACCGACCGGCCCAACACCGGTTCGCTGGAGGACGCCGGGCAGGTCCACGGCAAGTCCGCGCGCGACCGGGCCAGGGACCAGGGCGACGCGCAGGACGAGGGCTCCAGCAGCGGAGACGTCACCGCCATGCCCTCCGGTGAGCTGACCACTCCCGACGCCCGCTTCTCCACCGGCGGACTCTCCTACGTCTCCGGGTCCATCACGCACTCGACCATCACCGGCAACGCCTTCGGGATCTTCATCTCCAGCGCCACCGGGATCGAGATCAGCGACACGACCGTCGAGGACAGCCTGGAGGACGGCGTGGTGCTGCACCGCTTCGTCTCCAGTTCGCTGGTGCAGCGCACGGTCGCCAAGGACAACGGCGGCGACGGCTTCATCCTCTCCCGCGCCACCCAGCAGGTGCGGATCAGCGGCTCCACCGCGCAGGGCAACGGCGGCAACGGCTACACCCTCAGCGGCAAGCCGCTCGCCGACGGCCCCTCCGCCTCCGGGCAGGCCGTCGACAGCTACGGCTCCAACTCGGTCGCCAACAGCGTGGCGAAGGACAACGGCCGTTACGGCGTCGAGGTGCTCGGCGGGTTCGACGTCGGCGTGCAGAACAACCGCATCGAGGGCGGTGACATGGGGATCGTGGCCCGCCTGGAGGCGGACAAGGTGTCCATCACCGGCAACCGCCTCACCGGCCAGCACCGGCAGGGCATCTCGGTGCGGGACGGCGTCAGCGACGCCACGGTCACCGGCAACATCATCGACGGCCCGGAGACCGGCGTGTACGTCCGCGACTCGGCCGCCGAGATACGCGGCAACACCGTCCAGGACGCAACCAGCCACGGAGTCAGCCTGGTCGGCGGCGTGGACGGTACGACGGTGTCCTTCAACGTGATCGGCGGGGTCGGCCCGAGCGCGCTGGACGCCGGCCGTTCCCACGGCGCGGCCGACATCAAGGAGAACCAGACCTTCGCCTGGTACGACACCAGTTCCTTCTGGGTCAGGGTCAAGCACTACGCGAGCCCGATGACACTGCTGTGGGTGGGCATCCTGCTGCTGATCCTGTTCTCGGCGGCCATGGGCCGGCGCAGGCGGCGCGGTCACGGGCGGGTCGGCGGGATCGTCCACCCGTACTCCGACAAGGCACCGCTGCCCGCCCCGCCGCCGGACGAGATCGAGGTCGCGGGCCGCCGCAAGGTGCCGGTGATGAGCGAATGAGCGAGGAAACCCCCGAGGGGACCCAAATGCCGGGAACACCGCCCACGATGGCGGAACGGGCGCGCCGGATCTGGCTCTCCGGCGGCCTGCCGCTGTGGGTGGCCTCGGCCGCCCTGCTGGTCGCGTTGGTGGCGCTGATCGTGGCGGCCTCCGCCGGCAACGGCTCGCCCGTGGTGTACGGGGCCGGCCCCGACGCGGGACCCACCATTCCGGTGGCCACACCCGGCGGCGACGACGGAGACACCGACGACGCCGGTGCCGCCTCCGCCGCTCCGGAACCGAGCGGTACGGCGTCCGACGCGGGGACGGCGGAGCCCGCCGCGTCCGGCTCCGCCGCGGCGGCCCTGACCGGAGAGACGAGGTGCCCGGCCCCCACGGTCACCGTGGGGGACGCCAAGTCCCTTGCCCAGGCCCTGGACGAGGCGCGGCCCGGCGACGTCATCCGGATGCGGGACGGGGTGTACGGCGACCGGTTCACCGCCGGCAACTCCGGCACCGGGAGCCGGCCGATCTTCCTGTGCGGCGGCCCCGGCGCGGTGATCGACGCCGGTGACGTCGACGGCGGTTACGCCTTCCACCTGGACGGCGCCAGCCACTGGCGGCTGATCGGCTTCACGGTCCGCAACGGCCAGAAGGGGGTCATGGCCGACCACGTCCGCGGCACCCTCATCCAGGGCCTGACCGTCGAGAACATCGGGGACGAGGGCATCCATCTCCGCGACTTCAGCTCCGGCAACACGGTGTCGGGCAACACCGTGCGTGACACCGGCAAGCGCAAGGAGAAGTTCGGCGAGGGCATCTACGTCGGCACGGCGGAGTCCAACTGGTGCACGGTCACCGACTGCAAGCCCGACAAGAGCGACGACAACGTCATCATGGGCAACCACGTCAGCGCCACCACCGCCGAGTCCGTCGACATCAAGGAGGGCACCACCGGCGGCTACCTGATCAACAACACCTTCGACGGCGCGCAGCTCAGCGGAGGACACAACGACTCCTGGGTGGACGTCAAGGGAAACAACTGGCTGATCAAGGGCAACGTCGGCCGGCACACCAGTGAGGACGGCTTCCAGACCCACCGGATCCTCGACGGCTGGGGCACCGGAAACGTGTTCAAGGGCAACACCGCCCAGGTGGACGGCCCCGGCTACGGCTTCCATCTCGCCCCCGTCGAGAACAACAAGGTCGCCTGCGACAACAAGGTCAGCGACGCGGCGAAGGGCCTGGCCAACACCGCCTGTTCGTCCTGACGGCGAGGGGCCCGGCGCGCAGCCGGGCCCCGCCCGCCACCGCAGTTCCCTCTCCCTCACCCACGCGCGTCCCCGGCATGCGCACTTCCCGCCCGGGCATCCCCTCGGAGGCATCATGGACACCCTTCTCGACGGCACCCGTTCCGACGGCACCGACGCCCCCCGTCTCACCGTCATCGGCACCGGCTACCTGGGCGCCACGCACGCCGTGTGCATGGCGGCACTCGGCTACGAGGTGCTCGGCGTCGACGTGGATCCCGGCAAGATCGAGATGCTGAGAGCCGGTCAGGTGCCGTTCTTCGAGCCAGGGCTCGCGGAACTCCTGGTCAAGGCGCAGGACTCCGGCCGGCTGCACTTCACCACCAGCCTCGCCGAGGCCGCGGAGTTCGGGGACGTCCACTTCATCTGCGTGGGCACCCCGCAGCGGCCCGGCTCCTACGCCGCGGACCTCACCCACGTGGAGGGCGCGGTCACCGAGCTGGCCCGGCACCTGCGCCGACGGGCCCTGGTGGTCGGCAAGTCCACGGTGCCGGTGGGCACCGCGGCCCGGCTGGCGGAGCTGGTCCGCGCGACCGCGCCGGCCGGCGACGAGGTCGAACTCGCCTGGAACCCGGAGTTCCTGCGTGAGGGCTTCGCGATCGAGGACACGCTCCACCCCGACCGGCTGGTGTTCGGCACCGAGTCCGCCTGGGCGGAGGAGCGGCTGCGCGCCGCGTTCGCCCCGGTCATCGCGCAGGGCACCCCGGTGGTGGTGGCCGACCTGCCGACCGCCGAACTGGTCAAGGTCGCCGCCAACTCCTTCCTGGCCACGAAGATCTCGTACATCAACGCCATGGCGGAGGTCTGCGAGGCCACCGGTGCCGACGTGCACCGGCTGGCGGAGGCGCTGGCCTACGACGACCGGATCGGCGGCCGGTTCCTCAGGCCGGGACTGGGCTTCGGCGGCGGCTGCCTGCCCAAGGACATCAGGGCGTTCATCCACCGTGCCGAGGAGCTGGACGTCGCCCAGGCGGTGGCGTTCCTGCGCGAGGTGGACGGCATCAACCAGCGCCGCCGGGCCCGCACCGTCGACCTGGTGCGGGAACTGGTCGGCGGAGACCTGGCCGGCGCGAAGGTGGTGGCGCTGGGGGCGGCCTTCAAGCCCGACTCCGACGACGTCCGGGACGCCCCGGCGCTGGACGTCGCCGCCTCGCTGCACCGGGCCGGCGCCCAGGTGACCGTCTACGACCCGGTGGCGATGGACAACGCCCGCCGTGTGCACCCCGAGCTGACGTACGGCACCGACGTGCTGGGGGCCGCCGCGGGCGCCGACGTGGTGGTGCTGCTGACCGAGTGGGCGCAGTTCCGGGAGATCGACCCGGAGGTCATGGGGTCGGTGGTGAACCGCCGCCGGGTGGTGGACGGCCGGCACGCCCTCGACCCCGCCGAGTGGCGGGCGGCCGGCTGGGAGTACCGGGCGCTGGGCCGCCCCTGACCGTCCTTCGGGCCCTCAGGCGAACTCGGCGAGGGCCCGCTCCACGATGGCCTCCAGCTGCTGGTGGTGCGCGCCCTTCCAGTAGGCGCGGCCGCACTCCGTGCACTGGGCGAAGACGTCGTACGACTTCTGCGTCCCGCCCTTGAGCTGGTCCGCGACCTCTTCCTTGGTCGCCTTGCGCAGCGGGCCGTTGCAGGCCGTGCAGCGGGTCCACGGGCGCAGCTCGGGGGCGAAGCGGTCGAGGACGTCGTGGAGCTGGTCGTCGGGGCTGGTGCTGTACACGTAGGCGCCGGCCCACAGTTCGCGGCGGCGCAGCAGGCCCCGGTCGCGGCTGAGCAGCACGCGTTTCTCGGCCGCCGAACGGGCCGAGAGGGCCGGGTCGCCGATGTCCGTCGACTCGTAGGCGGTGTCCACGCCCAGCAGGCGCAGCCGGCGGGCGAGGGTGCCGAGGTGGACGTCGAGGAGGAAGCGGAGCGGGGCGCCCGGTACCTGCTGCGGGCGCCGGACCGCGCGCACCGACACCGACTCGCCCGCCGTCGGGATGTGTCCGGCCGGGACCTGCCGCCCGTCCACCTCCAGAGCGCCGACCTCGGTGAGCGGGACGCCGAGGGACTCGATCACGTGACCGAGCGTGGAGACGCCGTCGACGGCCAGCGGATGGGCGCCGGTGCGGCGGGCGTGCGGGACGAACAGGGCCAGTTCGGGGGCGACTTCGACGCGGATCTCGGCGGTGTTCACCCGCTCAGGATGGCACGCGGGGCGCCTGGGGCCTCAGGGTTTTTCCGGCGGCAGACCGTGTTCGATGACGTTCAGGGCACGGTCGACGAGATCCTTGAACTCGGGCTCGTGCTCCTGCTCCGCCCAGTACATCGAGGTCTCCATCAGCCCGCCGACGATGGACATCGCGTAGACCCGCACCTCCAGGCTCTTCGGGTCGCGCCCGGTGCGCTCGCCGATGGCCTGGCAGAGCAGCCTGCCGGTCTCCGACATGCTCTCCATCATCCGGGAGCGCACCGCCGGCACCTCGACCATCAGGCGGGTGCGCAGCCGGGAGACCGCGTGGGCGTCCTTCATGCCCAGGGCGACCGCCCGGTGCATGACGTGGCGAAGGGACTCCGGCCACGGCTCGTCGGCCGGCCGGGCGCGGAGCTCCTCCAGGATCAGCGGGTCGTACTCGTCCGTGAGGACGATGTCCTCCTTGGTGGGGAAGTACCGGAAGACGGTCGACGGCGACACCTCGGCCCGCTCGGCGATCTGCTCGATCGTCGTGGCCTCGTACCCCTGGTCCTCGACCAGCGCGTACATCGCCTCGCGGATCGCCTCGCGGGTCTTGATCTTCTTCCGTTCGCGCAGGCCGAGCCGGGGGTTGTCGGCCGGGGAGAAGGAGGTGTGCGGTGCCGTCATGCTGGTCATTGTCCGGCATCGGCGGTGGCGGGGGCCACGGCCGTGTCCTCGTTCCCTTCCCGGTCGGTGGGCCGGCCGGCCGGTGTGTCGGGCAGGAACGCGGCGGCCAGCAGCGCGGTGGCCAGCGCGGCGATGCCGCACACCAGCAGGACCAGGCCCATGCCGTGCACGTAGGCGGCGTTCGCGGAGGCGACCAGCGGGGCGGAGCCGGTCTTCTCGGCGACCAGGTGGGCGGCGACCACCGACTCGCCGGCGGTGTGGCCGAGCGCGGCGGGCAGGCCGGTCACGTCCAGACGGTCGCGGAAGGTGCTCGCGAGCAGGCTGCCGAGCAGGGCGATGCCGATGGCGCCGCCGACCTGGCGGGTGGTCATCAGCAGCCCGGACCCGCTGCCGGCCCGGTCGGCGGGGAGCGCGCCGAGGGCGCCGTCCATGGCGGGGACCACCGAGAAGCCGAAACCGAGGCCCGCGACGGACAGCCACAGCGCGGTGTAGCCGTACCCGGAGTCCACGGTCGTACGGCTGCCGAGGATCGCGGCGAAGGCGAGGACGACCAGGCCGGTGGCGATCACGGCGCGTGATCCGAAGCGGGCGACCATCGCTTCGGCGCCCCGTGCGGCCACCAGCAGCCCGCCCATCATGGGCAGCAGCCTCAGGCCGGTGCCGAAGGCGTCGTTGCCGAGGACCGCCTGGAGATAGGGCGGCAGCACGAAGAGCAGGCCGGAGAGCACGAACATCACGAGCGTCGCGGCGAGCGTGTTGAGCAGGAAGCCGCGGTGGGCGAGCAGGGTCATGTCGAGCATGGGGCGCTCGACCCGGCGTTCCCGGACCACCAGGCCCGTGATCAGGGCGACGGAGGCCGCCAGCAGGGCGAGGACCAGCGGGTCGCCCCAGCCGCGGTCGGGGGCCTCGATGATCGCGTAGATCAGGGCGCCGAGGCCGGTCGCGGTGAGCGCGGTGGACAGCGCGTCGACCTTGGGGGAGGCGGGGTCGCGGGTCTCGGGGAGCAGGAAGACGCAGGCGGCGACGCCGATGGCGGCCATCGGGACGTTGATCAGGAAGACCGAGCCCCACCAGAAGTGGTTGAGCAGGAAGCCGCCGATGATCGGCCCCAGCGGCAGGCCGAGCGCGGAGGCGGCCGAGACGATGCCGACGGCCCTGGTGCGTTCCCGCGGCCCGAACAGGGAGGGCAGCACGGACATGGCGAGCGGCATCACCAGCGCCGCGCCGACGCCCATCACCGTGCGGGCGGCGATCACCCAGTCCACGTCGTCGGCGAGGGAGCCGGCCAGGGACCCGGCGAGGAAGATCACCAGGCCGGTGACGAGCATCCGGCGGCGGCCGAAGCGGTCGCCGAGGAGTCCGGCCGGGAGCATCAGGGAGGCGAAGACGACGACGTAGGCGTCCGCCATCCACTGCTGCTGGCTGGTGGTGGCGCCGAGCTCCCCGGCCATGGTCGGGAGCGCCACGTTGAGGATCGTGGTGTCGAAGCCGAGCACCAGCATGCTCGCCACCAGGGCGCCCAGGGCCCACCAGCGGCGGGGGTCGCCGGTTGTCTCTTCGGATTGCGTGACAGTAACCATGAAGTGAGAGTAGCTTTCAAAATCTAGTACCTGTCAATAGGGAGTCGATGTCAGGGCATGAGAAAAGCGGCCACGGCTCGGGAGCCGTGGCCGCTCGAGGAGCGGTGGTGGAGCTACGCGTGCTGGTAGGCCACCAGTGAGATCCCCACGTAGTGGACGACGAACGCGGCCAGCGTGAAGGAGTGGAAGACCTCGTGGAAGCCGAAGTAGCGCGGTGACGGGTTCGGGCGCTTGATGCCGTAGATCACGCCGCCCGCGCTGTAGAGGAGCCCGCCGACGATCACCAGGACCAGTACGGCGATTCCGCCGGTGCGCATGAAGTCGGGAAGGTAGAACACCGCCGCCCAGCCCATCGCTATGTAGCAGGGCGTGTACAGCCAGCGAGGGGCGCCGACCCAGAAGACCCGGAAGACGATGCCGGCGGCCGCCGCGGCCCAGACGCCCCACAGCAGCCACTGGCCCTTCGAGGCCGGCAGGAGCAGCAGCGTCAGCGGGGTGTAGGTGCCCGCGATGATCAGGAAGATGTTGGCGTGGTCGAGTCTGCGCAGGACGCCGTCCATGCGCGGGCTCCAGTTGCCCCGGTGGTACAGCGCGCTCACGCCGAACAGCAGACATGCCGTCAGGACGTAGATCCCGCAGGCGACACGGCCGCGAGGCGAGTTGGCGAGGGCGGTCAGGACGAGGCCCGAGACGAGTACGGCCGGAAACATGCCCAGATGCAGCCAGCCGCGCAACTTGGGCTTGACCTGGTGCGACAGGGAGGAGAGCGCGCTGGATCCGCGGCCTGCGGCCGGCGAGTCCGTGGGCGCGTCGGGGACGGGCGCAGTCATGCACCGCATCGTACCTACGGAACCGTAGGTTACGGATCAGTCTCGGCCGATGACGGGCCCCGGAGTGGCCATCGTCTCACGGACTCCGCGCGGTCCTCCATGGCCGGGCAAAAAGACCTTGCGGCGAACTCAATGTGGACGCAAAGAAACGCAGGTGGGCGCCGAGACCGTGGCCTTCCTCACGTCGCTCATCTGTGACTCCCTCTGGACAGATGGGTGATCGAGCCGGAGGATCAAATGAGTGCGGTCGGCACCGGATGAGCGCCAGGCAGTCGAGGACTGTGAAGCATCCGGGTCGTAGCCCCCACGGGGCGACAAGGTCCCCAGCGGACCAAAAAGATCAAAAAATCCCTCATTTAGGAGCAACCGTGGCGCGCGACATCGCGGCTCCCACCCTCATCCCCACCCAGCACCAGGAACTCATCTCGTGGGTCAACGAGATCGCCGAACTGACGCAGCCGGACAGTGTGGTCTGGTGTGACGGATCCGAGGCCGAGTACGAGCGACTGTGCGAGGAGCTCGTGGCGAAGGGCACCTTCAAGAAGCTCGACCCGATCAAGCGCCCCCACTCCTACTACGCGGCCTCCGACCCGACCGACGTCGCTCGGGTCGAGGACCGCACCTTCATCTGCTCCGAGCAGGAGAAGGACGCCGGCCCGACCAACCACTGGAAGGCCCCCGCCGAGATGCGGGCCATCTTTACCGGAGAAGGAAACAGCTTCTCGGGCGAGCAGGGCCTGTTCCGCGGCGCGATGAAGGGCCGGACGATGTACGTCGTCCCGTTCTGCATGGGCCCCCTCGGCTCCCCGCTCTCCGCGATCGGCGTGGAGATCACCGACTCCGCCTACGTCGCCGCCTCGATGCGCACGATGACGCGCATGGGCCAGGCCGTCCTCGACGAACTCGGCGACGAGGGCTTCTTCGTGAAGGCCGTGCACACCCTCGGCGCCCCGCTGGAGCCCGGCCAGGCCGACGTGCCCTGGCCCTGCAACCGGACCAAGTACATCTCGCACTTCCCCGAGTCCCGCGAGATCTGGTCCTACGGCTCCGGCTACGGCGGCAACGCCCTGCTCGGCAAGAAGTGCTACGCCCTGCGCATCGCCTCCGTCATGGCGCGCGACGAGGGCTGGCTCGCCGAGCACATGCTGATCCTCAAGCTCACCCCGCCGCAGGGCGAGTCCAAGTACGTCGCCGCGGCCTTCCCGAGCGCCTGCGGCAAGACCAACCTCGCCATGCTGGAGCCCACCGTCTCCGGCTGGACCGTCGAGACCATCGGCGACGACATCGCGTGGATGCGCTTCGGCCAGGACGGCCGCCTCTACGCGATCAACCCCGAGGCCGGCTTCTTCGGCGTCGCGCCCGGCACCGGTGAGCACACCAACGCCAACGCGATGAAGACGCTCTGGGGCAACGCGGTCTTCACCAACGTCGCGCTCACCGACGACAACGACATCTGGTGGGAGGGCATGACGGAGGAGACCCCGGCCCACCTCACCGACTGGAAGGGCAACGACTGGACGCCGGGGACCGAGACCCCGGCCGCCCACCCCAACGCCCGCTTCACGGTGCCCGCCGCGCAGTGCCCGATCATCGCGCCGGAGTGGGAGGACCCGAAGGGTGTGCCGATCTCGGCGATCCTCTTCGGCGGCCGCCGCGCCACCGCGGTGCCGCTGGTGACCGAGTCCTTCGACTGGAACCACGGCGTGTTCCTGGGCGCCAACGTGGCCTCGGAGAAGACCGCCGCGGCCGAGGGCAAGGTCGGCGAGCTGCGCCGCGACCCGTTCGCGATGCTGCCGTTCTGCGGCTACAACATGGGCGACTACATGGCGCACTGGGTCGACGTCGCCAAGGACAAGGACCAGGCGAAGCTCCCGAAGAT
Source organism: Streptomyces sp. NPDC001068 (assembly GCF_042897315.1). Classification (NCBI taxonomy): domain Bacteria; kingdom Bacillati; phylum Actinomycetota; class Actinomycetes; order Kitasatosporales; family Streptomycetaceae; genus Streptomyces; species Streptomyces sp. NPDC001068. The sequence goes on along the minus strand of NZ_JBIAYD010000003.1, from coordinate 517,105 downwards.
CTACTACGTCAACTGGTTCCGCAAGAACGACCAGGGCAAGTTCGTCTGGCCCGGTTTCGGCGAGAACTCGCGGGTCCTGAAGTGGATCGTGGAGCGGCTGGACGGCAAGGCGGAGGGTGTGGAGACGCCGATCGGCGTGCTGCCGACGCGCGAGTCCCTCGACACCAAGGGGCTCGACCTGTCCGACGGCGACCTCGACTTCCTGCTCACCGTCGACAAGGAGATCTGGCGCGAGGAGGCCGCGCTGGTCCCCGACCACCTGAACACCTTCGGCGAGCACACGCCGAAGGAGCTGTGGGACGAGTACCGGGCGCTGGTCGAGCGCCTGGGCTGACCCCCTGAAGACTCCGCGGCCGGTACGGGTGTGCCCTGACCAGCGATCGTCACGACCGGCCGCGGTGTGACCGGCGAGGCCGCGCACAACGGCGTGTGCGGCCCTGGGCCCGTCGTTCCCGTCACTTCCCGTCCGCCCCGACGGGGGCGGGGGCGGCGGGCCTTCGCCTGTGGGGGGCGCAGCCGGGGGTGCTTTGTCGGGTGCGGCGCCGTCGTGGTCGTTCGCGCAGTTCCCCGCGCCCCCTTCGGGGCGCTTTCAGTTGCCCCTCTCCTCCAGGTAGCGGGTATGTGTCTCCTGGCGTCTGGCCTCGGTGTCCCTGAGGGTCGCCGCCAGGCGTTCCGCCTCCTCCGTGAGGACGGTGAGCTGACGCTCCAAGTGCTGCTCGGGGGGCTCCTGGCCGGGGGTGAGGCGGGTCCACCATCTCGTCCGTACGAAGCTGTCGACCGCCTCCGGGATGTCCTGCCGTACCGTCCGGGACAGCACATGGACCCCCTCCGGGTCCTGGGCCAGCAGTTCGGCCGCCCAGCCCGGGTCGAGCAACGCCGTGAGCAGGTCCGTCAGTTCGGTGAGCCGGGCCTCTGCGGACGCGGGCAGTCCGACCTCCGTCAGGTAGGTCTCCAGCTTGCCGAAGTCGGCCCGCACCCCCTCCAGCTGGGCCGACGGCGTCGGGAAGTCCGGCAGCGGCGGGCGTTCCGGCGGCGCGATCAGCGCGCCCGCGCCGTACAGGCCCGCGACCACCACCGGCCAGTACGGGCCGGCCACCCCGGTGAAGGTGAGGACCAGACCGAGCAGACCGCCCGCCGAGCCGGTGAGGTTCTTGCGGGACTCCAGATAGCCGAGGAACTTACTGGTAGCCACGGATCTCCTCGAAGGCGCCGTCCAGGGACCCCTGTTGGGCGTCGAAGAGGCGGCCGCCGGTCAGGTCGGCGATGTGTTGGAGTTCGGAACGGGAGGAGTCCCCGAACAGGATCGGGAAGACGGGGATGTTCCGCCGGGCGGTGGACAGACCGCGGTAGAAGGCGTCGAACTCGCCGGCCTTGGCGCCCGTGGTGTTCTCGCCGTCCGTCATCAGCACGATCGAGGTGAAGGTGTCCCGGTCGGTGCGCAGCCGGTCGTACGCCTTCTCCAGGGACGTGTAGACGGCGGTGTCGCCGGCGGCCCGCAGGGCGTCGGTGTCCTTGCGGATCGCGTTCAGCCCGGTGTCCGGGTCGGCCGGGTCGACGACGTGCGTGCTGACGTTCTTCACGTCCGAGCCGAACGGCATCAGGGTGACCTCCTCGCGGTCGCGGAAGTCGCCCGTGAGGTCGCCGAGGGCCTTCTTCAGGCGGGCGAGACGGTCGCCCTCCATCGAGCCCGAGGTGTCCAGGACGTAGACCGTGCGGGACGGCCGGCGCAGTTCGTTCTCGTACGCGGAGATCAGTCCGTCGGCCACCGACCTGCTGCCGGGGAAGGGGAGTTCGCGGCGGCGGGAGGTGTCCAGGCCGGCGGCCGGCGGCACCGAGGCGACCACCGGGCGGCGGTGCGTCGTGTCGGTGATCAGCTTCTGCACGGCCGTCGTGCGCAGATCCTCGGCCACCCGGCGGACGTCCTCGCGGGTGTCGGCCGAGGAGGCGGCGAGGGAGGAGAGCGGGTAGTCCGCGGTGATCACGCCGTCGGCGGGGCGGATCACGGTGAGACCGGGGATGCCCTTGAGGACGGACTCGTAGTTGAGCAGGGCGCCGACGTCGCCGCGCCGCCGGTAGGCGGAGGCCAGCCAGCCGGAGGAGCCCGAGGTGAGCGTCTGGCCCTTGAAGAACTTCTTCAGCCGGGGGGTCGCCTTTGCCACGTCGGCGTCGGTGAGCGCCGACTGGGCGCCGGAGAGCGCGGAGGCCACCGAGACCAGGGTGGAGAAACCGGAGTTGGAGCGGGCCGGGTCGGTCATGCCGTAGGTCAGCCTGCCGGACTCGACGGCCTGCTCGACCTGGGACCAGGTGACGTCGGCCGGCTTCCAGCCGAGGGAGGCGACGGTGGCCGTCCGCACGCCGATCGCGACCGGGCTGGACATGATCGAGGTCTCCGAGACCACCTTCTTCGCCGCCTCCGGGCGCAGCCGCAGGTAGTCGTCGGAGGACAGCCACAGGGCGTCGTACCGGCCGGCGGCCCTGCCCCGGGCGACCAGGTCGACGGCGTCCAGGGTGCCCATGTAGGTGGGGCGGATCGTCACCCCGGTGTCCTTGCGGACCCGGTCGAAGACCGCCGTCATGTCGCTGAGTTCGGAGGAGGCCAGGACGCGCAGGGTGCCGGGCTTCGGGGCCGTGGCGTCGTCGTCGGGGTGGCTGCCGGCGGAGGTGCACCCGGTCAGCAGGGCGGCGGTGGCCAGCAGGGTCACCAGCGGGCGTCTGTTCATGCCGGGCCGCCCTCCAGCGCGCCCTTGGTGCGGCTGCGCTCCAGGTAGGCACTGGCCGACTGGAGTTCGTCGGTGAGGGACTGCACGGTGTTCGCCATCACCTCGGTCGCCTGGACCTTGTAGGTGTCGATGGCGTCCAGGGTGCGGTAGATCTGCTGGAAGGCGGCGCGCAGCGTCTCGGCGCCGACGGCCGGGTCGGCGGCGATGCGCTGGATCTCCCCGCTCTGGCTCGCGAGCATCTCGGCGTTGCCCCGGATGAGTTCCTCGGTCGTTCCGCGCAACGCGTTGACCTGCTCGATGACCTTCTTCTGGTTGTCCAGCGCGGAGGCCAGCATCACCGAGATGCGCAGCGCCGAGACGGTGGTGGTGGCGGCGCGTTCGACGCCCTTGATCAGCTCGTCGTTGTTGCGCCGTACGACGTCCATCGCCAGGTAGCCCTGCGCCGAGACGGCGAGCTGGGTGAGCAGGTCCTGGTGCTTCTGCCGGACCGGGAAGAGCACGTCCGCGCGGAGCGCGTCGGCCTCCTCGGGATCCGGGTTCCGGCCGATGTGCTGTTCCACGGCGTTGTCCAGGGCCTGGGTGAGGACCACGTACTCCTGGAGCTTGCCCATGGTCTCCCAGAGCCGGACCCGCTCGGTCTGCAACGCGGCGTTGTCGCGCCGGAGTTCGTCCTGGCCGCCGCGGAGCGAACCCACGATCTTGTTGAGCGTCCCCTGCGCGGAGGCGTACTTGGCGACGTGGTCGCGGAGCTTGTTGCCGCCGGGCAGCCGGGACAGGAACTTGCGGCCCTTGCCCGCGGGCAGGTCGCGCGGGTCCAGGTCCTCGACGACCCGGCGCAGTTCGACGAGCGATCCGGCCACCTTGCCCTGGGCGTCGCCGCCCTTGTCGGGCAGGCTGCGGACGGCCCGCTCCAGCATGCGGTTGGACTGCGAGGCGGCGCTGCGCATCTCGCCGGCGCCGAGCGCGGTGATCTCGCCGACCTTGCCCGCGAACTCCGGGGAGCGCGCGTCCAGGGCGGCGAGGTCCCGGACGTAGACGGAGGCCCGGTGCGCCATGTCGGTACGGACGCTGTCGTCGACGGGCACGAGCCCGCCGGCCTTCTCCCGCGGCACCGGCGCGACGGCCTCCGGCGGGGTCAGGGTGAAGACGTCCTCACCGCTCAGTGTGGGCGGGTGCTCGCCGCCGCTCGGCCTCATCTTGTCGAAGTTGCTCATGAGATCCCCCCGTCAGCCGCGCGCCCGGCGGGCCATCTCGTGCAGCACCGCGGAGGTGGGCACGGGCGCCTGCCGGACGCCGGTCAGTGTCTGGTTGAGGTACGCGGCCCGGTCGGCGGTGGCCGTGACGAACTCGGCGGAGTCGCCCTGGGGCCGGAAGCCGTGCTTCACGGCGAGCTTGCGCAGGGTCGGATCGGTGCTGAGGAGTTCGCCGAGCCCCCGCCCGGCGTCGTCCATCGGCACGATCGTGTGGTCGCTGTTGACCGTGGTGTCCGGGTAGAGGACCACCAGGTCGTCGGCGCCGTGCTGTTCGGCGAGCAGGGAGACGACCTGCGACTCGTACAGGCACACCAGCGGGTTGCCGGCACCGGAGATGAAGTCCCGGAACACCGAGTCGCTGCTGGGCTGTTGGGCGCCCTGCACGCTGACGAGCTTGTGCAGCAGCGGTGCCGTCCTCGCGACGTCGGCGTCACCCGCCACCACCCGGCCGCCGTTGGCGACGTAGGAGGTCGCGGCGAGGTAGAGGGCGCCCGAGTTGGACGTCTCCGGGTCGGTGCTGGTGATGTACAGCGTCCCGGTCAGCTCGCCGTGCGCCTTGGCCCCCTTGAGCTGCTGCCAGGTCCGGTCGTGCCGGGCGGCGTCCAGGTAGGCGGCCATCTTCAGCGTGCCCTTGCCCTTGCCGTCGAGCACGGCCAGGCCGTTGGCCGCCAGCACCTCGGCCGCGCTGCGGTGGGCGACCACCACGAGCGGCGAGTAGAAGGGCCTCGGCAGCGGCTGGCGGGCGTGGTACTTCTCGGCCAGCTGGTCGGCGGGCGCCGAACTGGACGGGAAGGCGAAGTCGTAGCCCTTCAGGTCCAGGCCGTCCATGGCCCATGACCCCGACGCCTCCGTCTTCACGGTGTAGCCCTTGGCGGCGAGGGCCTTCACCACATCGGGATCGGCGAAGAAGTCCGACTTCTCCGAACCGATCACACCACGCACGGTCTTCGTTGCCGTGCCCTTGTCGTCCCCATGCCGGCCTGCGACGACGGCAGCCACCACGCCGCCGATCAGCAGCACCGCCAGGACGATTCCCGCGATACGTCTCACGCGGGGGAGCGTGCTCGCGGAACCCCACGTTCCTGGGCGACCGGGGTGAACGGGGGGTGAATCGGACGTCCCGGATTACTACGGGGGGACGAGAGCCGATCAGAGGTGCAGGAAAGGCCGTCCCGGGACGGGGAGTTGTGGCAACCCGGTCCGCGCGCGCTTCGGGGGCGCGCGGACCGGGGCCGTCCGGGGGGCGGGCCGGCGGGCGGGGGTGGGCCCGGCGGCCGGCCGGGTCAGGCCGTGGCGGTGAGTGCGCTCGCCGCGGCGTGGGCGTCCATGCGCTCGGCCGCGAGGATCGCCGCCGCGGTGTCCGCCCGGGACGCCGCGACGACCAGTGCGCGGCCGGCCAGGGCGTGGGCGCGCTCGTGCAGGGGGGCCGGCCGGCCGGCCGTGGCAGGCGACGCGCGGACCGGGGTACGTCCGCCGCGCAGCCGGGCGACCTGCTCCGCCAGCCGGGTCGCGGCGGCGTCGAGGTCGGTGGAGGGCGTGAGGCCGCGGAGTTCGTCGGTGACGGCGAGCAGCGCCGCGAGATGTCCGGCGAGCTGGATGTCCAGCTCCTCCTCGCGCGTCCGGTGGGGGAAGTCGGAGGGGGTGCCGACCATCGTGCTGTGGACCGACTTGGTGCGGATCGGTTCGTACATGGGAGATGGCCTCCTGTGCTGTCAGGAAGCCATCCTACCTTGGATCTCGTCTAAAGTTGACCCGGTTCACCGTCCGTGGCCCGGCTACGGCTGCCCGTAGCCGTCCAGGAAGCGGCCGATCCGGCTGATCGCGTCCCGCAGGTCACCCACCGACGGCAGGGTCACGACCCGGAAGTGATCCGGTTCCGGCCAGTTGAACCCGGTGCCCTGGACGACCATGATCTTCTCCTGCCGCAGCAGGTCCAGGACCATCTGCCGGTCGTCCTTGATCTTGAAGACCTGGGGGTCCAGGCGCGGGAAGAGGTAGAGGGCGCCCTTGGGCCGTACGCAGGTCACGCCGGGGATCTGGGTGAGCAGCTCGTACGCCGTGTCCACCTGCTCCTTCAGCCGCCCGCCCGGCAGCACCAGGTCGTCGATCGTCTGGCGTCCGCTGAGCGCCGCCACGACCCCGTGCTGGCCGGGCATGTTCGCGCACAGCCGCATGTTCGCCAGGATCGTCAGACCCTCGATGTAGGAGTCGGCGTGCGCGCGGGGGCCGGATATGGCCATCCACCCGACCCGGTAACCGGCCACCCGGTAGGCCTTGGACATGCCGTTGAAGGTGAGCGTGAGCAAGTCCGGGGCGACCGCGGCGGTCGGGGTGTGCGTGGCGCCGTCGTAGAGGATCTTGTCGTAGATCTCGTCCGAGCAGACCAGCAGGTTGTGGCGGCGGGCGATGTCCGTCAGTCCGCGCAGCACCGCCTCGTCGTACACCGCGCCCGTCGGGTTGTTCGGGTTGATGACGACGATCGCCTTGGTGCGGTCGGTGACCTTGCGTTCGACGTCGGCGAGGTCGGGCATCCAGTCGGACTGCTCGTCGCAGCGATAGTGGACCGCGGTGCCGCCGGAGAGGGAGACCGCCGCCGTCCACAGGGGGTAGTCCGGTGCCGGCACGAGGACCTCGTCGCCGTCGTCCAGCAGGCCCTGCATCGCCATCACGATCAGCTCGGAGACGCCGTTGCCGATGAAGACGTGCTCGACGTCGGTCTCGATGCCGAGGGTCTGGTTGTGCATGACGACCGCCCGCCGGGCCGCCAGCAGGCCCTTCGCGTCGCCGTAGCCGTGCGCCGAGGAGACGTTGCGGAGGATGTCCTCCAGGATCTCCGGGGGGCAGTCGAAGCCGAAGGCGGCCGGGTTCCCGGTGTTGAGCTTGAGGATGCGGTGTCCCGCCGCCTCTAGCCGCATCGCCTCCTCGAGAACCGGGCCCCGGATCTCGTAACAGACGTTGGCGAGCTTGGTCGACTGGATCACCTGCATGCCGGTGAGCTTACGGTGCGGTAACGCTCGTCGCGTCGTGTTTTCCACCACGTGGACACGGAGAGTCGCGTGGCGCGTACCGGCGGTTTGGCCTGTTATCGCCGGTAGCTGTCTCATCGGCCCCTTCCCTCCTAGAATCCGCGTCCATGCCGAGACCTGCCGACGAAGAGACCGGGCCCGCCAAGCTCTACCGCCCCGAGGGCGGACCGGCCCCCGCGTACGAGGAGTTCCGGGACCCGGCGTCCGCGCACGGCTGGCTCAACGCCTACGACGAGACGCGCGAACTGCCCAGGATCGTCCCCGCCGCCCCCTCCGTCCCCGCCGCGCCCGCCGCCCCGGGTCCGCGGGGAGCGGGCCGTGCGGACCGGCGGCGGGCCGCCCGCGACACGGCCGGCCGGCGTTCGAAGCGGGTCGCCGTCGCGGTCGGCGCGCTGGGCGTCGCCTCCGTGGCCGCGCTGATCACCTCTGTCGTCGTCCTCCCCGGCTCCTCGCCCGCGCCCTCCTCGTCGTCGGACGGCGCGCGGGACGGCCGCAGCGGTGCGGAGCGCACGTCGGACCGGACGCCGTCCGGGAAACCGGACGAGGCGGGGCCGAACGGTTCCCCGGCCGCGCCCGCCACGGCGTCGGCGGCTCCGGTCGTGGCCGCGTCGACGGCCGCCCTGGCCACCGCGCCGGTCGGCGACCCGTCGTCCGCGAGTGCGTCCACGCACAGCGGTGCCCCGCCGTCTCCCACCGCCTCCCGCAGCGCCGTCGCCCCGCCTTCGGCGCCCCAGCCGCCCACGCCGTCGGCCGGGAACACCTGGTCCTGGCACCCGGGACACGGGCACGGCCGGGGTGGTGGCCACCACCGCTGAACGGCGGACCGCTTTCCGGCCACGTCCGGGTGGCCGGGCGATCGGCACAACGGGCCAACCAGGCGCACTGGTCGGCCGTCATCCAGGGTGACGGGCCCCGGCAGGTCCGACCGGAAACCGCGTGGCGCATCCGCGATCCTTCGTGCTGAAAATGTGCATGACAAGATTGCGGGTGGCCGGAAGATCTCCGGTCACCCTCGTCGTATAGAGGGGACCCCACATGAACAAGCCTCTCGTCGCCGCGCTCGCCTCCCTGGCCATCACCGGGATGGGCGCGGCACCGGCGATCGCCGCGCCCACGGCCGCGGCGCAGCCGAAGGCGGCCGCCGCGGTGGCCGTCAACTTCGCCGGCACCGTCTCGCTCAGCAACTGCTCCGGCTCGGTCATCCGCTTCGCGAACTCCGCGGACACCGACCCGGCACTGGTGCTCACCAACGGCCACTGCCTGGAGACCGGCTTCCCGGAGCCCGGCGAGGTCATCACCAACCAGTCCTCCAGCCGCACCTTCGGCCTGCTGAACTCCGCCGGCACCAAGGTCGCCACGCTCCGCGCCAACCGGGTCGTCTACTCCACGATGACCGACACGGACGTCACGATCTACCGCACCACCACGACCTACGCGGCGATCAAAAGCTCGTACGGCATAAGCCCGTTGACCGTCAGCGGCACGCACCCCGTCGCCGGTACCGCCATCAAGGTCGTCTCCGGGTACTGGAAGACGATCTACAGCTGCAGCATCGACGGGTTCGTGTACCGGCTGAAGGAGGGCGACTGGACCTGGAAGGACTCGGTCCGTTACACCTCCGCCTGCAACACCATCGGCGGGACCTCGGGCTCGCCGGTGATCGACACCGGCACGGGACAGGTCGTCGCCGTCAACAACACCGGCAACGAGGACGGCGGCCGGTGCACGGTCGACAACCCGTGCGAGGTGGACGCGAACGGGAACGTCACGGTCCGGCAGGGCATCAACTACGCGGAGGAGACGTACATCATCCCGGCGTGCTTCACGACGGGGAACGTGCTGAACCTGAACGCGAGCGGGTGCACCCTGCCGAAGCCGTAGGGGTTGGCGGGCCGGTAGGGGTTGGCGCGCCGTTGCCGGGTGCGGGTGCGGGTGCGTAGGGGCTGGTCGCGCGGTTCCTCCCCCGGCCTTCGGCCGGGGGTACCCCCGGCGCCCCTAAGGGCGACGGGGCGCACGTCGGACGGAACGTCCCGCGAGTTCGCCGGTTCTCCGGCCGTCCTCCATCACGAAGCGGCCGTCGATCAGGACGTACGGGATGCCGGTCGGCAGGCGGCGGGGCTCCTCGAACGTCGAGCCCGCGGCCACCGTCTCCGGGTCGAAGAGCACGAGGTCGGCCCGGTACCCCTCGCGGACGAGTCCGCGGTCCGGCAGGCGCAGCCGGGCCGCGGGACGGCCGGTGAGGTGGGCGACGCACTCCTCCAGGGACAGGACTCCCAACTCCCGCACGTAGTGGCCGAGATAGTGCGGGAAGGTGCCGTAGGCGCGGGGGTGCGGCTTGCTGCCCCGCAGGATGCCGTCCGAACCGCCGGTGTGGACGCGGTGGCGCATGATCGCGCGGACGTTCTCCTCGTGGCCGACGTGCTGGAGGATGGACGGGGCCAGCCGGTCCGCCAGCAGCAGGCGGCGGGCCGTCGTCCACGGGGTCTCGCCGCGCAGCCGCGCCGACTCCTCGAGCGTACGGCCGACGAGGTCCGCCAGCGCCGGATCGGCCACGCCGGAGATCTCGATGGTGTCCCACTCGATGGGCACGCCGTGGCAGCCGTCGGAGCCGATCGACTCCAGATGGTGGCGGATGCGTTCGGAGGTCTCGTCGTCCGCGAGCCGCGCCAGCACCGCGTCCGGTCCGCCCTCGTTGGCCCAGCTCGGCAGCATCGCCGCGAGGGTCGTGCAGCCGGGAGTGTAGGGGTAGGTGTCGAGCGTGATGTCGGCGCCGTCCGCGAGGGCCCTGTCCAGCAGGGACAGCAGCTCGGGCGCCCGTCCCCTGTTCACCCCGAAGTTCATGGTGGCGTGCGCCAGGTGCAGGGAGCAGCCCGCCTCCCGGGACAGCGCCACCATCTCCTCGTACGCCTCCAGGGCGCCCGCCCCGTACGAGCGGTGGTGCGGGCAGTAGTAGCCGTCGTAGGACGCCACCACCCGGCACAGTTCGGTCAGTTCGGCGTCCCCGGCGTACATGCCGGGGGTGTAGGTGAGGCCGGAGGACATGCCGACCGCGCCCTGTTCCATGCCCTCGGCCACCAGCCGCCGCATCCGGTCCAGCTCGGCCGGGGTCGCGGCGCGGTCCTCCCAGCCGACGGCCAGCGCGCGGACCGTGCCCTGGGGGATCAGATAGGCCGCGTTGACGGCGACGCCCCGGTCCAGCCGGTCCAGGTACCCGCCGACCGAGCGCCAGTCGAAGTCGACGTCGTCACCGGGGCCGTTCCAGCCGGCGATCGCCCGGCGCACCTCGGCGAGGGTGCGGTCGTCCACCGGCGCGTACGACAGCCCGTCCTGGCCGAGGACTTCGAGCGTGACCCCCTGCGCGGCCTTGGCGCTGTGGTCCGGGTCGCGGAGCAGCGCCAGGTCGCTGTGGGCGTGCATGTCGATGAAACCGGGGGAGAGGACCAGGCCCTCGGCGTCCAGCTCGCGTGTCGCGCGCGGGCGCTGGCAGCCGGCCGCCGCGGCCTCCTTGACGACGGCGACGATCCGGCCGCCGTCGACCACCACGTCCGCCCGGTAGGAGGGCGCACCGCTGCCGTCGACGACGTCGGCGTCCCGGATGACCAGATCCTCCATGACCCCTCCTAGAAGAACGTGCGGACGTAGTCGACGACCGTGCCGTCCGCCTCGGCGACCGGGATGAGCTGCCACTTGTCGAACGAGGTGCACGGGTGCGACAGGCCCAGTCCCACCCAGTCCCCGACCTGGAGATCGGCCTCGGCGGTGGTGGCGAGCCAGGTGTGCTGGTCGGACAGTCCGGTGACCGAGACCCCGGTCGCCGGGCGCTCGGTGCCGTCCCGGCGGACCACCTGGGCGGCCGGGAGGTCCAGGTCGTAGGCCGCGTCCCGCTTGCCGGCGTTGGCGAAGGCCTGCTCCGCGGAGGGGCGCGAGACGATCTGCGCCCAGAGCCGGAAGGCCGGCTCCAGGGCGCCCTCCTCGGGCACGCGGTTGAAGGGGGTGACCTCCTTGTAGCGGCCGTCGTCGTGCGAGACGTAGGCGCCGGACCGCAGCAGCTTCCGTACGGGCAGGGAGAGCGCGGGGATGCCGGCGAAGACGTCGGCGACCGCGTCGAACCAGGCGCTGCCGCCCGCGCTGACCACAATCTCGTCGGCGTCGGCGAAGTGTCCGGCCGCGTCGAGGTCCACGGCGAGTTCGACGAGCCGGCGCAGGTAGGCGTGCACCCGGTCGGGGTCGGCCTGCGGGACCTCGCCCTCGTACCCGGCGACGCCCACCAGCCGCAGCGTCTCCGCGGCGGCCACCGCGTCCGCGACCGCCGCGCACTCCGCCTCGCCCCTGACACCGGTCCGGGCGCCTTCCCCGGCGGCCAGCTCCACGACGACGTCGACCGGACGGGAGCCGTTCCCCTTCAGCGCGGCCTCCATCAGCTCCACTCCGCGCACGGAGTCGACGTAGCAGACGAAGCGGAACTCCGGGTCGCGCTCCAGCTCGGCGGCGATCCAGCGCAGGGCCGGGGCGTCCACGAGCTCGTTCGCGAGGAAGATCCGCCGGGTGCCGAAGGCGCGGGCCACCCGGACCTGGTGCGGGACGGCGAGCGTGATGCCCCAGGCGCCGTGCTCCGTCTGACGCCGGAAGAGCTGCGGGGCCATGGAGGTCTTGCCGTGCGGGGCGAAGGCGAGGCCGTGCCGCGCGGTGTACGACTCCATGAGCGCGAGGTTGTGTTCCAGGCGCTCGGCGGAGAGGGCCAGTACGGGCGTGGCGAAGCCGTCGGAGAAGAGGTTGCGGCGCTGGGCGGTGAGCTCGCCGACGGTGAGGCCGTCGGCGTCGGGCGGGAGGCCCTTGAAGCGGTGGTCGACGCGTTCGTCCGCGAGTCGGGCGAGCGCGTCGGTGCCGGTGTCGGTGGACACGGAGCCTCCCTGGAGCCGGTGGGTTGCATTATGTGCAACGTCCATTGCGTATATCGCTGACCGCTGTCTAACATCCACGCCGACGCCGGGTCAATGGAGCCCGCCGCGACCCGACACGACGAGGAGTCACGACCATCGTGAACGCCACCGACGCCGCCCACGCCGCCGACGTCGTGGCCGCCGTGGCCGCCGTGGACGTCGTCGCGCTCGGCGAGTCCATGGTGGCCTTCCTGCCCACCCGGCCGGGGCGCCTCGCGGACGTACCGTCCTTCGACCGCGCGATCGGCGGCGCCGAGTCCAACGTGGCGTGCGCGCTGGCCGCCGCCGGGCACGCCGTGCGGTGGGTCAGCCGGGCCGGCGCGGACGGGTTCGGTGACCACCTGGTCGAGACGGTGGCCTCGTACGGCGTCGACGTCGGGCACGTGGACCGCGATCCGGTCCGTCCCACGGGGGTCTACTTCCGTACGGCGGGGGACCGCGCGACGGACGCGCACGAGGTCGCCTACTACCGGGCGGGGTCGGCGGCGTCCGCGATGTCGGCGCGGACGGTGGATCTGGCGGCGGTACGGGCGGGACGCGTCCTGCACCTGTCCGGGATCACCGCCGCGCTGTCCCCCGGATGCCTGGAACTGCTGCGGGAGCTGACGGCCCCCGCCGAGGGCCGCCCGGTGGTGTCCTTCGACGTCAACTACCGCCGGGGACTGTGGGGTTCGGGGAACGGTCCGGAGGTCCTGCTGGAGCTGGCCCGCCGGGCCGACATCGTGTTCGTGGGGGAGGACGAGGCGGAGGAGGCGTGGGGGGTGACCGGCGGCCCGGCGGCGGTCCGTGAGCTGCTGCCGGAACCGTCCGTGCTGGTCGTGAAACAAGGGGCGGCGGGGGCCACGGCGTTCGTGCCGGGTGCGGGTGCGGGTGCGGGTGCGGGTGCGGGTGCGGGTGCGGGCACGGACGCGGGCGAGGGTGCGGCGCCGTCGTGGCCGGTCGAGCGGTTCACCGCGCCCCTCACGGGGCGCTGTGGCTGCGGGTGCCCGGCCGGCTCACCCCGTGGCGGTCAGTCGTGCGGCACCCCGCCGGTGCCGGTGAGCGAAAGCCCCGCACCCACCGCGGGGACCTTCGAACCCGCCCCCGCCGTCGACGTCGTCGCCCCCGTCGGCGCCGGGGACGCCTTCGCCGCCGGGTTCCTCTCCGGGACCCTGCGCGGCCTGCCGCTGCGGCGGACCCTGCGGCTCGGTCACCTCTACGCCGCCGCCGCGCTGACCACGCCCGCCGACCTCGCCCCGCCCCCCGCCCGCGACACCGCCGACCGGCTGACCGCCCTGGGCGACCTCGCGTGGGAGAGACTTCGACTCGGCCCCGGCTGGACCGAAGCCGACGCGGCCGAAGAGGAGGTACGCACCCCATGAGCCAGACCGTCGACCGCGCGCTCAGCATCCTGCCGCTGCTCGCCGAGGGCCCCGCCGACCTCGGCCGGGTCGCCGAGCGCCTCGGCGTGCACAAGTCGACCGCGCTGCGGCTGCTGCGCACCCTCCACGAACACGGGCTCGTCTACCGCCAGTCCGACCAGCGCTACCGGCTGGGCGCCCGCCTCTTCGCACTCGCCCAGGAGGCGATGGAGAACCTCGACGTCCGCGAGATCGCCCACCCCCACCTGGCCCGCCTCAACGAGGCCTGCGGGCACACCGTCCACCTCGCCGTGTTCGAGGAGGGCGAGGTCCTCTACATCGACAAGGTCGAGAGCCGCTACCCGGTGCGCATGTACTCGCGGATCGGCAAGCCGGTCGCCATCACCGTCGCCGCCGTCGCCAAACTGCTCCTCGCCGACCTGCCCGAGCCCGACCGCCGCGCCCTCACCGACAGGCTCGACTACCCCATGTACACGGCCCGTTCGACACCGAACGCGGAGGCCTTCCGCAAGGAACTGGCCAAGGTGCGCGAACAGGGCTGGGCCACCGACCTCGGTGGCCACGAGGAGTCCATCAACTGCGTCGCGGCCCCCGTCCGCGGCGCCGACGGCCGGGTCGTCGCCGCGATGTCGGTCTCCGCGCCCAACGTCGTCGTCACCGCCGACGAACTCCTCACCCTGCTCCCGCAGGTGCGCCGCACGGCGGACGCGATCAGCGGCGAGTACTCAGGCAGAACCCCGATCAAGGAAGCCCGATGACCGAGAAGACCGCCCTCACCCCCACGACCCACACCACCCCGCCCGCCCGGTTCTCGCACGGCGTGCGCAAGGGCAACATCCTCCAGGTCGCCGGCCAGGTCGGCTTCCTGCCCGCCGAGGAGGGCAAGCCCCCGACCCCGGCCGGCCCCACGCTGCGCGAGCAGACCCTCCAGACCCTCGCCAACGTCAAGGCGATCCTGGAGGAGGGCGGCGCCTCCTGGGACGACGCGATGATGATCCGCGTCTACCTCACCGACGTCGACCACTTCGCCGAGATGAACGCCCTCTACAACGCCTACTTCGAGGAGCAGGGCCTCACCGCCCCGCCCGCCGCCCGCACGACCGTCTACGTCGGTCTGCCCGCCGGCCTCCTGATCGAGATCGACGCCCTCGCCGTCCTCGACGCCTGACGTCCCCGGGCACACCCGCAACTCCCGCACACCGCACGCCGGTCACGGCACGGCACCCCCACGGGGCGCCGTGCCGCGATCCCCCCTGCCCGAAAGCACCATGTTCCTACGAAGAGGACCCCCACATGACGTCGCTGCCGCTCGCCGCCGCCACCCCACCCGCCGCGCCACCCCACACCGGAGGACTGCTCCTCCTGCTCGACGGCACCGCCGGCCTGCTCACCGTCGCCGCCATCGGCATCGCCCTGCTGCTCCTCCTCATCATCAAGGCGCGGCTCCAGCCCTTCGTCGCCCTGCTCGCCGTCTCCATAGCCGTCGGCCTGCTCGCCGGACTCTCGGTCACCGAACTCTTCGGCACCGTCCAGCGCTCGGACGCCGTCTCCACCGTCGAGTCCGGCATGGGCGGCATTCTCGGCCATGTCGCGATCATCATCGGCCTCGGCACCATGCTCGGCGCGATCCTCGAAGTCAGCGGCGGGGCCGAGGTGCTGGCCTCCCGGCTGCTCAACCTCTTCGGTGAGAAGCGCGCCCCGCTCGCCATGGGCCTGACCGGTCTCATCTTCGGCATCCCGGTCTTCTTCGACGTCGGCATCTTCGTGCTGGCCCCGCTCGTCTACGCGGCCGCCAAGCGCGGCGGCAAGTCGATCCTGCTGTACTGCCTCCCGCTGCTCGCCGGTCTGTCCATGACGCACGCCTTCCTGCCCCCGCACCCCGGGCCGGTGGCCGCCGCCGCCCTGCTCCACGTCGACCTCGGCTGGGTCATCCTGATGGGCGTCGTCTGCGGTGTCCCGGCGGTGCTCGCCGCCTGGGCGTACTCGGCCTGGATCGGCAGGCGGATCTTCGTCGGCGTACCGCAGGACATGGTCGAGGCGGCCGACGAGGCCAAGCAGGCCGTGCTGGCCGAACAGCGCGCGGCCGGCGTCGAGCCGCGGGAGGAGCCCGTCGCGCTCGGTACGGTCCTCGCCATCATCGGCACCCCGCTGGTCCTGATCCTCGCCGCGACCTTCTCCTCCATCGCCCTGGACCCCTCCACCGGCCGCTCGGTGATCGAGTTCTTCGGCACCCCGATGGTCGCCCTCACCATCGCCCTGGTGCTCGCCTACTACCTGCTGGGCATCCGGCGCGGCTGGTCCCGCAAGTCCCTGGAGACGGTGTCCACCGCCTCGCTCAAGCCGGTCGGCAACATCCTGCTGGTGGTCGGCGCGGGCGGCATCTTCGGTGCCGTGCTGAAGGCGAGCGGGGTCGCCCAGGCCCTGTCCGACACCTTCCACGGCGTCGGCCTGCCGGTGATCGTGCTGTCCTACCTGATCTCCGTCGTGCTGCGGGTCGCGCAGGGCTCGGCGACGGTGGCGATCGTGACGACGGCCGGCATCGTCGCCCCGCTGCTGAGCGAGGGTCACCACTCCCAGGCGTTCGTCGCCCTGGTGATCATGGCCGTGTCGGCGGGCTCCATCTTCGCCTCGCACGTGAACGACGGCGGCTTCTGGATGGTCGCCAAGTACTTCGGCATCAGCGAGCGGGACACCCTGAGGACCTGGACCGTTCTGGAGACGGTGCTCTCGGTGGCCGGGTTCGCGGTGGCGGCCGTCCTCAGCGTCTTCGTGTAGGCGTCTGATAACGAAGTCGGGGCTGGCTGTGTCCGGCACAGGTTCTTGGACCATACTGCCCGCTGTGGAGCAGCGCATAGGAGCCAACAGCCAGCCCCTGGAAGGCGCCGGATTCGACCCGGCCTTCATCCCCGGGCTCACCTCGCCCACGTCCGCCGAACCGGCGGACGCACGGGCGCAGGCCGCCGAGGCCGAGGAGGCGGAGGCCGCCGACGGCACGGCCGAACCGGCGTCCACCACCAAGGCCGTGGAGGACGCCGGGGTCGAGGCCGCGGCCGGGGCCGCGGTCGACGGGGACGACGAGGAGGGGGCCGCCGACGGTCCCCGCTTCGACGCCTCCGACCGGCGCGCCCGGATAGTCGCCGACCACCAGGGCGTGCGCCTCAGCCTCGACGAGGAGAAGTGCGAGTTCCGCTGGGACGAGATCGGCGCGATCGAGACCGAGGCACCGCGCTTCGGGAAGCGGTTCACGATCACCGTCCACACCCCGGACCGCCGCTGGTACCCCATCGAGATCGAGGCGACGGCCCGCTCCCGCTTCAAGGAGTGGGAGGACGACCTGGACGCGGTCCTGGACGCCTACTTCGAGGACGGCGAGAAGAAGGAAGCCGCCTCGCAGACGGAGGACGAGACCGAGGACCAGGCCGGCCCCACGGCGCCCTAGGCGCAGTACTGCGCCTCCTTGCCGATCGTCCGGTACACGCAGTCCGCGTTCTCCAGCAGTTGGAACACCGCGTCCCGGTTCCGGGAGGTCTCCCGCTCGATCACCTCGTCGGGCGGGTAGAACCCGCCCCCGGAACTGGACGTCGGGTACATCTCGAAGGTGAAGTCGAAGATCTTCTGGGTGCCCCACAGGTAGTCGTCGATCGACCCGTCGGTGATGTACAGATCGCTGGACTGCTCCGGCGTGTAGCCGTTGCTCGCCGCCATCTTCCGGCCCAGGGCCTTGAACGCGGCCGCGTCGTCGGCGGTCATGCCGGTGCCCGTGTCGGCCGTCGTGTACCCGTACGGCCACAGCACCAGTTCGCTGTACGTGTGGAAGTCGATCCCGGCCTTGATCTGCTGTTTCCCGCCGATCACCCGGCTGCGCGCGAAGTCCGCGACGACCTTCACCTCGGGCGCCGACTCGGGGGCCGCGCCCCGGTAGGTCTCCGCGGACGCGCTGCCCGAGGACCCGCCGCAGCAGCCCCACCGGTGGTTCCAGTTCCGGTTCAGGTCGGTACCGACGTACGAGGAGCCGGAGTTGGGCTGCCGGTTCTTGCGCCAGGACCGGTAGGAGCCGGTGGCGATGTCGTACTCGCCGCCGTCCGGGTTGAGATCCGGCACGATCCAGATCTCCCGGCCGTCGACGATGTTCCTGACCCGTGAGTCGGAGGCGTATCCCGCGCCGAGCTCCCGCAGCAGGTACAGCGCCATCTCCACCGTGAGGTGCTCACGCGCGTGCTGATGGAAGGTCAGCAGGACCTCGGGTTCGTTCTCGTCCGTGGCGACGTTGTCGCTGACCTTGACCGCGACGATGTCCCGGCCCTGGTACGACTTGCCGATCACCCGTTTGCTCATGATGCCCGGGTAGGCGGCGATCCGCTGGTCGATCTCGGCGTTCGCCTCGGCGTAGTTGTGGTACTTCGAGTCGGCCGACGGGAAGTCGAACAGCCGCAGCCGGTCGGCGCCACCGGAGCGGTCCGGTGCCGCGCCGAGGGGGGTGACCTCGTAGCCGAGGCGTTTCAGCGCGGCGACCTGCGAGGCCCGTCCGGAGACGACCACCGTCTCCTCGTCGGCCTCGTCCACGCTGACCCCGGTCCGCTGGATGGCCGCGCGGGTCACGGGCGTGGTGCTCTGGTGGATCTCGTACTGCCGGACGTCGTCGGCGGAGGGCGGCGCCGGGCGGGCGCTGTCGGCGGACGCGTGACCGGAGGCCGCCGACACGGGAGCCGCGAGGGCGAGGGCCAGCAGGACGCCGAGCGCGGCGGTCCGGCCGCGGCCACGGGCGCCGGAACCGCGGATGCGGAGTCGCATGAGGTCTCCTGGGGGTGGGGGGTGAGGGGGGTGGTGCCGTGCGACATGGCTGTGCGGGTGCTGTGCGGTGCCGCTCATCGTCGAGGAATGACATGAACAGGTCAAGACAGTAAAATCGGCCGCTGCGCCGGCCGGACGAAACGGCCGCACAGAGTACGCCTTTACCCGCAACCGCAGGCGGCTCCCGCCCAAGTGCACCCACCCGCGTGATGTCCGCACCCGTCTGCCCGGTCCAGCGGGAGAACGTGGACGGACGGCCACCGCCGGCCGAGGCCCGGCCGGTCCCGCTCACCGGCTCCGTCCGGGTGATCGTCCGGCGCTGACCCACAGGAGAGCCGATGAGCAGAAGCACGAGCGCGCACCCCGCCGCGGCGCCGGACCGCTTCGACCACCGGATGGCCGCGTTCGGTTCGGACGAGGGGTTCGTCGCCGCCGCCCTGCCCTTCCTCGCCGAGGGGCTCGCCGCCCGCGACGAGCCGCCGCCCGTCGCCATCGCCGCCCCCGCCCTGCTGGCCGTCCTGCGCGACGCGCTCGGCACCGACGCCCGGGACATCGGGTTCGTCGACCACGCCGACTGGTACACGGGCACGGCCGCCAACGCCGTGGCCCGGGGCGCCGGCTACCTGGCCGCGAACGCCGGACCCGGCGGCCGTGTCCACCTCCTGATGGAACCCGACTGGGCCGGCCGCGCCGGGCGTTCGGTGCGGGAGAGCGCCGAGTGGATCCGGTACGAGTCCCTCGCCAACCTCCTCTTCGCGCCGTCCGCCACCACGGTCCTGTGCGCGTACGACATCCGGACGGCGGGCCCGGCGGTGGTCGACGCGGCCCGCCGCGCCCATCCGGGGACCGGGGTGTACGAACAGCCGTCGGTGCTGGTGCGCGAGCTGGACGCGGTACCGCTGGCGCCGCCGCCCCGGACGGTCACCCGGCTGCCGGGAGCGGAGTCGGTGCGCGCATGGTCGGCCGGGCGGGGACTGGCGGCCCGGGAGGCGGAGCTGTTCACGCACGCGGTGGCGGCGGCCGCCGTCGCGCACGGGCCGGTCGTCGACTTCGTCGCCTGGGGCGAGGCGCCCGCCTGTGTCTGCGAGCTGCGGCTGTGCCGGGCGGTGGCGGATCCGCTCGCCGGGTTCGTGCCGCCGCCGGGCGGGGAGCCGGAACCCGGGCACGGGCTGTGGTTCACCCGGCAGGTGTGCGCGTACGTCGACGTCCGGGACGGCACGGCCGGGGACGGTGCGAGGATCCGCGTCCAGTACGGATGACCGGACCGCCGGAGTGGACCGCCGGAATGGACCGCCACGTCGGGCCGCCGGGTCGGGCCGCGGCGATGGGGGGCGTCGCGGCCCGTGTGCGGGCGGCACCGGTGCGACCGGTACCGCCCGCGGACCTCGGGTTACGGCAGGCCGTGCACGTGCGCGCCCACCGAGTTGGACCACGCGTTGCCGGACGAGGCGTCCCAGTTGGTCGACCAGGTCATGGCGCCGCGCAGGCCGGGGTAGGTCGTGGCCGGCTTGAAGGAACCGCAGTTGGTCGCCTTGGTCAGGCAGTCCAGGGCGTTGTTGACCACCGTCGGGGAGACGTGGCCGCCGCCCGCCGCGCTGGGCGACGCCGGCAGACCGAGGCCCACCTGGGACGGGGCCAGCCCGCCCTGGAGCTGGATGCAGGCCAGCGCGGTGAGGAAGTCCACCGAGCCCTGGCTGTACACCTTGCCGTCGCAGCCCAGCATGGAACCGCTGTTGTAGTACTGCATGTTGACGACCGTGAGGATGTCCTTGATGTTCAGGGCCGTCTGGAAGTACCCGTTGGACGTCGACTGCATGTCGATCGTCTGCGGGGCCATGGTGATGATCAGCGAGGAGCCCGCCTTCGACGACAGGGAGCGCAGCGCCTGGCTCATGTAGGTGGCGTTGATGCCGTTCTCCAGGTCGATGTCGACGCCGTCGAAGCCGTACGTCTGCATCAGCGAGTAGACGGAGTTGGCGAAGTTCGTCGCGGACGACGAGTCGCTCACCGAGATCGTGCCGTTCTGGCCGCCGATCGAGACGATGACCTTCTTGCCGGCCGCCTGCTTGGCCCTGATGTCGGCCTTGAACTGGTCGACCGTGTAGCCGCCGAGCCCGGCGGAGTCGAGGTTGAAGGCGACCGCGCCCGGTGTGCCGGTCGCGTCCGCGAAGGCGACGGCGATGATGTCGTAGGAGGAGGGCACGTCGGAGATCTTCTGGACGGTCGCGCCGTTGTTGAAGTTCTGCCAGTAGCCGGTGACCGCGTGCTTGGGCAGCGTGCCGCCGCCGTTGCCGCCGGTCGCGGTGGTCGTCCCCGTCACCGCCGTCGACTTCGCCGACTCACCGGCCGAGTTGGTCGCGGTGACCTGGAAGGAGTACGACGTCGAGGCGGCGAGGCCGGTGACGGTGGCCGAGGCGCCGCTGACCGCGCCGACCTTGGTGCCGCCCCGGTACACGTTGTAGCCGGTCGCGCCCGACACCGCGTTCCAGGCCAGGGACACGGAGGACGACGTCGTACCGGAGACCGCGAGGCCGGACGGGGTCGCGGGGACGGTCGGGTTCGGGTCGGAACCGCCGCCGCCGTCGGGGCCGAAGACCGAGACGTCGTCGGCGTAGTAGGCGGGCTGGCCGTACCAGCCGTGCGTCCAGACCGTCACCGAGGTGGTCGAGGAGCCGGTGGTGAAGGTCGTCGACAGCTGGGTCCAGGACGTGTTCGGGGTCCACGTCGACACGTCGGTGGTGCCGGTGCCGGTCACGCCGAGGTAGGTGTAGGAGCCCTGCACCCACGCGCTGAGCGTGTAGGTCGAGTTGGCCTTCACCGCCACCGTCTGGCTGCACTGGGCGTAGTCCTGCCCGGCCGGGGTCGCCTTCAGGGCGGCGGCACCGGAGTGGACGGGGGAGGAGACGGTCGTACCGCTGCCCGCCGAGCAGGTCCAGTTGGCGAGTGCCGACTCGAAGCCGGCGTTCTTCACGTTGTTGACGTCGGCGGCGGAGGCCGGGGCGGCGGTCAGGCCCGCCACGGCGAGTGCCGTGGCGAGCGCGGCCACGGCAGACCAGGTGCGGATGGCTCGCTGCCCGGCATGCCGGGACACGAGTCGGGGGATGAGTCTGGGCATGACAATCAAGGTGGTCCAGACCAATTCACGTGTCAATAGGTCCAGACCAGATTTCCGGGCGCCGCTGACCGGATCAGGCCCCGGACATATGCTCAACCTGTCCCGATTTGGCGCGAGTTGTATGGTCACGGATCCCAGACAGCTGGACAAACGCTGTTCTCCGGTCACAGAGGCGTGGTTACAGTGCTGAGGTAGTCACGCAATGAAGTCGTCCCGGCTCACTCGAGTAACACCGGTGGGCCGCCGGGGTGTGAAGAGCGGGGAGCTGCGCGTGCCAACTGCCATTGCCGTGACCAGCGCCGACATGGCGCTGCCGGTGCAGGACGAGCGGACCGTGCCCGCGGTCGTGCTCCGGGATCTGGACCAGCGGCCCCTCGACCACGTCCTCGCCGAATTCGTCGCGCTCATCGAGCAGCACGGGCATGTGATCGTCGTCTGCTCCGCGGCCGTACCCGAATCCGTCACCCGGCGCCTGCACACCCTGCGCGCCCTGCTGGAGAGCGACCGCATCGCCCTGTTCCGGCCGGACCTGCCGCCCCTCGGCATCGCCGTCCTGGCCCGGCAGTTGCGGCAACTGGCCTCCTGCGACCTCAGCCCCGGCGTCCTCGCCTCCGCGGGCCGGCTGCTCACCCACTACATCCACTCCGGCGCGGTCCTCGGCTCGGTCGCCAAGCTGGACCGGATCCCGGTCACCCTCAGGGCGCACGCCAAGTCCTGGATGCCCGGCACCCAGTTCGCGGTCGTCGCGCACCCCCAGCCGCAACTGGTCCGGGTCGGCCCGGACACCACCCTGGCCGGACCCGAGTTCAGCACCTGGATGCTGGTCGCCAAAGGACAGCTGCAGTCCGAGTGGATCGGGGGCCTCGCCAACTCCTGGGGCGCGTACGGACTGCGCGAGACCCCGCTGCCGGCCGAGTCGGCCCTCTGGTGGGGGACCGGCCGGGTGATCGAGTTCACCAGCTACCTCGCCGACCTGTCGGTCCTCTACCAACTCGTCACCTCGGTGCGGCGGACCAGCTGCCACTGGTGCGGCATCGACGTCATCGGCGACCGCTGCGTCTTCTGCTCCGCCACCCCGCCCGTGTACGACCTGCCGGCCCACCGCGCGCTGGAACAACGGACGACGCCCGCCTGACCCGCACCACCGCCGGCCGCCCGGCTCCCCGCTTCCCCCACCCTTCCCGCTTCCCCGCTTCCCCGATGAGGTCGCACGGTCCATGAACTCCCGTCAGCGCCGCGGCGTGATACTCCTGATCCTGTCGGTGATCTGCGCGCTCGGCGCGTTCGCCGGCGTGCTCTCGGTCGTCGACAACGCGAAGTCCGAGGTCGGCCCCAAGGTCACCGCGTACAAGGTCCGATCGGACGTCAAGCCGTACACGACGCTGAGCGCCGGCCAGTTCGAGAAGGTCGAGATGCCCGAGCGGTGGCTGTCCGCCAACGCCGTCACCAGCCTCGGTGCCATCCAGGGCAAGATCGCGGTCACCACGCTGAAGAAGGGCTCCCTGCTCCAGACCGACATGATCGTCGACCAGCCCGCGCTGAAGGCCGGCGAACAGGAGGTCGCGATCATGATCGACGCGGCCACCGGAGTGGCCGGCAAGATCACCCCGGGCTCCCTGGTCAACGTCTACGCCACCTTCGAGGGCAAACAGCAGAGCGCCCCCGACCAGTCGAAGATCATCGTCACCAACGCCCGGGTCCTGGACGTCGGCGCGCAGCTCAGCTACGTCGACCCGGACGACAGGAACCAGCAGCCCACCGACGCCGTCCCCATCACCTTCGCGCTGTCCACGCTCGACGCCCAGCGCCTCACCTACGCGGAGTCCTTCGCCCAGCGGGTCCGGCTCGCCCTGGTCGCGCCCGGCACGACCACCACCGTGCCGGACAAGGACCGCACCTACGAACTCGCGACGGACAAGTGAGAGGCGCCTCGCATGCCCATCAGGATCCTCCCCGCCGGCGGTGACGCGGACGCCGTCCGCTCCATGGTCTCCCTGCTCAGCCAGCTCCCGGACTGCGAACCGCTGCCCCCCGTCGTCGACTCCACCCAACTCGTGGACTCCCTGGCCCGGTTCGCCTCGGAGTCCGTCGACGAACTCCCCGAGGTCGTGGTCGTCCACGAACGCATCGGCCCCGTCCCCGCACTGGAGCTGATCCGCGAGGTCGCCCTGCGTTTCCCGGCGGTCGGCGTCGTCCTCGTCACCACCGACACCAGCCCCGGCCTGTTCGCCGCCGCGATGGACTCCGGCGCCCGCGGCCTGGTCGGGATCCCCATGAGCTACGAGGAACTGGCCGGCCGCGTCCAGGCGGTCGCCCAGTGGTC
Source organism: Streptomyces sp. NPDC001068 (assembly GCF_042897315.1). NCBI lineage: Bacteria > Bacillati > Actinomycetota > Actinomycetes > Kitasatosporales > Streptomycetaceae > Streptomyces > Streptomyces sp. NPDC001068. The sequence continues at coordinate 493,576 of NZ_JBIAYD010000003.1, read as the reverse complement.
CACGGGCGTACGGCGCCACCTCGGCCACGGCGCCGACGCGTTCGCCGGCGTCGGCGGGACCGTCGTCACCGTCAGCGGAGCCAAGGGAGGGACGGGCGCGACCCTGGTGGCGATCCAGGTCGCCCTCGCCGCGCAGGCCTCCGGCCACCCCACCGCACTGGTCGACCTCGACCTCCAGACCGGGGACGTCGCCTCCTACCTGGACGTCCAGTTCCGCCGCTCGGTCGCCGACCTGGCCGCGGTGGGCGACATCTCCCCCCGGGTCATGGCCGAGGCCGTCTTCCGCCACGACTCCGGGCTCGCCCTGCTCCTCGCACCCGCCGAGGGCGAACGCGGCGAGGAGGTCACCGACCGGGCCGCCCGCCAGATCCTCAGCGCCCTGCGCTCCCGCTACGAGGTCGTGGTCGTCGACTGCGGGGCCCAGCTCGGCGGGGCCGGCGCGGCGGCCGTGGAGACCGCCGACCTGGCACTCCTGGTCACCACCCCCGACGTGGTCGCGGTACGCGCCGCCAAGCGCACGGTGCGGATGTGGGACCGGCTGCAGATCCGCAAGGCGGAGGAGACCACGGTGGTCGTCAACCGCTACACGCGCGGTACGGAGATCCAGCCCGCCCTGATCGCCCGCATCACCGGGACCGCCCTGGCCACGACCCCGATCCCCGCCAACTTCAAGGAACTGCAGGGCGCGGTGGACGCGGGACGGATGCACGAACTGGACGCGCGGAGCACGGTGAAGCAGGCGCTGTGGGCCCTCGCGGGCGAGCTGGGGCTGGTCCGCACGGGTGACGGGGCACCGCCCCCACGCCGGGCCGGGACGCGGGCCCGGGGCGGGGAGCGGGCGGCGGTCGGCTTCCGGCGACGGAAGGAACTGCCGTGAGGATCCCGCGGGCGGGGCGTGGGCGGCCGGGGGCGGTCGGCCGTGGGTCGGGTGCGGACCGGTGGGGGCTGGTCGCGCAGTTCCCCGCGCCCCTTCGGGGCGCTGCCCTGCGACACGTTTCGAGGAGGCGCCCGCCTGGGACGCGCCCACGGGGCGCGGGGAACTGCGCGAACGGCCACAGCGGCGCCGCACCCGAACGACGGCCGGCCGCCCGCGCACTCGCACCCGACCGCGGCCAGGTCACCATCGAACTCCTCGGCATGACCCCGGTCATCATCCTCACCCTCGTGCTGATGTGGCAGGCGGTCCTCGTCGGCTACGCCTTCACGCTCGCCGGGAACGCCGCCGACGAGGGCGTACGGGCGGGTACGGCGGTCTCGCCGGGGGACCGGTTCGCCGTTTGCCGGCGTGCCGCGCTGGAGGACCTCTCCGGCGCCTGGCAGCAGGGCGCCGAGGTGAGACAGTGCGGCGGCACCGGCATGGTGACCGCGGACGTCTACCTGCGCGTCCCGGTCCTCTTCCCCGGCACGATCGACTTCCCCGTCACGGTCCACGGCCACGCCGGCACCGTGGAGGAGGTGAAGAGGTGACGCACCGCGAACGACGCGACCGCGACCGCGGCCAGGTGGCCGTCGAGTACCTCGGGTTCATCCCGGTCCTGCTCATCGTGGGGCTGGCCGGCATCCAGCTCGGCGCCGTCGCCTACGCCGCCGAACAGGCCGGGACGGCGGCCCGCGCGGGCGCCCGGGCCGCCTCGCTGCGGCAGAGCGCCGACGCCGCCTGCGCGGCCGCGGTCAGCCTCGCCGTGACCTGCGCGACCGCCGACGGCGGCGACTCGGTGACCGTCACCGCCACCGTCCACATCCCCAAGATCGTCTGGGAGCTGGGCAACGCCACCAAGTCCGCCACGATGCCCGTCGACCACTGAACGAGGAGCACGGCAACCATGAGCCTGCGGGCACGGATCAACTCCCCCGAGGAGCACGGCAGCCGGGGCGAGGACGGCCATCTGGTCTCCTCCTACCGGGCCAAGCTCCTGGAGGAGATCGACCTCGCGGAGATGAGCACGCTGGCCGCCGCCGAGCGCCGGGCCCGCCTGGAACGCGTCCTCGGCCACATCATCAGCCGCGAGGGCCCGGTGCTGTCGACCGCCGAACGCTCCCAGCTGATCCGCCGGGTCGTCGACGAGGCCCTCGGTCTCGGCATCCTGGAGCCCCTCCTCGAGGACGCGTCGATCACCGAGATCATGGTCAACGGCGCCGACGCGATCTTCGTCGAGCGCGGCGGCCGGGTGGAGCAGCTGCCGCTGCGGTTCGCCTCCGCGGACCAGCTGATGCAGACCATCGAGCGGATCGTCTCCACCGTCAACCGCCGCGTGGACGAGTCCAATCCGATGGTGGACGCCCGCCTGCCCTCCGGCGAACGCGTCAACGTGATCATCCCGCCGCTCTCCCTGACCGGCCCGATCCTCACCATCCGCCGCTTCCCGCGCTCCTTCACCCTCCAGGAGCTGATCGGCTTCGGCTCGCTCGACGAGCCGATGGTCTACCTGCTGGCCGCGCTGGTGCAGGCGAAGTTCAACGTCATCGTCTCGGGGGCCACCGGCACCGGCAAGACCACCCTGCTCAACGCCCTGTCCGGGCTGATCCCGGCACACGAACGCATCATCACCATCGAGGACTCCGCCGAACTCCAGCTCCAGCAGTCGCACGTGGTCCGGCTGGAGTCCCGCCCGGCGAACGTCGAGGGCAAGGGCCAGATCACCATCCGCGACCTGGTCCGCAACTCGCTGCGGATGCGACCCGACCGGATCGTGGTCGGCGAGGTCCGCGGCGGCGAGTCCCTGGACATGCTCCAGGCCATGTCCACCGGTCACGACGGCTCGCTCGCCACCGTGCACGCCAACAGTGCCGAGGACGCCCTGACCCGGCTCCAGACCCTCGCCTCCATGTCGGACGTCGAAGTCCCCTTCGCCGCGCTGCACGACCAGATCAACAGCGCGGTCGAGATCCTCGTCCAGCTGACGCGGTTCGCGGACGGCGTCCGCCGGATCACCGAGATCGCCGTGCTGGACAGCCACGGCAGCGAGCCCTACCGGCTGGTGACGGTGGCCCGCTTCGACGCCCTGCCCATGACCCACGACGGCCACGTCCACGGCACCTTCCGGTACTTCCCGCTCCCGCGCCGCACCGCCGACCGCCTCTACATGGCGAGCCAGCCGATCCCCCAGGCCTTCGGCGTGGCCCAGCACTTCGACCAGCTCACCACCCGAGAAGCGAGGTAGGCCATGCCCCTCCACGACCTCGTCACCCTCACCACCGGCGTCACCCTGCTGACCTGCCTCCTGGCCGTGGTGGGCCTGCACACCTACGCCTCCGGCCGGGCCCAGCGCGCCGCCCTGGTGGACCGGCTCTCCTACACCGGCGAGGCTCCGCTCACCGGCCGCAGGCGCCGCTTCCGCAACCTCGACCGGCGGCTGCGCGGCACGGGCGTCGGCAGGCGGCTGGAACTCCGGCTCGCGGCGACGGGCCTGGACGTGACCCCGGGCGAGTTCTTCGTCTACATGATCGCCGCGGTGGTGGCCCTCTGGCTGATCGGCCAGGCCACCCTCGCCCCCTTCTTCGGGCCGATCGCCGGCCTCCTCGGGGTCCTCGCCGCGGTCCAGTTCCTCAACTGGCAGCGCCAGAAGCGCATCGAGCGGTTCATCGGCCAACTCCCCGAACTGGCCCGCATCCTGGCCAACGCCACCCACGCGGGCCTCGCCCTGCGCACCGCCATCGGCATGGCGGCGGAGGAGCTGGAGGCCCCGGCCGGTGAGGAACTCGGCAAGGTGGCCGACCAGCTGGCGATCGGCCACACCATGGAGGACGCGCTCGGTGAACTGGCCGAACGGCTCCCGTCCCGCGAACTGGTCGTCCTGGTCACCACGCTCGTCCTCTCCAACCGGGCCGGCGGCCAGGTCGTCTCCGCCCTGCGCAACCTGACCGAGACCCTGGAGGAACGCAAGGAGACCCGGCGCGAGATCCGCACCCAGCTCTCCCAGGTGACGATGACCTCGTACGCCGTCCCGGCGCTCGGCGTCGGCGCCCTGTTCCTGATGAACGGGGTCAAGGACGGCACGCTGGACCGCATGACGGGCACCGCCCTCGGGCAGGCCGCCGTCCTCGTCGCGTTCGGCCTCTACGTCGTCGGCTTCGTCCTCATCCGCCGCCTCAGCCGTATCGACGTATAGGGGCCATGACCATGCCACTGCTTCTGGCCCTCTTGATGACACTCGGCGTCTGGGGCGTCTTCGCGGGCGTCCGGATGTACCGCGCGGACGCGAAACTCCCCGCCGACCTGGCGGTCGCCCTGGAGGTCGGCGCGACCCGCACCGGCGCCGCCAACTCCCTCATCGACCGCATGGGCATGCGCTACGCCCCCGCCGTACTGCGCCTGATGGGCCCGCGCATGGTGGCCAGGTACCGCCGCAAGATCGACCTGGCGGGCAACCCCGGCGGCCTGACGATCGACCGGTACGCGGCCCGCCGCGCGGTCTACGGCGCCCTGGGCACCGTCGGCTTCCTGGTCTTCCTGCTCCGCGGCCAGTGGCTGGTGGCCCTCCTGCTCCTCCTCTTCGGCGCGTTCTGGACGGAGGTCGGCATCTGGTCGGCGATGCGCATCCGCAAGGACGTCATCGAACGCACCCTGCCCGACTTCCTGGACGTCCTCGCGGTGGTGGTCAGCGCCGGCCTCGGCTTCCGCCAGGCCCTGGACCGGGTCGCCTCCCACTACGAGGGCCCCTGGGCGGACGAACTGCGCATCACCCTGCGCCAGCTGGACCTGGGCATGAGCCGCCGCCAGGCGTTCGCGGAACTCCGCCGCCGCAACGACTCCGAACAGGTGGCGATGTTCGTCACGGCGCTCCAGCAGGGCGAGGAGCTGGGCGCGCCGATCGTCGACACCCTGGTCGCCCTGGCCAAGGACATGCGCCGCACGGACGCCCAGAACGCCCGCCGCAAGGCGGCCCGCGCGGTGCCGAGGGCCACGCTGATGATCACCACGTTCATGGTCCCGGCCACGATGCTCCTGCTGGCCGCCGGCCTGCTGCTGGGCTCCGGGGTCGACTTCGGATCGGTCACGGGGAAATAGCCGAGAGGGACGTCGCCGAGGGAGGGGGTGAAGCCGATGACGGCACGGAAGGACGACGAGAAGAACGAGAAGAACGAGAAGAGCGAGAAGAACGAGAAGAACGAGAAGAACGAGAGGTACGGGAACAAGGGTGACGGAGACAGGGGCGACGGGAAGGTCGAGATCCGAGCCCTGCAGGCGATGGGCCGCCAGGTCTTCGGATTCCGCCTGGCGATGATCGCCGTGGCGTCGCCCGCGGCCCTCCTCAACGCCACGCCAGGCCTGGGCACCCGCCTGGTCGGCTCGGCGGTGGTCGTCACCTTCATGACCTCGTACGTCCTCTTCCGCGACTGGCAGCGCTTCGGCCCGCTCCTGCTGCGCCACCCCTCGCTGCTCGCCGTCGACACCCTCTTCGGCTTCCTCCTCCTGGTCTCGGCGGGCCCCGACACGACCCTGGCGTACGTCAGCGTCTGCACCCCGCTCCTGGCCGGCCTCCTCTACAGCTGGCGCGGGGCCGCGGTCTTCGCCTCCCTCCAGGCGCTGATCCTGCTGGCCGTGTCGGAGACGCTGAAGCACCACACCGCGGTGGCGGACTCCCTCCTCCTGCCCGGCCTGTGCGTGATCACCGGCGCCATGGGCTCGGCCCTGCGCACCCTGATGCTCCGCTTCGGCGCCGCCGGCGAGGCCCTCACCGAAGCCCGCACCCGCCTCGCGGCGGCGGAGGCGGTGAGCGCCGAACGCGCCCGGCTGGCCCGCGAGATGCACGATTCGGTGACCAAGACCCTGCACGGTGTGGCGCTGATCGCCGACGGCCTCGCGGACTCGACGGCCGCGTCCCCGGACCGCCTCGATCCGGCCCTGATCAGACGGCAGGCGGAACTGGTGGCGACCGCGGCCCGCAGGGCGGTGGAGGAGTCCCGGGGGCTGCTGACGGACCTGCGGGCCGAACAGGACTCGGGGGCGACGGACGTCGGCGCCGAACTGGAGTCGCTGGCCACGGACTTCACCACCCGTACGTCCCTTCCGGCGACCTACGACGGTCCGGCCACCCGTTTCCCGCTGACGTCCGCCGTGAGCCGTCCGCTGCTGAGCATCACGGCGGAGGCACTGGAGAACGCGTACCGCCACGCACGGGCGACGCGGGTCGACGTACGGGCCGAGGCCACGCCCACCCATCTGGTGGTGACCATCCGGGACGACGGCCGGGGCCTGCCGAGGGGCACGACCCTGGAAGACCTGAGCCGCGACGGCCACTTCGGACTGCTCGGCATGACGGAACGCGCCGCGTCGATGGGCGCGCGGCTGCTGCTGACCTCCGACGAGGGCACCGAGGTCCGTGTGGAGGTGCCGCTGACGTGACGCGGAAGGCACGTACGACGGAGACGAGAGGAGGTCCCCGGATGCCCCACCACCCCTTCACGGAACCCGAAGAACCCCCACCGCCCCCGCCCCTGCGCGTCCTGGTGGCCGACGACAACCCGGTGATCCGCGCGGGCCTGACGGCGGTGCTGTCCGCGCCGGACGACCTCACGGTGGTGGCGGAGGCCGACGACGGCCGCGCGGCCTACGAGGCGGCTCTGCGGGTCCGCCCCGACGTCATCCTCCTGGACGTCCGCATGCCCGGGGTCGACGGCATGTCCGCGCTGCCGCACCTGGTACGGCAGGCCCCCGTCATGATGCTGACGTACAGCGACGAGACGGCGATCGTGCAGGAGGCGGTACGGCTGGGCGCGGGCGGCTACCTGGTCCACGGCGAGTTCACGACAGCACAGCTGACGCAGGCGGTACGGGACGTGGCCGCCGGCCGGCCGCACTTCACGCCCACGGCCACGAACGCGTTGCTGGCTCACATCAGAGGGCCTGCAACTGCACACGCAAAGTCCGAAACTCCCACCCTCCCAACACATTTTCCATCCAAAGGCCTTTCGCAACTGCAATCCACTGTGGGACAGTCGTCGAAGTCCCGGTTTCAACTGAGCGACAGAGAGGCGGAGATCATGGACCTCATCGCGTCCGGCATGGACAACCGGCAGATCGCCGCCGTCTGTTTCATCAGCGAGAAGACGGTGAAGAACCACATCAACCGCATCTTCGCCAAGCTCCACACCACCACCCGCGCGCGGGCGACGGCCAAGTGGCTGGGGGTGGCATGAGGATGAACAGGGTGAACTGGGTCCGGATTTGGGTCCTGGGACCCTCGGCGGACGAGTATGTTCCGCCGTACGGTGCGAGGATCGGAACCGAACCCGGAGGGGAGCACCATGAGCGACCGGATGCTGAGGATGCTTGTCGCGCTGCAGCGCCGCGCCGACGACCGGGGGCAGACCGCGGTCGAGTACCTGGGGATCATCGCGGTGGTGGTGGCGATCGTGCTGGCGATCACGGGCACGAGCATCGGCCAGACGATCTACGACGCGATCACTTCGAAGATCGCCGAGGTCACCGGCTGACGGTCGCACGCGGTTCTCGAGACTCAGGGCAGGCCTTCCCCGTCTACATCACGGTGGTGGCGGGTCTGCTCTTCCTCGCGCTCGCCTACTTTGCGGTCGGGCAGGCCGCGGTGAACCGCAACGGCGCCCAGACGGCGGCCGACTCGGCGGCTCTCGCGGCAGCCCTCGACACCCGTAAGCAACTGGCGGACCAGTGGCTGCTGGACGTACTCGAACCGGCCAAGTGGCAGGACGTCTTCCAGGGCAATGCCCCGGTCAACGACCCGTGCTGGCGCGCCGACCAACTCCTGGCACAGAACAACGCCACCCGTCTGCAGTGCCACCCGGATGGTCCGCTGCGCTACGAGATCGTAGCCAAGACCAACAAGTCGGTGGGCGACTCAGTCGTACCAGGCACGGAGAACGTCAAGTCGCGGGCGCAAGCCACCGCCGTGATCGAATCGCTCTGCACGTTCCCCGCCCCGGACCCTTCTCCAGCCCCTTCCCCGGACCCCACCGTAAGCCCGTCCCCGGGTGACGACCCGCAGCTGCCCGAACTCACCTGCCGGGGCCGTGGAGTCTGGGACCTGGATCCGAACCACCTCACGGACCTCCCCAAACCCGAAGACCTCTTCGATGTCCATCTGGCCGAATGACAAGCGAATCGACGAGTGAAGAAGGAAGCGGAGCGATGAGCGTTCGGTTCACCACGAAGGCCCGTAGGGGGACGGTTGCTCTGATCGCCGCGGCCGGCCTGGCCCTGGGCGCGGCCGCCTGCGGGGGCGGAGGCGGGGGAGGCGGCGACGCGAAGGCGCCGCAGGCTTCGGCGTCCAGGAGCGGCCGGCCCGCCCCAAGCACCCAGGAGGGTCAGTCGTCCACTCCCATCGCGGAGTTGCAGGGTTCGAACGGTCTCCTTCTCCAGGTCAGCTCCGCGCAACGCGACTCCGGTGGATTCGTCACGGTGAACGGCATCCTCAAGAACGACGGTGCCCAGACGGTCGTCATTCCCTCGGGCCTCAGCGGTAACGAGACGGAGATCATCCGAAACGGCCGCTCACTCGGCGGCGCCACGCTCGTCGATTCCAAAGGGAAGAAGCGGTACTACGTGCTGCGCGACACAGACGGCCGCCCCCTGACGACAACCGGCTTCTCGACACTCAAGGCTGGACAGACACTCGCGGTCTTCATGCAGTTCCCCGCCCCACCCGCCGACACCACCGAGGTCACCCTCCAGCTTCCGACCTTCTCCAGCGGCACGATCCAGATCTCCGGGTGAGGCGGCCGTGACCACACCACGTCTTCCGCTGGCCCTGGGCGCCGCCACGCTCCTCCTGGTCGCGAATCTCTGCGGCGCGACGGCCGCCCGCGCCGACGGCGGTGACCCGAACGTCCCCCCGGGCACCGAGCCCTCCGCCGACGCGCCCGTGAAGATCGACCCGACGGACCCCGACCTGAAGCTCCCCGAGGGTGCCACCCTCGCCGATCCCAAGGTCCTGGACATCAAGTCGGTCGTGGAGGACCAGAGCGGTGACGAGCGCCGCGAGGACACCAACGCCGACGTGACGTTCGCCCTCCAGGCCGAGGTGCTGTTCGGCAAGGACAGCTCCAAGCTGAGCGCGGCGGCGAAGGCACGGATCGACACGATCGCGGAGGAGATCAGGAAGCAGAACGCCACCCAGGTGCGCGTCTTCGGCTTCACGGACAACCTGGGCTCCTCGGCCCACGGAGACGTTCTCTCCCGGCAGCGCGCCAACGCCGTACAGAGCGTCCTCGACCAGGACCTCAACGACCCGAACATCACCTTCGACGTCCGCGGCTACGGCGAGCAGTACCCGATCTCCGACAACTCCACGGAGGAGGGCCGCAAGAAGAACCGCCGCGTGGAGGTGACGTTCCCGAGGACGGGAAGCTGACGACGGGTGAGCTGCACCCCGGGTCACCCCACTTCGACGGCCACCCGCGCCCCCACCTCGACACCCCATCCCGCCATGGCCCCCGCCTCGGCCTCCAGCACGTGCCGGGAACGGAGCCGGGGCAGGCCCAGCAGCCCCGGGCGCATGGTGCGGACGGCGATGACGGTCAGGCGGCGGTCCAGGTAGGCGACGTCGATCGGCATCCGCATCCGGAAGGTGTGGATGCCGTTGGCGGGGGAGAGCAGGATCGCCCCGTCGAGCGCCTCCCGCCCCAACAGGCCCCTGGTACGGGCACGGTAGGACGTGGCGATCTCCAGCGGGACGACGACCGGTTCCCCGCCGCCGTGGATGACCAGCTTTCCTCGCCCGTCCCGCCAGCGCCTCATCGTCCGCCTCTTCCGTGTCTCGCAGGGGTCCACCGGAGCGACCGTAGCCGCAACACGGACGGGTGATGCCCGCGGCGGCGGACAGGTGCCCGCCAGGGCGCGGTATCCAGCCCCGGAACGGGCCTGCCGGCCGTTCTGCCGCCGCCGGTCCGGCGGGCGGCCGCCCGGTTCCGCTCCTGTTCCACGGATACGTTGGCGAGGACCAGGAGAGGCGTTCCCATGGCTGAGCGGTTGAAGGTCGACGGTACGGAACTCGACCGGTTCTTCAAGGACCTGAGGAGAGCGCAGGAGTCGTTCACGGCCCTTCAGAGGGTTCTGCACGACCCGGGCGTCAACGGTCTCGGCACGGACGGCCTCGACGAGGCCTGCGACCGGTTCCAGGAGGACTGGCACTACGGGGCCAAGGAGATCGCCGAGCAGATCGGGGAGCTCACGGACATCACGAAGAAGGCCAAGGACGACTTCCACGAGGTGGACGTGGCCCTGGCGAAGGCGTTGGAGAAGGCGCGGCGGAAGAACGGGAAGACGTGACGGGCACGAATCCCTACGCACACCTCGGGTTCGACCCCGCTCCCGGCAGTACGGACCTGGTGCTCGACCTCCACCGCAGACTGTCCAACTGCGCGAAGGAGATGGAGAAGGCACACTCCAAGGTCACCGGTCTGATGAACGGCAGCTACTGGGAGGGCGACGCGGCGGTCGCGTTCCGCGAGCAGTTGAAGAACGGCCCGCTGCCGCTCAACCTCGAGAACGGCGCCCACTCCGTCCACGAGGCCGCGAGGCAGCTGGGCCTGTGGGCCGGGGAACTCGGCGAGTTCCAGCGGCGGGCCAGGAAGCTGGACGCGGAGGCCGGGGACGCGCACGCGGCACTGCGGTGCGCCCAGGGCCACGTGGACCGGGTGAAGAAGGCCTCGGACCGGAAGCGGGGTGACACCGACCCGGCCCTGGACGCGGCGAACGGCAGGGTCACGGCGGCGCGGGACGACCTGGACGACGTACTGAAACGGGCCCGCTGCCTCGCGGCCGAACACGAGGACACCGCCCGCAGGCGGGCACGGCGCATCGGCGACGCCGCGCACCGGCTGGCGCCGCACGAACCGGACGCCTGGGACAGGTTCACGGACTGGCTGGGCGACAACCTCCCGGACATTCTCAGCGCCTGCGCGGCCGTGCTGGGCGTGATCGCCCTGCTGGGCCTGACGGCCGTCGCCCCGTGGATGCTGTTCCTGGCGGCCGGACTCCTCAGCGGAACGGCCTTCGGCCTGCGCGTCGGCGACCCCGAACTCCTGGCGTCCTTGAAGGACGGCTTCTCCAAGGGCGAACTGGACGTCGACTTCTGGGCAGACCTGCTCGGGACCGCCGGCGACTTTCTCGGCATACTGCCGGGACTCGGGGCGGTGGCCAAGGGAGCCATGAAGGCTCCTGAACTGCTGTCGGCGACGGCCTCGGTGGCCGGTGAGGCAGACGAGGCCCTGACTCTCGGGCAGAAGATCGCCAGAGCCGGTGTCAGGGCGGGGACCTCGATCAGGACGGTGGGCGCTTCGATCAGAACCGAGGCCGCCGCGGCCGAGGGCGCCGTGAACGTGCTCTCTCATCCGCGGGTGTTCGGCGGACGGCTGGCACCCGTTGTCGAGAAGATCGACAGGCCGGCGACGATTCTGGGAGCCGGCACAGCTGTCTACGGTGTGACCAGCAGCTTCGTCGACACTCTGGACAACGATGCGGCCAAGACCGTCACGAGCCTTCTCGACGGACCCAGAACACTCGGCGTGGATGCTCCCGCGACCATGGGCGCTCTCCACTTCCTGCTGCGCGGTGCGGGTGAGGCGACATGAGCGGTGTCGCCTACGTGATCGACGCTTCCACCCGGAGCAAGGACGCCGATGTCTGGTTCGCGCTGCCTCCCGGATTTGTCGCGCTTCCCGTCGAGGGGCTGACGGCTGACGGTGGCCATCCGGCGCAAGAGACAGATTCATCGACGGTTTCCGACCCGGCTCTCCGACTGGCACATCTGCTTCTCGCGGCCGGAGCGGTGCACGTCAGCCTCGGTCTGCACGGCGACGACGAGGACGGCGGCGGACCGCTGCTGTCCCTCTTCACGCTGGCCTGGCGCGACACCGAGTGGAGCCCACGCAGCGTCCTCGCGGCCCGTGCCGTCTGCGGACTGGAGAACGCGGACCACATCGAGACTCTGGAACTGCCCAGCGGTCCCGCTTCACTCGCCCAGACGCGTATTGCCGCGCCACCTGAGCTGGGGCTGACCGTCGGGCGCCAACTACTGCAGATCACAGCTTACGTTCCATGCCCGGACGGCCGACGGATCGCAATCCTGTCACTGGCAACGACACACGTGGAGAGGGCGATCCACTATCGGGCCCTGCTCAGGGACATCGCCGGTACGGTCAGTTTCGAAAATCCGCTTCCTGATGTACCCGATGACGTATTCGGCAAGGAATGAGATGCCCCCCACGCACCTCCCCACGGCCTGGGACGACCCCGAGACCCGTCGTGCCTGGGCGAAGCTGATCACCTGCGCGTTCTTGGGGCAGATCTTGTGGCCGGCCGTTTGGCTGGGATTGCTGCTCTGGTACGTGACCATGTCGATCACCTGGACCTTGTGGCTCTTCTTCGTCCCCCTTCTCTATTCGTTCTACCGGGCGTTCCTCCAACCGGCCTACATCTCGTGGGCCTTCCACACGCGACGGCTGCTTCGCGCCTACCCGTGGCAGGAGTTCGAAAAGCCGGAGAGCGGCATCGGGAGGATTCCCGGAGCCACTGCCGGGGACGTCTGGTTGAGACTTCCCAACCCCGAGCGACCCGGTGAAATACTGGCGTTGATCCTCAAGGTGCACACCCGGTCGATGTGGTGGAGGCGCCGTCTCGGGCGTAGCTACTCGACCGCGAAGACCGCACAGGCCGAGAAGGTGTGGTTCGCCGGGGACCCCCGATTCGCCGCGGTGATCGCAGCCCCCGGACCTCGTCGCCTGTATGTGCTTCATCAGTGCCCGAAGGACAAGCGCGGATTCGCCGATCCCGGCGAGGCAAGTCCCGCCGCCCTCGAACGCGCCCGTCGCGCGGGGGTTCGTCTGCCGGAGCCACAGTCCGCGATGCCGTGAGCGGTGACTTCGGCCCAGGCGGTTGTGGCAGGCCCTGCACTCCGGTTAGGAAGATCCCATGACCACACTAGGCGCCGTATTCCGCCCCCAGTTGCCCCCCGAGCGGCTTCGTGACGTGGTTCGGCTCGCGGATCAGGTCGGGGTGGAGGAGCTGTGGCTCTGGGAGGACTGTTTCCGGGAGGGCGGGATCTCCACCGCCGCCGCTGCCCTCGCCTGGTCGGAGCGGGTGCGGATCGGCGTCGGGCTGTTGCCGGTGCCGTTGCGCAACGTCGCCGTCACCGCGATGGAGGCCGCCGCGCTGCACCGGATGTTCCCCGGGCGCGCGATCCTCGGCGTCGGCCACGGCGTGCAGGACTGGATGGGCCAGGTCGGCGCCCGCGCCGAGTCCCCGCTCACCCTGCTCCGCGAGCATCTCGACGCCCTGCGCGCACTGTTGCGCGGTGAGCGGCTCACCGTGGAGGGGCGCTACGTCCGGCTCGACGACGTCGCGCTCGACTGGCCGCCCACCGCCCCCGGCCCCGGCCGCCGCCCCGTCCCGGTCCTCGCCGGAGCCGAGGGCCCCCGCACGCTCCGCCTCACCGGCGAGGCCGCCGACGGGACGATCCTCACCGCCGCGACCCCACCCGACGGCGTCCGCCGGGCCCGGCGGCTCGTGGAGGAGGGCCGGGCGGCCGCCGGGCGCGGCGCGGACGAGCCGCACGAGATCGTGGTCTACCTCCTCACGGCCACCGGGCCCGACGCGGCCGCCCGGCTCCGCGCCGAACTCACCGCGGAGGGCTTGGAGTCCGTCCCCGGCCTCGGCGTGGCCGGGGACGCGGGCGCCGTCGCCGAAGCGGTGCGGCGGCTCACCGAGGCGGGCGCGGACACCGTGATCCTCCAGCCGACCGGGGACGACCCGGATCCCGAGGCCTTCGTACGGTTCACCGCCGAGGAGGTCCGGCCCCTCCTGCCATGAGCCGGCAGCCCCCTCCAGGCCTACGCCCCCAGACGCCTCCAGCCCCGGGGGCCGGCAGCCCCCTCCCGCAATACACCCGCCGGCCCGCTCAGTCGGTGTTCGTGGGCGGTGTGGGCCGGGGGTGGTCGCCCGTCGCCCCGTCGACCAGTTCCCGCAGGATGTCGACGTGCCCGGCGTGCCGGGCGGTCTCCTCGATCATGTGGACCAGTACCCAGCGCAGGGAGACCGGGTGGTCCCGCCAGTCCGGCCGGCCCAGCGTGTCCAGGGGGCGGCCGGTGATCACCGCGTCGGCCGCCGCGCGCGCACGGCCGTAGAAGTCGAGGATCTGCCGGGTCGTCTCGCCGGGGCCGACCGACAGGTCGTCGTCCGTGTACGGGTCGAACCAGAGCGGCTCCACCTCTTCGCCGAAGCTCGCCACGAACCAGCCGTACTCCACCGACGCCAGATGCTTGACCAGGCCCAGCAGGTTCGTCCCGGACGGAGTCATCGGGCGGCGCAGCTGTTCGTCGTCGAGGCCCTCCAGTTTCCACAGCACCACGTCCCGGTGCCGGTCCAGGCTCGCGTGCAGGATGTCCTTCTCACCGGCGGTGTACGTGTTCTCGGTCGTCGTCATGGTGGGCGAAATTAGCAGCGGGCACCGACAGCCGGCTGAGACCATGCGGACCATGCCCGATCAGACGCACCACACTTTCGAGGACCTCGTGGCCGAGGGCGCCGCCGTGCCCACCGAGGGCTGGGACTTCTCCTGGTTCGAGGGCCGGGCCACCGAGGAGCGTCCCTCCTGGGGCTATGCCCGGGCGGCCGGCGAGCGGCTGGCCCGTGCCGCCGCGGCCCTGGACATCCAGACCGGCGGCGGCGAGGTCCTCGACTTCGCCCTCGACACGGCCGCGGAGAACGCCTCCTGGCCGGGCGCTCCCGCTTCCCGGCCCCGTCTGCTCGCGGCCACCGAGGGCTGGCCGCCGAACGTCGGCAAGGCCGGCGCGCTGCTCGGGGCGCGCGGTGTCGTGGTCGTCGCCTCGCCGGAGGACGCCCCGCTGCCGTTCGCCGACGAGACCTTCGACCTGGTGCTCAGCCGCCATCCGGTGCGGGCCCACTGGCCGGAGATCGCGCGTGTGCTGCGCCCCGGCGGCACCTACTTCGCCCAGCACGTCGGCCCCGCGAGCGTCTTCGAGCTGGTGGAGTACTTCCTCGGGCCTCGGCCGGCGGCGGTGCGCGGCGGACGGCACCCCGACCGGGAGCGTGCCGAGGCGGAGGCGGCCGGGCTCGACGTCGTGGATCTGCGGGCCGAACGGCTGCGGATGGAGTTCCACGACATCGCCGCCGTCGTGCACTTCCTGCGGAAGGTCGTCTGGATGGTCCCCGGATTCACGGTCGAGGGGCACGAGTCCCGGCTCCGTTCCCTGCACCGGCGGATCGAGGAGGAAGGGCCGTTCGTGGCGCACAGCACCAGGCACCTCTTCGACGTCCGCAAGCCGGAGCGCCGGGCCTGATCCACCCGCCTTGCAATGCCAGGTGCCGAAGAATGGCCGGGAACGGTCGTTCGAGCCCGCGAACGTCCACCCTGTGCTGGGGGAGGACGCGGGATCGGGGCGCGGCATGTCAGGACAGCGCAGGTGTCATCGGGTTAATTCGCCCATACAACTTTCGGTTGACGCATATGCGAATATTTGGGCTCCGCGTTCACTTTCCGTCCGTGCACAGTTTTCACATCGTTACCGCAGAGGTCCTGTATCCACACATCGACTCACGTAAGTTCGGACCAAGGTAATTCGCGTGAGCAAAGCTGCGCGGGCGGCACCGCGCAGAGGAGGGGGCTGCGCGGTGCCGTGATGCCCCCGCGGCTCGCGTCAAGGCGTCGTTCGCAGCCCGGGTAGCCCGTCGGAGGGACGTCGGAACAACCCGCCGAGGCTTCCCCAAGATGACTCAAACCCTCTTGATCTCCCCGAATGCCGCCAGTTTTCCTGGGAATCCGCTGTGAATCGGCCACCCGAGGCCCTCGGATCCAGCGTTTCCAGCCCCTCCGGGCGTCGCCGGGCGACTGCGGAGAGTAGTTGTGGCACGCCGATGCACGCAGCATCACTTACAAAGGGTTATGGTGGAAGCCCCCCCTCGGGCCGGTCCGTCTCCCCCCCCACGGACCGGCCCGTTTTTTCTTCCCACGCACCGAGTCGCCCCCGCGGAACCCTCCCCGCCGCACTCGGCGCCGTACGCGCCTCGAACCCGCCCCGCCCCGCGCCCGGTCCGCACGCGTATCGGCACGCGTATCGGCACGCACCCGACCGCACCCGACCGCACCGCGACGCACCGGAACGCATTGGTACGCACCGGCTCCTGACCCCCCGGCGGCCCCTCCCCGCTTCGTCCGCCTCAACTCCCGGAGGGGTAGGCTTCGGCCCGCGGAACCCCGCAGCGAGACACGAGGGGCGGATTCAAGTGAACCTGCGCGACAAGCTGCGCGGCCTGCTCGTCAGGCTCTACGCACGCCGGGTGGAAGGCCACCTGGACCACGCTCAGGTGCCCAAGCACATCGGCGTCATCATGGACGGCAACCGCCGCTGGGCGAAGGCCGCCGGCTCCAGCACCGTGCACGGCCACCGGGCCGGCGCCGAGAAGATCGAGGAATTCCTCGGCTGGTGCTCCGAGACCGACGTCGAGGTCGTCACCCTCTGGCTGCTCTCCACGGACAACTTCGACCGCGCCAAGGAGGAGTTGGTCCCCCTCCTCGGCATCATCGAGGACGTGGTGCGCACCCTCGCCGCCGACGGCCGCTGGCGGGTCCACCACGTCGGCACCCCCGACCTGCTGCCCTCCCCGATGCAGAACGCGCTCAAGGAGGCCGAGGAGGCCACCGCGCACGTCGACGGAATACTGGTGAACGTCGCCATCGGCTACGGCGGCCGTCAGGAGATCGCCGACGCCGTCCGCTCGATGATCCTCGACGCCCACGACAAGGGCGTCGCGATGGAGGACCTCGCCGACTCCGTCACCGTCGACGCGATCGGCCGGCACCTCTACACCGGCGCCCAGCCCGATCCGGACCTGGTGATCCGCACCAGTGGCGAGCAGCGGCTGTCCGGATTCATGCTCTGGCAGACCGCGCACGCCGAGTACTACTTCTGCGAGGTCTTCTGGCCCGCGTTCCGCAAGGTCGACTTCCTGCGCGCGCTGCGGGACTACGCGGCCCGCCACCGCCGCTACGGCGGGTGACGTGTTCGTGACGGCGGACGCCGGCGCGGCATACGACTCCCGTCACCGTCGTCACGCTGGACGACCTCCCCGCCACGGCGGACGACCCCACCGCACCCATGAGGCGTGAATCACCCGTCTCGGGGCGCCAGTAACACGGAGTTCACCTGCGCGTCGTCGCAGACCGTGGCATGGCGGCGCATGTTCGAGGGCATAAGGCAAGCAGGTCGATGCCCGAACCACGGGCATCGGATCTCAGCGGGCGACTCGGGGTCGTCCGCCCGGGAGGCCCTTTGCACCAGCCCTACCGTGCGGTCACGGCACGGAAGAAGCAGCGGGGGGCCGGTTTTCGGCCCGTGCAGGGTGGCCGTCAACCGGTCCAGCTCCTCTTCGTCGCTCCCCGACCTCATCCGAGGGGGTACGTCCTTCCGTGGTGACCAGCACAACGCGCCGCAAGTCCGACCGGCGCACCTATGTTCTCGACACCAGCGTCCTGCTGGCCGACCCCAATGCCATGACCCGCTTCGACGAGCACGAGGTCGTGCTTCCGATCGTGGTGGTCACGGAACTGGAGGCCAAACGGCACCATCCCGAACTCGGCTACTTCGCCCGGCAGGCCCTGCGCCTGCTCGACGACTACCGGGTCCGGCACGGCCGTCTGGACGCGCCCATCCCGATCGGGGATCTCGGCGGCACGATCCGTGTCGAGCTCAATCACTCGGACCCCAGCGTGCTGCCCAGCGGCTACCGCCTGGGGGACAACGACTCCCGCATCCTCGCGGTGGCCCGCAACCTGCAGGCCGAGGGATACGACGTCACCGTCGTCTCGAAGGACCTCCCGCTCAGGATCAAGGCGTCGTCGGTCGGCCTGCTGGCCGAGGAGTACCGCGCCGAGCTCGCCATCACGGGCGCCTCGGGCTGGACCGGAATGTCCGAACTGACGCTCTCCGGCGAACAGGTGGACATCCTCTTCGAGGAAGGGCACGTGTACGTCCCGGAGGCGTCCGACCTCCCCGTGCACACCGGCCTGACCATCCAGTCCGAGCGTGGCAAGGCACTCGGCCGGGTGACGGCCGACGGCAACGTCCGGGTGGTGCGCGGCGACCGGGAGGCGTTCGGCATCAAGGGCCGCAGCGCCGAACAGCGCATCGCGCTCGATCTGCTGCTCGACCCGGACGTCGGGATCGTGTCCATGGGCGGCCGGGCCGGCACCGGCAAGTCGGCGCTGGCGCTGTGCGCGGGTCTGGAGGCGGTCCTGGAGCGCCGCCAGCACAAGAAGGTGATGGTCTTCCGTCCGCTGTACGCGGTCGGCGGGCAGGAGCTGGGCTATCTGCCCGGCTCCGAGTCCGAGAAGATGAGCCCCTGGGCGCAGGCGGTCTTCGACACCCTTTCGGCGGTCACCAGCCGTGACGTCATCGAGGAGGTCACCGCACGCGGGATGCTGGAGGTGCTGCCGCTCACCCACATCCGCGGCCGCTCCCTGCACGACGCGTTCGTGATCGTGGACGAGGCCCAGTCGCTGGAACGGAACGTCCTGCTGACCGTTCTGTCCCGGATCGGTGCGAATTCGAGGGTGGTTCTGACCCATGACGTCGCCCAGCGGGACAACCTCCGGGTGGGCCGGTACGACGGCGTGGTCGCGGTGGTGGAGAAGCTGAAGGGGCATCCGCTCTTCGCGCACGTCACCCTCACCCGGTCCGAGAGGTCCCAGATCGCCGCCCTTGTGACCGAAATGCTGGAGGACGGACACCTCTGACGCATCTGATCCAAGTGACCGACTTGGGTTGATTACCCACTCGTTGGCGCCGTCCGGCAAAGGCCATGACCCTAGCCGGGCGGCGCCTTCGCGCGTGTGGGTTTCCTGAAATCCCCTGGGGGAAACGGGATGTGAGCTTTCACACGCAACTCGGAATTGCCACCCGGCGTCGGGTTACGGCAGAGTCTCAGTCCTGTCAGGCCCCGCATACGACACACCTGTACCCCCAGCGGTACGGCAACACAGAAGCACCACGGCTAATTCCATAGCGACGTCGTATGCCGCCCGAGCATCACACGGCGTTCCCCCCGGGGAGCCGCCCGACGGGCCCGTGCCTCCCGTGACCCCGCAGTTGGGAGGCCAGCGTCAGGGGAACGATTGCGTCCGCCAGGGTCACCGAAGCGGACGATGCTGGAAGGAAACCGTGTGAGCCGGATTTCGGTCCGGGGATTCGCAGTGGCCTCGGCCACCGCGGTCACCGCCGTCGGAAGCGTTGTCGGTGTTGCCTCGGGCAGCGTCGCACAGCCCAACGACGCTGAGGCGACGGCAGCCGACGCCACGCTTCTCGCGGACATCCCCGCGGGTCAGCAGGCGACGGTGCAGACCGCGTCCCTGACGCAGCAGGCCGACGCCGTGGCCATCCAGGCCGACGCGAGTGCCAAGAAGGACGCCGAGCAGGCGGCCCGGGTGGCGGCGGCCAAGGCCGCGACCGCCAAGAAGGCCGAGGCCGAGCAGGCGGCGAAGGAAGCCAAGGAGCGCGCCGAGGCGAAGGAAGCGGCCAGCCGCTCCTCTGTCACCTTCGCGGTCCAGAGCTCGTACTCCGTGTCGCAGATCCAGGCGATGGCGCAGCAGATGGTCGCCAGCGGCCAGTTCCAGTGCTTCAGCAACATCGTGAGCCACGAGTCCGGCTGGAACTACCAGGCGGTCAACGCCTCCTCCGGTGCCTACGGTCTCTTCCAGGCGCTGCCCGGCTCCAAGATGTCCTCCGTGGGCGCCGACTGGCAGACCAACCCGGCCACCCAGATCAAGTGGGGCCTGAACTACATGAACTCCCGGTACGGCAGCCCCTGCCAGGCCTGGTCGTTCTGGCAGGCCAACAGCTGGTACTAGAGGCCGCTCGGCTTCTCTCAACCTTCGACAGCCCCTCCCCGTCCTAGGGGGAGGGGCTGTCGCCCTGTACGGTCGGATCGAACGACTCCAGGGGTGAGCAGGTGAGGAGCACCCGGAGACACGGGGAAAGAGAGCGGAACATGTCGCGAGTGCCCCACTGGCTCGGCAGGCTCGGCGCCGGACTGAGCGAGATGGGCGAGCGGTTGGACGAGCGCCGGGCCGAGGTGGAGCGCGAGCTCGCCGAGCCGGAACCGCCCGTGGTACCCGCCCAGGCCGCTTCCGCTCCCGAACCGGCGCCCGCCGCCGCCCCCCGGCCCGTTCGCAAGCCCGTGCCACGCCCCGACCCGGTCACGGCCATCCCCTGGGGGGTGCGGGTCGCCGCCGAGGCCGGCTGGCGGCTGCTGGTGCTGGCCGGCACGGTCTGGATCCTGATGCGGGTCATCAGCGCCGTCCAACTCGTGGTGTTCGCCTTCGTCATCGCGCTGCTCGTCACCGCGCTGCTGCAGCCCACGGTCGCGCGGCTGTGCCGTTACGGGATGCCCCGCGGCCCCGCCACCGCGCTCACCGCCATCTCCGGGTTCGTGGTGATCGGCCTGATGGGCTGGTTCGTGACCTGGCAGGTCATGGAGAACGTCGACACGCTCTCCGACCAGGTCCAGAACGGCATCGACGACCTGCGGGACTGGCTGCTCAAGGGGCCCTTCCACGTCACCGACAAACAGATCAACCAGATCGCCAAGAACCTCCGCGAGGCGATCGGCGCCAACACCGACCAGATCACCTCGTTCGGCCTGGAGGGCGTCCAGGTCGTCGTGGAGGCCCTGACCGGCATCCTGCTGGTCTTCTTCTCCACGCTCTTCCTGCTCTACGACGGCGCGCGGATCTGGCAGTGGTTCCTCAAGCTGGTGCCCGCCGCCGCCCGCGAGGGAGTGGCCGGGGCCGGCCCGCGCGCCTGGCGCACGCTCACCGCGTACGTCCGCGGCACGGTCCTGGTCGCGCTCATCGACGCCATCTGCATCGGCCTGGGCATCTACTTCCTGGACGTCCCGATGGCCGTCCCGCTCGCCGTGTTCATCTTCCTGTTCTCGTTCATCCCGCTGGTCGGTGCCGTCGCCTCGGGCGCCCTCGCGGTGGTGGTCGCGCTCGTCACCCAGGGCGTCTTCACCGCGGTCATGACCCTCGTCGTCGTCCTGGCGGTCCAGCAGATCGAGGGCCACATCCTGCAGCCGTTCATCCTCGGCCGCGCGGTCCGCGTCCATCCGCTCGCGGTGGTCCTCACGGTCGCGGCCGGCGGCATGGTCGCCGGCATCGGCGGCGCGGTGGTCGCCGTGCCGCTGGTGGCGGTGACGAACACGGTGGTCAGCTATCTGCACCAGTACTCGCGCGAACGGTACGAGGGCGAGGAACCGGCCGAACCGGCGTCCGAGACGTCGGTGACCGCCGAGGACACCGGGGACACGGCGGGCGTCCGGGCCGACGTGGGATCCGGGAACGCGGAGGACCCCGCTCACTGAGACGAGCGGGGTCCACGGGGCGGCGGTGCCCACTCGACCTCGGTGAGCACGGCCTCCGCGTCCAGCGCCACGGCCGGCCGGGACCTCCGGCCGGCGGACCGCTACTCCGTCCGCAGGCCGTCCGGGCGCATCAGGCGCAGCAGCGGCGGCAGGCTCAGCAGTGTCACCGCGAGGACGACCGCGGCGCCGAAGCCGGCCATCGCCGCCACGCCGGGCCAGTCCACCCGGACCGTGGAGCCGACCATCTTCAGCAGGACCGTGCCGAGCGTCAGGCCCACCACACCGGCCAGCACCAGACCGAGCCCGACCGGGATCGCCGTCTGCCACAGCACCGACAGGCTCAGCGTGCGGCGCCTGGTGCCGAAGGCGACCAGCGCCGACAGCAGCTTCTTGCGCTCGCGCAGCTGCTCCAGCTGACCGACCAGCAGGCTCGCCCCGATCAGCGACAGCACGGCGGCGGCGCCGACGAACAGCCCGTTGCGGATGGAGTCGAACTCGCCGTCCCGCTCGAACGTGGTCAGCGTCTGCGCCTGCATCAGCGGGTCGATCCGGACCGCCGTGTTGATCACGTACTCGTTGGCGTCACGGACCGCGGAGTCCATGGACAGGTAGACGACGCCCTGCACCGCGGTGCTGGCACCGTGCGGCAGCGCGCCCGGGGTGAGCAGGAAGCCGCTGCGCTTGTAGCCGGTGGGGTCCTCGCGGCTCTGTGCCTGCTTGAGCCCGGCCGGTACCGTCCACGGGCTGACGGGACGGTTGTCCTCGCCGTCGTAGGCGGGGTTGAGGTAGAGCGTCCGGCCGTGCCTCTCGCCGGCCGTCAGCAGCTTCGTCGTCTCGGAGTCGGCGTCGGAGCCCTTGAGTACGAACGAGTCGCCGTCGTGGCAGGACGGGAGGGTCGCCACCTCGCGCAGCGAGGCGCAGCTGCCGACGCTCACCGAGGCGGTCTGCTGCGGCTCCTTCCTGCGGTCGCCCGCCTGGCCGTCGGCGATCGAGACCACCTTGAGCACGCCCTTGGTACCGGACATGGCCTTGGCCACCTCGGGCACCGGGACGCCGTTCGGCACCTGGACCTCCATCTGGGCGCGGGTGAGGTCGTTGCCGGTCAGCTTGGTGTAGTCGGCCTGGACGCCGGAGAACAGCATCTGGAGGGCGATCGCGCCGGCCACCGCCACCGCGATGCCGTTCACCAGGCGTGCGGCCGTGCCGCTGCTCAACTGGAGTCGGCGTACCGCCAGTTGCCAGGCCACCGCGCCCCGGCCGAGCCGTGCCACGACCGCTTCGACGACCCACGGCAGCAGGGCGGTGATACCGACCAGGAGCAGCAGGACACCGCCGGTGACCAGGTACTCGTTGAAGTCGCCGTTGGTGCGGCCCTGTCCGATCATCGGGTAGAGCGCGGCCAGACCGGCCACCGGCAGCAGCAGCCGCCACCACAGCCGGCGCCGTCGGGGCTTCGCCGTCCGCACCACGCCGAGCGGTTCGATGACCACCCCGCGCAGGGTGAACATGGTCACCAGCACGGCCGCCGCCGGGACGGTGACGGCCACCAGCGCGGCCAGCAGCGGCGAGGGGTTGAGGTAGCTCGGGAACACACTGGTGCCGAACACCTCGGCGTTGCCCGCGAACTGGCGGCCGAGCAGGAAGAAGCCGATGCCGAAGACCAGGCCGAGCAGCGCGCCCGCCATCGCCTCGCCGGCCGCGATCCGCCGTACCATCCGGCCGTCGGAGCCGACCAGCCGCAGCGCGGCCAGCCGCCGGTCGCGGCGCTCGCCGCCGAAACGGACGGCGGCCGCGACGAACACGGCGACCGGCATCAGCAGCACCACGAACACCACGAGGACCAGCAGGGTCAGGACCGGGTCGGTCTCCGCGTCCGGCGACCTCGGGCTGCCGAAGTGGTCGATCCGGGCGACGTTCGGCGGATCGATGTGGTCGGCGAGGCTGTCGGAGCCCGCGTAGTAGGCGAGTTCCTGCGAGCCGGTGAGTCCGCTCTCCGCGATGGTGGCGGTGATCCGGTACGGCAGCCGGGCGCGCAGCAGTGCGCCGTCGGGGGAGTCGAGCAGCCGCTTCAGCGCGGGCGAGACGGCCATGGCGCCGTCGGCCGGGTAGGCGCTGAGCCCGGGCGGAACCGGTGCCTTCGCGCCCTCGCGCTGGATCATCCGGCCGCGGATGTCCTTGCCGTGGTAGGGGGTCTCGATGTCGGCGACGACGAACGTCTTCTCGCCGGCCTTCATGTGGTCGTAGACGTACGTGTAGTCCGCCCGCGCCACATCGCGCTGGTGGCGCACGGCCAGCGCGCTCGGGAGGGCCGTGGTGAGGAGCAGCAGAGCCACTCCGAGGCCCACCCCGATGGCCGTCAGCGTAGCCCGGAACCAGCCCTCGCGTCCGCCTCCGAAGGCGAACCGGACCCCCAGACCCAGGTCCCTGGACCACTGCCTGACGTTCATACCGCCCGCTCCATGTCCCTGGACCTGCCGTCGCGTACGACGATCTCGCGGTCCGAGTAGGCGGCCACCCGGGCCTCGTGGGTGACGAGGACGACGGCCGCGTTGGTGGAGCGCGCCGCTTCCGTCAGCAGCTCCATCACGCGCTCGCCGTTCAGGGAGTCCAGCGCGCCGGTGGGTTCGTCGGCGAACAGCACCCGGGGCTTGGTCACCAGTGCCCGGGCCACCGCGACCCGCTGCCCCTGGCCGCCGGAGACCTCGCCGGGCCGCTTGCGGCTCAGGTCGTCGACCTCCAGCTTCTGCATCCAGCCGAGCGCGGTCTGTTCGGCCTCCTTGCGGGAGGTGCCGTTCAGCCGCAGCGGCAGCGCCACGTTCTCCACGCACGTCAGCTCGGGGACCAGCTGGCCGAACTGGAAGACGAACCCGAACTCGCTGCGGCGCAGGGCGCTGCGCTGGGTGTCGTTCATGGTGGCCATCTCGCGCCCGGCGTAGAGGATCGAGCCCGAGTCGGGCTGCACGATCCCGGCGAGACAGTGCAGGAGGGTCGACTTGCCGGAGCCGGACGGTCCCATCACGGCGACGACCTCGCCCGGATGTATGGAGAACCCGGCGCCGTCGAGCGCGAGCGTGGGGCCGTAGGCCTTGCGCAGGTCCTCGGCCGCGAGCAGTGAGCCGGCGGGAGCGGTCACTTGGTCACCTCCGTGCGGAGCTTGTCGAGGCGGGCGGCGGTGAGCTCGAGCCACCGCAGGTCGGCCTCCAGGTGGAACAGGGCGTGGTCGCAGACGAGCTGGTCGGCGAGGTCGCCCCGGCGCTTGCGGTCGGTGAGGATGCGCATGCTGCGCAGGTGCTCGGAGCGCTGGCTGTCGAGGACGTCGCCGGCGTCGCGGTGGGTCAGCAGGGCGAGCACGACCTTGGTGTACAGGGTCGACTGGAGGTACTCCTCCGGCTTCTCCGGAGTCGCCAGCCACTTCTCGACGTCGGTGACGCCCGCGTCGGTGATGGCGTACCGCTTGCGCTCGGGGCCGCCGCCGGCCTCGATGCCGTCGACCTCCACCAGACCGTTCTTCAGCAGGCGGGACATCGTCGAGTAGACCTGGCCGTAGTGCAGCGGCCGGTCGTGACCGAACTTCTCGTCGAAGGCCCGCTTCAGGTCGTAACCGTGGCGCGGGCCGGACTCCAGGATCCCCAGGAGGGTGTGGCCAATGGACATGAAACGCACTCTACACACGGTGTATACGCCCTATGTATACGCACCGTGTGTAGATCATGGCCGCCGGTGTGGACGTGCAGGTGGGGGCCGTTTGTCACGGTTGTGCGACAGCGCGGTGTCACCGGGCGCGGGGCTGCCCCGGCTCCGGTCCCGGAGAGTCGGGGGCGGGGCCGGCCGGGGGGCGGCCGCGGCGGGGGAGGGGGCCCGTCTCGCCGGGGAGCCGCCCGGCCTCGGCGAGGGCGCGCCGCAGCAGGAACTCGATCTGCGCGTTGGCCGACCGCAACTCGTCCCCGGCCCAGCGCGCCAGCGCCTCGTACACGGCCGGGTCCAGCCGCAGCAGCACCTGCTTGCGCTGCTGCGGCCGACGCCGCGGCGCCTCCTCGGGCGAGTCCGTCACTGGTACAGCGTCCCGGTGTTCAGCACCGGCTGCGGGGCCCGGTCCCCGCAGAGCACCACCATCAGGTTGGACACCATCGCCGCCTTGCGCTCCTCGTCCAGCTCCACGATGTCCTGCTCCGCGATCCGCGCGAGTGCCGCCTCCACCATGCCCACCGCGCCGTCGACGATCTGCCGCCGCGCGGCCACCACCGCGCCGGCCTGCTGCCGCTGGAGCATCGCCGAGGCGATCTCGGGCGCGTACGCGAGGTGCGTGAAACGTGACTCCACGACCCGCACCCCGGCCGCCTCCACCCGCGCCTGGAGCTCGACGGCCAGCTTCTCGGTGATCTCCTCGGCGTTGCCGCGCAGCGACAGCCCGTCCTCGTCGTGCGCGTCGTACGGGTACTCGATGGCGATGTGCCGTACGGCGGTCTCGGTCTGCGTCGCGACGAACTTCGTGTAGTCGTCCACCTCGAAGACGGCCCGTGCGGTGTCCTCGACCTTCCAGACGACGACCGCGGCGAGCTCGATCGGGTTGCCGTAGGCGTCGTTGACCTTGAGCACGGCGGTCTCGTGGTTGCGGACCCGGGTGGAGATCTTCGTGCGCGCGGTGAAGGGGTTGACCCAGCGCAGCCCGTCCTGCCGGATCGTGCCCCGGTACCGCCCGAAGAGCTGCACTACCCGTGCCTCGCCCGGCGCCACCGTGTTCAGGCCGCGCATCGCGATGACGGCCGCCAGGAAGACGACGACGCCTCCGACGGCGAAGCCGGCGTTCACGGAGGCGGCCGCGAACAGCGCGACGGCGGCGGCGAGGCCCAGCAGGCCCAGCAGCAGGGCGAGTCCGCCGCTGATGCTGTGCGCTGCGAACTCCCGTACCCGCGGAGCCGGCATCTCGGGTATGTCGGCGGCCGTCGAGGAGTCGTGAGCGGACATGGTTTCCCCCTTGGTGACTGAGTGGACGACGGGCGGCGGTGACGTGCACCGTCTAGCTTCCTTCTATCCAAGTGATATCACTTTGTTCCTCCAGGCAACCCTGGGCGTCTCTCGCTCGTCGGTTCCGTTGGAGCGGGGTGCTGATTGTCACGTCCGTATAGGGCGGATCGTCTGCTCTTTGTCATAGAGAGCGGTGTTAGCTTTCTGAGCTGACCTGAGCCACGTACTTGTGTGACACCCGTACACACGTGTGACAGCCGAGACGAAGCGGAGCAGACGGACTCATGGGACGAGCGGAAGAGAGAAAAGCGCGTCAGCGCGGCGGCCGCCGCGCCGCGCCCGAGCGCCGCTCGTCGCCGCCGGCCGCACCCGGGGCACCCGAGATACTCGAGTCCCCGGGCGGCACCACGACGGCCGTCGGGCCCTCCCAGGCCGAGGGCGGCACCCGCGCGGAACGCCGCAAGGCCGCCGCGAAGGGGAACTCCGCCAAGGGGAGCTCCGCCAAGGGCGGCAAGCCCGCCAAGGGCCGGATACGCCGGCTGTTCACCTGGAAGAAGATGCTCGGCACCTTCTTCGCCTTCTGCCTGCTCGGCATCGGCGGCTTCATCGTGCTGTACATGATGGTGTCGGTCCCCGCGGGCAACTCCCTCGCGCAGACGCAGAGCAACGTCTACAAGTACAGCGACGGCTCGGTCCTGGCCCGCAAGGGCACCGTCAACCGCGAGATCGTGGACCTCTCCAAGGTCCCGAAGGACGTCCAGCACACCTTCGTCGCCGCGGAGAACAAGTCGTTCTACAGCGACAACGGCATCGACCTGAAGGGCATGGCCCGCGGCCTCTACAACACCGCGCGCGGCCGCGGCACCCAGGGCGGTTCGACGATCACCCAGCAGTACGTCAAGAACTACTACCTGGACCAGAACCAGACCGTCACGCGCAAGCTGAAGGAACTGGTCATCTCCCTGAAGGTGGACCGCGAGAAGTCCAAGGACGACATCCTCGCGGGCTACATCAACACCAGCTACTACGGCCGGGGCGCCTACGGCATCCAGGCCGCCGCCCAGGCCTACTACCGCGTCGACGCCCAGGACCTCACGGTCGAACAGGGCGCCTACCTGGCCGCGCTGCTCCAGGCGCCCAGCCAGTACGACTGGGCGGTGGCGGGCCCCATCGGCAAGAAGCTGGTGGTGGACCGGTGGAACTACACCCTGAACAACATGGTCGGCCAGGGCTGGCTGGACAAGACCAAGCGTGACGGCATGACGTTCCCCAAGCCCAAGGAGCCGAAGGCCGCCTCCGGACTGGAGGGCCAGAAGGGCTACCTGGTCGAACTGGCCAACACCCAGCTGGAGAACCAGCTGATGAAGACCCAGGGCCTCACCCGCTCCGAGGCGGAGGCCCAGGTCGTGGACCAGGGCTGGACGATCACCCTCAACATCGACCCGAAGCGGCAGGCCAAGCTGGAGGCGGCCGTCAAGAGCCAGCTCACCGGCAAGCTCGACGGCAAGAAGCGGACGGTCGACAAGAACGTCCAGGCCGGCGCCGTCTCCGTCGACCCGAAGACGGGCAGGATCGTCGCCCTGTACGGCGGCATCGACTACTACAAGCACTACACGAACAACGCCACCCGCGCCGACTACCAGCCGGCCTCCACCTTCAAGCCGATCATCCTCGCCGCGGCCCTGGACCAGAACGCCAAGACGCAGGACGGCAAGGAGATCAACGCCAACACGGTCTACGACGGCACCAGCCGCCGCCCGGTCAAGGGCAGCGACATCGCCTTCTCGCCGCCGAACGAGGACAACGCCGACTACGGCGACATCACCGTGCAGACGGCGATGAACAAGTCCGTCAACTCGGTGTTCGCGCAGATGGGCGTCGACGTCGGCATGAAGAACGTGATGAAGGCCGCCGACGACCTCGGCCTGGACACCACGAACCTGCCGGCGGTGCCCGCGCAGACCCTGGGCAGCATGGGCGCCAGCCCGCTGGAGATGGCCGGGGTGTACGCCACCCTCGACAACCACGGCAAGAAGGTCACCCCGACCATCCTCGCGTCGGCGGAGAAGACCGGCCGCAGGGTCGATCCGCCGGACCCGGTCGGCGACCCGGTGATCAGCATGAGCGCCGCCGACCAGGTGACCTCGGTCCTGACCGGCGTGGTCGACGACGGTACGGCCAAGGTGTCCGTCGCCCAGAACCCGCTGCGCAAGGGCCAGCAGGTGGCCGGCAAGACGGGTACCTCCGACAACAACAAGTCGGCCTGGTTCACCGGCTACACGCCCGACCTGGTGACGTCGGTCGGTCTGTTCGGTGAGGACTACAAGAAGCACAGCCAGGTGTCCCTCACCGGCGCCACCGGTCTGATCCCCGGCACCGGCCGTATCAACGGTGGCGGTTACCCGGCGCAGATCTGGGCGACGTACACCTTCGGTGTCACGAAGAAGCAGAAGTTCGACCTGAACACCGACCTGGGCGCGGCCGTCCAGCCCACGCTGACCCCGTCGAAGTCCGCGACCCCGTCCGAGACGCCGTCGCAGACCCCGAGCCAGACCCCGACGAAGTCCGCGCCGCCGTCCAACACGCCGTCGAACACGCCGAGCCAGAGCGCGACGACGTCGGCACCGCCGCCGTCCAACACGCCGTCGAACTCGCCGAGCCAGTCCCCGACGGGCGGCATCACCGACAACCCGCTGGATCCGGCGGCGGACGACTTCCAGTAGTCGTCCGGCCGCGGGCCCGGTGGGGGCCGTTCGCGCAGTTCCCCGCGCCCCTTGAGGGCGCTGCGGCCGACGCCCCTGAAAGGGGCGCGGGGAACTGCGCGACAAGCCACCACCGGCCGGCGGCGCTACCGGTTCAGTTCGAACCAGACGACCTTGCCGGTGCTCAGCCGGGTCGCCCCCCAGCGCCGGGCCAGCCGGTTCAGCAGGTACAGTCCCCGGCCGCCCTCGTCCGTCGCCCGGGCCTGCCGCAGCCGCGGCAACTGCGGCACGTCGTCGCCGACTTCGCAGCGCAGCACGTCGGTCCGCAGCAGCCGCAGCGTCACCGGCCGCGACGCGTACCGCACCGCGTTGGTCACGACCTCGCTGACCAGCAGCTCCACGGAGTCGCTCAGCTCCTCCAGCCCCCAGCGCGCCAGCGCCCGCCGGGCCAGCCGCCGGGCCCGCCCGGGCGCCGCGTCCTCCGGCTCCAGGAACCAGTACGCCACGTCGCTCGGCGCGATCCCGTCGAACCGGGCCGCGAGCAGCGCGATGTCGTCGTCGCGGTCACCGGGCCCGAGCATGTCGAGCACCTCGTCGCACAGCGCTTCCAGCGGCGGCGGATGGTCCGGCCCGGTCAGCTGCGCGGTCGCGGCGAGCTTCTCCCGCAGCTGCTCTATCCCGGTCCACACGTCCCGCAGCCGGGACTCCACGAGACCGTCGGTGTACAGCAGCAGCGTCGCCCCGGCCGGCGCGTCCAGCTCCACCGCCTCGAAGTCGACCCCGCCGACCCCGATCGGTGCCCCCGCCGGCACCCGCAGCACCTCGGCATGACCGCCCAGGTGCAGCAGGACCGGCGGCGGATGGCCCGCGTTGGCGATGGTGATGCGGTGCGACACCGGGTCGTAGACCGCGTACAGGCAGGTCGCCATCCGGTCGGTGCCCAGCCGCTGCGCCTGCTCGTCCAGGTGGTGCAGCACCTCCTGCGGCGGCAGGTCCAGACCCGCCAGCGTCTGCGCGGTGGTGCGCAGCTGGCCCATGATGGCCGCCGACGTCATCGAGTGCCCCATGACGTCGCCCACCACCAGCGCCACCCGGCTGCCCGGCAGCGGGATCGCGTCGTACCAGTCGCCGCCGACCCGCGCGGTCTCCGCCGCGGGCAGGTAGCGCGAGGCCAGCCGTACGCCGGTGGCGCTCGGCAGGTGCTCCGGCAGCATGGTCCGCTGCAGCTCGTCGGCGATGTAGGCCTCCCGGCCGTACAGCACCGCCTTGTCGATGCCGAGCGCGCTGTGCGTGGCCAGCTGGGCGGCGACCAGCAGGTCGTCCGCCTCGAAGGCGAGCCGCTCCGGGCGGCGCAGGAACAGCGCGGCGCCGATCACCCGGCGCCGGCCGCGCAGCGGCGCGAGGATCGCGTGCTGTCCGCCGGGTACGAGCGCCTCGGCGCCCGCGCCGAGCAGTTCGGGCAGCGCCGAGCGGGCGGCGGGGGAGTCGGCGAAGACCGGCCGTACGCCCCGCAGCACCTCGTTGAGCGCCCCGCCCGGCCGGACCTCGCACAGCTCGGCCGTGAGCGCGGCCAGGCCGATGTCGGCCGCGTCCGGCTCCGGGACGGGCAGCGGCGGAAAACCGTCGGTGTCCCGGTCCTCGGGGATCCGGTCGGTACGGCGCAGCCGCAGCACCACCGGGCCGACCGGCCGCTCGTCGCCGACCGGCAGCGGGTCGCGCAGATAGACCAGGATCGCGTCCGAGAAGGTCGGCACGGTCGCCCGGCACAGCCCCATCACGATCTCGTCCAGGTCCATGCCGCGGGCGATCCGGCGGGTGGCGGCGCCGACGAAGCGCAGCCGGTCGCCGTCCCGGCGCATCGGCATGGGCCGCCCGGGCGGCAGGCCGCGTCCGGTACGGCGCTCCTGGGCGGCCGAGCCCGCCGACCGTTCCTGGTCGGCGCCGGGCTGCGGCGGAATGCCCTCCGGCGTGGGGCGCGGCCGGTGCGGATCGGGCTCAGCGCTGGTGGGCTGGGCGTGCTCGGGGCCGTTGACGGAGTGCTCCTTGGACGTACTGGTACCGGGACCGGAGGGCGTCTCCTCCGCGCGGGCCTGCGGCGGTAAGGCGGTGGCGCCGAGCGGACGGGCCTGCGGCTGCGGGGTACGCAGCAGCGCCCCGCGGGTCTCCGCGGGGTCGGCGCCCGGCTGTGGGCGCTCGTAGGACGTGGGCTGCTCCGTCACGCGTGTCGAATCCGTCCGTCCGGGGCTGCGCGCCGGGCACGCAGGTGGTCCCGCCGAAACTCCGATACCCGGATTGCGTGTCCCAGGAACGGATTTCCGGCGTGGCGGGCGGCCGTCTCCGTGTCACCGCCGGACGATCTACGGGTCGCGCCCCGCTCGCCGGTGCTGCCCTCGTACCCCTCGCTCACGTCCTGCCGCCCCTCGGTGACGTTCGGTCAGCCCGGATGAAGACTCCGGGAGTTGTGCTCAACGCGCCCTTGCGGAGGACGATCCTACGGTTGTGCACCGGGGGCGCATCAAGGGTCTCATGTGGACACGTGCGCGGGCGTACGGTCCCAGTCCTCCGGCAGCGACGGTACCGCCCACGCCGGATCCGGGCGCCAGTGCTGCCAGCCGTCCGAGAACGGCGGCTCCCAGGCCCGTACGGAGGCCACCGCGGCCGCGCCCGCCGCCCGCACCCGCTCGGCCGTCTCCGCGTCCATCAGGCCGTCCCGCTGCGCCTGGGCGAACTCGTCCTCGTCGAGCCAGCGCCAACTGCGGTCGGGATCCACGGAGATGTCCAGGAAGTGATCCTCCGAGTCCACCCCGCCGTCCCAACGGGACAGTGGCTGTTCGAGGTTGACGTACCAGTTCTTGAACTGCCAGCCCGGTTCCCAGAACAGCCACACCGACCAGGGCCGGCCGGGCCGGGCCAGCTTCAGAACCCCGGTGCCGAACCAGTGGCCGCGCCGGACGGTGCGCGGCTTGGTGTACCGGGTCTCCAGCGGCTCCTCGGCGACCCGGCCGCCGTCGGCGAACACGGGCCTGACGCACTCGGTGCCGGGCGCCAGCCACACGGCCAGCAGCTCCTCGTCGTCCCGGACGACGGTGACGGGGCGCGCGATGTGGAAACCGGGCCCGGCGTTCTCCCGGTACCGCCACAGGATCTGGCTCCCCGGAGCCCAGAACCCGGCCGCACCACCGGTCGCACCGCCCGTTTCCCCGCGCGTCACGCGTCTCACCGCTCCACCGTCTGCCATGCACAGATATTAGGTGCCACAGGCATACGACGCTGCGGTGGACGTCACGGTTCTGGCCGGGCGGCGCGAATCGTTCGCACGCGGTTACGGCCGTGTCATCCGCAGGACATCCAGCGCCTCGTCCAGCTGCGCGGCGGTCAGGTCGCCCCTTTCGACGTACCCGCCCTCGACGACCACCTGGCGGATCGTCTTGCGCTCCGCCAGCGCCTTCTTGGCCACCTTGGCGGCCTCCTCGTACCCGATGTACCGGTTGAGCGGCGTGACCACCGACGGGGACGACTCGGCGTACTCCCGGGCACGCTCCCGGTGCGCCGTGACGCCGTCCACGGTCCGGTCGGCGAGCAGCCGGGTGACGTTGGCGAGCAGCCGGACCGACTCCAGCACGTTCTTGCCGATGACCGGCAGCATCACGTTGAGCTCGAAGTTCCCGGCCGCGCCGGCCACCGTGATGGTCTGGTCGTTGCCGATGACCTGGGCGGCCACCATCAGGACGGCCTCCGGGATCACCGGGTTGACCTTGCCCGGCATGATCGAGGAGCCCGGCTGCAGATCCGGCAGCGCGATCTCGGCGAGCCCGGTCCGCGGCCCCGAGGACATCCAGCGCAGATCGTTGGCGATCTTCGTCAGGCCGACCGCGATCGTCCGCAGCTGCCCGCTGGTCTCCACGATCCCGTCCCGGGCGCCCTGCGCCTCGAAGTGGTCGCGCGCCTCGGTGAACGGCAGGCCGGTGACCCGCGCGACCTCCTCGATCACCGCGGCGGAGAACCCCGGCGGGGTGTTGATGCCGGTTCCCACCGCCGTGCCGCCGAGCGGCAGTTCGGCCAGTCGGGGCAGCGAGGCCCGCAGCCGCTCCACGCCGTACCGCACCTGCGCCGCGTACCCGCCGAACTCCTGCCCCAGGGTCACCGGGGTGGCGTCCATCAGATGGGTCCGCCCGGACTTCACCACGTCGGCGAACTCCGCGGACTTGCGCTCCAGGGCCGCGGCCAGATGGTCGAGGGCCGGGATCAGGTCGCGGGTGACGGCGGCCGTGGCGGCGATGTGGATGGACGACGGAAACACGTCGTTCGACGACTGCGAGGCGTTGACGTGGTCGTTGGGGTGCACCTCGCGCCCGAGCCGCTCGGTCGCCAGCGTCGCGAGCACCTCGTTGGTGTTCATGTTGGACGAGGTCCCCGACCCGGTCTGGAACACGTCCACCGGGAACTGGTCGTCCCACTTCCCCTCGGCGACCTCCGCGGCCGCCTCCTGGATCGCCCGGGCCATGTCCTCGTCGACCACCCCCAGCTCGGCGTTCACCTTGGCCGCCGCGCCCTTGATCCGGGCCAGCGCCTCGATGTGCGCGCGCTCGATCCGCTGTCCGGAGACGGGGAAGTTCTCGACGGCCCGCTGCGTCTGGGCCCGCCACTTGGCGTGCGCCGGGACCCGGACCTCGCCCATGGAGTCGTGTTCGATGCGGTAGTCGCTCATGCCGGTATCAGCGATCGGCGTACCGCGGTTGTTCCGGGGCCTGCTGCATTGGCACCACCGGTGTCACCGGGTCGGGGGACGGAGCCCGCTGCCGGCAGGCAGGACATCACGGATAAGTGTGACTATCTGCCCAAGGTGACACGGCGATTCCCCGCCGTCACCACGGCTGGCAGGAGGACCAACCGATGAACTTCACTCCCAAGGGTCTGCTCGGCGCCATCGCGGCGGTGTCCATAGGCGCGGCGACCCTGCTGGGCACGGGAGCCGGCACCGCGGCCGCCGGCGGCGACAGCCACCGCGCCCACTGCGACCGCGCCGAACGGCCGGTGTGGAGTGGCGACCCCAGCCGCAACATCACCGGCCGCGGCTGCAAGGTGACCTCCAGCGGGAAGCACTGGTACCGCGTCGAGTTCGACACCCTGGTGGAGGCCCACCACAAGACGGACTACCTGAACGGACCGGTCGACCGGACCACGACACGGCACGACCGGACCATCAGCTGCATGGGCTACACCAAGGACGGCGACCGGCTGAACTGGTTCGGCTGCATGCCCTACTGACGAACGGGCAGGGGCGGCGAGTGCGGACGCTCCCGCCCCACCGCCCCGAAGGCCGTTACGCGAGGCCGGACGCTCCCGCCCCGCCGCCCGGAAGCCGTTACGCGAGGCCGGGCCCGCGCACCGGGATCGTCGTGAACGTCGGAGCCGGGGCGGGATCCTGGAAGAAGTCGTTGCCCTTGTCGTCCACGACGACGAACGCCGGGAAGTCCTCGACCTCGATCTTCCAGACGGCCTCCATGCCGAGCTCCTCGTACTCGACGACCTCGACCTTCTTGATGCAGTCCTGGGCGAGCCGGGCGGCCGGACCGCCGATGGAGCCGAGGTAGAAGCCGCCATGGCCGGCGCAGGCGTCGGTGACCTGCTTGCTGCGGTTGCCCTTGGCGAGCATCACCTTGGAGCCGCCGGCGGCCTGGAACTGCTCCACGTAGGAGTCCATGCGCCCGGCCGTCGTGGGGCCGAAGGAACCCGAGGCGTAGCCCTCGGGCGTCTTGGCCGGACCGGCGTAGTACACCGGGTGGTCCTTCAGGTACTGCGGCATCTCCTCGCCCGCGTCGAGCCGCTCCTTGATCTTGGCGTGCGCGATGTCACGGGCGACGACCAGCGGACCGGTGAGCGAGAGCCGCGTCTTGACCGGGTACTTCGTCAGCTCGGCGAGGATCGTGTCCATCGGCTGGTTCAGGTCGATCTTCACCACGTCCGACGACTCGTCCAGGTGCTCGTCGGTGGTCTCCGGCAGGAACCGCGCCGGGTCCGTCTCCAGCTGCTCCAGGAAGACGCCCTCCGCGGTGATCTTCGCGACGGCCTGCCGGTCCGCGGAGCAGGAGACGGCGATGGCGACCGGGCAGGACGCGCCGTGCCGGGGCAGCCGCACCACGCGCACGTCGTGGCAGAAGTACTTGCCGCCGAACTGCGCGCCGATCCCGATCTTCTGCGTCAGCTCGAAGACCTTCTGCTCCAGGTCCTTGTCCCGGAAGCCGTGGCCGAGCTCGGAGCCCTCCGCCGGGATCTCGTCCAGGTAGTGCGCGGAGGCGTACTTCGCGGTCTTCAGCGCGTACTCGGCGCTCGTGCCGCCGACGACGATCGCCAGGTGGTACGGCGGGCAGGCGGCCGTACCGAGCGAGCGGATCTTCTCCTCCAGGAACTTCATCATGGAGGCCTCGTTCAGAACGGCCTTCGTCTCCTGGTAGAGGAACGACTTGTTGGCCGAGCCGCCGCCCTTCGCCATGAAGAGGAACTTGTAGGCGCCGCCGTCGGTCGCGTACAGCTCGATCTGGGCGGGCAGGTTCGAGCCGGTGTTCTTCTCCTCCCACATGGTGAGCGGAGCCATCTGCGAGTAGCGCAGGTTGAGGTTCAGGTAGGCGTCGTAGATGCCGCGGCTGAGCGCCGCCTCGTCGCCGCCCTCGGTCAGCACGTTCTGGCCGCGCTTGCCCATGACGATCGCGGTGCCGGTGTCCTGGCACATGGGCAGTACGCCGGCCGCCGCGATGTTGGCGTTCTTGAGCAGGTCGAGCGCGACGAACTTGTCGTTGGCCGACGCCTCCGGGTCGTCGATGATCCGGCGGAGCTGGGCGAGGTGGGCGGGCCGCAGGTAGTGCTGGATGTCGTGGATCGCCTCTTCCGCCAGCTTGCGCAGCGCCTCCGGCTCCACCTTGAGGAACGTCCGCCCGTCCGGTCCCTCGGCAGTGGACACGCCCTCCGAGGTCACCAGCCGGTAGGGGGTGGTGTCCTCGCCCTGGGGGAGCAGATCGGTGTACGCGAACTCAGGCATCTCAGCCCATTCCTCACTCTGACGGACGGCTGCCCGTCGACGTCGGCGGGCGCTCTCCAGCGTAGGACCTGCCTCCGGCCCGGAGCTTGTGAGGTAAGGCTCAGTTCGACACACCCGAGGTTGTCCACACCTCTAGTCGCGATCTATCGCGTTTCGGTACTCTGCTGCCGTGGACCTTCAGAAGCAGACCCCCCAGGAGCGCGCCGGGACGCCGGTCGCCGAGCTGCGCGCCTCGGACGCCGACCGTGACCGCATCGCCGACATCCTGCGGGAGGCCCTCGCCGAGGGCCGCCTGACCGCCGACGAACACGCCGAGCGCGTGGAGGGCGTGCTGAGCGCCAAGACGGTGGGCGAGCTGGAGGTCTTCATACGGGACCTGCCGGCGGCGCACGCCCACCGGCCCGCCCCCGCCTACACCCCGGTGCCGCCGCGGCCGACGCCCGGCGCGATCCCCGTGGAGCCCGACGGCAACGTGGTGGCCGTCTTCAGCAGCGCCCGCCGCCGGGGCCGCTGGCGGGCCGGCCGCCGGCTGCACGCCTACGCGGTCTTCGGCTCCGTCGAGCTCGACCTCACCGAGGCGATCTTCGAGTACCAGCAGGTCGTCATCAGGGCGTTCTCGGTCTTCGGGGACGTGCAGATCCGCGTCCCGGAGAACGTGTCCCTGCGCGGCACCGGCGGCGGTGTGCTGGGCAACTTCGAGGCGGACACGCGGGACTCGGTGGACTCCGACGCCCCGGTCGTCTACGTCGAGGGCTGGGCCGTGCTGGGCAACGTGGAGGCGCGGCCGAAGCGCGGGAAGCTCATCGAGGACATCCTGGACCGGGTTCAGGACAAGGTCGACAGGAAGTTGCGCAAACACCTGGACCGTTGACGGACGCGAATCACGGCCCGGCGCGCGGCGCCCGGGGTCGCGAACAAGCCGCCCCGGCGCGGCTGTTGGGGACGCTGTGCATAGGCCTGCGTACAGCGGGTAGGCCTTGCTGCATCGTCTCTCGCTCGCGAAGCCGTCGTCAGGAGTAGACCGTGCTGCAACCGCCGCATTCGTCCCTGCAGGTAGCTGCCGTGCCGGCCCAGCGGGGGCCAGTGCGGGACAGGGACCAAGACGCACCCTGGCACACCGAGGCGGTGTGCCGGCGCGACGAGGCTGGCCTGTTCTTCGCACCCTCCAAGGAACCCACCGCCGCCAGGCTCTCCCGGGAGGAGGCGGCGAAGCGGGTCTGCGCCCGCTGCCCGGTGATGGTCGAGTGCCGCGAACACGCGCTGCTCCAGCCCGAGCCGTACGGCGTCTGGGGCGGTCTCACCGCGGCGGAACGCCGGGTGGTCCTGGCCCGGCGCAGGCGCCGTGACATGGAGCTGAAGAAGGCGGCACGAGCGGCGGCGACGACGCGCATAGCGCAGGCGGGCTGAGCGGAAGGCGCCCTCTCCGCACAGAGGGCGCCTTTCGAGCAGTGCCCCGAAGGGGCGCGGGGCTGTGCCGGCATGCGGCTCCGCCGCGTGGGCGCGACCAGCCGCATCGCACCTGCGGCGGCCGCGAACGGTCGGCAGTCCCTCCCCGCCGGCGCTACTTCGCCCGGTCGACGTCCACGGTGCTGTACGCCCGCAGCTTGCGCAGCCGGTGCTCGGAGTCGATCTTCCGTACCGTCCCCGACTTCGACCGCATCACGATGGACTCGGTCAGCGCGGTCTCCGACCGGTACCGCACCCCGCGCAGCAGCTCGCCGTCGGTGATGCCGGTGGCGACGAAGAACACGTTCTCGCCGGTGACCAGGTCCTCGGTGGTCAGCACCCGGTCCAGGTCGTGTCCGGCGTCGATCGCCCGCTGCCGCTCCGCGTCGTCCTTGGGCCACAGCTTGCCCTGGATGGTCCCGCCCAGGCACTTCACGGCGCACGCCGAGATGATGCCCTCGGGGGTACCGCCGATCCCCAGCAGCATGTCGACGCCGGTGCCCTCGCGCAGCGCGTAGACCGAGCCGGCGACGTCTCCGTCGGAGATGAGCTTGATGCGGGCGCCGGCCTCGCGGATCTCCTTGATGATCCCGGCGTGCCGCGGCCGGTCGAGGATGACGACGGTCACGTCCTCGGGGGTGGCGCGCTTGGCCTTTGCGACCCGCCGGATGTTGACGGAGACCGGCGCGTCGATGTCGACGAAGTCGGCCGCCTCCGGGCCCGTGACCAGCTTGTCCATGTAGAAGACGGCGGACGGGTCGAACATGGCGCCGCGCTCGGCGGCGGCCAGGACGGCGATCGCGTTGGGCATGCCCTTGGCGGTCAGCGTGGTCCCGTCGATCGGGTCGACGGCGATGTCGACCTCGGGGCCGGTGCCGTCACCGATGTGCTCTCCGTTGAAGAGCATCGGGGCTTCGTCCTTCTCGCCCTCCCCGATGACGACCACGCCGTTCATCGACACGGTGGAGACGAGGGTCCGCATCGCGCGTACCGCGGCGCCGTCGGCGCCGTTCTTGTCGCCGCGGCCCACCCAGCGGCCCGCGGCCAGTGCTGCGGCCTCGGTCACCCGGACGAGTTCCAGGGCGAGGTTGCGGTCGGGGGCCTCGGAGGGGACATCGAGTTCGGTCGGCAAGTGATGATGCTCGGTCATCGGAGCGCACCTTTCTGATACGACGACGGCCGGATGAGGGTTCCCGTCGACTCTAGCGCCAGGTCGACAGAATGAGCAGGGGACCCCACGGATGAGCGCGACGGGCACCTGCGACGATAGGGGGCGTGGCAGGCACGAACGGCAAGCAGAAGACGGTCCGGGACATGATCCTCTCCCTGGCCCTGATCGGCCTCGCGGCGGGCTTCATCTACCTGCTCGTCCCGCACGACGATCACGCTCCCGACATCCAGCGGGTCGACTACCGGGTCGAGCTTCTGACGGCCCGGCGCGCGGCGACCTATCCGGTGGCCGCGCCGGAGGGCCTGCCCGGCGACTGGAAGGCCACCTCGGTCCGTTTCCGGGGCGAGGAGGGCGACCGCTGGCACCTCGGGTACCAGACCCCCGACGGTCAGTACGTCCAGATCGAGCAGTCGACTCAGAAGCCGGTGGACTTCATCGGCGACGCGAGCCAGGGCGGGACGGCCACGAAGGCGACCGAGAAGATCGGCGACCGCACGTGGACGCACTACACCGGCGGCCGCTACGACGCCCTGGTGCTGGCGGACACCCCCGGCTCCACGACCGTGGTGGCGGGCACCGCCTCCTTCGCCCAGCTGACGAAGATGGCCGCGGCGCTGAAGATGTCCTGACCCGCCCCGGCGGTGACGCGAGAGGCCCCCGGCGCGGTCGCCGGGGGCCTCTCGTGCTTGCGGGGTGGCTCAGACGGTCGTGACGACGTCGTCGTAGGCCAGGCGCGGGGAGCGCGGGAACCAGGCGTCCTCGCCCGGCTTGCCGATGTTGATGACCACGAACGGGGTGTGGTCGTCGTCCAGGAACTCCTTCTGGACGCCCGCGAAGTCGACACCGGTCATCGGGCCGGCGGCGAGGCCGGCGGCGCGGATCCCGATGATGAAGTACGCGGCCTGGAGGGCGGCGTTCAGCGCGGCGTTGCTCTCGCGCACGGCGCGGTCGCCGAAGACGGCGTCCTTGGCCTGCGGGAAGTGCGGGAAGAGCTCCGGCAGCTCCTCGTGGAACTCGTTGTCGGCGGCGAGGATCGCGACCAGCGGGGCGGTGGCGGTCTTCTTCTGGTTGCCCTCGGCCATGTGCTGCACCAGGCGCTCACGGGCCTCGGGGGAGCGTACGAGGACGACCCGCAGCGGCGACTGGTTCATGGAGGTCGGGCCGTACTTGACCAGGTCGTAGATCGCCTGGACCTGCTCGTCGGTCACCGGCTCGTCGGTGAACGTGTTGGCGGTGCGGGCCTCGCGGAACAGCAGGTCCTGAGCGGCGGGGTCAAGAACAAGAGACATGTGCGTACTTCCTGGGGGTGGTGTTCCGTCACATCCGGACCGCGGTCCGGATAGGCTGACAGGGAAGACCATACGCGGTGAAGGTTCAAGGTTCAACAAATACCGCCGATCGGGTGAGCCGCCTCACAGCCTCCGCCCTCGCACACCCCCGCCGACGCCCGCTCCCGAGCCGCCCCTAGCCCTCTCCGGCGCCGTCCCCGGCCTCCGCCTCCTCCCCTTCCTCCTCCGCGGCCAGCGCCGCGTCCAGCCGGGCCCGGGCCCCCTCCAGCCAGCGCCGGCACACCCGGGCCAGCTCCTCCCCGCGCTCCCAGAGCGCGAGCGACTCCTCCAGGCTGGTCCCGCCGGCCTCCAGCCGCCGCACCGTCTCGATCAGCTCGTCCCGCGCCTGCTCGTACGACAGCGCGGCCTCTTCCGTCCTGCTGCTCATGCCCCGACCTCTCTCATCCACTGTTCAACGACTGCTCGACGACCGCGCGTCGCCCGGCCCGGGCACGGCGTCAGCCGTCGGCCCGCACCGTGAAGTCGCCCTCGGCGACCCGCGCCCGCAACGCCTCGCCCGGCTCGACGTCCCCCGGGTCCCGCACCACGTGACCGTCGCTCTTCTGGAGCACGGCGTAACCGCGCCGCAGCGTGGCGGCGGGGGAGAGGGCCACCACGCGCGCGTGCGTGTGCGTCAGCTCCGAGTCGGCGCGGTCCAGCAGATGCCCGAGGGTGCGCCGCGACCGGTCCACCAGCGAGGCGACATGATCGGCCCGCTCGTCGAGCATCCGGTGCGGATCCTCCATGACGGGCCGCGCCAGCGCATGCGCCAGCCCCCGCTCCTCGCGCGCCACCAGCCCGTCCACGCACCGCCGGGCCCGGTCGCGCAGCATCCGCACCCGCTCCAGCTCCTCCCCGACGTCCGGCACGACCTTCTTGGCGGCGTCGGTCGGGGTGGAGGCCCGCAGGTCGGCGACATAGTCGAGCAGCGGGGTGTCGGGCTCGTGCCCGATCGCGGACACCACCGGCGTACGGCACTCGGCGACCGCCCGCACCAGCTGCTCGTCGGAGAACGGCAGCAAGTCCTCCACGCTGCCACCGCCACGGGCCACGACGATCACGTCGACGTCCGGGAGCGCGTCGAGCTCCTTCACCGCCTGCACGACCTGCGGCACCGCGTGCACACCCTGCACCGGCACGTTCCGCACCTCGAACCGCACCGCGGGCCACCGGTGCCGGGCGTTCTCCAGGACATCGCGCTCGGCGGCCGAGGCCCGCCCGCACACCAGCCCGATCAGCTGCGGCAGGAACGGCAGCGGCTTCTTGCGCTCGGCGTCGAACAGCCCCTCGGCGGCCAGCGACTTCTTGAGCGCCTCCAGCCGCGCCAGCAGCTCCCCGACCCCGACCGGCCTTATCTCGGCCGCCCGCAACGACAGCTGCCCACGCGGCGCGTACCACTCCGGTTTCGCGTGGACGACGACCCGCGCCCCCTCGCCGACGACGTCGGCGACCGCGTCGAACACCTGCCGGTAGCACGTCACGGCGATCGAGATGTCGTACGACGGATCCCGCAGCGTCAGGAACACCACGCCCGCCCCGGGCCGCCGGGACAGCTGGGTGATCTGCCCCTCCACCCACACGGCGCCCAGCCGGTCGATCCAGCCGCCGATCAACCGGGACACCTCGCCGACCGGCACGGGCGCTTCGACAGACGTGTTCAAGGCCATGCGCCGAGAGTAACGGCGCCC
This sequence comes from Streptomyces sp. NPDC001068, assembly GCF_042897315.1. Lineage (NCBI taxonomy): Bacteria > Bacillati > Actinomycetota > Actinomycetes > Kitasatosporales > Streptomycetaceae > Streptomyces > Streptomyces sp. NPDC001068. Next base: position 451,888 of record NZ_JBIAYD010000003.1, on the reverse strand, counting down.
ACCGACACGACCGCCACCGCGCGGGCGCCCGCCCCGCGGCGGACCCCGCCCGCCTCACGCGCGCGCGGGTGCCGCACCCCTCTCCGCCGTGCGGCGATCTTCCCTGGATCGTCACCCGGAGGCGCTCTTCGGCCCCCGGACGCGGCCTTACGATGGGTGGCATGACCGCTTCGCCTGGCCGCCGTGTCCTGCTCGCCGCCCCCCGTGGCTACTGCGCGGGTGTGGACCGCGCCGTGATCGCCGTCGAGAAGGCCCTGGAGCAGTACGGGGCCCCGATCTACGTCCGGCACGAGATCGTCCACAACAAGTACGTCGTGCAGACCCTGGAGAAGAAGGGCGCGATCTTCGTCGAGCGGACCGAGGAGGTCCCGGAGGGGAACATCGTGATGTTCTCCGCGCACGGCGTCGCCCCCGTCGTCCACGAGGAGGCCCGGCTCGGCCGCCTCGCCTCCATCGACGCGACCTGCCCGCTCGTCACCAAGGTCCACAAGGAAGCCGTCCGGTACGCGGGCGAGGACTACGACATCCTCCTGATCGGCCACGAGGGCCACGAGGAGGTCATCGGCACCTCCGGCGAGGCCCCCGACCACATCCAGCTCGTCGACGGCCCCGCCGACGTGGCCAAGGTCGAGGTCCGCGACGAGTCCAAGGTCGTCTGGCTCTCCCAGACCACGCTCTCCGTCGACGAGACCATGGAGACGGTCGACGCCCTGAAGGAGAAGTTCCCGCAGCTCATCTCCCCGCCGAGCGACGACATCTGCTACGCCACCCAGAACCGTCAGCTCGCCGTGAAGCAGATGGGCGCCGAGGCCGACCTGGTCATCGTGGTCGGCTCCCGCAACTCCTCCAACTCCAAGCGCCTCGTGGAGGTCGCCAAGCTGGCCGGCGCCCGCGCCGCCTACCTGGTCGACTTCGCCGCCGAGGTCGACGAGGCCTGGCTCGAGGGGGTCACCACGGTCGGCGTCACCTCCGGAGCCTCCGTCCCCGAGGTGCTGGTCGAGGAGGTCCTGGAGTGGCTGGCCGAGCGCGGCTACGGCGACGTGGAGATCGTCAAGGCGGCCGAGGAGTCCATCACCTTCTCGCTGCCCAAGGAACTCCGCCGTGACCTGCGCGAAGAGGCGGCCGCCCTGGTCGCCGAGCGCGGCGGCAGCGGCACCGGGGCCTGACCCCGCACTCGTACGACGGTGTGACCGCGGGCAGTCCGGCGTCGTGACTGTCAGTCGTACGACGTAACGTGGAGCCATGCAGATCTTCGGCGTGGACATCGGTGGTTCCGGGATCAAGGGCGCTCCCGTGGACCTGGACAAGGGCGACCTGGCCCAGGAGCGCCACAAGGTGCTCACCCCGCATCCGGCGACGCCCGACGGCGTCGCCGACGGGGTCAAGCAGGTGGTCGACCACTTCGGCTGGACCGGCCCGGTCGGGCTCACCTTCCCCGGAGTGATCAGCGACGGCACCCACATCCGTACGGCGGCGAACGTCGACAAGAGCTGGGTCGACACCGACGCGCGCACGCTGTTCAGCGACCGCCTCGGCGGCCTTCCGGTGACGGTGGTCAACGACGCCGACGCGGCGGGTGTGGCCGAGATGCAGTTCGGCGCCGGCCGGGACCGCAAGGGCGTGGTCATCCTGCTCACCTTCGGCACAGGCATCGGCAGCGCCCTGTTCACCGACGGCGAGCTGGTGCCCAACACCGAGCTGGGCCACCTGGAGCTGGACGGCCACGACGCCGAGAAGAAGGCGTCCAGCAAGGCCAAGGAGGACAACGACCTCAGCTGGGAGCACTGGGCGCACCGGGTCACCAAGTACCTCGCCCACGTCGAGATGCTGTTCACCCCGGACCTGTTCATCATCGGCGGCGGCGTGAGCCGCAAGGCCGAGAAGTTCCTGCCCTACATCGAGGGCGTCAAGGCCGAGATCGTGCCGGCCCAGCTGCAGAACAACGCGGGGATCGTGGGCGCGGCGATGCGTGCCGCCCACCACGCCAGGTAGCGGCGGGCGGCTCACGACAGCCGGGGGACCGGTCGGGGCGGGCCGGTCGCTCAGCCGCGGCGCCTGCGCCGGATCATCCGGATCCGGCGCACCACGGTGATCAGCCCGGCGACCAGCGTGCCGCCGTAGAGCCAGCCGGCCTGCGTGGACAGGGCCGTCACCAGGCCCATCACACCGCCGAGGAAACCGCCGCCGCCGTCGTCGGCGACGGTCAGCAGCCCCGCGGCGAAGGCGATCGGGACGACGACGGGAGCGGTCAGCAGATCGCTCCCGCGCACCCACAGCGCGGTCAGCGCGCACACCGGCAGGGACAGCACGCCGTACCCGGTCAGGGACGCCCCGAACAGGAGGTCGTCCAGGAAGCCGAGCAGGAACATCGCGGTCACGCAGAACAGGCCGCCGCCCAGACCGGTGAGCCGGGGGCCCGAGGGCTGCCGGGGCCCCGCGGCGGCCGCCGGACGGGACCCGCCCGGGGCCGGCCGGCGCTCGGCCGCGGGTCTCCGTCCGGCCTGCGGCGGCAGGGGCGGGCGGGGGGCGCCACGGCGCTGTCCGTGCTGACGGGGACGGGTCCTGTGATGCTCCACCGGACCAACTTAGGTCGGTTAATGTGCTCAGTCGCACCCCAGACACGCCGAAACCAAGCCGAAGAGCAGAGCCTGTCCAGGTGTTCGACACGGCCGCCGGCCAGGGCGCCCGAACCCCGTAAACTGGTGGATCGGCCGGCCCGCCGGCAGCAGCCTCCGGCTCACTCACCCACTCACTACGGGAAGTCGCAACGTGTCGCTCACGATCGGAATCGTCGGCCTGCCCAACGTCGGCAAGTCGACCCTGTTCAACGCCCTGACCAAGAACGACGTGCTTGCGGCCAACTACCCGTTCGCCACGATCGAGCCCAACGTGGGCGTGGTCGGCGTCCCCGACGCCCGCCTGGCCAAGCTGTCCGAGATCTTCTCCTCGCAGCGGATCCTCCCGGCGACGGTCGACTTCGTCGACATCGCGGGCATCGTGCGCGGCGCCTCCGAGGGCGAGGGCCTGGGCAACAAGTTCCTCGCGAACATCCGTGAGTCCGACGCGATCTGCCAGGTCATCCGGGCCTTCAAGGACGAGAACGTCGTGCACGTCGACGGCAAGGTCTCGCCGAAGGACGACATCGAGACGATCAACACCGAGCTGATCCTCGCCGACCTGCAGACGATCGAGAAGGTCCTGCCGCGCCTGCAGAAGGAGTCGCGGATCAAGAAGGACGTGGCGCCCAAGGTCAAGGCCGTCGAGGAGGCCAAGGAGATCCTGGAGAAGGGCGACACCCTGTTCTCCCAGGGCATCCTCCAGGGCTCCGAGCGCGCCGAGCTCCTCCACGACCTGCACCTCCTCACCACCAAGCCCTTCCTCTACGTCTTCAACGTCGACGAGGACGAGCTGACCGACGACACCTTCAAGGCCGAGCAGCGCGCCCTGGTCGCCCCGGCCGAGGCGATCTTCCTCAACGCCAAGCTGGAGGCGGACCTCGCGGAGCTGGACGAGGAGGACGCGCTGGAGCTGCTGGAGTCGGTCGGCGCGGAGGAGCCCGGCCTCGCCACCCTCGCCCGGGTCGGCTTCAACACGCTCGGCCTGCAGACGTACCTCACGGCCGGCCCCAAGGAATCCCGCGCCTGGACCATCAAGAAGGGCGCCACGGCCCCCGAGGCGGCCGGTGTCATCCACACCGACTTCCAGAAGGGCTTCATCAAGGCGGAGGTCATCTCCTTCGACGACCTGGTCGAGACCGGCTCGGTCACCGAGGCCCGCGCGAAGGGCAAGGCCCGCATGGAGGGCAAGGAGTACGTCATGCAGGACGGCGACGTGGTGGAGTTCCGCTTCAACGTGTGAGCGGTCCGTCACCGCGCCAGGTGTTCCGCCGACCGCGCGGACCAGAAGGGGCCGGGCTCCGGGCAGCCCGGCCCCTTCGGCGTTCCCCGGGCCGATGCGCGGGCGACTTCTAGTCGCCCCGCGGCGGGGTGAGCGTGTCGAGATCCAGGCTGATCCCGAACGGCACCGGGCGCTTCAGAGTGCCCCGGAAGATGCCCGCGGGTGCGTAGGCTCCGGTCGGTTCGTCCAGTTCGTAGACGTGCACGACGGGGGCGCCGTCCTCGTCCTCGATGCACCAGTAGTGCGGGATCTTGGCCTCTGCGTACTTGTGCAGCTTCACGGTGCGGTCGCGGTGGGCGGACTCGGGTGAGACGACCTCGACGATGAGCCGGACCTCTTCCGGTGAATACCACGTGCGGTCCGGGTCGTAGGGGGCGGTCGTCACGAGCAGATCCGGCTCCGGGCGATTTCGCTCGTCGAGGCGGATTGTCATCTCACGTTCGATCTCGAAACCGGCGGGTGCGGTGGCCATGAGTGCGGTGGTGAGGGAAGTGACGAGGCGGCCGCGCCAGGACCGCTTTGGCGACATCATGAAGACGAGGGCTCCGTCGATCAGCTCGGTGTGGCGGGGCGCCTCGGGGAGGCGGTCCAGGTCCTCCGCGAACCAGCCTTCCACGCGCGGCGGGCGCATCCAGTCGGGCAGTGCGGTCATGGCTCAACCGTAGCGATCCGGCGAGACTCGGGCCACGAGACGCCCAACGCCCGGCCGCCTGTCCCCCGGGCCTTCGTGAACGGGCACGCGGCCCTACTGCTCTCAGGCGCCCGAGGCCACTGCCGTGCGGTCCCCCGGGAGCCACCGCGTTCCTGCGATGACCGGTACCGGTCTCGGGTGTTCCGCGAGGGCGTGAACCCGTCGAGACACGTGCTGATTCCGGAAGGGCGCGCAGATGCTCTGCTTGCGCGGCCCGGAGAGCGGCGAGGTGTTCCGTCTCTTCGGGTTGCGGCGCTCGCTCTTGCACCGGTCGACTCTCCTCTCAGGATCTATGGCCTGCGGATCCGGTCCTCCGGCCCACGAGTGAGTCCTTCGCAGGCCTCTATGAGTTGGCATGGTCACCTTCTGTCGTGGCCCGGGAACGTGGGTCGTCTCGACAGCGCCCTCCCGTAGGATCTTTGCTCCTGCGGACGGCCGGTGGGCGACCGGGTGGGCGGCATCAATCAGGCCATGGGGGGAGGCCGAACCGCAGCGACTGAAGGCATTCGGCGGGTACGACGACGAGTCCATCGAGAACCGCACCAAGGGTGCGGTGAGACACGCGACATCTTGGGGGCGCTGTGGCCGGCGAAGGTGATCACCAACAGCTTGATCTCGACGTGATCGAGAGCATGGGCAGGGGACTCAACAGCATCAAGAAGGCGTTCGACGGTATCGGCAAAATCGGTGACTACTCGGATGACTTCGGTGATGCCCATCTTGCGCACAAGTTCGAGGACTTCGCCGACAACTGGGAGATCAGCAGAGAGAAGCTGACCGGCGAGGTCGACGCGCTGGCGAGTATTGCGAAGGCGACTGCGAAGGCCTACGAGGACATCGATCATCAGCTGGCGGAGGCCATTCGGAGTTCCCGGGCCTCGAAGGTGAAGGGGGAGTAGGCCGTGGGAGGAAGGCCACGCGACTGGCATCCGGTGGCGGAGAGTGATCCGGTTCCTGGAGACCCCGACCGACTGGCGTCGTTGGGCAAGACTCTGCGTAAGACAGCCGACGAGCTCGAGCGTCAGATCAAAAATCTGAAGGCGGTTGTCGAGGTCGACGCCTGGGACAGCAAAGCGGGCAAGGAGTTCCGCGAGAGGGCGAGAGGAAACGTCAAGAAACTGGAGGCCGCCCTCAAGCGGTACGACACCGCGGCGACGGCCGTCGGCTCCACGGTCGTCGATGTGGGCGGCGGCTACGAGGACAAGCTGCACGCCAGTTCCCGGAACTACGCCTCGGATCTCAACCGTGCCCAGGAGATCGCCGACGCCGCCCTGCAAGATGCCCAGGACGCCGAGGAGCGCAAGGGGGCCGCGCAGAAGAGTCTGGACGGCCTGTCCGGCAAGGGACGCAAGAAGGAGGACGTCGACAAGGACCGCAAGGGTTACGAGGCGCAACGGGACGCTGCCAAGGATGAGATCGAGACTGCCCGCGAGAGAATCAGCCAGGCGACGAAGATTCGTGATGACGCGGCCAGGCGCGCTGCCGAATCCGTCGACGCGATCATCAACCACGACTCCCTGAAGGACGGCTACTGGGACACGTTGGTCAAGGAAATCGCCGACGTGACGTCCTGGGTTGCCACAGTCTGCGGAATTCTGTCCCTGGTCGTCGGTTGGATTCCGGTGATCGGGCAGGCCCTGGCCGGCGTACTGGGTGCCATTGCGATGATCGCGACCCTCATCAACTTCATTGCGACGTTCGTTCAGGTGCTGCAAGGAAACGCAGAGTGGATGGACCTGGGGATGGCTGCACTCGGGTTCCTGATGATGGGTGTCGGCAAGGGCTTCTCCAAGATCGCCGGAAAGTTCGCGAAGGGTGCGCTGGGCAGGCTTGGCAGGGCTGGGGCTGCTCGCACCGCCCGTCAGGTGGGTCGGGCCAATAGGAATCTTCGGCGGCTGTCCGGAAAGCAGTTCGAGCTGGACAAGGCTGATGTCTGGAACTCCCTCAAGGAGCCTTTCACCGAGCCGTTCTCCAAGGGGGCCTGGAGTGACAACCTCAAGGCTCTGAAGCCCGGAAACGGGAACTACAACCAGGCTTGGAACGAGTTTCGCGCGCGGGGCGGCGGAAGTCTGCTCAAGGGAATTCCCAAGTCCTTCTCCATGGCCGATCCGGGTGTGGCGTCCGACCTCAAGTCGGTCAAAATGGGAACGGCGGCACTGGGTGGACAATTCGACACCGGCGCGCTGAATCGGATCTCGCGGACCGCCAGCCGCATGTCGGTCGTCGGGGCTGGCATTACGCTGGGCGGGCTGGGCCTGGACGGAAACCTCGACCCGCTCCTGGGCTGAGCGGACGATCATGCTCCGCTGAAAGGGAGAGACGTGACCGCATCGAGCGATGGCGCCCCGCTGGCTGAGACCTTCGAGTGTATCTTCGAATTCCAGCCGGGCTGGATCGACCTGACGCTTCAGGAAGGCACGAAGGCCGAGGCCAAGGCCCTGGCCACAGAGGTGGTGAATCGCCTCAATCCACTTGGCCTGGAGATCGAGAAAAGCGCGGTCTTCGACGACATGGTCGAACGGGCCGTGAGCCTGAACGCTGATGTGCCAGTCCTCGCGGCGGCGTACTACACGGAGATGGGGGAGGCGCTCGCCGGCCTCATGGTCGAGGGCTATGGCGATGAGGGCGTCCCCCGGCCCACCGCCGAGGAGGTCACCCCCCTGCTGCTGGAGTGGGGGAACGCCCGGGTCACCGGTGAGCCGCAGATCACCCGTCTCGATCTGCCCGCCGGACCGGCGGTCCGGGTCCAGTCCATGCTGGAGGTGAAGCGCAGACTCGGGTTCGGCCGGAAGCTGACCGAATACATTCGTTACGCTGTCTTTCCGCCCCGCATGGAAACCCTGGTCGTCGTCACAGTGACCTGGGAGAAGATCGCCCGTACGGAAGAGATCACGGAGTTGGCCGACGAGGCCGTACGCTCCATGCGGCTCACTCCGCTCTCCACAGGGGGCTTGGCGGCCCCGGCCGGCGGAGGGGCCGAATGAAGACAGCAGAGCAGTTCTCCTCGCCGCCCGGGGATTACCGCGTCATCGTGCCGGACGGCTGGTTCCAGCTCCCGCTCGATCCACCGGACGACCGTGACCGTGCCATCGTGGCTCTCGCGGAGTTGACGTTCCGCGGCGTGGACGATGCGCCCCACCTCAAGAAGCAGTTCATGCGGGACATCCAGCGGAAGGCGAAGGACGCGTACAAGGTCGGCGGAACCGAGCTGTACCTGTCCACGCTCTCCGTGGGTCCGGTCCCGCTTGCCTCCTCACTGCTGGTCAGCATCCCGGCGCCGGACGAGTGGCCGCGTACCTCCGATGCCGAAGAGCTGGCGGAGCACCTGGCCACAGGTGGCCAGGGCAGGTACGGCGAGGTGAGTGTCGAACATCTTCCGGCCGCCGGCAAGGCAGCGCGGTCCCGGCGCAGGAAGGAAGCGGACCCCCAGACAGAGCTCGGCAACACCATGCCTACGACGACTCTCACGTACTACGTGCCGATTCCGGCGAGCGAGCGGTGGTTGATGCTGAATTTCTCCACTCCGATCGATCCGCTCGCGGATCAGATGGTGGAGCTGTTCGACACCGTGGCCCGGACGTTGCACTGGGAGTGATCGGCGACCAGGGAGCCGGTGCAGGGATCTGAGGAAGGTGCTCGGACTCGTCCGGCCGGTGCTGTCCGTGATGTGGTTCGGCGGTCGGGCGTAGGAACGGCCCCGGGACGGGAGCACGGCCCTCGGCGGTGCGACCGGTACCGCGAGCGGAGAGGGCGCGCTCGCGACCGCCGCCCCCGGTGGATCCCCTGGCGGGCGACCCGACGGGGTGTCAGCCCCCTTACCGCGCAAGTGACATCACAGCCAGGGTTCATTGGCTGAATGTGAAGACTTCATGTGCGCTCCGCACTGGCTCCCTCTAATCGGCTCTCGCACCCGTGATCCGCCACGGGCGTAGCGGGGGCGTGGCCTCCGCGCCCTCCTCCGACCCGAGGTTTCCATGAATGTGATGGTCACGAACCATCGACGGGCAAGAACCCTGCTCGTGGTGCTCGCCACGGCGACCGCGCTCGCGGCCGCTCCCGCCGTGGCGTACGCGGACGGCGGCACGCCCGCGCCCGTCACCGGCGGCATACCGCTGGTCGACACGACCGAGAAGATCGGTCCGGGTGTCAGCCTGCAGCACGTGCAGGCGCTCGACCAGGGCGGCTGGTACGACGCGCGGTTCCTGACCGTGGACCTGTCCAACAGCGCGGTCAGCACGGACCTGTTGACCGCCGGTCCGGTCGCCTCCGGCGGCCCGCTCAGCGGGGTCGCCGACAAGGCCGGTGCCGTCGCCGGGGTGAACGGTGACTTCTACGACCTGGGCAACTCCACCGCCGCGCACGGCGCCGAGATCCAGGACGGCAAGCTGCTCAAGACCACCAACCTCGGTGGTCCGGAAGCCGCCCCGGTGCAGCCGCACGTCGGCGTCAGCAAGGACGGCATCGCCCAGCTGGTGAACGTCATGGTCGACGCGTCCGCGAACTTCGGCGGCACCGACCACAAGCTCCTGTCGGTCAACGCCGCGGACCCCGAGCCCCACCCGGTCCCCGCCGGCGGCATGGTCGCCTTCACCTCCGCGTGGGGCACCTACAGCCGCAACCGGCCGTTCATCGGCGTGGACCAGGACCTCGCCGAGGTGCTGGTCCGCGACGGCAAGGTCGTGTCCGTCACCCCCAACGGTCCCGCGGGCGCGGGAGCGATCCCGGACGACGGGTTCTACCTGGTCGGCACCGGCGCCTCGGCGGCCGCGATCCGCGCGCTGCAGCCCGGCGACCCGGCGGCACTGGACTGGGAGCTGTCCGACAACGTTGCCAGGACGATGAAGTTCGCGCTCGGCCACGGCGGCAACGGCGAGGGCGTCATCGTCTCCGACGGCAAGGCCCGCGCCGGCCTGACCACCTCGATCTCCCCGCGCACCTCGTTCGGTTTCAAGGACGGCGGGCACACGCTCGTGCTCGGCGAGTGGAACGGCCCCGGCGGCACCGGCAAGGGCGGCGTCGGGCTCGACAAGGTGGCCCACGACATGGTCGCGCAGGGCGTGCAGACCGCCGTCGTCCTCGACAGCGGCGGTTCGAGCGAGATGGTCGCCCGCCCGCTCGGCGAGGACCAGGTGACCATCCGGAACACCCCGTCCGACGGTCAGGAACGCAGCAACACCAACGGCGTCGGCGTGTTCGTCTCCAAGGGCGACGGCCGGCTGCACCAGCTCCTCGTCAAGCCGACCGCCGGCGCGGTCTCGGCCGACGGCGGCCTCAAGGTCTTCCCCGGGCTGCACCGCACGTTCACCGCACAGGGCGTGGACAACCACCAGACGCCGGTGACGGTCGACCCCGACTCCGTGCGGTGGTCCGCGCGCGAGGCGACCGTCGAGGGTGCCACGCTCACCGCCCCCCAGGCGCACGGCCCGATCACGGTCGACGCCGACGCCGGTGGCGTGGAGGGGCACGCGACGGTCTCCGTCCTCGGCCCGCTCACCAGCGTCGAGCCGTCCTCCAAGCTGCTGTCGATCGCCGGCGTGACGCCCGACGACGCGGCCACCGTCGCGGTGACCGGCCGCGACGCCGAGGGCTACACGGCCCCGATCGACCCGCAGGACCTCTCGCTCGACTACGACCACGGCGTCGTCGACATCAAGGCCGTGGACGGCAAGCTGCGGATCACCCCGCTGGCCAACGCCAGCACGACCCTGAAGATCACGGCCGGCGGTGTGACCGCGCAGCTGCCGATCACGATCGGCGTGCAGACCAGGACGGTCTACGACTTCGACGACGACGTGCTCGCCCGCTGGCGCAACAACAGCACCGCGGCCACGACGTTCTCGCAGGCCCCCGAGGGCCTGCGGATCGACTTCAACGCCATGCGCAACGTCGGCATCACGTCCTCCCAGCGCGTCGAGGTGCCCGGCCAGCCGCTGCGCCTGCGGGTGCGGCTCAAGTCCAGCATCAGCGTGCCCAGCGGTCTGAGCTACCTCGCCTACACCGACTCCAGCGGCAAGAGCGTCGGCCTGTACGGCACCGGGCTGTCCGCGAGCAGCGACTGGCAGTACGCGACGTTCCAGGTCCCGGCCGGGACCAAGTTCCCGATCGCGATCTCGGGCTTCCAGGGCATCAACACCAGCGTCTCGCAGCAGAAGGCGGGCACGTTCGTCCTGGACCGCATCGAGGCCGACGTCCCGACGCCGGTGGACCTGCCCGCGCAGCCCGACCTCGCGCCCGACCCGCTGGTCTCCGACGACGGCACGCTGCTCAAGGGCAGCAGCACCTGGAAGTTCGCGACGCTGTCGGACGTGCAGTTCACCGCCGACAACCCGACGCTGACCCAGGTCGCCACGGCCGCCGTCCAGCGGATCCGCAAGACCCACCCCGACCTGCTGGTCCTCAACGGGGACATCACCGACCGCGGCCTGCCGCAGGACCTCGAGCTCGCCCGCCAGGTGCTCACCGACGCCGGCTGCGACCTGATCCCGGTCGGCCAGGAGCCGCCCGCCGACAGCGCCCCGGACCCGGACGCCGGTTCCATCCCCTGCTACTACGTGCCGGGCAACCACGAGTCCTACGGCCTGAACAACGTCCAGCAGGACCTGACGAACTTCACCGCGGAGTTCGGCAGGCCCTACCGCACGTTCGACCACAAGGGCACCCGCTTCATCCTGCTGGCCAGCTCCGTGGGATCGCTGCGCGGCACGGCCTGGGACCAGCTCCCGATGCTCCAGCAGGCGCTGGCCGACGCCAAGAAGGACAAGTCGGTCGACAACGTCGCGGTCTTCGCCCACCACCCGGTGGACGACCCGGCCGAGACCAAGTCCAGCCAGCTCGGTGACCGCGACGAGGCCGCGCTGATCGAGAACCTGCTGACCGACTTCCGCGACGACTCGGGCAAGGGCGCCGTGATGGTCGGCTCCCACGCGCAGATCGCGGACGTCCACCACCTCGAGGGCGTCCCGTACGTGGTGCTGCCGTCCTCCGGCAAGGACCCGTACGGCACCCCGGACCGCGGCGGCTTCACCGGCTGGGTCGACTGGTCGGTGGACTCGCACCGCAACGCGCGTCAGCAGTGGCTCCAGGCCGATGTGCGGGCCTTCGCGCAGTCGATCACGCTGGACACCCCCGAGTCGGTCGAGGCGGGCTCGACCGCGCGGCTGTCGGGCAGCATCGTGCAGCCGCAGGGCGTCGCGAACGGCTCGCGGGTGGTGCCGCTGCGGTACCCGATGTCGGTCCACTGGAGCGGTTCGTCGAACCTGGCGATCGGCACCGGCCAGGACGCGGTCGACGACGCCCGCCGCAAGGGCAAGGTCGCGATCCTGGACCCGCGGACCCGGATCCTGACCGCGCTGAAGGCCGGCTCGGTGACGGTGACGGTGACCAACGACTCGATGCGTCCCTACACCGACGACAGCTCGCTCGCGCCGGTCACGGCCTCCAGGACCGTCCAGGTCGTACCGCCCGCGCGGGGCTGACCGCGGCATTCCGTACGGCACGCCACCCGGCGTGACCGAGGGCGAGCACGTACCACGTGCTCGCCCTCACTGTCGCGAAGGACGGGAGCCCCGGGGCTCGACAGGACGGGAGCCCCGGGGTCCGACAGGGCGGGGGCCCCGGGACTCGACGGCGACGCCGGCCTGATCCCCCGTCATCGCACCGCTGGTTCGGACGGGTTCAGACGAGGGAGTTGTAGATCTTCCAGCCGGGTCCGGTCCTGACGCGCGCCGCGTACGGCGCCGCGGCCTTCCCGGTCCCCGGGTAGAGCCACAGCGTGCCCGTGGTGTCGCGGGCCAGCAGGTCGGCCCTGCCGTCGCCGGTGACGTCGCGCGGTCCGGCGAACGCGTCGTAGGTGTTCCAGCCCGTGCCGATCCTGGTGCGGGCGGCGAAGGGCGCGGCGGCCTTGCCGGTGCCCCGGTACAGCCACAGGACGCCCCCGGTGTCGCGGGCGACCAGGTCGGCCCGGCCGTCACCCGTCACGTCACCCGCGCCGGTCAGCCTGGAGTAGGTGTTCCAGCCCGTGCCGATCTGCGTGCGGGCGGCGAAGGGGGCGGCGGCGTTGCCGGTGCCGCGGTAGAGCCAGAGCCTGCCCCCGCTGTCGCGGGCGACCAGGTCGGCCCTGCCGTCACCGGTGAGGTCGCCCGTGCCGGTCAGCGCGGTGTAGCCGCCCCAGCCCGGCCCCACCTTCCTCCGGGCCGCGAACGGTGCCGTCGCCTTTCCGGTCCCCTGGTACAGCCACAGCGTGCCCGTGGTGTCGCGGGCGACGACGGAGCCGCTGCCGTCCGACATCACCCGCGAGACGCTGGTGATCAGGTTGTACGTGTTCCAGCCGGGGCCGACGGCGAGGCGCTTGGCGAGCGGCGCCGCCGTCACGCCCGTGCCGTGGTACTGCCACAGCGTGCCGGAGGCGTCCCGCGCCAGCAGGGTGCCGAGCTGGGCCGGCGGCGGGGTGCCCGTGCCGGTGACCGTCTCCAGCATCGCGCCCTGCCCGGCGTCGCCGGTGATCTCGTAGGACGCCGAAAAGGCGCCGACGGTGGCCGGTGCGAAGGTGACGGTCTGCCGCACGCTCTGCTCGGGCCCGACGACCAGTCCCTCGGGCAGCGGGTCCGCGCTGGTGAACACGCCGGCCGGCGCCTTCGCCTTGGTGATGGTGACCGGGACGTTGCCCGAGTTGGTGATGGTGAACGACTTGGTGACCGACGTGCCGCGGGTGACCCCGCCGAACGCCAGCGACGGGGGAGTGAGCAGCAGGTGTCCCTTGCCGCTGATCGCGTTGCCCTCGACCGGGATGGTCAGTGTGCCGCTGGTGCTCGTCAGGGTGACCGACGAGGAGTGCCGGCCGGTGGCCGTCGGCGCGTAGCCGACGCGGAGCACGACCGAGCCCTGGGCCGGGAGGACCGTCGGGTCCGCGGGGTCGGCGCTCGGCAGGTTGTCGGCGCTGAACGGCCCGGTGGGCGGGGTGACGGAGGTGATGGTCTCCGGCTCGGTGCCGGTGTTGGTCACCTGGACGTTCGCGGTGGCCGCGACCCCCGTCGGCTGGTTGTCGAAGGACACCGTGCCCGGGAAGGCGGCCAGCCCGGCCCTGGTCCCGACGCCGTGCAGGCTCAGCGCGAACGTGCCCGCGCCGGTGGCGACGGTGAGCGTGCCGCTGGCGCCGAGAACCGCGGTCGGCCTGAACGTGACCGGTACGGTGAGCTGCCCGCCGGCCGGGATCGAGGCCGGCAGCGACGAGGTGTCCGCGGTGAACGGGCCCTCGACGCTCACCGACCTGATCGTCAGCGCCCTGGAGGGGTTCTGGTTCTCCGTCAGGACGACGTCGGTGCTCGCGGTGTCGCCGACCCGCGCCGTCCCGAACTCGACCGGTCCGCCCCTGAGCGGGCTGCCGACCGGGTTGCCGTACGCGTAGACCCTGCCGTCCCGCGTCCCGACGAAGACCTGGTTGCCGTCGGTCGCCGGGACGGCGAACTTGGGCGCGGTGCCGATCGGGGCGGACCACACCAGCCTCAGGACGCCGTTCGCGTCCGGCACCGGGTCGTAGGCGCGCAGCTGGGCGCCCACGCCCGTCGGGCCGCCCGACCACACGACCCACACCAGGGCGCTGCCCGAGCGCGTCCCGTCGGAGGTGACCACCGGCGAGCCGCTGGTGTAGGGGAAGGAGTCCTGGCTCGCGCCCGCGACGCTCAGCGCCGGGTCGCCCTTGCTGGTCACACCGCGGTGCAGTGCCGTCAGCGAGCCGCCGTTGCCGACGACGTACACGTAGCCGCCGTCGCCGCCCCAGACGGCGGGGTGGCCCCACTGGCCCTTCAGCGGGCCGGTGACGCCGACGACCGCGTCCGTGCCGCCGGGGCCCTGGGAGCGGCCGCCGAGGTGGTCGCGGTCCAGCAGGAACACCCGGCCGTCCTTGCCCTGCTGCACCATCAGGTGCGGGTGGGAGGCGGTGCCGAAGCCGTCCGGCAGGCCCACCGGGCCGCCGGAGGCCAGGTCGGTGTCCTGCTGGTCCAGCGTCGGCGCGTTGGACGGGCTGAAGAAGTCCGTGGCCTTCAGGCTCTGGTCGGCCTGCACCTGGAGCCGGACCACGGACTCCGCGAGCGTGCCGGGCGGTGAGCTGCCCGGGCCGGGGGCCGGGCTGACGCCGTTGCCGGTGGCCACGAAGATCCGGCCGGGGCCGTCGGAGACCAGCCCGCCGCCGGAGTGCCAGATGCCGGCGCCGCTGTTGCTGGCGCCGGTCTCCGCCGCCCACATCGACGTCACCGAGGGCGAGGTGGTGCTGACGCCGACCACGTAACCGCGGTACGGCTTGGCGTCGCAGTGCCCGCCGAAGCCCGCGTACACGACCCCGTCGAGCAGCAGCAGTCCCGGCCGCTGCATCTCGTACGCGGGCAGGAAGGACTGGCTCGGGTCGTTGGACGCCGAGCCCTGGATCGTGACGGGGAAGCCCTGCTTCTCGGCGCCGGTGACCGGGTCGAGCGCGTGCATGTACCAGTGCGGGTTGAGCGCGTTGGGGCCGTCGTTCACCTTGGTCGTCAGGTAGACCGCGCCGGTCGCCGGGTCGTACACCGGTGTGCCGGTGCTGCCCACGTTCGGCGCCAGGTCGCCGCAGCTGAGCGTGGCGGCCGGCCACGCGGGCCCGAAGTTCCGGTGCCACAGCACGGCGCCGGTGGTCCGGTCCAGGCCGTAGGCCATGTTGTTCTCGGTGACCGCCACCACCGTGGCGCCGACCACGATCGGCTGCGCGTAGATCTGCCCGTCCAGCTGGGCCGGGGCCCTCCACAACTGCCCGAACGACGAGGACCGCACGTCCGCCGCGCTCAGGCCTGCCTCGCCCTGGTCCCAGCCGGTCCGCAGCGTGTCCACCGACCCGGTGGTCTCGCTGGCCCGCGCCTGCGGGACTCCCACGCCGACCAGCCCCGCCGTCAGCGCGCCCGCCACCGCGAGCACCAGCCCGCGCCACCCGGCCCATCTCCCGCGTATACCGCTGCGTCTGTCAGCACCCACGACGAAAACCCCCTCCGATGCCCGGTACCCGAAAGCCCCACGACCGTGCTCCCCACGCGACCGCCCTCCCCGGAGCCGCTCCGGCGCCCCAGGCGGCCTCCTCGCACGGGAGGACGCGGCGCGCGGTCGCGGCCCGCGCATCAAACCACACGGTTCATCCCATGTGAGGTGGTCGTCCGGTACTTGTGCCGGTCGGTCGCGGGTGGCCGTCGCCGGCAGCCGCGTTCCGCGCGACGGACCGGAACCGTCCTCGACTTTTCACAGTGAGCTTTGGGGTCTTCTGTGTACCGGTCCGCCGTTTCGCGGGGCAGGCCGCGAGGGGCGGCTCGCGTCGGGCGGACCGCGCCGGCCGTTCCCGGCGCGGTGGCGTCGGACGTACGACGGCTCGACGGAGGCGGCGGACCGTGTTCACGTTCGACGGCCCTGACGTGCCGGTCGGACTCCTCGGTCCGGTGGCGCGGGCCCCGCCGCGCCCCGCTCCGGCCCCTTCGGCGCGACGATGTCAACGTCCTTTGTGTGTGGACATGTTGACCCTGTGAAACCCGAAGGTGTGAAGTCTGGTACCTGAGTTGACGGTGATAGCATTCCGCCGTCTGCGACCTTGATCCACTTTTGCTCAGACGCTGCGGGTGAACGCGGTCAGCTCTCCGCACCCATCGGCGATGCGGTCCCCTGGACGGGTTGCGGATCCTGCGAGGCGTACCCCCCTTGACGCCCACATGCCACGCGCCGGGAAAGGTTTCCATGACTCAAGACGTGCTTCTTTGGTGCCTGGTTGCGATAGCGGTGATAGCCACAGCCGCAGTCGTGGCACTCGTCCTCCGCAGCAGAGCCCTGGGGCGGAGGAAGAAGGAGTCCGAGGCCGCGCTGGAGGCGCGGCTGCGGTATGCCCAGGGCGAACTCGACCGCGTCCAGGTCGACCTGGTCAAGCTGCGGGACGAGCAGGACGGTGTCATCCGCGAGGCGGAGCAGGCCGCAGAGGAGAACACCAAGGCGGTCCTCAAGGGTGCCGCCCGGTTCCTGCAGAGCCTCGCGGCCGAGCAGACCACCCTGCTCGACGGGGTCCAGCGCGAGTACGGCGGCCACGCCGTCCTCTCCGACCTGATGGACATCACCCACGCCAACGCCCAGATGGCCCGCAAGGCGCAGGGCATCGCGGTCATGTGCGGAGCGCCGCTCGGCCGCCGCAACCAGCCCGCCAGCGTCTACGACGTCGTCCGCAGCGCGCAGAGCCAGATCCGCAACTTCCAGCGGGTCGAGATCATGCAGCCGAGCGGCATCGCGCTGAAGGCCTCCGCGGTCGCGCCGGTCGCCCTGGCGGTCGCCGAACTCCTCGACAACGCGGCCAGCTTCTCCCAGGCCGACGCGCCGATCGAGGTCACGTTCCGGCAGGTCCAGAAGAACCTCTGCATCGTCATCGACGACGCCGGTGTCGGCATGGGCGACGAGGACCGGCAGCGGGCGACCGCCCTGCTGTCCGGCGAGAACCTGCCCCGGCTGTCCCAGCTGGGCACCCAGCCGAAGTTCGGCTTCCCGGTGATCGGCCTGATCGCCCGTCAGCACGGTTTCACGGTGGATGTCACCGGCGTCTCCCGGTACGGCGGCGTGCGAGCCGTCGTCCTGCTGCCCGAGGAGCTGTGGACCATGGAGGAGACACTGCCGCCGGCCGCCGAGGCGCCCGTGAGCAGCATCCGGCCGATGGAGACCGGAAGGCCGGCGCGTACCGCGGGCGGCCTGCCCAAGCGCGGCTCCCGGATGTCGCCCACCGGGATCACCACCGGTACCGAGCAGCCGCCGCGGCGGAGTGCCCGGCGCGGTGCCGGCAGCCTGGCCGCCCTGCAGCGCGGTACGCAGACCGCGCGTGACGCGGCCTCCCTTGACGCCCCGACGCCCGGAGGGTCCGAGAACGCATGAGTACGCCAGACCTGTCCTGGATGGTCCAGGACATCGTGGACAACGTGCCCAGAGCACGGCACGCGGTGGTGCTGTCCGCGGACGGCATACCGCGCGGGTCGACGGACGGCCTGACCGGCCAGGACGTGCGGACCATCTCGGCCGCCATGGCCGGGATGCAGTCGCTGAGCCGGGCCACCGCCCACTTCGCCGGACCGTCGCCGGACCGGCGGTGGATCCAGACCGTCATCGAGTTCCAGCACGGCTGGGTCTTCCTGATCGGGGCCGGGCAGGGGGCCTACCTGGCCGCCGCCGCGGAGCCCGACGTCGACATGGAGCAGCTCTCCTTCCGGATGAACCGGCTGGTCTCCCGGCTGGGCAACAACCTCACGGCCCCGCCGCGGGTGAGCGCCGGCGACGCGGACCAGGCCGGGGACGACCCCTCGGCGCCGCGTGGCGCGGAGGGCGGGTCGGTCTTCCTGCTCGCGGAGCTGGACAAGGCGGTGGCCTCGGTACCGGGAGCCCTGCACGCCCTGCTGCTCGGTGCGGACGGACTGCCCCGCGGGGCGAGCGCCGGGATCGGCCGGAACCTCGCGGACACGATCTCGGCGGCCATGACCGGCATCCACGCCTACAGCCGGGCGACCGCGCCGTTCGCGGGCGGCCGGCAGGACGACGCCTGGATCCAGACGGTCATCGAGTTCGAGCACGGCTGGGTGTTCCTGATCGCGGCCGGCGACGGGGCCTTCCTGGCGGCGGCAGCCGAGCACGGCTGCGACATCGAAGAGTTCACCGTACGTCTGAGCGACACGATGCCCGCGCTCACCGCGGGATCCGGCGCTCGGGGAGGGAGGGCGGGCGATGCATGACGACGACCTGGACGCCGAGTTGGAGCTCACGACCCCGTTAGTCCCACTCTTCGTCATCGCGCAGGGGCGTGCCCTTCCCCGCGACAGCGAGTACGAGCACACCACCATCATCACGGCGCAGGACGGTGCCCTGGCGACGGCTCGTACGCTGGCGCCCGAGGCCCGAACGGTGATGGACCTGATCGAGGTCGGCTTCCTCTCGGTCGCCGAGGTCGCCGCCCACACCCAACTGCCGCTGGGCATCATCCGCATCCTGCTGGCGCAGATGGCCGAGGACGGCCTGATCCACGTGCGCAATCCGGTACCCCACGCCGAACGCCACGACCCCGTCCTGCTCACCGCCGTGCTCGACGGCCTGATGCGAATTCGAACCGGAGCGTAGTCCCGTGTATCTGGATCCCGACGTCTCCCGCTCCGTGAAGGTCCTGGTCGTGGGCCACTTCGCGGTCGGGAAGACCACATACATCGGAAGTGTCTCCGAGATAGAGCCGCTCCAGACCGAAGAGGAGATCACCGAGGCCAGCGAGGGCCTCGACGACCTCTCCGAGACCCCGGACAAGACCACCACGACCGTGGCGATGGACTTCGGGCGTCTCACCCTCAGCGAGGACCTGGTCCTCTACATCTTCGGAACCCCCGGCCAGGAGCGGTTCAAGCAGATGTGGGAGGGCCTGTCCCGGGGAGCGCTCGGGGCGCTGGTCCTGGTGGACCCCGACCGGCTGGAGGAGACGTTCCCCGTCCTCGACCTGGTCGAGGCGTTCGGTCTGCCCTACGTCATCGGCGTCAACACCTTCGACGGGAAGAGCCAGTTCCCGCTCTCCGAGGTGTGCGAGGCGCTCAACATCTCCGAGGAGACGCCGGTCATCGACTGCGACGTCCGTGACCAGGACTCCTCGATGCAGGCACTCATCACGCTCGTGAAGCACCTCTTGTCCTCACTCGGCTAGGAGCCCAGCATGCAACAGCCCTTCGACACGGCTGGGATACCGGCCGGTTGCCCCGCACACGGCAACGTCCCGCTGTACGGGACGGACTTCGGCTCCGACCCCGAGAGCACCTACGCCCGGCTGCGCTCCCAGGGGGCGAGCGCCCCGGTCGACATCGCGCCGGACGTCGAGGTCGAGCTGGTGACCAGCTACGACGCCAGTCTGTACATCCTGCAGAACCCGACCCTGTTCGTGCGTGACTCGCGCCGCTGGAACGCCCTGAACGAGGGGCGGGTCCCCGGGGACAGCCCGGCCCTGCCCATGATGGGCTACCGCCCCAACGCCCTGTTCAGCGACGGCGCGGCGCACGCCCGGCTGCGGCAGGCGGTCACGGACAGCCTGGCCACCGTCGACCAGGGCCGGCTCGTGCGGCTGACCCAGCAGTCGGCGGACTACCTGATCAGCCGGTTCAGCTCCGAGGCGCTCGGCCAGGCCGAGCTGATGGCGGCCTACGCCCAGCCGCTGCCCCTGCTGGTCTTCGGCGACCTGTTCGGCTGCCCGCCCGAGATCGGCGACCGTGTCATCGTCGGGATCACCGGCATCTTCCAGGGCACCCCGGGTGCCGACGAGACGCTGGGCGGCGCGCTGGCCGAGCTGATCGCCCTCAAGCGCCGGGAGCCCGGCGAGGATCTCACCACCCGCCTGATGGTGCACTCCGCCCGGCTGACCGACGAGGAGGTGCTCCACCAGCTGGTGACCCTGCTCTCCGGGGGAACCGCGCCGCTGACGGCGTCCATCGGCACCAGCACCGCGTTGTACCTCGACGACGAGTGGCCGAGCGGCCTGCCGGTGGAGGACGCGGTCGTCAAGACGCTGTGGAACTACGCGCCGATCGCCAACTACGCGGCCCACTACCCCACCCAGGACGTCGAGCTGGGAGACCGCACGCTCCGGACGGGCGACCCGGTGCTGATCTCCTTCGCCGCGGCGAACACCGATCCGAGGCTGACCGAACACCGCGAGAAGCTCAGCTCCAAGGCTCATCTGGCGTTCGGGGCGGGCCCGCACGCCTGCCCGGCCAAGGATCCGGCGTTCATGATCGCGGCCACCGCCGTCGAGTCGCTCCTCAACCGGCTGCCCGACGTCGAGGTGCGCGTCCCCTTCAAGGAGCTCGCGTGGGTGGCGACGCCGTGGAGCCGCTCGCTGGTGACCGTGCCCATCCGGTACACCCCTCGTACCGTGCCGCCCGCGGCGGGCACCAGGCCCGTGGCGCCGTCCTCCGCCGCGGTGCCGCAGCCGTCCGCCGCCTTCTCGCAGCCCGTCCAGGCCGGTCGGCCGACGCATGCCGCACCGCGCCCCAAGGGCGGGCTGTTCAGCCGGTTCCGCGCCTGGATGAATGGCGAGTGACGCAAGTAACCCTATGAAAGCAATGTGTTATTGGATGCTTCAATCATCCGGAGGGTACGGATGGCGGCTGGCAGAAAGGAGCCGCCATCGTGGGGAGCGTCACGACTCCGTCATCGGACCGTCGGACCGTCATCTCCCTGTTCTCCCGTCTTCGGACGGCTGAAGGACAGGCCGATCCCTTCCCTATCTACACCGAACTCAGGGCGCGCGGCGATGTCAGCCCCGCGCCCTGGGGCGGTCACCTCGTGACCGGTTACGGCACGTGCGACCGCGTACTGCGCAGTGGCGCGTGGCTCGAACCGGACACCAGGTGGCGGGAGCAACAGGGCGCGCGCACCCGCTGGAGCGCCCCCTCCTCCCGGGAGATCAGCCGAACCCTGCCCGCGCTCAACCCTCCGGAGCACACCCGGGTGCGCCGGTCGGCGGGCAGCTTCGACCGCACCACCATCGACCAGATCGGCCGCCGGGTGAGCCAGGTGGTCGACCGGCTTCTCGACACCCTGCACGAGCGTCTGCGCGACGGGGAGGCCGACTTCGCGGCACTGGTCAGCGACGAACTGCCGGTGGCCACCATCGGCGACTGGCTCGCACTGCCCGGCGCGGACTGGCCCCGGCTGCGTGAACTGACCCACGACCAGGTGTTCACCCAGGAGCTCCTTCCGAACGCCAGCCAACTGGCCCGCTCCGACGCGGCCATGGCCGAGCTCCGCGCCTACTTCCTCGCCCTCGTCCGCGACCGGCGCGGACACCCCGGCGACGACCCCGTCTCCCGCTGGATACGTACCTGGGACGAGCTCGAACCGGACCAGGACAAGGCCGACGAGGCGGTGTACTTCCTCGCCCTGTTCGTCCTGCTGGCGGCTCTGGAGACGACCGCGACCCTGCTGTCGACCATGACCCTCCTGCTGGTCGAGGACCCCGGCCGCTGGGGCCTGCTCGCCGAACACCCGGACCTCGTGCCCGCGTTCGTCGAGGAGGCGCTGCGCTACGACCCGCCGACCCATGTGATCAGCCGGGTCGCCTCCGAGGACTGCGTTCTGGAGGGCACCGAGGTCCGCGCCGGGGAGATGGTCCACCTCATGGTGGGCGCCGCCCACCGCGACCCCGCCCGGTTCACCGGCCCCGACTCCTTCGACCCCCGGCGCGGGGCGACCCACCTGGCCTTCAGCGGAGGCATCCACTACTGCCTGGGCGCCCCCCTCGCCCGGCTGGAGGCGCAGACCCTGCTGCGCCACATGATCACCCGTCTGCCGAGACTCACCCTCGTCCGCCGCCCGGCGCAGGCGTCGAGAGTGGCGTTCAGGCGCCTCCTGAACCTGGATGTATCACTGGCATGAACTCGCCAATCGTGTCCGCCGTCGCCCGGTCCGCCGCCGTACCGGGGCCCGCGCGCTCCTCCGAATCCGCACCCCTGGCACTCACCCGGACCGGCTCCGTCCTCCACGTCCGGCTCAACCCGGCCGCCCGGGACGACGTCCTGAGCGCCGCCGTGCTGGACGCGCTCATAGCCGTCCTCGACGACCTCCACGAACAACCCGACATACGCGTCCTGGTGCTCTCCTCGCTGGGGGAGGACTTCTGCCTGGGAGCCGACCGCGGTGAGTTCCAGGACGCCCTGGCGGCCGACCCGACCGGGACCGCGGTACGGCGCATCGCCGACAAGGCCCAGCGCCTGTGCCAGGCCCTGGAGGACAGCCACGCCGTCACCGTCGCCCGGCTCCACGGCAGGGTCATCGGCGCCGGCCTGGCGCTCGCCGCCTACTGCGACCTGCGCGTGGGAGCGGACACCTGCCGCTTCCGCATGCCCGAGGTCGGCCTCGGACTGGCACCCGCCTGGGGCGGCGCCATGGGCCGCCTGATCACGGAGGCGGGCGCCGCCAGGATCCGCGAACTCATGCTCACCTGCGAGGACTTCGACGCCGCCGCCGCCCACCGCCTGGGCCTCCTGCACAAGGTCGCCCCGATGGACCGGCTGGACGACGCCGTCACCGCCTGGACCAGACCCCTCGCCCGACGCTCGCCGCAGGCGCTCGTCCTGACCAAACGCATGCTCAACGGGTACGCGAAGGCCGCCCGTACGACCGACACCGCCCTCCTCGACGCCCACCTCTTCGCCGCCCAGCTCACCCAGCCGCGCACGGCGCCCGTCCCGTAGCGGGCCGGGCGCGGGGCCCGCACCCCGACGCCGTGACCGGCCTTTCCGACGGCACCCGCCGTAGGGCACGCCCGGCCGTCCCCGGATTCGCGGCAGCGCTAACCCGGGGACGGCCGAGTCGATTCCGCGCGAGGGACGTCCGGGCCGGTGGGCCGGGGGCGGTCAGCGCAGGGCGGCCAGCGCGCTCTCGGCCGCCGCCAGCACCGTGTGGGTCTGGTGGGCCACCTGCCGGTGCACGGGCACCCGGCGCAGGCGCAGGGCCAGCTCGAAGTCCGTGGCCCACGCGGTGAAAAGCTCGTCCAGGCCATGGCGCAGCCCCGGCGCCGCGGGGTCCTTCGCCGCCTCCAGCAGCCGCAGCAGCAGGCCCGCCGCGCGCAGCGGCTGCCGGCGGGCCACGACGTCCAGCGCGCAGACCTGGGCTCTCGTCAGCCCCGGTGGACCGCCGTCCGCGGCCTGCCGGGCGAGCGGCGCCCAGGAGTCGGCGACCAGGTCGTAGAGGCCGCCGGCCATCCACTCCAGCACGCGCCGGGGCGCGCTGTCCTCGGGCGCGGGCAGGAAGGGGCGGGCTTTGTCGAGGACGGCGGTCACCTGCCGTCCGCCGTCCCGTACCAGCCCGGCCAGGTCGTGCAGGACGGATCCGGCCTCCGGGTGCGGAGAGGGGTCGTCGGCCAGGTCGGTGGCCCACATGGGCACCTCCACGATCGCCGTGACCCCGCCGTACCGTGCGGGTGCGCACCAGGTGGACGCCCCGATGTTCTCCGAGCCGGCGGCCAGCCGGGCGGTGCTCTCCGGCGGCGGCAGCACGTAGACGCCGGGTCCGGGGTTCTCCCAGTACAGGGCGTCGAAGGTGCCGTGCTGGAGCGGGATGTCCAGGGACGCGGCGGACTTCGCGAACGGTGTGACGAGTTGGGGGAGGGGCCGGGTCAGCTGGACCCAGCTGCCGCCCGCCTCGACGCTGTGCAGGGAGCACTGCAGGAGCGGTCGCAGTTCGTCGACGACGTCGAACAGCGCCTGGCTCTCCGGGAGGTGCCGCGACTCGATCGGAGCCCACTCGGGCTGTTCCGCCGCGACCGGGCGGTAGGCGGCGCGGTAGTAGTCGGCGAGGGAGTGACCGGTTGTGGCGGTCGCCTCCTCGATGCCCTCGCTCAGCGCGGCGCCGTCCGGGTCGAGGCACAGGACGATGTCCCAGGTGACGAGGGACGGGTCGGTCGCGCCGGCCGGCCGGCCGCCGCCGGGCGCCGGCGTGGCGCTCGCGACCAGTTCCGCCAGGGCGATCGCGGTCGTGCCGCCGACGGGTTCGTCGGGGTGCGGGCGGGCCACCACCAGGACGTGGTGCGGCCCGTGTCCCACGGACAGCATCAGGATCGGGCGGCCCGCCCGGGAGGTGCCGATCCGGCGCAGCCGGCCGGTCCCCGGGAACCGGGAGACCAGCCGCCGCGCGGAGTCGGCGACCTCCGCGACCGTGAGGTAGCGGTCAGGCGTCGGCACCTGGTCAGCTGCCGCCGTTGCCACCGCTGTCGCCGGTGGTCTCCTTCTTGTCCAGCGGCCTGATCTCGATCTTGTTCGGCATGCCGGCTCCTTCTGCCAGTGGCTGGGGCGTGCGGTGATCGACGTGCTCTTGCCAGAGTTCGCCGCGCCGGTGACCCTTGTCAACGTCCTTGCTCCGCTGGCGAGTTGAGACTCAGGAGATTGGCGCGAACATGACGGTACCCGCGATGCGGCGGCCCCGGATCAAGCCGGAACACCGGGCCTACCGGACCGTCGACGGCCATGTGCGGATCGGAAGCGTCGTGCACGGCATCGGCGCCGAGGTCACGGACCCCGACGGCTGGGTGTGGACGCTGGTCGAGACCATGGACGGCACCCGCAGCGCCGCCGACGTCGTCGCCGAGGTGGGCCGCCGCCACCCGGGACTGCGGCTGCCGCCCCCGGACATCGCGCAGGCGATCACCGACCTGACCGCGGCCGGGTACGTGGAGGAGGCCGGGGCCCCGCCGCCGGCCGAGCTGTCCGAGCGGGAACGCGAACGGTACGGCAGGGGCATGACCCTGCTGCGCTGGATGGACCTCCGGCCCCGGGAGAGCGCCTGGGAGCCGCAACTGCGGCTGCGCCGGGCCCGGGTCCTGCTGGTCGGCGTCGGCGGTACCGGCGGGGCGGCGGCCCGGGACCTGGTGGCCTCGGGGGTGGGCCGGCTGCACTGCGTCGAACCGGACGTCGTCGAGCTGTCCAACCTCAACCGGCAGACCCTCTTCGGCGAACGCGACCTCGGTACGCCCAAGATCGACGCGGCGCTGACCGCGCTGCGCGCCCTGAACTCGGACGCGACGGTCACCGGTGAGCGCCGGGAGGTGCGCGGCCCGGCGGACCTCGAAGAACTGCTGGCCGCGGGTTGCGGCGACGGCGCCGGCTACGACGCGCTGCTGCTGGCCGCCGACCGGCCCGCGGCGATCCGCCGGTGGGCCAACCAGGTCTGCCTCGCCACCGGCACGCCGTGGGCCGAGGCCGGGTACCGCGGTCCGCTGGTCAGCGTCGGGCTGTTCGAGCCGGGCCGGGGTGCCTGCTGGGAGTGTCTGCGCGACGCCGAGGCCGAGCGGCGCGACCTGCGGCTCGCGCCCGGACAGGACGAGGAGGCCGCCTCGCCCCGGATGCCGTGGAACCCGGTCAACGCGGTGACCGCGGGTCTGTCCGGCAGCCTGCTGGCGCATGCCGCGCTGATCCTGCTGTGCGGGATCCCGCCCGTCGGCCCCGGCTGCCGGTTCGGCCTCAACCTGATGCTGCCCGGCGACCCCGTCACGCAGCGCACGGACCGCCGCCCCGCCTGCCCCGCCTGCGGCCCGGCCGGCGCGGCGGGCCCCGACCGGACCGCCGGGAGCCCCGATCGGACCCCCGGGGACCCCGATCGGACCGCTGGGGGCCCCGATCGGACCGTCGGGGGCCCGGACCGGACCGCCGGGAGCCCCGATCGGACCGCTGGGGGCCCCGACCGGACCGTCGGGGACCCCGCGTGACCGGGACCGCGGTCACCGGACCGCCCCGGATCGAGGCGTCGACCCGGATCCTGCTGCGCGAACTCGGCGTCCGGCGGGACCGGGACGAGTGGATCGTGGGGCGGATGGCCACCCGGACCTTCGTCGCCCTGCCCGCGGCCGGGGCCCGTGCGGTGGAACTCCTCGGCCGGGGACTGAGCGTCGGCCGTACCGCGGAACTGCTGCACGAGGAGACCGGCGAGGAACTCGACGTCGCCGACTTCGTCCGGGACCTGGCCGCCCTCGGGTTCGTGGCGCGGATCGGCACCGGCACCGTCCCGGACACCGTGCCGCCGCGCGCCTCCCTGCCGTGGCTGCGTCCCCGCGCGGTCCGCTTCGTCCTGCACCCGGCCCTCGCGGTGTTCGTCGGGCTGCTGGTGGCGACGGCCGCCGCCGTCCTGGTCCGCCGGCCCGACCTGATGCCCTGCTACCGCGACCTGCTGTGGAGCCCGCACGGCAGCCTGGTCCTGGTCACCGGGGCGGCGGCCGGCTGGGCGCTGCTGTTCGCCCACGAGCTGGCGCACCTGGTCACCGCCCGGGCCGCGGGCGTGCCGGGACGCATGCGGCTGGGCACCCGGCTGCAGTTCCTCGTCATGCAGACCGACATCAGCGGCATCGAACTCGCGCCTCGCCGCCACCGGCTGACGGCCTACCTGGCCGGCATCGCCCTCAACCTGTCCGTCGCCTCGGCCCTGCTGCCGGCCCTCGCCCTGACCGGCACCGGGACCACGGCCCACCGGCTGCTGGCCGCCGGCCTGCTGCTGGCCCTGCTGCCCCTGCCCTTCCAGTGCATGGTGTTCACCCGCACGGACCTCTACTTCGTCCTCCAGGACGTCACCGGCTGCCGGAACCTGTACGGCGACGGTCTCGCCCACGCCCGCTACCGGTTCCGCAGACTGCTGCGCGGCCCGCGCGCCGTCCCCGACGGCGATCCGAGCACCCGGCTCCCCCCGCACGAGCGCCGTGCGGTCCGTCTCTACAGCGTGGTCCTGGTGGCCGGTACGGCGCTGTGCCTGGCGTTCATGGCCGCCGTCACCCTGCCCGCCGACCTCACCCTGCTGGTCCGGGCTGCCCGGGGACTGGGCCCGGACCACAGCCTCGCCCGCAACGCCGACTCGGCCGCCGTTCTGGTCACCCTGGGCGGAATCAACGTCCTCTGGCTACTGACCCGCTGGCGCAACCGAACCCGCCGTCACCCGCCCACGGCCCACCGTCACGACCCCTGACCCACCCGCACCGGGAGCGCGCCCCCGTACCCCCCGATGGGAAAATGCGCGCACGACGCAGGGAGGGGTGGGGGACGTGGGGCGGGTGGAGCGGGAGGCGGTCGGCCGGGGGGCGCGGCTGGAGGCGGCGGCGCGGGACGTCGTCGCCGATCACGGCCGTGCCGTGGACGCCGTGCGCGCGGCGCTGGCGCCGATCCAGGACGCGGCGGTGCGCAGGGAACTGGACGCCATACCGGCGGCCCGTCTGCAGGACGTGACCGAAGGCCGGCTGCGGCTCGGCAGCATCGAGCAGAGCGGGTTGCGCACGGTGGGCGCCGTGCTCGCGGCGGGCCCCTACCGGCTCCGGCAGATCCCCGGGGTCGGGCAGCGTACCGTCGACCAGACCCTCGCCGCCGCCCGCCGGCTCGCCGAGGCGGTGCACGAGACCGTCGCCGTCCACATCGACGTGGACCACCCGGCCCCGGAGACCACCGCCCTGGTGCGGGCGCTGCACGTCCTCGTGGAGGCCGGCCCGGACGCCCGGCGCGCCCTCGACCGGGCACGTGAGCTGATGCCGCGGCTGCGACCGCTGCTCGCCGACGCCGGGCCCGCCGCCGGGCGGCTGCGGATGCTGCTGGCGGGCCGGGAGCGCAGGGCCCGGGCGCTCACGGCGGTGGAGGAGCTGCGCGCCCTCCTCGACGAGACCGAACGGGCGGGCCTGCCCGCGCTCTTCGCCCAGGCCTCGGTGGACCTGCTGCGCGGCCCGGAATCGGAGGTCGCCGCCTGGGTGGACTTCGAGCTGCGCTCCGCCGAGTACTACGGCCTCCTCGCGGAGATCTCGGGCCGCGCGCCGGACGCGGCGGCGGCCGAGGGCTTCCTGCCGGACGAGATCGCCGAGCGGGTCCGCCGCCAGCAGCTCGACGACACCCACCGGCGGGTCTCCCTGCGCGGCTACCAGGCCTTCGGGGCCCGTTTCGTGCTCGCGCAGCGCAAGGTCGTCCTGGGTGACGAGATGGGGCTCGGGAAGACCATCCAGGCGATCGCCGTCCTGGCGCATCTGGCCGCCGAGGGGCAGAGCCACTTCATGGTGGTGTGCCCGGCGAGCGTCCTGGTGAACTGGAGCCGGGAGGTCGAGGCCCGCAGCTCCCTGCGCGTCCTGGTGCTGCACGGCCCCGACCGGCAGGACGCGTTCGCCGACTGGAAGGGGCGCGGCGGGGTCGCGGTGACCACGTTCGACGCGCTGCGCGGATTTCCCGCGCCGGGTGGCGGCGAGGTCGGCCTGATCGTGGTCGACGAGGCGCATTCCGTGAAGAACCCGCAGGCCAAGCGGTCCCAGGCGGTCGCGGAGTGGGCCGGGCGCTGCGACCGGGTGCTGTTCATGACCGGAACGCCGATGGAGAACAGGGTCGCCGAGTTCCGCAGCCTGGTCGGCATGCTCGACCGGGGCGTCGCGGACGCCCTGGGCGACGGGGACGCCCTCGCGGGATCAGTGGCCTTCCGCAAGGCCGTCGCCCCGGTCTACCTGCGGCGCAACCAGGAGGACGTGCTGACGGAACTCCCGAGCCTGCAGCACACCGACGAGTGGGAGGAGCTGAGCGCGCCGGACGAGGAGGCCTACCGGGAGGCGGTGCGCGCCGGCAACTTCATGGCGATGCGGCGGGCCGCGTACGCGCGCCCGGAGCGGTCGGCCAAGCTGGACCGGCTCCGGGAGATCGTCCGGGAGGCCGGCGAGAACGGGCAGAAGACGGTCGTCTTCTCCAACTTCAAGGACGTCCTGCGGGTGGTCGGTGAGGCGCTCGCGGCCGACGGCGCCGACCTGTTCGGACCGCTCACCGGTGCGGTTCCCGCCGCCCGGCGGCAGCTGATCGTGGACGACTTCGCGCAGGCGCCGGGCCCGGCGGTGCTGACCGCGCAGATCCAGGCCGGGGGTGTGGGCCTCAACATGCAGGCCGCCTCCGTGGTCGTCATCTGCGAACCGCAGATCAAGCCGACCATCGAGCACCAGGCGGTGGCCCGCGCGCACCGGATGGGCCAGGTCAGGCCGGTCCGGGTGCACCGGCTGCTGGCCACCGGCGGGGTGGACGAACGGATGGTGGCGATCCTGGAGCGCAAGACGCGGCTCTTCGACGCGTACGCCCGCCGCAGTGCCGTCGCCGAGGCCACCCCCGACGCGGTCGACGTGTCCGACACCGAGCTGGCCCGCCGGATCGTCGAGGAGGAGCAGGCCCGGCTGGGTATGGCCGGTCCGGTGTCCGCCGAGCCCGCCTGAGCGCTCCCGGGGCCGCCCGCTACGACGATTCCCGCACCAGCAGTTCCGCGCCGACCGTCAGTTCGTCGCCGGGCAGCGGTCCGCTGCCGGTGAGCAGGCGGGCGGCCTGGTCGACGGCGAGGACGCCGAGGCGGCGGGTGTCCAGGGCCACCGTGGTCAGCGGGGGTTCCACGAGGGTCCCGAGCTGGAGGCCGTCGAAGCCGATCACCGCGAGGTCCCGGGGTACCCGCCGGCCGAGCCGGCGGGCGCCGCGCAGCGCGCCTATCGCGATGATGTCGTTGAACGTGAACACGGCGGTCAGGTCGGGGTGGCGGGCGAGCAGGTCCTCCAGCGCGCTCTCGCCGCCCTCGACGCTCTGGTCGGCGCGGGCCACCGCGGAGGCGTCCAGTGCGCAGGCGGCCATCGCGGTGTCGAACCACTCGTGCCGGATGCTCGGCCGGGAGCGTTCGGCGTGGTCCAGCATGCCGATGTGCCGGTGACCGGTCTCGGCCAGGTGCCGGATCGCGGCGTGGACGCCCGACTCGCCGTCGATGCGGATCGAGCGGAACCGCTCGGTGCGGTGCTCCCGGTCGATGAGCACCACGGGCAGGCCCCGGGTCAGTTTGTCGATCTCGTCCTCCGGCAGGCTGAGGTAGCCCACCACCGCGTCCACCTGGGTGGAGATCACCTCCAGGGTGGCCCGTTCCTCCTCGGCCCGGTCCCCGGTGTCGTACACGACCACGTGCCAGCCGTGGGCGCGTGCGGCCTCCAGGGCGGCGGCGGCGACCTCGGTGAAGAACGGGTTGAGCAGGTCGGGGATGACCAGACCGACGCTGATCGTGTCCTGGCGGACCAGCCCCCGGGCGAACCGGCTTGGCCGGTAGCCCAGTTCGAGGGCGGCGTCGAGGACCCGCTGCTTGGTGGAGGCGCCGATCTCGCCCTTGTCGTTCAGGGCCCGCGAGACGGTCTGCCGGGACACTCCCGCGGCTTCGGCCACATCGTCGATCGTCACCCGGCGGGGTCCGGTCCCCGACGACGCCATCACATACCTCCGCGTAGATGCCGACGCGCGTGCGCCGAAGGGACACCGAGTATGCCCCGTACCGTCAGAGTCTTGACACTCCGGCGTACCGAAGCACACACTCCATTTCGCCTAACCGTTACCGCTCCCGTGAGCGCTCACGTTACCGCTCACGGAACCCCATTCCAACCAGAAGTTCCAACCAGAAGGCATCCGCCTCCAGGTGTCAACGTCGACCCCGCCCGGCCACCGCTGCCAGGCGTTCTCTGGAACGGAAGATATGAGCAGCACAGTCACGCGCGTCCGCTTCGGTATCGCGGCCGTCACCGCAAGCCTCGTCGCACTCACCGGATGCTCGTCCTCCGGAACGTCGGACAAGGCGGCCGCCTCGTCCTGCGCGCCGGCCAAGGGCAAGGTCACCCTCCAGTACTGGAACACCGTTCCGGGCATGGACAAGGTCGTCGCCGTCTGGAACAAGCAGCACCCGGACGTCCAGGTCGAGACCAAGAACATCTCCAACGACCAGTACGGCACCCTCGGCAACGCCCTCAAGGCGGGCAAGGCGCCGGACCTGGCCCAGGTCGGCTACGACGAACTGCCCAACCTGCGCACCCAGAACGCCTTCGTGGACGCCTCAGCCTGCAAGGCGGCCACCGCGGCCAAGTCGAAGTTCGTGCCCTGGACCTGGTCGCAGACCAGCTTCGGCAACACCGGCGTGTTCGCCCTCCCGCAGGACACCGGCCCGATGGCCCTGTTCGTGCGCAGCGACATCTTCAAGAAGCACGACGTCGCCATCCCGACCACCTGGGACGAGTACGCGGCGGCGGCCGAGAAGCTGCACAAGGCGGACCCCAAGCTCGACATCACGTTCTTCGACCCGAACAACGCCGAGTGGTTCAACGGCCTGCTCTGGCAGAACAGCGCCGAGATGTACGGCTACTCCGGCGGCAAGTGGCAGGTGAGCGTCGAGTCGGACAAGAGCAAGCAGGTCGCCGACTACTGGCAGAAGCTGATCTCCGGCAAGCTGGTGCGCACCGACCTCGCCAACGGGTCGACACAGATGTACGCGGCGTTCCAGAAGGACCAGGTCGCCAGCTACGTCGGCGCCGCCTGGGGCTACAGCATGTTCCGCGACAACCTGCCCAAGCAGGCGGGCAAGTGGTCGATCGTCCCGATGCCGACCTGGGGCACCGGCGGCGCCTCCGGTGACTGGGGCGGCTCGACCGTCGCCTTCATGAAGGGCAGCAAGCACCTCTACGAGTCCGTCGAGTTCAACACCTGGCTGAACTCCGACCCGCAGGCGCTGGCGATGGAGAACGAGCTGGGCGGTCTCTACCCGGCCGCCGTCGACGGGCTGAAGCTGCCGGCACTGTCCAAGGGCGTGCCGTACTACAACAACGAGAAGATCTTCGACGTGTTCGCCGACTCGTCCAAGAAGATCGACACCAGCTTCAGCTGGGGCCCCACCCAGAAGACGGTCAACCTCGCGCTCCAGGACGCGATCGCGAAGGCCGCGGCCGGTGACGGCACCCTGACCGACGCGCTCGCCACCGCCCAGGCCGCCGCGCTGAAGTCGATGAAGGACCAGGCCATTCCGGCCGAGGCGGGCAAGTGACCGCCGCATGACCGACATCGCGACCCGCCCGAGCCGTGCGGTGCCGCCGTCCGGGAGCCGCCGTCGTCGTCTCGACGGCGGCGGCCCCCGCCTGGGCACCGTCGCCGCCTTCGTCACCCCGTTCTTCCTGCCGTTCCTGCTGTTCTACCTGGTGCCGGTCTGCTACGCGCTGTGGCAGAGCTTCCGGGTGGTGCGCCGCAGCGGCGGGCAGTACGGCACCTCGTACACGACCTTCGGGGGCTTCGAGCAGTACTCCCAGGTGTTCCAGAACACCGAGTTCTGGTCCAGCATCGGCCGGATCGGCCTGTTCGGCATCGTGCAGGTGCCGGTCATGCTGTTCGTCGCGCTGGTCATCGCGCTGCTCCTGGACACCCCGCTGCTGAGGGCGAAGGCCTTCTTCCGGATCACCGCGTTCATGCCGTACGCGGTGCCCGGCGTGATCGCCGCGATCATGTGGTCGTACCTCTACTCGCCGCAGCTCAGCCCGGTCGTCGACCTGCTGAACGGGATCGGGCTGCACCCCGACTTCCTCGGCCCCGGTGCCGTGCTGTGGTCGGCGGCGAACGTCTCCACCTGGCTGTGGACCGGCTACAACATGCTGATCATGTTCTCGGCGCTGCAGTCGATCCCGCAGGAGCTCTACGAGGCCGCGAAGCTCGACGGCGCCTCCAACTGGGCCATCGCCTGGCGGATCAAGGTCCCGATCATCGCCCCGTCGATCGTGCTGACCACGGTGTTCTCGATCATCGGCACGCTCCAGCTGTACGCCGAGCCGGCCGTGCTGCGGCAGATCTCCTCGAACATCTCCAGCACCTACACCCCGAACATGCTCGCCTACACGGTCGCCTCCGGGAACAACTACCAGCAGGCAGCCGCCATTTCCGTCGTCATCGCCGTCATCACCTTCGTCTTGAGCTTCGGGTTCATGCGACTCACCTCGAAGAAGGCCGGACTGTGAGCAACCAACCCTCCGTGAGCAAAGAGAGCCGGGTCAGCCGGGCCGCCGTCATGGGCCTGATGCTGCTGCTGGCCGTGTACTTCCTGCTGCCGGTCTACTTCCTGGTCGTCGCGGCGACCAAGCCGCAGGGCGACCTCGCCACCACCAACGGACTGGCGTTCTCGCACTTCAACCTCTTCGACAACCTGCGTGTCCTGTTCACCCGCAGCGACGGCATCTTCGGCCGCTGGGCCCTGAACACCGTGATCTACGCGGTGCTGGGCGCGGCCGTCGGCACCCTGATCTCCGCGCTGTGCGGCTACGCGCTGGCCAAGTTCAACTTCCGCGGCCGGGAGTTCCTGTTCTCCGTCATCCTCGGCGGCGTCCTGGTGCCCACCACCGCGCTCGCCCTGCCGCTGTTCCTGCTGTTCTCGGCGACCGGGCTGGTCAACACCTACCTCGCGGTGTTCCTGCCCAGCATCGTCAGCCCCTTCGGCGTCTACCTCGCGCGGATCTTCGCCAACTCGGCGGTCCCGCAGGAACTGCTGGAGTCGGCGCGGCTGGACGGCGCAGGCGAGTTCCGGACGTTCTTCTCGGTGGCGCTGCGGCTGATGACACCGGCCCTGGTGACCATCTTCCTGTTCCAGTTCGTGGCCATCTGGAACAACTTCTTCCTGCCGATGGTGATGCTGCAGAAGGAGTCCCTGTTCCCGATCACGCTCGGCCTGTACGAGTGGAACGGCCAGACCGCCCGCGCCCCCGCGCTCCAGCAGTCCATCATCACCGGCTCACTGGTCTCGATCGTGCCCGTGATCATCGTCTTCATCCTGCTCCAGCGCTTCTGGCGGACCGGCCTCGCCGCCGGCTCCCTCAAGTGACCACCCGGAAGGTGCCCCAAGTCATGTCCGACTCCGCCGTCTTCGTGCCCCACTTCCACTGGGACCGCGAGTGGTACGAGCCGTTCCAGGTGTTCCGGCACCGCCTCGTCACCGCCCTCGACACCGTCCTCGCGACCGCCGACGCCGACCCGGACTTCCGGTTCACCGTCGACGGGCAGATGGCCGCCGTCGAGGACTACCTGGAGATGCGGCCGGAGAACCGCGACCGCGTCGCCGCCCTGGTCCGCGAGGGCCGGCTGGCCGTCGGGCCGTGGCTGATCCTGCTCGACGAGTTCCTCTGCGGCGGCGAGACCATCGTCCGCAACCTCCAGATGGGCTGGGCGGCGGCGGAGCGCCTCGGCGGGGCCATGCCCATCGGCTACCTCCCGGACATGTTCGGCCACGTCGCCCAGATGCCGCAGATCCTGGCCCGCGCCGGCATCGGGCACGCGGCGCTGTGGCGCGGGGTGCCCGGCACGGTCGACGGCCACGCCTTCCGCTGGCGCGCCCCCGACGGCTCCGAGGTCCGCACCGAGTTCCTCTTCGACGGGTACGACAACGGACTCGACGTCCTGCTGGTGCCCGACCGGATCCGGGAGGCGCTCGCCGAGTACGCCGAGCAGACCACCGGCCGCTGGGGCGGCGACCCGCTCCTCGCGATGGCCGGCACCGACCACAACGCGCCCGACCCGAAGCTCGCCGACTGGCTGCGGCAGGCCTCCGGCGAAGAGCGGCCGATCACCGTCGCCACCCTCGACGAGTACCTCCGCGAGCACGTACGGGACGAGGTCACCGCGGTCGTCACCGGTGAACTCCGCAGCCACGTGCGCGGCAACATCCTGCCCGGCGTGCTCTCCGTGCGCCTCGGCCTCAAGCAGCGGATGGCGCTCGCCGAGCGGACCGTCGACCACGCCGAGCGGATGAACGCCCTGTGGTCCGAGCGCGACGAGTCGCACTTCCTCGACCTCGCCTGGCACAAGATCATCGAGTCCACCGCGCACGACTCGGTGGTCGGCTCCGGCACCGACGAGACCTGCGACCAGGTCGCCGCCCGCCTCGCCGAGGCCGCCCAGACCGCGCGCGCGGTCCGGGACGCGGCCCTCGCCGAGCCCGCCGCCCTGGTCCCGAGCGACGGCCACCTGGTCGCCAACCCGCTGCCCGTACCCCGCACCGCACTGGTCGAGGTGGACGTCGTCGCCGCCGCGGAGGGCCCGAGCCTGGTCGCGACCACCGCCGACGGCACCACCCACCCCGTCCAGCTGGTCTCCGAGGCACCGACCGTCCTCAGCGACGAGCGGCTCGACGCCTCGCAGCTGGAGCGCGTGCTGCGCCGCATCCACCGCCGCGAGCTGTTCGGCCTGCTCATCGACCGCTACGAACTCACCGCGAACTCCCTGGTCTTCCACCTCGCCGAGGCGCCGGCCGGCTCCTTCGACCTGATGACCCTGCGCGGCGAGGTCGCCGCGGCCGCGGCCGCGCACCCCGGGGAGTGGCGGGTGCTGACCCTGGCCGAGGCCCGGGCCACCGCCCTGGTGGCCGTGCCCGTCCCGGCCGCCGGCCTCGCCGCCTTCCGGGTCGGGCCCGCCGACGGCCGGCCCGTCGCGGAGGTGACCGCGCCGGTGACGGCGACGGCGGACCGCCTCGCCAACGGGCTGGTCGAGGTCGCGGTGGCCGCCGACGGCACCCTGGAGGTGACCGGCGCCGACGGCACCGTCCTGTCCGGGGTGGGCCGCCTCGTCGACGGCGGCGACCGCGGCGACAGCTACAACTACGCACCCCCCGCGCACGACGTCCTGGTGTCCGAGCCGTCCCGGGTCGGCGTCGAACTCCTCGACGGCGGCCCGCTGCGGGCCAGGCTGCGCGTCACCCGCGTCTACGACTGGCCGGCCGCGCTCGCCGCCGACGACCGGGACCGGCGCGCCGCGGGCACCGTGCCGACGCCCGTGGACATGGAGGTCGAGGTCCGCGCGGGCGAGCCGTTCGTCCGGATCTCCACCGCGTTCCTCAACCGGAGCGCCGACCACCGGCTGCGCTTCCACGTGCCGCTGCCCGAGCCCGTCACCGTCTCCGCGTCGGCCGGCCAGTTCGCCGTCACCGAGCGCGGACTGACCGCCGAGGGCGGCTGGGGCGAGTACCCGCTGCCGACCTTCCCGGCCGGCTCCTTCGTGTCGGCGGGCCCGGCCACCGTCCTGCTCGACCACTCCGCCGAGTACGAGATCGTCGACGACGGTTCCGCCCTCGCCCTGACCCTGCTGCGCGCCATCGGCTCCATCAGCGTCAACATCCACCCCCTGCGCGACGAACCCGCGGCGAGCGAGATCCCCGTCCCCGGCGCGCAGGACCTGGGCATGCGCATCGAGAACCGGTTCGCCGTGCTGCCCTCGGCCGACGGCTGGCGGGGCGCGGACGCGGTCGCGCTCGCCGAGGAGTTCCGGGCGGGCGTCCTGGTCGCCCGCGGCACCGCGCCCGGCGGCACCCCGCTGCCCCCGGACGCCACCGGACCGCGGGTCGAGGGCCGGGACATCCAGGTGTCGAGCATCCGCCGGGTCACCGACTCCGAGCGCGGCCCCGGCACCGAGATCCGGCTGGCCGCGCTGCGCGACACCGCCTCCGAGGTCCGGGTGACCGGCGCCTTCACCGAGGCCACCACCGTCGACCTGCTCGGCCGGGCGATCGGCACGGAGCCGGTGACCGGGGACGGGCTCGAACTCGCCCTCGGCCCCTGGGAGATCCGCACCGTCGTCCTCCGCTAGCGGCACAACACCCCCCCTCACTTCGAAGGTTGTGAACTCTTGCGCTCCGAGCACCCCGCGTACGTATCGGACACCGCCCCGTGGCGTGGCGCCCTGCGCCCGGCCCGCTCGTGGCTGCACTCCGACGCCCCCGCCCTCTCGCTGAACGGGGACTGGCGCTTCCGGCTGTCCCCGACCGCGGCCGTCGCCGAGGACTTCGCGGCCGCGGACTTCGACGACGACGGCTGGGACGGCATGCCGGTGCCCGCGCACTGGGTGCTGGAGGGCGACGGGGCCTACGGACGGCCGATCTACACCAACATCCAGTTCCCGTTCCCGATCGACCCGCCGCACGTCCCCGACGAGAACCCCACCGGCGACTACCGCCGCCGCTTCGGCCTTCCCGACGGCTGGTCCGACGCCGAACGGGTTCTGCTGCGCTTCGACGGGGTCGAGTCGCTGTTCAAGGTGTGGGTGAACGGCGTCGAGATCGGCAGCGCGAGCGGCAGCCGGCTGGCCCACGAGTTCGACGTGACGTCCGCGGTCCACCCCGGCGACAACGTCGTCGCCGTCCGGGTGCACCAGTGGTCGGCGGCCAGCTACCTGGAGGACCAGGACCAGTGGTGGCTGCCCGGGATCTTCCGGGACGTCACCCTGCTCGCCCGCCCGGCCGGCGGCATCGAGGACGTCTGGCTGAGGACGGGCTACGACGGCGGGCGCGGCCGGATCGAGGCGGAGATCACCGCCGACCCGAGCGCGTTCCCGGTCACCCTGCGCATCCCCGAACTGGGCGTCGAGCAGGTCTGGGAGACGGCTTCCGACGTGGCGCCGGTCGAGGTGGACGACGTACGGCCGTGGTCGGCCGAACTGCCCCGCCTGTACGACGCCACGGTGTCCTCGGCCGCCGAGACCATCACCCTGCGGGCCGGATTCCGCACCGTGGAGATACGCGGCGACCGCTTCCTGGTCAACGGCAGCCGGGTGGTCTTCCACGGCATGAACCGGCACGAGGCCCACCCCGAGCGCGGCCGGGTCTTCGACGAGGCGCACGCCCGCGAGGACCTGGCCCGGATGAAGCGGTTCAACGTGAACGCCATCCGCACCAGCCACTACCCGCCGCACCCCCGGCTGCTCGACCTCGCCGACGAACTCGGCTTCTGGGTCGTCCTCGAATGCGACCTGGAGACCCACGGCTTCGACAACGACGGCGACTGGACCGGCAACCCGACCGACGACCCCGCCTGGCGCGCGGCCTGCCTGGACCGCATCGAGCGGACCGTGGAACGCGACAAGAACCATCCCGGCGTCGTGATGTGGTCGCTCGGCAACGAGGCCGGGACCGGCGTCAACCTCGCCGCCATGGCGGCCTGGACGCACGCCCGCGACCCCGAGCGCCCCGTGCACTACGAGGGCGACTACACCGGCGAGTACACCGACGTGTACTCGCGGATGTACGCGACCGTGCCGGAGACCGAGCAGATCGGCACCGACGGCTCCACGGCCCCGCTGCTGGGCTGCACCCCGGCCCAGGGCGCCCGGCAGCGCACCAGGCCGTTCCTGCTCTGCGAGTACGCCCACGCGATGGGCAACGGTCCGGGCGGCCTCGACCAGTACGAGGAACTCGTCCACCGCTTCCCCCGGCTGCACGGCGGCTTCGTCTGGGAGTGGCGCGACCACGGCATCCTGGCCAGGTCCGCGGACGGCACGCCGTACTACGCCTACGGCGGCGACTTCGGCGAGGTCGTGCACGACGGCAACTTCGTCATGGACGGCATGGTGCTCAGCGACGACGTGCCGACGCCCGGCCTGCACGAGTTCAAGGCGGTCGTGCAGCCGGTCCGGTTCGCCTTCGACGGCGACGGACTCGCCGTCACCAACGTGCGGCACTCCGCCGACACCTCCGACCTGCGGTTCCGCTGGCGCGTAGAGCACGACGGGACCCTCGTGGACTCCGGGGACCTCGACGTGCCCGCGGTCGCGGCCGGCGAGTCGGCGCGGGTGGCGCTGCCGGCGGTCGCGGTGGCCGAGGACGCCGAGACCTGGCTGACCGTCGAGGCGGTGCTCGCGGCCGCGACCGCCTGGGCCCCCGAGGGCCACGAGGTCGCCACCGCCCAGCTGGACCGCTCGGCGGCGCGGCCGGTGCCCGCCGCCCGGCGCCGTACCGGCTGGCGGCCCGCCGAGGGCACCCTCGCCCTCGGCATCGCCGAGTTCACCGCGGGCTCCCTCACCCGCCTCGCCGCACGCCCCGTCACCGGACCGCGGCTTGAGCTGTTCCGGGCGCCCACCGACAACGACGAGGGCACCTCCGACCGCCTGGAGGGCAGCGACGCCAGCCTCGCCGAGGTGTCCAGCGCCGCCCTCTGGCGGCGCGACGGACTCGACCGGCTGACCACCCGCCGGATCAGCGTGGAGCAGGCCGCGGACGCGCTGCGCACCGTCGACCGGGTCTCCGCCGCGCACTCCGCGCTGTCGGTCACGGTGGAGTCGGTCTGGTCCCTCGAGGACGGCGAGCTGGAACTGCGCGTGGAGATCGAACCCTCGCGCGGGTGGCGGACGGTGTGGCCGCGGATCGGGGTGCACTTCGAACTCCCGGACGGGACGGCCCCGGTGGACGGCGCCGACTGGTTCGGGCTGGGCCCGCACGAGTCCTACCCGGACAGCCTCCGCGCGGCCCGCACCGGCCGCTTCTCCGCCGCCGTCGAGGACCTGGCGGCCGGCTACGCCCGCCCGCAGGAGACCGGGCACCGCTCCCGGCTCCGCCGGCTCACGCTGACCAGCGCAGGCACCGGGGTCCTGGACTTCACGGCGCTTCCCGACACCCGGGGGCGGCGCCCCGGCTTCACCCTGGCCCGGCACACCCCCGGGCAACTCGCCCGCGCCGCCCACCCGCACGAGCTCCCGGAGTCCACCGCCGGCCACCTGATCATCGACGCGGCCCAGCACGGACTCGGCTCCCGGGCCTGCGGACCGGACGTGTTGCCCGAGTTCGCCCTGCGCCCCGAGGCCCGCACCCTCAGGCTGCGCATCACCGGGGGCGGACCGGTGGGCTGAACCCGCTCACGGCGAGCCCGGGACCGGCGTCATCCGGTCCCGGGCCGCCCCGGCGACGGCGTCACCCGGCCCGCACGGGCGTATGCGGTCACCGCCCGTGCGGACGCGTCCGCACCTCGACGCCACCGCGACCGGACGGCGGCACGCCGGGGCCGTCTGTCACGGCCGGCGCACCGCGTCGTTCAGGCCGTCGCCGTCGGTTCCGTGACCCAGCCCGCCGCCAGCACCAGGCGGCTGTCGCGGTGCACGGCGAGGAAGCCGAACGGCCGGTCGAGGACGGCCCGGACGACGGTCGACTCGTGCCGGAACCGCGGCGGCGCGCCCCCCGGCGCCGCCAGTACGGCCGTCACCGCGGCGGCCCGGAAACCCAGCGGTCCGAACTCCGCGACCGCGGACTGCCCGGCCGCCCCGATGGCCAGCGGCGCCGCGCTGATCCCGGGGAAGTGCCCCGTGCGGGCGTCGGCGGCCGTGGACAGCCCGAACAGGCCGTGCAGTTGCAGCAGATCGTGGTCCGCGCGCACCTGGAAGCCGACCGTGGTCACATCCAGCCGTACGGGGTCAGGGGTGGCCGACGGCTGTCGTTCCACGGTCACGCCGGGCCCCGCGGGCCCGTAGGGGAGCCCGCCGCCGCTCGTCACCGGCAGGGCGCGCTCCAGGACGCCGATGCCGGTGTCCAGCACCTGTCCGGGCGCCATCCCCTCCTCGCCGAGCAGCAGGTGCACGTCGAGGGCGTTGCCGCCGGGCACCTTCACCGTGGTGACCTGCCCGTCCGGGCCCTCGGCCACCCCGATCCGGTCGGTGCGCACACTGCTGCGGTGCAGGCCGGCGAGGTCGCGGCCCTGCCAGGGTCCGGCGGCGGGCCGCAGCACGGTCTCCTGGAAGGGCTGCCGCCAGTCCGTGTGCAGGGCGAGCGCGGTCGCCAGCACCATCCGGGCGTCCTCGGCGAGTTTGACCGGCAGCCGCCCGACGAGACCCTCGGTGCGCCCGGCCGCCCACGCGTCCAGCGCCCGCTGGGAGTCCGCGGGGTCGGCGCCGAGAACACCGTGCGCGTGGGCGGGCAGCCCCGCCGCCCACCGCTCGCCGAGTTCCAGCGCGCGGTCGGTCCACAGTCCGAGGGCCGCGCCGACACCGTGCATCGAGGCGAGCCCGCCGAGTAACTCCCGGGCACCGGCCGCCGCTTGGTCGGCGGGCAGGCCCACCGCCCGGGTCAGTTCGTCACGGGCGGGGCCCGTGGCGCCGTCGGCGAGGAAGGCGAGCAGCGGCCAGACACCGGCCGCCGAGAACACCGTGCCCTGTCTGGTCCGCCGCGCCCAGGCCGCGGTGAGCGCGTTGACGGCGCCGACGGTCTCGTTCATTCGTCGTCCTCCCAGGAATACTCGGCCGGTCGAAGCGGGCGCCGGCCCGGCCCGTGGCGGGCCGGACGGCTCTCCCCACCCTCGTGCCGCCCCCGTTCACCGCGCGCTTACGATGCGCGCAGTCGTACATCAGTTCAGCCGTCGGTTTCACGCGGCCAGACGCCCCCTCAGGAGCACGGTACCGGTGTCCATACCTCCGCCTCCCGGCCCCCAGCAGCCGCAAGGGCCCTACCAGCCGCCCGCGGCGGGCGGTCCGCAGTACCCGCACTACCCGCAGCCGCAGTACCCGCAGGGGCCGTACGGGCCGCAGCCGCCGTACCCCTCGCCCTACCAGCCCTGGGGGCAGGGTCACGTCCCCTACGTGCTGCCGGCGCCCGTCAACGGCCTCGCCATCGCCTCCCTGGTCCTCGGGCTGCTGTGCTGCCTGCCGGGGGTGGGGCTGGTGCTCGGGGTGATCGCGCTGATCCAGATCCGCAGGCGCGGTGAGCGGGGCAGGGCGATGGCGGTCGTCGGATCGGTGTTCTCCGGGATCGGGCTGGCCGTCTGGGTGCTGCTGCTGGCCACCGGCGGCGCCGCCGAGTTCTGGGAGGGCGTCAAGGAGGGCGCGAGCGAGACCTCAAGCCTGTCGCTGTCCACCGGTGACTGCTTCGACACCCCCGGCGACTCCCTCACCGGCGACCTGGTCACCGATGTCACGCGGGTGCCCTGCGAGGACGCCCACGACGGTGAGGTCTTCGCCACCTACGACCTCAAGGGCGCCGAGTACCCGGGCGACGACGCGTCCGGCGGCTCCGCGGACCACCGCTGCTACGCCCTGGAGGACACCTACGCCTTCGACCTCTGGGCGGTTCCCGACGACGTCGCCGTCTACTACTTCACGCCCAGCGAGGACAGTTGGTCCACCGGGGACCGCAGCGTGGTCTGCGCCTTCGGCAGTGCCGCGGAGGGGGAGAAGCTCACCGGTTCCTACCGCGCGCAGGTCGGCGCCTTCACCCCCGAACAGGTCTCCTACCTCAGGGCCGCGCACATCCTGAACGTCGCGCTGGACACCGCGCCGGACACCGACTACATCGAGGACGACCTGCCCGGGAACAAGGCGTGGGCGGGCCGGGTGGCCACGGCGCTCGGCAAGCAGTCGGCGATGCTGCGCTCCGGGAAGTGGTCAGCCGACACGGAGCGGCCGGTTCTCGCCCTCGCCGCCGACCTCGACAAGGCGCGGACCGAGTGGGCGAGGGCCGCGAAGGCTCCGGATGTCGATACCTTCTACGCGCACTACGACAAGGGGTACAAGTTGATCGACCCGCATCGCGCGGTGACCGTACGCGATGCTCTGGGCCTCTCCGTCGACCCGCCCGCGTACGACGACGGAGGTCAGGGCGCCGGCAGTGAAGGAGGTG
The DNA here is from genome assembly GCF_042897315.1 of Streptomyces sp. NPDC001068. Lineage (NCBI taxonomy): Bacteria > Bacillati > Actinomycetota > Actinomycetes > Kitasatosporales > Streptomycetaceae > Streptomyces > Streptomyces sp. NPDC001068. Next base: position 409,593 of record NZ_JBIAYD010000003.1, on the reverse strand, counting down.
GCTCCGGTATGCAGGTGTGACCGCGGCCACAGCGGGGAGAAAGTGCCTGCGTAATGCATTCCCCGGCCACTTGTCATCACATCGAGTGATTCTCTGGCCTTTGCTTGCATGGCGGAACCCACGGTTGCCACGCTGTTGCTGTCTGTACAACCTGATGGGAGCGGCCAGTGACTTTCGGTGAGCAGCCGGCGTATCTGCGTGTCGCGGGTGATCTCCGCAAGAAGATCGTCGACGGTTCGCTGCCCCCGCACACACGGCTCCCCTCCCAGGCTCGCATCCGCGAGGAGTACGGCGTCTCCGACACCGTCGCGCTGGAGGCCCGCAAGGTGCTGATGGCCGAGGGGCTGGTCGAGGGCCGCTCCGGCTCGGGGACCTACGTCCGCGAGCGGCCGGTGCCGCGGCGGGTGGCCCGCTCCGGGTTCCGCCCGGTCGGCGGCGCCACCCCGTTCCGGCAGGAGCAGTCCGAGGCGGCCGCGCGCGGCACCTGGGAGTCCAGCAGCGAACAGGCCGAGGCCGGCGCCGTGATCGCCGACCGGCTGGGCATCCAGACGGGCGACCGGGTGATGCGCACCCGGTACCTGTTCCGGGACTCCGGGGAGCCGATGATGCTCTCCACCTCCTGGGAGCCGCTCGCCGTCACCGGCCGCACCCCCGTGATGCTGCCCGAGGAGGGCCCGCTGGGCGGCATGGGGGTGGTGGAGCGGATGCGGGCCATCGACGTCATCGTGGACAACGTCACCGAGGAGGTCGGCGCCCGCCCCGGCCTCGCCGAGGAGCTGCTCACCCTGGGCGGTGTCCCCGGCCACGTGGTCCTGGTGATCCAGCGGACGTACTACGCCTCCGGCCGCCCGGTGGAGACGGCCGACGTCGTCATCCCGGCCGACCGGTACCGGGCCGCGTACCACCTGCCCGTGAAGTAGCGCACACCCCCGAGGTGGTTGACGCCTTCACCGTCTCTGTCCGTAGTCCCGCCCGGCCGTCGTGATCCGGCCGTTCTCGCAGGTGGTCCGGGCTGTCCTCGGCATGCCTCCGACTCGGTGCGCCGGGTGTGCGGACGGCGCGTTCGTCATCGTGCGCCCCCACCGTTCTGGCTGGTTGCGTACCTCTTTGTGAAAAGGCGTATTCGCTGCGTAAAGGTTAGGCGTACGCTCGGGCATATGCGGAGTGCGGTTTCCTTGGCGGGGCGGGGACGGGCGGGAGCCGGGAGAGTCGGAGGGGTGCGATGACGGAAGGCACGGTCTCTCTCCCCTGGCTGGTCATACGGCAGGACGACAACGGCAATCGCTACCGGGTCGGCCGGTACGCGACCCGGGCCGAGGCGCAGAAGATCGCCGACAGTCTCGACGACCGCGGACACAAGCAGCTCTACTGGGTCGAGCGCATCGGCTTCGCCAACGGCGGCGGGGGCGGCACGCGCAACTGACCCCGCACCGCCTCCCGTAGGCTCCCGGCCATGAGCCAACGGATCGTGGTGGTCGGAGCCGCCCTGCTCGACGCCGGCCGCCTGCTCGCGGCCCGCCGCAGCGCACCCCCGGAGCTGGCCGGCCGCTGGGAGCTGCCCGGTGGCAAGGTCGAGCCCGGCGAGAGCCCCGAACAGGCCCTGGTCCGCGAACTGCGCGAGGAGTTGGGCGTGACCGCGCAGGCCGTCGCCCGGGTGCCGGGGGAGTGGCCGCTGCGTGAGCCGTACGTCCTCCAGGTGTGGACCGCCCGCCTCCACCCCGCCTCGGCGCCCCCGGAGTCCCTTCAGGACCACGACGAACTGCGCTGGCTGAGCCCGGACGAACTCTGGTCCGTGGACTGGCTCGACCAGGACGTGCCGGCGGTGCGCGAGGTGGCCGCCCGTCACCCGCACCTCCTGCCCCCTGGGCGCTCGGCCTCCCCGGCGTAAGCCGTTCGCACCACAGTGCGCCCACCCGTGCGGTACTGGCCCCCGGTAATCGGGTATGTGCCCATTAACCCCATGAAACCGGACAGGGCAGGGCTCGTAGCCAGGGAAGCGACTGGGAAGTGATCGGTGTGATCGACACCGAAGGTGACACCGTCGAGTGGACCTTTCCCGCGGAACCGGGCGCCGTGCGCACAGCCCGTACCGCGGTCCGTGACCAACTGACAGGCTGGGGCCTCGGCACCCTCGCCGACATCACCGCCCTGCTGGTCAGCGAGCTGGTGACCAACTCCCTCCGGCACGCCACCGGCCCCATCGGCGTCCGCCTGGTCCGCCCCGCGGACCTCCGCGACACCCTGCGGGTGGAGGTCTCCGACCCGCTCCCGGACCCGCCCCGCGAGCGCGCCGCCAGCCCCGACGACGAGAGCGGCCGCGGCCTCCAGCTGGTCGCCGGCTCCTCACGCAGCTGGGGAACCCGCCCCGGCGGCACCGGCAAGACCGTCTGGTTCGAACTCGCGGTACCCGACCGGACCGGGTGAACCGGGTGTACACGCTGTGCTACGCCGTCCACTCTCGGGAGTGGCCGCGGAACGGGCGCCCAAGTAGGTGGTTCGAGGGCGTGTTCCCTGGTTAGAAGAGTGGAAGTGTTCTCACGGCCAGGTCCGGAAATCGTCGGGACCATGCTGTGATCGTGAACACCGTGTCAGGCGGCACCGTAGTGCTGGATACTGCGGGCAGCCGCCCCCGGTGACCGGTGCCGGGCGCGGTGAGCTGGAGGGGACGGTTCGCGTGAGCGAGATACCAGCTAAGGCCACGGAGTCCGAGGACCCGTCGGACGGTGCGAGGGAGGGGACCGCGGAGACAGCCGCCGCCCCCGGCGGCGCCGTGTGGCAGAGCAGCCCACCCGGCTCGATCTACGACTACATCAAGGTCGCCTCGTTCTCCATCGGCGCCGACGGCCTCGTCGACCAGTGGAGCCTGCGTGCCGAGCAGCTCTTCGGCATCCCCGCGGAGCGCGCCGTCGGCATGGATCCCATCGAGGCGTTCGTCGACGAGGACCTGCGCGAACGCGGCCAGCGGAAGATGGCCGAGATCCTGGACGGGCGGGAGTGGACCGGCGCGGTCCCCTTCCGGATGCCCGACACGGCGGACGGCGAGCGCGGCGAGGAGGGACTCGCCGAGGTCTACGTCATGCCCACCCGCACCGCCGAGGGCGAGAAAGCGGCCGTGTGCATAGTGGTCGACGTCCGCACCCTACGCAGCATCGAGACCGACCTCGCCGCCTCGCAGTCGATATTCGGTCAATCTCCTTTCGGCTTCCTGCTGATCGACCCCGACCTGCGGATCCGCCGGGCCAACGTGCGGTTCTCCTCCATCTTCGGCGGCAGCCCCGACGACCACCGCGGCAAGGGCGTCCACGACTACCTGCCGCGCTCGGAGGCCGAGCGGGTCGCGGCCACCCTGCGGCGGGTCCTCGACACCGGCAACTCCATCACGGACATGCACGTCACGGGGTTCGTGCCGGGGTCGGAGGAGCGCCGGCACTGGTCCATCAACCTCTACCGGGTGCACGGCGGCACCGGCCGCCCCATCGGCATCGCCTGGCTCGGCCTGGACGTCACCGCCCGCCGCGCCGCCGCCCGCGAAGCCGCCGCGGCCCGACGGAATCTCGCCCTCCTCAACGAGGCGGGCGCCCGCATCGGCAACTCCCTCGACCTGGAGACCACCGCCCGCGAACTCCTCGACGTGGTCGTGCCCGGCTTCTGCGACCTGGCCACCGTCGACCTCTACCAGGGCCTGCTGGCCGGCGACGAGCGGCCGCCCGGGCTCTCCGACGGCAGCGCCGAACTGCGCCGGGTGGCGTTCGCCAGCGCGGTCTCCGACGCGCCCTTCGTGGGCGGCGGTTCCCCGGTCGCCGTCGGCGCCGTCCACCACTACCCCTTCAACTCGCCGTGCGCGGACGCCCTGCGCACCACTCGCCCGCAGCACGTGCCCGCCGAGGAGGGCGGTCTCGTCCAGTCGACCCTCGCCGTTCCGATGGTCGCCCACGACACGGTCGTCGGCCTCGCGCAGTTCGCCCGCACCAAGGGCAGCGAGCCGTTCGGCGACCGCGACCGGGAACTGGCCGTCGAACTGGCCGCCCGCGCCGCCGTCTGCATCGACAACGCGCGCCTGTACCGCCGTGAGCACGAACGCGCGCTGATACTGCAACGGTCCCTGCTCCCGCCCGGTGACCCGGAGGCCTCCGGGCTGGACATCGCGTGCCGCTACCTTCCGGGCAACGCGGCCACCGAGGTCGGCGGCGACTGGTTCGACGTCATCGAACTCCCCGGCCACCGCACGGCGCTGGTCGTCGGCGACGTGATGGGCCGGGGGCTGCGCGCGGCGGTCGCGATGGGCGAACTGCGCACGGCGGTCCGCACGCTGGCCCTGCTGGACCTCGAACCCGCCGAGGTGCTCTCCGCGCTGGACGAGATCGCCCGCGGCCTCGGCACCCCCGGCGGAGTCCAGCAGGCCACCCGCACGGCCCGCCAGCCCCGGGACGCCGACCTCTCCGAGGTCTACCTGGCGACCTGCGTGTACGCCGTCTACGACTCGGTCACCAGGCGCTGCACGTTCGCCAACGCCGGCCATCTGCCGCCGGTGCTGGTGGAACCGGGCGAGGACGCGCTGATGCTCGACGTGCCGCCCGGCATGCCGCTCGGCGTCGGCGGGGAGCCCTTCGAGGAGGTCGAGGTCGAACTCCCCGAGGGCGCGCTGCTCGCGCTCTACACCGACGGCCTGGTCGAGTCCCGAGACCACCCCCTGGACGAAGGCCTCCAGGCGTTCGTCGGCGCCCTCACCGACCCCTCCCAGCCCCTCGAGGACGTCTGCGACCACGTCCTGAACACCCTCGACACGCACCACGGCGAGGACGACATCGCGCTGCTGATGGCACGTGTACAGGGGCTGCCGGCCGAGTCGGTGGGCGACTGGACGCTGCCGCGCGAGCCGCGCAGTGTCGGGCGGGCCCGAGAGTACGCGCGCGGCCAGCTGATCGCCTGGGACCTGGAACCGTTGGTCGACACGACGGAGCTGCTGGTCAGCGAGCTGGTGACCAACGCGCTGCGCTACGGCGAGGGGGAGATCCGGCTACGGCTGCTGCTCGACCGGACGCTGGTGTGCGAGGTCTGGGACTCCGGCCTGGTCCAGCCGCGGCGGCGGCGCGCCCGCGACACCGACGAGGGCGGGCGGGGCCTGCAGCTGGTCGGACTGCTCAGCGCGGCGTGGGGCTCACGGCGGACGCCGCGCGGCAAGACGGTGTGGTTCGAACTCCCGTTGCCCGACGGCGAAACGGGCCTCACCGACCCGGCGGAGGCGCTCCTCAGCCTGTTCTGAGCGGGGCCCACACGGCCGGTTCATCCCTGCGGGCGCGTGGGGGCCGTTCGCGCAGTTTCCCCGCGCCCCTTTCAGGGGCGTCAGCCGTAGCGCCCCTTCAGGGGCGCGGGGAACTGCGCGAGAAACCACGACGGCGCCGCGCGGAGTGTACTGGCGGCGCCGGCCCCGCCAGGGGCGCTGGGGGAGGAACTGCGCGAACGGCCCCCACGCGCCCGCGGACGCAGTGCGACCGGTCGTCCGTGCGACCGTCGGCGTCAGCCCAGCCGCGCCCGTGTCTCCGGGCCGCCGAACGTCACCACCGGCCCCCCGTCGCCCTCCTCGCCCAGCAGCACGCCCCCGAGGACCGCCCCGGCGAGCCCGCTCTCGTGGGCCGCCTCCCCGGCGTACGGGTTGCCGTGCGCCCGGACGTCCCGTCCCGCCAACTCACGGGCGCGCCGCGCCAGCCGGTCCGCGTCCGGCGGTGCCGCCCGCCACGCCTCCGCGAGCAGCGCCCGCGCCTCCGCCCCCACCGCCCCCCGGTGCACCCCCACGAAGTCGTCCGCCGCCCCCAGCGCGCTCCGCGCCACCAGCTCCGCCCCGGCGGCGATCACCCCGGACCGGCCGCCCCCGGCGCCCTCCACCGCCCGCACCACCCGGCGCAGCGCGTCCAGCGTGTCGTAGGGCCCGCCGGTGAGCTCCTCGCGTACCGCGGCCAGCACGGTGTCGGCGTGGGACAGGCGGGACGCGGACGCGGCCGCCCGGACCCCCGCCAGTTCGGCCTCCGCCCCGGTGAGCGCGGCCGGCACCAGGGCCGCCGCGCCGCGCAGTTCCGCCGCGAGCCGGGCCACCCCGCCCAGCAGCACCCCGGCCTGGGCCACCGCCCCCTCGGCGGCGCGCACCCCCCGGCGGAACCCGTCGCCGTCGCCCGAGTCGGCTTCCCTGCGGGCCTGGTTGAGCCGTCCGGTCGCGAACACCAGCCGGTCCTTGGCCTGTTCGACGTACCCGAGCACGGCGGCGACGGCCGCGCTCCCGTACCGTTCGCCGGCCTCCGTCAGCACGGCCGCCACCCCGCCCGTGCGCCCGGCCAGTTCCCGGAACCGCCCCTCGGCCACCGCCAGCGCGTCCCCCGCCTCCCACGCGGCGTCGAACCGCGCCGCCGCCGCGTCCAGTTGCCGTCCCGCCTCGGTGCCCCGCCCCACCACTCCCACCAGGGCCTGCCGCCGGCCGGTGTCCTCCCCGGGTATGCCCTCCTCGTACCGCCGCCATATCGCGAACGCGGCCGACAGTTCGGTGCCGGCCGTCCGCACGGCCGCCGCCACGGCGTCGCCGCCGTCCACGTACCCGAGCGCCTCGTCGCTGGTGCGCACGCAGTCGTCGGCCAGGACCAGGGCGGCCCGGGCCTGCCGCTCCAGATCGACCGGCGACGGGGGCGGCGGCGCGGTGGAGACCATCCCCGGGGTGGTGCGCGAGCGGGAGCGCCGTACCCGTCGTACGTACCCGTAGCCGCCCAGCGCGCCGGCGGCCGCCACCGCGACCAGCGGCATGACGTAGTCGGTGGTGGACGCGCCGTCCGCCCGGGCCGTGGCGACCGGCTCATGCGCCGGAACGGGAACCGGATCTTGAGCGGTGGTCGTCCTCACCGGCAACACCAGCCAGACCGCTCCGGCCACCCCGCCCAGCAGGACGTGCCCCACCCGCACACCTATGTGGCCGGTGGCGCGTCGCGGACGGCCCCGGAACAAGGATGACGTCACATTTCGGAGCGTATGGGCAGCGAGTCGGCTCCGCGACCGGGGCGGGGACGGGCGGACGACGACGACGGAGGGACCACCCATGGCAGCGGACTCCGGAACGGCCCGAGCGGGCGAGAACCCGGACGCGGACGCGGGCGAGGGCCCGGGCACGGGAGAGGGCCCGGGCGAGAGTGCGGCGCGGATGCCCGACGCTCCCAGGAGGGCCGCCCGGATCCGCCGGCTCAGACGGATCGGGCTCGCCGCCGTCCTGCTCCTGGTCCTGCCTCTCCTCACCGTGGAGACCGCCCTCCGCGTCAACTACACCGGCGATCCGAGGCCCGGCACCCGCACCCGCGACAGGGACGTCATCTGGCTCGGCCACGCCTGGGTCGACGGCCGCAAGACCGACGCCGACGTCACCGCCCTCGCCGCCCGGCTCGCGGACACCGGCATACGCGACCTCTACGTCCATGCCGGACCACTCGAACACAACGGCACGCTGCCCAGATCGGACTACCCCAAGGCCCGTTGGCTGATAACGGCCGTGCATCGAAAACTCCCCGGCGTCCGGGTCCAGGCCTGGCTCGGGGACGAGGTCGCGCCCGAGAAGCCGGACGCCATGCACCTGGAGAAGAGCCAGACGCGGGCCGCCGTGGTGGCCTCGGCCCGGCAGGTGGTCGCGGCCGGCTTCGACGGGGTCCACTTCGACCTGGAGCCCCTGCACTCCGGCGACCGGAACTACCTGGCCCTCCTCGACGCGCTGCGGCCGGTGACCCCGCTGCTGTCCGTCGCCGCACACCAGATCGATCCGCTGCCGGCCTTTCACTCCTTCTGGGGTACTGCCACCGGTCATCCCAAATGGTGGTCACAAGAGTATTTCGGGCAAGTCGCCCGTCGGGTGGACCAGATCGCGGTGATGTCGTACGACACCATGCAACCCCTGCAGAGTCTGTACGGCGGCTACGTCGCGCAGCAGACCAGCCTCGCGCTGGAGGTCACCCCGGCCGGCACCGACCTCCTCATGGGCCTGCCCTTCTACCACGAGAACCGGTTCGGGCACTGGGCGCACGCGGAGACGGTGCCGGCCGCGGTGCGAGGGGTTCGGCTGGGACTGTCCCGCACGGACCCGGATCGCGCTAACTTCGGCGTCGCCCTGTACGTCGACTTCGCCGCCACCGAGGATGACTGGACCTCTTATCGGAAGGACTGGGTTCGTACGTCATGACCACCGCTCGCGCCCACCTCACCCGTGACGACCTCGCACCGCTCGCCCGCGAGGCCCTCGGCCGTGCCCCCGCCACCGTCACCCGGCTGCGCGGTGGCTCCAAGAAAGGCGTCTACCGGCTCGCCCTGGACAACGGCAGGACCGCGATCGCCTACGTCTGGTCCCCGGAGGAGGACTACTGGGGTCCCGTCGACGCCGACATCCGCGACCCCTTCGCCCACGCCTCCGGGCTGGGTCTGTTCCTGTCGGCCCACGACCGGCTGACCGAGCTGGGGGTGCGCACCCCGCGGCTGCTGTTCGCCGACGAGGACGCCGAGCACCTGCCCTCGTACGCGGCGGTCGTCGAGGACGTCCGCGGCGGCAGCCTGGAGCTGCTGCTGCGCAGCGACCCCGGCGCGGCCCGGGTGCCGCTGGCCCGCCTCGCCGGGACCCTGGGCGTGCTCCGGGACTGCACGGCCCCCGGATACGGCAAGGCCGCCCTCGTCGAGGAGGGCGGCAAGCCGCTAGGCAGCTCCTGCGAGCAGGTCGTCGCGGACCGTGCCGTGCGCGACATCGCGGAGCTGGCCGAGCGGGACCCCCGGGTACGGGATGTCGGCCAGGCGCTGTCGGAGCGGGTCCGGGAGCTGTACGACCGGATCGAGCCGCGCGCGGACACCGGCCTCGTGCACGGCGAACTCGGCCCGGAGCACGTCCTGGTGACCGAGGAGGGCGATCCCGCCCTGATCGACGTCGAAGGCCTCATGTACTTCGACGCCGAGTGGGAGCACGTCTTCCTCCAGCTCCGCTTCGGGACCGCCTACGACGTGCTGCGCGCAGCCGACCTCGACGAGGACCGCATGGCGCTGTACCGGCTGGCCATGCACCTCAACCTGGTGGCCGGCCCGCTCCGGCTGCTGGACGGCGACTTCCCGGACCGCGAACCGATGCGGGACATCGCCGAGTCCAACCTCCGGCGGGTGTTCAGCCTCCTGCCGGGCGCCTCCTGATCTTCGAGCCGAGCCACACCAGCGGGTCGTACTTGCGGTCGACGGCCCGCTCCTTCAGGGGGATCAGCGCGTTGTCGGTGATGTGGATGCCCTCGGGGCACACCTCCGTGCAGCACTTGGTGATGTTGCAGTAGCCGAGGCCGTGTTCGTCCTGGGCCGTGCGCTTGCGGTCCAGGCCGGACGCCTCGGCCGCGTCCAGCGGGTGCATGTCCAGCTCGGCGACCCGCATCAGGAACCGCGGCCCCGCGAACGCCGTCTTGTTCTCCTCGTGGTCGCGGACGACATGGCAGGTGTCCTGGCACAGGAAGCACTCGATGCACTTGCGGAACTCCTGCGGCCGGTCCACGTCCTCCTGGAACATCCGGTACTCGCCGGGACCCACCCCGGCGGGCGGCACGAACGACGGGACCTCCCTGGCCTTCTGGTAGTTGAAGCCGACGTCCGTGACCAGGTCGCGGACGACCGGGAAGGCGCGCAGCGGGGTGACCGTCAGGGTCTCGTCCCGTTCGAAGACGGACATCCGGGTCATGCACATCAGACGCGGGCGGCCGTTGATCTCCGCCGAGCACGAACCGCACTTGCCCGCCTTGCAGTTCCAGCGGACCGCCAGGTCGGGAGCCTGGGTGGCCTGGATGCGGTGGATGATGTCGAGGACCACCTCGCCCTCGTTCACCTCGACCTTGAAGTCCTCCAGGCCGCCGCCCTCGACGTCGCCCCGCCACACCCTGAAGTGGGCCGTGTAGCCGCTCATTCGTACAGCTCCTCTTCGGCGAGGTACTTGACCAGCTCCTCCTTCTCGAAGAGGGCGAGCAGGTCGGCTCGGATGGGTTCGGCGGTCTCGCGGGTGAGAACGATCTGGCCGCTCGCCGGGTCGGCCGCCCCCGGTCCTCCCGTGGGGTCGGCCGGGCGGCACAGCAGGTTGATCCGGCGCCAGTCGCGGTCCATCGTCGGATGGTCCTCGCGGGTGTGGCCGCCGCGGGACTCGGTGCGCTCCAGGGCCGCCCGGGCCACGCACTCGCTGACCAGCAGCATGTTCCTGAGGTCCAGGGCCAGGTGCCAGCCCGGGTTGAACTGGCGGTGTCCCTCCACCCCGGCGCGGCGGGCCCGCACCCGCAGCGCGGCGAGCCGCTCAAGGGCCTGCTCCATCTCGCCCTCCCGGCGGATGATGCCGACCAGGTCGTTCATGGACTGCTGGAGCTCCTGGTGGAGCGTGTACGGGTTCTCCGGCGGACCGGAGTCCGGGTCCTGGCTCTCGGCGGAGAACGGCCGCAGCGCCTCGGCCGCCGCCGCGTCGACCTGCTCGTCGTCCACGCGCGGGCGGGCGTCGAGGCCCGCCGCGTGGTCGGCCGCGTGCCAGCCCGCCCGGCGGCCGAACACCAGCAGGTCGGAGAGCGAGTTGCCGCCGAGCCGGTTGGAGCCGTGCATGCCGCCGGCCACCTCGCCGGCCGCGAACAGCCCGGGCACCCCGCGCGCGGCCGCCGTGTCGGAGTCCACCGCGACGCCGCCCATCACGTAGTGGCAGGTCGGCCCCACCTCCATCGCCTCCGCGGTGATGTCGACGTCCGCAAGCTCCTTGAACTGGTGGTACATGGAGGGCAGCCGGCGCCGGATCACCTCGGCCGGCATCCGGGTCGACACGTCCAGGAAGACCCCGCCGTGCGGGGAGCCGCGGCCCGCCTTCACCTCGGAGTTGATCGCGCGGGCCACCTCGTCGCGGGGGAGCAGCTCGGGCGGACGCCGGTTGTGGTCCGGGTCCTCGTACCAGCGGTCGCCCTCCTCCTCGGACTCGGCGTACTTCTCCTTGAAGACGTCCGGGACGTAGTCGAACATGAACCGCTTGCCCTCGGAGTTGCGCAGCACCCCGCCGTCGCCGCGCACCGACTCGGTGACCAGGATCCCCTTCACCGACGGCGGCCAGACCATGCCCGTCGGATGGAACTGCACGAACTCCATGTTCAGCAGGGGCGCCCCGGCCAGCAGGGCGAGCGCGTGCCCGTCCCCGGTGTACTCCCACGAGTTCGACGTCACCTTGAAGGACTTGCCGATGCCACCGGTGGCGACCACCACGGAGGGCGCCTCCAGGACGAAGAAGCGGCCCGTCTCGCGTTCGTACGCGAAGACCCCCGACACCCTGCTGCCGTCCTTCAGGATCCGGGTGACCGTGCACTCCTGGAAGACCTTCAGCCGGGACTCGTAGTCGCCGGTCTCCTTCCTGTCCTCCTGCTGGAGGGAGACGATCTTCTGCTGGAGGGTCCGGATCAGTTCCAGGCCGGTGCGGTCGCCGACGTGGGCGAGGCGCGGGTACTCGTGGCCGCCGAAGTTGCGCTGGGAGATCCTGCCGTCCTTCGTACGGTCGAACAGGGCGCCCCAGGTCTCCAGTTCCCAGACCCGGTCGGGGGCCTCCTTGGCGTGCAGCTCGGCCATCCGCCACTGGTTGAGGAACTTGCCGCCGCGCAGGGTGTCGCGGAAGTGGACCTGCCAGTTGTCGTGTTCGTTGGCGTTGGCCATGGCCGCCGCGATGCCGCCCTCGGCCATCACCGTGTGCGCCTTGCCGAACAGCGACTTGCAGATCACCGCCGTACGGGCGCCCCGCTCGCGCGCCTCGATCGCGGCGCGCAGCCCGGCGCCGCCGGCACCGACCACGACGACGTCCCACTCCTGGCGGTCGACCACGGACATCACAAGGCCCCACTCATTAGAAGAATCGCGGATCGTCGAAGACCCCGGACGCGACGAGATAGACGTAGAAGTCGGCGAGTGCCACGCTCACCAGCGACGCCCACGCGAGCTGCATGTGCCGGGCGTTGAGCCGGCCGACGAACTGCCACGCCCGGTAGCGCACGGGGTGCTTGGAGAAGTGCTTGAGCTTGCCGCCGACGATGTGCCGGCAGGAGTGGCAGGACAGCGTGTAGGCCCAGATCAGCACGATGTTGGCGACGAACACCAGGGTGCCGAGGCCCATGTGGCCCCAGTTCTCGTGGGTGTCCCGGAAGGACAGCACCGTGTCGTAGGTCAGCACGCAGGCGACCAGCAGGGCGAAGTAGAAGAAGTACCGGTGGAGGTTCTGCAGGATCAGCGGGAAGCGGGTCTCACCGGTGTACTTCGCGTGCGGTTCGGCCACCGCGCAGGCCGGCGGGGACGCCCAGAAGCTGCGGTAGTACGCCTTGCGGTAGTAGTAGCAGGTCAGGCGGAAGCCCAGCGGGAAGATCAGGATGATGATCGCCGGGGAGATCGCCCACCAGCCGCCGAACAGGTCGGCGTTCGGGCCGGACGGCATGTTCCTGCAGTTCTCGGCCAGGCACGGCGAGTAGAACGGCGAGACGTACGGCGCCGAGTAGTAGTCCGCGTTGGCGAAGGCCCGCCAGGTCGAGTAGACGACGAACGCGAACAGACCGGCCGCGGTGACGGCGGGTGCCAGCCACCAGCGGTCGGTCCGCAGGTGCGGGGCGGGGATCGCGGCACGCGTACCGGTGCGTACGCCGCCGCTGTTCGGATGTGGTTCCGTACCAGTGGCCAATGGAATGACTCCGGTCGGTTCGGGGGCGGGGCCTGCGGGCGGCGCGCCTGCCGGCGGATGCCGGTCACACCTCTCAGGGGGCGTGCCGGTCGCGGGCGCCGAGACCCTCGTCGTCCGTGTCCGTCCACAGGTTGATGTCGTAGGGGTCGTCGGAGATGGTGACGAGTTCGGGGCGCTTGCTCGGGGCGGCGGTGGCGGCCACGTCCCGCAGCAGTGCCAGGCTCTCGCGCAGGTGATCGGCGTCGGCACGGACGCGGCGCATCTCCAGCCCGCCGCTCCCGAGCTGCTGCTCCAGGCGGCGGACGGACCGGTTCAGGTCGTCCAGACAGCGCTGTACTGACGTCAGGTCGTCGTGCACGGACATGACGTGACCTCACTTCCGCGGACTTCGGTGTCCAAGGCGGCAACGTTCATGCGCCTGCGAGTGTTGCGCGTCACACCTGCCGGTGTGAAGGCGTGTGCAGCGATTGGCGGATTGCACACCTCCGTCGCGCGCCCGTACGCGCTCTGTGCGCGCCGGGGACTGCGCCGCACGGGTGGCCTTTGGCGGCCTGCGCGGCCGTGTCGTCCCCGGCCGGCGGACCCCGTCCATTTCAGTGGGTCCGTACTTCTGACGTACATGTGATCAACTCCAAAATACGCCCGAATGTGAACAGACCCACCCATGTCACCGGGCCTCCCGGAGGTAGCAGAGATGTCTCACCACGGCGTCGGACCCAGGCCTGCCCGCAGTGCGGTCATGCGTTCCGTCACGTTCCTGACCGCGGGCGCGCTCGCGGTGCCGCTTCTCACGGGCTGCGGCTCCGACGACGAGGGGAGCAAGCCGCTCGCCGGACAGGACGTCGCGGCGGCCGCCCGTGACGCGGTCGCCGAGGGCGGCACCCTGAAGTGGGCCGTGGACGCCGTACCGGAGACCCTCAACACCTTCCAGGCCGACGCCGACGCGGGCACCACCCGGGTCGCCCAGGCCGTGCTGCCGTCGATGTTCACCATGGACGCCACCGGCCGTGCGGTGCGGGACGCCGACTACCTGGAGTCGGCGAAGGTCATCGAGACCGAGCCGCGCCAGGTCGTCCTGTACAAACTGAACCAGCAGGCCGTCTGGAGCGACGGCCGGGAGATCGGCGCCGCCGACTTCGCCGCCCAGTGGCGTGCCCTGTCCGGCAAGGACTCCGCCTACTGGACCGCCCGCAACGCCGGCTACGACCGCATCGGCAAGATCGAGCGCGGCGCCAACGACCTGGAGGTCCGGGTCACCTTCGAGCGGCCCTACGCCGACTGGAAGTCGCTGTTCTCGCCGCTGTACCCCAAGGAGGTCATGGGCACCCCGGACGCCTTCAACGACGGCGCCCGCCGCAAGCTCGCGGTCACCGCCGGGCCCTTCAAGGTCGACAGGGTCGACACCGCCAAGAAGGACGTCGTCCTCACCCGCAACCCGCGCTGGTGGGGCCGCCCGGCCAAGCTCGACGAGATCGACCTGCACGCCGTGGACCGGGACAAGCGGGCCTCCGCGCTCGCCGACGGCACCGTCGACGTCGCCGACATCGACGCCTCCGAGGCCCGGCGGATCACCACGGCCGCACAGGGCAACGGGTCCGGCGGCACGCCGCTGCAGGGCGCCGGGAAGACCTCCGCGAAGAAGCTGCGCTCCTGGGCCCTGGCCCTCGGCATGGACCGGGAGCACCTGCCCAAGGGGCCCAAGAAGCTCCGCAAGAGCATCTCCAAGTGGCTCCAGGAGCAGCAGGAGCTGCGTGACGTCGAGGTCCGCAAGTCCCTGGAGCCCGCCTACACGCAGCTCGCCCTGAACGGCTCCGAGGGTCCCCTCGCGGACGAGCGGGTGCGCCGGGCCGTCGCCCGCGCCCTCGACCGCCAGAGTCTCGCCAAGCTGGTGCTCGGCCCCCTCGGGCTGCCCGCGGTGCCGGTCGGCAGCCACCTCGCCCTGTCCGGACAGGCCGCCTACGCCGACAGCAGCGGATCGATCGGCTCCCTCGACACCCACGAGGCGCAGGCACTGCTCGCCGACGCGGGATGGGTGGCCGGCGGCCCGATCAAGGCCGCGGAGAAGGGGGCCGGCGCGCAGACCGAGGACGGCGGCAAGAAGGGCAAGGGCGACAAGGACGAGGACTCCGACGACGGCGGGAGCGACGGGCAGTACATCGTGGGGGAGGACGACAAGAGCCCCGACGCCCCCGACGACAAGGACACCCGCGACCACCAGAGGGACCACGCCCACGGGGCGCCCGGGGCGTACGCGCCGAAGGGCACGGCCGTGCCCAAGGGGCCGCAGGCCGCGGCGGCGCCGCTGGCCAAGGACGGCAAGGCGCTGAGCCTGCGGTTCGTGCTGCCGTCGGGGCCCGGCTCGGAGACGCTCCAGGAGGTCGGCGAGCGGATCCGGCAGATGCTGGCGGCGGTCGGCATCCAGTCCGAGATCACCAAGGTCTCCGACGAGAGCTACTTCAAGGACCACATCGCGTCCGGCCAGTACGACCTCGCCCTGTACTCGTGGCCGTCCTCCGCGTTCCCGGCCACCGACGCACGGCCGATCTACGCCAAGCCGGTGCCGGCCGCGGACGGATCGCTGAACGTCGAGCAGAACTACACGAGGGTGGGCACCGACCAGGTGGACCAGCTCTTCGACCAGGCGCTCGGGACGCTGGACGAGGACGAGGCGGACGGGCTGCTGCGGAAGGCGGACTCCCGGATCTGGGCGTCGGCCGGGTCGCTGCCGCTGTACCAGCGCCCGCAGATCGTGGGGGCCAGGAAGGATCTGCTCAACGCCGGGGCGTTCGGTTTCCAGACGCCGGTCTACCAGGACATGGGGTTCCTGAAGAAGGGCGCGAAGGTGTCGGCGAGCCCGTCCAAGGGGTAGGGGAAGGGGGCGCTCCGCGCCCCTTACGGGCGGCCTGGCGAGCTGTTGCTGGATAGTGCCCGTACCATGGGGTGAGGCCGTGGCGTGTTCAGCCCGGCAGGGTCCGCGTAACACCGAAGTACGCGCCGGCCTTCCTCACACTCCGGGAGATACGCCTTCATGGCCACGCGCCACGACATCCGCAACGTCGCCATCGTCGCCCACGTCGACCACGGCAAGACGACCCTCGTCGACGCCATGCTGAAGCAGGCCGGCGCCTTCGCCGCGCACGCCGCCGAGTCGCTCGACGACCGCATGATGGACTCGAATGATCTGGAGCGTGAGAAGGGCATCACGATCCTGGCCAAGAACACGGCCGTCAAGTACCACCCGAAGGACGGTGGCGAGGTCGTCACCATCAACATCATCGACACCCCCGGCCACGCCGACTTCGGCGGCGAGGTCGAGCGCGGTCTGTCGATGGTGGACGCGGTCGTGCTGCTCGTCGACGCGTCCGAGGGCCCGCTGCCCCAGACCCGCTTCGTGCTGCGCAAGGCCCTCCAGGCCAAGCTGCCCGTCATCCTGTGCATCAACAAGACGGACCGCCCCGACTCGCGCATCGACGAGGTCGTCAACGAGACCTACGACCTCTTCCTCGACCTCGACGCCGACGAGGACCAGATCGAGTTCCCCATCGTCTACGCCTGCGCGCGTGACGGTGTGGCCTCGCTGACCAAGCCGGAGAACGGCACGGTCCCGCAGGACAGCGACAGCCTGGAGCCGTTCTTCTCCACGATCCTGTCCCACGTCCCGGCCCCCGAGTACGACGAGGCCGCCCCGCTCCAGGCGCACGTCACCAACCTGGACGCCGACAACTTCCTCGGCCGTATCGCGCTGCTGCGGGTCGAGCAGGGCGAGCTGCGCAAGGGCCAGACCGTCACCTGGATCAAGCGTGACGGCACGATGTCCAACGTCCGCATCACCGAGCTGCTGATGACCGAGGCGCTCACCCGCAAGCCCGCCGAGGTGGCGGGGCCGGGTGACATCTGCGCGGTCGCCGGTATCCCGGACATCATGATCGGCGAGACCCTCGCGGACACCGAGAACCCGATCCCGCTGCCGCTGATCACGGTCGACGAGCCCGCGATCTCGATGACCATCGGCACCAACACCTCGCCGCTGGTCGGCCGTGGCGGCACCGGCAAGGGCGCCGACGCGAAGTCGGCCGTCAAGGACCGCAAGGTCACCGCCCGCCAGGTCAAGGACCGCCTCGACCGCGAGCTGATCGGCAACGTCTCGCTGCGCGTGCTGGACACCGAGCGTCCGGACGCCTGGGAGGTCCAGGGCCGTGGTGAGCTGGCGCTCGCCATCCTGGTCGAGCAGATGCGCCGCGAGGGCTTCGAGCTGACCATCGGCAAGCCGCAGGTCGTCACCCAGCAGGTCGAGGGCAAGACGTACGAGCCCGTCGAGCGCATGACGATCGACGTCCCCGAGGAGCACATGGGCGCGGTCACGCAGCTCATGGGCGTCCGCAAGGGCCGCATGGACAACATGTCCAACCACGGCTCGGGCTGGGTCCGGCTGGAGTTCGTCGTCCCGTCCCGGGGGCTCATCGGCTTCCGTACCGAGTTCCTGACCAACACGCGCGGCACCGGTATCGCCCACTCCATCCACGAGGGCCACGAGCCGTGGTTCGGCGTCCTGACGACCCGTAACAACGGCTCGCTCGTCGCCGACCGCGCCGGCGCCGTCACCGCGTTCGCGATGACGAATCTCCAGGAGCGCGGTGTGCTGTTCACCGACCCCGGCACCGAGGTGTACGAGGGCATGATCGTCGGTGAGAACTCTCGCGCCGACGACATGGACGTGAACATCACCAAGGAGAAGAAGCTCACCAACATGCGGTCTTCGTCGGCCGACTCGTTCGAGGCGATCGTCCCGCCGCGCAAGCTTTCCCTGGAGCAGTCGCTGGAGTTCTGCCGTGACGACGAGTGCGTCGAGGTGACTCCGGAGGCCGTTCGCATCCGCAAGGTCGTCCTCGACCAGAAGGAGCGCGGTCGCACCGCCAGCCGCGCCAAGCACGGCTGATCGCAGGACACCGAGGCCCGGATGCCCCCATCATGGGGGCATCCGGGCCTTTTGCAACCCGTTTTCGGGTGGCCGGGGGGTGGGCCGGCTTCGGCCAGTGTCCGAAATGCGGAGATCCCCGCCCGATAGCCATGTAACAAGTCCGTTTCGCGGCCTTCTCGCACCGAACAGTTTGTCCATTTTTCGGAAGAAGTTGGCATCAGCTGTGACTGAATTGAGATTTAAAGACAGTGGTCGGCACCTGGCTCATGGCAGATAGTTAGCCGCGTACCGCTCGGGTCAATGGGTCTAGCGCTGTGGGGACAGTGCCGACTCACGAGCACCAGAGGGCGTCTGATCCTTCGTCAGGGGTGTCGGAGGAAAGACGGAAGCCCTCTCCGGTTGGTGAACACGTGAAGTCATGAGGAGGGGTCCCATGTGCAGTGTCACAAGCACCAGGTGGGTTCCATCGTCGTCCGTCCCGCAATGCTCCTGTTCGTCCGGCGGCTGGTTCTGAAGGACCGGCCGGCCGTGTAGCGCGGTCCTTCGCCTACGCGCGTCCGGCTGTGGGTTTCCGGCAAGTCCCGGGACTCACTGACACGTCTTCAGATCCTGCCCCCCGCGGCCGTGCTCCCCCATGCCGGCCGCCGGTTCGGCACACCCATACCTGTGAATTGGACGAACTGTGACCAGTCCTACGGACATTGAGGGTGGCGGAAGGTCGGCCGTCGTCGACGGCGGACCGCAGCCCGACACCAAGGCCGAGGCCAAACAGCTCGAGGGGCGTTCCCCCGGCCAGCTGATGTGGATGCGCTTCAAGCGCGACCGCACCGGCGTCCTGTCGGCCTACGTCGTGGGCTTCTTCTTCCTGATCGCCGTCATCGCGCCGCTCATCTCGAAGCTGTACGGCAAGAACCCGTACACCGTGTACGCGGACGAGCGTCCCGAACTCTTCGACAGCGCGGGTGTGCCGGTGCAGCCCAACGGCGGCATCAGCAGCGACTTCTGGTTCGGTCTCGAACCGGGCAACGGCTACGACGTGTTCACCAAGCTGATCTACGGTATCCGCACCTCGCTGACGATCTCCGTGGTGGTGACGCTCGCGACGGTGCTGACCGGCATCCTGCTGGGCGTCGCGGCCGGCTACCTCGGCGGGAAGACGGACTACTGGATCGGGCGGATCATCGACTTCCTGCTCGCCTTCCCGGCGCAGCTGTTCTTCATCGCCAGCATGCCGGTGGTGGTCTCGCTCTTCGTGAGCCCGCGCGACGAGACGCCCATCTACGTACGGGTGTTGGCCCTGATCCTGGTGCAGTGGTTCCTCGGCTGGATGGGCCTCGCCCGCATCCTCCGCGGCACCTCGCTCGCCCTGCGTGAACGGGAGTTCATCGAGGCCGCCCGGGTCAGCGGGGCCTCCCCCTGGCGGATCATCCGCAGGGAGATCCTGCCGAACGTCGTGACCCCGATCCTCGTCCAGGCGACCTACATGCTGCCGGGGTTCGTGACCGCGGAGGCGGGACTGTCCTACCTCGGCGTCGGCATCGTCGAACCCACCCCGGACTGGGGCCAGATGTTCGCCAAGGCCTCGACCGAGCTCGTACAGGTGAACGACATCACCTACATGTTCTTCCCCGGTGTCTCGATGATCATCTTCATCGTGGCGTTCAACCTGCTCGGGGACTCGGTCCGTGACGCCTTCGATCCGAAGACGGCTCGCTGACCGACGCATGGTGGGCGTCCGAGCCCGAATACCGCACGGTAAATCCCTTTGTGTACCGGTGACACCAGAGATAGGTGGAAATTCAGTGATGAGTAGGGGCGGACGCCAGGCGTACTCGGCGCTCTCAGTGCTCGCGGCCGGAGCTCTAGTGCTCACCGGTTGCAGCAAGGGGGGCAGCGACAACGGCGGCGACAACAAGAAGCAGGACCAGAAGAACGCCCAGGCGCAGCAGGCGTCCATCAAGTTCGGCGACGCGTCGGACTCGACGGGCCCCGCGACCGCGGTCCCGGGAGCGAAGCCCGGTGGCAAGCTGGAGGTGCTCCAGCGTGACTCCTACGCCCACCTCGACCCGGCCCAGATCTACGTCTCCGACGAGGGCTCGCTCGCCACGCTGATCCACCGAGGCCTGACCGGGTACAAGTCGACCGACGACAAGGGCGTGGGCCACGAGGTCGTCGGCGACCTGGCGACCGACTCCGGCACCACCACCGACGGCGGCAAGACCTGGAAGTACACGCTCAAGGACGGCATCAAGTTCGCCGACGGCACGCCGATCACCTCGGCGGACTTCCGGCAGACCTTCGAGCGGCTGTTCGCGCCGTTCATCAACCAGGGCCCCACCTACCTCCAGCAGTGGCTGGCGGACACCGCGGGCGCGGAGTACCGCAAGCTGCTGCCGGACGGCCCCTACAAGGGCAAGCACCTCCCGGACAGCGTCCTGGAGACGCCCGACGCGAAGACCATCGTCTTCCACTTCAAGACGCCGCACCCGGACCTCCCGTACGCGCTCGCCATGGCCGGCTACGCGGTGGTGTCCAAGAAGGGCGACACCCAGGCGAAGTACGACAAGAACCCGGTCACGAGCGGCCCGTACAAGATCCAGTCGTTCAAGTCCGGCAAGTCGATGGTCCTCGTCAAGAACACCAACTGGGACCCGAAGACCGACCCGATCCGCAACCAGTACGTGGACGAGATGGACTTCACGTTCAACCAGCAGTTCGAGACGTCCACCAAGGCGCTCCTCGCGGACAGCGGAGCCGACCAGACCGGCATCAGCTTCAACAACCAGGTCGACGCGGGCAACCTGTCGAAGGTCCTCGCCGACTCGACCCTCAAGGCCCGCACGGTCTCCGGCTACCAGCCGTACGTGGGTCAGATCAACATCAACCAGTCGCACGCGCCCCTCAAGGACAAGAAGATCCGTGAGGCCATCGCGTACGCGCTGCCGGTCTCCCCGATCGTGCGCGCCTACGGCGGCAACGCGGCCATGGAGGTCGCCGGCGGTCTGATCTCCCCGACCGTCAGCGGCTACGACGCCTCCTTCGACCCGTGGGGCAAGAAGAAGAACCCCGGCGGTGACCAGGCCAAGGCCAAGAAGCTGCTGCAGGAGGCCGGCAAGGTCGGCATGAAGCTCACCTACGGCTACCAGAACACGCCGGAGGGCCAGCAGATCTCCACGGCCATCGCCGCCGCCCTGAAGAAGGCCGGCTTCGACGTCCAGCGCCAGGACATCCCCGCCGAGACGTACTACGACAACATCGGCAAGGTCAACAACAACTACGACATCTACTCGTCCGCCTGGGGCGCCGACTGGCCGTCGTCCTCGACCGTGATCCCGCCGCTGTACGACGGCCGCGGTATCGCCGACGGCGCGCAGAACTACTCGCACATCAACGACGACCACGTCAACAGCGAGATCGACCGCATCAACAAGATCACCGACCCGGTCAAGTCGGCGGCCGACTGGGAGAAGCTCGACCAGTACATCGTGAAGGACGTCGTCAGCGTCGTCCCGACCACGTACTACAAGCAGACCCAGATCGCCGGTTCCAAGGTCGGCGGCCTCGTCTACGACAACGTCATCGGCGGCATCGACCCGCGTCGCCTCTACATCAAGTAACCACTGCCGTAGGCCCGGTACCCGGTACGTCCGTCCACTCCCCGCGGGTGGCGGCGTGCCGGGTACCGCCCGGCCCGTTGACGTCTGAGAGCTGCCCCCTCATGCTGCGCTTCCTCGTCCGCCGGACCCTCAGTGCGATCGTCATCCTCTTCCTGCTGAGCATCGTCACGTACCTGCTGTTCTTCGGCGTGCCCCGGGACCCGGCGCTGCTGATGTGCGGAAAGACGTGCAACCCGACGGCCATCGCCAACATCCACCATGTGCTCGGCCTCGACAAGTCCATTCCCGAGCAGTACGGGATCTTCCTGCACAACCTGGTGCTGGGGAGCAACCAGTTCGACCAGGGGCCCTGCCCCGCCCCCTGCTTCGGGTACTCGTACCACACCAACGACCTGGTCTGGCAGACGCTTCTGGACCGGCTGCCCACCACCGTCTCCCTCACTCTGGGCGGCGCGTTCTTCTTCCTGCTCATCGGCCTCAGCACCGGTCTGGCGGCCGCCTGGAAGCGCGGCACGCTGATCGACAAGACGGCGACCGCCGGGGCGATGGTGCTCAGTTCCATGCAGATCTACTTCCTGGGCCCGCTGGCCCTGGCGATCTTCGTCTACCAGACCCACTGGTTCGAGAAGCCGGCGTACAACAACTTCACCGACGATCCGATCTCCTGGTTCGGCGGCCTGATCATCCCCTGGGTGGTGCTCTCCACGATCTTCGCCGCGCAGTACACCCGTATGGCGCGCTCGGCGATGATCGAACAGCTCCAGGAGGAGCACGTGCGCACGGCCCGCGCGAAGGGGATGTCCCGGCGGTACGTCTTCTTCCGGTACGCCGGGCGCGGCTCGCTGATCCCGATCGTCACCATCTTCGGCATCGACCTGGGCGCCCTGCTGGGCGGTGCCATCATCACCGAGTACACGTTCGGCCTGCCGGGCCTCGGCCAGCTCGCCGTGCAGTCCGTGTTCTTCAGCGACCTTCCGCTGCTGCTGGGTGTGATGCTCTTCTCGGCCAGCATGATCCTGCTGTTCAACATCATCGTCGACGCGGCGTACGCGTTCATCGACCCGCGCATCCGGCTGGCCTAGCCGGGTAAGAGGAGAACCGTCGTGACCACTTTGACCAAGGACGCCGGCGCCCCCGCCCCGTCCGACGCGGGCGCCTTCCTCTCCGTGCGGGACCTGTACGTCAGTTTCCGCACCGAGGACGGTGTCGTGCGGGCCGTGGACGGGCTGTCGTTCGACGTGCAGCGCGGCAGGACGCTCGGCATCGTCGGCGAGTCGGGCTCCGGGAAGTCCGTCACCAACCTGACGATCCTGGGCCTGCACAACCCGCAGTTCACCACCGTCGAGGGCGAGATTCTCCTGGACGGCAAGGAGTTGACCACCGCCAGGGAATCCGAGATGGAGAAGCTGCGCGGCAACAAGGTCGCCATGATCTTCCAGGACCCGCTCACCGCGCTGTCGCCCTACTACACGGTCGGCCGGCAGATCGCCGAGCCGTTCATGAAGCACAAGGGCGCCTCGAAGAAGGAGGGCTGGGACCGGGCCGTGGAGATGCTCGCCAAGGTGGGCATCCCCAACCCCGCGGCGCGGGCGAAGGACTACCCGCACCAGTTCTCGGGCGGTATGCGCCAGCGCGCGATGATCGCGATGGCCCTGGTCTGCGACCCCGACCTGCTGATCGCCGACGAGCCGACCACCGCGCTCGACGTGACGGTCCAGGCGCAGATCCTCGACCTCCTCAAGGACCTGCAGCAGGAGTTCGGATCGGGCATCGTCTTCATCACCCACGACCTCGGCGTGATCGCGGACATGGCCGACGACATCATGGTGATGTACGCGGGCAGCGCGGTGGAACGCGGCACGGTGGACGAGGTGCTGCGCAGCCCCCAGCACCCCTACACCTGGGGTCTGCTGAACTCGATGCCCCGGCTGGACTCCGACCTGGGCAGCCCGCTGAGCCCGATCCCCGGTGCTCCGCCGTCGCTGCTCAACCCCCCGACCGGCTGCCGCTTCCACCCGCGGTGCACCTTCCAGGACCGGGTCGGCGGTGCCCGGTGCGTCACCGAACGTCCGCTGCTGGCCCCTGACCGCGCCTCGGCCTGCCACCTCACGGCGGACCAGAAGCGAACCATCTTCATCGAAGAGATCAAGCCCCGACTGGGCTAGGAGACGACACGTCATGACCCAGGACACGATCCTTCCGGCCCAGCGCGAGGCCGCCGTCGGAGAACCGCTGCTGCAGGTCTCCGGGCTGACCAAGTACTTCCCGGTCAAGGGCGGCTTCCCGATCCGGCGGACGGTCGGGCACGTCCAGGCCGTGGACGGCATCGACCTGACCGTGGGGGTGGGGGAGAGCTTCGGTCTGGTGGGCGAGTCGGGCTGCGGCAAGTCGACCACGGGCCGGCTGATCACCCGCCTGATGGAGCCGACGAACGGCTCGATCACCTACCGGGGCAAGGAGATCGGCCACGCGTCCCGCAAGGAGCTGGCGCCGATCCGGTCCGAGATCCAGATGATCTTCCAGGACCCCTACTCGTCGCTCAACCCGCGGCAGACGGTCGGCAAGATCATCTCGGGCCCGATGGAGATCAACGGCATCGAGCCGGAGGGCGGGCGGGAGAAGCGCGTCCGGGAACTCCTGGAGATCGTCGGCCTGAACCCGGAGCACTTCAACCGCTTCCCGCACGAGTTCTCCGGCGGTCAGCGCCAGCGCATCGGGGTGGCCCGCGCGCTCGCCCTGCAGCCGAAGCTGATCGTGGCGGACGAGCCGGTCTCGGCCCTGGACGTCTCCATCCAGGCGCAGGTGGTGAACCTCCTCCAGGAGGTCCAGAGGGAACTGGGCATCGCCTTCCTCTTCATCGCCCACGACCTGGCGGTGGTACGGCACTTCTCCCAGCGGGTCGCGGTGATGTACCTCGGCAAGATCATCGAGGTCGGTGACCGGGACGCCATCTACAACCGTCCCCGCCACCCGTACACCCACGCGCTCCTGTCGGCGGTGCCCGAGGTGAACATCTCGAGCGGGTCCGACGGGGCCGCCCGGGAGCGGATCCGGCTGGCCGGTGACGTCCCGTCCCCGATCTCCCCGCCGTCCGGCTGCCGCTTCCGCACCCGGTGCTGGAAGGCACAGGACAAGTGCGCGACGGAGGAGCCGCCGCTGGTCCAGATCTCGGGCAACCGGGAGGGCCACCTGACGGCCTGTCACTTCCCCGAGGAGCCGACCACGGAGGCCCGGGGCGAGGACATCGTCCTGGACCCGGCGCTGGTCGCGCTGGAGGAGGACAACTAACCGGGCCGCGCGACGGTGATGATCTCGGGGCTGTCAGCGGTGAGCCGGCCCCGGGACCAGTCGCCGTACTGCTCGACCACCCGCAGGCCGGCGTCCTCGAGGAATCCGGCGAGGGCGTCGGGGCCGAGGAAGCGCAGGGTGGCGCGGCTCACCCGGGGCCGGGGCCAGGGTGAGCCGTCGTACGTCTCGGTGAAGGTCACCCGGTCCCCGGCCGGGGTCTCCTCCACCTGGTGCCAGACCCGGACCGCACGGCCGTCCGCGTCGGTGACGTGGTACACGCGGTCGGGGGTCCACCTCTCCCAGGCGCGGGCGCCGGGGTTGCGGGTCTCGAAGACGAACCGGCCGGCGGGGGACAGGGCGCGGCGCACCGCGGCGAGCGCGACCCGCAACTCCTCGTCGGAGAGCAGCACCTGGAAGGCGTGACCGGTCATCACGACCAGGTCGAAACCGGGGCCGTCCCAGAGCCGGGTACGGAGATCGCCGAGGATCCACTCGACGGACGGCTCGGCCCGCCGGCCCTGCACGAGCATCGCGGCCGCCGGATCGAGCCCCGCCAACCGTCCCTCGTGCCCCGTGCCACGGGCCCGCCGCAGCAGCCGCCCGGTGCCGCAGCCGACGTCGAGCACGGAGCCGGCGGCCATGACGAGGTCCAGGTAGAAGTCGTCACCGGGTCCCCACGGGTTGAGGCTGTCGTACAGCGCGGCGAGTTCGAGATCCGCGAAGGAATGATCGACCACCGCGGCAGTCTGCCACATGATGTTGAACGACAGGTCAGGAACGGGTTTCTTCTTGACCTTCTGTCAACTTCACTCCGGGCCGTGCGATTTGAGCGCGTCGAGGAACGGGGCGAACACGGCGGTGGGGAAGTTGAGAGTGGCGCTGGTGGGGGTGGTTTTGGAGTCGCGGACGGATATGTGGGTGGGGCCGGGGGCGACCTCGACGCAGGCGTTGCCGTCGCCGCCCCCGGAGTAGGACGACTTGCGCCAGGTGTCGAGGTCGGTCATGAGTGCCTCACAGCTCCTTCGTCAGCCTGTGGATGAAGTCACGCGACCGGCCCGGGTCGAGTGATGCCGACTCCAATCTACGGAAGTGCGTTCGGAACACGCCGAGTTGCGCTTCGGAGTCGACGAAGCCCGTCCCGTGGGGACCGTCTCGGACGACGGTGTCCAATCTCGGGACGGCTCCTCCGGCGTACACCATGGCGGCACCCACGTCGATCAGGTGTTCAAGGGTGAAGGGGATCACGCGGACCGTCGTGCTCTCGGCCCCGGAGAGTTCGAGGACCCGGGCGAGTTGGGATCGCGCGGCGGCTCGGCTGCCCACCATCATGCGAAGCGCCGCCTCGTGGATCACGGCCTGGTACGGCATGGGATGCGCCCTCTCCAGGATGACGCGCCTCTGCATCCGGTGCCGGACACGCAGCTCCGTTTCCTCGTCCGGGAGTTGGGGGACGCGGGACGAGAAGAGCGCTCGGGCGTAGTCCTCGGTCTGGAGGAGTCCGGGGATGAACAGGAACTCCACGTCCCACTGATAGGAGGCGTGGTGCTCCAGCTCCGACAGGTCGAGGAATGACGAAGGCAGGCGTCCTCGGTAGTCCTCCCACCACCCCCGCGTCCGATCGGCGGCCATCGCGGCGAGAGCGTCGACCAACTCCTTGTCCGTACAGGCGTAGTGGGCCGCGATCCGGCGCAGGCGAGCCTCGCTGACGCCGGCGAGACCGGCCTCGAACTGGCTCACCTGGGCGGAGTCCGTGCCGAGCAGTTCCGCGGCGTCACGACCTTTGAGTCCTGCGGCCTCGCGAAGTTTGCGCAGCTCGGCGCCCAGCCGCTGCTGCCGTGCGGTGGCCTGCTGCCTGCGTGGCATGGCCTCCCCCTCCACCCCGACTGCCAGGAGCCGGTGACTCGTTCGAGGGTCAGATTATGGCAATGACTTGCGGGGTACCAAAATTGGCCCCTACTGTCGGTGACGCAACGCACACGCAATGGAAGCGCACCGCACCCTCCCGTGCGGCGATGCCACCGTGCGTGAAATCCCCTTCACCTGACCGGAGTCGATGCCGCATGTCCGAAACCTGGGACTACACGCTCCACATCCCCAACGACCTGAGAGCGGTCACGATCTCTCGCCGGACCCTGCGTCTGATCCTGACGATGCACGGACTGATCGGCCTCGTCGACACGGCGGAACTGCTCGCGGCGGAGCTGGTCTCCAACGCCGTACGGCACACGAAAGGGCCGGCGGCCCTCAGGGTGCGGCGTTCCCCGGAGGGCGTCGTGTGGATCGGGGCATGGGACACGGATCCCGTGCCCCCCGAGCCGCCGGATTCGTCGGAGACGGTGGCGGGTCTCGAAGAGGTGGGACGAGGGCTGGGCCTGGTGGGGGCGTGTGCCGACTCCTGGGGCTGGCAGCCGTCCGGCCGGTTCGGGCAACGGGGCAAGTACGTGTGGTGCGAGTTGGGGGTGGCGTGATGGTGGGGTCGTCGCACGAGGCGTTGCACCGGATCTTCCAGAAGGATCCGGGGTTGCTGACGCACGCGTTGCAGCGGGTGCTGGGGGTGCCGTTTCCGGAGCCGCGGGAGATCGCGGCGATGAACGTCGACCTGACGGAGATCGAACCGGTCGAGCGCCGTGTGGACACGTTGTTGCGGGCGGAGACGGACGAGGGGACGTATCTCCTCGTGGTCGAGTCCCAGGGGAAGGCGGACGACCGGAAGCGGGGGAGCTGGCCGTACTACCTGTCGTATCTCTACGAGAAGTACCGCTGTGAGCCGGTGCTCATCGTGATCACGCAGAGCAGCGCGACGGCGCGGTGGGCGGCTCGGCCGATTCAGCTGGGGTTGCGGGGGTGGGAGTCGCTGACGGTGCGTCCGCTGGTGCTGGGGCCGGACAACGTGCCGGTGATCGCGGATGTGCGGGAGGCCGAGAGCGACGTACCCCTTGCGGTGCTTTCGGCGATGACGCACGGGCGGGGCAGGCAGGCCCCGGCCATACTGGAATCGCTGGCAGCCGCCCTGAAAACCATCGACCGTGACAGCGCAGCGGTCTTCGTGCAGTTCGTCGACTCGTGCCTGGTCGATCCCCAGGCCAAGCAGATGTGGAGGGATCTGATGACGGCGATCCAGTACTTCTGGCGACACCCGCTGGCGGAGCAGGTGCGCGAGGAAGGCCGTGAGGAGGGCCGTGAGGAGGGCCGGTTGCAGGAGCGCGCCGAGATGGTCTTGCGGCTCCTGGAGTGGCGTGGGCTCGTGGTGACCGACTCGGTGCGGGAGCAGGTGCACGCCTGCACCGACCTGGACCGGCTCGAGACCTTGGCCCAGCGTGCCGTGCACGTCACCGACGCGGCGGAGCTGTTCGTCGAGGAGTGACGGCGGGGGCGGCGAGAGGGGCCGAGCCGCCGCGGGCGTAGGGTGCGCGTCCATGTCTGTGGCTGACCGCACCCCCTCCTTGCTCCGCGACGCCGGCTTCGTCCGGCTGGCGCTGGCCCGGATCATCTCCGTCCTCGGCAACGGGTTCGCCCGGATCGCGCTGGCCTTCGCGGTGCTCTCGCTGCCCGGCGCCACCCCGGGAGAGCTCTCGCTGGTCGTCGCCTGCCAGGCGGTACCGCAGCTCGCGCTGGTCCTGGTCGGCGGCGTGATCGCCGACCGGGTCTCCCGCTCCGCGCTGATGGCGGCGGCGGACGTGGTGGGCGCTCTTTCCTACGGCGGCCTCGCGGCGATGGTGCTCAGCGGTCACGCGCCCGTCGCCGCGCTGTGCGCACTGGCCGTCACGGCGGGAATCGCGACCGCTCTCTTCTCGCCCGCGATGGACGGGGTCATCCCGCTGCTGGTGCCCGCCGAGGCGCTCCAGCGGGCCAACGGGCTCCTGCGGGTCGGCACCAACACCTCGCTGCTGCTGGGGCTGGCCCTGTCGGGTGTGACCGTGGCCTGGGCCGGGGCCGGCTGGGCACTGGCCCTCAACGGTCTGTCCTTCGTCGTCAGCGCCGCGCTGACCTCCTCACTTCGGCTGAGCCGCCGGCCGCGGAAGTCCGCCTCGGGCTGGGCAGACCTGCGGGACGGCTGGCGGGAGTTCGCCTCCCGCCAGTGGCTGTGGGTGGTCGTGGTCCAGTTCTCCGTGGTCGTCGCCGCCATGAACGCCAACGCCGGTGTGCTGGGACCGCTGGCGGCGAGTGCGCACTTCGGCGGGGCCCGCGCCTGGTCGCTGGTGGTGGCCGCGCAGGCCCTGGGAGCCGTGGCCGGCGCCGGGGCGGCGAGCCGCGCCCGGGTGGGCCGGCCGATCCTGGCGGCGGTCCTGTTCACCGTGCCGGCAGCCCTGCCGCCGGCTCTCCTCGGGGCCGGCGCGCCGCTGTGGATCGTCGCCGCGGGCGCCTTCGCCGCCGGTGTCAGCTTGGACTTCTTCGGGGTCCTGTGGTCGACGACCATCCAGCGCGAGGTCCCCGAGGAGGCTCTGTCCCGGGTCAGCTCCTACGACTGGTTCGGCTCTCTGAGCCTCGCTCCGCTGGGCCTCGCCCTGGCGGGGCCCGCCGCCGACGCGTTCGGTACCGGCCGGATGCTGGAGGCCTGTGCGGTCCTGATCGTCACCGCCACACTTGCCGCACTCCTGTCTCCCGGGGTGCGGTCACTGCGGGCACCGGGCCTTCCCGAGGAGAGCGGCGCGCTCGTAGGGTCATGAGGCCATGAGAAAGGCCCGCACCCGGGTAGGTGCGGGCCTTTTCCCCTGGATCGGACGTTCGGGGCTCGGGTCAATGGGCCGGAGAAGGTCCGTTCCGCAGGCGGCGGCTGACGGGAAAGGGGTGTGTCAGGCCGCTGCCTCGGGGTCCTTGGAGAGACGCGGGGCGGGAACCATGTCCCGCATCTCGGGGTAGTGGCACGCGGTCAGGTGGCCGGGCTTGTTGCCCTCGACCTGGACCAGCGGCGGGGCCTCGGTCGCGCACTTCTCCGTCGCCTTCCAGCAGCGGGTGCGGAAGCGGCAGCCGGACGGCGGGTTGATCGGGGACGGGACGTCGCCGACCAGGCGGATGCGCTCGCGCGGCACCTCGTCCACCGTCGCCTCGGGCACGGCGGACAGCAGCGCCCGGGTGTAGGGGTGGCGCGGGTTGTCGTACAGGTCCTCGCGGTCGGCGATCTCGACGATCTTGCCGAGGTACATGACCGCGACGCGCTGCGAGAAGTGCCGGACGATCGCGAGGTCGTGGGCGATGAAGACGAACGCGATGCCCAGTTCCCTCTGAACCTTCTGGAGGAGGTTCACGACCTGCGCCTGGATGGAGACGTCGAGGGCGGAGACCGGCTCGTCGGCGACGATCAGCTTCGGCTCCAGGGCGAGCGCGCGGGCGACGCCGATGCGCTGGCGCTGGCCGCCGGAGAACTCGTGCGGGAAGCGGTTGAAGTGCTCGGGGTTGAGGCCGACGATCTCGAGGAGTTCGCGCACCCGCTTCTCGTGACCGCCGGGCGGGTTGATGCCGTTGATCTCCATCGGGCCCGAGACGATCTTGCCGACCGTCTGCCGCGGGTTCAGCGAGGCGTACGGGTCCTGGAAGATCATCTGGATCTCGGAGCGGACCGGCGCCAGCTGCTTGCGGCCGGCGTGCGTGATGTCCTGCCCGCGGTAGGTGATCCTGCCGGCGGTGGGCTCCAGCAGGCGGGTGATGAGCCGGCCGGTGGTCGACTTGCCGCAGCCGGACTCGCCGACCAGGCCGAGGCTCTCGCCTTCGGAGACCTGGAAGTCGAGTCCGTCGACCGCCTGCACCGCGCCGACCGTACGGCGGATCGGGAACCCGCCCTTGATCGGGAAGTGCTTGGTCAGCCCGGAGACGTCCAGGAGGGGGTTCGTGTTGCTCATGATCGTGAAGTCCCGTCTTGTCCGTCAGTTGTGGCTGGGCGCCGCGTAGTCGGCGAAAAGTTCCTCACGCCGGCCGATCTCCAGGTGACAGGCCGAGCCACGGCCCTCGGTCAGCTGGAGCAGCGGCCTCTCCGTGGAGCACCTGTTGCCGGGGACCTTGTCCGCGAACGCGCAGCGCGGGTGGAAGCGGCAGCCGGTGGGCGGGTTGAGGAGCGAGGGCGGCGAGCCGGGGATCGGCGACAGCGGGACGTCGACCGGTCCGTCGAGGCTCGGCATGGAGTTGAGCAGGCCCAGCGTGTACGGGTGCTGCGGCGAACCCAGGACCTCCTTCTTGGTGCCCCGCTCCACGCACCGGCCGCCGTACATCACCAGCACGTCGTCCGCGATGTCCGCGATGACACCGAGGTCGTGGGTGATGAAGATGATCGCCGTGCCGAACTCCTGCTGGAGGTCCTTGAGGAGGTCCATGATCTGCGCCTGGACCGTCACGTCGAGCGCGGTGGTGGGCTCGTCCGCGATCAGCAGTTCGGGGTCGCAGACCAGGGCCATGGCGATCATGGCGCGCTGGCGCATACCGCCGGAGAACTGGTGCGGGTAGTCGTCCACCCGGACGTCCGGCTGCGGGATGCCGACCCGGCGCAGCATCTCGATCGCCCGCGCCCGGGACTCCTTCTTGGAGGCGCCGGTGTGCTTGCGGTAGACCTCGGAGATCTGCGTGCCGATGGTGTGGTACGGCGACAGCGAGGCCAGCGCGTCCTGGAAGATCATCGACATCTTGTTGCCGCGCAGCTTCTCCAGCTCCCGCTCGGAGGCGCTGAGCAGCTCCTTGCCGTCGAGCAGGATCTCGCCGTCGATCTGGGTGCGGGCGGGGTCGTGCAGCCCCAGGATCGTCAGGTTGGTGACGGACTTGCCGGAACCCGACTCGCCGACGATGCCGAGGGTCTGGCCCTTGACAAGGTCGAAGCTGAGTCCGTCGACGGCCTTGACGATGCCGTCCTCGGTGGAGAAGTGGACCTTGAGGTCCTTGACGGAGAGGAACGGCTGCTGATCGGTGCTCGTCACGGGGGACGCTCCTGGGGGTGATGCGGGGGGTTCGGGGGTGGGGCGGAGGTCAGGCGAGCCGGATCCGCGGGTCGATCAGGGCGTAGACGGCGTCCACGACGATGTTGAAGATCACGATCGCGCCGGCGGACAGCAGGGTCACACCGAGCACCATGGGCAGGTCGCTCTGCTCGACGGACTTCAGCGCGAGCTGGCCCACGCCCTGGAGGCTGAAGACCGTCTCGGTGATGATCGCGCCGCCGACGAGCGTGGCGAGGTCGATGCCGAAGATGGTGACGATCGGGCCCATGGCGCCGCGCCAGGCGAACCGGAAGAAGACGTTGCGCCGGGACAGGCCCTTGGCCCGAGCGGTGCGGACGTAGTCCTCGCTGAGCGTCTCGACCAGCTGCGAGCGGGTCATACGCGTGTAGTTCGCGGTCCAGATGAGGGCCAGCACCAGCCAGGGCAGCAGCAGGCCGGAGGCCCACTCGACCGGGTTCTGGGTGAGGGGGGTGTACGACGGGTTGTCCAGGATGCCGAGCTTGGCGACCAGGAAGTACATCGCGATGTAGCCGACGAAGTAGATCTGCATCGAGGAGGCGATCAGCGACGCCGAGCTGGCGACCTTGTCCTGCCACTTGCCCTGCTTGACGGCGGCGAGCATGCCGGAGCCGATGCCGAAGACGAGGAAGACGGCGGCCGAGCCGAAGGCCAGCGAGAGGGTCAGCGGGAGACGGTCCATGATCGTGCCGAGGACGGGCTCACGGTTGGCGAACGAGTACCCGAGGCACGGCGCGCTGCAGTCGCCGAAGTCGCCGTAGCTGCGGCCGACGAAGACGCCCTTGAGCCAGTACCAGTACTGAACCGGGACCGGGTGGTCGATGCCCAGGTTGTGCCGGACCTGCGCGAGCATGTCGGGCGTGCAGTTCTTGCCGCAGGACAACGTGGCGGGGTCACGCGGGATGGCGTAGAAGAGCCAGAAGGTGACAGCGCTGATGATCAAAAGGATGACCAGCGCGCCGAAGACTCGGCGGACAAGGAAGCGGAACATGGGGCGTGACTTTCCGGACGGGGCGCCGTCGCCGGGGGAGTGAGGGGTGGGCCGTAAGGGGGCGGCCGGTTCGCGGCCGCCCCCCGAGGGTCTGGTGCGCTTACTTCTTGACGTACAGCTTGCAGAGCGCGACGCAGGTGTTGCCGGCGTCGTACACGACGTTGCCGACCTTGGATCCGTACATCCAGTTGCGGATGGAGTGGTAGTCCGGGACGACCGCCGCGAGCTCCATGATCTGCTTGTCGATGGCGCCCCAGGCCTTGTTGGCCTCGTCGACATCGGCGATCTTGGAGGCCGCGTCGATGGCCTTGTTCACGCTCGGGTCGTTCAGCTGGGCGTAGTTGCTGCGGCCGTCGCCGATGTTCTTGCCGCTCCAGCAGGGGTAGAAGACCGAGTAGCCGTTCGGCCAGTCCGGGCTCCAGCCGGCCGCGAACAGGTCGTAGCCGTTGTCGACCTTGCCGATCTGGGTGTAGAAGGTCGTCTTGTCGATCTGCTGGTTGACCACCTCGAAGCCGGCCGCCTCAAGAGCGTTCTTGATGGCCACGGCCTGCTTCACGGCGTTGTCCGACTGCTGGTAGGCGATGACCAGCTTCTGGCCGACCTTGCCGGCCTCCTTCAGCAGCGCCTTGGCCTTGACCGGGTCGCCGCCGGGCTTGGTGGTCACGCCGTACAGGTCGAACTTCTTGTAGCCGGGGGTCACCGGGCTGAGGATCGTGCTGGCCAGCTCGCTGGTGGAGGCGCCACCGCGGATGGTCTGCAGCTGCTGGTGCGGCCACGCCCAGTTGATCGCCTGGCGGACCTTGACGTCCTTGATCCGGGTCATGTTGATCGGCCAGTAGTAGGTGACCGTGTCGACCTGGGTGAGGACGCGCTTCTTCAGCGAGGCGTTGGTGAGGACCTGCGCGGTGCGCTCGGCCGCGACCTCGTTGAAGATCGCCATCGCGTACTGGTCGTTGCCCTTGTCCGCGATGAAGCGGTCGGTGGAGGCGACCGACTGGAAGCCGAACTGGAAAATGTACTTGTCCGGGTACGCGTTGCGGATCGCGTCCGTGGCCGGGTCCCAGTGCTCGTTGCGCACGTAGGTCATCGACTTGCCGATGGAACGGCTGTCGATCTTGTACGGGCCGAGGGAGTACGGACGCTTGTCGTACTTCTCCTTGGTGTCCTTCTTCTTGTTGACGAGGCCGTAACCCGGCATGCCGAGCGTGTAGTTGAAGTCGGCGCGGGCCTCGTTGAGCGTGAACGTGATCTTCCGGCCGGAGACCTCGATCGACGCGAGCTTCTTGCCGTCGTAGGGGCCCTTGTACTTGTCGCCGCCGGCCAGCCACTGCTGGACGTAGCGCGGGCCCTCGGTCACGAAGGAGGCGAAGAGGCGCTCGAAGGTGTGGCGGACGTCGTCCATGGACAGCTCGGTGCCGTCCTCCCACTTGATGCCGTCCTTGATCGTGAACGACCAGGTCTTGCCGCCGTCCTTCATGGTGCCGGCGTCGGTCGCGACGTCGCCGACGAGCGTGGCGCCGCCCTTGTCGTCGATCTTGTAGCCGGTCAGACCGCGCAGGATCGGGCGGGTGATGGCGCCCTCGGTGGAGACGTAGATCTGCGCCGGGTCCAGGTGGTCCATGTCGAACTGGTCGAGCGAGTAGACCGTGCCGCCCGTGACCGCGCCCGCGACCTCGGGCGCCGGGCCCGTGGAGTCCGCCTTGGTGCCGACCGGGATGTTCATGGTCTTCGCGTTGGAGACGGACGGGACCTGGGACGAACCCTTGCCGCTGTCACTGCTGCCGCAGGCGCTCAGCACGGTCGTGGAGGCCGCGGCCACACCGGTGGCGATCAGGAAGTTTCTGCGTGAAAAGGACATGCTGAGCCTGCCTATAGAGGTCAATTCGGATGGTCGGAACCAGCCGGACGTCATCGAACCGGGCCGGGTGGTGCAGAGGGTCGCTACCGCTTGGACTTCGGGTCGAGCGCGTCGCGCACCGAGTCACCGAGCAGGTTGAAGGCGAGGACGAAGATCACCATGGAGATGCCCGGGAAGAGCATGAAGGTGATGTCCTCGGTGTAGAACTGCGCGCCTCGGCCGATCATCACGCCCCAGTCGGGGGTCGGATCGATCATGCCCACGCCGAGGAAGGCGAGGCCCGCCTCCGCGGTCACGAAGGCCGGCAGCAGCAGGGTGGACTGGATGATGATCGGAGTCCAGAGGTTGGGCAGCAGCTCCTTGAACACGACTCGCATGGGAGATGCGCCCGTGACCTTCGCCGCCTCCACGAACTCCCGTTCTCGCAGGCCGAGGACCTGTCCGCGCAGCAGGCGGGCGATGGACGCCCAGCCGAAGGCGGACAGCACCAGGATCAGCGCGGTGGCGCGCAGCGAGGTCGGGATGTTCTCGTCGGGGGCTACGAAGAAGCCGAAGACCACCGGCATGAACGCGATGAAGAACAGCGTGGACGGGAACGACAGCAGGATGTCGATGATCCGGCTGACGAGGTAGTCCGTCTTGCCGCCGAGGTAGCCCGCCGTGACGCCGATCACGACGCCCAGGACCGTGGTGAGGAGGGCGGCGGCCGTCGCGATGCCGAGGGAGTTGCGGATGGCGTACAGCAGGAACGTGAAGACGTCCCGGCCGAGCTGGGGTTCGATGCCGAACCAGTACTCCGGGCTCATGCCGCCGTTGGGTCCCGCGGGGTACGAGAAGGCGTTGAGCAGCTCGGGGTGCTGGGTCGTGTAGGTCGTGTACGGGTTCTTGCCGTACAGCTTCGCGATGAGCGGCGCCGCTATGCCGATCACGAAGAAGAAGATCACGACGTAGGCGGATATAACGCCCGTCCGGTCGCGCTTGAAACGCTTCCAGGCCAGGCGGCCCGGCGACCTGCTCTCGCTGCCCTTCGAGCCGCCCGAAGCGCTCGACTTCGTTGCGGTCTCTTCGGTCACCTCGAGCGGGGCAGCCGCGGATGGAGTTGGGGGGGTCATGGTGCTCCTGGCCCAAGGGAGGGTCTGATGACTCCGCAGGGCGCTCCCCTACGGGCTACGCCGGACTTTTTCAACGCAATTCATTCACGGTCAATAAAATCTCGGTCGGCTTGGGTTTCTCTTTACTTTCTTTGCTCGTACTTGACCGATCCGTAGCTACGCGGGTAGCGCGTCGTAATCACTCCGTGCTTTATATAGGGCTAAACGGGCTAAACGGTCAATGAGTCCGATATGCGGACGCTGGTGTGTCGAAATCCGTACATCTACGGGTCCCAATCCAACGGTTCGGCATCGTTGCGCGGAGATCCATTGCGCAGTCGCTTCAAGATCCTCCAGCGGCCCTCGGGGGCGGTGGCGGCGATCGGGTGACACGTGTCGGCAAGGACCGTCGCGGGGCCCCGGGAGGCCGCCGTTCGGGGGGTGATGGGTGAGCAATATCTACCGATTGAGTAGATATTGACCCTTAGTGCACCAATCACTGATCACCCTTCACGGAGGAGGCACGCCATGCGTTCAGCCACGCACGCCCGATGGGCGGCCTGCGCGGTGGTGACGGCACTCGCCGCCACGGCCTGCGGGGGCGGCGGCAGCGGCGGTGGAGGCGGCGGTGGCAGCGGCGTGCTCAGCTCCTCCTGGGGCGACCCGCAGAACCCCCTGGAGCCTGCCAACACCAACGAGGTCCAGGGCGGCAAGGTCCTCGACATGATCTTCCGGGGTCTGAAGAAGTACGACCCGAAGACCGGCAAGGCCCAGGACATGCTCGCCCAGAAGATCGACACGAGCGACTCCCAGAACTTCACCGTCACCCTCAAGGACGGCTGGACCTTCTCCAACGGCGAGAAGGTGACCGCCCACTCCTTCGTCGACGCCTGGAACTACGGGGCGAGCCTCAAGAACAACCAGAAGAACGCCTACTTCTTCGGCTACATCGAGGGGTACGACAAGGTCCACCCCGACAGCGGCGGCCAGAGCGCCGAGGCCCTCTCCGGGCTGAAGGTCGTCGACGACAAGACCTTCACCGTGAAGCTGAACCAGAAGTTCTCCAGCTTCCCCGACACCCTCGGCTACGCGGCCTTCGCCCCGCTGCCCCGGTCCTTCTTCACCGACCACGCCGGCTGGCTGAAGCAGCCGGTCGGCGACGGGCCGTACACCATCGAGTCGTACTCCAAGGGATCGCAGATGTCCCTGAAGAAGTGGGACGGCTACCCCGGTCCGGACAAGGCGCGCAACGATGGAGTGACGCTCAAGGTCTACACCGACAGCGACACCGCCTACACCGACCTCATCGCCGGCAACCTCGACCTGGTCGACGACATTCCGGCCGCCCAGCTGAAGAACGTCAAGAGCGACCTGGGGAAGCGCTACATCAACACCCCGGCGGGCATCATCCAGACGCTCGCCTTCCCCTACTACGACAGCGCCTGGAACCAGAGCGGGTCGGACAAGGTCCGCACCGGGCTGTCCATGGCCATCAACCGGAAGCAGATCACCGACACCATCTTCCAGAACACCCGCACCCCGGCCACCGACTGGACCTCCCCGGTGCTCGGCGCGGCGGGCGGCTTCAAGGAAGGGCTGTGCGGGAGCGCCTGCGAGTACGACCCCGCGCAGGCCAAGAAGCTCATCGAGGAGGGCGGCGGGCTGCCCGGCGGACAGCTCAAGATCACGTACAACGCGGACACCGGCTCGCACCGGACCTGGGTGGACGCCGTGTGCAACTCCATCAACAACGCGCTCGGCAACGACAAGGCGTGCGTCGGGAACCCGGTCGGCACCTTCGCCGACTTCCGCAACCAGATCGGTCAGCACAAGATGACCGGGCCGTTCCGCGCGGGCTGGCAGATGGACTACCCGCTCATCCAGAACTTCCTCCAGCCGCTCTACTACACCAACGCCTCCTCCAACGACGGCAAGTGGTCCAACAAGGACTTCGACAAGCTCGTCGACCAGGCCAACGCCGAGACCGACACCGCCAAGGCCGTCTCCACCTTCCAGAAGGCCGAGGGAGTCGTCCGCGACAACATGGCCGCCATTCCGCTCTGGTACCAGAACGGCAGCGCCGGCTACTCCGAGCGGCTCTCGAACGTCGCTCTCAACCCGTTCAGCGTCCCCGTGTACAACGAGATCAAGGTCAGCTGACGCGGCATGGGGCGCTATGTCGTCCGGCGGCTGCTCCAGATGATCCCGGTGTTCGTCGGGGCCACGCTGCTGATCTTCCTGATGGTCAACGTCATGGGCGACCCGATCGCCGGGCTGTGCGGAGAGCGGGCCTGCGATCCGGCGACCGCCGCCCAGTTGAAGAAGGAGTTCGGACTCGACAAGCCGGTGTGGCAGCAATACCTCACCTATATGGGGAACGTCTTCACCGGGGACTTCGGTACGGCGTTCAACGGACAGCCGGTCACCGAGCTGATGTCCACCGCGTTCCCCGTCACCATCCGGCTGACGATCGTGGCCATCGTCCTGGAGGTCGTCATCGGCATCACCCTCGGCGTGCTGACCGGCCTGCGGCGCGGGCGGCCCGTCGACACCGGGGTGCTGCTGGCGACCCTGGTCGTCATCTCCGTACCGACGTTCGTCACCGGCCTGTTGCTCCAGCTGCTGCTCGGCGTGGAGTGGGGCTGGATCAAGCCGTCCGTCTCACCGGAGGCCGCGTTCGGCGAACTGATCGTGCCGGGGCTCGTCCTCGCCTCCGTCTCGCTCGCCTACGTCACCCGGCTGACCCGCACCTCCATCGCCGAGAACAAGAGGAGTGACTACGTCCGTACGGCGATCGCCAAGGGACTGCCCAGGCACCGGGTCATCACCCGGCACCTGCTGCGCAACTCCCTCATCCCGGTCGTCACCTTCATCGGCACCGACATCGGCGCCCTCATGGGCGGCGCCATCGTCACCGAGCGGATCTTCAACATCCACGGCGTCGGCTATCAGCTCTACCAGGGGATCCTGCGCCAGAACACCCAGACGGTGGTGGGGTTCGTGACGGTGCTGGTCCTGGTCTTCCTGGTGGCCAACCTGCTGGTGGACCTGCTCTACGCCGTACTCGACCCGAGGATCCGCTATGCCTGAGCAGCCGTTCGAACAGGACCGGGCCATCGCGGGCACGGGCATGGGCGGGGCGATGGACCTGGCGGCCAGCGAGGCGCAGACGCTGGAGCGGACGCCCGGCGGGCCGCTCGGCACCGGCCCGTCCGAGAAGCCCCGTTCGCTCTGGTCCGACGCGTGGCGGGACCTGCGGCGCAACCCGGTCTTCATCGTCTCCGCCCTCGTCATCCTCTTCCTCGTCGTCATCTCCCTGTGGCCGTCCCTGATCGCCTCCGGATCGCCCCTCAAGTGCGACCTCGCCAAGTCCCAGGACGGCCCGGGGCCGGGCGCGCCCTTCGGCTACGACGGGCAGGGCTGCAACGTCTACACCCGCACCGTCTACGGCGCCCGCACCTCCGTCACGGTGGGCGTCTGCGCCACCGTCGGGGTCGCGCTGCTCGGATCGGTGCTCGGCGGACTCGCCGGTTTCTTCGGCGGGTTCTGGGACTCGGTGCTCTCCCGGATCACCGACATCTTCT
Organism: Streptomyces sp. NPDC001068; assembly: GCF_042897315.1. Lineage (NCBI taxonomy): Bacteria > Bacillati > Actinomycetota > Actinomycetes > Kitasatosporales > Streptomycetaceae > Streptomyces > Streptomyces sp. NPDC001068. The sequence continues at coordinate 370,605 of NZ_JBIAYD010000003.1, read as the reverse complement.
TCGCGATCCCGGTCGTCCTCGGCGGACTGGTCCTCCTCTCGGTGGTGACCAGCAACACGGTCTGGCCCGTCATCGGGTTCATGGTGCTGCTCGGCTGGCCCCAGATCTCCCGGATCGCCCGCGGCTCGGTGATCACCGCCAAGCAGAACGACTACGTCCAGGCCGCCCGCTCCCTCGGCGCCTCCAACTCCCGGATCCTGCTGCGGCACATCGCGCCCAACGCGGTGGCTCCCGTGATCGTGGTGGCCACCATCGCGCTCGGCACCTACATCGCGCTGGAGGCGACCCTGTCGTACCTCGGTGTCGGCCTGAAGCCGCCCAGCGTCTCCTGGGGCATCGACATCTCCGCGGCCTCGCCCTACATCCGCAACGCCCCGCACGCGCTGCTGTGGCCCTCCGGTGCCCTCGCGCTCACCGTCCTGGCCTTCATCATGCTCGGCGACGCGGTGCGCGACGCCCTCGACCCGAAGCTGAGGTGAGCGCCGCCGTGCTGCTCGAAGTGCGCGACCTGCACGTGGAGTTCCGGACCAGGGACGGGATCGCGAAGGCGGTCAACGGGGTCTCCTACGCCGTCGACGCCGGCGAGACGCTGGCCGTCCTCGGGGAGTCCGGCTCCGGGAAGTCGGTCACGGCCCAGGCGGTGATGGGGATCCTGGACACGCCTCCGGGGCGGATCGGCGGCGGCGAGATCCTCTTCCAGGGGCAGGACCTGCTGAAGCTGAAGGAGGAGGAGCGGCGCAGGATCCGGGGCGCCGGGATGGCCATGATCTTCCAGGACGCGCTGTCGGCGCTCAACCCGGTGCTCAGCGTCGGCGACCAGCTCGGCGAGATGTTCGTCGTGCACCGGGGGATGTCCCGCAAGGACGCGCGGGCCAGGTCGGTCGAGCTGATGGACCGGGTGCGGATCCCGGGCGCCGCCCAGCGGGTGCGGGACTATCCGCACCAGTTCTCCGGGGGCATGCGCCAGCGCATCATGATCGCCATGGCGCTGGCCCTGGAGCCGGCCCTCGTCATCGCCGACGAACCGACCACGGCGCTGGACGTCACCGTCCAGGCCCAGGTCATGGACCTGCTCGCGGAGTTGCAGCGCGAGTACCGCATGGGACTGATCCTGATCACCCACGACCTCGGCGTGGTCGCGGACGTCGCCGACCGGATCGCCGTGATGTACGCGGGACGGATCGTCGAGTCCGCGCCGGTGCACGACATCTACAAGGCGCCCGCGCACCCCTACACGCGCGGGCTCCTCGACTCCATCCCGCGCCTGGACCAGAAGGGCCAGGAGCTCTACGCCATCAAGGGCCTTCCGCCCAACCTCATGAACATCCCTCCGGGGTGCGCGTTCAACCCGCGCTGCCCGATGGCCCGGGACGTGTGCCGCACCGACGAACCACCGCTGTACGAGGTGGACCGGCACCGGGGCAGCGCCTGCCACTTCTGGAGGGAGTGCCTCGATGGCCGACGCGACGGTTGAGCCGATCCTGGAAGTGAGCGGACTGGTCAAGCACTACCCCCTGACCCAGGGCATCTTGATCAAGAAGAAGATCGGTGCCGTCAAGGCCGTCGACGGCGTCGACTTCGTGCTCGGCAGGGGAGAGACCCTCGGCATCGTCGGGGAGTCCGGCTGCGGCAAGTCGACCGTCGCCAAGATGCTCGTCAACCTCGAACAGCCGACGGCCGGGCTGATCAAGTACAAGGGCGAGGACATCACCAGGCTGAGCGGGCGGGCGCTGAAGGCGGTCCGCCGCAACATCCAGATGGTCTTCCAGGACCCGTACACGTCCCTCAACCCCCGGATGACCGTGGGCGACATCATCGGGGAACCGTACGAGATCCATCCCGAGGTGGCACCCAGGGGCGACCGGCGCCGGCGGGTCCAGGAACTGCTGGACGTCGTCGGTCTCAACCCCGAGTACATCAACCGCTATCCGCACCAGTTCTCGGGCGGCCAGCGGCAGCGCATCGGCATCGCCCGGGGGCTGGCGCTGCGCCCGGAGGTGATCGTCGCGGACGAACCGGTGTCCGCGCTGGACGTCTCCGTCCAGGCCCAGGTGATCAACCTGCTCGACCGGCTGCAGAACGACTTCGACCTGTCGTACGTCTTCATCGCCCACGACCTGTCGATCGTCCGGCACATCTCGGACCGGGTCGGGGTGATGTACCTCGGCCGGATCGTGGAGACCGGCAGGGACGAGGAGATCTACGAGCACCCGACCCACCCCTACACCCAGGCGCTGCTCTCGGCGGTGCCGGTGCCCGATCCGGAGGCCCGCGAACACCGGGAGCGGATCATCCTGAGCGGGGACGTGCCGTCGCCGACGAACATTCCCTCGGGGTGCCGGTTCCGCACCCGGTGCTGGAAGGCCGAGGAGCGGTGCGCGGTGGAGGTGCCGCTGCTGGCGGTGCCCGCCGTGTTCCTGCGGACGCGGGGGCCGGCGGCCCACGACTCCGCGTGCCACTTCGCGGAGGAGAAGCAGGTGGTGCCGCCGGAGGAGCCGGCCGGAAGAACGCCGGACGATCTTGGCGACGGGGGTGCGTAGCGGGGCGAACCGGGGTCAATCGCGTTAACAAGCAGGCAACTTCGCCGACCCGGTCCCGATATACGGACGCGGCACTGTAATCGGCGTACGGCCGTGCGGGTGCCGTAAACGGGCCGGAGCGCGCCATGTCGCTCCGGCCCGTTGCCCCTCTTTGCGCCTGAACCGGCGCCGCTCTCGCGGACCTGGCCGGTGCTTCGTCGTGGTTCCTCAATTATTGGTTGCGGTGCTCGGTGGAGCGCTGTTGCTCAGCCCAGTCCAAGAGCACGCCGGAGGAAGTCCAGCTGGAGAAGCAGCAGGTTCTCCGCGACCTGCTCCTGCGGGGTCATGTGGGTGACGCCCGACAGCGGGAGGACCTCGTGGGGGCGGCCCGCCGCCAGCAGGGCGCTGGACAGGCGCAGCGAGTGGGCCACCACCACGTTGTCGTCCGCCAGCCCGTGGACGACCATCATCGGGCGGTGCGGTTCGGCCGCGTCGACCAGGCCCGCGTCGTCGATCACCGAGTTGCGGCGGTAGACGTCCGGCTGTTCGCGGGGGTCGCCGAGGTAGCGCTCCTGGTAGTGGGTGTCGTACAGCCGCAGGTCGGTCACCGGGGCGCCCACCACCGCCGCGTGGAAGACGTCCGGGCGGCGCAGGGCCGCGAGCGCGGCGAGGTAGCCGCCGAAGGACCAGCCACGGATCGCCACCCTGGTCAGGTCGAGGGGGAAGTCGGCGGCGAGTGCCTGGAGCGCGTCGACCTGGTCCTGCAGGACGATCGCCGCGATGTCGTCCCTGACGGACTTCTCCCAGGCCGGCGAGCGGCCGGGGGTGCCCCGCCCGTCGGCGACGACCACCGCGAAACCCTGGTCGGCGAACCACTGGGAGGTGAGGTGGGCGTTGTGCGCGGCGACCACACGCTGGCCGTGCGGGCCGCCGTAGGGGTCGAGCAGAACCGGAAGGGGAGTGTCCCCGTGGTAGTCCCGTGGCATAAGCACGGCGCACGGAATTCTCCGTGCGCCCCCCTCGGTGAGGGTCACGCGCGGGGACATACCGGGATCTTCGGCGTACGACGTGACAGTTGCCAGATGTTTTCCGTCACGGAGCAACTGGACACGGCTGCCGGGAGTGTCCAGCCTGGCGGAGACCAGAACGGTCACGCCCCCGGCGCGCACGGCCGTGTGTAGGCCGGGCTCCTGCGACACGCGCTCCACGCCGAGTTCGTTGACGCGGTAGACGTGTACCTCGCCGATCTCGGGGGACTCGGCCTCCTCGCCCGCGGAGGCGGAGACCAGCACGTCGTCGGCGGTCACGTCGAGGACCGCACGGATGTGCAACTGGGCACCCGTGAGCGGCCGTTCACCCACCGCGAGCACGCGTGCGCCGCCCTCGTCGGCGATCCGGACCAGCTGGCCCGACGGGCTCCAGCAGGGCACTCCACCGAAAAGTTCAAGCCATGTTGGATCTTCGTCGGCGTGCACCATCCGGGTCGCGCCCGACCCCGGGTCCACGGCGAGGAACAGCTGGCTGCGCTGGTCGCGCGCCTGTACGAGCAGCAGGGGTGCACCCGCCTCTGACCAGTGCACATGAGCCAGGTACGGATACCGCGCCCGGTCCCAGGAGACCTCCGTGCGCCCCCCTTCGAGGTCGTAGGCGAACAGCCGGACGTCCGCGTTCTCGGTGCCCGCCGCCGGGTAGGCGACATGATGTGGCTCACGCCCGGGGTGGGCGGGGTCGGCGATCCACCAGCGCTGTACCGGCGTGTCGTCCACGCGGGCCACGAGCAGCCGGTCCGACCGCGGCGACCACCAGAAGCCGCGCGACCGCCCCATCTCCTCGGCCGCGACGAACTCGGCCAGTCCGTAGGTGACCTGCTCCGACTCGGGCTCCGCCAGAGCCCGGTCGCCCTCGCCGTCGGCGCCCACGACCCGCAGAGCGCCCGCGCAGACGTACGCGACCTGGCGGCCGTCGGGGGACGGGCGGGGGTCGATCACCGGTCCCGGGACCGTGATCTCGCGGGTCGTACCGGCTCTGAGTTCCGCCGTGAAAAGCCGCCCTGACAAGGCGAAAGACGCCAACTCCAGGGCCGCGTCACACGCGTAGCCGACGATGCCGGCGCCGCCCTCACGGCTGCGTTCGCGGCGGGCCCGCTCCTGCGCCGAGAGGCTCTCCTCGGCGCCGCCGAGCAGGGTGCGCGGGTCCGCCGCCAGGCGCTCCTCGCCGCTCGGCACGTCGAGAATCCAGAGGGAATTGGCCCGGTCCGTGCCGGAGCCGGAGCGCAGGAACGCCACGCGGGAGCCGTCGGGGGCCACGGTGAACGCGCGCGGCGCGCCGAGCGTGAAACGCTGGGTGCGGGCGTGCCGGCGGGGGAATGAGACAGCCTCGGTCTTCATGCCCTGACCATATTGGCCATGCGCCCCCTTGTGCGGCCGTGCGCCGAGCGATGCGCGAGCACGCATAGTTATGATCACTACCGCTGAGTGGGTATGAACCCGCTGGCTTGCGCATGGATTTGCTGTACCGATCTACAACCCCCATACCCGAACCCCCCGCGTCCCTGGGATCTTTGGAGGTGAGCCGCCGTGGCACTCTCGATTTCGGCGGTGGTGCTGCTGGCGATCGTCGTCTTCTTGTTGATCAAGAAGTCGGGTCTGAAGGGCGGGCATGCGGTCGTCTGCATGCTGCTCGGTTTCTATCTCGCTTCCTCGACCATCGCACCGACGATCAGCGATCTGACGACGAACGTCGCCAGCATGATCGGCAGCATCAAGTTCTGACCAGGACCGGTCTCCGACCCGGCCGGCGGCGCCGACCGGGGCTGCGTGGCGCCACCGGCGGCGTTCCGTAGGGTGGGCACATGACGGAACCGCCCGCCCCGCCGCCACCCACCCGGCGTCTGCTGCTGGTGCACGCGCACCCGGACGACGAGTCGATCAACAACGGCGCCACCATGGCCCGCTACGCGGACCAGGGCGCCCATGTGACGCTGGTCACCTGCACCCTCGGCGAGGGCGGCGAGGTCATCCCGACCGAGCTGCGGCACCTCACCGGTCCCGCGCTGGGCGAGTACCGGCACGGCGAGCTGGCCGCCGCCATGCGCGAGCTGGGCGTCGCCGACTTCCGGCTGCTCGGCGGCCCGGGGCGCTACCGGGACTCCGGCATGATGGGCACGGCCGAGAACGACGACCCGCGCTGCTTCTGGCAGGCCGACGTCGACGAGGCCGCCGGCCACCTGGTCGAGGTGATCCTGGAGGTCCGCCCCCAGGTCCTCGTCACCTACGACGACAACGGCGGGTACGGCCACCCGGACCACATCCAGGCCCACCGCGTCGCCGTGCGAGCCGTCGAGCTGGCCGCCGAGGCCGGCCACCGGGTCGCCAAGGTCTACTGGAACCGCGTGCCGCGCACGGTCGTGGAGGCCGCCTTCGCCCAACTCCACGAGGCGCTGCCCTCGCTTCCGTTCGAGAAGGCCGCCGCCCCGGACGACGTGCCCGGCGTGGTCGACGACCACCGCGTCACCACCGAGATCGACGGCGCCGCGTACGCCACCGCGAAGACCGCGGCGATGGCCGCCCACGGCACCCAGGTCGAGGTGGCCCCCCGCGGCGCCCTCTGCTTCGCGCTGAGCAATGAGCTGGCCCAGCCCGTATTCGTCACCGAGTACTACGAGTTGGCGGCCGGTGAGCCGGGCGCCGCGCGTGAGACCGATCTCTTCGCCGGTGTCGGGGAGGCGTCATGAGTTCCGCCGGACGCGGCTCGATGCTCGCGCAACCGTTGCAGCGGCCGCCCGCCGGGCGGATCGCCGCCCTGCTCGGACTGATCGTGCTCGGTGCCGCCGTCGGCGTCGCGGGAGCCCTCGTGCAGGCCGCCTGGTTCCCCGGCGGACTGCTGCTGGCCCTGGCCGGCGCCGCCGGGCTCTTCGTCGGCGGGGCGCGGGCGCTGGGCAGCCGGTCCGGGGCCGTGGCGCCCGCGTTCGGCTGGGTCGTCGCCGTCATCCTGCTCACCGCCAGCAGGCCCGAGGGTGACTTCCTGTTCGGCGCGGGAGGCGGCTCGTATCTCTTCCTGCTCGGCGGCATGGCGCTGGCTGTGATCTGCGCCACAATAGGTTTGGGGCGGCAACCCGACGCGGACGGTGCCCGACTTGGCAAGTGACGTACCACTTCGCCGTACGGCGCGCGTGCGAGTCCGGTGTGGGTTTCCCCAGCGGTCATGGGATAAGCGCCAGAAGTGGCCAGTATGGTGGTGCGCGCCGCCGAGCCGCCCGAGCAAGGCCGTACCGGCGGCGGAGCCAACCGGGAGAACCTGCCTTGAGTCGTGAAACTGACACTCCTTCCTCCGGGCCCGACGGGCACGGGGGAGCCGCTTACCCCTCGGGCACGCCGCCGTACGGGACCCCCATGGCTTCCGACGACGGCACGGGCGCGGGCCGTTCGGCCGCCCGGCCGGAGGAACGAAAGACCGAGACCACGCTGACGACCCGGATCCGGATCAACATCCCCGGATCCCGGCCGATCCCGCCGGTGGTCGTCCGCACCCCCGTCGCCGACGCCGACCCCGGCTCCGGAGCGGGCGAGGAGACGGGCACGCACGCGCAGCCGACGGGCGCGGCCATGCCGGCCGGCACCGTCGAGCCGCCGGCCGAGACCGCGCCGCCCGCGCCCGCCACCGGGGAGAAGCAGAGCGACTGGTTCGCGCCGCGCAAGTCCGGTCCGGCCAAGGGCGGTCAGCGCGGCGGCGCCACCAACGGCGCCGGTGCGCCGGGCGGTTCGCCCGCCCCGGCTCCGAACGCCCCGGCCGGACAGGGCGCCCCCGGTGCCGCACCCGGTGCCCCCGGCACGGCGCGCCCGAACGGCGGCCGCCCCGGCGGTGTCGTCGGGTCCATGAGCGTGCCCGGCGCGTCCCGGCCCGGCTCGACCAACGGCGCGGGGCTGCCCACGGGCGCGACCGGCGGCCCGGTGGCCCCCGGACACGGTGGCGGCACCGGCTCCTTCGACGTGACCGAGGTGCTCGCCGCGGGCCCGCTCGGCGGCCCCCGGGGCGGCGCCACGGGCCCCGGCGACTCCCGCCGGGACGAACTGCCGTACTTCTCCGAGAACGGCGGCCAGAACGGCGGCCAGCCCGGTCCCGGGGCGCCCGGCGGCGGTCCGGCCGGTCCCGGCGGTCCCAGCGGCTTCAACGGCCCGGGCCTGCCCGGCGGTCCCGGCGGCCCGCAGGGCCCGGCGGGCCCCACCGGCGGCCCGGTCACCGGCGACGGCCCGTTCATCCCGCCGGTCGCCGGCGGAGAGCCCTTCGCCGGTCCGGGCGGCGCCCCCTTCGCCGGCGGCGAGTCGTTCGGCGCGCCGGGCGGCCCGGCCGGTCCCGGCACCCGCCCGGGCGGCCCCGGCGGCCCCGGCGGCCGTCAGGCCCTGGCCGGACCCGGCGCGCGCACCGCCCCCACCGGTCCCGGTCTCGGCCCCGGTGGTCTGAGCGACGACACCGCGATCCTCACCCCGCAGAAGCCGGCCCCCGAACCGGGCACGCCCGGCTACGGCACCCCGGCGGACAACGTCTCCGGACACACCGTCACCAGCGGTATCCCGGTGGTCCCCGGGCGCGCGGGCGCGAAGTCCCCGTTCGCGCCGGGCGGCAACGGCGACGCGCCGCAGCCGCACACGCCCCCCAAGCTGCCCGAACCGGTCTCGCCGCCCCCGGCCGGGGCCAAGGCCAAGCCCAAGGCGAAGAAGAAGCGCGGCAAGCTGCCGCTGCTCGTCGGCGTCGTGGTGGTCGCGGGCATGGGCGCCTACGGCGCCGGGCTCCTGATGAACCACTCCGACGTGCCCAAGGGCACCACGGTGCTCGGCGTCGACATCGGCGGCGGCACCCGTGACGACGCCGTCAAGAAGCTCGACGACGCGTTCGGCTCGCGGGTGAACAAGCCGCTCAAGCTGTCGGTCGACGGCAAGGCCGTCGCACTGCCTCCGTCCCAGGCGGGCCTGCAGTTCGACATGCAGGCCACCGTCGACGAGGCCGCCAAGAGCGACTACAACCCGGTCTCCGTGATCGGCTCCCTGTTCGGCCAGAAGCGGGTCGTCGAGCCGGCCATGCCGGTCGACGAGGAGAAGCTCCAGGCCGCCCTCAAGGGCCTCGGCGGCAGCTCCGGATCGGTCACCGAGGGCACGATCAGGTTCACCTCCGGCAAGGCCGTCGCGGTCTACGGCAAGGCGGGCAAGGGCATCGACGCGGCCGCCTCCACGAAGGCCGTCGAGCAGGCGTACGAGGCGATGGTGGAGACGGACACGGCCTCCGCGGTGGCCGTGCCGACGACCACCGTCCAGCCGACGGTCTCCAACGCGGAGGTCGACCGCGAGATGAAGGACTTCGCGGAGCCGGCGATGTCGAATCTGGTCACCGTCCGGACCGACGCGCTGCACAGCCTTCAGTTCGGCGCGCGCTCCCTGCCGGAGATCCTCGGCTTCAAGGCCGTCGACGGCAAGCTGGTGGAGACCTACGACCTCGACGCCCTCAAGAAGGCGTACGGCGCCACCTTCGACGGCGTGCTGATCACCCGGGGCACCGGCCAGAAGACGGCCGTCACCCCGCAGGACGTCGCCTCCGCGCTGCGCAAGGCGCTGGTCGGCAAGACCACGGCGGAGCGCGTCGGGGTCATCGACACCAACCCCAGCTAGCGGAGAGTGGTGTGAGGGGTGCCCTGGTCTACGGCCAGGGCACCTCTTCTTTTTTTGGATCGTCCAGATGTTGCACATGAATGACCGAAACTGATCGTTCCCGTACTCGCTTGACTGCCTAAGATCACTCCGGTCCATGGTCGAATCAGGTTCACCTCATGGGGTCGGGGGTTCCTTGTGCGCTCGTTCCGGCGCTTTTCCGACGTCAACGGGTATGAGTACAGGATTGGTGAGTGGATGAGCACAAGAAAGAAAGCTCTGGTGGGGCTGGCGAGCGCAGTGCTGGTTCTGGGATTCACCGGCACCGCGTCCGCCGGCAGCTACAACGGTGTGTGTGAGTCCTCGGGTGGCGGCGAGGTGTGTCTGTACAGACTTGCGAACTACGGCGGTGGTCTGTACGACACGCTCTACAGCAAGCCCGACTACAACGGCAGTACCTATTACGGCACCAGCACTCTCATCGACAACACGATGTCCTCGGTGAAGAACATGGACCCTGACACCCTGGTGTACTTCTACCAGTTCTCCGGTTACACCGGTAACCTCACCGCGATTCCTCCGGGCGAGCAGATCAATCAGGTGCCCAACGACAACACCGCGAGTTCACACTGCTTCGGTTCGAACTCCTCCTGCCCGAACTGAATACGAGGATGCGCCCCTCTTCCAGGGGCGCATCCTCGTATTCGGTTTCGAGACCTCTCCATCGACGAAAGCGTCTGACCTGATGCGGAAGAGATCATTGGCCGTCGGCGTTGCGGCCCTTTCCGTCGTGGTGCTGTCGGCATGCCAGTCCGGTGCCCGGACGGTGGGTGAACCCCGGATCTCTTCGTCTCGGACCACGAAGACGGTAGCCGGTGTTTCGGTACCGGTCCTCCCCCTCGATTCGTATGGCGTCAGCGCGGATCAGCGAGCCGTTCTCGACCAGGCCGTCGACGAACTGGCCGCGCGGTGCATGAAAGCCGAGGGATACACCTGGCCCGCTCGCCTCAAGCGGCTCGGCGTGGCGCGCTCGGCCAATGAGCGGCGCTACGGTGTCACCGACCCCGAGGCCGTGCGCGTGTACGGCTATCACTTGGCCCCGCCGACCGGTGTGACTGCCCGGCAACTGGCAGAAGAGGCACGGCAGGAGAAGAAGCGCAAAGCGCTCATGACCGATGCGCTCACCAAGGCGTACACCGGCCGTGACGGGCCGGCGACCGGAACGACCCTTACGGGTGGCTGCCGCGGCAAGGCGCTGAGCCAACTCGGCCTGCTTCGAGCAGAGGCGTTGACCGCCGTCGACCTGGCGCAGCAACAGGGCTGGAAGCGCACGGAGGCGGACAGCCGGGCCAGGGCCGCGAACGCCAAGTGGAGTGCTTGCATGAAGAGGGTTGGCTACACCTACGCGGATCCCCACGCTGCCGCAGGCGACCCGGCCTGGTGGGGCGGGGGTGAGGGCGGCTCCGCCGCTCCCAAGAAGGCCGGTGTCCGTGAGATCGCCGCCGCGGTGGCCGATGTGAAGTGCAAGCGGCAGACGGAATATGTGGCCGTCTGGCAATCCGTCGAGACCAGCTACCAGAACAAGATTATCGAGGCCAACCGGCAGGATCTCGAAGAAGTGCGGCAGATGTGGCGGAACGCCCTGCGGAAGGCTGCTGAGGTCCTTCGCTGAGCCCGGCGGCCTGCTGCCGCCGCAGAACGCCATGACATCTGTCATACGGCACTCCGGACGGTCGGCACTGCCCCGGCACCGGGGGCGCCCGCGAGCATGGAGGCATGACAACGACAGCGGCGAGCACCGCCACCGACACCCCGGTGGTGGTCGGGTTCGACCAGGTGAGCAAGACGTACGGGAAGGTGCGGGCCGTCGACGGGCTCTCGCTGCGGCTGCACCCGGGGGAGACCGTGGCCCTGCTCGGGCCCAACGGCGCGGGCAAGTCGACCACGCTCGACCTGCTGCTCGGCCTCAAGCAGGCCGACACCGGCTCGGTGAGCGTCTTCGGCATGAACCCGCGGGACGCCATCGTCGCCGGCCGGGTGGGCGCCATGCTGCAGAGCGGCGGCCTGATGGACGAGGTCACGGTCGCCGAACTCGTCAAGCTGGCCTGCCGGCTGCACCCCAAGCCCTACGAGGTCGGTGACGTCCTCGCCCGCGCGGGCATCTCGCAGATCGCCGACCGCAAGGTCAACAAGCTCTCCGGCGGCCAGTCCCAGCGCGTCCGCTTCGCGCTCGCGACCGCCGGCGACAGCGACCTGATCGTCCTGGACGAGCCGACCACCGGCATGGACGTCTCCGCCCGCCAGGCCTTCTGGGCCACCATGCGGGAACAGGCCGACCAGGGCCGTACCGTCCTCTTCGCCACGCACTACCTGGAGGAGGCCGACGCCATCGCCGACCGGGTGCTGGTGCTGCACCGGGGCCGGCTGCTCGCCGACGGCACGGCGGCCGAGATCAAGGCCAGGGCGGGCGCCCGCCGGGTCTCCTTCGACCTGGAGGGCGAGATCGACGAGACCCCGCTGCGGGCACTGCCGTTCCTGACGGCCGTCGACATCTCCGGCCAGACGGTCCGCATCCAGTCGTCCGACGCCGACGCCACCGTCCACGCGCTCTACGGCCTCGGCCTCTACCCCCGCAACCTCGAAGTCACCGGGCTCGGTCTGGAGCAGGCGTTCGTCGCCATCACGGAGGCCGAGGAGGCCAAGCAGTCATGAACGCCCTGATCAAGCTGGAACTCGCCCGCGCCCTGCGCAACCGCAAGTTCCTGTTCTTCTCGGTGATCTACCCCTCGATCATCTTCCTGCTGGTCGCCAGCCAGGGCGACACCAGCCAGACCGTCGACGACTCGGGGCTCTCGGTCGCCGCCTACGTCATGGTCTCCATGGCCTCCTTCGGAGCGCTGACCGCCGTCCTGATGGGCAACAGCGAGCGCATCGCCAAGGAGCGCGAGAGCGGGTGGGTACGGCAGCTGCGGCTGACCACCCTGCCCGGGCGCGGATACGTCCTCGCCAAGACCGCCAGCGCCGCCGTGGTGAGCCTGCCCTCCATCGTGGTGGTCTTCGTGATCGCCGCGACGGTCAAGGACGTACGGCTGGACGCCTGGCAGTGGCTGGCCCTCACCGGCGCCATCTGGGCCGGCAGCCTGGTCTTCGCCGCGCTCGGCGTGGCCATCGGGTACCTCGCCTCCGGGGACGCGGTCCGGCCGATCACGATGATCACCTACTTCGGCCTGTCGATCCTGGGCGGCCTGTGGTGGCCGTCCTCGTCCTTCCCGACCTGGCTCCAGGACATCGCGAAGTGGCTGCCCACCCACGCGTACGCTGCACTGGGACGGGCCATCGAACAGAGCCAGGCCCCGAAAGCCCAGGACATCGCCATCCTCGTCGTCTTCTTCGCCCTCTTCGTCGGCGGCGCGGCCTGGCTGTACCGGAAGGACACGCTGAAGGCGTGAGCACGATGACGGAAGACCCGCGGCGGGACGAGCGAGCGCGGGGTGACCGGCTGGTGCGCATCGGCCAGCCGCCCCGCAGCCGGGGCGAGGCGGTGCGCAAGATGGTGTGGGTCCTGCCCTGGCTGATCTACCTCGCCTCCCCGGCCGAGGACCTGGCCTCCGGCAACCACGGCACCGCCGCCACGGTGGCCGGCTGGGCCGGCCTGACGGCCTTCGTCGGGATCTACCTGGCCATCGTCTTCCGGTCCATGGGCCGTCCCTTCCGGGGCTGGATCGTGGACGCCGCGATCGCCGTGGAGGGGGCGCTCGCGGTCGTGCTGGCCTTCGGCCTCGGCGGTTCCTGGTTCGGCCTGTTCGTGTACGTCTCCGTGATGTGCGGAGTGACCTTCCCGCTGCGGGTCGCCTACTGGACGATCCCGCTCAACACCGCGGCCATGATGCTGGCGGGCTGGTACCACCACGAGCTGGACGAGGCCTGGGGGCTGTTCCTGGTGGTGCTCCTGATCGGCTACTCCATGATCGGCGTACGGCAACTGGTCTCCACCACGATCGAGTTGCGCAAGGCCCGCGCCACCGTCGCGCAACTGGCGGCGAACGAGGAGCGGTTGCGGCTCGCCCGTGACCTGCACGACCTGCTGGGGCACTCGCTGTCGCTCATCACCCTGAAGAGCGAGCTGGCAGGCCGGATGCTCCCGGACCACCCCGACAAGGCGGCCCACCAGGTCTCCGACATCGAACAGGTCAGCCGGCAGGCCCTGGTGGACGTGCGGGAGGCGGTCACCGGCTACCGGCGCCCCCGGCTAGCCGCCGAACTCGCGGGCGCCCAGGTGGCCCTGACCGCCGCCGAGGTCACCGCGGAGGTCCCGGCCGAACCCGACCTCGACGGGGTGCCCGAGGACGGCGAGGCGGCCCTCGCGTGGGCGTTGCGGGAGGCGGTCACCAACGTCGTACGGCACAGCGGCGCGAGCGCCTGCACGGTGGCGGTGCTGCGCCGGCAGACCCTGGACGGCCCGGTCCTCGAACTCTCCGTGCAGGACAACGGTTCGGGCGGCTCCGGCGAGGGTCCCGGCAACGGTCTCGCCGGCCTCACCGAGCGGCTGGAGAAGGCGGGCGGCACGTTGGAGGCGGGCCGTTCCAAGCGCGGTTTCCGGCTGGTCGCCCGGGTCCCGCTCGACCCCGGCGGGGCCGTAGGATCCGGTGCATGAGCAGCACGATCAAGGTCCTCCTCGCCGAGGACCAGTCGATGGTCCGCGAGGCGCTGGCCGCCCTGCTGGGCCTGGAGGACGACATCGAGGTCGTGGCACAGGTCGCGCGTGGCGACGAGGTGATGGCGGCCGCGCGGGAGCACGGCGTCGACGTCGCCCTGCTCGACATCGAGATGCCGGGCTGCACCGGCATCGAGGCAGCGGCCCAGCTGCACAAGGCGCTGCCCGCGGTGAAGCTGGTCGTGCTGACCACCTTCGGGCGGCCCGGCTACCTGCGCAGCGCGATGGAGGCGGGCGCCGACGCGTTCCTGGTGAAGGACGCCCCCGCCGCGCAGCTCGCCGAGGCGGTCCGCAAGGTGCTGGCCGGCGAGCGTGTCATCGACCCCACGCTCGCGGCGGCGGCCCTGGCCGAGGGCGCCAACCCGCTGACCGACCGCGAGCGGGAGGTGCTGCGCGCGGCGGCCGACGGCTCCACGAACGCGGAACTGGCGAGTGCCCTGCACCTGTCGCAGGGCACGGTACGGAACTACCTCTCCACGGCCATCCAGAAACTGGCGGTACGCAACAGGGCCGAAGCGGTCCGCATCGCCCGGGAAAAGGGCTGGCTGTAGCGGACCCGGACCCGGACCCCTGAGGGCCCCGCCTCTCGACGCAGGCCGGGTCCCGTCAGTTGAGGCGCGCCCGCGCCGACCGTGCCTCGCCCCGCACCTTTTCCGCCGCCGCCTCGTCGACCGCCTCGATCAGCCCCGCGTACTCCTCCAACTCCTCGGCACCGTCGGTGAAGTCACCCCGCTGCACCAGCAGCCGCGCCCGGTCGTACCGCAGCCTGGCCGGGTGGGACGGCATCAGCAGGGACAGGTCCACCGCCCACAGCCCCACCTCCGACCGCTCGGGCCGGGCCGCGGCCCAGGCCCGTACGTTGTTCAGGATCCGGCGTACGACGTCCAGCGGATCGGCCGGTTCCAGCATGGCCGGCTCCAGCGGCACCCCCGTGGCACCCTCCACGAGGGTCTGCGCGTCCGCACCGCTCAGCACCCGGCCGCCGTCGAACGGATCGGCCAGCACCTGGTCCCCGGCCGGCCCGAAGCCCACCACGAAGTGCCCCGGCAGCGCGACCCCGTACACCGGCGCCCCGGCCCGCCGCGTCACCTCCAGCCAGACCACGGACAGCAGGATCGGCAGCCCGCGCCGCCTGCGCAGCACCTCGTGCAGCAGTGAGGACTCCAGACGGCGGTAGTCCGAGGGGGCGCCGTGGAAGCCGGACCGGTCGCCCAGCAGCCGGTGCGCCGCCGTGGCCCAGGCGAGCGGTCCGTCCGGCCGGTACGGCAGCTGTCCGGCGAGCCGGTCCAACTCCATCTGCGCCGCGTCGATCCCGGCGTCGTCCAGCGTGCCGTCGGCCGCCGCGCCCAGCAGCAGGCACAGCGTCGCCAGGTCCGGCCGCTCGGACCGGGCCTCCTCGCCGAACCGCCGCCCGACCTCGGCGGCCCGCTCCGGCGGCGGCGGACTCAGACGCGTGTGGGGGCCTGGATCCGGATCTGGAACAGGGGGTTGCATGGCTGTCTCGTGTCCTTCCGGAACGATCGGTCGCGCGGCGGCCTCAGCGGCCGTCCGCCTCCGGTGCCCTGTAGTGGTGGTAGGCGTGGTGCGCCCCGAACCCCAGCCCCGTGTACAGCGCCCGTGCCGCCGTGTTGTCCGCCTCGACCTGGAGCCAGGCCGCCGACGCGCCCTCCTCCAGCGCCCGCCGGGCGAGCGCGGCCATGACCTCCCCGGCCAGCCCCCGGCGGCGGAGCGCCGGATCCACCTCGACGGCGGCGAACCCGGCCCACCGGCCGTCGACCACCAGCCGCCCGATCGCCGCCGGGGCGTCTTCGCCGGGCACGGTCGCGAACCACACGGAGGGTCCTCCGGTCAGCACGCGCAGGGCCACCTCGGTGACCCCCTTGCGCTGGTAGCGGGCCAGCCAGGCCTCGTCGGCCGTCCGGGAGAGCACCACCCCGGCACCCTCCGCCCGGTCCGCGACCGGCGCCGTCGCCCCGGTCCAGAGCTCGGCACTCACCTCACGCACCCAGCCGCGCCGCTCCAGCTCCGCGGCGAGCGGCTCCTGCGTGCCCTCGGCACCGGTCGCGATCTGCACGTACGCGGGCAGCCCCCGTTCGGCGTACCACCGCCGTACGGCGTCCAGGGCCGGGTCGAGCGGCATCCCGGGATCGCCCAGCGGCAGCACGCTGTTGGCCCGCCTGGTGAACCCGCCGGCGGCCCGCAGCTCCCACTCGCCGAGCCGTCCGCTCTCCGGCGACGGCCAGCCGCGCGCGGTGACACGCGCGAGTTCCCGGTACGTCGCCGCCGGTCCCCGCCGGCGCGCCGGGGCGGCCGGCACCACCTTGGCGGCCACCAGCGAGGACCGCGGTACGCGGACGGTGAGGCCGTCCCGCCGGGTGATCGTCAGCGTGTCGGCGTCGTCCCATGATGTGAGAACACCCACCGTGTCGGTGAACTTCTCCCCGGTAGGGCCATTTCCGGCCAAACGGCGCACAGAGACCCGTTTGCCCACGTCAGCGGCGGTGATACGGACCTCGAAGCGTCCTGCGGCCGAGATTTCCACTGGTCAGTTCACCCCTCCTGTTCGGATCATGCCCGAGAACGGAGATACTAGGTGCGGGCATCGACGACGCCGCGCTCCCGCGCGCCAGGCGGCGGAGCCTACGGAGGCCCGCCGGCGCCCAATCGAGGAGGAACGACAGCGTGACCTACGTCATCGCGCAGCCTTGTGTCGACGTGAAGGACAAGGCGTGCATCGAGGAGTGCCCGGTCGACTGCATCTACGAGGGCCAGCGGTCCTTGTACATCCACCCGGACGAATGCGTTGACTGTGGTGCCTGCGAGCCGGTCTGCCCGGTCGAGGCGATCTTCTACGAGGACGACACTCCGGAGGAGTGGAAGGACTACTACAAGGCCAACGTCGAGTTCTTCGACGAGCTCGGCTCTCCCGGCGGCGCCAGCAAGCTGGGCCTGATCGAGCGCGACCACCCCTTCGTCGCCGCGCTGCCCCCGCAGGCCGAGTAAGCCGCAGGCGGCCCGCCGCACCACCGTGCCGCCTCGGTCCCGTACGGCCTGATCGCATCCGATCGGCGCCTGCGGGGCCGAGGCGTTTGCCGTACCGAGGAAAGTGAGCCAGAAACCGTGTCCGCAGTCTCCGACCGCCTGCCCGTCTTCCCCTGGGACAAGCTGGAGCCGTACAGAAAGACGGCCGCGGCGCACCCGGACGGCATCGTCGACCTCTCGGTCGGCACCCCGGTGGACCCGGTCCCCGATCTGATCCAGAAGGCCCTGATCGACGCGGCGGACTCGCCCGGCTACCCCACGGTCTGGGGCACCCCGGCGCTGCGCGACGCGATCACCGGGTGGGTCGAGCGCCGGCTGGGCGCCCGTGACGTCACCCACCGCCACGTCCTGCCGATCGTCGGATCCAAGGAACTCGTCGCCTGGCTCCCCACCCAGTTGGGCCTCGGCCCCGGGGACAAGGTCGCCTACCCGCGCCTCGCCTACCCCACCTACGAGGTCGGCGCCCGGCTGGCCAGGGCGGAGCACGAGGTCTACGAGGACCCGCGGGAGCTGGACCCGGCGAACCTGAAGCTCCTGTGGCTGAACTCCCCTTCCAACCCGACGGGCCGGGTCCTGCCGGCCCGGGAACTGGCGGAGATCGTCGCCTGGGCCCGCGCCCACGGCGTCCTGGTCTTCTCCGACGAGTGCTACCTCGAACTGGGCTGGGAGGCGGACCCGGTCTCGGTGCTGCACCCGGACGTGAACGGCGGCTCCTACGACGGCGTCGTGGCCGTCCACTCGCTCTCCAAGCGGTCCAACCTGGCGGGCTACCGCGCGGCCTTCCTGGCCGGTGACCCGGCGGTGCTCGGGCCCCTCCTGGAGATCCGCAAGCACGGCGGCATGATGACGTCGGCGCCCACGCAGGCGGCGGTGGTGGCGGCCCTGTCCGACGACACCCACGTCCGGGAACAGCGCGAGCGCTACGCCTCCCGCCGCGGCCTGCTGCGCGCGGCGCTGGAAGGGCACGGCTTCCGCGTCGAACACAGCGAGGCGAGCCTGTACCTGTGGTCGACGAGGGACGAGCCCTGCTGGCAGACGGTGGCCCACCTCGCCGAACTGGGCATCCTGGTGGCACCGGGCGACTTCTACGGCCAGGCGGGCGAGAACTTCGTGCGCGTGGCGCTGACCGCGACGGACGAGCGCGTCCAGGCGGCGGTGGCGCGACTCGCCGCGTAGGGGCGGGGCCGCGTCGACGTGCGGCCGCGCCGCCCGCGCGACTTTCACCGGCCCGCACGTGACGCACGGCGCACGTGACACACGGCGGGCGCGTGACGCGTGACGGGCACGTGACACGACGAGAAGGGACCCGGGGGGCGCGCCTCCCCGGGTCCCTTCTCGCATCGCCTGTGCCGTGGCGTCAGCCGCCGATCGGCAGGCCCTTGACCGGCAGGCCGCCCTTGGCGAGGCCCTGCGCCGGCAGCCCGCCCTTGGTGAGCCCCTGCGTCGGCAGGCCGCCCTTCGTCGCGGTGGCCGCCGTCTCGCCGAGCAGCCCGCCGGCGGAGCCGGCCGCGTCACCGGCGGCGTGCTGCACCACCGGGGCCGCCACCTTGACGGCCTTGCCGCCGGTCCGGCCGGCGGCCGGAAGCGCCGACTCGACGGTCCGGCCGCCGGTGTGGCCGACGGTGCCGGTGACGTTCTGCGCCGCGCTGTCGGCGGTGTTGCCGACGCTCGCTCCGTCCAGCGCGGTCAGACCACCCAGGTTCGGGGTACCGGCGGGCAGGTTCGGGGCCGCGCCGGCGGAGCCGGCCGCACCAACCCCGGCAGCCGCTCCCGCTGCGACGAGCAGCGCGGCACGGGCGATCCGACGGGTCAGAGGGAGGGACATGGTGCTCCATTCGACGGGAGGGAAGCTGATCGCCGTGACTACCGCTCGAAGCCCACGAAGGTTGCGGAGACGCTGGGTAAAGAATTGATAACGCATCGCATTATCGGGTGTGGATAAAAACGGGCAAAGAGTGCCCGGGGCGAGACCTCGCCGTGATCCGAAGAATCCTTACACCCCCCTGCTCGCAACGGGTTCCACGCAGCGGCGCGCGGCTGCGTGGAAACCTGTGCAGGGCACCGACCGGGCCGGCCCCGGCCGACCCGACGGAGTGAAACCCCGAACTACTGCCCGGTGACGATCCGCACCGATCCCGCGGACTTCTCCGCGCCGCTCGTACTCCGGTTGCCGGCCGCCGTCGGCCGCCACTGGCTGTCGGTGCTCCCGGCGAACCACTCCCGGCCGGCGTACGACACCCGCTGGATGTGCAGCGCGGAGGAGTTGGCCACCGCCCAGTGCGCCAGCTGCCAGCCGCGCTCGCTCTCGGTCCGTCCGGACCTGTCGGTCTTCCCGCCGTCCGGCACCGGCACGGTCACGGTCCGCCCGTGCGCCGTCGCGGTCACGCTGGGCGTCGGCGTCGGGGAGCTCGCGGAGGAGCCGTTCACCTCCGCGCCGGCCTCCTCGACCGCGTCCCGCCCGAAGTCCCGTACCAGCGCGGTCCGTACCGCGTCCGGACCGACCGCCGTCGCCTCGGTGACGGCGGCCGGGCGCCCGTCGCAGGTCAGCGTGGCCGCCGCCTGCCCGGTCAGGGCCGCCGCGAGCACCGTGGCGTCGTTCTCGTGCTTGGCGTACGCCTCGGGATACCCGCTGCGCTGCACGCGCTGCGCGGCGACCGTCAGGGGCAGGGTCTCGTAGTGCGGGACCTTGGCCAGGTGGGCGTAGAACATGCCCGCCGCGTAGGCCGGGTCCAGGATCTGCTTCTCGGTGCCCCAGCCCTGCGAGGGCCGCTGCTGGAACAGGCCCAGCGAATCCCGGTCGCCGTGCTGGATGTTGACCAGCCCCGACTCCTGGATCGCAGTCGCCAGGGCGATGGCCACGGCCCGCTCGGGCATGCCGCGCCCGGTGCCGACGGCGGCGATCGTCGCCGCGTTCACCGCCTGGTCGGGCGTGAACTCGTACGACTGGCCGCCGCTTCGGCCCGAGACGACCTTGCAGCCCTCGGCGCCACCGCCGCCGGTGACGTACTGGACGACGAGATAGGCCGCGACGGCGCACAGGATGAACAGACCCGACACGAAACGCAGGGCACGGCGGCGACGCGTGGGGCGGGTGGGGGACGGCTCTGGCACGCGTACAACATACTGGAGAGTACGAGCCGCACACCCCTGGGTGCCGAAGCCTGTGAAACCGTTTCTGCGGTGCCGCGCGCTAGGGTCGGGGCCATGGCCGACACCTCGCTTGACCTCACGCTGGACGCGGCCGCGCTGACCGCGCGACTCGTCGACTTCCCCTCGGAGAGCGGCACCGAGAAGCCGCTGGCGGACGCGATCGAGGACGCGCTGCGCGGCCTGCCGCACCTGACGGTCGACCGGTACGGCAACAACGTGATCGCCCGGACGGACCTGGGCCGCTCCGAGCGCGTGATCCTGGCGGGCCACATCGACACCGTCCCGATCGCGGACAACGTGCCGTCCCGGCTCGACGAGGACGGCGTGCTGTGGGGCTGCGGCACCTGTGACATGAAGTCCGGCGTCGCCGTCCAGCTGCGCGTCGCGGCCACCGTCCCCGCCCCCAACCGCGACCTGACCTTCGTCTTCTACGACAACGAGGAGGTCGCCGCCCACCTCAACGGCCTCCGGCACGTCGCCGAGGCGCACCCGGAGTGGCTGGCGGGTGACTTCGCGGTCCTGCTCGAACCGTCCGACGGCGAGGTCGAGGGAGGCTGCCAGGGCACCCTGCGCGTCCTGCTGAGGACCACGGGGGAGCGGGCCCACTCCGCGCGCTCCTGGATGGGTTCCAACGCGATCCACGCGGCCGCCCCGATCCTCGCCCGGCTCGCCGCCTACGAGCCGCGGTACCCGGTCATCGACGGCCTGGAGTACCGCGAGGGGCTCAACGCGGTCGGCGTCTCGGGCGGGGTGGCCGGCAACGTCATCCCCGACGAGTGCGTGGTCACGGTCAACTTCCGGTACGCCCCCGACCGTTCCGAGGCGGAGGCCCTCGCGCACGTCCGCGAGGTCTTCGCCGGCTGCGGGGTCGAGGAGTTCGTGGTCGACGACCACAGCCCCGGTGCGCTGCCCGGCCTGGCGCACCCGGCCGCGGCGGCCTTCATCGAGGCGGTCGGCGGTACCCCGATGCCCAAGTACGGCTGGACCGACGTCTCCCGGTTCTCCGCTCTCGGCATCCCGGCGGTGAACTACGGGCCCGGCAACCCGCATTTGGCGCACAAAAGGGATGAAAGGGTCGAAACAGCCAAGATCCTGGCGGGTGAGGAGCGGCTGCGGGCCTGGCTGACCCGCTGAGCCACACGGCGGCGCTGCGCACCGGACATGCCGACGTCCCGCGCCGGTAACCGGGGTGGATCTACGCTGGGGCGGAAACACCTGCAAGCGGAGGGAGCGCGCATATGCCTACCGGGAACCCCGAGGGTAAGAAGGTGCCACCGGACGAGCAGCGCCTCGGACCGGTCCTCCGACGGCGCGGCCAGGTGACCGCGAGCACGACGGACCAGCGCCTGCTCGACGCGGGCGGCCCCTCCGACTGGGTCCACACGGACCCCTGGCGGGTGCTGCGCATCCAGTCGGAGTTCATCGAGGGCTTCGGCACGCTCGCCGAACTCCCGGCCGCGATCAGCGTGTTCGGCTCGGCCCGGACCCCGGTGGACTCGCCGGAGTACGACGCGGGCGTGCAGCTGGGCCGGGGCCTGGTCGAGGCCGGCTGGGCGGTCATCACCGGCGGCGGGCCCGGCGCGATGGAGGCGGCCAACAAGGGCGCCCTGGAGGCGGGCGGCGTCTCGGTCGGCCTCGGCATCGAGCTGCCCTTCGAACAGGGCCTGAACCCCTACGTCGACATCGGCCTGAACTTCCGCTACTTCTTCGTGCGGAAGATGATGTTCGTCAAGTACGCGCAGGGCTTCGTGGTGCTGCCCGGTGGTCTCGGCACCCTCGACGAGCTCTTCGAGGCGCTCACCCTCGTCCAGACGCAGAAGGTCACCCGCTTCCCGATCGTGCTGTTCGGCAGCGCGTACTGGGGCGGCCTGGTCGACTGGCTCCGCAACACCCTGGTGGCCCAGGGCAAGGCCTCGGAGAAGGACCTCATGCTGTTCCACGTGACGGACGACGTGAACGAGGCGGTGGCCCTGGTCTCCAAGGAAGCGGCCCGCTGACACCGGTCGCGCCCGCCCGCCCACCCGGCTCCCGCGCCGCTCGGCCCACCGGCAGGCGGGCGGGCGGGCGGGCGGCAGGCGCGGGCCGGGCCGTCACGCCAGGCCGCGCCGGGCGACCGCCGGGGGCCGGTGGCCCGCGATCGAGGCGACCATGTCGAGCACCTGGCGGGTCTCCGCCACCTCGTGGACGCGGTACACCTGCGCCCCCAGCCACGCCGACACCGCGGTCGTCGCCAGGGTGCCGATCAGCCGTTCCTTCACCGGGCGGTCCAGCGTCTCGCCGACGAAGTCCTTGTTGGACAGGGAGACCAGCACCGGCCACCCCGTCGCGGCCATCTCGCCCAGCCGCCGCGTCGCCTCCAGGCTGTGCCGGGTGTTCTTCCCGAAGTCGTGACCGGGATCGATCATCACCGAATCCCGGGGCACCCCCAGTGCGACGGCCCGCTCGGCCAGGTCCACGGTCACCCGCAGGATGTCGGCCATCACGTCGTCGTACGTCACCCGGTGCGGCCGCGTCCGCGGCCGGGCCCCGCCCGCGTGCGTGCACACCAGCCCCACCCGGTACCGTGCCGCGACCTCCGCCAGTCCCGGATCGACCCCGCCCCAGGCGTCGTTCAGAAGATCCGCGCCGGCCTCGCAGACGGCCTCCGCCACCGAGGCGCGCCAGGTGTCCACGCTGATCACGACCTCCGGGAACCGCCGGCGCACCTCGGCGACGAATCCGACGGTCCGCCGTGCCTCCTCCTCGGCGGTGACCTCCCCGCCGGGGCCGGCCTTCACCCCGCCGATGTCGACGATCGCGGCCCCCTCGGCGATCGCCCGCTCCACGCGCGCGAGGGCGGGTTCGTCCAGGAAGGTCGCCCCCTGGTCGTAGAAGGAGTCCGGTGTCCGGTTCACGATGGCCATGATCACCGGTTCGTGCGGCGCGAATTCCCGCCTGCCCAGCCTGAGCATCGCCTGTGACCTCTCGTAGTGAGTCCCTCGGTACGACCGCCTGCGCCCCTGGCTGTCAGACTCGCATGGCACGATCGGACACAGACACATTCGACACCGAGCACACTAGGCGCACTCGCACCACGAGTACGCACCGAGCTTCATCGAGTTCATCGAGCCTGGGGGCCACCGCGATGGTTATGTTCCTGTTCCTGGTCGTCGCGCTCGCGGTCGTGGTCGCCGCGGTCACGCTCTCCGTGGTGAGCGGCGGCGAGAGCGCCCCGCTGGCCGACGTGGCACCCGAGCGGCTCCAGGACCCGCTGCCCCCGGACCGCCCGGTGAACCGCGCGGACGTGGAGAGCCTGCGCTTCCCGCTCGCCCCGCGCGGCTACCGCATGGCGGACGTCGACGACGCCCTCAGCCGGCTCGGCGCCGAACTCGCGGAGCGCGACGCCCGGATCGCCGACCTGGAGTCCACGCTGGCCGGCGCCCAGGCCCGTCCGCACGCCGCGCACCCCTCGCTGGACAAGCCCGCACCGGAGGACCGGCCGTGACCGACCCGACCGGCGCGGAGGGCCTTGCCGACGTGACCGACGACGTGACCGCCGGCGCGGCCGTGGCCGGGCGGGACGGCGGACTGCGCTGCCCCTGGGCGCTGTCCACGGAGGACTACGTGGCGTACCACGACGAGGAGTGGGGCCGCCCGGTCCACGGCGACGACGCCCTCTACGAACGCCTCAGCCTGGAGGCCTTCCAGTCGGGACTCTCCTGGATCACGATCCTGCGCCGCCGCCCCGGCTTCCGGGCCGCCTTCGCCGGCTTCCGCATCGAGAAGGTCGCCGCCTTCACGGACGAGGACCGGGACCGGCTGCTGGCCGACCCCGGCATCATCCGCAACAGGGCGAAGATCGACGCGACGATGGCCAACGCGAAGGTGCTGGCGCAGTGGTCACCGGGCGAGCTGGACGAGCTGATCTGGTCGTTCGCCCCGGCGCCGGGCACGTATCCGGCGCCGCGGACCACGGCCGACGTGGCACCGGTGACCGCCGAGTCGACGGCCCTGTCCAAGGCGCTGAAGAAGCGGGGGCTGCGCTTCATCGGCCCGACGACGGCGTACGCCCTGATGCAGGCGTGCGGGTTGGTCGACGACCACCTGGAAACATGCGTGAGTCGCCGCCCGCTTTAGGGGCGCCGGAGGGAGGAACTCCGCGACCAGCCCCCACGCGCCCGCGGTCCGCAACGGCGACTCAGCCCCCCGGGGATCACCGGCCCAGATATTTCGGCTTCTCCTTGTTCACGAACGCCTGCACGGCGATGCCGTGGTCCTCGGAGGCGCCGGCCCGCGCCTGCAGCTCGTCCTCCTTGTCCAGCGTCTCGTCCAGGGAGTGCGTGAGTCCGAAGGCCACCGCCTCCTTCAGCGCCGCGTACGCCACCGTCGGGCCCTCGGCCAGCTTCCGCGCGACCTTCTCGCCCTCGGCCCGCAGGTCCGCGGCGGGCACGACCCTGTTCGCGATGCCCAGCTCGTACGCGTCCTGCGCGCTGATGCTCCGCGGGAAGAGCAGCAGGTCGGCGGCGCGGCCCGGCCCCACCACCCGGGGCAGCGTCCAGGACACCCCGGAGTCCGCGGTCAGCGCGACCCCGGCGAACGACGTGTTGAACGCGGCGGTGTCGGCGACCACGCGGTAGTCCGCGGCCAGTGCGAACCCGAGACCGGCACCGGCGGCGACGCCGTTCACCGCGGCCACCACCGGCTTCGCCGCCCCGGCCAGCGCCCGGACGATCGGGTTGTAGTGCTCCCGGACCGTCGTCATCGTCCGCCCCGCGCCCGTCTCCCGGTCCGAGGCGAGCAGCGTGATGTGTTCCTTGAGGTCCTGGCCCACGCAGAACGCCCGGTCCCCGGCGGCCGTCAGCAGGATCGCCCGCACGGCCCGGTCGGCCGCCGCCTCCTGCGCGGCCTCCCGGAGCGCCACCTTCGCGGCGATGTTCAGCGCGTTCATCGCCTCGGGGCGGTTCAGCGTGATCGTCGCGAGCCCGTCGCCCACCTCGTAGAGCACGGTGTCGGTCATGGTGCGTCCCCTCCGTCGTCTCCGTCGTCGCGGCAGACCTACCGCTCGGTACGTCTGCGTCCGAAGGACAGCATGGCGGAGATCATCGCCGGGGGACCGGACCCGTCGTGTGACCTGCGTCAAACAAAACCGGAGCCGACTCGGGCGGCGTAAGGACGTGAGGCGGGCGCAGTATCGCAGTCACATCGCCGAATTGGGTGGTTTTGCTCGCGCGCGTTGCCCAAGCGATGCCGACTGATGTTGGTCATCGGGTCCTGAGATGCGGGATAATGGCTTGGAAGCAATGTGTTCGATGCCGGTGCCGCGTGTCCCGCCAGGATCGCGCGTGCCCTCGTGGGCCGTCGGCAGACGATGAGCTGTTTTCAGGAAGGGGAACCAGCATGGCGGCCATGAAGCCGCGAACGGGTGATGGCCCGCTCGAGGTGACCAAAGAGGGGCGGGGCATCGTCA
Organism: Streptomyces sp. NPDC001068; assembly: GCF_042897315.1. Classification (NCBI taxonomy): domain Bacteria; kingdom Bacillati; phylum Actinomycetota; class Actinomycetes; order Kitasatosporales; family Streptomycetaceae; genus Streptomyces; species Streptomyces sp. NPDC001068. Next base: position 345,096 of record NZ_JBIAYD010000003.1, on the reverse strand, counting down.
TGCGCGTTCCGCTCGAAGGCGGCGGTCGGCTCGTCGTCGAGCTGACCCCTGACGAGGCCGCGGCGCTCGCCGACGCCCTAAAGAACGTCGTCGTCTGAGGCGTCAGCGACCACACCCTTTCGGCCGCCCCGGCATCGTATGAGGTGCCGGGGCGGCGCCGTACCCGCCCGGCCCTTCCCCGGCGGGTCAGCGCTTGACGGCGCAGAGCAGCCCGTCGCCCACCGGCAGCAGCGACGGCAACAGCTCCGGGCTCTCCCGGACCGTGCGCAGCAACTCGCGCAGCCGCAGCACCTCGGTGGGCTGCGGGCCCGAGTCGACGGTGCGGCCGTTGGCGAAGACGCCCTCGAAGACCACCAGGCCACCGGGGCGCAGCAGGCGCAACGATTCAGCGAGATAGTCCGAGTACTCCTGCCGGTCGCCGTCGCAGAAGACCAGGTCGTAGCCCGCGTCCGCGAGACGGGGGAGTACGTCGAGGGCGCGGCCGGGGATGAAGCGGGCCCGGTTGCTGGCGAAGCCGCAGGCGCGGAAGGCCTGCCGGGCGAACTGCTGGTGCTCCGGCTCGGGGTCGACGGTCGTCAGCACACCGTCCGCGCGCATCCCGTGCAGCAGATGCATCCCGGAGACCCCGCACCCGGTGCCGATCTCGGCGACGGCCTTGGCGTCCACGGAGGCGGCGAGCAGTCGCAGCGCGGCACCCGTGCCGGGCGACACCGAGCGCAGCCCTGCGTCGCGGGCCCGGTCACGGGCCCACCGCAGCGCTTCGTCCTCGGCGACAAAGGCGTCGGCGAACGCCCAGCTCGTCTGCCGGTTGCCGGTAATGACCCTCTCCTGTCCCCGTGGTTGCCTGGGCGTGACTGTATCCGTTGGTGCCGGGAACCCGCAGATGGGACCAGGCGTTTAGAGGGATGGAAGACAGGGCGGGGGGACACGAATGGATCACGATGACGGGACGGCGGTCGAGCAGCCGCCGACGCGGCCCGACGAGCCGTACGTGCAGAGATCAAATTCTCGTAAAACCGCTTATCCGGTGCTAACGGGCGAGGTGGCTATGGTAGGGGCTCCACTGGACACCACCAGAGCCGACAGGGGAGGTGCGGCCGTACCCGGGGATCGGGGAGGAGTGCTGAGGCGCTTCCTCGGATCGGCGGGCAGGCCGAAATCCGTGAACGACACCGCTGCTGACCCCAGCCACGCCGACGCGCTCGCCACGGGCGAGGACCGGACCGCGACCTTCTCCACCGACGCGGACGGGCAGGCATGGACTCCGCCCACGTGGGAGGAGATCGTCAGCACGCACAGCGGTCGCGTCTACCGCCTGGCCTACCGTCTCACCGGCAACCAGCACGACGCCGAGGACCTCACCCAGGAGGTCTTCGTCCGTGTCTTCCGCTCCCTGTCGACGTACTCGCCGGGCACCTTCGAGGGCTGGCTGCACCGCATCACGACCAACCTGTTCCTCGACATGGTCCGGCGCAAGCAGCGCATCCGCTTCGACGCCCTCGGTGACGACGCGGCCGAGCGCCTGCCCAGCCGGGAGCCCACCCCGTCCCAGGCGTTCAACGACGCGCACTTCGACGCCGACGTACAGCAGGCCCTGGACACCCTCGCGCCCGAGTTCCGCGCCGCCGTCGTCCTGTGCGACATCGAGGGACTGTCGTACGAGGAGATCGCCGCGACCCTCGGCGTGAAGCTCGGTACGGTCCGCTCCCGGATCCACCGTGGCCGCTCCCAGCTGCGCAAGGCCCTCGCGCACCGTTCCCCGGAAGCCCGCAGGGCCGAGCGCCGCTCCTTCGTGCCCCGTGTTCCCGCACTGGGAGGAGGGGGCGCGTCCGCGTGACTGGTTCACGACCGAAACCCGCCGAGCGACAGCTCGCAGAACAGCACCTGGGAGACCGGCTCTCCGCCCTCGTGGACGGAGAACTCGGGCACGACTCGCGTGAGCGCGTCCTGGCCCACCTGGCGACCTGCGCCAGGTGCAAGGCCGAGGCCGACGCCCAGCGGGCCCTGAAGAGCGTCTTCGCCGAAGCCGCCCCGCCGCCGCCCTCCGAGAGCTTCCTGGCCCGCCTCCAGGGGCTGCCCGGGGGCGGCGACACCGACGGTTCGCCGTTCGGCGGAGGTGGTCCTCCGGGGCGCCGGTCCGACAGCGGGGCCTTCGGCATGAGCCGGGACGACCGCTTCGAGTTCGGCTACGTCCCGGCCCTCCCGCACGACCCGGCCGCGACCGCCGAGCGGGGTTTCCGCATCCACCCGGTCGGCCGCCCCGACACCGACCGCTCCGCCTCGCGGAGCATGCGGTTCGCGTTCGTCGCGGCCGGCGCGGTCTCCCTGGCCGCCGTCGCCCTCGGCGGGGTCACCGCCGGCCTGCCAGGCTCCCCGTCCGCCGACGCGCGCGGCACCGGCGGCGGCAGCGTCGCCCCGGCCGGCGCGGCGGGCACCGGTACCGCCGGCACCGCCGAGTCCCAGCGCCGCCGCTCCCTGACCCCGCTGCTTTCGTCCGGCAGCCTGCTCGGCTCCACCACGACCGCGGCACCCACCTCGGTCTCCGCGCCGCTGCTGCCCGGGATGCCCGCCCAGGGCGCGGGCGGGAAGACGCTGCGCGAGCTGACCGCGCCCGTCCTGGCCGGCGCGGCCGCCGTCTCCCCGCTGATACGACCGCTGACCGCCAACCCGCCGTTCACCCTCACCTCGTGGACCGGCGCCCCCGAGGCGACCGGCGCCGCCCTGCTCGCCGCACCCGTCCCCGACACGACCTCCGCGCCCTCGGAGCCCTCCGCCTCCTCCCGAGCGGCCCGCTGACCCCCACCGCGCGTCCGACGGCCATGACCCCGGCACGTCGTACAGGAACTGACAGAAACGTCACAGGCGGCACCACCCCATGCCTCCGACTAGGCAAACAACCGGGAAAACCGGTCGTACACGCGCAGTCGGACACCTTGGGACGGTACCGGTCGGACAGGTACGCCGGGTACCGTGGACCCGGCCCGGACCACGGAACAACCGCATCAGCGACCGGAGGGCCGAGGACCGAGGACATCGCAAGGAGCTTCAGGTGTTCAATGACATAGGACCACTCGAGCTGGCGACCATCGTCGTGCTCGCCGTGCTCGTCTTCGGTCCGGACAAGCTCCCGAAGGTCATCCAGGACGTGATGCGGACCATCCGCAAGATCCGGGAGTTCTCGGAGAGCGCCAAGGCCGACATCCGCGAGGAACTGGGTCCGGAGTTCAAGGACTTCGAGTTCGAGGACCTCAACCCCAAGAACTTCGTCCGCAAGCACCTGGACAGCGAAGAGCTGGGGCTGAAGGAGATCCGCAACGGCTTCGACCTGAAGAAGGAGATGGCCGAGGTCACGGAGGCGGTGCACAGCCGCGAGACCGACGCCTCCCCTGCCACGGGCAGCGGCTCCGCGGGCTCCGGCGGCGGACGGATCGACATGACCAAGAAGCCCGAGGACGCCGGCCCGGAGGACCGTCCGCCGTTCGACGCGGACGCCACCTGAGCCGCGCCCGACACTCCTGCCCGAGCGGCGCACGTGACGCGTTTCATAGCGCGGGTGCGCTGCTCACGGCTTGATCCGGCCGCCCGCGCGACCCACGCGGCGGGCGGTTTCGCTGCTGGTCCCAGCGGTGTGGATATGCTGCCGAGTTGTTGTGCGGACCGGACGAGTGCGCCCGAAGGGGGGCGGGCCGCCCCGGACCGACGAGAGCTAGGAGGCGTCCGGGCAGATGGAGACGACAAGTCGGGTGGGCGAACAGACGCCGGTCGTGGAGAACGGACAGCAGGTCCTCTCCGCCCGGCGCACGGTCGACGGCTACCTGGCGGCGCCCTTCCCCTGGTACGGCCTCGACGAGGCGTTCACGGGGCCGCGCTGGCTGATGCAGGTGGGTGCGGCGGCCGACGGTGCCGTGGAGCACGGTTCGATCGGGCACGGCGACGAGCCGTCGGTGCGCAACGAGCACCTGGCCGCGTCCGCCGGGGAGCCGCGGGAGAAGTTCGCGGTGGTGGTGACCGTCGCGGCGAATCCCTCGCGCCGGAGCGCCGACGGCACGGGACTGCTGGAGGCGACGTCGGTGTCGTCGGCCGCGTGGCTGGCCGGGGTCGGGCTGCTGTCCTTCACCTGGCCGGGGCAGATGGACCACAGCCTGCGGGACGACTGGCTTGACCAGCAGACCGAGACGGCGTGGGAACTGGCCGACGAGCTGAGCGGGCCGGAGTGGTCGACGCTGTCGCTGCCGGTGGACGGGGTGGCCACGCCGTTCCACTACCGGGAGTCGGAGTTCGGGTGGGTGCTCGCCGGGTCCACGTCGCAGGGCGTGCACGTGGGGGCCTACGGCCGGGGCATGTCGGCGTACGGCCTCGGGTTCGCGGTGGTCAAGGACGTCGCCGAGTACGCGTGAGGAAAGGGGCGCCGACGGTTTGTGGCGCCCCTTCGCCGCAGGGGTCGCGGTGCGTGTGCGACCGCAGGTACGTCGTGGCCGTTCGCGCGGTTCCCCCCGCCCCCGAGGGGGCGGGGGAGGGTTCCCCTAGAACTTGTTGCGCGGGGTGATGCCCAGGGACATGCCCGACAGGCCGCGCTGCCGGCCGCCCAGCTTGCCGGCGATGCCGCGCAGCGCCGCGCCCGCCGGGCTGTCCGGGTCGGTCAGGACGACCGGCTTGCCCTCGTCGCCGCCCTCGCGCAGGCGGACGTCGATCGGGATGCTGCCGAGGACCGGGACGGTCGCCCCCGTCGTACGGGTGAGGCCGTCGGCGACCGTCTGGCCGCCGCCGGTGCCGAAGACGTCGACCATCTCGCCACAGTGCGGACAGGGCAGGCCGGACATGTTCTCGACCACGCCGACGATCTTCTGGTGGGTCTGGACCGCGATCGAGCCGGCTCGCTCGGCGACCTCCGCGGCCGCCTGCTGAGGCGTCGTCACCACGAGGATCTCGGCGTTCGGGACCAGCTGGGCGACGGAGATGGCGATGTCACCGGTGCCGGGCGGGAGGTCGAGCAGCAGGACGTCGAGGTCGCCCCAGTAGACGTCGGCGAGGAACTGCTGGAGGGCGCGGTGCAGCATCGGGCCGCGCCAGACCACCGGGGCGTTGCCGGGGGTGAACATGCCGATCGAGATGACCTTCACGCCGTTCGCCGACGGCGGCATGATCATGTTCTCGACCTGGGTGGGACGGCCGTCCGCGCCGAGCATGCGCGGCACGCTGTGCCCGTAGATGTCGGCGTCGACGACGCCGACCTTGAGGCCGTCGGCGGCCATCGCGGCGGCGAGGTTGACCGTCACCGAGGACTTGCCGACACCGCCCTTGCCGGAGGCGACCGCGTAGACGCGGGTCAGGCTGCCCGGCTTGGCGAACGGCACCTCCCGCTCGGTCTGACCGCCGCGCAGCGCGGACGCCAGCTCCTTGCGCTGCTCGTCGCTCATCACGTCCAGGGTGACGTCGACCCGGGTGACGCCGTCCACCCGGGAGACCGCGTCGGTGACGCGCTGGGTGATCGTGTCCCGCATGGGGCAGCCGGAGACCGTCAGGTACACGGTGACCGCGACCGCGCCGTCCTCCCCGATCTCCACCGATTTGACCATCCCCAGCTCGGTGATGGGTCGGTTGATCTCCGGGTCGTTCACCGTCGCCAGTGCCTCGCGCACCGCGTCTTCGCTAGCCATACAGACGATGGTACGGCGACGCGCGGGGCCCCTATAACGCCCCTCACCGGTCTTCTACGTCACGCCTGGCCGACCGTTCCGCCGGGAATACGCCGTATGCGCCATGCTCGTCGCGCCGCTCGTCCAGGTCCCTGAGCAGGTCCTGGAGCTCGGAACGGATCCAGTCCCGGGTCGCCACCTCGCCCAGACCCATCCGCAGCGCGGCGATCTCCCGGGTGAGGTACTCGGTGTCGGCGATGGACCGCTCGTTCTGCTTGCGGTCCTGTTCGAGGTTGACCCGGTCGCGGTCGTCCTGCCTGTTCTGCGCGAGCAGGATCAGCGGGGCCGCGTAGGAGGCCTGGAGGGACAGGGCCAGGGTCAGGAAGATGAACGGGTACTCGTCGAACCGCAGTCCTCCGGGTGCCGAGATGTTCCACAGCACCCAGACGATGATCACGATCGTCATCCAGACGATGAACCGCCCGGTGCCCAGGAAGCGCGCGATGCGTTCGGAGAGCCGGCCGAAGGCCTCCGGGTCCCACTCGGGCACGATCCGCCGTCTGGGCGGCCGTGGCTGGTCCAGACGGCGCCCGCGCGGCCGGGTGGCCGCGGTGGCGCCCGACGGTGTGCGCTCCCGGGCGCCCTCGCGTTCAGGTGCCATGGGCCCCCGCCCCCTTCTCCCGCTCCCGCTCCTCCTCGTCCAGGTGGAACTCGGTCTCCCGCCAGTCCTCGGGCAGCATGTGGTCCAGGACGTCGTCCACCGTCACCGCACCCAGCAGCGAACCGGTCTCGTCCACCACGGGCGCCGCGACCATGTCGTACGTGGCGAAGAACCCGGCGATGATCGGCAGGGTGGCGTCGGGGTCGAGCGGTTGCAGGTCGTCGTCGACGAGCGAACTGACCAGGGTGTACGGGGGGTCGCGCAGCAGGCGCTGGAAGTGGACGGCGCCCAGGTACTTGCCGGTCGGCGTCTCGTCGGGCGGGCGGCAGACGTAGACCTGGGCGGCGAGGGCCGGCGACAGGTCGGGGTTGCGGACCCGGGCCAGCGCGTCGGCCACGGTGGAGTCGGGCCGCATCACGATCGGCTCCGTCGTCATCAGCCCGCCGGCCGTGTGCTCCTCGTACGACATCAGCCGCCGCATCTCGGCCGCGTCGGCCGGCTGCATGAGGCTCAGCAGCCGCTCCTTGTCCTCCTCGGGGAGGTCGGCGAGCAGGTCGGCCGCGTCGTCCGGGTCCATGGCCTCCAGCACGTCCGCGGCCCGTTCCTCCTTGAGCTTGCCGAGGATCTCGATCTGGTCGTCCTCGGGAAGCTCCTCGAGCACGTCGGCGAGGCGGTCGTCGTCCAGCGCGGCGGCCACCTCGGCGCGCCGCTTGGCGGACAGGTGGTGCAGGACGTTGGCGAGGTCGGCGGCCCGCAGCTGCTCGAAGGTGGCGAGCAGGCTCTCGGCGCCCTGGCCGTGCTCCTCCAGGGAGAACCCGGTGACCTGCGACCACTCGACGGTGAGCGACTCGCCCCTGGTGCGCCGGAAGGTGCCGGTGCGGCCCTTGCGGACGAAGACCCGGTCGACCTCCCACTCCCGGCGGGCCGACCGCTGCTGGGCGCCGAGGTCCAGCACGGTGACCTCCTCGCCGGTGTCGACCAGCCGGACGCGGCGGTCGAGGAGCTCCCCGAAGACCAGGCGCTCGGTGGGCCGCTGCTCGAAGCGCCGCACGTTGAGCACGCCGGTGGTGATGACCTGGCCGGACTCGATGCTCGTCACCCGGGTCATGGGCAGGAAGACGCGGCGCCGGGTGGAGAGTTCGACGACCATGCCGAGCAGCCGCGGGGGCTTGCGGCCGACCCGCAGTATGACGACGAGGTCCCTGACGCGGCCCACCTGGTCGCCTGTGGGATCGAAGACGGCGATGCCGGCGAGGTGCGACACGAAGATCCGGGGTGCGCCGGCTGCCATGGTTTCGCCTTCTTCGTCGACCGGGGAACCGCTTTGCCGCTTTCCTGTCTCCTTCGCCTGCTCGGTGGGGTTCAGGCTAGCCCGTACCGATGGGATACGCCCTGGTGGAAGGTCCGGACGGACTGGCTCCGCCGGGCGGCCGGGGCACCGGTACGCTGCGGTACGCCGTGCCGGACCCGTCAGAAAGGTGGCCCCGTCGGTGACCGCGATTGCTCCCGGCCCACGCCGTACTCGCCGTGCCGTACTGGTGACCGCGGTGTGCGCGCTGGCCCTCCTCACCGCGTGCAGTGAGGATCCGGACGCGGGCACGAACGGAGTGGGCAAGCTCGCCCCGGACGTCATCCAGGCGAAGACCCGTGCGGCGGCGACGTCGGTGGCGACGGTGCGGATGGCGGGCACGGTGGTCACCAGCGGCCGCACGTACCAGCTGGACATGCGCCTGAACGCGGACGGCGGCACCGGGTCGGTCACCTCGAAGGGCTCGACCTTTCATCTGCTCCGGGTGGGCCGGACGCTGTACCTGCAGGCCGACGCGGACTTCTGGAACCACACCGGCGGCGACGACACGAGCGCGGCCGGCACCCTCGACGGCAAGTACGTGAAGGTTCCGCAGGGCGACCCGTCGTACAAGAAGTTCAGCGGGTTCACGGACAAGGACCTCCTCCTGTCGGGACTGCTGACCCTGCACGGCTCCCTGTCGACCGCCGGTCACCACGAACAGTCGGGGACTCCCACCATCCGCATCGCCGGCGACGGCGGCTCCGGCGGCACGCTGGACGTCTCGCTGTCCGGCAAGCCCTATCCGCTGCGCCTGGAGCGGGCCGGCGGGGCCGGCACGCTCACCTTCACGGACTGGGGCAGGTCCTTCAGCGTCACCGAGCCCGGGAAGGGCGACACGGTCGACTACGGCAAACAGCTGCCCGCGTCGTAACGGCGGGCGGCGCCCGGCTACTTGCGTCCGCGGCGCCGGGCGAGGAGCTTCGGCAGCGCGGCCGGGACCGGGTTCCTGGTCGTCGCCGGGGACGGCACCGGAGCCTGTGCCAGACTGCCCGTCGGCAGCGGCTCCGTCGCTCCCGTCGGGCGCAGCAGCAGCACCCTGCACTCCCCGGCCCAGCGGTCCGTCATGGCCTCGCCGTCGGGCGCGTTGAGCCGTTTGCCCTTCAGCTCCGCCACCGCCGCGTCCCACTCGGGGGAGCGGGCGGGCAGCTCAGCGACCGCCGCCGTCCAGGTGACCAGCCGGCCGCCCTTGTCCTTGCTGCGGACGGTCACCTCGGCCGACCCGCCGTCGGCCAGTCCGGGCAGCGGCTGCTCGCTCCCGTCCCCGACCAGGCACAGGGCCCCGTCGGCCCAGGCGTGCCAGACCGGACGCGCGACCGGCGCCCCGGCGCCCCGGACCCAGACGAGGCCGGACTTCTTCGTGGCCTCCTCGACGAGGGCCCGGTCGAGCGGCTGAGGTGTCATGGCGGCAGCCTAGAGCCAGCCGTTGCGCTTCAGGGTGCGGTGGATGCCGAAGCAGATGACCATGGTGATGCCCATGATCACCGGGTAGCCGTACCGCCAGTGCGTCTCGGGCATGTACTTGAAGTTCATGCCGTACACCCCGCACACCATCGTCGGTACGGCGATGATCGCGGCCCAGGACGTGATCTTCCGCATGTCCTCGTTCTGCGCCACGGACGCCTGCGCGAGGTTGGCCTGGAGGATGGAGTTGAGGAGTTCGTCGAAGCCGACGACCTGTTCCTGGACGCGGGCGAGGTGGTCGGCGACGTCCCGGAAGTACTTCTGGATGTCGGGGTCGACCAGCCGCATCGGGCGCTCGCTGAGCAGCTGCATGGGACGCAGCAGCGGCGACACCGCCCGCTTGAACTCCAGCACCTCACGCTTGAGTTGGTAGATGCGCGCCGAGTCCACACCACGCGAGACCCCGCCCTTGCGGCCGGGCGAGAAGACCTCGGTCTCCACCTCGTCGATGTCGTCCTGCACGGCGTCGGCGACCGCGACATAGCCGTCGACGACGTGGTCGGCGATGGCGTGCAGCACCGCCGAGGGGCCCTTGGCGAGCAGCTCGGGGTCGTCCTGGAGCCGGTGCCGCAGCGCCCGCAGCGAGCCCTGACCGCCGTGCCGGACGGTGATGAAGAAGTCCCGGCCGGTGAAGCACATCACCTCACCGGTCTCCACGACCTCGCTGTTGGCCGTGAGCCGGTCGTGCTCGACGTAGTGGATGGTCTTGAAGACGGTGAAGAGGGAGTCGTCGTAGCGCTCCAGCTTGGGGCGCTGGTGGGCCTGTACGGCGTCCTCGACGGCAAGCGGGTGCAGCCCGAACTCGGCCGCGATCCCGGCGAATTCGGCCTCGGTCGGCTCGTGCAGGCCGATCCACACGAACCCGCCGTCCCGGCGCACCTGGCGCATCGCCTCCTGCGGGGTCAGCGGCCTCGGCGTCTCCACGCGGGCGCCGTCCCGGTAGACGGCGCAGTCGACGACGGCCGACGGCGTACCGGGGTCGCGGGTGGTGTCGTAGGCGCCGGTCTCGACGCGCAGGCTCTTGCGCTGGGAGGGACGGGTCGGACGGACCACGGCACGGAGATCGCGGATCATCGACATGGGCAGGCTCCTTCGCGACAAGCAGCGGAAGACCGCGGCGAACGGGTGGAACTACCCGGAATGGGGACGTCCTGACTGCGGATGTTTGGCACGTCCACAAAGCGGGGAGCACCGCACCGTTGCGGTGGCGACTTCGCTACTGATTCGGATCAGACGAACGGATCCAGACAGATCCGGAGCGGACCGGTCAGAGGGATCAGGCAAGCGAAAACAAAGTGCTCTTCCGAACGACAACGCGAACGTGAAGGCGGCAGCCGACCAGGAGACGAAATCAGCAGGCGGAAGAGCGGGTGGTACTGCACGGGTGACTTCGATCCATGACAGCCCCACCTCCTCCAGCCGGTCCCTCGTAAGGGAGTCCTCGTGGCGTCGGGGTCTGACCGCGACGCTCTGCGTGCTGCCCCGAACCACCGCGGTCAGAGTAGCAGCAGCCCTCGGTGTCAAGGCGCTGCTTTGCCCGGTACTGACGAGTTCTATGCTCGCGACATGGCAGATGTTCTTCCTCTGGTAGAGGCTCGGTTGACCACCGCACTGGGCGAACCGGACGCGCGCGCGGCGGTCACCTTCCTCGGTACGGACCGCATCGAGGTGCTCCGCTTCCGGGAGGATCTCCAGGGCGAGGACGTGCTGCGCTACGCGACGCTCGGCATGTCGGCACACCCCATGACCGACCCCACCGCGACCCTCGCGGACCCGGTCAAGGGACCGCGGGCCGAACTGGTCCTGTCGGTCCGCGCCGGGCTCGCCGAGACCGACAAGGTGCTCCGCGCGCTCGCCGTACTCGCCGCGTCTCCGCAGGTGGAAGGCGTGATCGTGGCGCCGGGCGCCTCCCTGGACGTTGGCGGCCCGCTCTGGCCCGGCGCGCCCTTCACCTCGGTCCTGGTCGGCGAGCCCGGCGGCCTCGTCGAGGACCTGGCGCTCGACGCGCCGTTCGACCCCGTGCGGTTCCTGCCGCTGCTGCCGATGACCCCGAACGAGGCGGCCTGGAAGCGCGTGCACGGCGCCCAGGCCCTTCAGGAGCGCTGGCTCGCGGGCGGCACGGATCTCCGGGATCCGCACCGGAACTCCGTCGCGCTGGACTGATGCACGGGGGTGAGCAAGCTCACCAATCACCGTGACGAATCGGTCAGTTGGCGGAGGCCGGCGCTCCGTCCCGCGCGGCGGCGAACCGGCGGGGGAACCGGCGGGCGAAGTGGCGGGGGATGTGGCGGGGGATGTGGCGGGCGAAGTCGCGGCACCCGCTCGTCGGGGGACAGGGTGGGCGGCCGGGCGTGGCGCGTGGGCGTGGCGGACGGGCGTGGCGCGTGCGCGTGGCGGACGGACCGGGCGCGTGGGCGTGGGCGTGGGCGTGGGCGTGGGCGTGGGGGACGGGGCGCGGGGACGCGGCGGACGGGGCGCACGGATGTGGCGGACGGATGCGGCGGACGGGGCGCGCGGGACACGCCGGGGGTGGGCCGGGTGTGCGGGGTGCCGACGGCCCAGTCGCCGTGCCAGGCCGCCTGATTGATGCAAGGGGCACATGACTCCGGCCGGTGACCGCTTCCGCCCGGACGGGTGATCGTCCTTGACGTGGGGGATTCCGGGTAGGACCGTGGGGCCCTATGAGGGGCGAACCCAGTTGCCCGAAGTGCGGTGGCCGGGTCAGGGCTCCCGGTCTCTTCGCCGACACCTGGCAGTGCGATGCGCACGGGACCGTGCATCCGGTGCAGCCCGTGATCCCGCCCAGCGTCGAGGCCCTCGGTGTCGTGGTGCACCGCACCCAGGTGCCGGTGTGGATGCCCTGGCCGCTGCCGGTCGGCTGGCTGTTCACGGGTGTGGCCTGCGCCGGTGACGACCGCAGCGGCGGGCGTGCCACCGCCGTCGCCTGCTCCGGACCCGCGCCGCTCGGCGGCATAGGGGAGATGATCCTCGTCGCCGAGGAACTGGGAGTCGGTCTGGGCGCGCGGTACGCGGGCATCGACGGGCCGGATCCCGGTCCCGCCATGAACGTGGAGAAACCGCCGCAGGCGAAGGTGCTCGCCGCCGGGCGGCCGGCGCCCCTGTGGCACGTGTCGGGAGCACCGGACGACCGGGCGGTCTTCGCGGGCGAGGCGCGCGGACTCTGGCTCTGGGCCGTGGTGTGGCCCGAGCAGACCGGGTTGATGATGTACGACGAGCTGGTGCTCACGGACCTGCGGGACGCGGGCGCCGAGGTGGACCTGGTGCCCTGCGGGGCGTTGTCCCCGCGCCTGCTCGAACCGTAGGGGACACCTGCTCCGCAGGAGACACCGCCCCGGCGCCCCGACGGCCTTGGGTCGGCTGTGACCCGGCTGTACGGGGCGTCCCCGGTGTTCGGGTGTGACAGGGGTACCGGTCGCGGCCGTTATCCTTGACGCGTCCCTATCGTCCCGTCCCGCCTGGAGCCCGCACCGTGCGTATCGATCTGCACTGCCACTCCACGGCCTCCGACGGTACGGACAGCCCGGCCGAGCTGGTGCGGAACGCCGCGGCCGCCGGGCTCGACGTGGTCGCGCTGACCGACCACGACACGACCCGTGGCCACGCCGCGGCCGTCGCCGCTCTGCCCGAGGGGCTCACCCTGGTCACCGGGGCCGAGCTGTCGTGCCGGATCGACGGCGTCTCCATGCACATGCTGGCCTACCTCTTCGACCCCGAGGAGCCCGATCTGCTCGCCGAACGCGAGCTGGTCCGGGACGACCGGGTACCGCGGGCCCAGGGCATGGTCGCCAAGCTGAACGAACTGGGCGTGCCGGTCACCTGGGAGCAGGTGCGGCGGATCGCCGGGGACGGCTCCGTCGGACGGCCGCACGTCGCCTCCGCGCTCGTCGAGCTCGGTGTCGTACCGACCGTGAGCGACGCCTTCACGCAGGAGTGGCTGGCCGACGGCGGCCGGGCCTACGTGGAGAAGCACGAGACCGACCCCTTCGAGGCGATCCGGCTGGTCAAGCAGGCCGGCGGGGTGTGCGTGTTCGCGCACCCGGCGGCCGCCAAGCGCGGGCGTACGGTGCCCGAGTCCGCGATCGCCGAGATGGCCGCGGCCGGCCTCGACGGCATCGAGGTCGACCACATGGACCACGACGCCGACACCAGGGCCGGGCTGCGCGGTCTCGCCGCGGAGCTGGGGCTGCTGGTCACCGGGTCCTCGGACTACCACGGCAGCCGCAAGACGGTGGCGCTGGGCGAGTACACCACCGACCCCGAGGTGTACGGGGAGATCACGCGCCGTGCCACCGGAGCGTTCCCCGTCCCGGGGACCGGCGGATTCTGAGGCTCGCGCCCCTTCCTTCCCATCCCCTTCCCCCGCCCCGCCCTTCTCCTCCCCTCCCTTTCCGAGTTTCCCGCGTGGCAGACCGGGCCCCCGTCCGTCCCTGCCCGCTCCAGCGCCGTGCCCGTCCGCGCGGTGACCTTCTCGGCCCGTGGCACGACCGCTCGCGGCGCCGCCCTACGCACAAGGCTCACGCATGTTCGACCTCGCCGTCTTCGGCTCCCTCTTCCTGACCCTGTTCGTCATCATGGATCCCCCCGGGATCACCCCGATCTTCCTCGCCCTCACCTCCGGCCGGCCCGCCAAGGTGCAGCGGCGGATGGCCTTCCAGGCCGTCTGCGTGGCCGGCGGGGTGATCACCGTGTTCGGGCTCCTGGGCCACCAGATCCTCGACTACCTGCACGTCTCGGTGCCCGCGCTGATGATCTCGGGCGGGCTGCTGCTCCTGCTGATCGCCCTCGACCTGCTCACCGGCAAGAACGACGAGCCGAAGCAGACCAAGGACGTCAACGTGGCGCTGGTGCCGCTGGGCATGCCGCTGCTGGCCGGTCCCGGTGCGATCGTCTCGGTCATCCTCGCCGTGCAGAAGGCCGACGGCTTCTCCGCCCAGGTGTCGGTGTGGACCGCGATCCTTGCCATCCACGTCGTGCTGTGGCTGGTGATGCGCTACTCGCTGCTGATCATCCGGGTCATCAAGGACGGCGGCGTGGTCCTGGTGACCCGGCTCGCCGGCATGATGCTCTCCGCGATCGCCGTGCAGCAGATCATCAACGGCGTCACCCAGGTGATCAGGGGCGCCTAGCGGGGCGGGGCGGGCGGCGCGGAGCGGGGTGCGGCGCGACGCGGGGTGCGGCGCGACGCGGGGTGCGGCGCGACGCGGGCGCGGGGCCGGGCCGGGCCGGACGCGGAAACCCCCGCACGGCGTCGTGCCGTACGGGGGTTTCCGAAGACTGTGCGGTGCTCCGCGCGTCAGTGCTCGTCGTGAGTCGTCATGAGTCGTCGTAGTCGTCGTGTGCCGTCGTGTCTCGTTACGCAGTCTGGTTCTCGGCCGGTCGGATCCACAGACGCTGCCCGATGGCGGCGGCCTGCTGGACGATCCTGTTGACGGAGGCGGCGTCCACGACGGTGCAGTCCACGGTGGTGCCGTCGACTTCGTCCAGTCGCCTGATTTCGAAGCGCATGAGCCTCTCCCTTCGTCGCGTGTTCCTTTCAGTCAACGGCTTGCGTGTTACAAACATTCCCTACGCTAAAGAAAATTTTCGAACGCCTAATTACCTGCCGGTAAGAGACGTACGGGAGACTGACCGGGACCGGTTGTGTTCGCAGCGTGACCGCCGGGACAATGGAGGCGATGAACGACGACCTCGCCACCCTCCAGGCCCGCATCGATCGCACGAACGAGCTGCTCACCCGCATGCTCGCCGAAGTGGCGAAAACGCCCTCCACGCACGCGATCTTCGTCGACGCGGGTTACCTCTACGCGGCCACGGGCCGACTCGTGGCCGGGACGGAGGACCGCCGCGCCTTCGACCTCGACGCCGAGGGACTGATCGAGGCGCTCATCGACAAGGCCCGCCAGATCTTCGCCGACAGCCGGCTGCTGCGCGTCTACTGGTACGACGGCGCCCGCCGCCGCATCCACACCGCCGAACAGCAGACCATCGCCGAACTGCCCGACGTCAAGGTGCGGCTCGGCAACCTCAACGCCAACAACCAGCAGAAGGGCGTCGACTCCCTGATCCGCACGGACCTGGAGTCACTCGCCCGGCACCGCGCCATCAGCGACGCGGCCCTGCTCGGCGGGGACGAGGACCTGGTCTCCGCGGTCGAGGCGGCCCAGGGCTACGGAGCCCGGGTCCACCTCTGGGGCATCGAGGCGCCGGAGGGACGCAACCAGGCCGAGCCGCTGCTCTGGGAGGTCGACAGCCAGCGCACCCTCGACCTCGAGTTCTTCAAGCCGTACGTCGCCCGGCGCACCGCCCACGCCTACGAGACCGGCGGCACCAGACCAAGCCGCGAGGACGTCCGTTTCGTCGGCGCGCAGATCGCCGCCAAGTGGCTCTCCTCGCGGGGCAGTGAGGCACTCGTCGAACTGCTCCCCGGCCACCCCTACCTGCCGGGCCCGGTCGACCAGGACCTCCTCGTCGAGGCCGAGGGCCTGCTCCAGTACTCCCTGCGCGGCCAGGCCGACCTGCGCCGAGCCCTCAGGGACGGCTTCTGGGAGCACCTCCAGACGCAGTACTAGCGGTTCGCCCCCGGGGCGGTGTCGTCCCAGAACGCGGCGATCGCCTCGGCGGTGGGGGCGGGGCGGTCGGTGTTGGGGGAGTGCTCGGCACCCTCGACGACCGTGCGGCGCGCGCTCAGCCGCAGCGCCATGTCGTCCAGCAGCGGCAGCGGCCAGGTGTCGTCCCGCGCCCCCGACAGCACGTGGAACGGCAGCGGCACGGCCGCGAGTTCGTCGACGCGGTCCGGCTCGATGCACAACTGGCGCCCGGCTGCCAGGAGTTGGGCCGGCTTGTTGCCCAGCCAGCGGCGCCGCAGATCCTCCTGGTCCTCCAGGCCCACCGGGTCCGGGCCGCCCTCGTCCTGGTCCGCCAGCTCCTCCGGCGCCTCCAGGGCCTGCATGGCCTCCCAGACCTCGGCCATCGGCAGCACCGCGAGCGCGTCCCGCAGCAGCTTCACCCGCTGCTGCTGGGGGACGGAGATCTGCGCCGGACCAGAGGACATCAGGGTCAGCGAACGGAACGGCGCGTGGTCGATGAGCACCGCCGCGCGCGCGATCTGACCGCCGAGGGAGTGCCCCAGCAGATGCACGGGCCGGCCGTCGCCGACCACGGCCGCCTGTGCCAGCACGTCCCGCGCCAACTCCTCCTGCGCGTAAGCCGATTCGTCGTCCCGCGGGCCGTCCGACTCGAACTGCCCGCGCCCGTCCACGGCGACCGTCCGGTACCCGCGTGCGCCCAGTGCCTCGTGCAGCGGGTTGAAGTCCTCCTTGCTGCCGGTGAACCCGGGCAGCAGCAGCGCGGTACCCCTGGGCCCGGTTCCGGCGGCCGCGGGCGAGTCGATGACGGCGAACTCACCGCGCGCGGTGGCGAGCGCGTACGCGCGGGCACCGGCGGGCGGGACAAAGGTGCGAGGCCTGCTCATGGAGAGAGGCTATCCGGCGGTCGGCCACAGCCGGGAAGCCGGCGGATGAACCGCGCCGCGCGGCGGGCGGGCCGGGGCCGGGAACGCCGACGGCCCGGCCCACACGGGGTGGGCCGGGCCGTCGGCGTTCGGTGCCGTGCTCAGGCCTCGGGAGCCGCGGCGGCGGCCTTCCGGGTCCTGCGGACCTTCGGCTTCTCCTCCGCGTCGGCCGCGCCGGCGGTCGCGGCCGCCTCGACGGCCTCGGCCGCCTTGCGCGTGGTACGACGCCTCGGCTTGACCTCCGGCTCCTCGCTGGCCTGCGCCGGAATCTCCGCACCGGCCGCGGTCGCTGCCGCGGTCTTGCGGGTCCGGCGGGGCTTGGCCTCGGTGGCCTCGACGGTTTCGGCGGTCACCGGGGTGGTGGCGGCCGTCTTCCGGGTGCGGCGGGGCTTGGCCTCGACGGTCTCGGCGGTGTCGACGGCGGTCTCGGCCGCAGCCGCGGCCTTCCGGGTCCGGCGGGGCTTGGCCTCGGTGGCCTCGGCGGTTTCGGCGGTCACCGGGGTGGTGGCGGCCGTCTTGCGGGTCCGGCGCGGCTTGGCCTCGACGGTCTCGGCGGTGTCGACGGCGGTCTCGGCCGCAGCCGCGGCCTTCCGGGTCCGGCGGGGCTTGGCCTCGGCGGTCTCGGCGGTGTCGACGGCGGCTTCGGCCGTTGCCGCGGTCTTGCGGGTGCGGCGGGGCTTGGCCTCGGCGGTCTCGGCGGTCACCGGGGTGGCGGTGGCCGTCTTCCGGGTCCGGCGCGGCTTGGCCTCGGCGGTCTCGGCGGTGTCGACGGCGGTCTCGGCCGCAGCCGCGGCCTTCCGGGTCCGGCGCGGCTTGGCCTCCTCGGCGGCCTCGGGCTCGACCGCGGTCAGCACCGCCTCGGCCGGCTCCGCGGCCTTGCGGGTGCGGCGGCGGACCGGAGTCACCGGCGTCTCGACGGCCTGCACGGCCACGGCGGTCTCCTGCGGAGCCTCCGTGAGCCCGGCCGGCGTGACCTCGGCCTCGGCGGATCTGCGGGTCCGACGGCGACGCGGCTTCTCCGCGGCGACGGGCTCCGCCACGGCCGCCACGGCCTCGACGGTCTCCACGACCGCCTCGGGCGTCACGGTCTGCGGGACGGCGGCCGCGGCCGCCACCGGCTCCGGCGCCGCCCCGGCACGCGTGCGCCGACGACGGCGCGGGGTGCGGGTGCCCGCGGGCTCCGACGCCGTGACGGACTCGGCGGCGGGGGACGCCGACTCGGCGGACGCCGTCGGGGTCGCCGTACCGGCGGCCGTGTCCGTCGCCGAGCCGGCGCGGGTGCGACGGCGGCGGCGCGGGCTGCGGGCCGGACGCTCCCGCTCCTCGGAGCGAGCCTCGTCCCGGCCTCCCCGGTCGTCCCGGCCTCCCCGGTCGTTGCGGTCACCACGGCCACCTCGGCCCCGGCCACCGCGGCCGCCGGTCTCGCCCAGGTCCTCCAGCTCCTCCGCGTCGAGCCCGGCGCGGGTGCGCTCCGAACGCGGCAGCACACCCTTGGTGCCGGCCGGGATCTTCAGGTCCTCGAAGAAGTGCGGGGAGGTCGAGTACGTCTCCACCGGGTCGGGGAAACCGAGCTCCAGCGCCTTGTTGATGAGCTGCCAGCGCGGGATGTCGTCCCAGTCGACGAAGGTGATCGCCGTACCCGAGGCGCCCGCGCGGCCGGTACGGCCGACCCGGTGCAGGTATGTCTTCTCGTCCTCGGGGGACTGGTAGTTGATGACGTGGGTGACGCCCTCGACGTCGATGCCTCGCGCCGCGACGTCGGTGCAGACGAGGACGTCCACCTTGCCGTTGCGGAACGCCCGCAGCGCCTGTTCGCGGGCGCCCTGGCCCAGGTCGCCGTGGACCGCGCCGGAGGCGAAGCCACGGCGCTGGAGCTGCTCGGCGATGTCGGCGGCGGTGCGCTTGGTGCGGCAGAAGATCATCGCCAGTCCGCGGCCCTCGGACTGGAGGATGCGGGCGATCATCTCCGGCTTGTCCATGGAGTGCGCGCGGTAGACGAACTGCGCGATGTTCGCGACGGTCGCGCCCGTGTCGTCCGGCGCGGTGGCGCGGATGTGGGTGGGCTGGCTCATGTACCGGCGCGCGAGGCCGATGACCGCGCCCGGCATGGTCGCCGAGAACAGCATGGTCTGGCGCCTGGCCGGGAGCATGTTGATGATCTTCTCGACGTCGGGCAGGAAGCCCAGGTCGAGCATCTCGTCGGCCTCGTCCAGGACGAGGGACTTGATGTGCTTCAGGTTCAGCTTCTTCTGGCCCGCGAGGTCCAGCAGGCGGCCCGGGGTGCCGACGACGACGTCGACGCCCTTCTTCAGGGCCTCGACTTGCGGCTCGTAGGCCCGGCCGCCGTAGATCGCCAGCACGCGCACGTTACGGACCTTGCCGGCCGTCTGCAGGTCGTTGGTGACCTGGGTGCACAGCTCGCGCGTGGGCACGACGACGAGCGCCTGCGGGGCGTCGGTGAGGGCCTCGGGGGCGGCGCGTCCGGCCTCCACGTCGGCGGGGACGGTCACGCGCTCCAGGAGCGGCAGACCGAAACCGAGGGTCTTGCCGGTGCCGGTCTTGGCCTGGCCGATGACGTCGGTGCCGGAGAGGGCGACCGGGAGTGTCATCTCCTGGATGGGGAAGGGGTTGATGATGCCGACGGCTTCCAGGGCCTCGGCGGTCTCGGGAAGGATTCCGAGTTCACGAAACGTCGTAGTCAGGGTGCTGCCTCTTCTGTGTGTCGCGGTCCGAGGCGAGCGCGGGGGTCTTTGACGGACCGTGCCGGGGGACGTCGGCTGCCTTACGGGCGGGCCGTGTGGGGCACGCCGTATGACACGGGACCTCTGCCGACGCTCGAGCGCTCGTACCGCTGAGGTGTCCCTCCGGTCGTCGTACGCGATGTGCCGTACGCGCCGGGAGGGCTGTCGGGTCGGAGCCGATCGGGCCACCGACCGGGCATCCTCATACGTGCGGCCTGTCGAGGTACGTCCTAATACGACGGCGTACCAGCAGGCGCATTACCACCATACCCCGGAATCGTGCACATGTGATGGCCGATCTGGTCACGTCGTGGTAGTCACAGTGGCTGACCAGCGGCTTCCCGGTGACTTGTCCGGGACATCTGGGGGCTTCACCCGGGTTCACCCGGACCTTCCCGAGGGGTCCCGGAGGGGTCGGGCGGGCTATTGTGCGCTTCATGACGAGCTCTGACAAGCCTGAGACCGCCTCCGCCGAACCGACCGGTGTCGCCGCCCAGGACTGGGCGCGGGCGGCCGCCGAACCGCAGTACCGTGCCGCGGTCGTGGACCTGCTCGGCGCCCTCGCGTACGGCGAGCTCGCGGCGTTCGAGCGCCTCGCGGAGGACGCCAAGCTGGCCCCCTCCCTGGTGGACAAGGCCGAACTGGCGAAGATGGCGTCGGCCGAGTTCCAGCACTTCGAGCGGCTGCGGAACCGGCTGACGGAGATCGGTGAGGACGCGACCCGGGCGATGGAGCCGTTCGTCGCCGCGCTCGACGGATTCCACCGGCAGACGGCACCGTCCGACTGGTTGGAGGGCCTGGTCAAGGCGTACGTCGGCGACTCGATCGCCAGTGACTTCTACCGCGAGGTCGCGGCCCGGCTGGACGCGGACACGCGCGAGCTGGTGCTGGCCGTGCTGGACGACACGGGACATGCCGGGTTCGCCGTCGATCGGGTACGGGCGGCGATCGACGCCGATCCGCGGGTCGGGGGCCGGCTGGCGCTGTGGGCGCGGCGGCTGATGGGGGAGGCGCTCTCGCAGTCCCAGCGGGTGGTCGCCGACCGGGACGCGCTGTCGACCATGCTGGTGGGCGGGGTGGCCGACGGGTTCGATCTCGCCGAGGTGGGACGGATGTTCTCGCGGATCACCGAGGCGCACACCAAGCGGATGGCCGCGCTGGGTCTGGCCGCCTAGCCCACCGGCGTTGTGTCCAGGGGGAGTTGCGCGGCCGCGGGACGGCCGGTCGCGCAGTCCCCGTAGCCCCTGCCCGGGGCGCCGGGGACTACGCCGGGATCGATCGTCGGCGGATGTGGCGCCCCGCCGGGCGGAGCAGCAGTGACAGGGAAGCCGCCGCGACGATCGCGGCACCCAGGAGGCTCACCAGGACCGTGTCGGGGCCGAGCGCGCTGTGGGTGACGAAGTCGCCGAAGAGGGCTCCCGCGACACCCGTGCAGAACACCAGGGGACGGGCCGGAAGACGGTGGGAAAGGCGGCTGGCCGCGGCCCACGCCAGGGCGAGGCCGAGCAGTGCGGATCCGAGGACTTCCAGCAGCATCACGAGGGGTCCCTCCCACGGCCGGTCGGTGCTTCACGGTCGTAGGCGGTCATACCCGTGACCTGCGGAATGCAATCCTCCCCTGTGGGTGAGTTGTGTGCCGGACGTGGAGAGCGGACGTACCGGCGACACCCGGGCGGACGCTGCGGAACCACCCGCGCGAAGGCGCGGCGATCACCCGCGCGCCAGGCGAGGGGATCACGCGCGCGGAGACGAGGGGATCACGCGCGCGAAGGCGCGGGGTTCACCCGGGCGCAGACGGCGGAAGGGCCCGGCGGACCGATGTCCGCCGGGCCCTTCCGCGCTGCTGCGGCTAGACCGCGCTGAAGCCCACCTTGCGCACCGTCGGCTCGCCCAGCTCGATGTACGCCAGACGGTCCGTCGGGACCAGCACCTTGCGGCCGCGCTCGTCCTCCAGGGACAGCACCTGCGACTTACCGGCCAGGGCGTCGGCGACGAGGCGCTCGACCTCCTCGGCGTTCAGTCCGCTCTCCAGCACGATCTCGCGGGGCGCGTGCTGCACGCCGATCTTGACCTCCACGGCTATGTCCCTCCGACGGTCAGTGAAGTGCGCGACCTTCCGCGCCGTACGCAGCACACATTAGCCCGGTGAGGGGACGTACACGCTGTGGGCGGGCACGCCAGGAGCGAACAGCGAACGGGAATGCCGACGGCGTGCCGCGCCCGTGGGGGCGGGGCACCTCAGTGATGGTCGGTGCCGTGCAGCGGGAAGCCGGCGATGCCCCGCCAGGCGAGCGAGGCGAGCAACTGCACCGCCTGGTCCCGCGGCACGCTGCGGTCGCTGTGCAGCCAGGAGCGCGCCACCACCTGGGCGAGGCCGCCGAGGCCCGAGGCCAGCAGCGTCGACTCGGCCCTCGACAGGCCGGTGTCCTCCGCGATCACGTCACAGATGGCCTCGGCGCACTCGGTGGTGACCTTGTCGACGCGCTCGCGCACCGCGGGCTCGTTCGTCAGGTCGGACTCGAAGACGAGCCGGAAGGCGCCGCCGTCGTCCTCGACGTACGCGAAGTACGCGTCCATGGTCGCCCGGACGCGCTGCTTGTTGTCCGTCGTCGAGGCGAGCGCGCCGCGTACCGCGTGGATCAGGGCGTCGCAGTGCTGGTCCAGCAGCGCCAGGTAGAGGTCGAGCTTGCCCGGGAAGTGCTGGTAGAGCACCGGCTTGCTGACACCCGCGCGCTCGGCGATGTCGTCCATCGCGGCCGCGTGGTACCCCTGCGCGACGAAGACCTCCTGGGCGGCGCCCAGGAGCTGGTTCCTGCGGGCACGGCGCGGCAGGCGCGTGCCCCGCGGGCGCGCCGCCTCTGTCTGCTCGATGGCTGTCACGCCGCCTCCCAAAGTCGTCCACGTGCGGATTACGCCGCCCGGCCATCGTACTTTTCGGTAACCGTGCTGTGCGCGGTGCGAGCGCAGAATTTCACGTACCGGACGGTGGCGAAAGCCGCACCGGGAAAAGCGGACAGGTCATGCGGGCCCGCGGGTGTCCGCGGAGTCAGCGGTAGTCGTCCTCGTCGAGGGAGACCACGCGCGCCTGTTCGATGAGATCGGCCTCGTTCGCGCGGTCCCGGTCCGCACCGGTGAGCGGCTCGTCGCGGGACGGCGTGACGTCCGTGCGCTGCTCGGCTGCGTCGCCCTCCGGAGCCTCGACGTCGATCTCCGGGGCGTCCTGCGCCTCCGGCAGCAGGTCGTCGAGCGCGTCGGGGTCGGTGCGGTCATAGGCCATGGTGGGCTCCCTTCCATCGAATGTCCCTGGCAGAGGCAGGGGGTCATAAACGGGTGCCCTCTTTATGAGCGTAGGAGACAGCGGATGCGGACGCTATGCGCGGATGCGGACGCCGTACGGCCGACGGGCGTTCACCCGGGGCGCCCCGCGGGACCGTGCGGTGAACCGTGCGGGAGACGGTGAGGTGGACCGTGTCGTGGGACGTGGCGGAGACGGCGCGGCGGGCCGTGCGGGAGGCCGTGCGGCGGCCCGCCCGACCGGCGCTGTGACGGCGAACACACGAATCACGGTGTGATCGTCTCGTAACATTGGCTCATGTCTTCGACCGAGCTGCCGTCCGTGCCGCCCACCAGCGTGCTGCCGAGGGCGGCGGCCGTCAGGGTCGCGGAGGGCGAGCGGCTCCGGTCGGTGGGACTGCCCGGCGTCACCCTCTCGATCCGGTCCAGGCCGCCCGCGCGCCCGGGTCTGCCGTCCGCGCTGTTCGTCCACGGGCTGGGCGGTTCCTCGCAGAACTGGTCGGACCTCATGCAGCGGCTCGAGGACGTCGTGGACGGCGAGGCGCTCGACCTGCCCGGCTTCGGGGACTCGCCGCCACCGGACGACGGCGACTACTCCGTCACCGGGCACGCGCGCGCGATCATCCGCTACCTCGACGCGTTCGGCCGCGGTCCCGTCCACCTCTTCGGCAACTCGCTCGGTGGCGCCGTCAGTACCCGCGTCGCCGCCGTCCGACCCGACCTGGTCCGCACGCTCACGCTCGTCTCGCCTGCCCTGCCCGAGCTGCGGGTGCAGCGCACGGCCGTGCCGACGGTCCTGCTCGGCCTGCCGGGCGTCGCCGGACTGCTCACCCGCACGACCGGCAAATGGACCGCCGAACAGCGGGTGCGGGGCGTGCTGGCCCTCTGCTACGGCGACCCGGGCCGGGTCACGCCCGAGGCGTTCGAGTACGCGGTGGAGGAACTGGAGCGGCGGCTGCGGCTGCCGTACTTCTGGGACGCGATGGCGCGGTCCGCGCGCGGGATCGTCAACGCCTACACCCTGGGCGGCCAGCACGGGCTCTGGCGCCAGGCCGAGCGGGTGCTGGCCCCGACCCTGCTGATCTACGGCGGCCGCGACCAGCTGGTCGGCTACCGCATGGCGCAGAAGGCCGCACGCACCTTCCGTCACGCCCGGCTGCTGTCCATGCCGGACGCCGGGCACGTGGCGATGATGGAGTACCCGGAGGCGGTGGCCGGGGCGTTCCGCGAACTCCTCGCGGAGGCCGACGGGTCGGACGACGGCACCGGCACGCCGGGCGCGGGGGGCTGAGAGCAGAGTGGGACGCCACAGCCGCCGCGGACCGGCACCCAAGGGTGACGCCGCGGACACGAGTGACATAGGCGCGAAGCGGAACGCGGAGCCACGGCAGGGCGGACGCGAGGGCACCGCACAGGTGCCGCGCCCGGCGCGTGGCGAGCCGTCGGAATCCCCGCGCCGACCGGACGGCACGCCCGCGCCCGGGTTCCCCCGTCCGCAGGACGGCACGCCCGCGCCCGGGTTCCCCCGTCCGCAGGACGGCACACCCGCGCGCGGGATGCCCCGTGCGCAGGACGGCATCTCCCCGCCCGGGATGTTCCGGCGTACGCAGGGCCGGCCCGTCCAGGGGGTGCCCGGGTTCCCGGACGGCACGCCGGCCCACGGTGTGCCCCGGCTGCCCGACGGCACCCCGGCACACGGTGTTCCGCGTTTCCCGGACGGCACACCCGCCCACGGCGTGCCCCGTGTCCGCGGCGGTCACCCCGAGCAGCGGGAGGCCGGCGGGGGCTGGGGCGAGACGGGGGGAGCGTCGGGTGGCGCCGTCTCCGGGCCGGCCGGACAGTCGGTACCGCGACAGCGGCGAGGCGGGCCCGGTGGACCCCGCCAGGAGTACGTCGACGCCTTCGCCGAGGACGTGGACGTCTTCACGCCGCCCCGCCCCGGCCAGGGAACCGGCTTCGGCGGCCGGCGCGCGGCGGAGCATCCGCCCTCCGCCGGTCCGTCCGTCACCGCGCTCGGCTCCGTCCCGCACGCGTCCCCGCTCACCTCGGCGCCGCCCCACGACGGTGGCGACGACGGCGCACCGCCCGCCGGTGACACTACGCAGCCCAAGGGCGGTAAGGGGCGGGCCCTCACCGGCGTCGCGGCCGCCGCCGTCACCACCGTGCTCGCGGTGGTCGTCGCCGGGCAGGTCGCCGACAGCGGTGACGGCTCCGTACGGTCCCCGTCCGCCGCCGGCGACGTGCGGATCACCGACGGTTCCGCCTCGCGCGGCAACGGCCGCACGACACCGTCCGTCTCCGCCCCGCCCCGGGTGACGACCCTCTCCTACGAACAGGCGATGGACCGGAAGTACCCGCTCGGCGCCGGGCTGACCGGGTCCGGGAGGTTCGACGCGGTGCCCGGGACCGCCAAGGCGCCCGGCACCGGACGGAAGTACACCTACCGCGTCGACGTGGAGCGGGGGCTGGGCCTGGACGGGGAACTGTTCGCCGCGGCCGTGCAGAAGACACTCAACGACGACCGCAGCTGGGCCCACGGCGGCGCCCGCACCTTCGAGCGCGTCCACTCCGGCGATCCCGACTTCGTGATCACCCTCGCCAGTCCGGGGACCACCGCCAAGTGGTGCGCGAAGTCCGGTCTCGACACGACCGAGGACAACGTGTCGTGCGACTCGGCCGCCACCGAACGCGTCATGATCAACGCCTACCGGTGGGCGCAGGGCAGCAGGACGTACGGCGACAAGATCCACGCCTACCGGCAGATGCTCATCAACCACGAGGTCGGCCACCGGCTCGGCCACGGCCATGTGACCTGCGAGAAGGACGGCGAACTGGCGCCGGTCATGCAGCAGCAGACCAAGTTCCTCGATCACGACGGAATCCACTGCCTGCCCAACGCCTGGCCGTATCCGAGGAGTTGACAGGTGGCTCATACGTCACATTGACATGGGCAGAAAGTTCATACATATTTCTGGGCATGTCGTCCCTTCACGCCTCCGCGCGCGCCGCCATCGAGCTGGCGCTCATCGGCGTGACCGCGCTCTGCGTGGCCGACATCCACTGTCGCTGACCTTCGCCCCCGGGCGTTCGCGTCGCGATCCTTCTTTCCCGCCGTGACTCGGTCACGGCTCTTTCGACGACCTGGCGCCCGGGTAGACGTCTGTTCACGTCCGTCTCACTCCTCGTCAATCTGTCTCACCCATCGAGACTCGCCTTCCGAGAGGTCGTCATTCCGATGCGTCAACCGTCCGCCACAGCGCGCCGCCTGGCCGTGGCATCCGTCAGCCTGGTCGTGGCAGCGGGCGCCGTCTCCTGCGGCCCGAAGGACAACGATGCCAAGGCCTCCGGCGGCGACTCCACGCCGCACCAGGGCGGCACGCTCACGGTCCTGAACTCCGACCCCCAGTCGGACTTCGACCCGGCCCGCCTGTACACCTCGGGCGGCGGCAACGTGCCCTCGCTGGTCTTCCGTACGCTCACCACCCGCAACCGCGCGAACGGCGCGGCCGGCGCCAAGGTCGTCCCCGACCTGGCCACCGACACCGGGCGCCCCAGCGAGAACGCGACCGTGTGGACGTACACCCTGAAGAAGGGCCTCAAGTACGAGGACGGGACGCCGATCACGTCCGCCGACATCAAGTACGGCATCGAGCGCTCCTTCGCCCCCGAACTCTCCGGCGGCGCGCCCTACCTGCGGGACTGGCTGGCGGACGCCGCCGACTACCAGGGGCCGTACAAGGACAAGAAGGGGCTCTCGGCGATCGAGACGCCGGACAGCCGCACGATCGTCTTCCACCTGAACAAGCCCGAGGGCGAGTTCCCCTACCTGGCCACGCAGACGCAGTTCACGCCCGTACCAAAAGCCAAGGACACCGGCACCAAGTACGAGGAGCACCCGGTCTCGTCCGGCCCCTACAAGGTCGTGAAGAACGAGAACGACGGCGAGCACCTGGTACTGGAACGGAACACGAACTGGTCCGCGTCCGTCGACGACCAGCGCAAGGCGTACCCGGACCGGATCGACGTGAAGTCCGGGCTGGACTCCTCGGTGATCAACCAGCGGCTCTCGGCGTCCCAGGGCACGGACGCCGCCGCGGTCACCACGGACACCAACCTCGGCCCGGCCGAACTGGCCAAGGTCACCGGTGACAAGGAACTCGCCTCGCGCGTGGGCACCGGGCACTTCGGCTACACGAACTACATAGCGTTCAACCCGAAGGTCAAGCCGTTCGACAACGCCAAGGTGCGGCAGGCGATCTCGTACGCGATCGACCGGTCCTCCGTCGTCAACGCGGCGGGCGGCAGCGCGCTGGCCGAGGCCGCCACCACCTACCTGCCCGACCAGAAGTCCTTCGGCTACACGCCCTACGACCCCTTCCCGGCGGGCGACACCGGCAACGCGGCCAAGGCCAAGGAGCTGCTGAAGGAGGCCGGTTACCCGAACGGGCTCACCGTCACGCTGACCCACGACAACGCCCAGAACTTCAGGACCAGCCCCGAGATCGCGACCGCCATCCAGGACGCCCTCAAGAAGGCCGGCGTCACGGTCAGGCTCCAGGGCCTGGAGGACAACAACTACTCCGACACGATCCACAGCGTGAAGACCGAGCCGGGCTTCTTCCTCGCCGCGTGGGGAGCCGACTGGCCCTCGGGCGGTCCGTTCCTCGCCCCGATCTTCGACGGCCGGCAGATCGTCAAGGACGGCGCGAACTTCAACTCGGCCCAGCTCAACGATGCTTCGGTCAATGCCGAGATTGACGCGATCAACAAGTTGACCGACCTCGACGCGGCCGCGCAGCGCTGGGGCGCGCTCGACAAGAAGATCGGCGCGCAGGCGCTGACCGTGCCGCTGTTCCACCCGGTCTACAAGCGGCTGGTCGGCAAGGACATCAAGAACGTCGTGATCAGTGACTGGACCGGCGTCCTGGACATCTCCCAGGTCGCGGTGAAGTAGCACCGTGAGCGAGGCACTTCTCGCCACCCAGGCCCCCGAGGCGCCCGCCTCGGGGGCCTCGGGGGCCCGTCAGTTCTGGTGGCGGCTGCGCACCCGGCGCGCCGCCCTCGTCGCGGCCGCCGTCGTCGCGCTGCTCGTCCTGGTCGCACTCGCGGCGCCGCTGCTCACCGCGATCGAGGGCCAGGACCCGACCACCTACCACCCGTCCCTCGTCGACTCCGCGCGCGGCGGCGTCCCGATCGGCGCCTTCGGCGGCATCGGCGGCGACCACTGGCTCGGCGTCGAACCGCAGACCGGGCGCGACCTGTTCGCGCGGCTCGTGTACGGGGCCCGGGTCTCCCTGGGCGTCGCGCTGGCCGCGACCACCGTCCAGGTCGTCCTCGGTGTCGTCGTGGGCGTCACGGCCGCGCTCGGCAACCGCTGGGTCGATCAACTGCTCAGCCGCGTCACCGACATCATCGTCGCCATGCCGCTGATCATCATGGCGCTGGCGCTGCTGGCCGTCGTGCCCGCCGGATTCCCGCGGCCGGTCCTGGTCTCGCTCATCATCGGCTTCGTCGCCTGGGGCACCATCGGCAAGATCAGCCGGGCCGCGACGCTCTCCCTGAAGAACCTCGACTACGTGGCCGCCGCGCGGCTCAGCGGCTGGAGCACCTGGCGGATCGCCCGCCGGGAACTGCTGCCCGGCCTCGCCGCGCCCGTCATCACCTACGCCGCGCTCATGGTGCCGGCCAACATCTCCATCGAGGCCTCGCTGGCCTTCCTCGGCGTCGGCGTGAAGCCTCCCACCCCGTCCTGGGGACAGATGCTGACCTCCGCGAACATCTGGTACCAGGCGGCCCCGCAGTACCTCCTGCTGCCGGCCGGCGCCCTGTTCGTGACCGTGCTCGCGCTCACCGTGCTCGGCGACGGCATCCGCACGGCCCTCGACCCGCGCGCGGCCTCGCGGCTGCGCGTGGGCACAGGACGCAAGCAGGAGGCGAAGACGGCCACCGCGGCCACCGCGCCCACCGCGTCGGATGCGGCCGAGGTGGCCGCCACCGTTCCGGAGACGGCGAAGGCGGCCACCACGAAGGAGACCCGGTCATGACCGGCTTCGCCGGATTCGCGCTGCGCCGTGCCGTCGGCGCGGTGATCACCCTGCTGGCCATCTCGGTGATCGTCTACGTCGTCTTCTACGTCACCCCCGGCAACGTCGCGCAGATCACCTGCGGACCGCGCTGCTCGCCGGAACAGGTGCACCAGGTCTCCCAGCAGCTGAGGCTCGACGACCCGCTGTACCTGCGGTACTGGCACTTCCTGTCGGGCATCGTCGCCGGCCAGGACTTCTCCACCGGTACGTCCGTCGCGCACTGCCCGGCGCCCTGCCTCGGCCTCTCCTACCGGAGCGACCAGCAGGTCACCCAGATCATCCTGACCAAGCTGCCGGTCAGCCTGTCCCTGGTGATCGGCGCCATGGTGCTCTGGCTGATCCTCGGGGTCGGCACCGGCGTCCTCTCCGCCTGGCGGCGCGGCCGGTTCACCGAACGCGCCCTGACCGGCCTCACCCTCGCGGGCATGTCGACGCCGGTCTTCGTGATCGGGCTGGTCCTGATGATCGTGGTCTGCGGCCAGCTGGAACTGCTGCCCTTCCCGGAGTACGTGGCCTTCTCCGACGACCCCGAGCAGTGGGCCTGGAACCTGGTGCTGCCGTGGTTCACGCTGGCGCTCGCCGAGGCCGCCTACTTCGCCCGCATGACCCGGGCGTCGATGCTGGAGACGCTCGCCGAGGACCACATCAGGACCTTCAGGGCCTACGGCGTGGGCGAACGGTCGATCGTCGGCCGGCACGCCCTGCGCGGCGCCCTGGCACCGATCATCGCCCTGAACGCCAACGACTTCGGCAGTGCCGTGGGCGGCGCCGTCCTCATCGAGACCCTCTTCGGCCTGCCCGGCATCGGCCAGGAACTCGTCCACGCGGTCACCGTGGTCGACCTGCCCGTCGTCGTCGGCATGGTCCTGGTCATCGGGTTCTTCGTGGTCCTTGCCAACGCCGTCGCGGACGTGCTGTACGCGGTGGCCGACCGACGGGTGGTACTGGCGTGAGTCTCGTCCGAGTCACTGATCTGACCGTCGAGTTCGGCGACCTGCGGGCCGTGGACGGACTCTCCTTCAGCCTGGCGGCGGGCGGTGCCCTGGCGCTGGTCGGCGAGTCCGGCTCCGGCAAGTCCACCGTCGCCTCGGCCCTGCTCGGGCTGCACCGCGACACGGGCGCGCGGGTCGGCGGCACGATCGAGGTCGCCGGCACCGACGTACAGGCTGCCTCCGAGGAGGAACTGCGGCGACTGCGCGGCGCCAAGGCGGCGATGGTCTTCCAGGACCCGCTCTCCTCGCTCGACCCGTACTACGCGATCGGCGACCAGATCGCCGAGGTGTACCGCGTGCACACGCGCGTGTCGCGACGGGCCGCACGCGCGCGTGCCGTGGAGGTCCTGGACCGGGTCGGCATCCCGGACGCGCCGCGCCGGTCCCGGTCGCGCCCGCACGAGTTCAGCGGCGGTATGCGCCAGCGCGCCCTCATCGCCATGGCGCTCGCCTGCGAACCCGAGGTGCTGATCGCCGACGAGCCCACCACCGCCCTCGACGTCACCGTCCAGGCCCAGATCCTGGACCTGCTGCACACCCTGCGCGCGGAGACCGGCATGGGCCTGCTGCTCGTCACGCACGACGTGGGCGTGGCCGCCGAGAGCGTCGACCAGGTGCTCGTCATGCGGCACGGGCGGGTGGTCGAACAGGGGCCGGTCGCCACCGTGCTCGGGGCGCCCGCGCAGCCGTACACGCGTGAACTGCTCTCCGCCGTGCCGCGCGTGGACGCGGTGCGCGCGCCCTCGCCAGCGGCCGGGGAGGTCGTGCTGGAGGCGGTGGGCCTGCGGCGCGAGTTCGGGCGGGGCAAGGGGGCGTTCGCGGCCGTGGACGACGTGTCGCTGGCCGTCCGCCGCGGCGAGACGCTCGGCATCGTCGGCGAGAGCGGCAGCGGCAAGACGACGCTCGGCCGGATGCTGGTCGGGCTGCTCGAACCGACGGCGGGGGAGGTCCGCCATGAGGGGCACGCGCGCGTGGGCGTGCGGCCGGCCGTCCAGATGGTGTTCCAGGACCCGGTGTCGTCCCTCAACCCCCGGCGCAGCGTCGGCGAGTCGATAGCCGATCCGCTGCGCGCGCGAGGGGAGAGGGACCAGGGCCGCATCAGACGGCGCGTGATCGAACTGCTGGAGCGCGTGGGGCTCGACGGGGCGCACTACGAGCGCTATCCGCACGAGTTCAGCGGTGGTCAGCGCCAGCGCGTGGGCATCGCGCGGGCGCTCGCGGCCGACCCGCGTGTGATCGTCTGCGACGAGCCGGTCTCCGCGCTGGACGTCACCACCCAGGCCCAGGTCGTCGCACTGCTCGGTGAGCTCCAGCGCGAACTCGGCCTGGCGCTCGTCTTCGTCGCGCACGACCTCGCCGTCGTCCGGCAGGTCAGCGACCGGGTCGCGGTGATGCGCCGCGGCCGGATCGTCGAGAGCGGGCCCGCCGACGAGGTCTACGACAGTCCGCGGGACCCGTACACCCGGCAACTTCTCGCCGCCGTACCCGCCCTCGACCCCGAGGACGCGGCCCGCCGGCGGGCCGCCCGTCGGGAACTGGCGGCGGCGTGACGTTTCGGCAGCTCGCGGCGGTCTCCTGATGTGACGTTTCGCAGTCGAACGATCCCCTAGCGCGACAGAACGCGACCCGCACGGGAAAGTTACGCCCGTTCACCCCTTTTGGTGGGGGGGGGGGGCCCCCCCCCCCCCCCCCCCCCCCCGGGGCCCCCCGGGGGGGGCCCCCCCCCCCCCCCCGCCCCCCCCCGGGGGGGGGGGGGGGGGGGGCGCCGCC
>NZ_JBIAYD010000003.1:156734-313563 GCF_042897315.1 Streptomyces sp. NPDC001068 | reverse complement strand
TGTGACGTTCCGGTCCCACCCCCCCCCCCCGCGCCCCCCACCGCCCCCCGCGGGTTATTTCTCCCCCGGCCCCCCCGGGGGGGGGGCGCGCCCCCCCCCCCCCCCCCCCGCCACCGCCTTGTCCGCATACGTTCGTCCCGCTGCGAGCCGCCGGGACAACGGCGGCTCCCCATACGGGAGATCGATCGGGGGTGCACACGTGCGCATCGGACTGCTTACGGAGGGTGGTTATCCGTATGTGAGCGGTGACGCCGGACTCTGGTGCGACCGGCTCGTGCGCGGGCTCGGGCAGCACGAGTTCGACCTCTACGCGCTCAGCCGCAGCGGGCGCCAGGAGGACGAGGGGTGGCTGCCGCTGCCGCCGCACGTCAGCCGGGTGCGGACGGCTCCCCTGTGGACCGCCGAGGCCGACGGGGTCGAGTACGGCCGGCGCGCGCGCCGGCGCTTCGTCGACGGCTACGGCGAACTGGCGGCCGTACTGTGCGCGGGCCCGGGCGTCGGCGGCCCGGCGGGCCAGGAACCGGACGGCGCCGGCGACGCGGACGGTACGGGCGGCCCCGGCACCGGGACCGGGATCGGCCATCTGGCGGACCGTTTCGGCAGCGCGCTGTACGGACTCGCCGAACTCGCCCGTGACGAAGGCGGACTGATCGGTGCGCTCCGCTCCGACAGCGCCGTGCGCACACTGGAACGCGCCTGCCGCGCCCCCGGCGCACTCGGTCCCGCACGCGAGGCGCGCGTACCGGATCTGCTCGCCGTCGCCGCGCACCTCGAACGCGCCCTGCGCCCCCTCTCGCTCGACTGGTACGACGACGACGGCCTCGGCGCCGTCGACCTCTGCCACGCCACCGGCGGCGGCCCCGCCGCCCTGCCCGGTCTGCTCGCCCGGCACTTCTGCGACGTGCCCCTGCTGGTCACCGAGTACGGCGTGCAACTGCGCTCGCACTACCTCGCCTCCGGCCCCGACGCGGCCACCCCGGCCGTGCGCACCCTGCTCGCCGCCTTCCACGGCCGGCTCGCCGCCGAGGTCTACGGCCGCGCCGCGATCATCACCCCCGGCAACGCGCACGCCCGCCGCTGGCAGGAGCGCTGCGGCGCCGACCGGTCCCGGATCCGCACCGTCCACCCGGGCATGGAGGCCTCCCGCTTCGCCGAGGTCGGCGAGGCGCCGGACCGGGCCGACCCGGACACGCTCGTGTGGGTCGGCCGGATAGAACCGTCCAAGGACCTGGTGTCGCTGCTGCACGCCTTCACCGAGGTCCGCAGGGCGGAGCCCAACGCCCGGCTGCGGGTGGTGGGCACCCCGGCGGGCGCCGACGGCCGGGCCTACCTGGGCCACTGCAGGGCACTCGCCGCCCAGCTCTTCCCGGACGAGGCCGACGGGGTGCACGCCGTCGGCGACAACCCGGTCTGCTTCGAGGAGATCGGCGGTCCGGAGGCGCCCACCCTCGCCGACGCCTACGCGTCCGGTTCGGTGGTCGTCCTCTCCAGCGTCGTCGAGGGCTTCCCGGTCGGCCTGGTCGAGGCGATGCTGTGCGCCCGGGCGACCGTCTCCACCGACGTCGGCGCCGTGGTGGAGGTGATCGGCGGCACCGGACTCGTCGTACCCCCGCGCAACCCGCGGGCGCTCGCGGAGGCGTGCGTGTCGCTGTTGCGCGACCCTGAGCGCCGTGAGCGGCTCGGGGCCGCCGCACGCGCCCGAGCGCTCGAACTGTTCACCGTCGAGCAGAACATCACGGCATTTCACGGCATTTACCTGGAGATCGTCTCGCACTCCCCGGTGCGCCGGGTCGTCCTCGACGAGACGGGCGAGCCAATGCCGTTCGCCGCGCCGGCCGAGGCCCACGTCCCCGGCCGCTGGACCGGTCCCACGGTCCGCGCCGGAGGCCGCGGCGGCCCCGGCTGGGCCCTGGGCGCCCCGCCGACGTCGAGCCCGGTGCGCGCCACCCCGCTCACCGCCCCGGAGGGCGCCCGGTGAACGGCGTCCAGGACGACCCCGGTCACGGCCGTCCCGGGGCGCCGGACCGGCCCGGGCGCCCCGGCGCGGCCGGAGCCCGGGACACACGGTCGCAGGAGTGGCTGCTCGGCACGGCGGACGCCGGCTCCGAGGACGCTCTGTCCGGGAGCCGGCCGCCGGGGTCCGCCGCGGCCCCGGAAAGACCTTCCACCCGGACCGTGTGGGAGTCCGCGGGCAGCCGCGGGCCCGGCCCCCGGCGAGGCGCCGCCGACCCCGTGAAGGCGCTGATGCACCGTCACCGCGCCCTCTGTGAACAGGCCGTCGACCCGCTGGAGATCGCGGCCGGCCTCGAGGCGCACGGTGTCACCGACCGGACCGCCGCCCGCTTCCGGCACCGGGACGTCTTCTCGCTCGCCGAGGAGCTCTACGCGCGCGTGCCCCGCGACGGCGACCGGCCTCCCCGACCGGAACCGGCGCCCGCGCCCCGCGCCCGCGCCGACTGGGTGCTGCTCACGCTCCTGCCGGGTGCGGTCGGCGCGGCGGTGGCGGTCGGCGTACGCCTCACCGAGGGCCGCCCCCGTCTGCTGACGGCGGCCGCCGGCGTCCTCGTCCTCGCCCTGGCCGCGGGCCTGGCCCTGCGCGGCGGACCCCTCGCCGTGCCCGGCCGTGCCGTGGCCCGGCCCGCCGTGACCGGCACCCGCGTATGGACCTGCTGGCTCCTCGCCTACGCACTGTTCGGCAACGGCCTGCTGCGAACCGTCCTGGACGGCGGCCCCGACGGCCTGCCGACCGGTGCCGCGCACGGTCCCTGGCCGGTGGCCACCGCGCCCGTCCTGGCCCTCGTGCTGGCCTGCGCCCCGGCCGCCTGGAGCACCCACCTCTTCACCGCGGCCGCCCGCCGCAGGCTCGCGGCCAGCAGGGGCCTGGCGGAGTTCGCGGGGGCCGTCCAGCCCCTGCTGCTCGGCACGTTCGCCCTCTACCTGGGTGTTCTCACCACTCTGCTCGCCGTGTGCGGCGCCGCCCTGGGCGAATCCGCCGGCTACCCCGAGGCCCTCACCCTCGGCGCGCTCCTGCTGCTCGCCCGCCTGCTCGCCGTGCACCGTCTGCCGCAGGGCCCCGCACTCGCCCTCGCCGCGGCCGCCGAAGCGGCCGCCGTGGGGCTGGTCCTGGCCGGCCGGCTGCCCGGCTGCGCCTTCCTGGCGAGCCCCGTCGACGCCCTGGCCCAGGCCTGGGGCGCGGGCGCCGTCCCGGCGCTCGCCTGCGGCACCGCGGCCCTGGCACTGCTGTTCCGGGCCACCCGCACCCTCACCCGGGCCCCGGCCCACGCGTCGACGGGAGAACCGCAGTGAGCAGAGCTCCCGTTCCCTTCGCCCGCACCGCCGTGCCGTCGCGGCGACAGGCGCCCGGCATCCCGCCGGAGGCAACCGCACCACCCCTTGAAGGAGACCGCCAGATGACCACCTCCCGACCCGGACCCGGAGCGTCCGGAACCACCGGAGTCGCCGGAGCGCACACCCCGGGAGCCACGCGATGAGGGTTCTGCTGATCGGAGCCAACGGATACCTCGGCCGCTTCGTCGCCGACCGGCTGCTCGCCGACCCGGCCGTCCAGCTCACCGCGCTCGGCCGCGGCGACGACGCCGACGTCCGCTTCGACCTCGCCACCGGCAGCCCCGGTGCGCTCACCCGCTTCCTCGACGCGGTCCACCCGGGCGTCATCGTGAACTGCGCCGGCGCCACCCGCGGCGGTGCCCGCGAACTCACCCGGCACAACACCGTCGCCGTCGCCACCATCTGCGAGGCCTTGCGCCGCAGCGGCTGCGGAGCCCGCCTGGTGCAGATCGGCTGCAGTGCCGAGTACGGCCCGAGCCAGCCCGGCTCCTCCACGGCCGAGGACGCCGTACCGCGCCCCGGCGGCCCGTACGGCGTCAGCAAGCTCGCCGCCACCGAACTCGTCCTCGGGTCGGGCCTGGACGCCGTCGTGCTGCGCGTCTTCTCGCCCGCCGGGCCCGGCACCCCGGCCGGCTCCCCGCTCGGCCGCCTCGCCGAGGCCATGCGCCGCGCCATGCAGTCGGGCGACGGCGAACTCAAACTCGGCGGCCTCGGCGCCCAGCGCGACTTCGTCGACGTACGCGACGTCGCCCGAGCCGTCCACGCGGCCTCCCTCTCCGCGGCCCAGGGCGTCATCAACATCGGCTCCGGCCGCGCCGTCCGCCTCCGCGACGCCGCCGCCATCCTCGCCCGGGTCGCCGGATACGGCGGCGCCCTGCACGAACTCGACGGCCCGGCCGGCCCCCTGCGCGGCCCCATCGGCCACCCCCGTACGGACCCCGACCACGCGGCGCCGGTCGCCTACCCGTACCCGGACGGCTGCGGCAGCTGGCAGCAGGCCGACGTGCGCTGTGCCCGCGACCGGCTCGGCTGGCGACCCCGTATCAACCTCGAGGAGTCCCTCGCGGACATCTGGATGGAGGCGGCGTGCCGCATCTGACCAGCACCAGATCGGACGCCGCCACCACCGGCGTCCGCACCGCCTTCGGCATCCCGGGCTACGCCCACCCCCTCCTCGCCCCGGCGCAGTGGGCCGAACTCACCCGACCCGGCACCCCCTTGCACTGGGTCGTCCTCAACGTGGCGAACGGACCCGGCAGCCGCCCCGACCCGCACTGCCTGGCGGCGGCCGGCCGGCTCCGCAACGCGGGCGTCCGCGTCCTCGGCCGCCTGGACACCACGCACGGCGCCCGCCCCCACGGCGACCTGCTGCTGGACGCCCGCCGTTACCACGACTGGTACCGCGTGGACGGCTTCCTGCTGGACCGCTGTCCCGGCGAACGCTCGGCCCTTCCCGAGATCCGCCGCGCGGTTGCCGCGCTGCGCACGGTCGGTGACGACCCCCACATCGTCCTCGGCCACGGCACCCACCCCCACCCGGGCTACGCGGAGAACGCCGACCAGCTGGTGACCTTCGCCGGCCCGTGGAGCGACTACCGCTGGTCGCACGTCGCCGAGTGGACCGCGGACTACCCGCCGGACCGCTTCTGCCACCTCGTGCACGGCGTGCCCCGCGGCCATCTCGAGGAGGCACTGCGCATCGCCCGCTGGCAGGGGGCCGCGACCATCTACTTCACCGACCGCACGGATCACGGCGGCCGGGTGGACCCCTGGGAGAACATGCCCGGCTACTGGGACGACATCGTCTCGCGGGTCGGGACGGGTGTCTCGGAATGAACAGGCACGTGGCAGTGTTACGGGAAGAACAACCGTAGTGATAGACCGACCAACGGAGTCCCCGTGTCGCTGCCACCCCTGGTCGAGCCAGCCTCTGAGCTCACCGTAGACGAGGTCCGCAGGTACTCCCGCCACCTGATCATCCCCGACGTCGGGATGGACGGGCAGAAGCGGCTGAAGAACGCGAAGGTGCTCTGTGTGGGCGCCGGCGGCCTGGGTTCGCCGGCGCTGATGTACCTCGCCGCGGCCGGTGTCGGCACGCTCGGCATCGTGGAGTTCGACGAGGTCGACGAGTCGAACCTGCAGCGGCAGATCATCCACAGCCAGGCCGACATCGGCCGCTCCAAGGCCGAGTCCGCCCGTGACTCCGTCCTCGGCATCAACCCGTACGTGAACGTCGTCCTGCACGAAGAGCGGCTCGAGGCCGAGAACGTGATGGACATCTTCAGCCAGTACGACCTGATCGTCGACGGCACCGACAACTTCGCCACCCGCTACCTGGTCAACGACGCGTGCGTGCTGCTCAACAAGCCGTACGTGTGGGGCTCCATCTACCGCTTCGACGGCCAGGCCTCGGTCTTCTGGTCCGAGTACGGCCCCTGCTACCGCTGCCTCTACCCGGAGCCCCCGCCCCCGGGCATGGTCCCCTCCTGCGCCGAGGGCGGCGTGCTCGGCGTGCTCTGCGCGTCCATCGGCTCCATCCAGGTCACCGAGGCGATCAAGGTCCTCACCGGCACCGGTGAGCCCCTCGTCGGCCGCCTGATGATCTACGACGCCCTGGAGATGCAGTACCGCCAGGTCAAGGTCCGCAAGGACCCGAACTGCGCGGTCTGCGGCGAGAACCCGACCGTCACCGAGCTCATCGACTACGAGGCCTTCTGCGGCGTCGTCTCCGAGGAGGCCCAGCAGGCGGCCGCCGGCTCGACGATCACTCCCAAGCAGCTCAAGGAGTGGATCGACGACGGCGAGAACATCGAGATCATCGACGTCCGCGAGCCGAACGAGTACGAGATCGTCTCCATCCCGGGCGCCAAGCTGATCCCGAAGAACGAGTTCCTCATGGGCACCGCCCTCGGCGGCCTGCCCCAGGACAAGAAGATCGTCCTGCACTGCAAGACGGGTGTCCGCAGCGCGGAAGTCCTCGCGGTCCTGAAGTCCGCGGGCTTCGCGGACGCCGTGCACGTCGGCGGCGGCGTGATCGGCTGGGTCAACCAGATCGAGCCGGAGAAGCCGGTCTACTGAAACCCCTTGTGGCGGGCTGCGGTATTGCACCGCGGCCCGCCGTTTTGCCGCCCTGGGCCGGCGTCAACTGGTCAGGTCGCTGTTGACGACTATGATCCACGCCATGCCCGATGATCCCCAGCAACCCGCTTCCGTCTCCGAGCCGGTGGAGATACCGCTACCCGCTTACCTGCGGTCCCTCCTGCCTCACATGATGCTCAAGGGTTGGCTGGCGCCTCTGGTGTTCGCACTGCTCGCCTTCGCCTTCTGGGAGTACGCGCACAGCAGCCTGGCCATATCACCCAGTCGAAACATCCTCGTGGCGTCGTGCTTTGCCGTCGTGAGCGTGTTCTACGTGTTCGCCAGGCTGTGGGTGGGCTGGCGCGTGCGTCGTGTCGTCAAAGAGCGGTCACGGCACTGACTGAGGCAAGACCGCAGCTCCTGCGCCCATCGTCATGAGCAGACCTTGCCGTCCTTCGGGACCGTGCCCTCCAGCAGGTAGGCGTTCACCGTCGAGTCCACGCAGTCGCTGCCCCTGCCGTACGCGCTGTGGCCCTCGCCCTTCCAGGTCAGTTCGACGCCGACGCCCTTGCCCAGTTCGTCGGCCATCCTCCGGGCGCCCTCGTACGGAGTCGCCGGGTCGCCCGTGTTGCCGACCAGCAGCACCGGGGCCGAGCCCGGGGCGCTCACCTGCGGGGTGTCGTACTGTCCGGCCACCGGCCAGTCGTGGCACCAGCCGGCCGTGTCCCAGCCCAGGAAGTCGCCGAAGACGGGCGAGATCCTCTCGAAGTCGGGCAGCAGCTTCTTGGTCTGGGCGGGCGTGGGCCGCTGCCGGTCGTCCAGGCACGATATGACCCGTTGGGAGTGGGCGCTCGTGCCGTAGTGCCCCGCGGAGTCGCGTTCGTTGTACTGGTCCGCGAGCGACAGCAGCTCCGAGCCGTCGCCGTCCTCGGCCGCCTGGAGCGCGCTGGTCAGCGTCGGCCAGCTGTCCTGGCTGTACAGCGGCAGGACGATACCGGTGACCGCGAGGGTGTCGGTCAGCCTGCGGCCCGAGGAGGTCGCGAGCGGCTCCGCGTCGAGCTTCCGCAGCAGGGCCGCGATCTTCCGCGAGCCCTGCTCCGGGTCCTGTCCTGTGGACTTGAGGTAGTCGTCCAGCGCCCGCTGGAAGC
Organism: Streptomyces sp. NPDC001068; assembly: GCF_042897315.1. Taxonomy (NCBI): domain Bacteria; kingdom Bacillati; phylum Actinomycetota; class Actinomycetes; order Kitasatosporales; family Streptomycetaceae; genus Streptomyces; species Streptomyces sp. NPDC001068. The sequence continues at coordinate 305,989 of NZ_JBIAYD010000003.1, read as the reverse complement.
CCCGGGCCTGGTTCTTCGCGTGGCCGACCGAGTCCGCGGCCGGGTCGACGACAGCGTCCAGGATGAGCCGCCCCACCCTCTTCGGGAACAGGTGGGCGTAGACGCCGCCGAGTTCGGTGCCGTAGGAGATGCCGAAGTAGTGCATCCGCCGATCGCCGAGTACCTGGCGCATCAGATCCATGTCCCGGGCCGTGTCGGTCGTCGAGACGTGTGCGATCAGATCGCCGGCCGCCTTCTGGCAGCCCTTGCCGAAGGAGGCGGCGTCCTGGAAGTACGCCGTCTCCTCGGCGGCCGTGTCCGGGGTGGCGTCGACCGACTCGGCGGACCGCAGCTCCTTGTCGCTGCGGCACCGGATCCCCTCACTGGCGCCCACTCCGCGCGGATCCCAGCTCACCAGGTCGTACCGCTCGCGCAGGGCGGAGACGGTGGTGGCGTAGTACGGCATCCTGGAGACGCCCGAGCCGCCGGGGCCGCCGAAGTTGAACAGCAGTGAGCCGATCCGCTTGCCCGGACCACCGTCTGCCTTCGCCCGGATCAGCGCCAGCCCGATGGTCCTCCCGCCCGGCTTCGACCAGTCCAGCGGTACCTTGAGGGTCGCGCACCGCCACTCGTCGCCGGGTGCGGCGGAGTCCGAAGTGGAGTCGCAGCGGCCCCAGTCGAGCTTCTGCGAGGTCAGGGAGGAGGGCAGGGCGGCAGCGGCCGCGGAGGGGGACGACGGCTCTTCGGACCGCGTCTTCCCCTCGTCCCCGCCCCCGCCCGACGGTCCGCCGCCGCACCCGGCCACCAGCAGCCCGGCGGCGACAACGGCCACCCACCGTACGAAACGCGCCATGTCGCGCACACCCCCCTCACAGGCTCTCCGCGGGTTCGTCGCGGAGAGCGGTCAGGTCATAGTAGGCGGATCCAGCGCAGGCCGTTGCTGCCTGTGGATAACCGCTTGACCTGCGAGTTCTTCGTTCGGGGTGGTCACGAACAGACCGTGCCGGCCTTCGGTACCGTGCCCTGCAGCAGGTAGCCGTTCACGGCCGACTGCACGCACTTGTCCTTGCTGTCGTAGGCCCCGTGACCCTGTCCCTTCCAGGTCAGCTCCACGCCGACGCCCTTGCCCAGCGCGTCGACCATCTTCTTCGCACCCTCGTAGGGCGTGGCCGGGTCGCCCGTGTTGCCCACGACCAGGATCGGCGCCGCCCCGGGCGCGCTGACGTCGGGGTGGTCGGCGGCGCCCGGCACCGCCCAACTCGTGCAGCTGACCATGCCCCACGCGAGGTAGTCGCCGAACAGCGGTGAGGCGGCCCGGAATTCGGGCAGCTTCTGCTGCACGTAGTCGGCGGTGTAGCGGGGCTTCTCGTCGGCGCAGTTGATGGCGATGTTCGCCGCCGTGATGTTGCTGTACTCGCCGTTCTGGCTGCGGCCGTTCATGGAGTCGGACAGCAGCATCAGGATCTTCCCGTCACCGTCGTACGCCTCTTCGAGGCCCTCGGTGAGGTACTCCCAGAAGTCCTTGGAGTACAGGGACTGGGCGATGCCGTTGGTGGCGGCGGTCTCGGTCAGCCGGCGCGGGAGGATGCCGGGGATCGGTTTCTTGTCGAGGTCCGCGAGGAGCTTGGCGATACGGTTCTTCACGTCCTGCGGGGTGTCGCCGATCGGGCACTCGGGCACCTTGGAGGTGCAGTCCTCGGCGAAGTTGTCGAGCGCGAGCTGGAAGCCCTTCGCCTGTCCCAGTGAGCTCTGTTCGGGGTTCTGGGTCGGGTCCACCACGGCGTCGAAGACGGCCCGGCCCACGTTCTTCGGGAACAGGTGGGCGTAGACGCCGCCGAGTTCGGTGCCGTAGGAGATGCCGAAGTAGTGCAGTTGCCGGTCGCCGAGGACCTGGCGCATCAGGTCCATGTCGCGAGCAGCGTCGGTGGTGCGCACCTGCGGGAGGATGGTCCTGGAGTTCTTCTCGCAGGCCGCGTTGAACTGCCTGGTGCGTTTGATCAGCTGGTCGCGTTCGGCGGGTGTGTCGGGTGTGGCGTCCTGCTGGAAGTAGTTGTCGAGCTGTTCGTCGTTCTCGCACTCGACGGGGTCGCTGCGGCCGACCCCGCGCGGGTCGAAGCTGACGAGGTCGTAGCGGGTGCGCAGGGCCGCGTAGTCCCCGCCGAACGCGGGGAGCGTGGTGACGCCGCTGCCGCCGGGCCCGCCGAAGTTGAAGATCAGCGAGCCGATCCTCTGACTCGCGTCGCCGCTGGCCTTGGCGCGGATCAGGGCGAGACCGATCGTGGCGCCCTTGGGCTTCGACCAGTCCAGCGGCGCCTTCATGGTGGCGCACTGCCAGGCCCCGCCACCGGGCAGCGGCGAGGGGGTGTCGCCACCGCCTTCCGCCTCGTCGGGGGCCGGACAGTCCTTCCAGTCCAGTTTCTGAACCGCCAGGTCCCCGTCCTTGACGCTGTCGCCGCACCCGGCGAGCAGGCAGGACAGCACCAGGGCGGCGGACAGGGCGGCGGCAGGGATCCGGAGGGGGTTCGGCATGTTCCCATCCTGCGGTCGCACGCGGCCACGCGCGCGGGGCGCGAGCCGTACGAGGTACGACCCGGGAACCGCCGCCGTGGCTAGAGCGCTCCCTTGCGGGAGAGGTGGTTGAAGGCCAGCCAGCCGGGCAGGACCGGCAGCCACAGGGTCAGCAGCCGGTACAGCAGGACGGCGGGGGCCGCGACCTCCTTGGGGAGGCCCACGGCGATCAGGCCGACGGTCAGGGTCGCCTCGACCGCGCCCACTCCGCCCGGGGTCGGCGCCGCGGAACCGAGCGCGTTCCCGGCGAGGAAGACGACGGCGACGCTGGCGATGCTGAGCGAGGTGCCCTGGTCGCCGAAGGCGCGGATGGAGGCGTCCAGGCACATCACGAAGCAGGCGGTCAGCAGCAGCATGCCGCCGATGCCGGTGACGAGCTTCTGCGGCCGCTGCAGCACGTCCAGCATGCGCGGTACGACGCCCGCGAACAGCGACCGCACGCGCGTGGAGACGAATTTCCGCAGGAACGGCACCGAGGTCACCACGAGAACCAGGACGGCGACGGTCAGCAGCCCCGCGATGACGGTGCGGGACGGCGACAGCGACGGTGTCTTCTCGGTTCCGGTCAGGTAGCCGAAGGACAGCAGCATCAGGATGTGACAGCCGAGCCCGAACAGCTGTGAGGCACCGACGCTCGCCACCGCGAGGCCGGGGCGCACCCCGGCGCGCTGCAGGAACCGCGTGTTCAGCGCGACCCCGCCGACCGCCGCCGGCGCGACGATCTTCACGAACGAGCCGGCCACCTGCGCCGCCGCGGTCCGTACGAACGGCACCCGCTCCGGCACGAACCCGAGCAGCGCCATGGCGGCGGCGACGTAGCTGAGCGCCGAGAACAGCACCGCGGCGATCACCCAGCCCCACTGGGCGTTCGCGACCAGCGGGCCGAACTCGATGTGGGTGAGCTGGGTCAGCAGGTAGTACGCGCCGATCGCACCGGCGATGAGGCTGATCAGGGTGCGCGGCCGCACCCGCTCCAGGCGGGCGGGTTCCACGGGTGCCTGCGGCCTGATCCGCAGCACCTGGTGCCGGATCTGGGTGAGCAGGTCCTCCTCGCGGGCCTCCTCCAGCGCGTCGTCCAGGGCCCGCTTCTCGGCCCGCTGCTCGGCGCGCACCGTCTTCTTGTCGGGCTTCTCCGCTTCCTCCGCACGGGCCTGCTTGGCCTGCCGGGAGGCCTCCAGCACCGCGTCGCGTTCGCGCTGGGCGCGCTCCCGGGCGAGTCTTCGCAGTGTCGCGCGCGTGGACCGGGTGAGCGCGATCGGCTGGAGCATCGGCAGGCAGTCGGCGACCGCGTCGGGTCCGAGGACGCCGACCGCCGAGGCCACCGCCCGCTCGGCGCCGACCCGCAGGCCGATCGTGGTGACCAGTTGGGCGACGTCCATGCGCAGCAGCAGTTCGCCGGCCGCGATCTCGCCGCCGCGCAGGTCCGTGAGGATCACCTTGCCGGAACGATCCACCAGGATGGCGTCACCCGCCAGCCTGCGATGCGCGATCCGGCGGGACTGCAGTGCCTGCACCTGGTGCCAGGTGTGGCGCAGCAGTTCGTCGGTGATCTCCTCGTCGCCCAGTGAGTCGAGGGTGCGGCCGCCGGTGTGCTCGTAGACGAGCATCACGGCGTCGGGGCCGAGTTCCGAGGTGGCGATCAGCTTGGGCGCGTTGGCGCCGGCCGCGATGGCCGCGTACGCCAGCAGTGCCTCCTGCTCCAGGGCCTGGCGCAGCGACTGCAGGCTCGAGCGGGTGGCGAAGCCGCGCAGGGTCAGGTTGCGCCACGCGCGGTAGAAGAAGCCCTGTGCCTGCTGTTCCCGGTCGACGACCGTGACGTCCAGCGGCGGGCCGTCCTCCAGGGTGACGAAGTAGCGCCGGCCGCGGTCGCCGTTCTCGGTGTCCAGGGCCTCCTCGCGCGCCGCGCCGACCGGGTGGAAGCCGACGTGCCGCAGGCCCGCCAGCAGGGTCCGGCCGGTGGGGCGGACGTTGGGGGAGCCGACCGCGTAGAGCGTGCCGTAGGCGACGGTCCAGCCGATCAGCACCGTCAGGATGATCGAGAACGGTGTCGTGTAGCCGGTGACCAGCATGGAGAACGCGTCGAGCGTCAGCACGATCCACAGGACCGCGCGCCATCTCGGCCGCCGGGACATGCCGACGGCCGTCATGTAGGCGATGACGGGCGCGAGATAGCCGTGCACGGGATCGGTGAGGGCGTGGATGTCACCGGGGGAGGGCTGGGTGAGGGCCTCCTGGATCGAGCCCGGGGCGGCCCGGGCGACCCACAGGTCGGTGGCGAGGGTCACACCGTGGGCGAGGACGGCCGCGAGTACGCCGTCGGCGATGCGCAGTCCGTCCCGCTTGATCAGCCGCTCGATGGCGAACGCGACCGGTACCAGCAGGATCGCGATGCTGGAGGCCAGTCCCGCGATCTTGATCAGCAGGTCGGGGGCCTGTCCGGTGCCCTTGTTGATGTCCTGTTCGAGTCCGGAGGTGGTGCCGTGCGCGAACGCGGCGATGCCGAGCAGTACGGCGATGGCCAGTACGCCGACCAGGAGGCGCATGAGGTCGGAGGGGCGGTGCACGCGCGCGGGGAGCAGCGGTTCGTCGCCCTCCACCTCGTCGGTGTGGATCTCGTCCGGCACGTGTTCCGCCTCGGAGACGTCGTGGGCGGCGTCGGGTTCGACGGTGACGGCCCGGTGTCCGGTCTCCGGCGGATGTCCGCCGTCCGGGGGGCTCCCGGCGTCAGACGTCACGGGACCGGTGGGATCCGTGGGATTCACCGGGCCGGTGGGATCCGCGGGATTCACGGGATTCGTGGGATTCACGGGATTCTTGGGTACGGTGCCGGGTTCCGGCGCGTCAGGGCGTGCGGCGGCGCCAGGGGTGCCCGCCGCTCCGTCGGGGTGCACGCCCTGCTGCTCGGTCTGCTCTTCTTGATCTCGTATCACCAGTCACCGCCCGCACGATGGTGGCATGCCCCACCGACACACGAGGGCATCAGGGTGCAGATGCGGGGGCGCACAGTCTGCCCCAAGCGCCGTCCGGGGGCGAGGCGGAGACCTGGCACGGACCCCGCCGGTTGTCGGTGGGGTGCGGCAGGATGGGGCGAATGAGCGAGCGAAGCCTTCCCGAGGACACCCGAGAGGGGTACGCGGACGAGCTGCCCGAATACGCCGAGCGGGTCCTGGAGGTCGCCGAGCGGATCCCGCCCGGGCGGGTGATGACGTACGGCGACGTCGCGGAGTGGCTGGAGGAAGGGGGACCTCGCCAGGTGGGGCGGGTGATGGCCCTGTACGGCGGCGCCGTCCCCTGGTGGCGGGTGGTGCGCGCCGACGGGGCGCTGCTGCCGGGGCACGAGCTGACCGCCCTGGACCACTACCGCGCGGAGGGCACCGCGCTGAAGGAGGCGAGCAGGGCCGCGGCGGGCCATCTGCCGCGCCTCGACATGAAGCGGGCGCGGTGGGACGGCGACGCGGACTCGGGTGCTCACACCTGACAGCTTCCGCCATCCGGGTCCCCCGAGGGGAACCTGTGGCCCGTTCGAGGGATGCCGGGGACGTCCGTGGCATGACGTACGTTCGAGGGGTGCGGGGCGTGCGTGCCACGACTGGCGCCCGTGACGGACGGGATGAACCGGAAGCTCTGCTTCCGCCCGATTCGTCGGCGTAGCGTCGGCTGCGCGTGTCCCGCTCACCCCGCGGCCACCGCACCGCCCGCACGAACGCGAGCCAACCAGCACACCCACCAGGACCGGCGAACCACGTGAGCTCCTCTTCCTCCACCAGGCGCCTGCCGCACCCCCAGGTGCGACAGGGGAACAGTGGCGCTTACCGGCTGGTGCGGACCCCGGCGGCCGATACGGATCCCCCTCGTCTGGACGCCGCGCAGCGCGCGGTGGTTGAGCACGCGGCCGGCCCGCTGCTCGTCCTCGCGGGTCCCGGCACCGGGAAGACCACCACCCTCGTGGAGTCGGTGGCCGCCCGGATCGCCCGCGGCGAGGACCCCGAGCGGATCCTCGTGCTCACGTTCAGCCGCAAGGCCGCCGTCGAACTGCGCGACCGCATGGCGCTGCGCGTGGGCGCGGCCCGCGCACCCCGCGCGACCACCTTCCACTCCTACTGCTACGCCCTGGTCCGCGCCCACCAGGACAGCGGCCTGTTCGTCGACCCGCTGCGGCTGCTCTCCGGCCCCGAGCAGGACGTCACCGTCCGCGAGCTGCTGGCCGGCCAGGCCGAGCTGGAGCGGCTCGGACTCGACCCGGTGCGCTGGCCGGACGACCTGCGCGCCTGCCTGACCACCCGGGGTTTCGCCGACGAGGTCCGCGCGGTCCTCGCCCGCAGCCGCGAACTGGGCCTCGACCCCGCCGCCCTGGACGCCTTCGCCCGCCGTATCGGCCGACCGGACTGGCGGGCGGCGGCCTCCTTCCTCGCCGAGTACCTCGACGTCCTCGACCTCCAGGGCGTCCTCGACTACGCCGAACTCGTGCACCGCGCGGTGCTGCTCACCCGGCGCCCCGAGGTCGCCCTGGACCTGGCCGGCCGCTACGACGCCGTGTACGTGGACGAGTACCAGGACACCGACCCGGCCCAGGCGCGGCTCCTGCACGCGCTGGCCGGCGGCGGCCGCACGCTGGTCGCGTTCGGCGACCCCGACCAGTCGATCTACACGTTCCGGGGCGCCGACGTGAACGGCATCCTGGACTTCCCGTCGGCCTTCGCGCGCGTGGACGGCCGTCCCGCCCCCGTCGAGGTGCTGCGCACCTCCCGCCGCTCCGGCGCCGGCCTGCTGGCCGCGACCCGTCTGCTGACCCGGCGGATGCCGCTGACCAGGCTGCCCGCCGACAAGGTGCGTGCCCACCGGGAACTGGACGCCACGCGGGACGGCGGCACGGTCGAGGTCTACGCGTACCCGACGCCCGGCGCCGAGCTGGACAACATCGCCGACATCCTGCGGCGCGCGCACCTGGAGGACGGCGTGCGCTGGAGCGACATGGCCGTCCTGGTGCGCGCCGGGTCCAGCACCATCCCGACGGTCCGCCGCGCCCTCACCGCGGCCGGCGTACCCCTGGACATCGACGGCGACGACGTTCCGCTGCGCCACGAACCGGCGGTGGCACCCCTGCTGACGGCCCTCAGGGCGGTGGCGCGGGCGGCGGCACACCCCGGCGCGGTCGAGGACGCCACCGACGCGGGCTCCGGCGGGGCCGAGGGCGCCGTCGACGTGGGCCCCGGCGAGGAAGCGGGTGCCTCCGACGCGGGCTCCGGCGGGGCCGAGGGCGCCGTCGACGTGGGCCCCGGCGAGGAAGCAGGCGACTCCGACCCGGGCCCCCGCGCGGCCAGGGGCGTCGCCGACGCAGGCCCCGGTGAGGAAGCAGCTGCCTCCGACGCGGGCTCCGGCGAGGAAGCAGGCGCCTCCGACCCGGGCCCCCGCGAGGCCGTGGGCGCCGTCGACGTGGGATCCGGCGACGACGACGGCCCCGCGGCCGCCTCCGGCTGGCTCGACACCGAGACCGCGCTCACGCTGCTCGCCTCCCCCCTCGCGGGCATGGACGCGGCCGACCTGCGCCGCCTCGGCCGCGCCCTGCGCGAGGAGGAACGCGCCGCGGGCAACGCGCTGCCGCCGCCCTCGGACGACCTGCTCGCGCGGGCCCTCGCCGAACCCGAGCGCCTGGCCGTGCACGACCCCGGATACGCGCGCGGGGCGCAGCGGCTCGGCGCACTGCTCAGGAAGGCCCGGGAACGCCTGGCAGGCGGCGGTACGGCCGAGGAGGCGCTGTGGGACCTGTGGAACGGCACGCCCTGGCCCTCGCGCCTGGAGCGCGCCGCCCGCCGGGGCGGCGCGGCCGGCCGCAACGCCGACCGTGACCTGGACGCCGTGTGCGCGCTGTTCGCCACCGCCGCCCGCGCGGAGGAACGCAGCGGCGGCCGGGGCGCGCAGAACTTCCTGGCGGAGATCGAGGCCGAGGACATCGCCGCCGACACCCTCGCCGGGCGCGCGGTGCGCCCCGACGCCGTCCGCCTGCTGACCGCGCACCGCTCCAAGGGCCTGGAATGGCACCTGGTCGTGGTCGCCGGCGTCCAGGAGGGCCTGTGGCCCGACCTGCGCCGCCGCGGCTCGCTGCTGGAGGCCGACCGCATCGGCCGCGACGGCCTGGCCGAACCGCTCACCCCGGGCGCGCTCCTCGCCGAGGAGCGCCGCCTCTTCTACGTCGCCGCCACCCGCGCGCGTGAACGCCTCGTCGTCACCGCCGTGAAGGCCCCCGCGGACGACGGTGACCAGCCCTCCCGGTTCCTGACCGAGCTGGGCGCCGAACCCCAGGACGTCAGCGGGCGCCCCCGCCGCCCGCTGTCCGTGGCCGCGCTGGTCGCCGAGCTGCGCGCGACCACGGTCGATCCGCGCGCGTCCGAGCCGCTGCGGGAGGCCGCCGCCCGCCGGCTGGCCCGGCTGGCCGCACTCGCCGACGAGGACGGCCGCCCCCTGGTGCCCTCCGCCCACCCCTACCGCTGGTGGGGCATGTTCGAGCCGACCGAGAGCAAGGTGCCGCTGCGCGACCGCGACCAGCCCGTGGTGCTCTCCGGCAGCGCCCTCGACCAGCTGGCCAACACCTGCAGCCTGCAGTGGTTCCTGGGCCGCGAGGTCAAGGCCGACGCCCCCGCCACCACCGCCCAGGGCTTCGGCAACGTCGTGCACGTCCTGGCCGACGAGGTCGCCTCCGGACGCACCCCGGCCGACCTCGCGGTCCTCATGGAGCGCCTGGACTCGGTGTGGAACGCGCTCGCCTTCGACGCCCCCTGGAAGTCGGCCCAGGAGAAGGACAACGCGCGCGTGGCGCTCGAACGCTTCCTGAAGTGGCACGTCCTGGACCGCACCGCCCGCACCCCCGTGGCCAGCGAACAGGACTTCGACGTCAGCCTGGAGGCCGGCGACTACGAGGTGCGCATCCGCGGCCAGATCGACCGCGTGGAGACCGACGGCGACGGCCGCGCCTACGTCGTCGACTTCAAGACCGGTAAGCAGGCACCGAGCGCCGCCGAGGTGGCCCGGCATCCACAGCTCGCCGTCTACCAGCTCGCGGTCCGCGAGGGCGCCGTGGACGAGGCCTTCGACGGCGTGCGCCCCGAGGCCGGCGGCGCCGAACTGGTGCACCTGCGGCAGGGCGCCGCCCGGCGCGACGGCGGTGAGACCCTGCCCAGGGTGCAGGCCCAGGAACCACTGGAGGGGGAGTGGGTCGGCGACCTGCTCGCCACCGCCGCCGGCAAGGTCCTCGACGAACGGTTCACACCGACCACCGGCCAGCACTGCACGCACTGCGCCTTCCGGGCCTCGTGCAGCGCGCGGCCCGAGGGACGGCACGTGGTGGAGTGAGCACCGGTTCAACGATTGTCAGTGCCCGCGGCTAGCCTTTTCCGTCATGTCCGCACTCATCACCGACCCCGAGCAGCTCAAGGAGCTCCTCGGCATCCCGTTCACCCCGGAGCAGACGGCCTGCATCACCGCGCCGCCCGCCCCCCAGGTGATCGTGGCCGGCGCCGGGTCGGGCAAGACGACGGTGATGGCGGCCCGCGTGGTCTGGCTGGTCGGCACCGGACAGGTGGCCCCGGAACAGGTCCTCGGGCTGACCTTCACCAACAAGGCGGCCGGCGAGCTCGCCGAACGCGTCCGCAGGGCGCTCGTCGCGGCCGGCGTCACCGACCCCGACACCATCGACCCCGACAACCCGCCGGGCGAACCGGTCGTCTCGACCTACCACGCCTTCGCCGGCCGGCTGCTGACCGGCCACGGCCTGCGCATCGGACTGGAGCCGGCCTCCCGGCTGCTGGCCGACGCCACCCGCTTCCAGCTCGCCGCGCGGGTGCTGCGCGAGGCCCCCGGCCCCTATCCGGCGCTCACCCGCTCCTTCGCCGATCTGGTCGGCGACCTGCTCGCCCTCGACTCCGAACTCGCCGAACACCTCGTGCGCCCCGAGGACCTGCGCGCCTTCGACGCCGACCTGCTGAACACCCTCGCGGCCGTCAAGCTCGGCAACGCCGACCTGCGCAAGGTCCCCGAAGCGGCCGCCGCCCGCCGCGAACTGGCCGAACTCGTCCTGCGCTACCGAACCGCGAAGCGCGAACGGGACCTGCTGGACTTCGGCGACCAGATCGCGCTGTCCGCCGCGCTGGCCGGCATCCCCGAGGTGGGCCGGCTGCTGCGCGACGAGTTCCGGGTCGTACTCCTCGACGAGTACCAGGACACCTCGGTGGCCCAGCGGGTGCTGCTGGCGGGGCTGTTCGGCGGCGGCACCGGGCACCCCGTGACCGCCGTCGGCGACCCCTGCCAGGCCATCTACGGCTGGCGCGGCGCCTCCGTCGCCAACCTGGACGACTTCCCCGAGCACTTCGCGCACGCCGACGGCAGCCCCGCCACCCGCCAGGCGCTCAGCGAGAACCGCCGCAGCGGCGGACGCCTCCTCGACCTCGCCAACGGCCTCGCCGAGCCGCTGCGCGCCATGCACGCGGGCGTGGCGGCCCTTCGCCCGGCCCCCGGCGCGGAACTCGACGGCACGGTCCGCTGCGCGCTGCTGCCGACCCACGCCGACGAGATGGAGTGGATCGCCGACTCCGTCGCCCATCTCGTCCGCACCGGCACGGCACCCGGCGAGATCGCGGTCCTGTGCCGTACGGCGACCGACTTCGCGGAGATCCAGGGCGCCCTCGTCGGACGGGACGTCCCCGTCGAGGTGGTCGGCCTCTCCGGACTGCTCCACCTGCCCGAGGTCGCCGATCTCGTCGCCGTTTGCGAGGTCCTCCAGGACCCGGGGGCCAACGCCTCCCTGGTGCGGCTGCTGAGCGGCCCGCGCTGGCGCATCGGCCCGCGCGACCTCGCCCTCCTGGGGCGCCGCGCCCGGCTGCTGGTGTCCCACGCGCGCGTGGGCGACGCCGACGACCCGGACCGCAGGCTCGCCGCGGCGGTCGAAGGGGTCGACCCGGCCGAGGTGATATCGCTCGCGGACGCTCTGGACACCTTCCTGGAGCTGCCGATCGGCACCGAGCGGCAGGACGACGGACTGCCCTTCTCGGCGGACGCGCGCGTGCGCTTCGCCCGGCTGGCCACCGAGCTGCGCGAACTGCGCCGCTCGCTGTCCGACCCGCTGATGGACGTCCTGCACCGGGTCCTCGCGGTCACCGGCCTGGAGGTGGAGCTGTCGGCCTCCCCGCACGCGCTGGCCGCCCGCCGCCGCGAGACGCTGTCCAACTTCCTGGACGTCGCGGCCTCCTTCGCGGCCGGGGACCAGGAGGCGACCCTGCTCGCCTTCCTCGGCTTCCTGCGCACCGCCGCCCAGTACGAGAAGGGCCTCGACAACGCCCTGCCCGGCGGCGAGAACACCGTCAAGGTGCTGACCGCGCACCGCTCCAAGGGCCTGGAGTGGGACGTCGTCGTCGTACCCGGCCTGGTCCGGGGCACCTTCCCGAGCGGTCAGGGCCGCGAGAAGTGGACCGCTCAGGCCAAGGTGCTGCCGCACGCCCTGCGCGGCGACCGGGACACCCTGCCCGAGGTCGACGCCTGGGACTCGCGGGGCATGAAGGCCTTCCACGAGGCGATGAAGGACCACCAGCACACCGAGGAGCTGCGCCTCGGCTACGTCACCTTCACCCGCCCCCGCTCCCTGCTCCTCGGCTCCGGGCACTGGTGGGGCCCCAGCCAGAAGAAGCCGCGCGGCCCCTCCGACTTCCTGCGGGCCCTGTACGAGCACTGCGTCGCCGGCCACGGCGAGATCGAGGCCTGGGCCGAGGAACCGGAGGAGGACGAGGAGAACCCGGCCCTGCACGCGGTGAGCGCCGACCAGGTGTGGCCGCTGCCCCTCGACGAGGCCGCCCTGGCCCGCCGCCGCGCGGCCGCCGAGACCGTTCTCGCCCACCTGGACACGCTCACTGCGGGCGGGACCGGCCGGCCGCCGGCCGGCCCCGACGCCGCCACCGCCGAGGACCCGGAGTGGCCCCCGCCACCCGACGACGAGGAGCCGGACCCCTACGCGGAGCCCGATCCCTACGCGGAACCGGGTCCCTACGAGGACGACCTCCCGGACGAGGACACCGCCGACTGGGACTCCCTGAGCGCCGACCGCCCCACGGTCCCGCACCAGGCCACGTCCGTCGACCACCCCGCCGACCATTCGCCGGAGCACGCGCGCGCGGCCGGGTCCGAGCACGCGCGCGTCCCGGAGCACGCCCTCCTCACGCCGGAGGAGACCCGCGCGATCGCCTCCTGGGACCGCGACCTCGACGCCCTCACCGGCGAGCTGCTGCACGCGCGCCGCGGCGTCACCGACGTGCCCCTGCCGGCCACGCTCTCCGCCACCCAGCTGATGAGGCTGGCCGAGGACCCGGACGGGCTCGCGCAGGAACTCGCGCGCCCCATGCCCCGCCCTCCGCAACCCGCCGCACGCCGGGGCACCCGCTTCCACGCCTGGGTGGAGGCGCGCTTCGAAGAGCTCACCCTGCCCATGCTGGACCCCGACGAGCTGCCGGGAAGCGATGCCGAGATCGCCGACGAACGCGACCTCGAAGCCCTCAAGGAGGCCTTCGAACGCACCGAGTACGCCCGGCGCACGCCCTACCGTGTGGAGGCCCCCTTCCAGCTGGCGCTGGCCGGGCGGGTCGTCCGGGGCCGGATCGACGCCGTCTACCGCACCGGGGACGGCGACGAGGCGACGTACGAGATCGTCGACTGGAAGACGAGCCGCACCCGTCCCGCCGATCCGCTCCAGCTCGCGATCTACCGGATCGGCTGGGCCGAGCAGCAGGGTGTGCCGCCGGAGTCGGTCACCGTGGCCTTCGTGCACGTCCGCACCGGAGAGGTGGAGCGGCCGGAGGGCCTGCCGGACCGGGCCGCCCTGGAAAGACTGATCATCGGGCAGGACGGGTGAGAGCGGGTGAAGACGGGCGAGTGTGGGTGAAGACGGGCGAGAGCGGGTGAGCGCGGGCGGGGCCGAGTGTGACGAACCGCCCGCCGAGGATGTCCGCGCGGGCCGATAGGCTCGTGACCATGAGCCAGACCCCGGACAGCGCCGTCCGCACGTACATCGAGCAGCACCGCGCCGTCTTCCTGGACCGCCTCACCGAGTGGCTGCGCATCCCCTCCGTGTCGGCCCAGCCCGAGCACGCCGCCGATGTCCGGCGCAGCGCCGACTGGCTCGCCGCTGAACTCGGCAGGACCGGCTTCCCGACCGCCGAGGTCTGGGAGACACCGGGCGCTCCCGCGGTCTTCGCCGAATGGCCCTCGGGCGACCCCGGGGCGCCCACGGTCCTCGTCTACGGCCACCACGACGTGCAGCCCGCCGCGCGGGCGGACGGCTGGGACAGCGAACCCTTCGAGCCCGTCGTCCGGGGAAACCGCCTCCACGCGCGCGGGGCGGCCGACGACAAGGGCCAGGTGTTCTTCCACACACTCGGTGTCCGCGCCCACCTCGCCGCCACCGGCCGCACCGCCCCCGCCGTCAACCTGAAGCTGTTGATCGAGGGCGAGGAGGAGTCCGGCTCCCCGCACTTCCGGGCGCTCGTCGAGGAACACGCGGACCGGCTCGCCGCGGACACCGTGATCGTCTCCGACACCGGCATGTGGTCCGAGGACACCCCGACGGTGTGCACGGGCATGCGCGGGCTCGTCGAATGCGGGATCGTCCTGCACGGCCCCGACCAGGACATCCACTCCGGTGCCTTCGGCGGCGCCGTCCCGAACCCGGCCACCGTGGTGGCCCGCCTGGTCGCCGCGCTCCACGACGACCAGGGGCGCGTGGCGGTCCCCGGCTTCTACGACGGCATCGTGGAACCGAGCGCGCACGAGCGTCGGCTCTGGGCCGAGCTGCCGTTCGACGAGGAGGAGTGGCTGCGCGAAGCGCACTCGTACGCCACCGAGGGCGAGGCCGGGTACACCACCCTGGAGCGCGTCTGGTCCCGCCCCACCGCCGAGGTCAACGGCATCGGCGGCGGCTACCAGGGCCCCGGCAGCAAGACGATCATCCCGTCCTCGGCGATGGCCAAGCTGTCGTTCCGGCTGGTCGCGGGCCAGGAACCCGAGTACGTCGAGAAGGCCGTACGCGCCTGGGCCACCGAGCGGATCCCCGCCGGGATCCGCGCCGAGATCACCTTCCTGCCGGCCACCCGCCCCTGTCTCACCCCGCTCGACGACCCGGGCCTCCAGTCGCTGGCCCGCGCCATGGGCCGCGCTTTCGAGGGACCCGTCCGGTTCACCCGTTCGGGTGGCTCAGGGCCCGCCGCGGATCTTCAGGACGTCCTGGGGGCGCCCGTACTCTTCCTGGGCATCTCCGTGCCCTCCGACGGCTGGCACGCCCCTGACGAGAAGGTTGATCTGGACCTTCTCCTGAAGGGTGTGGAGACCAGCGCCTACCTGTGGGGTGACCTGGCCGAGAACTGGCGCCATGCCCCCTGACCCGTCCGCGCCGTCCGGAGCGGCACCGCGCGCGGGGCACACTGGAAGGACCGTGCCACCCGCCCCGTACCCGCCCGACCCGGTCTCCTCCCGCCCTTCGTCCTGCTGAACCGCCCGCTGAAACATCCGCTGCACTGGGGGAGTTGGAAGCACCCGTGACCACCTGGACCGACCACACCGCCGACCGACCCATCTCGCTCACCGCCCCGAGCGGCATCGACCGCGCTGCCCACCACCGGCTCGACGAGGCCTGGCTGGCGGCGGCGTGGAGCCACCCGGACACCCGCTGCTTCGTGGTCTCCGGTGGCCAGGTCCTCATCGACGAGACGCCCGACGGCCGTACCGAGCTCGTCATGACCCCCTCCTTCGAGGCCCCCCTCACCGAGGCGCACCGCTACTTCCTGGGCACCGACGAGGACGGCGTCAGCTACTTCGCGCTGCAGAAGGACGGGCTGCCCGGCAGGATCGACCAGTCCGCGCGCCCGGCCGGGCTGCGCGAGGCGGGCCTGCTGCTGTCCCCGCGCGACGCGGGCCTGATGGTGCACGCGGTCGGTCTGGAGAACTGGCAGCGCACCCACCGCTTCTGCTCCCGCTGCGGCGAACGCACGGTGATCGCCGCCGCCGGGCACATCCGCCGCTGCCCCGCCTGCGGCGCCGAGCACTACCCGCGCACCGACCCCGCCGTGATCATGGCCGTGACCGACGAGGAGGACCGTATCCTGCTCGGCCGCCAGGTGCACTGGCCCGAGGGGCGCTTCTCCACCCTCGCCGGCTTCGTGGAGCCCGGTGAGTCCATCGAGCAGGCGGTGCGCCGGGAGGTCTTCGAGGAGGCCGGGATCACCGTCGGCCCGGTCGAGTACGTCGCCAGCCAGCCCTGGCCGTTCCCGTCCAGCCTCATGCTCGGCTTCATGGCGCACGCCACCTCGACCGAGATCAACGTCGACGGCGACGAGATCCACGAGGCCCGCTGGTTCTCCCGCGACGAACTGGGAGCCGCCTTCGACTCCGGCGACGTCCAGCCGCCGTACGGGATCTCCATCGCGGCCCGCCTGATCGAGATGTGGTACGGCAAGCCGTTGCCGACGCGGAGCTTCGTCTGAGACGGCGACCTTGCTGATGACCGACACCCACGACAGCACCGACATCCACGACACCTACTGGAACCACAACGTCCACTACCACCCGGTGGTGCTCGACGCCGTGCCGCCCGGCTGCCGGGCCGCCCTGGACGTGGGCTGCGGCGACGGCCTGCTCGCCACCGCGCTCGCGGCCCGGGCGGAGTCGGTGACCGGCGTGGACCGGTCGGCGGAGATGATCCGGCTGGCGCAGAAGAGGGACGACCCGGGGAACGTCACCTTCCTGGAAGGTGACTACCTCGACGGCACGCTCCTCACCGAGGGAAGCTTCGACTTCGTCAGCGCGGTGGCCGTCGTCCACCACGCCCCGTTCGACGACGCGATCGCCCGGCTGGTGCGGCTGCTCGCGCCCGGCGGGCGGCTGGTCGTCGTCGGCATGGCGTACAACCGCACCCTCGTGGACCGGGTGATCAGCGGGTGCGGAGTCCCGGCGTCGCTGGTGCTGCGTGCGCGCAGGCGCGGCACCGAGCGGGGTCCGTCCGGCATGCCCGTCGAGAATCCGATCATGAACTGGAAGGAAGCCCGGCGGGCCACCGCACACCTGCTTCCCGGCCGCAGATACCGGCGGCGGCTGCTGTGGCGGTACACCCTGGTGTGGGACAAGCCGGACGACGGCGAACGCGAAGGCGGTCCCTGAACCGGGTCAGGGACCGCCTTGGTGAGGAGCGTGCGCCCGCGCTCCGCCGCGCCGGACGCCGGGGGCGCGGAACGCGGGCGAGCGCGGGACGACTACACGCTGATCTTCTGCTTGACCTGGGCCAGCGAGGGGTTCGTCAGGGTGGAGCCGTCGGCGAAGAGCACCGTCGGGACCGTCTGGTTTCCGCCGTTCGCCTTCTCGACGAAAGCGGCCGACTCCGGGTCCTGCTCGATGTTGATCTCGGTGTACGCGATGCCCTCGCGGTCCATCTGGCTCTTCAGCCGGCGGCAGTAGCCGCACCACGTGGTGCTGTACATCGTCACAGTGCCCTGCATCTCGCTCGCGCTCCTTAAGCAGGTCGGGAAAATCATGCAGGAGGGGAACGTACGCGCCCCCTCCGCCATTCCCGCAGCGCCCGTCACCCCGAGGTGACGCCTGCCGCATTAGTACGACTACGAGAGGCCGCCTGTGGACAACCGGCACAGCGGTCTTCGGTGACCTGGCAGCATGGCGGTGTGACAGCAGCAACGCACTCCTCCCTCTTCCCGCAGGCACCGGACTCTGCCGACGCGGTGCTCGACGGGCTCGACCCCGAGCAGCGCGAGGTGGCGACCGCCCTGCACGGGCCGGTGTGCGTGCTGGCCGGAGCCGGTACCGGCAAGACCCGGGCGATCACCCACCGGATCGCCTACGGGGTCCGGGCCGGGGTGCTCCAGCCGTCCAGCGTGCTCGCCGTCACCTTCACCAACCGGGCCGCCGGGGAGATGCGCGGCCGGCTGCGCCAGCTCGGCGCCCAGGGCGTGCAGGCCCGTACCTTCCACTCGGCCGCGCTCCGCCAGCTCCAGTTCTTCTGGCCGAAAGCCGTCGGTGGCTCGCTGCCCCGGCTCATCGACCGCAAGATCCAACTGGTCGCGGACGCGGCCGCCGCCTGCCGTATCCGGCTCGACCGGGGCGAGCTGCGGGACGTCACCGCCGAGATCGAGTGGTCCAAGGTCACCCAGACCGTCCCCGCCGACTATCCGCCCGCCGTCGCGAAGACCGGCCGTGAGGCTCCCCGGGACCCGGCCGAGATCGCCCAGATCTACTCGGTCTACGAGGACCTGAAGCGGGGGCGAGGGGTCATCGACTTCGAGGACGTCCTGCTGCTCACCGTCGCCGTCCTGCAGGACCGGCACGACATCGCCGAGCAGGTCCGTGCCCAGTACCAGCACTTCGTCGTCGACGAGTACCAGGACGTCAGCCCCCTCCAGCAGCGTCTGCTGGAGCTGTGGCTCGGCGACCGGGACAGCCTGTGCGTGGTCGGAGACGCCAGCCAGACCATCTACTCGTTCACAGGAGCAACCCCCGACCATCTGCTCGACTTCCGTACCCGCCACCCCGGGGCCACCGTCGTCAAGCTGGTCCGCGACTACCGCTCCACCCCCCAGGTCGTCCACCTCGCCAACGGCCTGCTGGCCCAGGCCCGCGGCCGGGCCGCCGACCACCGCCTGGAACTGATCTCCCAGCGTCCCGCGGGACCCGAACCCGTCCACACCGAGTACACCGACGAGCCCGCCGAGGCCGAGGGCGCCGCGCGCCGGATCCGCGAACTCGTCGACGCCGGGGTCCCGGCCGCCGAGATCGCCGTCCTGTTCCGCACCAACTCCCAGTCCGAGATCTACGAGCAGGCCCTGGCCGACGCCGGCGTGCCCTACCAGTTGCGCGGCGCCGAGCGGTTCTTCGACCGGCCCGAGGTGCGCAAGGCGGGGGTCGCCCTGCGTGCCGCGGCCCGCTTCGGCGGCAACGACGTGCTGCTCGAGGACACCGTCGACCTGCCCTCCCAGGTGCGCGCGGTCCTCTCCGGGGAGGGCTGGACCACCGAGCCGCCGGCCGGCTCGGGCGCGGTCCGGGAGCGCTGGGAGTCACTGGCGGCCCTGGTCAACCTGGCGCACGACGTGACCGCCGCCCGGCCCGCCGCCTCTCTCGCCGAGTTCGTGACGGAACTCGACGAGCGCGCGAACGCCCAGCACGCCCCTACGGTCCAGGGCGTCACCCTCGCCTCCCTGCACTCGGCGAAGGGCCTGGAGTGGGACGTCGTCTTCCTGGTCGGTGTCGCCGAGGGGATGATGCCGATCACCTATGCGAAGACCGACGAGCAGATCGAGGAGGAACGGCGTCTCCTCTATGTCGGCGTGACCCGGGCCCGGGAGCGGCTCCATCTGTCCTGGTCGCTCTCCCGTACCCCCGGCGGCCGCGCCGGCCGCCGGCCCAGCCGCTTCCTTGACGGGCTGCGCCCCGGCTCCACCGGCACCGTCGGACGCGGCTCCGGCTCCGGCACCGCGGGCGTCGAACGCGGTTTCACCGCGGGCTCCGTGGCCGCCCCCAGGCGTACCCAGCGGACCCCCGCCCGCTGCCGGGTGTGCGGTCGCACCCTGACGGACGCCGGCGAGATGAAACTGATGCGCTGCGACGGCTGCCCGTCGGACATGGACGAAGGCCTCTACGAGCGGTTGCGGGAGTGGCGCGCGGACCAGGCCCGGCTCAGCGGCCAGCCCGCCTTCTGCGTCTTCACGGACAGGACGCTGGTGGCGATCGCCGAGAGCGCGCCGGACGACGACCGTGAGCTGGCCCGGATTCCCGGCGTCGGCATGCGCAAGCTCAACCGTTACGGAGCCGATGTTCTGGCCATCTGCGCAGGTCGGCAGCCCGGAGGAGCGGGAGATGGGGACTGATGCCAACTCGTCGAAAAAATAGTTTGCGCATGCCCCGGCAATCCCCATAGGTTCTAGGCACGGAAGCGGCGGCCTTCTCGAAGGCCCGGTTCCGTGTTGTACTTGCATATCCGAGTGGACTGGTTCGCCCCAGTCCCCATAGACGCCGAGAGGAGGCGAGTCCAGTGATCAGCATCAAGACCAACATCAGTGCGGCCAAAATGACCGATCTCTCGGCCGTCTCCGCGTGCATGCTCGGCGTCTCGAACCTGGGCACCGGTCTGTCCGGCATTCGTGCCGTGCGTCCGGCGTCCTCCTCCGTTTCTCTCGCGGGCCTTCCCGTCCGTGAGGGCAATGAGCGACCGACACAGGCACTGGAAGCAGTAGTGGCACGGGCCCAGGCCTATGCCTTTACGGCGACCGGTGCCGGAAGCCGGAAGCAGACGACGCAGCACCACCTGATGTGGGCCTTCCGTGGGCCAGAACCCTGGAGTGATCCAGCCTGAATCGATCAGGCCGGCGCCTTCAGGGCCGCGGAACCCCATCCGGGATCCGCGGCCCTTCTGTTTGTCCCCACCCCAGGGACGAACGGCGAAGGAGCCTCGGGCACGAGCAGAACCCGGTACCAGCCGCCAACCGGTCCAACCCGACCGGCACGACCAGACGAGGAACAACAGCCGTGCAACTCGAAGCGCACGCCCCGTCCGTACCGCCTTCCCAAACGATCCCGCCGCCCGGCTCCACGGAGGACTCCACCTTGATCCCCCTCACCGCGCTCACCGCGCTCGACGACGCCATCGAGAACCTCGGCGTACCCGTCCCCTGCCGTTCGTACGACCCGGAGGTCTTCTTCGCGGAGTCGCCGGCGGACGTCGAGTACGCCAAGTCCCTCTGCCGTACCTGCCCGCTGATCGAGGCCTGCCTCGCCGGTGCCAAGGAGCGGCGTGAGCCCTGGGGCGTCTGGGGTGGCGAGCTGTTCGTCCAGGGTGTCGTCGTCGCCCGCAAGCGGCCCCGTGGCCGCCCGCGCAAGAACCCGGTCTCGGCATGAACATCCACGGAACGATCGACCGTCCCCTCACGCACGATCCCAAGAAGCAGGCCCCGATGAAGCCGTCCACCAGCGAGCCCACCGGCTCCGCGATCCCAGACTTCACCCTCGCCGGTAAGACCACCGGCTCGCGTCAGAACAGGACCCGCGAGATGCAACTCATCCCAGAAGCGCTGGCTCGTGCGCATATGCACGAGCGAATGCACCAGGCCGAGCGGGAAAGCCGCGCCGTGCGTCTGGCGACCGCTCGCCGGATGCAGCGCCGCGCCGAGCGCGCCTCGATGCGCGCCCGCCGCGCGCTCGCCATGGCCGTCATGCAGTGATCCTGAACACCTGAAGCGGTGGCCTCCCGGTCCAGGGCGGCGAAGGCTTCACGCGGGGGCCGGTCCGGCCGAACGGACCGGCCCCCGCGGTGCGTTGCGCGCGGATCGGTGTGCCGCGGCGCCCCTACTGGGCCTCCACGGCGGCCTCCGTCACCCCGGCCTCCGCCACTCCGGCCTCCGCCACCCCGGCCTCCGCCACTCCGGCCTCCGCCCCCCTGGCTTCCGGCACCTCGGCCTCTTCGGGCCCGTCCTCTTCGGAGCCGTCCTCTTCGGGCCCGTTCTCTTCGAGGTCCGCGTCTTCGAGCAGGAACCCGGGAAGCCATCCCTCCAGTTCCTCTCGCAGCCGTACCGTCGCGCCGAGCTGGCACAGCACACCGATGGTGCTCAGGGTCACCCGGTGTATCAGCAGGTAGGAAGGCGGCAGGTTGAGCTGTTTGCCCAGCTGGTAGGCGGGGTTGCGGGGGTCGGCGATGCGGGCGGCCTGGCTGCGCATCCAGTCGCGGGTGAAGGTGAACTCGTCGACCTGCGCGGGTTCGATGATCGGCAGCAGGTAGTCCAGGACCGCGTCGGGGTCCAGCTCTATCGAGTCCTTCACGAACCCCTCGGCGCGCAGCAGTTCGTAGACCGCCTCGGCGTCACCGTCCAGCGTCATGCGCAGGGAGTCGCCGATGGGGGTGGGCAGACCGCCCGCGAGGCGGTCGACGGTTCCGAAGTCCAGCACACCGAGGAGCCACTCCTCCTCGTGCTCGGGTCCGCCGGGCAGCAGCCGGAAGTTCCCCGGATGCGGGTCCGCGTGCAGCAGCCCGGTGCGGGCCGGGCCCGAGAACAGGAACCGCGCCAGGAGCTGGCCGGCCCGGTCGCGCTGCTCCTGCGTACCCCGCGAGATGATCTCGGAGAGCGGTATGCCGTCGATCCACTCCGTGACCAGGACCTGCTCGCACTGGTGCACCACCGCGGGGACCACCACGTCGGGGTCGCCGGCGAACTCCTCGGCGTGCGCGGACTGGGCCTGCGCCTCCAGGGCGTAGTCCAGCTCCTCCGAGACCCGGTCGCGCAACTCCGCGATCAGCGGCTTGATGTCCATGCCCGGGATCAGCGGACCCAGCAGGCGGGCGAAGCGGCTCAGTTGTCCGAGGTCGGACAGCAGGGCCTCACCGGCTCCCGGGTACTGCACCTTGACCGCGACCACCCGGCCGTCGTGCCACACCGCCCGGTGCACCTGGCCGATCGAGGCCGCCGCCGCGGGTTTCTCCTCGAACTCCAGGAACAGCTCCCGCCAGTCCTCGCCCAGGCGCTCGGCGAGCACCGCGTGCATGGTGCGGGTCGGCATCGGCGGCGCGGCGTCCTGGAGCCGGGTGAGAGCCGCACGGTAGGGACCGGCGATCTCCTCGGGGAGGGCGGACTCGAAGACGGACAGGGCCTGCCCGAACTTCATGGCCCCGCCCTTCAACTCTCCGAGAACCTTGAAGAGTTGCTCCGCGGTGCGCTGTTGGAGTTCGCGGCCGACCAGCTCCGCGGACTCACCCACGATGCGCTTGCCCAGACCCCAGGTCGCCCGGCCGGCGATGCCGAGCGGGAGCGCGGCGAGCTTGGCGGTCCGGGTGACCGCCTTCCGGGGAAGATCAGACATGCGCCCTCCAAGTCCCAGTCGGCCACGCGGCGTCCGTGCGTTCTTCTCGCTCCGCCGACGGCCGTTGCACCACCATTGTCTCGTGCGGAGCCCCGTCCTCGGATGAGTGCTCCCCTTTAGCTTTCTCCGCCGCTCCGCACGGGCATGCGGGATGCGGCCGGACCGGCCGCGCCTGCCAGTGCAGAGTGGGCACGGACGCCTCCCAGCGCACTCCGGTGGCGGAGGGCAGCTCCCCGTCGAGGTGGGCCAGGGCGTGTGCGGCGGCCAGTCCCGCCACGGCCGCGGCCAGTGTCAGGTCGCAGGCCCCCACCCGGCGGGCACGCCCGGACCGCCACTGGGCGATCAGACGAGGCCAGGCCGGGTCCCGGTCCACGCGGTGTTCGTGCAGGCAGCGGGCGCAGCCGGTCCCGCCGGGCAGGACGAGCGGGCCGACGACGCCGGTGCCCTCCACGACACCTGTGTGGAGATGAGGTGTCCCGGAGGCCATGAGCGGTTCGGCGGCGCCCGCGTCCGGGGCGTGCACGAGGACGTCGTCGCGCGGTGCGATGATCACCAGGGAGAGGCCGGGCTCCTCCCCGGCCGGCTCCGTACGGCGCGGCGGGTGATCCGGGGCCGCGCGGCGGACGACTCCACGGGCCGCCTCGTCGCGCCGCTCGCCGATCGCCTCCGCGGGCAGTCCGCCCGGCGCCACGTCCCACGGCTGGACGTGGCCCACGTCCCGTACGTCCACCTCGCCGACGCCCGCGCCCGACAGCAGTGCGGCCAGCGTGACACCGACCCGGCCCGCACCCCGCACCTGCACCCGCTGGGCGCGCCGGGCCGCGAGCCGGGCGATCGCGCCGCCCGGCTCCGGAGTGATCAGGGACAGCGACGCGAGATCGGGGCCGAGCCGGTGCAGGACCTCGCGTTTCGCGCGCAGCGCCGCCGCGGCCGGTCCGCCGCCGTGGGCGTCGTCGACGAGCCCGGCCCGTGACAGCTGCTCGACCAGCGCGTCGACGTGCCCGTCCGGCAGGTCCATGCGCCGTCCCTCGGCGCGCAGCAGCGGGAGCCCGCGGGCGCCGTCGAGCAGGTCCAGGAAGCTGCCGGTCGCCGGGTCCATGGGACCCAGCGTCATCGCGTGCGCCGGTGTCATCCCGAACTGCACGGTGTTGAGATCACGCCAGCCGCGCCGCAGCGCGGGCTTCATCAACGGATGCATGACAGTCCCCCGTGGCCGTCGAAGGTGGTGGAAGATCCCTGTCGGCGGGTGGAGCCGGTCACGCTCCGCCCGACGACTGCCAGCATGCCCGGCCCGCCGTTCGGGCGTCGAAAGTTATCCACAGGCGGTGGGTATTCGTCGTACAAATCAGACGCATGGTGGGGGATCGGCATCGAACCGTCCCGGACCCGGGACTTCCCACGTGCGCAGCGGGTAACGTCGGGGCGTGCCCGCCGACCCACTGCACCGCGCCGGAAACCCACAGCGCAGCATGACGAGCCAGCCGCCCAGCGGCTTGGGGGTGAGCGCGATCGAGGTTCGCAGAAGCGCCCGGCGCCGCCGGACGGTCTCCGCGTACCGCGAGGGCGATCGCACCGTCGTACTGATCCCCGCCCGGATGTCCGAGGCGGAGGAGAAACGCTGGGTCACCGTCATGCTCAACAAGCTCGCCGCCCAGGAGAGCAAGCGAGTGCTGGGTGACGTCGAACTGGTCGAGCGCGCCGAACGGCTCTCGGCCCAGTACTTCGACGGCCGGGCCCGCCCCGCCACGGTGCGCTGGGTCACCAACCAGAACACGCGCTGGGGCTCCTGCACCCCCGCCGAGGGCAGCATCCGGCTCTCGCACCGGCTCCAGGGCATGCCCGAGTACGTCGTCGACTACGTGCTCTGTCATGAACTGGCACATCTGCTGGTACCCGGACACGGTCCCGACTTCTGGCGGCTCCTGGACGTCTATCCGCGGACCGAACGGGCCCGGGGCTACCTCGAAGGGGTGGTCGCCGCCGACCGGCTGCCCCACCTGCCCGGAGTCCGCGACGAGTGACCGCCCGGGCGGCCGTTTCCCCCGGGACCGGCCGAGCCCGGTTGTGTACCGGGTCTGTACCGACTTCCTCCGATGTCCGAGTTAGCCGTTAGCCTGGCGCGACGCACTCACATTCGGGATGGGGGACGGTCGTAGCACATGGCCAGGGAATTCCAACGCGGCCACAAGGCCAGGATCAGTGACCTGACGGCGGGCACGGATCTGTACGTAGGTGTGCAGATCGCCGGGCCCGGCCTGTCCTTCGACATCAGCTGCTTCGGCCTGGACGCCGACGAACGGCTGTCGGACGACCGGTACTTCGTCTTCTTCAACCAGCCGAAGTCCCCCGAGGAGTCCATCCAGCTGCTGGGTGCGCAGGCGGGCGACACCGAGTCCTTCCGGATCACGCTGGACCGGATCCCGCCGCAGATCCAGAAGCTGGCGTTCACGGCGACCCTCGACGGCGCCGGCCAGATGTCGCAGGTCGGGCCCGGATACCTCCGGATCGTCGCGGGCGGCGAGGAGGTGGCCCGCTACGCGTTCGACGGCTCCGAGTTCTCCACCGAACGCGCCGTGATGCTGGGCGACTTCTACCTGAAGGACGTGTGGCGCTTCGCCGCCGTCGGGCAGGGTTTCGACGGCGGTCTGGAGGCGCTGCTGAAGAACTTCGGCGGCGAGGTGATGGAGGAGGAGGCGCCCGCCGCGCCCGAGCCGCAGCCGTCGCAGGCCGGCTCCGCGCCCGGATTCGCGCCGCCCGCGTTCGCCGCGCCGGCCGGGTCCGCACCGACCCCCGCCCCGGCACCCCCCGCGCCCGCGCCGCCGTACACCCCGGCCCCCGCGCCCCAGGGTTTCACCCCGCCCCCGGCCCCCGGGCCCGCGCCGCATCCGAACGTGCACGGCGCGCCCACCGTCATCGCCCCGCTCGCCCCCGGCACCGTCCCGCCGCCGTCCCCGGTGCCCTCGCCCTACGGCCAGCCGCCGGCTCCCGGCGCGCCCATGCCGCCCGGCTACGGCGGGCCCCCGGCGGCCCCGCAGCCCGCGCCCCCGCTGCCGGGCTACCCGCAGACGCCCCAGGCCCCGGGACCGCCCCCGGGCTACGGCCAGCAGCCGCCGTTCGGGCAGGTGCCCGGCCAGCAGACCTACGGAGTTCCGCAGGGCGCCCCCCAGGGCGGTGCCGGGGTGGGGCCGGCGCTCCAGAAGTTCAAGGAGACGCCCACCGGGCAGCGCTGGACGCAGCAGAACAGCAAGCTGGTCCGGGTCGACCTCGGCATGGGCGGCCAGCCCGCGCTCGCCCGGCAGGGCAGCATGGTGCTCTACCAGGGCAAGGTCGACTTCAGCTACAAGGGCGCCGGGTTCGCCGGCCGGATCGTGGGCAACGCGACCGGCCAGGAGATGCAGTTGATGCGCTGCACCGGCAACGGCCAGGTGTTCCTCGCCGAGAACTCCGCGTACCTGCACCCCATCGAGCTCCAGGGCGACGCGATCTGCGTCTCCGCCGAGAGCGTCCTCGCCTTCGACGAGAGCCTCCAGTACGAGGTCCGCCGGATCGAGGGGCACGGCATTCCCGGCGGCGCGCTGTTCACGATGCAGTTCCAGGGCACCGGCACGATCGTCGTCAAGACGCACGGCACGCCCGTCGTGCTGCCCGTGACACCGACGACGTTCGCCGACTGCAACGCCGTGGTCGCGTGGTCGGCGGCCTCCCAGGTGATCGTCTCCAGCCAGGTCCGGATGCGCCGCAACGCCTATCCCGGCGACACCGGCGAGAGCGTCAACCTGCAGTTCCGGGGCGCCCCCGGCAACTTCATCGTGGTCCAGCCGTACGAGGTCTGAGGGAGCCCGTCATGAACCAGCCGCTCGCGGGCTACGCCCCCGCACCCGTCACCGCCCGCATGGAGAACCACGGCGACCACATGCTGAAGGTCGCCATGCAGACCGGCAGCGACCTCCTCGCGCGCGTGGGGTCGATGGTCGCCTACGAGGGCTTCGTCCAGTACGAGCCCAACCCGCCGGCCGTCCGCCAGATCGCCCGGGACTGGGCGACCGGCGAGGGCACGCCGCTGATGAAGTGCTCCGGAGACGGCCTGCTCTACCTCGCCGACTACGGGGCGAACGTCGTCGTCATCAACCTCAACGGCGACGGCATCTCCGTGAACGCCACCAACCTGCTCGCCTTCGACGCCCACCTCACCTGGGGCGTGGAGCGGGTGAAGGGGCTCGCGAAGTTCGCCGGCCAGGGCCTGTGGAACACCAAGATCTCAGGGCAGGGCTGGGTCGCGCTGACCTCCCGTGGCAAGCCGATCGTCGTCGACTGCGGCGGTGGCGAGGACGAGACGTACGTCGACCCGGACGCGCTGGTCGCCTGGTCGCCGAACCTCAAGGTGAAGGGCAAGCGCAGCTTCAAGGCGCAGTCCCTGATCGGCCGGGGCAGCGGCGAGGCCTTCCAGATGGCCTTCTCCGGGCAGGGCATCGTCGTAGTCCAGCCCAGCGAGGACAGCACCGACCGCCTTCGTTTCCGGGGCTGAGGGGGAGCCAGACAATCATGCAGAGCCCGCTTTTCGCGTTCAACGACTCCCAGGCCCGGGACCGCTACAGCCTGCAGAACAAGCAGATGCTGCGGGTCGTCCTGGAGGGCCACGACGACGTCCTCGCCCGCAAGGGCACGATGGTCGCCTACCAGGGTCTCGTCGAGTTCGACGCCGAGTACACCAACAACCAGCAGTCACGCGCGCGTGCGTACACCGGCGAGGGCCTGGACCTGATGCGCTGCCACGGGCAGGGCACGGTCTACCTCGCCAACCTCGCCCAGCACGTGCACGTCCTGGACGTGGAGCAGGAGGGGCTGACCGTGGACAGCGGCTACGTCCTCGCCATGGACTCCTCGCTGCACTACGAGGTGGTCGCCGTGGACAGCCTCTACGGCATCTCGGGTTCCGGGAAGTACCAGCTCAACATCACCGGACGCGGCAAGGTCGCCCTGATGACCTCGGGTGCTCCGCTGCTGATGCAGGTCACGCCGGACAAGTACGTCAACTGCGACGCCGACGCGATCGTCGCCTGGTCCACCGGGCTGCGCGTCCAGATGCAGGCCCAGACGCACTCCTCGGGGGTGTGGCGGCGTCGCGGCAGCACCGGCGAGGGCTGGGAGCTGAGCTTCATGGGAAGTGGCTTCGCGTTGGTCCAGCCGAGTGAACTGCTGCCGCCGCAGGGTGCCCAGATCGGCCAGGGCCTCGCCGCCCAGTTCGGAATGGGCCAGCAGGGCGCGCGTGGCATGAACCAGGGGAACGCCTGGAGCTGACGGCCACCGGGTAAGGGGCGCGTGCCGTGGCCGGCGCCCCTTACCCGCACGGGCCGGCGGTTCAGATCCGCGCCCGGACCGCCTCCAGCAGTCGTACGACCGAGTCGTCGGCGACCTCCGCGACCTCGTCGTAGGCGAACCAGCGCACGTCAAGCGACTCGTCGCTGACCGCGTGGGCGGCACCGGACGGGGCCACGGCCGCGTACTGGACGTCGAAGTGCCAGTGGCACGGCGCCGGGATCGGGTGCCGGTCCAGGCGGACCGGGCCGCCGGGCAGCAGCGTCAGCCCGGGGATCCCGGACTCCTCGGTGGCCTCCCGCAGGGCCGCCTCGGCCAGCGTGGGGTCACCCGGTTCGCAGTGGCCGCCCATCTGCAGCCACATGCGCAGCTTCCGGTGCAGGGTCAGCAGCACCCGCCCGCGCTCGGGATCGACGACCAGCGCGCTCGCCGTGACATGTCCCGCGTGGCAGGCCTTCCAGATGCCGTCGGGGTGCGCCGCGAGATGGTCCAGGTAGGCCTGGCGCAGCTCTCCCTGGTCCTCGTACCCCTTGAGGACGAGGACCACGTCGTCGTACAGGCTCACTCGGTTTCGTCGCCCTCTGTCCGCTCGTCCTTCTCGTCCGTGTCCCGGTCCGTGTGCTTGTCCGGGTCGGGCTTGTGCAGGCCGGGCTTCTCGGCCGCCTCGCCGAGCATCTTGTCCAGCTCGGAGAAGTCCAGCTGCTCGCGGTGGACGAAGCCGTCCGGGTCGTCCAGGTCACCGGCCGTCGGCAGCATGTCGGGGTGCGCCCACAGGGCGTCACGGCCGTCGACGCCGCGCGCGTCGGTGAGCGAGGCCCAGAGACGGGAGGCGTCGCGCAGCCGGCGCGGGCGCAGCTCCAGGCCGATCAGCGTGGCGAACGTCTGCTCCGCGGGACCGCCGGTGGCGCGGCGGCGGCGCAGGGTCTCGCGCAGCGCGTCGGCGGACGACAGGCGCGGCTTGGCCGCCGCGTGCACCACCGCGTCGACCCAGCCCTCGACCAGCGCCAGCGCGGTCTCCAGACGGGCCAGCGCCGCCTTCTGCTCGGGCGTGTCCTCGGGCTGGAACATGCCCTGCTGGAGCGCGTCCTGAAGCTGCTCGGGGTTCTGCGGATCGAACTGGCCGACCACGTCCTCCAGCTTCGCGGTGTCGACCTTGATCCCGCGCGCGTACCCGTCGACCGCGCCGAACAGGTGTGAGCGCAGCCATGCGACGTGAGCGAACAGGCGCTGGTGGGCCGCCTCGCGCAGCGCGAGGTACAGCCGCACCTCCTCCTTGGGCACGCCGAGGTCCTTGCCGAACGCCTCGATGTTCACCGGCAGCAGCGCGGCCCGGCCGATCGGGCCGAGCGGCAGGCCGATGTCGGTCGATCCGACGACCTCACCCGCGAGCACGCCGACGGCCTGCCCGATCTGGGTGCCGAACATGGCGCCGCCCATCGAGCGCATCATGCCGATCAGCGGGCCGGCCATGGCCTGCATCTCCTCCGGCAGGACGTCGCCCATCGCGGCGCCGACCCGCTCGGCGACCGGGTCGACCAGCTCCTGCCAGGCGGGCAGCGTCGCCTCCACCCACTCCGCGCGTGACCACGCGACGGCCGAGCCGGAACCGGAGGGCAGCGACGTCGCGTCGTCGAGCCACAGGTCGGCCAGCCGGACCGCCTCCTGGACCGCCGTGCGGTCCGAGGGGCCCACGCTCGCGTCCTTGACGCCGTCGGAGGTCCCCTGGGAGACCGTCTGGCGGGCGATCTGCTTGGCCATGTCCCAGTTCACCGGGCCGCCCTCGTAGGAGAGCATCTGGCCCAGCTGCTGGAACGCGGCGCCCAGGTCGGTGGGGTTCAGCGAACCGAACATGGCAGCGAACGGATTGTCGGCACCGGGGCCGCCGAAGCCGCCGGCTCCGGATGCGCCGAAACCGAACGGGTTGGCCGGTCCCTGCCCACCACCGCTCTGCTGGTCCTTCTTCTTGCCCTCGTCGCCGTCTTCCGGCTCCTCCGGCGGAAGGCCGAAACCGAATGGGGTGTCACTCACGGGAATCCTCGGCTGGTAAGGCCACCGGTTCTCTCCCGGCGGCGCGGCTGCCCGACAACACCACCCAGCGTAGACACCCCGACCCGATCGGGCCTCGGTGCTTCGCCGACAGTCGGCCTGCGGCAGGATGGATGCCACCTGGTACGTACGCGTCACTCACGCTCGTACAGAAGACAACCGCTGGAGACGCCCGGTGAGTTCCCCAGATCCGCAGGTTCGCGCAGCGCGAAACCCGTCAACCCCTGCCGCGGTGCGCGGGCCGGTCGTCGCCGTCACCGGCGCCGCGACCGGGGTCGGCGCGCTGCTCACCGAGCGGCTGGCCGCCTCCGAGGAGATCAAGCAGGTCATCGCCATCGACGAGCGGCGCGGGGAGTGCGCGGACGCGCAGTGGCACATTCTCGACGTGCGGGATCCGGCCATCGCGGACAAGCTCCGCGGGGCCGACGTGGTGGTGCATCTCGCGCTCGACCTGGATCTGGAGACCGATCCGGCGGCCCGTACGGCCTACAACGTGCGCGGAACGCAGACCGTGCTGACGGCGGCGGCCGCCGCCGGCGTGCACCGCGTGGTGCTGTGCACCTCCGCGATGGTCTACGGCGCGCTCCCGGACAACGAGCTGCCGCTGTCGGAGGACGCCGAGCTGCGTGCCACGGCGGAGGCCACCGGTGTGGGCGACCTCCTGGAGATCGAGCGGCTCGCGCGCCGGGCGCCCCGCGCGCACCCCGGGCTCAATGTCACCGTCGTGCGCCCCGCGGTCCTCGTCGGTGGCACCGACACCGCACTGACCAGGTACTTCGAGTCGCCCCGTCTGCTCGTCGTGGCGGGCTCCCGGCCCGCCTGGCAGTTCTGTCACGTCGAGGACCTGTGCAGCGCGCTGGAGTGCGCGGTGCTGGAGCGGGTCGACGGGGAACTCGCCGTCGGCTGCGACGGGTGGCTCGAGCAGGAGGAGGTCGAGGAGCTCAGCGGGATCCGGCGGATGGAGCTGCCGTCCGCGGTGGCGCTGGGCGCCGCGGCCCGGCTGCACCGGATCGGGCTGACGCCGTCGCCCGCCGGGGATCTCGCCTACACGATGTATCCGTGGGTGGTCAGCGGCAGCCGGCTGCACGACGCGGGCTGGCGGCCCGCGTGGACGAACGAGGAGGTGCTCGCCGAGCTGCTGGAGGAGGCGGCGGGACGGCACACGGTGGCCGGGCGGCGGCTGGGCCGCAAGGACGCGACGGCGGCGGGCGCGGCGGGCGCGACGGTCGCGCTGCTGGGCGCGGCGGCCGTGGTACGGCGGGCACGCAAGGCCCGGCGGCGGATCTGAGGGCCGGACCCCGCCCCCTCGCCGCTTGCACGGCCTCGGCTCGCCCCGCGGGCGTGGGACCTGTGTTCCGGTCGGGCCGTCGTTTCTGTAGGAGTCTCCAACCGGCACGCGCGCGTACCGGTGGTCGGGCGTATTCCGCGTGGTCCCGGGCGTGCGGCACGATGGGGGCATGGCTGCTGTGAACGATCATCCCGGTGAGCTGGGTGCCGAAGATCCCGTCAGGCTGATCGGGATCCGGGAGGGCGCGCTGTCCGTGGACGAGGTCTTCGCGGCCGTCGGGGACGACGCCGCGGGGGGTGTCGCGCTGTTCGTCGGGACCGTGCGCAACCACGACGGGGGCGCCGACGTGGACGCGCTCGGCTATTCGTGTCATCCCAGTGCGGAGAGCGAGATGCGGCGGATCGCCGAGAAGGTCGCCGCCGAGTACCCGGTGCGGGCGCTGGCCGCCGTGCACCGGGTGGGGGACCTGCGGGTGGGTGATCTCGCCGTGGTCGTCGGCGTGTCCTGTCCGCATCGCGGTGATGCCTTCGAAGCTTGTCGAAAGCTGATCGACGACATCAAGCACGAAGTGCCCATCTGGAAGCACCAGAAGTTCTCGGATGGGACGGAGGAATGGGTCGGAGCCTGCTGAAGAACACCTGTCCGACCTCCGGTTGCGTAACCGTACCCCCCGCGTGAGCGTTGTCAGTGCGGATGATTAATCTGCTGATCAGTCAGTCGCGGACGGTCGTAGGGGTTGGGAGGTCGGCATGGGGGCGCTCGTCTGGTTGCTGATTCCGCTTGTGGCCGCGGTCGCCGCCGGCCTGTGGGGCAGCTGGGCCAGCCGGACCAGGCGGGCACGGAGCGACGGCCCCGAACTCGACGGCTACGCGCGATTCCGCGAGGCCATGGAGCGGTCGCACACCGGCGGCTGAGGCCGGTCCGACGGGTGGCCCTGACGGTGCGCTGACAGACACGTCCCGTACTGTCTTTGCATGCCACGCCGCACCGCGACGATGCTCGCCTCCACCCTGATGCTGATCGCGCTCCTGTGCGCCGGAGTGCTCATCAACGTGCCGTACTCGGAGATGTCGCCCGGCCCGACCGTGAACACGCTCGGGGACCACGGTGGCGAGCCGGTGCTGCAGATCTCCGGTCACAAGACCTATCCGACCTCCGGGCACCTGAACATGACAACGGTGCGGGTCACCAGCGCCGACTACAAGATGAACCTCGTGGAGGCCGTCTACGGATGGCTCTCGCACGACAGCAAGGTCGTGCCGCACGACACGCTCTACCCGGACGGCAAGACCGAGCAGCAGTCCACCCAGGAGAACGCCGAGGAGTTCAGCGAGTCCCAGGAGAGCGCGAAGGTCGCCGCCCTGAAGGAGCTGGGCGTCCCGGTGCAGTCCTGGGTCATCGTCTCGACGGTCCTCAAGGGCTCGCCCTCCGAGGGCAGGCTGCACGCCGGTGACGTGATCAAGGCCGTCGACGGCAAGGCGGTCAAGCAGCCGACCGACGTCGCGACGCTGGTGACCAAGCACAAGCCGGGCGAGGACGTCGTCTTCACGGTCGTACCGGCCAAGGAGCAGGCCGCCGCCGAGAAGGCCGACAAGACGGCCACCAGGACGCAGAACGTCACGGTGACCACGACCTCCGCCACCGCCGACGGGGAGAAGCGCGCGATCGTCGGGATCTCCGCGGGCACCGACCACACGTTCCCGTTCTCCATCGACATCAAGCTCGCCGACGTCGGCGGACCGAGCGCCGGCCTCATGTTCGCCCTCGGCATCTACGACAAGCTCACCCCGGGCGACCTCACCGGCGGAAAGTTCGTCGCCGGCACCGGGACGATCGCCGACGACGGCACGGTCGGCCCGATCGGTGGCATCGCCCTGAAGACGATCGGGGCGCGCAGCAAGGGCGCCCAGTACTTCCTGACGCCGGCCGACAACTGCGCCGAAGCCGCCAAGGACACCCCGGGCGGACTCACCCTGGTCAAGGTCAAGACGATCGACGACGCCCTCGGCGCCCTCAAGGACATCCGCGCCGGGGACACCGGCGCCCTGCCGAAGTGCACCGCCAAGGGCTGAGCAACCGCGGCTGACCGCAAGAGCCCGGGGCGCCCGTCCTGACGAGGGGCGCCCCGATGCCGTGTGCGGGCCCCCGGGCGCGTCGGACGCGGTCCGCGCGGGCCGCGGGCTCAGTCCGCGAACGTGGCCTTCAGCGCCTCCGCCAGGCCCGGCACGAGGTCGGGGCCGGTGAGGACCTCCGTCGGCGTGTCCTTCTCGCGCAGCCGGACCGCCGAGTCGCGGCTGCCGTCCCGCAGCACGCCGACCGTCATCCGGACCTCCTGCCGGTCCGGGTGCTGAGCCACCCACCTGGCCAGCTTGGCCTCGCTCAGCCCCTCCGGGACCTGGTTCTCGGCGGACGGCGGCAGCATCAGCCGCTCCACGGTGAGCGCGCAGCCCACCACCGCGTCCGGCCAGGCGATGGTGCCCAGGAACTCGTCCAGCGCTTTGTCCGTTGGCACTTCGTCCTGCTCGATCGGGGTGAGACCGGTGGTCGCCGAGTCGTCCTCCAGACCGAGCTGGGCGGCGAGAGCCGGTTCCTGCGTGCGCAGCCGTGCGGTGTCGACGAGGGCGAAGAGGCGAGCGGGCTGGTCCCAGCCGAGGCCGGAGGCGTACTCGTCGATCTCGAGTAGGGCCCGGGTGAGCGGGTTCGCTGCCATGGGAGTGTTGGACATGGTCACAATCCTGCCTCGTTCATGGCCGGAATCGGGAACCGAGTAAGTCATGAGTAAGTTGCATAGGTGTGGCCCCACGATCACCGGGTGCCATGTCCGGCCCTCGGGCAAGAGGGTCTGACGCAACAAAAGCGGATCAACAGCGGATCAAACAGCGAACTTCGAGGTGCGCACCTTGGCTTTCCAGATGCCGGACCGCGGCGGAGGCCCGACGGGGCCGCGGATGAGAGCGGGCCGCCCGTCCCGGCGCGTCCGGACCCTGCTCATGACATTGGGCGTCCTCGCCGTACTCGGCATGGCGTTCACCATGTTCGCGGGCTTCTGGACGGACTGGCTCTGGTACCGGTCGGTGCACTACTCCTCGGTGTTCACCACCACCCTGTGGACGAAGATCGGGCTGTTCTCCGTCTTCGGGCTGCTGATGGCGGCGGCGGTGGGCTTCAACATCTGGCTCGCGCACCGGCTGCGGCCGCCGCTGAGCGCCATGTCCATGGAGCAGCAGAGCCTGGACCGCTACCGGATGGGGATCGCGCCGTACAAGCGGTGGCTGCTGCTCGCGGTCACCGCGCTGGTCGGGCTGATCGCCGGCGCCTCCGCCGCCGGGCAGTGGCGCACCTGGCTGATGTGGGTGAACGGCGTGCCCTTCCACCAGGAGGACCCGCAGTTCCACCTCGACGTCTCCTTCTACGCCTTCGACCTGCCCTGGTACCGGTTCCTGCTGGGCTTCGGCTTCGCCACCGCGATCCTCTCCCTGATCGCCGCCGCGCTCACCCACTACCTGTACGGCGGGCTGCGTGTCACCAGCCCGGGCGCGCGCGCCACCGGTGCCGCGACCGGCCACCTCTCGGTGCTGCTCGGCCTCTTCGTCGCGCTCAAGGCGGTCGCCTACTGGCTGGACCGCTACGGGCTGGCGGTCAAGTCCAGCGACTTCAAGGCCACCGGCAACTGGACGGGCCTCAGGTACGTCGACGCGAACGCGTACCTGCCGGCCAAGACGATCCTGTTCTGCATCGCCGTCATCTGCGCGCTGCTGTTCTTCGCGACCCTGTGGCGGCGCACCTGGCAGCTGCCCGTCATCGGCTTCGGCCTGATGGTCCTGTCCGCGATCCTCATCGGCGGCCTCTACCCGGCGATCGTCCAGAAGTTCCAGGTCCAGCCCAACGAGCAGGCCAAGGAAGCCCCGTACGTCCAGAAGAACCTCCAGGCGACCCGCGAGGCCTACGGCATCGACGACACGAAGGTCACCGAGTACAAGGGCACGAGCACGACCACGGACAAGTCGAAGCTCCGGGCCGACGTCGACAACACGGCGAGCA
This sequence comes from Streptomyces sp. NPDC001068, assembly GCF_042897315.1. Taxonomy (NCBI): domain Bacteria; kingdom Bacillati; phylum Actinomycetota; class Actinomycetes; order Kitasatosporales; family Streptomycetaceae; genus Streptomyces; species Streptomyces sp. NPDC001068. The sequence continues at coordinate 270,876 of NZ_JBIAYD010000003.1, read as the reverse complement.
TCCGGATCATGGACCCGAACATCGTCTCGCCCACGTTCCAGCAGCTCCAGCAGATGCGGAACTACTACGCGTTCCCGACCAATCTGGACGTGGACCGCTACACCAAGGACGGCAAGATCCAGGACACCGTCATCGGCCTGCGCGAGCTGAACCTCGACGGCATCCCGAAGAACAACTGGATCAACGACCATTTCCGCTACACCCACGGCTACGGCGTGGTCGCCGCCAAGGGCACCGAGGCCGACGACCAGGGCCAGCCGGTCTTCACCGAGTCCGACCTGCCCTCCACGGGCGACCTAGGGACGTACCAGCAGCGCGTCTACTACGGCGAGAAGACCAACACCTACTCGATCGTCGGCGGACCCCAGAAGGAGATCGACTACTCCGACGACAACGGTGAGGAGCTGACCAGTTACGCGGGCAAGAGCGGGGTCAGTCTCTCCAGCCCGATCAACCGGGCCGCGTACGCGGTGGCGTTCAACGAGCCGCAGATCCTGTACTCGGGGGCGATCGGCAAGGGCTCGCGGATCCTGTACAACCGCACGCCCAAGGAGCGCGTGGAGGCGGTCGCCCCGTGGCTGACCATCGACGGCGACGCGTACCCGGCGGTGGTGAAGGGCCGGATCCAGTGGATCGTCGACGCCTACACGACGTCGAACGGCTACCCCTACGCGTCCCGCACGACCCTCGGTGACACCACCGCCGACTCGCTGACGGCGAACAACAACTCGCGTGCGGTGGTGGCCCAGCAGAACCAGGTCAACTACATCCGCAACTCGGTGAAGGCGACGGTCGACGCGTACACCGGCGAGGTCAAGCTCTACCAGTGGGACACGAAGGACCCGGTGCTGAAGACCTGGATGAAGGCCTTCCCGGGGACGGTGCGGCCCATGAGCGCCATCTCGAAGGACCTGATGGACCATCTCCGGTATCCGCAGGACCTGTTCAAGGTGCAGCGCGAACTGCTCACCCGCTACCACGTGACGGACGCCCAGACGTTCCTGACCGGCAGCGAGGTGTGGCAGGTGCCCGACGACCCGACCAACAAGTCGGGCGACGCGGTGCCGCCGTACTACCTGAGCATGAAGATGCCGGACCAGATCGCGCAGACGTTCTCGCTGTCGACGACGTTCACGCCCAACGGCCGGGACAACCTCAGCGCGTTCATGTCGGTCGACTCCGAGGCGGGTTCCCAGGACTACGGCAAGATCAGAATCCTGAAACTGCCGACCAGTACGACCGTCGACGGACCCAAACAGGTCCAGAGCAAGTTCAACTCCGAACAGGAGATCGCCGCCGCCATCAAACTCCTCAAGGGCGGCGACTCCGAGGTCGAGTACGGCAATCTGCTGACCGTGCCACTGGACGGGGGACTGCTGTACGCGGAGCCGGTCTACGTCCGCGGGGCCGGCGTCAAGTACCCGCTGTTGCGCAAGGTTCTGGTCAACTACCAGGGCAGGACCGTCTTCGAGAACACCCTCGGCGAGGCGCTCGGCAAGGTCTTCGGGCCGGGTGACACGGACACCGGGTCCTCCGACACGGGATCGTCCGACGGCGGCACGACCACCCCGCCGTCGTCCGGCAACCCGACGGTCCAACAGGCGCTGAGCGACGCCCAGAAGGCCTTCGAGGCGGGACAGGAGGCCCTGAAGAAGGGCGACTGGACGGCGTACGGCAAGGCCCAGGAGGAGCTGAAGGACGCGCTCAGCCGGGCCGAGGCGGCGCAGTCCGCCTCCGGAGGGACCGGTGGCGGCAGGTCGCCCGGCGCCAGTCCCAGCCCGGGTGCCAGTACGAGTCCCACCGCGAGCGGCAGCCCCGGTACGAGCGGGTGATCGAGACCGCCCCGCGCCGTGATACGGTTTGAACACAACGGCGCGGGGTGGAGCAGCTCGGTAGCTCGCTGGGCTCATAACCCAGAGGTCGCAGGTTCAAATCCTGTCCCCGCTACTGAAGTCGAAGGCCCGGATCCTTTTTGGATCCGGGCCTTCGTGGTGTGCGGACGGTCGGGCAACGGCGCCCGGACCGGCGGTTCCTGGTGTGCGGAGCGGTCGCGGCCGCTGTCCGGACGGGCGGCGAACGCATGTACCGGTGCGCGGGGTCGCCGCGCCGCCGGGGGGAGTTGGGCGGGGTGTGTTTGGCTTGTCGTTCTGTGGGCATGTCGACAAAACGCTGAAGTGACCTCACGGGTTGCGCTATACCGGATGTACCCAGGTTGCAGGTGGTGCGACGATGGACGTTATGGGGGACAAGGCAACTCTGTTCGAGACAGGGCGGTTTGTGCTGCCTTCGGGCGAGGAGCCGACCCGCGACGAGGCCGTGGAGGCCGCTGAGGAAGCACGTCACCGGCTGCACGCCGAAGCCGGTGACGTCGAGTCGATGAGTGTCCTCGGCGCCATGCTGCTGCGCCGCGGCGACCTCGACGGGGCCGAACCCCAGTTGCGTGCCGCCACCGCCGCCGGTGACCGTGCCGCCGCCAACAACCTCGGCGTCCTGCTCCACCAGCGCGGCTACCCCGACGAGGCCGCGGGCTGGTGGCGGATCGCCGCCGTGGCCGGTTCCGCGGCGGCCGCGCACGCCCTCGGCCGGTACCACCGCGAACGCGGCGACGAGCCGGCCGCCGAGTACTGGCTGCGCCAGTCCGCCGAGCAGGGCCACCCGCTCGGCGCCTACGCGCTCGCCGACCTGCTGGAGCACCGCGGCGACGCGCACGCCGGCCACTGGATGCGGGCCGCCGCCGAACGCGGGCACCGGGAGGCGGCGTACCGGCTGGCGCGCGCGCTGGACCGCAGGGCGGGCGTGGGCGAGGGCGAGACCGCGCTCGACGACGCCGTCGCCGCGGAGGCCGCGGCCGGGACCCCGGAGGCCGCGGAGGCCGAGCAGTGGTACCGGCAGGCCGCCGCCCGCGGCCACCGGCGGGCGGCGCTGCACCTGGGGGCGATCCTGGAGCGGCGCGGCGAGCTCAAGGAGGCCGGGCGCTGGTACCTGACCTCCGCCAAGGACGGCGAACCCCGGGCCGCCTGCGCGCTCGGCTTCCTGCTGCGCGACGCGGGGGACACCGAGAGTGCCGCCGTGTGGTGGCTGCGGGCGGCGCAGGACGGTGACGGCAACGCGGCCAACGCGCTCGGCGCGCTGCACGCGGAGCGCGGCGAGACGCAGACCGCCGAGCGCTGGTACCGGGCGGCCATGGACGCGGGCGACGACAACGGGGCGTACAACCTCGCCCTGCTCTGCGTCGAGCAGGGGCGGACCGCGCAGGCCGAGCAGTGGTACCGGCGGGCGGCCTACGCGGGGCACCGGGAGGCGGCGAACGCGCTCGCCGTCCTGCTGCTCCAGGTCGGCGACACGGCGGGGGCCGAACCGTGGTTCTCCAAGGCCGCCGAGGCCGGCAGCGTGGACGCCGCCTTCAACCTCGGGATCCTGTACGCGGGCCGGGGCGAGGAGCGCGTCGCGCTGCGCTGCTACGAGCGTGCGGCCGCCGCCGGGCACACGGAGGCGGCGCTCCAGGTCGGCATCGCCCGGCTGCGCGAGGGCGACGAGGCGGCCGCGGAACGGCACTTGCGGTGCGCCGCGGGCGGCGGGAGCGCCGAGGCCGCGTACCGGCTGGCCGCCGTGCTCGACGCGCGCCGGCCGAAGATCTCCGAGCACGAGCTCGGCGAACCCTCGGCGCACGCCAAGACCGAGTGCGAGGAGTGGTACGAGCGGGCCGCGTCGCAGGGGCACAGGCGGGCCCAGGTGCGGGTCGGGATGCTCGCCGCCGCGCGCGGGGACGTGGTGGAGGCGGCGCGCTGGTACCGGGTCGCCGCCGAGGCAGGCTCGCGCAACGGCGCGTTCAACCTCGGGCTGCTGCTGGCCCGGGAGGGAAGCGAGCCCGAGGCCGCCGTGTGGTGGCAGCGGGCCGCCGACGCGGGGCACGGACGGGCGGCGCTCCGGCTGGCCCTGGTCTACGCGCGTCGTGGCGAGCTGGCCGAGGGGCAGCGGTGGGCCGACCGGGCGGTGGCCCTGGGACCGGCCGAGGTCGTCGAGCGGGCGGGGCGGCTGCGGGACGCGCTGCGCGAGGAGCTGTCCGCCTGACCTGGGTCTTTCCGCAGGTCAGACGGGCTGACCGTAATGGATTTGCTTCTGCTCGCGTCTCTCACGTAATGTTCTGTTCATCGACGCGGGGTGGAGCAGCTCGGTAGCTCGCTGGGCTCATAACCCAGAGGTCGCAGGTTCAAATCCTGTCCCCGCTACTGAAGGCCGAGGGCCGGAATCCGGAAACGGACTCCGGCCCTCGGTCGTTCCATGACTTCCGCTCCGAAGCCGTCTCCCGGCCCGGGCGCCGGCCGGCCACAGCGACACGAAGGCCCCGGCACCATCAGGGTGCCGGGGCCTTCGAGGGCTTTCGTCAGGCGCTCGCCGCGCAGTCCGGGCACAGGCCGCGGTAGGTCACCTCGACGTCGGAGACCGTGAAACCGAAGCGCTCCGAGGCGGGGAGGTCGCCCAGCGGGTTGCCGGTGGGGTGGACGTCACGGATCGAGCCGCAACGGGCGCAGACCAGGTGGTGGTGCGGCTGGTGCGCGTTCGGGTCGTACCGCTTGGCGCGCTTGTCCGTCGAGACCTCGAGGACCTCGCCCAGGGTGACCAGCTCGCCCAGCGTGTTGTAGACGGTCGCCCGTGAGATCTCCGGCAGCTTGGCGACGGCCCTCGCGTGGACCTCGTCGGCCGTCAGGTGGACGTGTTCACCGTCGAGGACCTCTGCCACGACACGTCGCTGCGCGGTCATCCGCCATCCGCGTCCACGCAGCCGCTCCAGAAGGTCACTCATGGCATCAAGCCTAACAGCAGGCCGACCATTTCCCGAACGGGTGTGAATTTGGAGCTGGACTTGACTTGGACCAAGTCCAGCTTGGTGGACCCGTTCCGGGGCCGGATGGCAGGCGGTCAGGCGGGTTGCGGTGCGCGGGTCCCGGCCCAGCAGCGGATGATGTCGCGGACCGAGACGATGCCGGCCGGTTCGCCCCCTTCGAGGACGATCAGGTGGCGGAAGCCGCCGTCGGCCATCGCCCGCGCCGCCTCCTCCAGGGTCCAGGCCGGGGTGGCGAACACGACGTCGTTGGTGGTGTGCGCGTGGATGGGCTCGGTGTCCGGGTTCTGGCCCAGGCCGACCGAGTTCAGGATGTCGCGTTCGGTGAGGATGCCGATCCCGCCGGCGTCCGGGTCGTGGACGATCGCCGCGCCCACGCGGCGCGCGGACATCAGGGCGGCCGCCTGGCGGAGCGTGTGGGCCGGGCCGACGGTGAGGACCACCGTACTCATGGCGTCACGGACGAGCATGGAAGGTGCCACCTCCTAGGGAACCGCGGAGATAGTTCAGCGATTCACAAGTTCACAAAGTGGGGGTGCTCTCAGGGTGGCAGGTAAAGCCCGGGTCAACAAGGGGGTGTGGGTAGCCAATTGAGGGCGCACGCGCTCATATGTGCCAGGGCGGGTTGCCCCGTTCCGCCCCAGAAGGCTGTTTCAGTAACGCTGGGAGAGGTACGACAGCAGCTCGTCGTGGAGCAGACCGTTGGACGCGGCCGCGTTGCCGCTGTGCGGGCCGGGGCGGCCGTCAAGGCCGGTGAAGGAGCCGCCGGCCTCCGTCACGACGATCGCGGTGGCCGCCATGTCCCACAGCGACAGCTCCGGCTCGGCGCAGATGTCCACCGACCCCTCGGCGACCATCATGTACGGCCAGAAGTCGCCGTAGGCGCGCGTGCGCCACACGTCCCGGGTCAGATCCAGGAAGCCGTTCAGCTGCCCTCGCTCCTCCCAGCCGCCCAGCGAGGAGTACGCGAACGAGGCGTCGGACAGCTTCGAGACCTTGGAGACCCGCAGGCGGGTGGCGGAGGTGAGGCTGCGGCCGGTGTAGGCGCCGTGTCCCAGCGCCGCCCACCAGCGACGGCCCAGCGCGGGCGCGGAGACCACGCCGACGACCGGCCGGTAGCCGCCCTCGGCGGCCTCCATCAGGGAGATCAGGGTCGCCCAGACGGGGACACCGCGTACGTAGTTCTTGGTGCCGTCGATCGGGTCGATCACCCAGCGGCGGGGGCCGGTGCCCTCGACGCCGTATTCCTCGCCGAGGACCGCGTCCCGGGGGCGGGCGCGCTGCAACTGGCCGCGGATCAGCTCCTCGGCCGCCTTGTCCGCCTCGCTCACCGGGGTCATGTCCGGCTTGGTCTCGACCTTGAGATCGAGGGCCTTGAAGCGGCCCATGGTGGCGGCGTCGGCAGCGTCCGCGAGTACGTGGGCGAGCCGCAGGTCATCGTGGTAGTCCGGCATGTGCCGAACGCTATCTGCCGGGGCGGGCGCCGGGCTACACGGGACGGCGCGGAAACGGGGGATGTCGGGGGGAGACGGGGGATGTCGGGGAGGTGGCGGGGGAGACGGGGGAGAGCGGGGTGCCGGGCCGAGTCCGGCGAGGTCCGGGAGCCGAAGCGTCCCGGGGAGCCGAAGCGTCTCGGGGCCCGGAGGGTCACGGCACCTTCCGGCGGCGCGGCGGCGCGGCGGTGCGGCGGTGCGGCGGTGCCGGGAGGGCGCCGCGAGAAGCGGGGGCCCGGACTCGGGGCTCCCGCGTGCGATGGCCGAAGGGCGCCCCCCGGTGCCTTCGCGAACCCTTGACAGTGGGATCGTGCGCGTCAAATCTGGGCGCAGAGCCGCTCTCTCCAGGAGGCGACGATGCCTGCAGCCCGGGATTCCCTGCTGGACGCCGCGTACGCGGCGCTCGCCCGCCGCCCGTGGGCCGCCGTGCGCATGGTCGACGTGGCCGTGGCGGCCGGAGTGTCCCGGCAGACGCTGTACAACGAGTTCGGCAGCAAGGAAGGCCTGGCGAGGGCGCTGGTGCGCCGGGAGGCCGACGGATACCTCGCGGGCGTGGAGCGGGCCCTGGGCAGCCATACCGAGGTCCGTGAACGTCTGACGGCGACGGCCGAGTGGATGGCCCTGGCGGCCCGGGACAACGCGCTGGTACGAGCGATGCTCACGGGGTGCTGGAGCGAGCGGCTGCCGTCGCCGACGCTGACCGCCGTGCCGTCCTCGTCGGCGGTGCCGGCGCAGCGCCGGGCCGACGGGCCGCTGCCGTCGCCCGGGGATTTCGTGCAGATCGTGCGGGACCGGGCGGTGGCGGTACTGGCGGGTGGCGGGACGGCGCGGGGGAACGGCGAACTGGCCCGGTCGTGCGAGCTGGTGGTGCGGCTCGCGTTGTCCTGCGTGGCCGCGCCGCCCGGCGAGGGCGGGCTGGCGGAACTGGTGCGGGGGGCACTCTCGCGGCAGCCGGTGTGAGCCGGCGGCAGCCGGTGCGAGAGAGGGCGGGACGGTTGTGTTCCGGCCACGGATGAGCGGGGGCCCGTCGTGCGGTTCCCGCGGCCCTCGGCCGAACGCGGCGGTCGCGAGCCGGCGTGGCACCGCGTTCCTGCCGGTGCGGCGTGGATGTCAGTGGGCGGAGCCCGACAGCTGGAGGCCGATCACGCCGGCGATCACCAGGCTGATGGAGATGATCTTCAGGGTGGAGACCAGGTCGCCGAGGAAGATCATGCCGTAGATCGCCGTGCCCGCCGCCCCGATGCCGGTCCAGACCGCGTACGCCGGGCCCACGTCCAGCTTCTTCAGGGACAGGGTCAGCAGACCGAAGCTGCCGAGCGCGAAGGACGCGAACGCGATCGTCGGCCAGAGACGGGTGAAGCCGTGGGAGAGTTTGAGGCACACGGCGAAGCCGGTCTCCAGAATTCCGGCCACGATCACCAGCAGCCACGCCATGTGCCGTCCTCCCGTAAGTCCAGCTCGGTGCGATTATGCACTTACCGAACTCGGGTCAGGACAAACAACGCGGTGGTCAGTCACCTTCCGTGCGCTCGCGTGTCGCGAGGAGACGGCGCAGCGAGTACAGGCGAGCCGGGTCCGCGTGGCCCTCGGCGACCCACTCGTCCAGGGCGCAGTCCGGCTCGTCGTGGCTGCACGCGCGCGGACAGTTCGCGGTGCCGGGCTCCAGGTCGGGGAAGGCGTGGATCACGCGGGACGGTTCGATGTGCGCCAGTCCGAAGGAGCGGACGCCCGGAGTGTCGATGACCCAGCCGTCGTCCCCGGTGAGGGGCAGGGCCAGGGCCGAGGTGGTGGTGTGGCGGCCGCGGCCGGTCACCGCGTTCACGTGGCCCGTCGTACGACGGAGGTCCTCCGGGACCAGGGCGTTCACCAGTGTCGTCTTGCCGACTCCGGAGTGGCCGACGAACGCCGTGATCCTGCCGTCCAGATGCTCCTGGACCACGCGGGCCGCGTCCCCCGACTCCAGCTCCTCGCGGCTGGTGACCACGTACGGGATCTGCAGGTCGCCGTAGAGCTCCAGGAGCTTGTCCGGCGGGGCCAGGTCCGACTTGGTCATGACGAGGAGGGGGGTGAGCCCGCCGTCGTAGGCCGCGACCAGGCAGCGGTCGATGAGCCGCGGGCGGGGCTCGGGGTCGGCCAGGGCCGTGACGATCGCCAGCTGGTCGGCGTTGGCGACGACCACCCGCTCGAACGGGTCGTCGTCGTCGGCGGTGCGGCGCAGCACCGAATTGCGGCTCTCGATGCGGACGATCCGGGCCAGGGTGTCCTTCTTGCCGGACAGGTCGCCCACCAGGGCCACCCGGTCACCCACGACCGCCGCCTTGCGGCCCAGCTCGCGCGCCTTCATCGCCAGCACCGTACGGTCCTCGACCAGGCAGGTCAGCCGTCCCCGGTCGACGGTCAGGACCATGCCCTCGGCCGCGTCCTCGTGCGCCGGGCGGATGTGGGTACGGGGCCGGGTGCCCTTGCGGTTGGGGCGCTGGCGGATGTCGTCCTCGTCGGTGTGCTTGCCGTAGCGGCGCATGGTCGTCCGCCCCTAGGCCCCGTCGCTCCCGAGCATCCCGGTCCACAGGTCGGGGAAGTCCGGCAGGGTCTTGGCCGTGGTCGCCACGTTCTCGATCCGGACACCGTCCACCGCCAGGCCGATGATCGCACCGGCGGTGGCCATGCGGTGGTCCTCGTAGGTGTGGAAGACCCCGCCGTGCAGGCCGCGCGGACGGATGTGCAGACCGTCGGCGGTCTCGGTGACGTCACCGCCCAGCTCGTTGATCTCCTTGGTGAGCGCGGCCAGCCGGTCCGTCTCGTGGAGCCGGAGGTGGGACACGCCCCGCAGGGTGGAGGGGGAGTCGGCGAGCGCGGCGACCGCCGCGATGCCGGGAGTCAGTTCACCCACGTCACCCAGGTCGACATCGATGCCGTGGATCCGGCCGGAGCCGCTGAACTCCAGGCCGTGGTCGGTCAGTTCGCAGGAGCCGCCCATCTCGGTGAAGACCTCGCGCAGCCGGTCGCCCGGCTGGGTGGTGCGCGCGGGCCAGTCCGGGATCACCACCCTGCCGCCCGTCACCAGCGCGGCGGCCAGGAACGGCTGGGCGTTGGAGAGGTCCGGCTCGACGGTCAGGTCCCGGCCGAGCAGGGCGCCCGGGGTGACCCGCCAGACGTTCGGCTCGCCCCCCGACTCGGGGGTGTCCACCTGGGCGCCGACCGCGCGCAGCATGTCGACGGTCATCCGGATGTGCGGCAGGGAGGGCAGCGTCGCGCCGACGTGGCGGACCTCCACGCCCTGGTTGAACCGCGGGCCGGAGAGCAGCAGGGCCGACACGAACTGCGAGGAGGACGAGGCGTCGACCGAGACCGGGCCGCCCTCGAGGGCGCCGCTGCCGTGCACGGTCAGCGGAAGGGAGCCCCGGCCGTCGTCGTCGATGCGGGCGCCGAGGACGCGCAGCGCGTCGATCACGCCGTGCAGCGGGCGCTCGTAGGAGCGGGGGTCGCCGTCGAAGCGGATGTCACCGGCCGCGAGGGTGGCCACGGGCGGGAGGAAGCGCATCACCGTGCCGGCGTTGCCGACGTCCACGGTGGCGGGGCCGCGGAGGCCGGCCGGGAGCACCCGCCACGCCTCGCCGGATCCGTCGGGGCCGCCCGCGACGGAGGAGCTGGAGGACACGGTCTCGTCGATGCCGACGCCCATCGCCCGCAGGGCACCGGCCATCAGCAGGGTGTCGCGGGACCGGAGCGGGCGGCGCACCCAACCGGGTTCGGAGGCGAGGGCGGCGAGGACGAGGGCGCGGTTGGTGACCGACTTGGACCCCGGCACGTGAACCGTCGCGTCGACGGCTCCGCTCGCGTGCGGGGCGGGCCAGAGGGCGGTTGGTGCGGTGGGGTTTGCGGCCATGGGGTCACTTTAGTGCGGTGACCGGAGTCCGGGTGCGGGTCGCTCCGCGGGTGAGCCCGTTTTCAGGTGCGGTTCCGCGGCGCCCGCCGGGATCACATCCCGAGCAGCCAGCGGCCCCCGCCGATCAGCGAGCACAGCGACACCGCGTGGAACAGGAACAGCCACATGCCCGCCGGTACATGGGTCAGGCGGGACAGCTGGTCCGCGTCCGAGTCGCCGGCGCCGCCCCGTGAACGCTTCGCCTGGAGTTCGAACGCCGGGCGCACCCCGCCCAGCAGCAGGAACCAGACCACCGCGTACGCGAACGCCGCCTGCACCTGCGGCCCCGCCAGCCAGGACACCAGCACGAACGCGCCGCCCGTCACGAACACCGTCAGCACGCCGTACGCGTTGCGGATCATCACCAGCATGGCGACGAGCAGGGCCGTCGCGACCCACAGCAGGAGGGTGATGCGGCCGGCGCCGAGCAGGGCCGCGCCGCCGAGGCCGAGCAGCGGGGGCGCCGTGTAGCCGGCCGTCGCCGTCAGGATCATGCCCAGACCGTGCGGCTTGCCCCGGCTGACGGTGAGGCCGCTGGTGTCGGAGTGCAGCCGGATGCCGGTGAGCTGACGGCCGGTGAGCAGCGCGACCAGGCCGTGGCCGCCCTCGTGGGCGATGGTGATGGCGTTGCGGGATATCCGCCACAGGGTGTGCGGGACGACGACCGCGAGGGCGGCGGCCAGCGTGGCCAGCACCACCCACAGGTCGGGGTCGGACTGCGTCCCCGTCAGACGGTCCCACAGGTCGGGCAGCGCGAGGGCGGCTGAGCTGTCCATGGTCTGGCGGTTGCTCCCTCTGGTGGTGTGGAGTCTGGCAGTGTTGCACGTATGTGCGGACGGTATGCATCCAGTCGTGGACCAGAGGATCTCGCAGGAACCTTCGAAGTGGAGAAGTGGGAGCCCGAGGAGACCCTGGAGCCCGACTACAACGTGGCGCCCACCAAGGAGGTGTACGCCGTCCTGGACCGTCCGTTGAAAGACGCCGACGACCGGCGTCCGGTTCGGCAGCTGCGCAGGCTGAAGTGGGGACTCGTACCGTCCTGGGCCAAGTCGCCCGAGGGCGGCGCCAGGATGATCAACGCGCGCGCCGAGACCGTGCACGAGAAGCCGTCGTACCGCCGTGCCTTCGCCACCCGGCGCTGCATCCTGCCCGCCGACGGCTACTACGAGTGGGTCACCGCCGAGGACGAGCGGGAGCTCGAGGTCGAGGGGCGCCGGAAGCGGCCGCGCAAGCAGCCGTACTTCGTGCTCCCCGCCGACGGCTCGGTGTTCGCCATGGCCGGGCTGTACGAGTTCTGGCGGGACCGCACGCTGCCCGACGAGCATCCGCTGGCCTGGTGGGCGACCTGCTCGGTGATCACCACGGAGGCGGAGACCTCGCCGCTCGCGGTGGCGCCCGCCGAGGGCCCGCGGTCGCTCTTCGACATCCACCCCCGGATGCCGCTGATGCTCACCCCGGACCGCTGGGACGCCTGGCTGGATCCGGCCCGCACGGACCCCGGGGAGCTGCGCTCGCTGCTCGCCCCGCCGCCGGAGGGCCTGATGCGGGCCTACCCGGTCTCCACGGCGGTCAGCAACGTCCGCAACAACAGCCCGGAACTGCTGACGGAGCTGGAGGCACCGGAGGAGTCCACCCTGTTCTAGGACGGGACAGCCCTTAGCCTCCTGGCGTGACCACTTCGAAGATCGTCGGTACCGGGGCGGGAGACGCCCGCATCACCTGGCACGAGGCGTCCGGGGCACGGCTGGTGCTCGCGGTGGGCCATGGGGCGGGCGGCGGCATCGAGGCCCGTGACCTCCAGGCCCTCGCCGCCGAGCTGCCCCGGCACGGCGTGACCGTCGCGCTCGTCGAGCAGCCCTGGCGGGTCGACGGCAAGAAGATCGCCCCCGCGCCCCGGACGCTCGACACGGGCTGGCGGGGCGTGTGGCCGGCGCTCGCCGCACCGGGGCTGCCGGTGGTGTCGGGCGGGCGCAGCGCCGGCGCCCGGGTGGCCTGCCGTACCGCCGGTGACCTGGCGGCCGCCGGTGTCCTCGCCCTCGGCTTCCCGTTGCATCCACCGGGCAGGCCCGAGAAGTCGCGGGCCGCGGAGCTGCTGGGGACCGGGGTGCCCACGCTCGTCGTGCAGGGCGGCAACGACCCGTTCGGGAAGCCCGCCGAGTTCCCGGAGGGCGACTACACGCTCGTCGAGGTGCCGGCCGCCGATCACGGGTTCGCGGTGGCCAAAAAGGCCGACATCACACCGGAACGGGCGGTGACCATCGTCACGGACGCGGTCGCCGCATGGATCACGACGCTGGGGTGACGCCCGGGAATGTTGCGCGGTGGACCACTGTTGAGGCGGACAGAAGTGCTGGGGCACCAGCGCCGTCGCCGAAGGAGAGGAAGTCCGCCGCATGGGTTCGACCATCTGCCCTCCCGTCGCCCACCACCACCCGGTGGACGGGCTTCGCCCGGCAGGGTCCGATTCGAGCCGCAGCAGCGCTGAGCTGGACTGGACAGTGCTGCACGCGGCCAAGACCGCTCCTATTCGAGCGGCGGCAGGCACGGGTCGTGTTCTATCCTCCGAGTCGAGTGGGATCGGTTTCGGTCCCGCCCTGGATCTTGAGGAGGTGGGTCCGGTCACTGGGACCGACGCAGGGACCGACAACGGCCAGGCGGAGCTGCCCGAGGGCCGGGGCAAGGGCGCGGAGTCGACCTCGGAGCGCACCGCGCGCTTCGAGCGGGACGCGCTGGAATACCTCGACCAGATGTACTCGGCCGCGCTGCGCATGACCCGCAACCCGGCCGACGCCGAGGACCTGGTGCAGGAGACGTACGCCAAGGCGTACGCGTCCTTCCACCAGTTCCGCGAGGGCACCAACCTCAAGGCCTGGCTGTACCGCATTCTGACCAACACCTTCATCAACTCGTACCGCAAGAAGCAGCGCGAACCCCAGCGCTCCGCGGCCGAGGAGATCGAGGACTGGCAGCTCGCGCGCGCCGAGTCGCACATGTCGACCGGTCTGCGCTCGGCGGAGTCGCAGGCGCTGGACCACCTGCCCGACTCGGACGTGAAGGAAGCGCTGCAGGCGATCCCCGAGGAATTCCGCATCGCCGTCTACCTTGCCGACGTAGAGGGCTTTGCGTACAAGGAGATCGCGGACATCATGGGGACACCCATCGGTACGGTGATGTCCCGGCTGCACCGGGGCCGCCGTCAGCTGCGCGGCATGCTGGAGGACTACGCGCGTGAGCGCGGGCTCGTACCGGCCGGCGCCGGGGAGTCGAACGAAGCGAAAGGCTCGGGCTCATGAGCTGCGGAGAGCCGCACGAGACGGACTGCAGTGAGGTACTCGGTCACCTGTACGAGTTCCTCGACAGTGAGATGCCGGACGTCGATCGCGTCAAGTTCAGGCAGCACTTCGACGAGTGCTCGCCGTGCCTGGAGAAGTACGGGCTGGAGCAGGCCGTCAAGAAGCTGGTCAAGCGGTGCTGCGGTCATGACGACGTGCCCAGCGACCTGCGGGCGAAGGTGCTCGGGCGGCTGGACCTGATCCGGTCCGGGCAGACCGTCCCGGAGCACGACGTGACGGCCACCCCCGAGACCACGCCCGCTCCGCAGGAGAGCTGAGCCCGGGCTTCCGCCCCTCCTCCCCGGACGCGTCCGGGGCCCGCGGACACCACGGCCGAGTCCCCCGGACGCCACCGCGCCCGGGGTGGTCCGTCACCCGAATGTGCTAATCCTCCGGTCATACCCCCCGGACCCTCCGGCATCCGCCTAGGCTCCGGAGCCTGGACAGGCATGGTCGGGGGAGGGGCGAGATGGAGGCGGTTCCGGCACGGGCACGCGCCTACGTGGCCTGCGTCGCCCTCTGCGCCCTGTGGTGTCTGCTCCCCCTGCCGGCCGCGCGTACGCCCTGGTGGGCGGTGGCCCTGCCGGCCGCCCTGTACGCGGTCTGCGAGTACGGCCTGCGACGGCGGTTCGGCGGCACGTTCCATCCGGTGCTGCTCGCCGCCGCCTTCCTGCTGCCGCCACCGGCCGCGGCTCTGGTGCCGCTGCCGGGTGCGCTGCTCTCGAGGGTCGAGCAGCGGCCCCGGACCCTGCGCCGCGTCTGGCGGGCCGCCGAACTGGCCGTCGCCGTGTGGTGCGCGGGCCGTGTGCACGGCGCCCTGGGCGGCCGGGACTCCGTGCTGGGCTGCGACTTCCCCTACGCGCTGCTGCCGTGCGCGGCGGCGGTGCTGGCGTTCTGCGGGGTGCTGGCGCTCCTGGACGGCGGGATCCTCGCGCTGGCCGAGCGCGTCCCGGTACGGCGGGCCTGGCGGGGGCTGCTGTCCCGTTCGCTGGCGCCGATCGGGGTGCACGGGCTCGTCGGGCTGATGATGGCCGTGCTGTGGCGCAGCCCCTTCGGCCCGGTGGCCGCCCTGCTCGTCCTGCTCCCGATGTGCGTCTCCTGGTGGGCGTTCGCCCAGTACCACCGGGAACGGGCCGCCCACCAGGCCACCATCCGCGCGCTCGTGCAGGCCGTCGACATCAAGGACGGCTACACCCGTGGGCACAGCGAGCGGGTCGGACAGGCCTCCGTGATGATCGCGCGCGAAATGGGCATGGACGACGAGCGGGTGGAGGTGCTCCGCTTCGCCGGGATCCTGCACGACGTGGGAAAGCTGGGCGTCCCGACCCGGCTGCTGCGCAAGGACGGGCCGCTCACCCCCGAGGAGCGGCGGATCATCGAACTCCACCCCGAGTACGGCCACGAGATGGTGCGCGGGATCTCCTTCCTCGGCGAGGCCCGCGCGGCGATCCTCCACCACCACGAGCGCGTCGACGGCAGCGGCTACCCGTACGGTCTGGCCGGCGGTCAGATCCCCGAGTCCGCGCGCGTGGTGGCCGTCGCCGACGCCTTCGACGCGATGACCTCGACGCGCTCCTACAGCCGGGCCCGGCCGGTCGGCGCGGCGGTGCAGGAGCTACGCCGTTGCGCCGGGCGGCAGTTCGACCGGGAGGCCGTCGACGCGCTGGTCCGGGCACTGGCCAAACAGGGCTGGCACCCCGCGGTGACCGCCGACGACACCACGTCCGGCCCGCCTGCCCCGGACCGCCCGAGAAGCGCGGCCCAGAGCGTGGGCCGAGGTGCCCCGTGACGTCCGGCGACCCGGTGCTCGGCCCCGGGCGGCCGGCTCCCGGTCCGGGCTCGCCGGCCGGCGGCGCGGTGCGCGGCCTGCCGGGCGCGACCGGCGCCCGGGGCGGCGGCCGCGGGTCCGCGGGGTTCCGGTCCCGTCCGCCCGCCGTCCTGCGGGACATCAGGGGCGCCGCGCTGCTGCTCGCCGTCGGCTGCTTCGGCGGCACCCTCTGGGAAGGGCTCGCCGACCGGGGGATCGCGCT
Source organism: Streptomyces sp. NPDC001068 (assembly GCF_042897315.1). Taxonomy (NCBI): domain Bacteria; kingdom Bacillati; phylum Actinomycetota; class Actinomycetes; order Kitasatosporales; family Streptomycetaceae; genus Streptomyces; species Streptomyces sp. NPDC001068. Next base: position 255,253 of record NZ_JBIAYD010000003.1, on the reverse strand, counting down.
CGCCTTCGGAGGGCTCGTGGCCGTCGGGGAGCTCAGCCGGCGGACCGGCGTCGAGGTCCGGGAGGCGGCACCGCTCGCGGCTGCCGGGGGGCTCGCCTACGCCCTGCTCGGGGCCGACGGCGGGGCCGCCACCCATGACGGGGCCTTCCAGGTCGTGGCCGTCGTCTGCGCGGCCTCGCTGCTCGGCAGCGTGCCGCACATAGCCGAGGGGCGCCGGCCCACGCTCGACCGTCTCGCCCGCCGCGTGCTCACCGTCGGCTTCGCCGCGGTCTGCTTCCAACCGCTCTACAGCAGAGGTGTGTTGGATCAGTTGAGCGGACCGGCCTACGCGCTGCTGCTGATCGCGCTGCTGGTGCTCACCACGCTCTGCGACGCGGTGCTCGCCGCAGCCCAGGCGCACGCCCGCACCGGGTGGCCGTTCGGGCCGCTGCTCCGCGACGAGCTGCGCGGACTGCTCGGCATCGGGTCCGCCGTCTGCGCCACCGGCGCGGTGATGGCCCTGGCCGTCGCCGTCGTCGGCCTGTGGGCGCTGCCCGTCTTCTGCCTGCCGCTCCTGCTCACCCAGCTCTCCCTGCGCCGGTACGCGGCCGTCCGGGCCACCTACCGGCAGACCATCGCCTCCCTGGCCCGCGCCACCGAGATCGCGGGCTACACCCCGGCCGGGCACGCCCGCCGGGTCGCCACCCTGAGCCAGGCCGTCGGGCGCGACCTGGGGCTGTCCGGAGCGGAGCTCACCGTGCTGGAGTACGCGGCGCTGATGCACGACATCGGCCAGCTGAGCCTGGTCGACCCGGTGCCGGCCGGGGCCACCGCCGCCCTGCCGCCGGCCGAACAGCGCCGGATCGCCCTGCTCGGCGGAGCGGTCGTACGGCAGACCGGCGTGGACCCGGCGGTGGCCGTGGTCGTGGAACGGCAGGCCGACCCGTACCGGCAGCAGCCGGCGGCCGCGAGGATCGTGCGGGTCGTCAACGCGTACGAGGAGAAGACCCGGGACTCCGGTCCCGGCGGGGCGCTGACCGCTCTGGAGGAGTTACGGCTCGCCACCGCCGGGGACTACGCTCCGGAGGTCGTGGAGTCCCTGGCGCGCGTGCTCTCCAGAGACTGTCTGACCTTGCGCGCGGCTGGGTAACCCATGGGTAATGAGCGGCGCTCCCGTCGTACGTGGTTGGATGCGAGGGAGAGGGTGATGTCCGGGGGCACAAGCCAGCCCACTGTGCGGAAATGGAACTGGCAGGCGGGAATCGTGAGGATCTTCGGCAAGGGACGGCACCGGCCCTCCGCCTCCTGGCGGCAGGCCACCGACCGCGCGTTCACGCTGATCGGCGACGGCCGGTACGAGGACGCGGGCGAACTGCTGACACGTGCCGCCGACCTGGAACCCTGGCTGTCCGAGTCCTGGTTCAACCTCGCGCTGCTGCACAAGTTCCGGCACGACTGGGAGCAGGCGCGTGCCGCCGGGCTCCGGGCGGTGGCCCTTCTCGACCGTGAGGCCGGGGCGCCCGACTGGTGGAACGTCGGGATCGCCGCGACCGCGCTGCAGGACTGGCCGCTGGCCCGCCGGGCCTGGCAGGCGTACGGACTGCGCGTTCCCGGCGGTGCCGCCGTCTCCGGCGAGCCGGACGGGATGGACCTGGGCAGCGCCGCCGTACGGCTGTCCCCCGAGGGGGAGGCGGAGGTGGTGTGGGGGCGGCGGCTGGATCCCGCCCGCATCGAGGTGCAGTCCATTCCGCTGCCGTCGTCCGGACGGCGCTGGGGCGAGGTCGTACTGCACGACGGGGTACCGCACGGCGAGCGGACCACGGTGACCGGGCACGCGTACCCGGTCTTCGACGAGATCGAGCTGTGGGCGCCGTCCCCGGTGCCGACCTGGGTGGTGCTGCTGGAGGCGGCGACGGAGGCGGACCGGGACGCGCTGGAGCAGCTGGCCGGGGACGCCGGGTTCGCCGCGGAGGACTGGTCCTCCTCGGTGCGGCTGCTGTGCCGGATGTGCTCCGAGTCGCGGATGCCGTCGGACGAGGGCGACGGGGTGCATCTCGATCCGCACGATCACAGTGAGCCGGGGCATCCGGGGCCGCTCGGGCACCGGACGGACGGGCAGCTGTGGGTGCCGGAGCGGGAGTGCGGGGTGGCCGCGCCGGCCACGCTGGTCAGGGGGCTGCTCGACGGATGGGTCGCCGACAGCCCGGATTCCAGGGACTGGCGGGATCTGGAAGAGGTCTGCTGAACATCGTTTCGTCGGGTGCGCGCCGGTGGGGGCTCGTCGCGCGCACACGGCGGTAGCCGCACATCGGATACGGTCCCGCGCCCCTGAAGGGGCGCGCCCACGTACCCTGTATCAGCTACATCCCTCCGTTCAACCCAGGAAGGTTCACGTCGGTCATGGCGCAGCAGGACACCGATCAGCAGCACGCGGGCGTGCTCCCCGTGGATGACGACGGGTTCGTCGTCGACACCGAGGAGACCGACGAGCGCGAGAACGCCTGGCGTGCGCGGGGGACCTCGCGGCCCATCACCGTCGTCGGGAACCCGGTGCTGCACAAGGAGTGCAAGGACGTAACCGAGTTCGGCGACGAGCTGGCGCAGCTGGTCGCCGACATGTTCGCGAGCCAGCGGACCGCCGAGGGCGTCGGCCTCGCCGCCAACCAGATCGGCGTCGACCTGAAGGTCTTCGTCTACGACTGCCAGGACGACGAGGGTGCCCGGCACGTGGGTGTGGTGTGCAACCCGAAGCTGGTCGACCTGCCCGCGGACAAGCGGCGGCTCGACGACAGCAACGAGGGCTGCCTGTCGGTGCCCACCGCCTATGCTCCCCTCGCCCGTCCCGACTACGCCGAGGTCACCGGTCAGGACGAGCGGGGCAACCCGATCAAGGTGCGGGGGACCGGCTACTTCGCTCGGTGTTTGCAGCACGAGACCGATCACCTGTACGGGTACCTGTACATCGACCGGCTCTCCAAGCGGGAGCGCAAGGACGCGCTGCGGCAGATGGCCGAGAACGAGCCGCGTTACCCGGTGGTCGCCAACGACTGAGACGGACAAGGTCCGTTGTGACGCCTGGTCGATTCTGTCTCGACCAGGCGTTCGTCATGTCCGGTCATACCCGATCGCCTGTCCGTCGTACATTCGATCCTTTGTGCGCCCCTAGCGAACCCTAATCAGTCACACAAGGGGAGATTCTCGGCACTGGGGGGTAGTGAATGAAGCAAATCCGTTCCCAGATCGGTCAGTTGTGGTGCTGAATGGGAAGTGCGGGGATACGCAACGGCGCACGCCCGGCACAGCGGGAGGGGTGTGCGCACCTGGCGGCTGAGAGGGGTATGTTCGTGCACGCTTTCTCACACAGCACCACATCGACGCCGACGGCGATCGCGGTTCCACCACAACTCGCCCTGCCCGTGATCGAGGCAGAGTTTCCTCGGCGACTGCACCCGTATTGGCCACAGCTCCAGGAGAAGACCCGCCTCTGGCTGCTGGAAAAACGGCTGATGCCCGCCGACAAGGTGCGGGAATATGCCGACGGTCTTTGCTACACCGACCTCATGGCCGGCTACTACCTGGGCGCCTCCGACGAGGTGATCCAGGCGATATGCGACTACAGCGCCTGGTTCTTCGTCTGGGACGACCGGCACGACCGCGACGTCGTGCACGGCCGGGCCTCCGACTGGCGGCGGCTGAGGTCCCGTCTGCACGGGGCTCTCGATGCCCCGCTGCACCATCTGCACCACCCGGACACCCTGGTCGCGGGGTTCGCCGACAGTGTGGCGCGGCTGTGCTCGTTTCTGCCGGGGAGCTGGAACCAGCGGTTCGCCCGGCACTTCCACGAGGTGATCGAGGCCTACGACCGCGAGTACCGCAACCGCACCACGGGATACGTCCCCGGGGTCGAGGAATACCTCGCACTGCGGCGCCTGACCTTCGCCCACTGGATATGGACGGACCTCCTCGAGCCGAGCGCGGGGGCCGAACTCCCGGACGCCGTGCGCAAGAATCCGGCATACCGTCGGCCGGCGTTGCTCAGCCAGGAATTCGCCGCCTGGTACAACGACCTCTGCTCCCTGCCCAAGGAAATAGCGGGCGACGAGGTGCACAATCTCGGAATCAGTCTCGTCACCCACGAGGGGATGAGCCTGGAAAAGGCTGTCGAAGAAGTCAGGCGACGCGTCGAGGAATGCATCAGCGAATTCCTCGACGCCGAGCGGGCCGCTCATCGATTCGCCGAACAGCTCGACGACGGCACCGTGCGCGGAAAGGAACTCGGTGCCGCGGTCCTGGCGTGTGTCGCCAACATGCGGAACTGGTTCAGTTCCGTGTACTGGTTCCACCACGAATCCGGCCGGTACATGGTCGACAGCTGGGACGACCGGTCCACGCCCCCGTACGTCAACAACGAAGCGGCAGGTGAGAAATGACCGTCGAGTCCGTGAAGCCCGCGGCCGCGGAGGCTTCCGAACACCGTGAACTGCGCGAACCGCCCCTCGCCCGCGGCGGTGTGCCGCTGCTCGGCCACGGCTGGCAACTCGCGCGCGACCCGCTGGCCTTCATGTCCCGGCTGCGCGCCGACGGCGACATGGTGCGGCTGCGCCTCGGCCCCAAGGAGGTGTACGCCGTGACCACCCCGGCGCTCACCGGGGCCCTCGCCCTCAACCCCGACTTCATCATCGCCGGCCCGCTCTGGGAGTCCCTGGAGGGACTGCTCGGCAAGGAGGGCGTGGCCACCGCCAACGGCCCCCGCCACCGCCGCCAGCGCCGCACCATCCAGCCCGCGTTCAACCTGTCCTCCATCCCCGACTACGGGCCGGTCATGGAGGAGGAGGCGCACGCGCTCACCGAGCGCTGGCGGCCCGGCTCCACCGTCGACTGCACCTCGGAGTCCTTCCGGGTCGCGGTCCGCATAGCCGCCCGCTGCCTGCTGCGCGGGCAGTACATGGACGAGCGGGCGGAGCGGCTGAGCGTCGACCTGGCGAGCGTCTTCCGCGGTATGTACCGGCGGATGGTCGTACCACTCGGCCCGCTGTACCGGCTGCCGTTGCCCGCCAACCGCGAATTCAACAGGGCGCTGGCCGATTTGCATCTCCTCGTCGACGAGATCGTCGCCGAGCGCCGGGCATCTGGTCAAAAGCCGGACGATTTGCTGACAGCATTGCTGGCGGCGAAGGACGAGAATGGCGAGCCCATCGGGGAACAGGAGATCCACGACCAGGTCGTCGCGATACTCACACCCGGCAGTGAAACTGTCGCTTCCACGATCATGTGGCTGCTCCAGGTCCTCGCCGAACACCCGGAACACGCCGAGAAGGTACGGACCGAGGTCGAATCCGTGACAGGCGGTCGACCGGTTGGATTCGAGCACGTTCGCCGGCTCACCCACACCAACAATGTCGTCGTCGAGGCGATGCGTTTGCGGCCCGCCGTATGGATATTGACGCGGCGCGCCAAGGCCGACACCGAGCTCGGCGGCTATCGCATTCCGGCGGGGGCCGACATCGTCTACAGCCCCTACGCCATCCAGCGCGACGCCCGCTCCTACGACGCGCACCTCGACTTCGACCCGGACCGCTGGCTTCCGGAGCGGGCCCAGGAGGTGCCGAAGTACGCCATGAGCCCCTTCAGCGTCGGCAACCGCAAGTGCCCCAGCGACCACTTCTCCATGACCCAGCTCAGCCTGATCACCGCGGCGCTGTGCGCCGCGTACCGCTTCGAGCAGGTCCCCGGGTCGGACGACGCCACCAGGGTGGGCATCACCCTGCGCCCGCAGCGCCTGCTGCTCACGCCGGTGCCCTGGTGACCCGCCGGCTCCCGGCCGGCTCCTGATACCGGCGCGCGCTCAGGCGGCCTTCGGCCCCCGGAACGCGCGCCGGTAGGCGTTCGGCGTGGTGCCCAGCTCCTTCACGAACTGGTGCCGCAGCGCGGCCGCCGTGGCGAAGCCGGTGCGATCCGCGACGGCGTCCATCGTCTCGTCGGTCCCCTCCAGCAACTCCTGCGCCAGCAGCACCCGTTGCCGCAGGATCCAGCGGTACGGCGTGGTGCCGGTCTCCTGCTGGAAGCGGCGGGCGAAGGTGCGCGGCGCCATCAGGGCCCGGGCGGCCAGCTGCTCGACGGTGACCTCCTCGTCGAGGTGCTCCGCCATCCAGGCCAGCACCTCGCCGACCGTGTCGCAGGGTCCCTCGGGCAGCGGCCGCTCGATGTACTGCGCCTGGCCGCCGTCCCGGTGCGGGGGCACCACCATCCGCCGGGCGATCTTCTTGGCGACCTCGGGGCCCTGTTCCTTGCGGACGATGTGCAGACAGGCGTCGATGCCGGCCGCGGTGCCCGCCGAGGTGATCACCGGGTCCTCGTCGACGTACAGCACGTCCGGTTCCACCCGGGTGCGCGGGAAGCGGCGGGCCAGCAGCCGGGCGTGCCGCCAGTGCACTGCGCACCGGCGCCCGTCCAGCAGCCCGGCGGCGCCGAGCACGAAGACGCCGGAGCAGACGCTGAGCACCCGGGCGCCCCGGTCCACCGCCCGGCGCAGGGCGTCGAGCAGTTCGGGCGGGTAGTCCCGTTCCACGTTGGAGTCGGAGGCCGGCACCGCGATCAGGTCGGCCTCGTCCAGCCGGTCCAGGCCGTACGGCGTGGACACGGTCAGGCCCGGCACGTGGGTGCCCAGTGACGGGCCCTCCGCCGAGACCACCGCGAAGTCGTACACCGGCAGCCCCTCGTCGGAGCGGTCGAGGCCGAAGACCTCGCAGACCACCCCGAGCTCGAAGGGGTGCACACCGTCCAGGAGCACCGTGGCCACGTTCGTCAGCATGCCGCCAGTGTGCCTCGTCGGTGGCAGCAATTCGAGGGTGCATGGCAGTGCTGCCACTGACGGTAAGGACCATCCGGCGGGACAGTGGTGTCCATGAACGGAAACCAGATCGAAGGTCTCGTCGGAATGGCCCTGGTCCTCGGGATCCTGGTCCTCATGGCCCTCCCCTCCGTGCTCGGCGTCCTGCGCGACAGGCGCATCGACCGGCAGATCAGGGAGGCCCACGAGGACCGCGGAGAGCGGGAGACCCCGATGGCTCAGAAGGCTCAGAAGTCCTCGTCGAGGTCGACGGTGCCCTCCACCGCGACCTGGTACGCGGACGGACGCCGCTCGAAGAAGTTCGTCAGCTCCTGAACGCCCTGCAGCTCCATGAAGGAGAACGGGTTCTCCGAGCCGTACACCGGGGCGAAGCCGAGGCGGCCGAGCCGCTGGTCGGCGACGCACTCCAGGTACTGGCGCATCGAGTCGGTGTTCATGCCGGGCAGGCCGTCGCCGCACAGGTCACGGGCGAACTGCAGCTCCGCCTCGACGGCCTCCCGCAGCATGTCGGTGACCTGCTGCTGAAGCGCGTCGTCGAAGAGCTCCGGCTCCTCCTTGCGGACCGTGTCGACCACGTCGAACGCGAAGCTCATGTGCATCGTCTCGTCACGGAACACCCAGTTGGTGCCCGTGGCGAGACCGTGCAGCAGACCCCGGCTGCGGAACCAGTAGACGTACGCGAAGGCGCCGTAGAAGAACAGGCCCTCGATGCACGCGGCGAAGCAGATCAGGTTGAGCAGGAAGCGGCGGCGGTCGGCCTTGGACTCCAGGCGGTCCAGGTTCTCCACCGAGTCCATCCACTTGAAGCAGAACTCGGCCTTCTCGCGGATGGAGGGGATGTTCTCCACCGCGGCGAACGCGGCGTTGCGGTCCTCCGGGTCGGGGAGGTAGGTGTCCAGGAGCGTCAGGTAGAACTGGACGTGCACGGCCTCCTCGAACAGCTGGCGGCTCAGGTAGAGCCGGGCCTCGGGGGAGTTGATGTGCTTGTACAGCGTCAGCACCAGGTTGTTCGCCACGATCGAGTCACCGGTCGCGAAGAAGGCGACCAGCCGGCCGATCAGGTGCTGCTCGGAGGGGCTGAGCCTGGCGAGGTCGGCGACGTCCGAGTGGAGGTCGACCTCCTCGACGGTCCAGGTGTTCTTGATGGCGTCCCGGTAGCGCTCGTAGAAGTCGGGGTAGCGCATCGGGCGGAGGGTCAGTTCGAAGCCCGGGTCGAGCAGGTTCTTCGTCTGGGTGGTCATTACTGGCAGGCCTCGCAGGACTCGGGGTTTTCCAGGGAGCAGGCGACCGCGTCTTCGACGGCCGTCTGCTGGGCGGGAACGGTGGGCTGGGCCTGCGCGGCGCGGGCGATCCGGGTCGCCGGGCGCGAACGCAGGTAGTACGTCGTCTTCAGGCCCGACTTCCAGGCGTACGCGTACATCGAGGAGAGCTTGCCGATGGTCGGCGTCTCCAGGAACAGGTTCAGGGACTGGGCCTGGTCCAGGTACGGGGTCCGGGCCGCGGCCATGTCGATCAGCCCGCGCTGCGGGATCTCCCAGGCCGTGCGGTACAGCGCCCGGACGTCCGCCGGGATCCACGCGAAGTCCTGCACCGAGCCGTTGGCCTCGCGCAGCGCCTCACGGGTACGGGCGTCCCACACGCCGAGGTCCTTGAGCTCGCGCACCAGGTAGGAGTTGACCTGGAGGAACTCACCGGACAGCGTCTCGCGCTTGAAGAGGTTGGAGACCTGCGGCTCGATGCACTCGTAGACACCGGCGATCGAGGCGATGGTGGCGGTCGGCGCGATCGCGAGCAGCAGGCTGTTGCGCAGGCCGGTGGTCGCGATCCGCGCGCGCAGCGCCGCCCAGCGCTCGGGCCAGGTGAACTCGACGCCGTAGTGGTCGGGGTGCAGCACGCCCTGGGCGGTACGGGTCTTCTCCCAGGCCGGCAGCGGGCCGCCGCGCTCGGCGAGGTCGGCGGAGGCCTCGTACGCGGCGAGCATGATCCGCTCGGCGATCCGGGTGGAGAGCGCCTTGGCCTCGGCGGAGTCGAACGGCAGCCGCAGCTTGAAGAAGACGTCCTGCAGACCCATGGCGCCCAGGCCCACGGGACGCCACTTGGCGTTGGACCGGCCGGCCTGCTCGGTCGGGTAGAAGTTGATGTCCACGACCCGGTCGAGGAAGGTGACCGCGGTGCGCACGGTCTCGTCCAGCCGCTCCCAGTCGATGTCACCGCTCGCGGTGTCGACGAACGCGCCGAGGTTCACCGAACCCAGGTTGCAGACCGCCGTCTCGCCGTCGTCCGTGACCTCCAGGATCTCCGTGCAGAGGTTCGAGGAGTGCACGACATGGCCGGGGACGGCCGTCTGGTTCGCGGTCCGGTTGGCCGCGTCCTTGAAGGTCATCCACCCGTTGCCGGTCTGCGCGAGGGTGCGCATCATCCGGCCGTACAGGTCGCGGGCCGGGATGGTCTTGCGCGCGAGCCCCGCGGCTTCGGCCCCGCGGTAGGCCGCGTCGAACTCGTCGCCCCACAGGTCCACCAGCTCCGGCACGTCGGCGGGGGAGAACAGGGACCACTGCCCGTCGGCGTTGACCCGGCGCATGAACTCGTCCGGGATCCAGTGCGCGAGGTTCAGGTTGTGCGTACGCCGGGCGTCCTCACCGGTGTTGTCGCGCAGCTCCAGGAACTCCTCGATGTCGGAGTGCCAGGTCTCCAGGTAGACCGCGGCCGCGCCCTTGCGCCGGCCGCCCTGGTTCACCGCGGCGACCGAGGCGTCGAGCGTCTTCAGGAACGGCACGATGCCGTTGGAGTGCCCGTTGGTGCCCCGGATCAGCGAACCGCGGCTGCGGATGCGGGAGTACGACAGACCGATGCCGCCGGCGTGCTTGGAGAGCCGGGCGACCTGGTGGTAGCGGTCGTAGATGGAGTCCAGCTCGTCCTTCGGGGAGTCGAGGAGGTAGCAGGACGACATCTGGGGGTGCCGGGTGCCGGAGTTGAAGAGGGTGGGGGAGGACGGCAGGTAGTCGAGGCGGCTCATGAGCCCGTAGAGCGCGGCGACTTCGTCCAGGGCGCGGGCGGTGTCGTCTTCGGCGAGACCGGCGGCCACCCGGAGCATGAAGTGCTGGGGGGTCTCGACGACCTTGCGGGTGATCGGGTGCCGGAGCAGGTAGCGGCTGTGCAGGGTGCGCAGGCCGAAGTAGCCGAAGCGGTCGTCGGCCGCCGGGTCGACCAGGGCGTCCAGGCGGGCCGCGTGCAGGCGCGCGAACTCGGCGGTGCGGTCCGCGATGAGGCCCTCGCGGTGGCCGACGGCGACGGACTCGGTGAAGGACGTCACGCCCTGCGAGGCGGCCTCGGCGCGGATGGAGATCGTCAGCAGCCGGGCGGCGAGCCGGGAGTAGGCGGGGTCCTCGGAGATGAGACCGGCGGCCGCCTCGGTGGCCAGCTCGCGCAACTCCGACTCGTCGGCCCGCGCGGACCGGCCGCGCAGCGCGGCCGCGGCGACCCGGCCGGGGTCGGCGTCGGGGAGGTCGGCGGTCAGTCCGGTCAGGGTCCGCAGCAACGCGGTGCCGGGACCGTCCTCGTCCACAGAGCTGGTCGCTGAAGCCGGTTCGGCTGGCGCGATGGTCACGGTGGGGCTCTCCCTCGCTCGGCACGGGGCCTGGCGGAGGGCAGGGGGCAGCACACGGGCGCACGCACGCGTGTCGCGTCCCCGGTCCACTCCACGAGACCCGGACGTCAGATCACCCGGGCCGGACGGCCGGGGCGTGCTGTCGGCAGGTCCTCGGACTGACGCTTGGGCACGGATGTGCACAAGTACACCGTTGCGGGACAGTTCCGGATTCGCACCGGATTCCCCTGCGGCGACAGCGAGCATGAGCATACATCTAGTGCCGTGCTGTCGCGTCACCCCCACATGTTGTGTCGTGGCGGTGTCGGAGTGTCAGCTCGTAGGTGAGAAGAGTGATGTCGTACAGCTCCGGCAGGGGATTCCAGTCCCGCTCGGGCGTGCGGACGAAGCCGAGGCGTTCGTAGATCCGGTGGGCGGATTCCATGGCGCGCTGCGTCGACAGGACGACCCCCGCGCAGCCGTCGAGGGCGCGGGCGCGGTCGACGCACGCGCGGACGAGCGCCGCGCCGGCACCCCGGCCGCGGGCGGCGCCGTCGACGGCGAGCATGCGGATCTCGGCCTCGTCCTCGGCGGCGATGTCGGACATCGGGCCGGGGCCGGGGACGAAGGTCACGCCGCCGAGGAGGACGCCGTCGGCCTCGGCGACGAGAACGGTGGCCGCGGCCGCCCGTTTCGCCACGTCCCTGAGTTCGGCGAGGTAGGAGTCGCTCTCGCCGAAGTCGAGGAGGCCGTCCTGGAGATAGGCCCGGGCGGTGATCTCGCCGAGGGTGTCGTATTCGGTGGGGCGCGCTTCGCGGATCTGGATCGTCATGCGCAGGAGTGTGTACGACAGCGGGCCGCCGAGGGTGGGATTTCTCGGTGGCCCGCTGCGGGTCGTCAGGGGTTGCTCGCGCAGTTCCTCGCGCCCCCGGAGGGGCGTTTCAGTGGGCGCCCTCCGCGACGGCCGGGGGGAGTTCGGTTTCCACGCCCGGGTCGCCGGCGTCGGCCGTGTAGTCCTCCGTCCTCGTCTCGTCGATGCCCTCGGGGGCCTTCAGGGCCTTCAGGACGAACGTCAGGACCACCGTCACCACCGCGTTCATCACGAACGCCGTCAGGCCGATGTAGCCGATCTCCCCGATGCCGGGGATCTCCTTGGCCGAGCCGCCGAAGTGCGCCTGGGTCGGGGAGGCCACGCCGTAGGCCGCGGCCGTGCCGTAGACCATGCCGACCGCCCAGCCCGCCAGCAGGGCCCAGCGGTGGAACCAGCGGGTGAACAGGCCGCCGACCAGGGCCGGGAAGGTCTGCAGGATCCAGATGCCGCCGAGGAGCTGGAAGTTGATGGCGACCGTCTTGTCCATGGTGAGGACGAAGACCAGCGCGCCGACCTTCACCAGCAGCGACACGAGCTTGGAGACCTGGGCCTCCTGCTTCGGGGTGGCGTCCGGCTTGATGAAGTCCCGGTAGATGTTGCGGGTGAAGAGGTTCGCGGCCGCGATGGACATGATGGCCGCCGGGACCAGGGCACCGATGCCGATCGCCGCGAAGGCCACGCCCGCGAACCAGTCCGGGAACATGTTCTCGAACAGCTGGGGGATGGCCAGCTGGCCGTTGGTGACCTTGACGCCGGCCGCGACGGCCATGAAGCCGAGCAGCGCGAGCAGGCCCAGCATCAGGGAGTACAGCGGCAGGATCGTGGTGTTGCGGCGGATCACGTCCCGGCTCCGGGAGGAGAGCGTCGCGGTGATCGAGTGCGGGTACATGAACAGCGCGAGCGCGGAGCCCAGGGCCAGGGTGGCGTAGGTCCACTGACCGGCCTCGGGTGGCGCGAGCGCGCCGCGTGGCTTGCCGGTGGCCGGATTGACCTGCGCGAAGGCGTGTCCCGCCTTGGCGAAGATGTCGTCGAAGCCGCCCAGCTTGATCGGGATGTAGATGATCGCCACCGCGATGACGAGATAGATCAGCCCGTCCTTCACGAACGCGATCAGCGCGGGCGCCCGCAGGCCCGATGAGTAGGTGTACGCCGCCAGCACGCCGAAGGCGATGAGCAGCGGCAGGTCCTTCACGAACCAGTTGGTGCCGTCGCTCCCGCCGACGCCCATCACGTCGAGCACCGCCTGGATGCCGACGAGCTGGAGCGCGATGTAGGGCATCGTCGCCAGGATGCCGGTCAGGGCCACGGCGAGCGAGAGGCCCTTGGAGCCGAAGCGCCCGCGCACGAAGTCCGAGGTCGTCACGTACCCGTGCTTGTGGGAGACCGACCACAGGCGGGGCAGGAACGTGAAGATCAGCGGGTAGACGAGGATCGTGTAGGGCACCGCGAAGAAGCCGGCCGCGCCCGCCGCGTAGATCGCCGCCGGTACGGCGACGAAGGTGTACGCCGTGTAGAGGTCGCCGCCGAGCAGGAACCAGGTGACCCAGGTGCCGAACGACCGGCCGCCCAGGCCCCATTCGTCCAGGGAGTGCTCGTTCTCCGCCTTGCGCCAGCGGGCGGCGAGGAAGCCCATGACCGTGACGGCCAGGAAGAAGAAGATGAAGACGCCGAGCGCGACGCCGTTGACCCCGTCCTTCACCGCTGCGCACCCCCGCTCGTGTGGCCGGCCTTGCGGGCGCGCTGGTCGCGCTCCCACAACTGGTACGCGGTCACGGTGAGCGCGGTCGACAGCAGCACCCACAGCATCTGGTACCAGTAGAAGAACGGGATCCCGATGAACGTCGGGTCCGTCTTCGAGTAGGAACCCACCCACAGCAGCGCCACGAAGGGCGCGACGAGGCAGACGGTGATGACCACGCGTATCGGTGTCACCACCGGCTGCCTCACTTCAGGTACATCCGACATACCGCGGCTCCGTCCCCTCACCGTTCGCCTGTGTAACGCGCAGGCAATCTAGGTCACGGCGTCGCCGCAGCGGAAGTAGCTGTTCGGCTATCGGTATGTCGATCCTGTGAAGGGCTCTCGCGCGTGCGGGGGTGTCAGTCCTGCGGACGCTTGAGGCGGGCCACGAACTTGTAGCGGTCGCCGCGGTACACCGAGCGCACCCACTCCACCGGCTGGCCCTCGCGGTCCAGGGAGTGCCGGGACAGCATCAGCATCGGCAGGCCGACGTCGGTGCCGAGCAGGCCGGCCTCGCGCGGGGTGGCCAGCGAGGTCTCGATGGTCTCCTCGGCCTCGGCGAGATGGACGTCGTACACCTCGGCGAGGGCGGTGTAGAGGGACGTGTACTTGACGAGGGAGCGGCGCAGCGCCGGGAAGCGCTTGGCGCTCAGGTGGGTGGTCTCTATGGCCATGGGCTCGCCGTTGGCCATGCGCAGCCGCTCGATGCGCAGCACGCGTCCGCCCGCCGTTATGTCGAGCAGGCCGGCGAGCCGGTCGTCGGCGGTGATGTAGCCGATGTCCAGCAGCTGCGAGGTCGGCTCCAGGCCCTGGGCGCGCATGTCCTCGGTGTAGGAGGTGAGCTGGAGCGCCTGGGAGACCTTCGGCTTGGCCACGAAGGTGCCCTTGCCCTGGATCCGTTCCAGGCGGCCCTCGACGACCAGCTCCTGGAGGGCCTGGCGGACGGTGGTGCGGGAGGTGTCGAACTCGGCGGCCAGCGTGCGCTCGGGCGGGACCGGGGTGCCGGGTGCCTGTGTCTCCGTCATTTCGAGGAGGTGCTTCTTCAGGCGGTAGTACTTGGGCACGCGCGCGGTACGGACGGCTGTCCCGCTCTCGTTCTCCGCACTGCTGACGTCGGTGCTCATGCTCCGCCTTCCCGGCTCTGATCCGGCCGCTTCGTGGCACGGCAGCGTACCGGGATATCCCCTGCACGCTGCGTGATCCCCTCTGTATACCGCCGTGGGCTCTTTTGGTCTAGTCCACCACCTGAGTGGTCTACCGGAATTGTCTCGTCCGCGCCCCGGGTTTTCGAGGGCTTCTTACTTAAAGGTTCCTGCATATGTAGGTCGCATAACGGCTGGTCGGAGCCCGTTCGACCACCCTTGACAGGCCTGCTGGTCTGGGCCAAGCTCTGCGCACTGGTCTACACCATTGGTCCAGGTCCCGGCCCAACGCTCGCGCGGGGAGGCGGGGGGGTTTGTGGCATCCCTGAGGAGGGTGGCGTGAAGCGCAAGCTGATAGCCGCGATTGGTATCGCGGGCATGGTCGTCTCCATCGCGGCGTGTGGCAGTGACAACAAGGACGACAACAAGGCGCAGGGGGCGGACGCCAAGGCGCTGACCGTCTGGCTCACCGTGGACGCCCAGAACAACTGGCCCGACCTGGTGAAGGCGGCCGACGCGGCCGTGCAGAAGAAGCACCCCGGCATCAAGATCAAGCACGAGTACTACGGCTGGCCGGACAAGAACACCAAGCTGGACGCCGTCCTCGCCACGGACAAGGCCCCCGACGTGGTCGAGATGGGCAACACCGAGATGCTCGGCTACATGGTCAAGGGCGCCTTCGCTCCCGTCGAGGCCTCCCAGTTCACCAACTCCGACCAGTGGCTCGACGGCCTCAAGGCCTCGGTGACCTACGACGGCAAGACCTACGGCGTGCCGTACTACGCCGGTGGCCGCGTGGCCAACTGGCGCAAGGACGTCGCCGCCTCGGCCGGCATCAAGACCACGCCGAAGACCTACACCGAGCTGACCGCCGACCTGGACAAGATCCAGAAGAAGGAAGGCGGCAAGTTCAGCGCCTGGTACCAGCCCACCCGCGACTGGTACGCGGCCATGTCCTTCGTCTACGACGCCGGCGGCTCGATCGCCGCGGAGTCCGGCGGCCAGTGGAAGGGCAACCTCTCCTCGCCCGAGTCCATCAAGGGCCTCAACGAGTTCAAGAGCGTCATCGACAAGTACATGCACGGTGACAAGACCAAGGACGAGTCCGACCGCTACATCGTCTACGGCCAGGGCAAGTCGTCCATGATCTTCGGCGCCGCGTGGGAGGGCGCCACCGCGGCCGACCCGAAGAACGACAAGACCGGCGGCAAGCTGAAGGACAACCTGGTCAACTTCGTGATGCCCGGCCCGTCCGGCAAGAACATGCCGGTCTTCCTGGGCGGTTCCGACCTCGCCATCCCGGTGAAGTCCAAGGCGCAGGGCGTCGCCGCCGAGTGGATCAACGCGTTCACCGGTCCGTCCGGCCAGAAGGGCCTGATGGCCAAGGGCAACCTGCCGAACAACAAGACCGACCTCGCGACGCTCAAGAGCGACCCGGCGACCGAGGTGCCCGCCACCGCGGCCGAGTCCAACTGGTTCGTCCCGATGGCGCCGGGCTGGGGCCAGGTCGAGAAGGCGCAGGTCCTGCAGACCATGCTGCAGAACATCGGCACCGGCAAGCAGTCGGTGGAGGCCGCCGCCAAGACCGCGGACGCCGCGATCGACAAGGTCATCAACACCAAGTAGTCGCCATCCGGCCGGGCCTGGTCGACGGGGGGTCAGGCCCGGCGGGTGAGTTCCACAAGAGAGTGCCGCGTCGGGGTCGCAGGGCTTCTGCGGGTGCGTGGGGGCTGTTCGCGCAGTTCCCCGCGCCCCTTCAGGGCGCGTCACCTGACGTTTCTTGAACTGCTTAGGAGTGCGATGAGTGCCGTAGACACGACCACACCCGCCAAGGTGCCGGCACCTCCACCGGACTCCCCGCACCGACCACGGGCGAACCGGCGCTCCGGCGGTCCCGCCGTTCCCTGGCTGCTGCTCGCGCCCTGCCTCGCGATCCTCGGGCTGGTACTCGGCTACCCCTTCTACCGGCTGGTCACCCTCTCCTTCCAGGAGTTCGGGCAGTCCCAGCTGTGGGGGTTCAAGCCCGCCGAGTGGGTCGGGTTCGGGAACTTCTCCGACGTGCTCGGCGACACCGAGTTCTGGCAGGTCGTGCTGCGCACGATCGTCTTCGCGGTCGGCAGCGTGGTCTTCACCATGGTCGTCGGCATGCTCGTCGCCCTGCTGCTGCAGCGGGTCTCCGGCTGGGTGAAGACCCTGGTCAACATCGTGCTGGTGGCCAGCTGGGGCATGCCGGTCATCGTCGCCACCACGCTCTTCAAGTGGCTCTTCGACTCCGACTACGGCATCCTCAACGCCCTGCTCAGCAAGATCCCGGGGGTCGAGCTGATCGGCCACAACTGGTTCGCCAGCGGCCCCCAGGGACTCGCGGTGATCATGCTCCTGGTGGTCTGGGGCGCGGTGCCGTTCGTGGTCATCACGCTCAGTGCCGGTCTCACCCAGGTCCCGGCGGAGCTGGAGGAGGCCGCCCGGCTCGACGGTGCGGGCGCCTGGGGCGTCTTCCGCTATGTCACGCTCCCCATCCTCAAGCCGATCATCGTGATGCTCACGACCCTCTCGGTGATCTGGGACATGGGTGTCTTCCCGCAGGTCTTCGTGATGCGCGGCGGCCACCCCGAGCCCGAGTTCCAGCTGCTGACCACCTACTCCTACGACCGCGCCTTCGTGGTCAACGACTACGGACAGGGGTCCGCGATCGCCCTGCTCACCGTGCTCCTCCTGCTCGGTGTCGTCGCCGTGTACATGCGCCAGATGCTGAAGATCGGAGAGGTCGAATGAGCACCGCAACCGCCCGCAGGGGACCCCGTCTCGGCTGGAACATCCTCGGTCTCCTGGTCTTCGTCGTCGTCGGCTTCCCCGTGTACTGGATGCTGAACACGGCCTTCAAGCCGGCCAAGGACGCCATCGACCCGGACCCGAGCCTGCTGCCCACGGGCCTGACCCTGGACAACTTCCGCCGCGCCCTGGACATCGCCGACTTCTGGGGCCCGGTGGGCCGCAGCCTGATCGTCTCGCTGTCCGTCGTGTTGATCGGCATGGTCGTCGGCCTGCTGGCCGCCCTGGCCATCTCCCGGTTCGCCTTCCGCGGCCGCAAGGTCGTGATCGTCGGGATCCTCGCGGTGCAGATGGTCCCGCTGGTCGCCATGATCATCCCGGTCTTCCTGCTCCTCAACGACCTGGGGCAGTACGACAAGCTCACCGGGCTGATCATCACCTATCTGACCTTCATCCTGCCGTTCACGGTGTGGACCATGCGCGGCTTCATCGTCAACATCCCGAAGGAGCTGGAGGAGGCCGCGATGGTCGACGGCTGCTCGCGCACCGGCGCCTTCGTCCGCGTGGTCTTCCCGCTGCTGGCCCCCGGCCTGGTCGCCACCTCGGTCTACGCCTTCATCCAGGCCTGGAACGAGTACATCTACGCCCTGATGCTGCTCAGCCAGGAGAACCAGACCGCGACCGTCTGGCTCGCCAACTTCACCACCAAGCACGGCACCGAATACGCCCCGATGATGGCCGGCGCCACGATGATGGCCGTGCCGATCGTCGTCCTCTTCCTCCTCGTCCAGCGCAAGATGGCCGCGGGCCTGACCGCGGGCGCCGTGAAGGGATAACGCCACCCGATGACGACACTCGCCAGCGGTACGGACACACTCACGCGCGACGCGCTGACCGTCCTGCAGCCCGGCTTCACCGGGACCACCGCCCCCGACTGGCTGCTGCGCCGGCTCGGCGAAGGTCTCGCCGCCGTCGGCCTGTTCGGCCGCAACATCGCCTCGCCCGAACAACTGGCCGCCCTCACCGCACAGTTGCGCGCCGAACGGGACGACGTCCTGGTGGCCATCGACGAGGAGGGCGGCGACGTCACCCGCCTGGAGGTGCACACCGGCTCCTCCTTCCCCGGCAACCACGCGCTCGGCGCCGTCGACGACACGGAGCTGACCCGCGAGGTCGCCCTCGAACTGGGCCGCCGCCTCGCGGCCTGCGGGGTGAACTTCAACTGGGCCCCGTCCGGCGACGTCAACTCCGACCCGGCCAACCCGGTCATCGGCGTCCGCTCCTTCGGCGCCGACCCGGACCTGGTCGCCCGGCACACGGCGGCCTACGTCACCGGCCTCCAGTCGGCCGGGGTGGCGGCGTGCACCAAGCACTTCCCCGGCCACGGCGACACCGCCGTCGACTCGCACCTCGCGCTGCCCCGCATCGACGCGTCGGCGGACGTCCTGCACGCCCGGGAACTGGCCCCCTTCCGGGCCGCCATCGCCGCGGGCACCCGTGCCGTGATGAGCGCGCACATCCTGGTCCCGGCCCTGGACCCGGCCCGGCCGGCCACGCTGTCCCGCACGATCCTCACCGATCTGCTGCGCGGCGAACTCGGCTACGAGGGGCTGATCGTCACCGACGGCATGGAGATGCAGGCCATCGCCGCGACGTACGGCATCGAACACGGCAGCGTCCTGGCGATCGCCGCCGGCGCCGACGCGATCTGCGTGGGCGGCGGGCTCGCCGACGAGGAGACGGTACGACGGCTGCGCGACGCGCTGGTCGCGGCGGTCCGCTCCGGTGAACTCCCCGAGGAACGCCTGGCCCAGGCCGCGGACCGGGTACGGTCGCTGGCCCGCTGGACGGCGACGACGGAGCGGGCGCGGCCGGATTCCGCGGCCGCGGACATCGGTCTCGTCGCGGCCCGCCGCGCGCTCGATGTGACGCGCGTCGATCCCTGTCCGCCGCTGACCGCCGCGCCCTTCGTGGCCGTGTTCAGCCCGGTGTCCAACATCGCGGTCGGCACGGAGACCCCCTGGGGGGTGGCGGCGGAGCTCTCCCGCAGGCTGCCCGGCACCGGGACGGCGGACTTCACGGGCGCCCAAGCGGGCCGGGACGCCCTGGCGGCGGCCGGCGACCGCAGGATCGTGGCGGTGCTCCGGGACGAACACCGCCACGCCTGGATGACCGGTGCGCTGGACGCGCTCCTCGCCGCCCGCCCCGACACGATCGTGGTGGAGATGGGCGTCCCGCAGGCCCCCGCCCGAGGCGCCCTGCACATCGCGACCCACGGCGCGGCGCGGGTGTGCGGCACGGCGGCGGCCGAGGTCATCGCACCCCGGTGACCGGAGCGCCCCCTCGGGGGCGCTGGGGGTACCCCCGGCCGGAGGCCGGGGAAGGAACCGCGCGACCAGCCGCCCACGACGGCTGGTCCGCAGCGCACCGCACCGCACCCGGCGGACGCGTGCGTCCTCAGATCCCCTGCCAAGCCGGCTTGTTCGCGAACGTGTGCCGGAAGTACTCCGCGAGCTTCAGCTTGGACGCGGCGGCCTCGTCCACCACCACCGTGGCGTGCGGATGCAACTGCAGCGCCGACGCGGGACACACCGCGGCGACCGGTCCTTCCACGGTCGCCGCGACCGCGTCGGCCTTGCCCTCGCCCGTCGCCAGCAGCACCAGATGCCGTGCCTCCAGGATCGTCCCGATACCCTGAGTGATCACGTGGTGCGGCACCTGCTCGATGTCCCCGTCGAAGAACCGCGCGTTGTCGACCCGGGTCTGCTCGGTGAGCGTCTTGATCCGGGTCCGCGAGGCGAGCGACGAACACGGCTCGTTGAACCCGATGTGCCCGTCCGTCCCGATCCCGAGCAGCTGCAGGTCCACGCCGCCCACCCGCGCCAGCTCCCTGTCGTACGCCTCGCAGGCGGCCTGCACGTCCTCGGCGGCGCCGTCGGGTCCGAGGAACGCCTCCATGCCGATCCCGAGCGGCTCCAGCACCTCGCGCCGCAGCACCGACCGGTACGACTCCGGATGCTCGGCCGGCAGCCCCACGTACTCGTCGAGCTGGGCTATCCGCGCCCGCGAGGCGTCCACGGCACCGGACCGCACCTTGGCGGTGAGCGCCTGGTAGATGGGGAGCGGGGTCGAGCCCGTGGCCACCCCGAGCAGCGCGTCCGGCTTGCGGCGGAGCAGCTGGGCCATGGCCTCGGCGATCAGTTCGCCACCCGCGGCGGCGTCCGGAACGATGACAACTTCCACGCTGGGCCTGCCGTTCTGTCTATGTGGTTTAGACCAATCCGATGGGACCAATCTAACAGAACCGGCCCCTGTCACCCGGGAAGCGGGCGCGGTGAAAAGAGGACAGGTGTGAGGTTACGTGAATACGCCAGAACGGGTGAATCAAGGAAAAATCCCGCCTGTGGGCCGGGGTGTCGGGAAATGCCCGGCCGCATCGGGCCCCACGACCCCCTCCGGCGGGCTACGCTGCGATCGCGTCGACTGTGAACAGCCTCCAACGCATGGACACACACCGTGGTCTAGTCCACAATTGCGTACGAGCACTGAAGGAGTACGGCGGGTCCGTACATCGCAGTCGCATTCTTCCGTCCTCCCCGCACAGGAGGTCGGACCGAGGAACCGGAGCTCTCTGCCCTGACTGCCCCGGGTCCTCACCTTCGGCCGGTCGGGACCGCACACCCCGTGGCCGATGCTGCTCCGGGCTGCGGTGCCGGGAGGGTTGAGGGTCCCTCCCAGGCGCCGCGGCCCGCGGGTGTATCCGGCCCTTTTAGACCGGCAACAGACCCGCGGGTACGCTCGCAGAGTGCCCTCCATGAACGAACTGGTCCGCCAGCACACCGCCCTCGACGACTCCGACCTCGAGTGGCTCCATCTGCTGGTCTCGGAGTGGCAGCTGCTCTCCGACCTCTCCTTCGCCGACCTGGTCCTGTGGGTACCCACCGAGGACGGCACCCGCTACGTCTCGGTGGCGCAGATGCGCCCCAACACCGGCCCCACCTCCTACCAGGACGACATGGTCGGCCATCTGGTCCCGCGGGGCCGCCGCCCCATGCTGGACATCGCCCTGGACGAGGGCCGGATCGTCCGGGAGGGCGACCCGGAGTGGCGCGAAGAGGTCCCCGTACGGGTCGAGTCCATCCCGGTACGGCGTGAGGGCCGGGTCCTCGGGGTCATCGCCCGCAACACCAATCTGCTCACGGTGCGTACTCCGAGCCGGCTGGAGCTGACCTACCTCCAGAGCGCCTCCGACCTCGCGCAGATGATCGCTGCCGGATCGTTTCCCTTCCCGAACCAGCAGGTCGACATGGATGCCTCGCCGCGGGTCGGCGACGGTCTGATCCGGCTGGACGCGGACGGCATCGTCCAGTACGCCTCCCCGAACGCCCTCTCCGCCTACCACCGTCTCGGCCTCGCCTCCGACCTGCTCGGCCACCACCTTGGCCGGACCACCGCCGAACTCGCCCCGACCCGGGGACCGGTGGACGAGGCGCTCGCCAAGGTCGCCAGCGGCTGGGCGCCGCGCGAGTTCGAGATCGAGTCCAGCGACGGCGCGATCCAGTTCCGGGCGATCCCGCTGAAGCCCAAGGGCACCCGCATCGGTTCCCTGGTGCTGCTCCGGGACGTCACCGAACTCCGGCGGCGTGAACGTGAGTTGATCACCAAGGACGCGACCATCCGGGAGATCCACCACCGGGTGAAGAACAACCTCCAGACGGTTGCCGCGCTGTTGCGCCTGCAGGCCCGCCGGATCGAGTCCGAGCGCGGCCGGGAGGCCCTGGAGGAGGCGGTCCGGCGGGTCGGCTCGATCGCCATCGTGCATGAGACGCTGTCCCAGAACCTGGACGAGCGCGTGGAGTTCGACGAGATCGCCGACCGGGTGCTGGCCATGGTCGCGGAGATCTCGCCGGGCAAGGTCGCCGGCCGGCGCACCGGACGCTTCGGCATACTCGACGCCGAGGTGGCGACCCCGCTGTCGATGGTCCTCACCGAGATCCTGCAGAACGCCCTCGAACACGGCTTCCGTGAGGGGGAGACCGGGACCGTCGAGGTGACCGCGGTCCGCGGCGGGACCACCAAGGAGGCGCGACTCCTGGTGACCGTCCAGGACGACGGCGTCGGTCTGCCCGAGGACTTCGACCCGCACCGCTCGGGGAACCTCGGCCTGCAGATCGTACGGACGCTGGTGGAGGGTGAGTTGGGCGGCACGTTCGACATGGTGCCGGCGCCCGGACGGGGGACCCGCGTGATCCTCGACGTGCCGGTGCAGCCGCAGAAGTAGCCCGGCGGCCGTCGGCCCCCGGGCGGCGGCCGGTGTCCGGGCGCAGCAAAGAGCCCCGGACCTGGTGGGTCCGGGGCTGCTCGCTCGCTGCTGCTTGTTTCTAAGCGCATCGGGGGTACTGCGCGCTGCGGCTCGGGGGCGGGAGATGCGTACTCGCTGTACGCGCCGCCAAGCTCAGGCTGTCACCAGGGGTGGGACTGTCAGGCGGTGGCCTGACGGGCCCGGTTGCGGGCGGCACGGCGCTTCATCGCGCGACGCTCGTCCTCGCTGAGACCACCCCAGACGCCGGAGTCCTGGCCGGACTCGAGCGCCCACTGCAGACACTGGTCCATGACGGGACAGCGACGGCAGACGGCCTTGGCTTCCTCGATCTGCAGCAGCGCAGGACCGGTGTTGCCGATGGGGAAGAAGAGCTCGGGGTCTTCCTCGCGGCAAACGGCGTTGTGACGCCAGTCCATGGCTGCTACCTCTCCTTGGTATTACATGCACGGTGCTTGTGAATGTGAACGCTTTCACGAATCCCTCAACAAGTGAAGGGCCGACCGCCAGGTTCCCTGGCAGGGGTCCTGTGAGTTGAAGGGGATTCCGGTGATCAGCGGACGCCGGTGTTGCGGGCTGTCCCGACCGCCACGTAGAGCCTCGCAAACCTCAGCGACGGATACAACCCCTTCCGGAAAGTTTTTTTTGATTCCTCGGTGTCGACTGGGTCACAGCCGTACTTCCATGGGGTGGATCCTGGCCTAAACGTTCGAGTGAAAGGACTTTGGCCCCTTCCGCTCACACAATCACACGCAGTGCGCGGCGTACGCCTGTGAACGTCACGCTCGTACGCAGTCCCAGGTGGTCGCCGTCCATCTGAAGGGGGAGTGGGACCTTCGAATGCAAGGTGAACTGGTCCAGGTCGTGCAGGGAGAGGGCGTGCTTTCCATGCGGTCCGCGCTCGGGGGACGAAGTGAGCAACTGCGTGCCATACCGGGCAACCGCGGCCGTCGACAGACGGCTGAGACCGAGTACGTCGATGCCTTTATCGAACGAGGCCTTAGGTGACGTGTACATAGGGCGATTGCCGAGATACGTCCAGGGCGAGGTGTTCGAGACTATCGCCACCACGAGATCGCTGACCGGGTCGGCGCCGGGCCGCTCGAGGGTGATCGCGCCGTGCCGGCGGTGCTGTTCGCCGAAGAACTGCCGTACGACCTGCCTCACATACAGCGCGTGCGTCGACTTCCTGCCGAGTTCGCGCTGCTGCTCGACCCGGCCGACCACGCCGGCGTCGAAGCCGAGCCCCGCGTTGAAGGTGAACCAGCGGGCCGGGACCTCCTCGTCCGCGGTGCCGGGGGTACCGGCCGTCAGCCCGAGGCCCACGATCCGCTCCTGCTTCTCGCGCAGCGCGCCGAGCAGGGCGCCGGTGGCCTCCACCGGGTCGTTGGGCAGGCCGAGCGCGCGTGCGAAGACATTGGTGGAACCGCCGGGGACCACCGCGAGCCCGGGCAGCCGGTCCGGATCGGGTCCGGCGTGCAGGAGGCCGTTGACCACCTCGTTGACCGTGCCGTCGCCGCCCAGGGCCACGACCAGGTCGATGTCCTCGCTCTCCGCCGCCTGCCGTCCCAGGTCCCGGGCGTGGCCGCGGTACTCGGTGGTGACGGCCTCCAGTTCGACCTCGCTCGCGAGCGCGTGGATCAGGACATCGCGCCTACGTGCGCTTGTGGTGGTTGCCGCCGGATTGACCACGAGAAGTGCACGCATGGATTGCAGCGTACCTACTGGGAAGTACCGGGCCCAGGCCGCGTTAGGGATCCGGTAAGAGAAAGGGGCGTGAGTCTGGCCACGTGGGACCGTGGCCCGGGCCCGGCGTCCGGGGCGAGGGCTACCCTTCTGCCGTGAGCAATGCGCCTACGGCCGAGAAGGCCGACGTGACCGACGGACCCCGTCCGCGGCGGCTGACGTACGCGGCCGCGCTGAGCGGACTGGAGGGGCTCGCGCTCGCGGTCGGCGGGGTGTGGATGCTCGTCCGCGGGTTCACCGGGTCTCCGGACGACCGGGGGCAGGCCGTCACCGGGGGCATCACCGTGCTCGTGCTGGCGCTGCTGCCGCTGCTCGCGGCCCGGGGGCTGCTGCTGCGCAGGAGCTGGAGCCGGGGACCCGCGGTGATCACCCAGATCATGGCGCTGCCGGTGGCCTACAACCTGCTGCAGGCCGACAGCGTGGCCATTCCGGCGGGTATCGCGCTGGCCGTGGTGGCGATCGCCTCGCTGGTGCTGCTGGTGAACTCGGCCACCACCCGGGCCCTCGGGATCAGGGGGCCGGGGCGCAGCGGCTGACCTCCGGCCCTCGACGCGGAGACCTACTCCTCGACCAGCAGCTTCTCGCGAAGCTGGGCCAGGGTCCTCGCGAGCAGCCGTGAGACGTGCATCTGGCTGATGCCGACCTCCTGGGCGATCTGGGACTGTGTCATGTTGCCGAAGAAGCGGAGGAGAAGGATCCGCTTCTCCCGGGGCGGAAGGTCCTCCAGCAGCGGCTTGAGGGACTCGCGGTACTCGACGCCCTCCAGGGCCTCGTCCTCCGCGCCGAGCGTGTCGGCGACCGCCGGGGACTCGTCGTCGGTGTCGGGGACGTCCAGGGACAGGGTGGAGTAGGCGTTGGCCGACTCCAGGCCCTCCAGGACCTCCTCCTCGGAGATCGCGAGCTTCTCGGCCAGTTCGTGGACCGTGGGGGAGCGGCCGTGCTGCTGGGACAGCTCCGCCGTCGCGGTGGTCAGCGCCAGCCGCAGCTCCTGCAGACGGCGCGGGACGCGGACCGCCCAGCCCTTGTCGCGGAAGTGGCGCTTGATCTCGCCGACCACGGTGGGAGTGGCGTAGGTGGAGAACTCCACCCCCCGCTCCGGATCGAACCGGTCGACCGACTTGATCAGGCCGATGGTGGCGACCTGGGTCAGGTCGTCCAGCGGCTCGCCGCGGTTGCGGAACCTGCGCGCGAGGTGCTCCACGAGCGGCAGGTGCATCCGGACCAGCTTGTTGCGCAGCTCCGCGTACTCCGGGCTGCCGTCCTTGAGCATGCGCAGCTCGATGAACATGGCGCGCGCCCCGCTGCGGTCCTGAGGGCCGTGCTGGGTCGCCTGCACCACCTCGGCGGCCAGCGCCTTGTCCTCGGCGTATCGCTCGTGCTCGCTCATCGTCCCGCCCGTCGCCCTTCCGCGAGCCTTCGCCCCGGCTCGGCTCGGGGCCGCGACCCCGTTCCGCCCTTCCGGGGGCGCGCTCTGCACGGCACCGTCCAGCCCGACGCGCACGGAGGGGTCCTCCGGATGCGGCCTGGCCTGTTCCGGGATGCCGTCGATGCCGTCAGCCATGCGGCGGGAGCCGGCCTCGGGCTCCTCGCCCCCGGCCGACAACTCCCGTGTGCCGCGCTCTTCGTCCCGCACCGGCCCGTCCCCGTTCCTCACGCCGGCCCGGGTCCCGCGCCGCGCTGTTTGTAGAGGCTGATCGACACGGTCTTGTCCTCGTCGACGGCCGACGAGACCTTGCCCGCCAGGGCCGACAGCACGGTCCAGGCGAAGGTGTCGCGCGACGGGGCGTGCCCGTCGGTGGTCGGGGCGGAGACCGTGACCTCCAGCGAGTCGTCGACGAGGCGGAAGACACAGCTGAGCACCGAGCCGGGAACGGCCTGCTGGAGCAGGATCGCGCAGGCCTCGTCGACCGCGATGCGCAGGTCCTCGATCTCGTCCAGGGTGAAGTCCAAGCGGGCGGCGAGACCGGCCGTGGCCGTCCGCAGCACCGACAGGTAGGCACCCGCAGCCGGCAGCCGGACTTCCACGAAGTCCTGGGTCGCGGGCTCGCCTGCGATCTGGGACACCCTCACCTCCATGGTGGTACAAGCATTTCGGGGGGCCGAGGGTCGCCCCCCGGGGTAACGCACTACGTGGTTCTGCGGTGACGCTACCGCGCTCCGAACTTTTCTGTCCCGGGACCCCAACCCCCTGACGTCACTCACAGTAAACCTGTGGATACGCTCCGTGTCTAGGGGTCCGGCTTGCCCAATTGGGAAGAGCGCGCGCCGGGTTGACGTACCCCGGCGTCAAGCCGTCGAACCGTCGCCACGGCCGCCTTCAGCGGCCCTGGTGCAGTCTCACACGAGGACGTGGTCGACGAAGCACCAGCGCCAGTCCTCGCCCGGCTCGAAGGTCCGCATCACGGGATGGCCGGAGGTCTCGTGGTGCCCCGTCGCATGTCTTCCGGGCGACGAGTCGCAGCAGCCGACATGACCACAGGTCAGACAGAGCCGCAGCTGAACGGGGTGCCAGCCCTGGGAGAGGCACTCCGGGCAGGTCTCGTCGAGCGGTCGGGGTTCCGGGTGCGGCAGCGCGCCGGCGTGCGTGCACTGTTTCATGATTGCCAGATTACGACGGGTGTGCGCGTGGCCGCGCGGAAAATGAGGGTGGGCGAGGATCATGGACGTGTTGCCGCTGCTGTTGCTCGTGGCGGGAAGCGCGGCGGTCGCCGGCGCGGCGCGGCGCACCCCGGTGCCGGCGCCCCTGCTGCTGGTCGCCGTCGGGCTGGCCGTCTCCTACATTCCGGGCGTCCCCGACTACACGCTCGACCCGGACATCGTGCTGCCGCTGGTGCTGCCGCCGCTGCTCTACAAGGAGGGCACCGAGAGCTCGTACCTCGACCTGCGGGCCAACATGCGGCCCGTGGCGCTCCTGTCGGTCGGGTACGTGCTCTTCGCGACCTTCGTGGTCGGCTGGGCCGCCTACGTGATCGTGCCCGGCCTGCCGCTGCCCGCGGCGCTCGCGCTCGGCGCGGTGCTGGCCCCCACGGACGCCGTGGCCGCCGCCGCGATCGCCCGCCGGGTGGGGCTGCCGTCCCGCCTCACCACGATCCTCCAGGGCGAGTCCCTGCTGAACGACGCCACCGCGATCACCGCCTACCGGGTGGCCGTCGCGGCCGCCATCGGCGAGGGCGCCTCCTGGGTGCACGGGGTCGGTGAGTTCCTGGTGGCCGCGATCGGCGGCGTCCTGGTCGGCCTGGTGCTGATGGTGCCGATCCACTGGCTGCGCACCCACCTCCAGGAGGCCCTGCTGCAGAACACGCTGTCGCTGCTGATCCCGTTCGTCGCCTACGGCGTCGCCGAGCAGCTGCACGCCTCCGGTGTGCTGGCCGTCGTGGTGGTCGCCCTCTACCTCGGCCACCGCGCGTGGGAGGTCGACTTCGCCACCCGCCTGCAGGAGGACGCGGTGTGGCGGATGGTCGCGTTCCTGCTGGAGTCGGCGGTCTTCGCGCTGATCGGACTGCAGCTGCCGGTCGTCCTCAAGGGCCTCGGCGCGTACCGGGGCATCGACGCCGCCTGGTACGCGACCGCCCTCTTCCTCGTCGTCGTCGCGGCCCGGTTCGTGTGGATGTATCCGGCGGCGATCCTGCCGCGCCTGGTGTTCCCACGGATCCGCGAGCGCGAGGGGGACCTGGACTGGAGATCGCCCATCGTCGAGTCCTGGGCGGCCATGCGCGGGGTCGTCTCGCTGGCCATCGCCTTCTCGATCCCGCTCACCGTGCACGACGGCAGCGCCTTCCCGCAGCGCAACCTGATCCTCTTCCTGACCTTCACGACCGTCATCGGCACCCTGGTGGTGCAGGGCCTCAGCCTGGCCCCGCTGATCCGGCTGATGAAGTTCCCGCCCCGGGACGTCCAGGCCGAGACCCTCGCCGAGGCCAACGCCCAGGCGCAGGCGTCCCGCGCGGCCGAGAGCCGCCTCGACGAACTGCTCTCCGACGAACGCAACGAACTTCCGCCGCCGCTCGCCGACCGGCTGCGCCTGGTCCTGGAGCGCCGCCGCAACGCCGTGTGGGAACGCCTCGGCCAGACCAACCCCGTCACCGGCGAGTCGGTCGACGACACCTACCGCCGGCTGTCCCGCGACATGATCAGCGCCGAACGCGAGGTGTTCGTCCGCCTCCGCGACCACCGCTACATCGACGACGAGATGCTCCGGACCCTGCTGCGCCGACTGGACCTGGAGGAGGCCGCGGCCTACCGGGAGGCCGCCTGAGACGACCGCGCGGACCCGGGTCAGGCGGTGATGACCGCCGCCACCCGGGTCCCGCGCGGCCACGCGCCCTCTGCCACCAGCTCGACAAGCCCATACAGCAATTTGGCGACATACAGCCGCTCCACGGGCAGCCCGTGCCGGTCCTCGAAGTCCCTGGCGAAGGCGTCGAGGCAGGGCCCCGTGCGCGCGTACCCGCCGAAGTGGAACCGTTCGTCCAGCGTCCAGTCGCCGCGCCGCCCCCCGAACGCCGCCCGCTGGAGCCGCTCCGTCTCCCGGGCCAGGAAGCCGCCCCGCAGCACCGGCACCCCGAGCGCCCGCTGCCCCGCGTCCAGGCCGGCCGCGAGCCCGGCCAGCGTGCCGCCGGTGCCGCAGGCGATCGCCACCACGTCGGCCAGGCCGCGCAGCTCGGCGCCCAGGGCGCGGCACCCGCGGACCGCGGCCGTGTTGCTGCCGCCCTCCGGGACGACGTACGCGTCCTCGGCTCCCGCGGCCCGGGCCAGACCGGCCAGCACCGACGGCTCGGCCTTGCGTCGGTACGTCGACCTGTCGACGAAACGCAGGCGCATGCCGTCGGCCGCGCACCGCGCCAGCGAGGGGTTCAGCGGCCGGGCGGCCAGTTCCTCACCGCGGACCACGCCCACGGTCGGGAAACCGAGCAGCCGTCCCGCCGCGGCCGTCGCCCGCAGGTGGTTGGAGTAGGCGCCGCCGAAGGTGAGTACCGGCCGGCCGGCCGCCGCCTCGATGTTCGGGACCAGTTTGCGCCACTTGTTGCCGATCAGCTCCGGGTGGATCAGATCGTCCCGCTTGAGGAGGAGCCGGACGCCGTGCCGGCCGAACCGGTCGTCGGCCACCTCCTCCAGCGGGGAAGGGAGCCGTGGGGCGAGTATGTCGGCGCTGGTCACCCGGCCATTGTCACCCGGAGCGCGCACCGGAGGTCACTTCAGGCGGGGAGGTCACTTCAGGCGGTCCCGGACGCGCCCGCGCAGCCAGGCCATCGTGAAACCGCGGGGGTCCACCTTCCCCGGCTGCCACTCCGCGTGGCCGATCACCGACCGCTCGGTCCAGCCGTGCCGCCGGCACACCGCCGCGGCGACCTTCTCGATCGCCTCCAGCTGTACCTCGGGCCACGGGTCCTCGCCGTCGCCGAGGTTCTCGCACTCGAAGCCGTAGAAGTGCCGGTTGCCGTCGGTGTTCGCCTCGTTGTCGTGGGGCAGCGCCTTCTCGGCGATCACGGCGCGCAGGACGTCGTCGTCGCCGGACCCCGCGTGGTTGGCGCGGCCGTGGCCGACGAGGTGGACCGTGCCGTCCTTGGTGATGACGCCGTGGCAGAGCGGGCCGGGCAGGCCGGAGCGGCCGTCGTGGCAGACCCGGACCGTGTGCGCGGAGCCCCGGGTCGCCGTGTGGTGGATCATCACGCCGTGGACCGGGCCCCAGGGCCCCTTGTGGTTACGGTTGTGCTCCCGCCAGTCGCCGACCTCGACGACCGTGACGCCCTCGCTGCGCAACGCGTCGAGGAAGGCGTCCGCGGACATGGGTGGGGCCATGACCGCCTCCTTAGCTTCTGTGACTTGTGTGGCTTCTGTGCCGGTATGAGCGGCGTCTGTGCCGATACGGGCTTCTGCGGTGCCGTGTCGAACCCGCCGCCGACGAACCTTCTACCGAAGCGGGATGCGCCGGGCCAGTCCGCCATGGGCGTGTTCGGATCACGTGCGAGCCGATCCGGACAAGTCGCCACAACTGGGGTCGGCCGAGCGACTATTCGCCCGGCATGCCCACTTGTTCGATGATCTATTCCCGCTCTTTCGGGTAATGGCCCGGGCACGCTCCGTGATGACAGGGTGGCCGGTGAGACCGAGGCGCGGGCAGATCGGCGTCCGCGCGGGTATGGGAGGGCATTTCCTTATGTCGGTAGGCGAAGAGATCCGCACGGATCAGGGCAAGCCGCAGCAGTCCCTGGACACCGCGGCCGCGCGGAACCTGGCCACCACCACCAAGTCCGCGCCCCAGATGCAGGAGATCAGCTCCCGCTGGCTGCTGCGGACGCTGCCCTGGGTGGATGTCCAGGGCGGCACGTACCGAGTGAACCGGCGGCTCACCTACACCGTCGGCGACGGCCGTATCACGTTCCTGAAGACGGGAGACCGGGTCGAGGTCATCCCCGCGGAGCTGGGCGAACTGCCCGTCCTGCGGTCCTTCGAGGACCAGGAGGTGCTGGGAGAGCTGGCCCAGCGCTGCCGGCAGCGCGACTTCGCCGCGGGCGAGGTCATCGCCTCGTTCGGCAGCCAGGCGGAGGAGGTCTATCTGCTGGCGCACGGCCGTGTCGAGAAGATCGGCACCGGCCCCTACGGCGACGACGCGGTGCTCGGTGTCCTCGCCGACGGCGCGCACTTCGGCGAACAGGGGCTGATCGACCCGGACGCCATCTGGGAGTACACCGCCCGCGCGGACACGGCCTGCACCGTGCTGACCCTGTCCCGGCAGGACTTCGAGCAGGTCGCGGAGCGCGCCGACTCGCTGCGCGAGCACCTGCAGCAGCTGCGCGCGATCCCCGAGCAGCGCACCAACAAGTTCGGTGAGAAGGAGGTCGCCCTCGCGGCAGGCCACAGCGGCGAGCCCGAGATCCCGCACACCTTCGTCGACTACGAGGCCCGGCCGCGCGAGTACGAACTGAGCATCGCCCAGACCGTCCTGCGCATCCACACCCGGGTCGCCGATCTCTACAACCAGCCGATGAACCAGACCGAGCACCAGCTCCGGCTGACCGTGGAGGCGTTGAAGGAGCGCCAGGAGCACGAGCTGATCAACAACCCGGAGTTCGGTCTGCTCAGCAACTGCCAGTACGACCAGCGACTGCAGCCGCACGACGGCGTGCCCAGCCCTGACGACATGGACGAGCTGCTCAGCCGCCGCCGCGGCACCAAGCTCTTCCTCGCCCACCCGCGGGCGATCGCCGCCTTCGGCCGTGAACTCAACAAGCGCGGACTGGTGCCCGAGTCCGTCGAGGTCGGCGGCAACCGCATCCCGACCTGGCGCGGGGTGCCGATCTACCCGTGCAACAAGATCCCGGTCTCCGACGCCCGGACCACCTCGATCATCGCCATGCGTACGGGCGAGGCGGACCAGGGTGTCATCGGGCTGCGCCAGTCCGGGCTGCCCGACGAGATCGAGCCGAGCCTCTCGGTGCGCTTCATGGGCATCAACGAGCAGGCCATCATCAACTACCTGGTCACGGCCTACTATTCGGCGGCCGTCCTGGTCCCCGACGCCCTCGGCGTGCTGGAGAACGTCGAGATCGGGCGCTGGAGGTGACGTTTCCGCACTTCGCGGCCGTGTTCCCGCCCTCCGGGGCGGGTACATCCTCGGGGTACGTGCGAGCCGGGGCGCGGACGCCACCGTGCGCGCACTCCGCGAGGGGGAGGCCATGGCCGAGTTCGTGACGGAGCGTCGGCAGCGTGCGGCGGGGTTGCCGCCGGAGGGGGACGAACCCCCCGAAGGGGCCGAGGCGGCGGCCATACTGGAGGGTGCCCGGGCGTCCGTCGACCCCGAACTCCGCGCCGCCGTCGACTCGTTACCCGGCGCGATGCGGCGGATCGCGCGCTACCACTTCGGCTGGGAGCGCGCGGACGGCACTCCGGCGGCCGGTGACGCGGGCAAGGCCATCCGGCCCGCTCTCGTCCTCACCGCCGCCGAAGCGCTCGGCGGAGCGGCGGCACGCGCGGCGGCCGTACGGGCCGCCGCGGCGGTGGAACTGGTGCACAACTTCACGCTGCTGCACGACGACGTCATGGACCGGGACACCTCACGCAGGCACCGGCCCACGGCGTGGACCGTGTTCGGCGACGCCGACGCGATCCTCGCCGGGGACGCCCTCCAGGCGCTGGCCCTACGGTTGCTCGCCGAGGATCCGCACCCGGCGTCCGGCCCGGCCGCCGCCCGGCTCGCGCAGTGCGTCCTCGAACTGTGCGCCGGGCAGCACGCCGACACGGCCATGGAGGACCAGGCCCCCGGCGAGGTCACCCTCGACGAGGTGCTCGTCATGGCGGAGGCCAAGACCGGGGCGCTGCTCGGTTCTGCCTGCGCGCTGGGAGCCCTGTACGCGGGGTCGGCGGCGGAGGAGGTGGCGGCGCTCGACGGTTTCGGCCGGCAGGCCGGGCTCGCCTTCCAGCTGATCGACGACGTCATCGGGATATGGGGTGATCCTCGGCGTACCGGCAAGCCGGCGGGCGCGGACCTGGCGGCCCGCAAGAAGTCCCTCCCGGTCGTCGCGGCCCTCACCTCCGGCACCCCTGCCGCGGGTGAGCTCGCCGAGCTGTACGCCAAGCCGGGGGCGCGGGCCGACGCCGACGAGATCGCGCGCACGGCGCTCGCCGTGGAGCGGGCCGGCGGCCGTGACTGGGCGCAGGCCGAGGCGGCCGACCGGATGGCCAGGGCGGTGCAGGAGCTGGCCCGCGCCGTACCCGACCCCGACGCGGCCGGCGGCCTGCTCGCGCTCGCCGAGTTCGTGACCCGGCGCAGCAGGTGAAGACCCCGGAGCCTCCGGAACCGTGCGGCTCCTGACCCCGCACGGCTTCCGGGGGGTCCGGCCCAACGGGTCCCGCACATCCCCACGACGTGCGGGGCCCGCCGTTCTGCCGGGCGCGGCCGGGCGCGGCCGGGTGCGGCCGAGGCCTGGACAGGCGTCGTCGGCCGGGCGCCGCCGGTCCGCTGCGGACGCCGGGGCGCCGTGTTCGGCCTAGGCTTGGGACATGGACAGCCGGGACCGGGTGTGTCCGGTGTGCGGGCAGGCCGTCGAGAGCGTGGTGCGCCGGCACAAGACGCTGGGCGCCTGGGTTCCGGTCTGGGGCCCCGGTCCCTGCCGCAATCCGGACTGCGCCACCGGCGGCGCGGGACAGCGGTCGGCGCCACGCGCACCCGGCCGGCGGGAATCCCGGCGCGAAGCCGGCGGGCGCGAGACCCGCGGCGAACCCGGCGGACGGGAAACCCGGCGCGAGTTCGGAGGGTTCGGCGGGGAGGAGTCCCGGCACGAACCCGGCGGGGAGGAAACCCGGGGCGAGTGACGCGCCGAGGCCCTAAGGGCTGTCCCGTAATCCCCGGCGGGCGCACGACGACGGCTACGGCACCTCGCGGCTTGTCGGGGTCGCCCGAATACGCCCAGTATGAGGACGACCCTCCGCCTTGCGATGCACCGCATCCGACGCCGTGCGCCGACCCACCGGGGATTACGGGACAGCCCTTAGCCTCGTCGTATGACCGGACTTCCGAACATCCTGCACATCACCGAGCGCACCCTGTGGGAGGACGCCCGCGCGCGGGGCACCTACGAGCTGTCCACCCGCGGCCGCACCCTTCAGGAGGAGGGGTTCATCCACTGCTCCACCCGCGACCAACTCCCGCGGGTGGCCGCCTTCCTCTACGGCTCCTACGACGGCCCGGACGAGCTGGTGGTACTGGTCGTGGACCCGGCACGAGTGGGTGTACCGGTGAAGTGGGAGGCGATGAAGCCGGGCGGCGAGGAGTTCCCGCACGTCTACGGCCCGATCCCGGTCGAGGCTGTGGTGGACGTGGAGCCCTGGGGATAGGCCGTGTCCGACCTGGTGCCGCGACCGGAAAGATCCACCGGCTCGCGACGCGGCCCTAGCCGCGGCTCGGGAGGCCGCCCGTCTCCGGGTCCCGGCCGGTGAGGCAGTAGACGCCGCCCGCGGGGTCGCGCAGCACCGTCCAGTGCCTGCCGTCGGCCACCCGCACCGCGCCGAGTTCCTCGTGCCAGGCCCGGGTCGCCGCGATGTCCGCGCAGGCCAGGTCGAGATGGGCGGTGGCGGGACGCTCCTCGGCCAGGCGCTGGAGCAGGATCCGTAGCGGCAGCCCCGCCGGCGGCCTGAGCACCCGGAACTCCGGCAGCGAACCCGTCAGCAGTTCCCAGCCGGTCAGCTCCGCCCAGAACGCGGTCTCCGCCGCGTACACGGACGGCGGGACGTCGAGGCTGACCTGGTCGAGCCGGCTGCCCGCGACGACCGGCGGCCGCACCGACTCGCCCTGCCAGGGCACCGCACACCACAACTGCCCGCCGGGCGACCGCAGCACGGCCCAGCCGTCGTGCTCGGCGACCGGTTCGGCGCCGAGCTCACGGGCCCGCTTCACCAGGCCCGGCACGTCCTCGGCGCAGAGGTCCAGGTGGGCTCCGCCGGGTCCCGCGTCGACGCCCTGGACCTTGACGCAGGCGTCGACGCCGCTGGCGGGCAGCAACGTCACGAACTCGTCGTCCTCCCCGCGGGGCGCCGAGAGGAAGGTGCCCGTGACGGCGGTCCAGAAGGCCTGCGCGACGGCGAGGTGCGCGGTGGGGCGGTCGGCGAAGGCGTACGTCCAGCGGATGGTCATGGTCGGGATCGTAGAGGGAGCCGCCGGCGGGAGCCGTGCGCGGAACCGCGGAGCCGGCTACCCGTCCCGGCGCTCGGTGAAGCGCAGCAGATTGCCCGCCGGATCCCGGAAGGCGCAGTCCCGTACGCCCCAGTGCTGGTCGGTCGGTTCCTGGATCACGTCACCGCCGTGTTCCCGTACCCGCTCGTACAGCGCGTCGCAGTCGGTGGTGGAGAAGATGACCCCGCGCAGCATGCCCTTGGCGAGCAGTTCGGCCATGGCCTGCCGGTCGGCGGGTGAGGCGTCCGGGTTGGCGCCGGGCGGCTCCAGCACGATCTCCACGCCCGGCTGCCGGGGCGAGCCGACGGTGACCCAGCGCATCCCCTCGAAGGACACGTCGTTGTGGACCTCCAGGCCGAGGACGTCCCGGTAGAAGGCCAGGGCTTTGTCGTGGTCGTCGACGGCGATGAAGCACTGCGCGAGTTTTACGTCCATGGGGTCAGGCTAGGAGGAATCCGCCGCCCGCGCCGGGGGTGGCGGGTGGCCGGTGGTCCGGTCAGTACGGGCGTCGGCGGGGCCGGGTGAAGGTCCGGGCGACGCACGACGGGATCACGGTGGCCTCCTCGTGGTCCCGCGCCCGGTACGCGCTGGGCGTCTCGCCGACCAGTTCGGTGAACCGCGAGCTGAAGGACCCGAGCGACGTACAGCCGACGGCCATGCACACCTCCGTCACGGTGAGGTCGCCGCGCCGCAGCAGCGCCTTGGCGCGCTCCACCCGCCGGGTCATCAGGTAGCTGTAGGGCGTCTCCCCGAACGCCTTGCGGAAGCTGCGCTGGAAGTGGCCCGGTGACATGAGGGCGGTCCGCGCCAGCTCGGTCATGTCGAGCGGCTCGGCGTACTCGCGGTCCATGCGGTCGCGCGCCCGGCGCAGCCGTCTCAGATCCTCCAGCGTCACGGAATCAGCATGACATGCACATCGCGCACCCGGACCGGGCCTGTTCTTGAACCCTCGTTTGCCTCCGGTTATCGCGCAATTGGCTCGCCCTTGTTTGCATTAAGGAATGGACCACATCACGTTCCTCGTGGCGGTCGTGATCGTCACTGCGCTGGCTTTCGACTTCACCAACGGGTTCCATGACACGGCGAACGCGATGGCCACGTCCATCGCGACCGGTGCGCTCAAACCGAAGACGGCCGTTCTGATCAGCGGTGTGCTGAACCTGGTCGGGGCCTTTCTCTCGACGGAGGTCGCCAAGACGATCTCCGGCGGCATTGTCAACGACGCCAAGGTCACCCCGGCGATGATCTTCGCGGGGTTGGTCGGGGCCATTCTGTGGAATCTGCTGACCTGGCTGGTCGGACTGCCGTCCAGTTCCTCCCACGCCCTGTTCGGCGGCCTGATCGGTGCCGTGTGGGTCGGCGCCGGCTCGGGTGCCGTCCATTTCGACAAGGTTCTCGAGAAGATCATCATCCCGGCGTTCGCCTCGCCGGTGGTCGCGGGCATCGCCGCGCTGATCGCGACGTACTGCGCCTACAAGCTCACCGCCCGCGGCCGCGAGGCCTCGGTGACCAAGGGCTTCCGGCTCGGGCAGATCGGGTCGGCCTCGCTGGTCTCGCTCGCGCACGGCACCAACGACGCCCAGAAGACCATGGGCATCATCACCCTGACCCTGATCTCCGTCGGCGCGCTCCCCGGCGACGCCGGTCCGCCGGTCTGGGTGATCTTCTGCGCCGGTCTCGCCATCGCCCTCGGCACGTACATCGGCGGCTGGCGGATCATCCGCACCATGGGCAAGGGCCTGACCGAGATCCAGTCCCCGCAGGGCTTCGCGGCGGAGACCGCCTCCACGGCCGTCATCCTCACCTCGGCCCACATGGGCTTCGCCCTGTCCACCACGCAGGTCGCCTCCGGCTCCATCCTCGGCGCGGGCCTCGGCCGGCGGCTCGCGGAGGTCCGCTGGGGCATCGCCGGCCGCATGGTGGCCGCCTGGCTGGTCACCCTGCCGTGTGCCGCGCTGGTCGGCGGCATCTCCGCGTCCGCGGTCAAGCACGGCGGCAACTTCGGCACGATCGTGGTCGCGCTGGTCGGCGCGGCGCTCGCGGCGGGCATCGTCCTGCTGTCGCGCCGCAACCCGATCGACGCGAAGAACGTCAACGACAGCCACGAGGTCGCCGTCCGCACGGCGCCCCCGTCCAACGTCGGCACCGCCGCCTGACTGAGGGAGTCCCCATGAACATCGACTGGACCGCACTCGGCGAGGTCACCGCGGTGAGCATCGGAGTTACATTCGCAGTGGTGGTTGTCTTCGCCTTCGGCGTCCTCGGGCTCGCCCGCCACGAGGGGGCCAAGGAGCAGGGCGGCACCAGCACAGTGGGAGCGGCCCAGGCGGGTCTCTGCTTTCTCGCCTGCGCGGCTGTGGTGGCGTACGGCATCTACCTGATCGTCCCGCAGTTCCACTGACCCACGACCCACCAAGCCGCTGAGGAGGACCGATGACCACGCCGGACCTGCTGTCCGACCTGGCCGACCTGAAGGTCGACTACAGCGACCCGGACGACCCCGTACTCATCCGCCCGGACGGATCCCCGATCGACACCTGGCGGGAGAACTACCCGTACCCGCAGCGCATGGAGCGCAAGGAGTACGAGTGGCACAAGCGGCTGCAGCAGATCGAACTGCTGAAGCTGCAGACCTGGATCAAGGAGACCGGACGCCGGATCGTCATCGTCTTCGAGGGGCGGGACGCGGCCGGCAAGGGCGGCACCATCAAGCGCTTCACGGAGCACCTGAACCCCCGTGGCGCGCGGGTGGTGGCGCTGGAGAAGCCCACCGAACGCGAGAGCGGCCAGTGGTACTTCCAGCGCTACGTCCAGCACCTGCCGACGGCCGGTGAGATCGTGCTCTTCGACCGGTCCTGGTACAACCGGGCCGGCGTCGAGCGGGTCATGGGCTTCTGCTCCGACGACGAATACCGGCGCTTCATGCGCCAGGCCCCGCTGTTCGAGCGGATGCTGGTGGACGACGGGGTGGACCTGGTGAAGTTCTGGTTCTCGGTCTCGCAGAGCGAGCAGCGGACCCGCTTCACCATCCGCCAGGTCGACCCGGTACGGCAGTGGAAGCTCAGCCCGATGGACCTGGCCTCGCTGGACCGCTGGGACGACTACACGGCCGCGAAGGTCGCGATGTTCCGGGAGACGGACACCGAGTACGCCCCGTGGACGGTGGTCAAGAGCAACGACAAGAAGCGGGCGCGGGTCGAGGCCATGCGCAGCGTCCTGGCCCGTTTCGACTACGCCAACAAGGACGAGGAGGTCGTCGGCAGCCCGGACCCGCGGATCGTGGGTGCGGCGGCGGGCCTCCTGGAGGCCGGCGAGGACGACCACCACTAGCCGTGGCACCCAAGGGGCCGGCCGGATCCCCGGTCGGCCCCTTTGCGCGCGGGACCGGTGGAACGCGGATCCGCGTGGCACGCGTACGCCTTCCGCATGATCGGGAAAGACGACCGCACCCGGCCGCGTGGCCGCCGTGGTGGCGGTCTGCGGGCCGGGTGCGGTGCGGGGACGGAGAAGGTCAGGCCTTCTTGGTCTCCCAGAAGATCTTGTCGATCTCGGCGATGAGCTCCAGGGCCTTCTCGCCGGTCTTCGGGTCCGTGGACGCCTTGGCGGCGGACAGGGCCTTCAGGGTGTCGTTCACCAGCACGTGCAGCTGGGGGTACTTCTCGAAGTGCGGGGGCTTGAAGTAGTCGCTCCAGAGCACCGAGACGTGGTGCTTGGCGAGCTCGGCACGCTGCTCCTTGATGACGGTGGCGCGCGCCTGGAAGTGCGGGTCGTCGTTGGCGGCCATCTTCTCCTGCACGGCCTTCACCGACTCCGCCTCGATGCGGGCCTGGGCCGGGTCGTACACACCGCAGGGCAGGTCGCAGTGCGCGCTGACCTTGACCTTGGGGGCAAACAGGCGGGAAAGCATGGAGCATTCCTTCCTCGTGATCGTCTTCTCAGGTGGGACATTACTCCCTGGGAAGCGTGATTTCGCGAGTGCCCCCATGGGCTTAGGACAAAAGTCCAGGGTCAGACTGGGACTGGTGGAGGAACGGACCGGGGAGGTGCCGGCGATGCCGGAGCTGTCGCAGGAGACCGAGCGGGGGAGGGGCGCCGCGCCCTTCGGACTGGCCGAGGTGACCGGTCCGTCGATGGTGCCGACGCTGTACCAGGGGGACCAGCTCCTGGTGCGCTACGGGGCCCGGGTGCGGGCCGGAGACGTCGTCGTCCTGCGGCACCCCTTCCAGCAGGACCTGCTCGTCGTGAAGCGGGCCGTGGAGCCGCGTGAGGGCGGCTGGTGGGTGCTCGGGGACAACGCGTACGCGGGCGGGGACAGCACCGACTACGGGACCGTGCCGGAGGAGCTGATCCTCGGCCGCGCGCTGTTCCGCTGGCGGCCGCTCAGGGCCGGTCAGCGTTCGCCGCTGGCACTGGCCCGCTGGGCGCTCTCGGCGGCCCGTCCGGTGCTGGCCGAGCGTTCGGGCCGGTCCGCCTCCAGGCGTTTGCGGGCCCGGTAGGCGGCCACGTTGGCGCGGGTCGCGCAGCGGTCCGAGCAGTAGCGCCGGGAGCGGTTGGTGGAGGTGTCGAGGTAGGCGTTGCGGCAGGGCGCCGCCTCGCACAGGCCGAGCCGGTCGACGCCGTACTCGGTGAGGTGGAAGGCCAGGCCCATCGCGGCGATGGCCGCGTAGCCCGCGGTGGCGTTGGAGGGGTGATCGGCGAGGTGCATGTGCCACAGCGGGCGGTCGTCCTCGTCCCGGTGGTCGTGGCCGGAGATCTGCGGGGAGACCGGGAACTCCAGGAGCAGTGAGTTCAGCAGGTCGACCGCGAGCGTCTCGTCGCCCTGGTCGGCGGCCTCGAAGACCGCGCGCAGCCGGGCCCGTACCGAGCGGAAGCGGGTGACGTCGGCGTCGGTGGTGCGGCGGGCCGCCGACGCGTTGACCCCGAAGAGGTCGCGGACGGCCTCGACCGAGGTCAGGGA
Organism: Streptomyces sp. NPDC001068; assembly: GCF_042897315.1. Lineage (NCBI taxonomy): Bacteria > Bacillati > Actinomycetota > Actinomycetes > Kitasatosporales > Streptomycetaceae > Streptomyces > Streptomyces sp. NPDC001068. The sequence goes on along the minus strand of NZ_JBIAYD010000003.1, from coordinate 215,621 downwards.
GTCCTTGCCCCGGGCCGGTTCCTCGCTGTTGACGAGGCGGACGGCGTAGTCCGAGTAATAGGCCAGTTCCACTTGTAGTCCTTACGGGGGTGCTCTACGGTCAGTGGTGCGGTCGGGTAACAGCCGGTCGTGCTCCAAGGGTATTACGGGACTCGTGCGGCGGAGGGTTGCCATGACGGATGCGCAGACGACCACCAACGGGGCGGACTGGCCCGCCTGGCAGAAGAGCTGGGACCGGCAGCAGGAGTGGTACATGCCGGACCGCGAGGAACGCTTCCGGATCATGCTCGACATGGTCGAGGCGCTCGTCGGCACGGCCCCGCGCGTCCTCGACCTCGCCTGCGGCACCGGCACCGTCACCGCCCGGCTGCTGAGCCGCCTCCCGGCCGCGGAGAGCGTCGGCGTCGACCTCGACCCGGCCCTCCTCGCCATCGCCGAGGGCACCTTCGCGGGCGACGAGCGGGCCACGTTCGTCACCGCCGACCTCAAGGACCCCGACTGGCGCACGAAGCTGCCGTACGACTCGTACGACGCCGTCCTGACCGCCACGGCCCTGCACTGGCTGCACAGCGAACCCCTCGCGGCCCTCTACGGTCAGATCGCGGAACTCGTCCGCGACGGCGGTGTCTTCATGAACGCGGACCACATGATCGACGACAGCACGCCCCGGATCAACGCGGCGGAACGGGCGCAGCGGCATCTGCGCATGGATCAGGCCAAGGCGGCGGGTGCGCTCGACTGGGCCCAGTGGTGGCAGCTGGCCGCGCAGGACCCGGTACTGGCCGGGCCGACCGCCCGCCGGTTCGAGATCTACGGCGAGCACGCCGACGGCGACATGCCCCCGGCGGCCTGGCACGCGCGCGTGCTGCGCGAGAAGGGCTTCGGCGAGGCCCGGGCGGTGTGGTGCTCGCCCTCGGACACCCTGCTGCTGGCCGTCAGGTAGCAAGCGCGAAGGGGCGGTACGAGTCTCCTCGTACCGCCCCTTCGGCATGGTCCGCGAAGGAACCGCCGCCCCTGACCTACAGCACCTTCGACAGGAACGACTTGGTGCGGTCGTGCTGCGGGTTGGTCAGGACGTCGCGCGGGTGACCGGACTCGACCACCACGCCGTCGTCCATGAAGACCAGGCTGTCGCCGACCTCGCGGGCGAAGCCCATCTCGTGGGTGACGACGATCATCGTCATGCCGTCCTCGGCCAGGTCCCGCATCACGTCCAGGACCTCGCCGACCAGCTCCGGGTCGAGCGCCGAGGTCGGCTCGTCGAAGAGCATCAGCTTCGGCTGCATGGCGAGCGCGCGGGCGATCGCCACGCGCTGCTGCTGGCCGCCGGAGAGCTGCGCCGGGTAGTGGCCCTTGCGGTCGCCGAGACCCACCCGGTCCAGCAGCCGCTCCGCACGCTCCCGGGCCACCGCCTTGGACTCCCGCTTGACCTGGACCGGCGCCTCCATGACGTTCTCCAGCGCGGTCATGTGCGGGAAGAGGTTGAAGCGCTGGAACACCATGCCGATGTCCCGTCGCTGCGCCGCGACCTCCTTCTCCTTCAGCTCGTAGAGCTTGTCGCCGTGCTGGCGGTAGCCGACCAGACTGCCGTCGACGTAGAGCCGGCCCGCGCTGATCTTCTCGAGGTGGTTGATGCACCGCAGGAACGTGGACTTGCCGGAACCGGACGGGCCGATCAGGCAGAACACCTCGCGCGGCAGCACCTCCAGGTCGATGCCCTTGAGGATGTGCGCGAGACCGAAGGACTTGTGCACGCCCTCGGCCTTGACCATCGGCGCGCCGCTGCTCGGCTGGGTGATGTCCTTGACGAGACCGGTCATCGGGTCACCTCCGGGCGGCGGAACGAACCGAACAGTCCGAGGTTCTTGCGCAGTCGCTGGAACGGCGTCGGCGGCAGGTTGCGCGTCGAACCACGGGCGTAACGGCGCTCCAGGTAGTACTGGCCGACGCTGAAGACGCTGGTGAGGATCAGGTACCAGATCGACGCGACGAAGAACATCTCCACGACCGCCAGCGAGGTGCTGGAGATGTCCTGGGCACGCTTGATCAGTTCGTTGAACTGCACCGCGTACGCCAGCGACGAGGTCTTGAGCATGTTGATGAACTCGTTGCCGGTCGGCGGCACGATCACCCGCATCGCCTGCGGCAGCACCACCCGGCGCAGCGTCTGGCCGCCGGTCATGCCCAGCGCGTGCGAGGCCTCGGTCTGGCCCTCGTCGACCGACTGGATGCCGGCCCGGACGATCTCCGACATGTACGCGGCCTCGTTCAGGCCGAGACCCAGCAGCGCCGCCAGGAACGGCGTCATGACCTGGTTCATCTCGTCCTTGTAGAACCCCAGGTTGAGGATGGGGAACACGAGGGACAGGTTGTACCAGAGCAGCAGCTGCACCAGCACCGGGGTGCCCCGGAAGAACCAGACGTACAGCCAGCCCACGGTGCTGGTGACCGGGTTCGAGGACATCCGCATCACCGCGAGGACGATGCCGAGCACCAGGCCCAGGACCATCGCGAGCACCGAGATGTACAGCGTGTGCCAGACACCGGACAGGATCGTGCCGTCCGTCAGGTAGTCCGGGATGATGCCGTAGTTGATGTTCGCGTTGGAGAAGGCGATACCGATCAGCACCAGGACGGCGATGACGGCGGCACCGGCCACCCAGCGGCCGTAGTGGCGCACCGGGATGGCCTTGATCTGCTCCGGCGGCACCGACGGCGCCGGAGTCTTGTCGACCGTGTCAGTCACAGGGAGAGCCCTTCAGTCTTGCCCGGGGTGCTCAGGAGCCGCCGTTGATCTTCGACTCGGTGACCCCGCCCTGCGTGACGTTCCACTTCGCCAGGATCTTGCCGTACTCGCCGTTCTTGACGATGGCGTCGAGGGCGGCCTGCAGGGCGTCCCGCAGCTGGGTGTTCTCCTTGGTGACGGCGATGCCGTAGGGGCCGGCCTCGATCTGGTCGCCGACCACCTCGAAGTCCTTGCCGCCGCCCGAGGTCTTGGCGTTGTAGGCCGCGACCGGGAAGTCGTTCAGGTCGGCGACGGACGCGCCCTGCTTCAGCCGGAGCAGCGCCTCGGGGTCGGTGTCGAAGGTCTGCAGGGTGATGGCCTTCTTGCCGTCCTTCGTGCACTTGGTGCTCTGCGCCTTGGCGATGCCCTCGGAGGTGGTGCCCTGCTGCAGGGCGACGACCTTGCCGCACAGGTCGTCGAGGGTCTTGATGCCCTTCGGGTTGCCCTTCTGGACGAGTATCGAGGTGCCGGCGGTGAAGTAGTCGACGAAGTCGACGCCGTTGCCGACCTTCTTGCCGGTGTCGGAGTCGATGCCGTTCTGGCGGTCCTTGGTGTCGTTCATCGCCGACATCACCATGTCGAACCGCTTGGACTGCAGACCCACGATCAGCTGGGCGAACTTGCCGTTCTGGAAGTCGAACCTCACGCCGAGCTGCTTGCCCAGCGCGTCCGCGACGTCGGGGTCGACGCCGACGGCCTTGCCGCCCTCCATGTACTCGACCGGCGGGTAGGCGATGTCCGAGCCCACCTTGATCACGCCGGCCTTGCGGATGCTGTCCGGCAGCTTGCTCGCCAGCGGGGCCGAGGACGAGGAGGAGCCGGAGTCGCTGCCCTTGTCCGTCTGGTCACCGCAGCCGGTGAGGATCAGGGCGCCTGCGACCGCGATCGCACCGAACGCTGCGGTCCTGGAGCGCGCGACACTGGTACGACGGGTGGAGCTAGCGGTCATGGTGGGTTCCTCCGGCGGTGGGTTGAACAAGCCGATATACCGATGTGCCTGATATGTCGATATGCCGATGGGTCGACGGAAACACACACCATCGGGTGTCGCGACCTCGTGGGTTTACGGCATCCTGCCATTGGGATTGCTCCATGCAGGTGTGTCACGATGTCAAAATCGGATAACGGGTGACCCCCGGGACACGTCGGGCAGGACCTTCCCCGACCCACCGCCTCGCACATCTGCGGGAAACCGGCCTTCCGGCCGGAAGATCTTCGGTTCACCGCCGGTTCACCCCCGGCCGCCTCCGCCGGCGCCTGCTGGTCGCTCACGCCGCTCATCTGTCGGTTACCTACGACATCCGTGATGTGACCTTGCGCCTATTCGACTCGTCGCGGGTGGCATCCGTCCGGTAAGAAGGTTCTTTACACCCCTCATCCGGGGCCCAGGGCGCGTGTGCGGCGCGCCCGTCGCGCAGGTGCTCGTACGTGCCACTCGTACGTATCAGTGATCGGGCCCTGCGCGGTGCCCGTCCACTCCCTCACCGGGAGCGGCCGACCCTCAACCATGCATACCTAAGGGGTAAGACAAGTGGCAGCGGAGATCGTCAATCCTCGCAGCGACAGCACGCCGGGCAGCTCGGACCAGGACGGCGGGGCCGAGCCCCTCGATCCCTTCGACCCGGCCTTCGCGCTCCACCGCGGCGGCAAGATGGCCGTGCAGGCCACCGTGCCGATCCGTGACAAGGACGACCTTTCCCTCGCGTACACGCCCGGAGTCGCGCGCGTGTGCACCGCGATCGCGGAACAGCCCGAGCTGGTCAACGACTACACATGGAAGTCGTCCGTCGTGGCCGTCGTCACCGACGGTACGGCCGTGCTCGGTCTCGGGGACATCGGCCCCGAGGCCTCCCTCCCCGTGATGGAGGGCAAGGCCATCCTCTTCAAGCAGTTCGGCGGCGTGGACGCGGTCCCGATCGCCCTCGCCTGCACCGACGTCGACGAGATCGTGGAGACCGTCGTCCGGCTGGCTCCCTCGTTCGGCGGCGTCAATCTGGAGGACATCTCGGCACCGCGGTGCTTCGAGGTCGAGCGCAAGCTCCAGGAGCGGCTCGACATCCCGGTATTCCACGACGACCAGCACGGCACGGCCGTCGTGACGCTGGCGGCGCTGCGCAACGCGGCGCGGCTCAGCCGCCGGGAGATCGGCCAGCTGCGGGCGGTGATCTCGGGCGCCGGCGCGGCCGGGGTCGCCATCGCCAAGATGCTGGTCGAGGCCGGAATCGGGGACGTCGCCCTGACCGACCGCAAGGGCATCGTCTCGGCGGACCGGGACGACCTGACCGACGTCAAGCGCGAGGTCGCCGGGTTCACCAACAAGGCCGGGCTCAAGGGCACCCTGGAGGACGCGCTGGCCGGCGCCGACGTCTTCATCGGCGTCTCCGGCGGCACGGTCCCGGAGGAGGCCGTCGCCTCCATGGCCGAGGGCGCGTTCGTGTTCGCCATGGCCAACCCGAACCCGGAGGTGCACCCGGACGTCGCCCACAAGTACGCGGCGGTCGTGGCGACCGGGCGGTCCGACTTCCCGAACCAGATCAACAACGTGCTGGCGTTCCCCGGGATCTTCGCCGGAGCGCTCCAGGTGCGGGCCTCCCGGATCACCGAGGGCATGAAGATCGCGGCGGCGGAGGCGCTGGCGTCGGTCGTCGGTGACGACCTCGCGGCGGACTACGTCATCCCGTCACCGTTCGACGAGCGGGTGGCCCCGGCGGTGACCGCGGCGGTCGCCGCGGCGGCGCGGGCCGAAGGCGTGGCCCGGCGGTAACCCGAACGGCCCCGCTCCTCTCGGGCGGGGCCGTCTCCCTGTCCACCCGCCACCCGTGCGGGTGGACGCGGGGTCACCGTCGAGCCCGGGGGCTGTCGTCCCCCGGCTCCCCCGACCGGGGTGACGAGTCGTCGTCGGGTGTCCGAGGAAGGGGGCTGAGCGCGCAGTTCCCCGCGCCCCTGACGAAGCGCCGTCGGCCGTGCCCTCGCGCGGGGCGCCGAGCGCAAGAGGGGATGTGTCACAGCGGCCCCCGGTTTCGCCCTCGGCCCCGGGAACCTATCGTCGGCCCTATGTTCGCCGTCTACGCCGCCCGAATCGACCGCGACCAGCCGCTCTCCGGCCTTGAGTTGGGGGATCGTCCGGCCCCCGAGGCCCGCCCCGGCTGGAGTACCGTCGACGTCCGGGCCGCCTCCCTCAACCATCACGACCTCTGGTCCCTGCGGGGCGTCGGCCTCCCGGAGGACCGGCTGCCGATGATCCTCGGCTGCGACGCCGCCGGGGTCGACGCGGACGGCAACGAGGTCGTCCTGCACTCCGTGATCGGGCAGAGCGGTCACGGGGTCGGGCCGCGCGAACCCCGGTCCATCCTCACCGAGCGCTACCAGGGCACCTTCGCCGAGCAGGTCGCCGTACCCACCTGGAACATCCTGCCCAAGCCCAGGGAACTCTCCTTCGCGGAGGCAGCCTGTCTGCCCACCGCCTGGCTGACGGCGTACCGGATGCTGTTCACCAACGCGGGCGTCCGTCCCGGTGACTCGGTCCTCGTGCAGGGCGCGGGCGGCGGGGTCGCCACCGCGGCCATCGTGCTCGGCAGGGCCGCCGGACTGCGGGTCTTCGCCACCAGCCGGGACGAGGCCAAGCGCAAGCGGGCCCTGGAACTCGGCGCCGTCGAGGCGGTGGAGCCGGGCGCCCGGCTGCCGCAGCGGGTGGACGCCGTGATCGAGACCGTCGGGGCCGCCACCTGGTCCCACTCGGTGAAGTCGCTGCGGCCCGGCGGCACCATCGTCATCTCGGGCGCGACCAGCGGCGACCGGCCCTCGCACGCCGAGCTGACCCGGATCTTCTTCCTCGAACTGAAGGTCGTGGGCTCCACGATGGGGACCAAGGACGAGCTGGAGGACCTGCTCGCCTTCTGCGCCGCCACCGGGGTACGCCCCGTCATCGACGAACTGCTCCCGCTCGACCGCGCCCGCGAGGGCTTCCAGCGGCTGGAGTCCGGCGACCAGTTCGGAAAGATCGTCCTGACCACCTCCTGACCGTCGTCCGACCGCGGCCCGACCACTCCCGACCGCCTTCCGGCCGCGGTCCGAGGATCCCTGGCGGACGGCCTCCGACTGCGCCCCGACCACCCTGCCGACGGGCCCCCGACCTGCTTCCGTGGCCGGCGGGGAGAGGCCGGGACGGGGGAGGAGAGCGGTCCGCGCTCCCCTCCCCGGGGTCTCAGGACTTCGGGGCGCGCAGCAGTGCTCCGATGCGGGCCGCCGCCGCCGACAGGTGGCGGCGGGTGTCGTCGAGCTGTCCGGCGGTGACCCCGTGGTCGCGGGCCGCGTCCCGGATGTCGTCGCGGAAACGGTCCAGGAGCCGGTCGAGGTCGCGGGCCGGGTCGCCGGTGCCGGCCTCGTCGCCGTGCGCCCAGTCGGGCACGTACTGCGCCGGGAAGTCCTCCGGGGTCTCCGAGAACTCCGGGGTCCGGTTCGCGGACGGGTCCGGTGCCGCCTTGCGCAGGTCCGGGCCCGATCCGGGCTGCGACTCGGTCCGTCCGCCGAAGCCGGAGTCCTTGCCGAAGTCCCTCCCGAACCCCTTGCCGTAGTCCTTCCCGAACTCACCGAACTCCTTGGCGAGTTCGGTGAGACCCTCGCGGACCCCCGTCGGCCAGTCACCGCGCGAGAAGTGGTCCTGGACGTGCTCCTGCACCCGGTGCGCGATGCGCTGCATCTCCTCCTGGGCCTGGGCGCGGGCCCGGGCCTGGGCCTCCTGGGCCTGCCGGCGGGCCCGCTGGGCCTCGTCACGGGCGCGGCGGCTCTCGTCCTTGGCGCGGCGGGCCTGTTCCTTCCACTCCTGCTTGACGCGCCGCATCTCCTCCTTGGCGACCCGCCAGGACTCCTTGTCACCGAGGTCGCCGACGTCCCCGGTTCCGGCGCCGGCCCCCGTCCCGCCGCCGCGCCGGGCCTCGGAGGCGGCCGCCCGCACCTCGCGGCGCAGATCGCCGGCGGCACCTCGGACGTCGGCCCTTATCTCGGCGGCCAGTTCGGCGACCGACTCGCGGATCTCCAGCTCGAGGTCGGCCAGTTCACCGCTGCGGTCGGCCAGTTCGGCGCGGCCCGCGTCGGTGATGGCGTAGACCTTGCGGCCGCCCTCGGTGGTGTGCGTGACCAGACCCTCCGCCTCCAGCTTGGCCAGACGGGGGTAGACGGTGCCCGCCGACGGGGCGTAGAGGCCCTGGAAGCGCTCCTCGAGGAGCCGGATCACCTCGTAGCCGTGGCGCGGTGCCTCGTCCAGCAGCTTGAGCAGGTAGAGGCGGAGACGGCCGTGGGCGAAGACGGGAGACATGTCAGAGCACCTTCTTGTCGGTCGCGCCGCCGGTCGTGTCGTCGTCCTCCTTGGGCGGGCGGCGCAGCAGGGCGATGGAGCCGGAGACCGTCGTGGCGCGGAGCTTGCCGTTGCCCGCGCCGAGGCGGCCGGTGATCTTGTGGGCGCCCCACTGGCCGTGCACCCGGAGCCCCTCGAAGGCGTTGGAGATCGTGCCGCTCGCGGTGTTGGCCTCGACCTCGGCGTCGGCCGGATGCGGAAGGCGGATGGCGATCTCGCCGGAGACACTGGTCAGGCGGACGTCGGTCGGGCCGTCCGGGTCCAGGTCGATGATCATGGAGCCGCTGACCGAGTCGGCGCGCACGGCGGAGCCCGAGCCCTCCACGACGGTCAGGTCGCCGGATACGGAGTTGAACCGCAGGTCGCCGGTGACGGCCTGGGCCTCCAGGTTCCCGGACACCGTGTCCGCGCGGACCTCGCCGGAGAGGCCGACCAGGGTCGTGTCCCCGGTGACGCCCTTGACCACCGAGGTGCCGTCGATCCCGGAGACGACGGCCGCGGCGCCGACCACACCCACCTCGACGCGGGTGTCCGCCGGGACGGCGAGCGAGACCACCGCGCTGCGCCGCCACCCCTTGCGGTCGAGCCACTTGAGGAAGCCCTTCCAGGGCAGGTCCTCGTAGGCCACCGTGAGGGTGCCGCCCTCGTGCGTGACGATCAGCGGTGGTCCCTCGATCTCGGAGATCTCCAGACGGGCGGAACCCTCGTCGGTGCCTACGACGTTGACTGTTCCGTTGACGATGCGCACGTGCAGTTCGCTCACGGGGGTGTCGAAGGTGAGCTTCCTGGGCTCAGCGACGGACCACTCGGACATGGTGCGGACCTCCCTCGGCCGGGCATGCGGCTGGAAACGGACGCGCACGCACGGTTCGCGCCATATCGCGTCTTCCGTAAACACGATATATCGTGGACGGCGGAAGTCAAGGCACCCGATCGAGTGGCCGGTTGGGCTCGGGCGGATCCCGGAGATGGGTGCGGCAGGCCGTGCGGAAGGCGCTCGCCGGGCGGTGACGGCATGGATTGCTTACCGTGTCTGCATGTCGACGGATGACCGCAGGGCCGTCTCCGGGGCGCCCGGGGCCCGCACCCGCACGCGGCCGGGCGAAGAGGAGACGCCCAGGGCGCGTCGGCTGGCCCTGGCCGAGATGGCCGTGGGGCTGCCGGCCGCCGCCTGGGGAGCCCGGCGCCGCAGCGCGGGGTGGGTCGCCGCGGGCGCGGTGCTGATGGCGCACGGGATGCTGGAACTGTCGTACGAGACGGTGTTCCCCAGGGACTGACCGGAACGGGCGCGGACCCCGGAGCGGCCCCGGAAACCGCCCCCGAACCGCTCCGGAGCCACCGCGGAGACCGTCCCCGAACCGTTCCGGAGACCGCCCCCGGGGCGTCCCCGGGGCGCGTCCTGCCCGGACCGCCGCCTTCCGTCCCCTCCCCGGCCGTTCCTCGACCGCTGCTCGACCGCTCCTCGGCCGTTCCTCCGCTCCCGCTCTACTCCTCGTCCTCGTCGTCCAGCCGTGCCAGCCAGGTCGCGAGGCGCTCCACCGGGACCTCGAAGTCGGGGTTCAGGTCGACGAAGGTGCGGAGCTGCTCCGCGAGCCACTCGAAGGTGATCTCTTCCTCGCCGCGCCGCTTCTCCAGTTCCTCGATGCCTCGGTCGGTGAAGTACATGGGGTGCTCTCCTGCGTACAAAGTGTGGGTGCCCGGTGATGGGCGTCTACCAGCCTAGGCCGACGGCGAAGGTGTGCCGTCGGGTATGGGTAGGGCCCGGCTCCCGAGGGAAGGAGACCCTCCCCGTGGACCGGAGCGGCGATGTGTTCCCGGGCGGGGAGCGCGGGAAACCGCGAACGGTACGGCGTACGGAGCACGCGGGGCTCGGGGGAACGGGGGGAATGCGATGGCGCAGGACGCTACGCGGATAGCGAGGGTGCGGCTGCCGGACGGTACGCCGGTGTGGGCGCGGATCTCGGGTGCCGAGGAACTGGCCGTGCCGTCAGGGGAGTTGTCGTACTCGGACACCGGCTTCACCGAGCGTGTGGAGGCGACCGTCGAGAGCCTGAACTCGCTGGTCGGCGGAGTCGCCCGGTCGCTCGCCGAGCCCTTGCGTGCGGTGCGGCCCGACGAGGTGAGCGTCGAGTTCGGCATCGAGCTGACCGCGAAGGCCGGCAAGGTGGTCGGGCTGCTCGCGGACGGTGAGGCGAAGGCGGCCATCACCGTGACCCTCACCTGGCACGGAGGCGGCCCGCCCGATCCGGACGCCGGCCCCGACGACACCCCGGCAGCTCGCGCGGGTGCACCCGACGGCACTGCGGCAGCCCGCGCGGGTGCACCCGACGGCACCCCGGCCGCCCCTACGGGCGCATCCGGCGGCGCCCCGGTGCACGGGGGCGCCCAGGATCCCGGTGCCGGGGGCACGGAATGACGGACGGGCACGAGGGGGGCGCGTCCGGCGGCTGGGATCCGGCCCACCATGCGCTGCGTGACCTCGTGATGGCGGCCACCGTACGCATCCATCGCACAGGTGTCGGGTATGCCCCCGAGGAGTCCGGGGAGTTCCTCGGAAGTGGCTTCTTCGTCGCACCGAGCTGGGTGCTGACCTGTGCTCATGTGATCGACGGCGGGGAGGAGGGCGAGGTCACCGTGGTCTATCAGCCCGGTCCCTTCGAGGAGCCCTGCGCGGTGCCCGGCAAGGTCGCCGCGACCCTCCCGGAGCGTGTCGACCACCCCGTCCCCGGCAACTGGCCCGCCCCCGACCTGGCGCTCGTCCGGCTGCGTGAGCCGGTGGACCACGAGTGCGTCTACGTCTCCGAGCGACCGATGCCGCACTACGCCGCGGGCCGCGTCTTCTACGCGGGCTGGACCTCCTACCAGGGCCGGCCGGAGATCCTCGACGGCTACCTCACCGTGCACGGCACCATCGGCGGCTGGTCGTCGGGCGTCCAGATGCGCGTCGGGGACAACGACCTGCCGCCCGGGGTCTCCGGCGGCCCGGTGATCGACCCGGTGCGCGGCGAGGTCGTCGGCGTGCTCAAGTCGCGCGCCGCCAACGGATCGGGCGGCACGTCGATCGGGTTCGAACGGCTGCGCACCCTGCCGACGGCGCCGGGCGAGCGGCGGCACGACCTGTACCGGCACGGACTGCGCCACCACGACCCGTACCAGCAGGACCTCTACCAGGCCGTCTGTCACGCCCACGACCGCTACCACCGCGACCGTCAGCAGCCCACCGACTCCGGGCGCCCCACCTGGACCGACCTCCAGGCCGATCTCGGGGCCCGCCCCGGCCGCACCCTGACCCCGGACGAGCGGGCGGAGCTGCTCGGGCGGCTCGCCGACCTGCCGCCGCCGGACAGCACCCGCGGCCTGCTGGACATCCTCCACTCGCTGCCCAACTTCCGGCTGCCCAACCTGTCGCCGGCCCCGCGCGGCTGGCGGGACGGCCTCGGCGCGCTCTACGAGAACGTGCGCAACGACGGCGCGCTCCGGCTCGTCACCGAGTACGCGATGCGGGTCATGACCGCCGAGCGCCCGGTGACGCCCTTCGTGCTGGACGCCGAGCAGGCCCTGTGGGAGTGGATCAAGCAGGCCGCGACCCGGCTGGACAGTGAGTACCGCAGCGAGCTGGCCCGCAGGCGCGCCCAGCACCTGGGCGACCGGTCACGCGAGCGGACCGGCCGCGACCGCGGCGAGCACCGGGCGGCGGGACCGGCCGGTGAGCAGGGCCGGGAGCATCCGCGGGGCACCGCGCGTGACCGGTCCGTCCTGCTCGAAGTGGAGCGGCTGGCGTGGAACCGCGACCACTGCGACTGGTCGGTCGCGGTGGTGCGGGCCGACGGCGAGGCGACACGGCTGGACGACGGGACGGGTGCCCCGCTCGCCGACCTGGCCGCCCGGGTAGCCCAGCCGCTCGCGGAGGCCTTCCGCCGCTGCGACGAGCCGGGCCGGCCGGTGCCGCTGCTCGCCGCCCTGCCGCATCTGCTGCTGGACCTGCCGGTGGACGAGTGGCGGCTGCGGCCCGGTGCCGACCCGCTGGGCGTCGAACGCCCGGTCGTCGTCCGCTGCAAGGACCGCGACCAGCTGCCCGGGGAGGACGACTGGTACGGCGGCGACCACTCCGACGCCGGCTTCCCGGACGGCGGGCCCCCTGACGCCGGCTTCCCGGACGGCGGGCCCCCTGACGCCGGCTTCCCTGACGGCGGATTCCCCGACTCCGCATTCCCCGACCCCGGATTCGCGGACGTCGACGAGGAGGAGGCCGTCCGCCGTGACCGCTGGCGCCGGGTGCACGCGGTCCGCGAACGGGCCGAGAACCGTGCCAGGGCCGAGATCCTGGACTGCGACGACGCGGTGCGCCGGCCGGTGTCGGACGTGGCCGCGCTGCGCGCCCTGGCGCCCGGGACCGTCCCGGTGCTGTGCCGGCAGGGCGACGCGCGCTACCCGGACGACGCCACCGCACTCGGCCGGATCGTCCGGGCGGGGTACGGGGTTGTGCTGTGGCGCCGCTGGAGCCGTCAGACCGATTCCGTGTGCGGGGAGTTCCACCGGGGCACCCGGATGACCGTCTACCAGGTGGACGGGGCCTGGGAGTTGCCCGAATCGGTGCACAGGCTGCGCAAACAGGTGCGCGAGGGGCTCACGGAGGCGTTCTGGGCCAAGGGCATCGCTCTCCTGTACGACGACCCGCACCAACCCCTGCCCGGTGCGGGCGACCTGCTCCGGGCGCCGTGAACTCGCGCGCCCTGTGTGAGGCCCTTACCGGGTCTCCTGAAGGTCGATAACGTGAGGCACGTTCGATGGCTGCCGTGGGGACCGACGGACGAGTGACGACGAGGACCGGACATGACCGAATCCAGTGAGTGGCTCATCTACCGAGGCGCCGGCGAACCCCACGACGGCATGAACAGGCTGCCCCCGCCGCCTCCTTGGCGGGACTTCTCCGGCCGTTCCGCCGAGAGCGACGCCGGCGAAGCGGACGGCGGCGACGGCTCCCGGGACCGCAGGCTCGGCGCCAACCGGCACCTGGCCGAGCTGCACCGGCCCGGCGCCGAGGAGCTGGAGATGATCAACGCGGCGCTGTACCTGCGCCGCCCGCTCCTCGTCACCGGCAGCCCGGGCGCGGGCAAGAGCACGCTGGCGCACTCGGTGGCCTACGAACTCGGTCTGGGCGACGTCCTGCGCTGGTCCGTCGTCAGCCGCTCCACGCTCCAGGACGGCCTCTACCACTACGACGCCATCGCCCGGCTCCAGGACGTCCAGATCGCCGCGCAGGGGGGATACGGCGCGGCGGGCGGCACCCCGGGGGCGGTGGAGGCGATCGGCAGTTACGTCCGCCTGGGCCCGCTGGGCACGGCCCTGCTGCCCTCCGACACCCCGCGCGTGCTGCTGATCGACGAACTCGACAAGAGCGACATCGACCTGCCCAACGACCTGCTCAACGTGCTGGAGGAGGGGGAGTTCGAGATCCCCGAGCTGCAGCGGATCGCCGACCGGCTGCCCAACGGCGAGGCCGAGGTGCTCACCGCCGACGGCACCAAGGTCCGGATCCGCGACGGCCGGGTGCGCTGCCGGGCCTTCCCGTTCGTGGTCCTCACCAGCAACGGTGAACGGGACTTCCCGGCCCCGCTGATGCGCCGGTGCATCCACCTCCAGCTGGACCGCCCCGACCACAACCGCCTCGCCACCTTCGTCCGGGCCCATCTCGGCACCAAGGCCGCCCGCGACGGCGACGACCTGATCAACCGCTTCCTGGAGCGCTCCCGGAGCGAACTCCTCGCCGCCGACCAGCTGCTGAACGCCATCTACCTCACCGACACGGCCGCCCCGCCAAGTCGTGACCGGCTCGCCGACCTCCTCATCCAGCGGCTCGACCGCCCGAGGTGAGACGCTGATGCCGGACGCAGCGCCCCACCACGGACCCCTGCCACCCGGCCCGGACCGGCCCGGAACCGGGGACGATCCGCTGGCCGAACTCGTCCGCCGCCTGCGGGAGGTCGGGCTGGATCCGGACACCGAGGGGCTGAGCGACGCCCTCTGGCTGGCCAGGTGGGCCCGGCCCGCCGACCCCCCGGCCGCCGCGGAACGGGCGGCCGCCGGGCCCGGCGGCGGTGCGGCGAAGGGTGCCGTGGTCCCGCCGCGGGACCCGTCGCGGGACACCCCGGCCGAGGGCGGGGGTGCCGAGAGCCGGACGGCGCGTCCGGGGCCGGCCGCACCCGAGGCCGGCGGGGACGACCGCCGCACCTCCCTGTACCCCGTGCCGCAGCGGCCCGGCGGCGGTCACGGCGGGCGGACCGGCCGGCTCACCGGGCTGCCGGTCGGCGTACCCGCCGCCCCCGCGCTGCCCGCCCCGCTCGAACTCCAGCGCGCCCTGCGGCCGTTGCAGGCCTATCGCAGCGCGGCCCCGCCCCTGCGTACCGAACTGGACGAGACGCGGACCGCCGAGCACAGCGCCCGCGCGGGCGGACTGATCCTGCCCGTGTACCGCGCGGTGACCCGGGGCGACGCCCGGCTCCAACTGGTCCTCGAGGCCTCGCCCTCGATGCGGGTCTGGGACCGGATGTTCACCGAACTGATCCAGGTCTTCGGCCAGTTGGGCGCCTTCGGGGACATCCAGGTCAGCCATCTGCACGCCGGCCCCGACGGCGGGCCCGCGGTCAGCCGCAGCGCCGACGCGCACGCGGCCCCGCTGCACACCGCCGACCGTCTCAGCGACCCGACAGGACGCCGGATCACCGTTCTGATCAGTGACTGCGCGGGGCCGCTGTGGCACAGCGGCCGCGCCCACCGGCTGCTGCACCACCTGTCCCGGCGGGCGCCGGTCGCGGTGCTCCAGCCGCTGCCGCAGCGGATGTGGAGCCGCACCCGGCTGCCCGTGACCTACGGCGAGCTGAGCCGTGGCGAGACGCTGGGCGGCGCCACCGCGCTGCGGGTGCGCACCGAGGCCGGAGCCGGGTCGGGCGGCCCGCGGGGTGCCGTGCCGGTGCCGGTGCTGCCGCCCGAGCCGGTGGCGCTGGGAGCCTGGGCACGGCTGCTCTCCGGGATCGGCGCCGGGCCGGTGGCGGGCGCGGTGGGCTGGGTGCGCGCGGACCAGCCGTCGGGTGCGGCGGCACGCGCGGGGCGGACCCCGTCGCCGGTCGAGCGCGTCAGCAGGTTCCAGTCCGTCGCGTCCCCGGGCGCCGGGCGGCTCGCCGTCCACCTGGCCGCCGCGCCGCTCTGCCTCCCGGTGATGCAACTGGTCCAGCGGACCATGCTGCCCGACTCGGGCCCCTCGGAGCTGGCCGAGGTGCTGCTCGGCGGCCTGGTCACGCGGGCCGGCCGGGACCACTTCGCGGACGGCACCCAGTGGTTCGAGATGGACCCCGAGGTGCAGGACGCGCTGCTCTCCGCGCTCGGCCGCGACGAGGCGCTGCTCGTCCTCAAGCACTGTTCCGAGTACATCGAGCAGCACTTCGGCAAGGGCGGCCCCAACTTCCCGGCCCTCGCCCTCGCCCAGCTCGGCAACGGCGGTTCCGGCCGGCCGTACACCCCGCCGGGCACCGGCTACCCCGCCCGCGCCGGCGACAACGGCGACGCGACCCTGGTCCCGCAGCCCTTCGCCGAGGTCGCGGCCCGTGTACTGGAGCGTTTCATGCCGCTGCCCGAACACTTCCGCCTCCACGGCGGCCGCGACGCCGCCGTGCGACCGGGCGAACGCTCCGCCCGTCAGGCGGTGGACCGGGCCCGTGCCCTGCTCGCCCGGTTCGACGCCGAGGGCATGGTGCAGGACGTGATCGACGCCGTGCAGCTGCTGCGCGGGGCCACCGGGCACGAGGAGCCGGCGGGCACCGACCCGGAGCTGTGGGCTCAGTACGCGCACTGCACGCTGCGCCTGTGGGAGGTGCAGGGCGGCGCGGAGCTGCTGCGCGAGGCCGAGGAGGCCGCGGAGCGGGCCGTGGACCACCCGCACGCCCGCAGGGAGCGGGCCGTCCTGGCACAGGTGCTGCGGGCCGCCGCCACCGACCGCAGGCGGCACGGTGACCGC
The DNA here is from genome assembly GCF_042897315.1 of Streptomyces sp. NPDC001068. Lineage (NCBI taxonomy): Bacteria > Bacillati > Actinomycetota > Actinomycetes > Kitasatosporales > Streptomycetaceae > Streptomyces > Streptomyces sp. NPDC001068. Next base: position 199,472 of record NZ_JBIAYD010000003.1, on the reverse strand, counting down.
TCGGGCGCCCTGGACCTGCTGCGCCGCGCCGACCGGGAGTACGCCGTGGCCTGCGGTGCCCCCGACCTCGATCAGCCGGAGGCGCTGCGGCTGACCCTGGAGCGGGTGGGCGCGCTGGAGGCGCAGTGGAGCCTCGGCGGCGACAGCGCGCTGCTGCAGAGCGCCGTCGGCATGCTGGAGGCGTTCGCCGACGCCTGGCCGGACCGCCGGCACCGGCCGCCCGAACTGCCGCGCGCCCACGGCCGGATCCTGCTGCGCCTGTCGGACGCGACCGGCGACCCCGAGCAGGCCCGCGGCTACGCGGAACAGGCCTCCCGCTCGCTGCGCGATGCCCTGGAAGCCGCCCCGGAGGCCGCGGACCGGGTCGGGGTGCTGCTCGACCTGGTGGACGCCCTGCTGCGCGCGGGCGCGCCCCTGGACGAGGCCCAGGACCTGGTCGAGGGGGCCTTGGCGGTGACCCGCAGGCGGGGTCCGCGGGCGGCCCTGCACCTGCGGGCCGGCCGGGTCCGGGTGGCCCGGCACACCGAGACCGGCGATCCGCGCGAACTCCAGGAGGCGGCCGACGCGTTCGCGAGCGCCGCCGCCGAGATGCCCCGGGACGACCCCGGGTACTCCCAGGTTCTCGCCGAGTGGGGCGGGGCGCTGCTGCGGCGGGCGTGGTCGGAGTCCGGCGTCCGCGCGTGGGAGCCGCTGTCGCAGGCGGTCCGGGTGCTGCGGGACTGCCGCCGGGAGACCCCGGCCGGACACGGCGAGACCGGCTACCGGCTGCTCCAGCTCGGCCGGGCCCTGATCCTCCGCTACCGGCGGCGCGGTGACCGGGTGGACCTGCGGGAGGCGGAGTACCTCTTCGGGCTGGCGGCGGACGAGGCGGACGACGCGGGTGTGCCGATGCTCGCGGCCCGTTGCCGTCTGGAGCTCGGCCAGGCGCACTACGAGGCCTACCACGGCCTGGGCCGCCCGACGAGGCTGGACGAGGCGGTGGACGCGTTCCGGCTGGCGGCCGAGTCGGCCCGGGAGGCGGTGGCTCGGGCCCGTACCGAACGCGGTCGTCAGGAAGCGTCGGTGCTGGGCGCGCAGGCCCACCACTGGCGGGGTATGTCGTATGAGGCGGCGGCCCGGCCACGGGCCGCCCGTGAGGCGTACCGGGCGGCCAGGACGGAGTGGTCGCGGCTGCCCGAGGGCACGCTGGTGTCGGGCGAGCCGACGGCGTACGACACGGCGGAACGGCTGGCCGCGCTGGAATGAGGCGCGGACGCGAGGGACGAGGGAGAGGGCGGGGACATGACGGACGAGCCGTTGCCGGAGCTGCTGGACCTGGATCTGGAGGAGCTGAGGACCGTTCAGCATCCGGTCCTGAGCGAGGTGCTGGAGAGACTGCGCGAACGGACGGAGCGGCCGAGCGAGATGCTCTGGGGCTTCAACAACGCGCTGTGAGCCCACGGGCACGATGAAAGGCGGTCGCGTTCGGTCAAGTTGAATCAGAAATAGGCGACTTCGATCGCATCGGGTTTGCGTCCGGCGTCCGACCGGGAATGCGGGCTGATACGGGTGGAGAGGTACGGCATGGGGGTGCTGGAGTGTCTGCGACCGGTCACCCCTTCCGTCAGTTCATCGTGAAGGTGCACGGCCGATGCAACCTGGCCTGCACGTACTGCTACCTCTACGAGGGCCCGGACGGCACCTGGCGCACCCGCCCCGCCGCCGCTCCGCCCGCCGTCCTGGACCGCACCGCCGACCGCATCGCCGAACACGCCCGCACCCACGCCCTGAGCACGGTCTCCCTGGTCCTGCACGGCGGGGAACCCCTGCTGGCGGGCGCGGACACGCTGGGCCGCCTCACCGACGCCGTACGCGCACGGGTGCCCGCCGGCTGCGCCGTCCGGGCCACCGTCCAGACGAACGCCACCCTCCTCACCGAGAACCACCTGACCGTCCTGTCCCGGCACGGCGTCCAGGTCGGCGTCAGCCTCGACGGAGGCCGCGCGGAGCACAACGCGCGGCGCGTCGACCACGCGGGCCGCCCCTCCTGGCCCGCCGCGCTGCGCGGCGCGCGACTGCTCGCCGACCACTTCCCGGAGTCGTACGCGGGCATCCTCACCGTCGTCGACCCGGCGCTGGACCCGGTGGAGACGTACGAGTCGCTGCTCGAACTCCGCCCGCCCGCCGTGGACCTGCTGCTTCCGCACGGCAACTGGTCGTCCCCGCCGCCGCGGGCGGAGGGCGTCGCCTACGGCGACTGGCTCTGCGCGGTCTTCGACCGCTGGTGGTCGGCCGGGCGGCGGGAGACCCGGGTGCGGCTCTTCGAGGAGTGCCTGGCCCTGCTGCTGGGACTGCCGGCGGCCGGCGAATCCCTCGGACTGGCCCCCTTCGACGCGCTCGTGGTCGAGACGGACGGGTCGATCGAACAGGTCGACTCGCTGAAATCGGCGTACGAGGGTGCCGCGCGGACGGGCCTGGACGTCTTCCGGCACGCGTTCGACGAAGCGCTGCGGCACCCCGGGGTCGCCGCCCGGCAGGCGGGCCCGGCGGCCCTCGCCGACGAGTGCCGGTCCTGTCCGCTGCTCTCCGTGTGCGGCGGCGGCCACTACGCCCACCGGTACCGGGCCGGGCACGGCTTCCGCAACCGCTCGGTGTACTGCGCCGACCTGGAGCGTTTCATCCGGCACGTGGCCGGCCGGCTCGCCGCGGAGGCGGTACCGGCGACGGCCGCACGAGAAGGGGGCACCCCGTGATACTCCCGGCGGTCCCGGAAGAGGTCCTCGCCGAACTCGGGCGCACCGAGGGGAGCGCCGACACGCTCGCCCTCCTGGTCCGGGACCAGGACACCCGGCGGCTGCTCCTGCTGCGCGCGGTGCTGGACGCGGCCGATGCGGCCGGTCCGGCGCTGTGCCCTCCCGCGGCGAGGGCGAGGCTGCGGGAGGACTGGGCCCTGCTGACAGCGGCGGACCGCACCACCGCCCCCGGCCCCCCGGCACGGACGGCGGATCCCGGCTTCCCGGCACGGACGGCGGATCCCGGCTCCCGGGCACGGCCGGCGGACCCTGGCCCCCCGGCGCGGACCGCCGCCCCCGGCCCCCCGGCGCGGTCGGCGGATCCCGGCTCCCGGGCACGGTCGGCTGACCCTGGCTTCCCGGCGCGGTCGGCCGACCCCGGGTCCCCGGCGCGGGTCAGGCTCGGGCACCCGCTGCTCGGCCCGTGGGCCCGCCGCTGCCTGACCGTCCTCGACCCGCGCGGTGCCGCGCCGACGGACGACCGGCGCCGGGAACTCGTCCTCGACCTCGCCCATTTCGGCGCCGTCGCGGTGGTGGCCGCGGCCCGCGCCGGCCTCCCGTTCACCACGGAACTGACGGCCCGGGACGGCATCCTCGTGCTGCCGTCGCTGGGCGCGCTGCGCACGCCGGAGACGCGGGTCCAAGTCTCCTACCGGCAGGGCCGGATGACCCTCGGCCGGGTGACCGTCCACCTGGAGAGCGGCAGCGGCGCGTGGTCCGGTTCGCGCGCCTGGACCTCGGCGTACACGCTCCCGGGCCTGGTCCCCGGGGCCGCGCCGGTGCCCCTCGACGACCTCGACCCCTACCGGGTCCCGCCCCGCGAACCCGATCAGTACGCGCTGAGCGGCCCCGCGGCCCCGGACGAGGCCGAACGCAAGCGGTGGCTGCAGACCTGGTCCGGCACGGGCGCCGCCCTGCGCACCGGCGGCACGGGCCGGCTCACCGAGGCGCTCGCGCTGCTGCGCTGCCTGATCCCGCTGGAGATGCCGCCCGGTGCCGCCGGCCGGGGCAGCTGCAGCGGAACCCGGCGCGAGGCGTTCGGGGCGTTGCTCAGCAGTGCTCCCGCGACCCCGCTCGCCTTCGCGGCGACCATCGTCCACGAACTCCAGCACACCAAACTGGCGGCGCTGAACGAGATGGTGGAACTGCACCGGGCGGGACCGGCGGCGCGGTACTTCGCGCCCTGGCGCCCCGACCCGAGGCCGTACGACGGCCTGCTCCAGGGCGCGTACTCGCACCTCGCCCTCGCCGACTTCTTCCAGCGCCGGGCGCTCACCGCGGAGCCGGCGCGCCGGGAGGGCGCGTGGACGCAGTACGCGCGCTACCACGCACAGGTGGGGGCGGCCCTGCCCGCGCTGGTCGCCTCGTCCGACCTGACTACGGTGGGACGACGGTTCGTGGACGAGATGGCGGCCGCCCACGAAGGGCTCGCCGCGCATCCCGCGCCCCGGGGGCACACGGCGCGTGCGCAGGCGTACGTGGAGGCTGTGCGGTCACTGTGGACACAGCGTCAGCCCCGCAGGGAATCGCGCTGAAATGACGACTTCTCAGGCCGGGCTGCGCAAAGATCGAAGAGTCGAGGTGTTGCTTCCGAAGTCGCCGGACTCCCCAGAGCCGCACCGAGGTTCTAGGATTTTATGACTACGCGTGGAGGCCGTCGCATGTCTGAAACTCGTACGCCGGTCAGGCCGACCGAGAGGGGGGCCGCGCGGCAGACCGTCACGATCAGCTTCGCGGGGTTCAACCGGCCCTGGGCGGCGTGGATCGGGGACAGGCTGGAACGGCGCGGCGTCCGGGTCTCCTACGTGCGCTGGGACTCCCCGGCGGAGGAGACCCTGGTCGACCTTCTGCGCGGCCTGGCGCTCGCCGAGGGCCGGATCCTGGTCCTGGTCAGCGAGCGGTACTTCCAGCTCGGCCCGAGGACTTTCGAGGAGTGGAACGCGGCACTGCGCGAGGTGGTCGGACCGGACCCGGCCAGGTTCGCGGCCGTGTCCGTCACCAACACCCAGGTGCCGGCCGCGATCGCCGTGCTGGGCCCGGTCGACCTGACGAACATGGGCGAGGACGAGGCGGAACGGCGTCTGCTGGACCGCCTGGACCTGCCGAGCGAGCCGCTTCCCGGACCGGCCGACGGCAACCGCCGCGGACCCCGGTTCCCGGCCGCGATGCCCGAGGTGTGGGGCGCCGTACCGCGCCGCAACACCCGGTTCACCGGCCGCGAACCGCTGCTGAACGACGCCTACCACCTGCTCCAGGGCAGCGATCACGGCGCCGGTGTCATCACGCTGCACGGCATGCCCGGAGTGGGCAAGACCCAGCTGGCCGCCGAGTACATCTACCGGTTCGGTTCCGAGTACGACGTGGTGTGGTGGGTCAACGCCGAGAGCCGGGTCACCTATCGCCGCGTACTGGCCGAACTCGCCCCGAAGCTGCGGCTGGCCACCGGCGACGAGTACGGCGAGCGCCTCCGCGCGGTCCGGGACTCCCTGCGCCGCGGAAACCCGTACTCGCGCTGGCTGCTCGTCCTGGACGGCGCCGACGAGCCCGACCAGATCTGGGACCTGGTGCCCACCGGCCCGGGACACGTGATCATCACCTCCCGCAACCCGGAGTGGGGCGAGCACAACAGCAAGCTGCTGGAGGTGAACGTCTACGACCGCGACGAGTCGGTCGCCTTCATCAGGCGCCGCGCGCCCCGTCTGAACGAGCAGGAGTCCGACCAGCTCGCCGAGGCGCTGGAGGACCTGCCGCTGCTGCTGGACCAGACGGCGGGCTGGCTCAACGACTCCGACCTCTCCGTCGACGACTACATCGCCCTGCTGGAGGACGGGGTCGACCCGGACGTCGTCAAGGTCTCCGCGGACTTCCCGCTGGCCTTCCAGACCGCGTGGGCGATACTGCTGAACAAGCTGCGCGAGACCGTCCCCGAGTCGGTCGACCTGCTGCGTCTGTGCACCTTCTTCGCGCCGGGCTTCATCCCCGTACGCATGCTGCGGGAGATGTCCAGCGACGACCTGCCGGAGCAGCTGACCAGGCTGTTCAACGATCCGCTGCTGTGGAACAAGGCGATCAACCAGCTGCGGCAGTACTCCGTGGTCCGGCTGGAGTCCCACGAGATCGGCTCGGAGGAGACGCCGTCGCCCGGTGAGTCGGTGTACCTGCACCGGATGGTCCACCAGATCGTCGGCAAGGACATGCCCGAGGAGAACCGGCGGGAGTTCATCGACGTGGTACGGCGCGCACTGGCCGAGGCGGACCCCGGCCGCCCGACCGACACCCGCAACTGGCAGGCGTACGCGGAGCTGGTGCCGCACCTGAAGTACGCCGACGTACTCAACAGCACGGACCGCCGGGTCCAGCTCCTCGTCCTCAACTGCCTTCGCTACATGTGGTGGGCGGGTGAGTACACCTCCGGCTGGAAACTCGGCAGACGGACCGTCGACGCGTGGCGCGAACTCCTCGGAGAGTCGCATCCGCGTGTCTGGGAGGCCACCCACCACTACGCCAACCTGCTGCGGTCGGCCGGGCGGTTCGAGGAGACCGAGTCGATCGACCGGGCGGCCATGGCACGGCTCCGCGAGGAACGGGGCGAGGACGACCTGGACTACCTCCGGGTGGCCAACGGCCTGGGGGCCGACCTGTGGGGGCTGGGCAGGTACCGGCAGGCCTTCGACCTGTACTCGTGGATCCACCCGGCCTACCGGGACCTCCTGGGCGAGCAGGACTCCCGGACCCTGAGCGCCCTGAACAACCTGGCCTTCGCCCACCGGCTGCTCGGCGAGTACGGGGAAGCCCTGGCCATCGACCAGAAGACGCTGGACCAGCGCCGTCTGGTGCTGACCGGCCGCCACCTGATGACCCTCTTCTCCGAGGTGTCCTACTCCATCGACCTCAGGCTGCTGGGCCGGTACGCGGAAGCCGAGTCCATCCAGGCCAACAACCTGCGCGAGTACGGCTACGTCGGGGGCAAACGGACCCCCGACGTGCTGCGGGCCGAACACAACCTGGCGCTCTGCCAGTTGCGGAGCGGGGACCGCGCCTCGGCCGGGGCGCTCCTCACCCAGGTGCTGGAGGGCTACGAACGCACACTGGGCGAGACCAACCTCCACACCGTCGCCGCGTCCGTCAGCCACAGCTGCTTCAACCGTGAGCACGGTGACATCGACCTGGCCCGCGAGACCAGCGAGTCGGTCATCGCCCGGTACGAGGAACTGCTGCCGGAGGGACACCCGTTCACCATCGGCGCCCGGTCGAACCAGGCCCTGATCCTGCGCAACGTCGGCGAGCGGGAGCACGCCCACGTCCTGACCGAACAGGCGCTTGCCGGCATGGCCGAGGCGGTCGGCGAGCGCCATCCCTACACGCTGGGCTGCGCCATCAACGCCTCCGCGCTGCGCAACCTCGTCGGTGAGACGGAGTCCGCCGCCGAACTGAGCAGGGTGACCATCGCCCGCGCCACCGAGACCCTCGGCCGTACCCACCCGCTCACCCTGTCCGCCCGGGTCGCCTACGCGGCCGACCTGCGTGGACTGCGGGCCCGGCAGCAGGCGGAGAAGGCCGAGCAGGAGGCCCTGACCGACCTGGAGGCGACGCTGGGCAAGCAGCACGTCCACACCGTCTCGGCCCGCGCCCGCAACCGCCCGTACTGGGACTTCGAGCCCCAGGCCAGCTGACGTCCGCTCCGCTTCCCTGGCGCGCATAAAGTCCGGCCGTCGGGGAAGGAGTCGGGTCTCAACATGCCTGCAACACACGTGAGTTCACTCAGGGGGACGTGTGGTGATCCTGGTCGGGCCCGAGCCGGACGGTGCGGACGGACCCATACCCATCGAGATCGAGACCGACCTGCGTCCGGCCTCCTACGACGGACTCGACGCGGTCTACGGCGACGAGATCACCCGGGACGGACCGGCCCAGCGCGTCGTACAGGTCGCCCGCGACGCCTACACCGACGCCCTCGACCTCGCCCGTCGGTGCGCTGCCCAGGCGGTCCGCCGGTTCGGAGAACTGGGCGAGGACGTCCGGCCCGACGAGATCGAGATGCAGCTCGCCATCAAGGTGGACGCCGGAGTGGCCGCTTTGGTCAAGAGCGGAGCAGAAGCCCAGCTGCAGATCACTTTCCGGTGGCGCACCGGGACGGGAGCCGCCTCGTGAGCCGGGCCGCGAGCGGCATCCACATCCTGCCGTACGCGCGGGTCGTGGGACAGCCGGAGCTGAAGCTGGCTCTCCAGCTCAACCACATCGTGCCGCGCATCGGCGGAGTGCTGATCGCCGGCCCGCGGGGCACCGCCAAGTCCACCCTCGTTCGGGCCTTCGCCCTGATGGCACACGGCGAACTCCCCGTCACACTGCCCATCAACGCCACCGACGACCGTGTCCTCGGCGGCTGGGACCTCGACGCGCTGATCCGGGGCGAGGCGCGCCCGCAGCCGGGTCTCCTGGAGGAGGCGGACGGCAAGGGGCTGCTTTATGTGGACGAGGTGAACCTCCTCGATGACCACCTGGTCAACATCATCCTCGACGTCGTCTCCACCGGCGTGCTGTCCGTGCAGCGCGAGGGCCTCGCCACCGCGAAGCACCTCTCCTTCGGCCTGGTCGGCACCATGAACCCGGAGGAGGGCGGACTGCGACCTCAACTCCTCGACCGCTTCGGTCTGATGGTCAGCGCCGGGCAGCTTGAAGGGGACGCCCGGCAGCACATGCTCCGGACCGTTCTCGACTTCGAGCGGGAACTCACCAAAGAGGAGTCCGACTGGCTGACCGCCGCGGAGAAGGACGGCACGGACGTCCGTGAACGCCTGACGGCCGCTCGTCGCCGGGCGCAGTCCGTCCATGTATCCGACGAGGTCCTGCGACTGTGCGCGGTAGCGGCCGAGCGGGTCGATGCCGTCGGGCAGCGGGGCGAGATCGTCGCGATGCTCGCCGCTCGTGCCCTGGCGGCGCTGGAGGGAGCGGACGAGGTCGGTCCCGAACACCTGCGCCGCGTTCTGCCCATGGCGCTGCGGCACCGACGGCCGGAGTCCGCCCATGGTGCCGTGTTCGACTGGGGGCCGGAGGACGAAGCCCAGGTCGGGGAACTCTTCGAGACAGTCTGAGGCGTCGCCGTGACCACCGACGGGATCCTCGCGGGACCGGAAGACCTTGCGGCGAGACTCATGCTCGCCCTGACCTGTGCCGCCGCGGACCAGGCTCTGTCCGGCGTTCTCCTCTTCGACCTGGACCCCAGGCTCGTCGACCCGGTCGCCCGTCTCTTCACCGGCATCCTCGGAGGCGGCGGGACTCCGGTCATGCTGGGCGCCACCAGTCGCGACGAGGACCTCTGGACCCGCACCCGGCTGCATCGCGGGCGCGACGGCATCTCCTTCCGTACCGAACCCGGCCCTCTTGTCGAGGGCGACGGCTCTTCCGGGCGACCGCCGCTGATCGTGGTGCCCGACCTGGCCCGGCTGAGCGTCGCCGGCATGCGAGCCGCGGTACAACTCCTGGGTGCCGATGTCGCCGTGGTCGAACACACCGGCCTGAGCCTCACGGTACGCCCGACGGCGCGCTGGCTCGTGGCCTGCCGGTCGGCCGAGGCGGGGCGGTTGAGCCCGCATCTGCTGGACAGATTCGCCGTACGGCTGTCGGTAGCGGGCCTGAGGCTTCCGCTGCCGGACGTGGAGGCATGGGCGGCAGTCCGTGGCGCCTTGCCCGCGACGGTCACCGATGAGGCATTGGAGCGCGTACACATGCTTCTCGGCCCCGGGCCGAGCGTGCGCAGGGAACTGGCCCTGGCCCGACTCGCCCGCGCTGTCGCGGCGGTGCGAGGCGAGCGCACGGCGACCGCCGCGCACTGTGACGCGGCGGCGCGGATCATGGGCCTCACCGTGCCGGACAGGCCGCTGCCCATCGTCGCCGCGGACCCGCCGCAGCCCGTACCGCTGCCGTCGTTGAGGCGGATCCACAGCGCGTCGTACCGAAGCACCTCTGACGAGAGTGTCTCGGAACGGGAGACCACCGCGCCGGCACAGCCGCTGCTCGAAACCGAACCCGCGGAGCCGATCGGCAGTAATTCCGGAGGCACGCCCGCCGTACTCGCCACGCCCTACCCTGAGGACGAGACCGAAGTGCTGCGCGACTTCGCGCCGCTGCGCAGCCCCTGGCAACGCACCGCGGGTCCCGCCTCGGCGCGCGGCACGGTGATCGGCACCCGGCGCGCCGGCAACCTCCGCGACCTCGCCTACGTCCGCACGGTCCGCGAAGCCGCCGTGCACCAACGTCTTCGCCGTGCCGAACGGCTCACCATCTTGCCGGTCGACCTGCACAGTCATGTCCGGGCCGGTACCCCGGACCGCATGCTGGTGCTGGTCCTGGACCACACCTGCCGGGAAGACGACTGGGACTGGCAGGACGCGCTGGCCCCGTTCCTGCACTGGGCCTACACCGAGCGCGCCGCCGTACAGATCATCGAGGTCGGTGGCGCCCGGGCCGTCGACGAACTGAGAGCCGACTCGTTTTCGGCCCGCAGCGTCATGCACCCGCGCGTACTCGCCTCCCTGTACCGGCCGGCGGGCCGCGCCACTCCACTCGCCCATGGCATCGAGGAAGCGGTACGGGTGCTGCGGCGGGCCTTCCGGCAGCCCGGCAACGGGCTCACCGAGGCCTGGGTGGTCGTGGTCACCGACGGCCGGGGCAATGTTCCGCTGGCTGTCAGTCATGGCGGCCGGCCGCCCGGTGAGGTGGCCGCGGCCGGGGTCACCGACGCCCTGCAGACCGCGAGACGGATCGCGGCCATGGACCGCACCCGGGTGCACACGGCCGTGGTGGATCCGGCCCGGGCCACCTATGGGTACCTGCCCGGCCAGCTGGCCGACGCCCTGGGCGGGTTGGTGATCGAGGGACGAGGGGGTCAGGATGAACGGTGAACAGCCGCGCGCCCCCCGCTGGAGGGCGGAGGCCGGAAGCGCCGTACGTCGTGCAGCGCTGCCAGGGCTGAAGGCGGCAGTGCGCCGGGAGATCAGCCCAGTGCTGAATCTACGCCGCCCCCAGGAGTCGGCGGCCGGACTCGGACGGACCAGGACCAGTCCCGGCGTCCGGCTGCCGGAGGGTTTCGCGGTCCTGCGGGTTCAGCGCAGTCACACCCCCGACGGCCGGGACGGTTACCGGCTGCACGGCTGGTGTGGCTCGCTCAAGGTCACCTGTGCGCCCGGACCGACCCGGCTGATTGCCCCGGGGGTCAGCCTCGGCAACCTCAGGCGGGGCGACGGCGAGTTTCCCTCCGAGGTCCTGCGCGCCGTTCTGCACTGGTCGGACAACCAACCGGCGCTCGCCCACTGGATCAACCGCGTCCGGACGCGGCACGGAGCCGACCTGCGCCTCATCATCTGGGACGACACCGGGTACGAACTGCCCTGGGAGCTGCTCCGCCTCCCCGGCGAACCGGAACTCGGGCTGGGGGGAGGCCCCTTGGGTGCCCTCGTCGCGGTCGCGCGATGGACCACGGTGTACGACGTCGGCCACGACCTGCCACGCGAGACGGACGCGTTCCAAGGCGGCGTCCTGGCGTATCTGCACCGGGACATGGAACACGACCACAGCGCTCTCAAGCCCTACGTCCCACGGCCGCACAAAGAGCTCACCCCGTTCCTCAGGGCCCTCGACGCCTCCGGGGACCGGACGGCCCTCGTGTACATGGGCTGCCACGGCGAGTACGGCCACACGGTCACCCGACTGCAGCTCGGGGGACGGACCTGGGCCGAGTTCAACGGCGAGAGGATGCACCTGCTGGGCAGGGACCACTCCCTGGTCTGCCTGAACGCCTGCCACTCCGGCCGTTTCGTCGACAACAGAGCGCAGGGCGAAGAGGCGTTGCGTGGCTTCGCCGAACTGTTCCTGCGCAAGGGCGCGGGCGGCTGCATCGTCACCGCGGGAGCGATCGGTGACCCGGAGGCGCGGGCCATGGTGCACCGCCTGGTACGGGAGGTCACCACTCGGTCCCGGCAGCCCCTCAGCGAGAAGCTCCGGGCCTTTCGGGCGGAGGCCCTCGAGGAGTTCGGTGGCCTGGCCGACATCCCGAGTGTTCGCAACGATGACGGGCAGGTCGACGCCGTCGGTCAGAAGCGGGTCCTGCGACTCCTCTACGCCTTCATGTTCCACTACTACGGACACCCGCTCACCACGCTGCAGCTCGCCGGCTACGACGAGGGACGGAGTATCGGAGGATGAACGGGCACGCTGGACCGGTGCGTACGAACGACGTGGACACCGACGAGGTCCCACTGCTGATCGAGCCTGTCGTCGCGTGGCCGCGCCAGGCCGAGACCGACTGCGACTACCTCGTCACCGTCGACCTGCGCGGACCGCTCCGGGACGGGACCGCCACAGAGCCGGACTGGCCGTGGCAGGAAGAGGAGTTCACCTTCACCGTCACCCTGGAGGGCGCCCGGCTCTTCGCCTGTGCCGCCCTCGACGAACCGGCTGTCGTCCTGCACAGGTTCGGCGGCACATACGGCCCGGCTCGCTTCGCCGTGTCGACGGGGAACGAGCCGGGGACCGCGTCCCTCTGGCTGACGATCAGCAACCAGTGGGGTGTACCCGTGCGCAAGGCGGAGCTGCGTTCCGAGATCGGGGAGCGCGAGCCCGGCGGCCCACCGGCGGCGAGACCGGCCCCGGACCAGCCGGTGATCACGACCGTGGCGACGGCACCGCCGGCGGACCGGGGCCGCCGCGGCTTCCGGGGCGCGCTGTCGCGGCTGCTCGTCGGGAGCGGGCCGGACGAACCCCCCGAGGCCGGGTCACGGGCCGAGGCGAGCCCACCGCCTCGGAGAGACGGACTGGCCCAATCAGCCGTTCGGGACGAGCGAGAGACGATCACGATCAGCTTCGCCGGGTTCAACCGAGCCTGGGCGGCGTGGATCGGGGACCGGTTGGAGCGGTGTGGCGTGCGGGTGGTCCATCTGCGCTGGGACGCACCGGCGGAGGTTCCCCTGGTGCATCTGCTGCGCGACCTGACGCTTGCCCAGGGTCGGGTTCTCATCATCGTCAGCGACCGGTACTTCCGGCTGGGCAGCCGTACACACGAGGAGTGGAACGCGGCCCTGCGCGAGGTCGTGGCACCGGATCCGTCTCGGTTCGTCGCCGTCTCCATCACCGAAGCCGCTGTGCCCTCGGGCATCGCCGTACTGGCTGCGGTCGACCTGACCCGCATGAACGCCGACGAGGCCGAGCGGCGGCTCCTGGACCGGATGGAACTTCCGTCCGACCTGCTGCCCGAGCCGCGCGGAGGGCCGCGCGGTCCGCGTTTCCCCTTAGCCGCGCCTGAGGTGTGGGGAGGCGTACCGCGCCGAAACACCCGCTTCACGGGTCGCGAACAGCTCCTCAACGACGCCTACACCCTGCTCCAAAGCAGCGAGCCGGACGCCGGGGTCCTCACTCTGCACGGCATGTCCGGGGTGGGGAAGACACAGCTCGCCGCCGAGTACGTCTACCGCTTCGGCTCCGAGTACGACGTGGTGTGGTGGGTCAACGCCGAGAAGAGGGTGACCTACCGTCGTCTGCTGGCCGAACTCGCCCCGAGACTCGGCCTGTCCACGGGTGAGGAATACGGCGAGCGGCTGCGGGCGGTACGGGAGGCGCTGCGCCGGGGCGAGCCGTACTCCCGCTGGCTGCTGGTCCTGGACGGCGCCGACGACCCCGACCAGATCGGGGACCTGATCCCCACCGGCCCCGGACATGTGATCATCACGTCCCGCAATCCCGAGTGGGCCGACCACCACAGCCGGCTCCTCGACGTACCGGTCTACGACCGGGACGAGTCGGTGGCCTTCATCAGGTTGCGGGCGCCCCGGCTGACGGGGGCCGATGCCGACCAACTCGCCGAGGCACTGGAGGACCTGCCTCTTCTCCTGGACCAGACGGCCGGCTGGCTGGACGACTCCGAACTGTCCGTCGCGGACTACATCGCCCTGCTGGACTCCGGACTCGACCAAGACGTCGTCAAGGTGTCCATGGATTTCCCGGTGACTTTCCGGACCGCCTGGTCCATCCTCCTGAACAAGCTGCGCGACACCGTCCCGGAATCCGTCGACCTGCTGCGCCTGTGCACGTTCTTCGCGCCAGGCTTCATCCCCCTCCGCCTGCTGCGGGAGACGCCACGTGACGGCCTGCCCGATCAGCTGGCGGGGCTCCTCGGCGACCCCTTGCTGTGGGCCAGGGCGATCAACCAGCTGCGGCAGTACTCCGTGGTACGCCTGGAGTCGTACGAGCAGACGCCCGACGACGCACCCTCCACCGGTGACTCGCTGTATCTGCACCGGATGGTCCATCGGATCGTCCACCAGGACATGACACCCGAGGAACTGCGGTTCTACGGCGATGTGGTGCGGGGGGCGCTGGCCGAAGCCGATCCCGGCCGTCCCAGCGACAGCCGTGACTGGAGCGCGTACGCAGAGATAGTGCCGCACCTGAGATACGCGGACACGCTGCGCAGTACGGACCCGGGGGTGCAGACCCTGCTCCTCAACTCCCTGCGCTATCTGCTGTTCATCGGCGAGTACGCGGAAGGGATCGAACTCGGGCGCCGGACCGTTGAGCACTGGCAGGCGTCGCTGGGCGAGTCCCATCCGCAGATCTGGGAACTCATCTACCACTACGCCAACCTGTTGCGCGCCGACGGGCATTACGCACAGACGGAGGCCATCGAGCGCGCCGCCGTGCAGCGACTGCGGGAAGAGCGAGGCCTGAACGACGTCGACCATCTCAGGATGGCCAGCGGTCTCGCCGCCGACCTACGGGGTCTCGGCCGCTACGAGGAGGCTCTGGAGTTGAGCCGGTCGCTCCATACGGCGTACCGCGACCTCCTGGGGGAGGAGGACTCTCGGACCCTGAACGCGCTGAACAACCTCGGCTTCTCCCTGCGCCAGCTCGGACGCTACGGGCAAGCGCTGGAGATAGACCGGCAGACACTGGACGCACGCCGCCGCATCCTCTCCAGGCGCCACGTGTTCACCCTCTTCTCCGAGGTGTCCTATGCCGTCGACCTGCGTCTGATGGGCCGGTATGCCGAAGCCGAGACCATCCAGACGATGAACGTTCGGGAGCATGGGTCCGTCCTGGGTCCCGACAACCCCCAGACCCTGCGCGCCGCGCACAATCTGGCACTCTGCCACCACCGCTCCGGAGACCACACGCGGGCCCACTCACTGCTCACCCGCGTGCTGGAGCGTTACGACCGCAAGCTGGGCGAGACCCATCTGGAAACGCTCGGAGCCGCGGTGAGCCAGAGCTGCTTCGTCCGAGAACACGGTGACATCGACCGGGCCCGTGAGGCGAGCGAGATCCTTGTCGCCCGTTACGAGCACCTGCTGCCGGTGGGGCACCCGTTCATCACCGGGGTACGAGCCAACCACGCCCTGCTCCTGAACGCGTCCGGCGAACGGGAGAACGCACGTGCCCTCACCGAACAGTCGCTGGCCGACATGACCACTGAGGTGGGGGAACAGCACCCCTACACACTGGGCTGTGCCATCAACGCCGCCGCGCTGCGCAATTCGGGCGGCGACACCGAGTCCGCCGCCGAACTCAGCAGGCTCACGGTCGCCCGAGCGACGCAGACCCTCGGCCCTACGCACCCCCTGACCCTGTCCGCCCGAACCGCCCTTGCGGACGACCTGCGCAGCCTGGGGAACCGCCAGCAGGCCGACCGGATCGAGCAGGAGGCCCTCGCGGACCTGGCCGCGACCCTCGGCCCCCAGCACCCCCACACCCTCTCGGCCCGCTCCCGCACCCGCCCCCACTGGGACTTCGAACCCCAAACCACCTGATCCCTCCCCGCAGAAAGCAGAAGGGTCCAGCCCCCACCGGGAACCGGACCCTTCCGCAGACGCGTCGCGAGACCTACGCCTCGAACACCTCACGCACCAGCTGCTCCTGCTCCGCCTGGTGCCGCTTCGCGGAACCGACGGCCGGGGAGGAGCTGTGCGGTCGCGAGATGCGGCGCAGGCGCTCGCCGGCCGGGACGTCGGCGCCGACCGCCAGGTCCAGGTGGTCGATCAGGTTGAGCGCGATGAACGGCCACGCACCCTGGTTCGCCGGCTCCTCCTGGGTCCAGAGGTACTTCTCGGCGTTGGGGTACTTGTTGACCTCCGCCTGGATCTCCGCACCCGGCAGCGGGTACAGGCGCTCCAGCCGGATGATCGCCGTGTCCGTGACACCGCGCTTCTGCCGCTCGGCCTCCAGGTCGTAGTAGACCTTGCCGGTGCAGAAGACGACCTTGCGGACCGCGGCCGGGTCCACCGAGTCGTCGCCGATGACCGGGCGGAACTGCCCGCTCGTGAACTCCTCCGCCTTGGAGGCCGCCGCCTTCAGACGCAGCATCGACTTCGGGGTGAAGACGACCAGCGGCTTGTGGTGCGGGTTGTGCACCTGCCACCGCAGCAGGTGGAAGTAGTTCGACGGGAGGGTCGGCATCGCGACGGTCATGTTGTTCTGCGCGCACAGCTGGAGGTAGCGCTCGATCCGGGCCGAGGAGTGGTCCGGGCCCTGGCCCTCGTAGCCGTGCGGGAGGAGCAGCGTGACGCCGGAGGTCTGGCCCCACTTCTGCTCGGCCGCCGAGATGTACTCGTCGATGACCGACTGGGCGCCGTTGGCGAAGTCGCCGAACTGCGCCTCCCACATCACCAGCGCGTCCGGGCGGGTGAGCGAGTAGCCGTACTCGAAGCCCATCACCGCGTACTCGGAGAGCAGCGAGTTGTAGACGTTGTAGCGGGCCTGGTCCTCGGACAGGTACAGCAGCGGGGTGTAGTCGGCGCCCGTCTCGCGGTCGATGAGGACCGCGTGGCGCTGGCCGAAGGTGCCGCGCTGGGAGTCCTGGCCGGAGAGCCGGACCGGGGTGCCCTCCATCAGCAGCGAGCCGATGGCGAGGGTCTCGCCCATGCCCCAGTCGATCGTGCCGTCCTCGATCATCGCCGCCCGGCGCTGCAGCTGCGGCAGCAGACGCGGGTGGACGGTGAAGTAGTCCGGGATGTTGACCTGGGACTCGGCGATCCGCTTGAGGACCTCCGTGGAGATCGCCGTCGGGACGGCGATCGGGAACCCGTCCTGCGGCGCCTGGGCGTCGGAGACGGCCGGCTGCGCGGTGGCCTCGCGGACCTCCGTGAAGACCTTCTCCAGCTGCCCCTGGTAGTCCTGCAGGGCCTGCTCGGCCTCTTCCAGGGTGATGTCGCCACGACCGATCAGGGACTCGGTGTAGAGCTTGCGCACCGAGCGCTTCTTGTCGATCAGGTCGTACATCAGCGGCTGGGTGAAGGCCGGGTTGTCCGACTCGTTGTGACCGCGGCGGCGGTAGCAGATGAGGTCGATCACCACGTCCTTGTTGAACGCCTGACGGAACTCGAAGGCGAGCCGCGCGACGCGGACCACGGCCTCCGGGTCGTCGCCGTTCACGTGGAAGATCGGGGCCTCGATCATGCGGGCCACGTCCGTCGCGTACATGGAGGAGCGCGAGGACTCGGGGGCCGCGGTGAAGCCGACCTGGTTGTTGATGACGATGTGGACCGTGCCGCCGGTGCGGTAGCCGCGCAGCTGCGACATGTTCAGGGTCTCGGCCACCACGCCCTGGCCGGCGAAGGCCGCGTCGCCGTGGATCGCCACCGGCAGCACCGTGAAGTCGGTGCCGCCCTTGTTGATGATGTCCTGCTTGGCGCGGGCGATGCCCTCGATGATCGGGTCGACCGTCTCCAGGTGGGACGGGTTGGCGGCCAGCGAGACCTTGATCTGCTCGCCGTCCAGGCCGGTGAAGGTGCCGTTGGCGCCCAGGTGGTACTTCACGTCGCCGGAGCCGTGCATCGACTTCGGGTCGAGGTTGCCCTCGAACTCGCGGAAGATCTGCGCGTACGACTTGCCGACGATGTTGGCGAGCACGTTCAGCCGGCCGCGGTGGGCCATGCCGATGATGATCTCGTCCAGGCGGGACTCGGCGGCCGAGTCCAGCACCGCGTCGAGCAGCGGGATGACGGACTCGCCGCCCTCCAGGGAGAACCGCTTCTGGCCGACGTACTTGGTCTGCAGGAAGGTCTCGAAGGCCTCCGCCGCGTTCAGGCGCCGCAGGATCCGCAGCTGCTCCTCGCGCTCCATCTTGGAGTGCGGACGCTCCACGCGGTCCTGGATCCACTTGCGCTGCTTGGGGTCCTGGATGTGCATGAACTCGATGCCGGTGGTGCGGCAGTACGAGTCGCGCAGCACGCCGAGGATGTCGCGCAGCTTCATCATCGACTTGCCGGCGAAGCCGCCGACGGCGAAGTCGCGCTCCAGGTCCCACAGGGTGAGGCCGTGCTCGACGATGTCCAGGTCGGGGTGCTTGCGCTGCTTGTACTCCAGCGGGTCGGTGTCGGCCATGACGTGGCCGCGCACCCGGTAGGAGTGGATCAGCTCGAAGACCCGGGCGGCCTTGGTGACGTCGTCGTCGTGCGAGGCGTCGATGTCCTTGAGCCAGCGGACCGGCTCGTAGGGGATCCGCAGGGCCTCGAAGATGTCGTCGTAGAAGCCGCTCTCGCCGAGGAGGAGGTTGGCGACCTGGCGCAGGAACTCGCCGGAGGCGGCGCCCTGGATGACCCGGTGGTCGTAGGTCGACGTGAGCGTCATGACCTTCGAGATGCCGAGCTTGTTCAGGGTGTCCTGGCTGGTGCCCTGGAACTCCGCCGGGTAGTCCATGGAGCCGACGCCCATGATGACCGACTGGCCGGGCATCAGGCGCGGGACCGAGTGGACGGTGCCGAGGCCGCCGGGGTTGGTCAGGGAGACCGTGACGCCGGTGAAGTCGTCCATCGTCAGCTTGTTGTCGCGGGCGCGCCGGACGATGTCCTCGTAGGCCTGCCAGAACTCGAAGAAGTTCAGCGTCTCGGCCTTCTTGATGCCGGCCACGACGAGCTGGCGGTCGCCGTTGGGCTTCACCAGGTCGATGGCCAGGCCGAAGTTCACGTGCGGCGGCTTGACCAGGGTCGGCTTGCCGTCCTTCTCCGCGAACGAGTAGTTCATCGACGGCATGGCCTTGAGGGCCTGCACCATCGCGAAGCCGATCAGGTGCGTGAAGGAGATCTTCCCGCCCCGGGCGCGCTTGAGGTGGTTGTTGATGACGATGCGGTTGTCGAACAGCAGCTTCACCGGGACCGCGCGGACCGAGGTGGCGGTCGGCACGTCCAGCGAGGCGCTCATGTTCTTCGCGACGGCGGCGGCGGGACCACGCAGGGTGACCAGATCCGGGCCCTCGGGCGCCTCGGCGGCGGGCGCGGCCTTGGCGGCAGCGGCGGCCGGCTTCGCGGCGGGGGCCGCGGCGGCGGGCGCGGGCTTCGCGGGCGCCGGAGCGGGCGCGGCGGCCTGGGGCGCGGCCGGAGCGGGCTTCGCGGGCGCGGGCGCGGTGGGAGCCGGCGCGGACGGAGCCGCGGCCTGCTGGGCCGGCGGTTGCGCGGGCGTCGTGGTGCCCGCGGCCCCCGCGGCCGCGGTACCCGCCGGAGCCGAGGCGGCGGGCGCTCCCGGCTTGTAGTCGGCGAAGAAGTCCCACCAGGCTCGGTCTACCGAATTCGGGTCCTGGAGGTACTGCTGATAGATCTCGTCGACGAGCCACTCGTTCGGTCCGAACGCGGCTGCGGGATTCTTGCCCGCTTGGTCTGCGTCGGTCGAGATGTTCGAGTTACTGGGGGACTGTGGCGACACGGCGGTAACCGCCCTCTTCCGCTTCACAAGGTGATGGACAGCGGGAATAAAGGCTACGCCTCCATGACCGTGAAGGTCAGGTCGGGCCGGTTCATCGTCGTGTAAGTCACACCGGAAAGCGTGTTTCGGCGCTCGGAATGGCGGGAAACAAGCGTGGTTCCGCTCTGAGAGGACCGAATCGGGCATGGCTTCGCCACGCGGATGATCACCTCACTCCGGCACCCGTGACGACGTGCGCGGAGACCGCACCTGATCACAGGGGTCCGGCGGCACCGACGGCCGACGGAGCGCGGGTGGATCTTGAGGCTCCGAATCGAACTTTACGTCAACTTGGGACGGAGGAAAGCCCCGGGAGGGTGACGATAATCCTGCAGCCCCGGTCGGATTCGGCCACGCCGATCCGGCCGCCGTGCAGATCCACCGCCCACCGGGCGATCGCCAGCCCCAGCCCCGTACCGCCGTCGCTGCCGGGCCCGTGCGGCCGTCGTACGGCCCCCCGGTTGAAGCGCTCGAAGACGCGGTGCCACTCCGAGCGCGGAATGCCGGGGCCCTCGTCCAGGACCTCCAGCTCCAGCGACTCCGGCAGCGCGCCCCGACGCGCCTTCACGGTCACCCGGCCGTGCGGCGGGCTGTGCTTGACCGCGTTGTCGATGAGGTTCGCCACCACCTGGTGGATGCGCTCCGGGTCGGCGTGCGCGGTCAGCTCCGGCGGCGAGACGTCCAGGTGCAGATGGACGTCGGTGCGGGTGTGACTGCCCGAGTTCGAGGCCACGCCGCGTGCCCCGGCGACCATGTTGGCCTCCTTGAGCACACCCGAGAGGTAGGGCCACACCTCGAAGCGGCGCTGGCGCAGCGGTACGACGCCGTTGTCCAGGCGGGACAGGTCCAGCAGGGTCTCCACCAGCCGCCCGAGGCGCTCGGTCTGCTTCAGGGCCGTGCGCATGGTCTCGGTGTCCGGCTCGGCGATCCCGTCGACGACGTTCTCCAGCACCGCCCGCAGGCCCGCGATGGGCGTGCGCAGCTCGTGCGAGACGTTCGCCACCAGCTCCTTGCGCTGGCGGTCCTGGGCCTCCAGCTCGTCGGCCATGACGTTGATCGTCTCGGCGAGGTCGCCCAGTTCGTCCCGGCGGTTCTCGCGTACCCGGCGGGTGTAGTCGCCCTGCGAGATGGACCGGGCCACCGCGTTCATGTCGTCCAGCGGCGCGGTCAGCGAATGCGCCACGAACTGCGTTATCAGCAGTGTGGCGATCATCGAGAAGACCGTGATGAAGCGCAGCTCCGTCTTGGTGTGCACCGCGATCATCGACAGACCCGTGGTGATCAGGACCGAGACGACGACCAGCGCGCCGAGCTTGGTCTTGATCGAGAACGGGCGCACGGTGCCCCAGGGCTCCTCCCCGGGGCCTCTCGGTCCGGCCGGCCCCGCGGTCATGGCGTCGGTGTCTCCAGCGCGTAGCCCACACCGTGCACGGTGCGGATCCGCTCGGCCCCGATCTTCCGGCGCAGCGCCTTGATGTGGCTGTCGACCGTGCGGGTGCCGGAGGCGTCCGCCCAGTCCCACACCTCGGCGAGCAGCTGCTCACGGGAGAGCACCGCGCGCGGGGTGTTGGCCAGGCACACCAGCAGGTCGAACTCGGTCGGCGTGAGGTGCACGTCCTCGCTGCGCACCCGCACCCGGCGCTGTGCGTGGTCGATCTCCAGCTCGCCGAGGCGCAGGATGCCGGACCGGGGGGTGGAGGCCGCGACGGCCGCCCGCTCCACCCGGCGCAGCAGGACGTGCACCCGGGCCGCCAGCTCCCGCATGGAGAACGGCTTGGTCATGTAGTCGTCGGCGCCGACCCCGAGGCCGACCAGCATGTCGGTCTCGTCGTCGCGCGCGGTGAGCATCAGCACCGGCACCGGCCGCTGGGCCTGCACGC
Organism: Streptomyces sp. NPDC001068; assembly: GCF_042897315.1. Classification (NCBI taxonomy): domain Bacteria; kingdom Bacillati; phylum Actinomycetota; class Actinomycetes; order Kitasatosporales; family Streptomycetaceae; genus Streptomyces; species Streptomyces sp. NPDC001068. The sequence continues at coordinate 178,099 of NZ_JBIAYD010000003.1, read as the reverse complement.
GGCGGCAGACCTCCAGACCGTCGAAGCCGGGCAGCATGATGTCGAGGATCAGCAGATCGGGCTGCCAGGCCTCGGCGGTGTCGACGGCCGACGGTCCGTCGCCGGCCGTTTGCACGAGAAATCCCTCGGCGCGCAGACGGGCCGCGATGGCGTCGACGATCGTGGCGTCGTCCTCGACGACCAGGACCCGGCGCTGAGCGCCCGGAGTAGCCGTGGCCGTGCCGTTGTGGGAGGTGTGTGTCTGCTCCATCGCCCGCCCCTGTGTGCTTTCCGGAATCAGTGGGGTGATCCCATGACTGCGATTGACGCTTGAATGACCCGCGTCAGGGATGCACCCTACGGGGACAGGCGGCGCACTCGCTATCCAGGGCGGACGGCGAGGTGAACGACGTCGGGAACGCCCCGGGCAACCGGGATCTCTTCGGTACGCACCTGTTTGAACCCGGCATTCCACAAGGTTTCCTCGAATTCGGCGGAGGGCTGCGCGGACCATACGGCGAGCACCCCGTCCGGTCTCAACACCCTTGCGCAGCTTGCGAGTCCGGCGGGCGAGTAAAGGCCCTCGTTGTCCTCGTCGACGGTCCAGCCGGGCCCGTTGTCGATGTCGAGGCACAGCGCGTCGAATGTGTCGGAAGTCTCATTGACGTAGGCGACGAGATCGCTTTCGACGATCTCCGTGCGCGGATCGGCGAACGCGGCCGCGGACAGCGGGGAGAGCGGGCCGTCCCGGTGCCAGTCGACGACGGCCGGTTCCCGCTCCACGACGGTGATCCGTCCCCACCCGGCGTCCCGCGCGGCGTGCGCGAGCGAGAACCCGACGCCGAGCCCGCCGATCAGCACGGCCGGCTCCGGCCGTCCGTCCAGCGCGTCCCGGGCGGCGTCCACGAGCAGCCGCTCCGAGCGGCCGTCGGAGGTGTCCATCAGGAAGCAGCCGTTGGCGATGATCTGCAGCAGCCCGCCGTGTCTGCGCAGGACCACCTCGCCGTACGGACCCTCGCGCCGGTCCAGGACCACGGGAGGGGCGTCGTCCACGGAAGTCGTGCCGGTGGTGTGCGCCATACCGGCCATCCTGCCCCAACAGGGCTTTGCCGCCACGCGAATTACCGGTGCCGGACGGTCCCCCGGGTGTCACTCGTTCGAGGGGCCGTCCGGCGCTTCGCGTCCGACGGCGGCCTCGGGTGACTCGTATGGTTCCCCCAACCCCTCACGTTTCTTCGGAAAATCCTGTGAATCGCTCCCCGCGTGGCCCCGGTCACAGACAGCGGCTCGACGGACGGCGAAGGCTGGTGGGGTGAAACGGAAGGAGCGCCTCACCGTGAACCGGACCGCGCGGACGCGCGGGAGCGCGCCGATGCCGGACCCCACGGCGACGCCGTCGCCGGGGGTGGAGGCGGGGCGCTCGCCGGGGGTGGGGGCGACGCCCGCGTCGGGGTCGACGGTCGGGCCCGCGACGGGGGCGGTGGTCAGGCCCGTGCCGGGGCCGGTGGCGGGGCGCTCGCCGGAGTCGGTGGCGTGGTCCGGGTCGGATCCGGCGGCGACGCCCGTGCCGGGGTCCGTGGCGACGCCCACGTCGGAGTTCGTGGACGGGGTCCCGATGGTGCGTGTGCCGAGGGTTCTCGTGCCGGTCGCCGCGGATTCCGGGGGGCCGGTCACCGTCGTCCGGCCCGGGGCGGACGGCGCCATGGAGGTCACCGCGCTGCTGGACGGCGTGCCCCGGCAGCGCGGCCCGGTCGCGGTGGCCGCCGCGAAGATCCCGCGTCCCGCGCTCCGGCCCTGGCTGCTGCTGCCCACGCCCGCCGGCACCCCGGTCACCTTCGCCTACGCGGCGATCCTCGCCCTCACCTCGCTCTTCGCCGCCCATGTCGGCCCCGTCCTCCTCTACACCGTCCACCAGGACTCCAGCACCGACGTCGCCCACCTCCTGCGCACCCCGGTCTTCGTCCTGCTGGCCAGCGCCCTGTGGATCGCCGGTGGTCTCCTGTCCCCCTTCTTCTTCGCGTTCGTGCTGGTCCTGACCGCGTTGGAGCGGCGGATAGGGGGCGCCCGGACGATCCTGGTCTTCCTGGCGGGCCATGTGCTCGCCACCCTCGCCACCGAGGTCCCGGTCGGCCTCGCGGTCCTGGCCGGCCGCCTCCCCGACACCTCCCTGCACCGCCTCGACTACGGCATCAGCTTCGGTGTGGCCGCCGGCACCGGCGCCCTGTGCGGGCTGCTCACCCCGTGGCTGCGCTGGCCCCTGCTGGCCCTGGTCGTGTGGAGCCTCGTCACGGACCTCATGGCCCTCCAGGACCCGATGACCGACTGGGGCCACCTGATCGCGCTGGGCATCGGGACGGTGCTGTGGCCGACGGTCCGGCGCTGGTCCCGGGAGGCGGAGAGGACTCCGGCACGGGCAACCGCCTGACGTACGGGCGCGTGCGCCGGCACGGCGGTAAGCCGGTACGGCGCGGTACGGGCGGTCTGGGTCGCTCGGCCGCCCGGGGCTCCGGACCCCGGACCTCGGACCTCGCACCCCGCACCCCGCACCTCGGACCTCGGACCTCGCACCCCGCACCCCGCACCCCGCACCCCGCACCTCGGACCTCGGACCTCGCACTCCGCACCCCGCACCCTCGGACCCCGGACCCCCGCACCCCGGACCCCCGCACCCCGGACCTCGGACCCCGGACCCCCGCACCCCGGACCCCGCACCCCGGACCCCGGACCCCGCACCCCGGACCCCCGCACCCCGGACCCTGCATCCCGCACCCGGACGTACCCACTCGTCGTGCCCGCCGGAAAGCCCGGTCGCCGCACGATCCCGACGCGCGTCCGGCCGTCGTGTCCGGCCGACAGGGCCCCGCGTCGCCGCCGCACACCACCCGACCGTCGTCCACGTGGCCGTGGACGCACACCACCCGACCGTCGATCACGTGGCCGTGGACGCACACCACCCGCCCGTCGATCACGTGGCCGTGGACGCACACCACCCGCCCGTCGATCACGTGGCCGTGGACGCACACCACCCAACCGTCGACCACGTGGCCATAGCCGCGCATCCCGTCCCTGGGGGAGGTGCGCGCCATCGGTGGCCCCGGACGAGGAATGAGTCCGCGTCCGGGGACTGTTCTCGCGTCATGGGTGCCGCGGCTCCGGCCGTCGGGATCTCGGGGTTCCTTCCGGTCGAGGTCCCGCGTTCCTCCCCGGCCGGCGCCCGTCACGGCCAGGTCGGCGGGTGATCGCTCACAGCGAACACACCCCCGGGAACATTCAGTGGCTCACATGCATTGAGTCGGCATAGCTCAAGTTCAATGCCGAAGGGGAGATCATGGCTTCGACGTCCGCATCACTCACCCTCCCTGTGCTGCCGCTCGACGACGAGGTCGTGCTGCCGGGGATGGTGGTCCCGCTGGACCTCAAGGACCCCGATGTACGCGCCGCCGTGGAGGCCGCGCAGGCCGCCGCCCGCAACGAGCCCGGCAAGCCCAGGGTGCTCCTGGTCCCGCGGGTGGACGGCGCCTACCCGGGCACCGGCGTGCTCGGCACCGTGGAGCAGGTCGGCCGGCTGGCCGACGGCGACCCCGGCGCGCTGATCCGCGGCCGTCACCGCGTCCGCATCGGCGCCGGCACCACCGGCCCGGGTGCCGCCCTGTGGGTGGAGGGCACCCGCATCGAGGAGAACGTCCCGGAACCGGTGCCCGGTCATGTCACCGAACTGGTCAAGGAGTACAAGGCGCTCGCCACCGCCTGGCTGCGCAAGCGCGCCGCCTGGCAGGTCGTGGACCGGGTGCAGGCCATCGACGACGTCTCCGCGCTCGCCGACAACTCCGGTTACTCGCCGTTCCTGACCACCGAGCAGAAGATCGAGCTGCTGGAGACCGCCGACCCGGTGGCCCGGCTGAAGCTCGCCACCCAGCAGCTGCGCGACCACCTCGCCGAGCAGGACGTGGCCGAGACGATCGCCAAGGACGTCCAGGAGGGCGTCGACAAGCAGCAGCGCGAGTTCCTGCTCCGCCGCCAGCTGGAGGCGGTCCGCAAGGAGCTGCGCGAGCTGAACGGCGAGAAGGACGGCGAGGAGTCCGACGACTACCGCACCCGGGTGGAGGCCGCCGACCTGCCGGAGAAGGTCCGCGAGGCCGCCCTCAAGGAGGTCGACAAGCTGGAGCGGTCCAGCGACCAGTCGCCCGAGGGCTCGTGGATCCGCACCTGGCTGGACACCGTCCTCGAACTCCCGTGGAACGAGCGGACCGAGGACCAGTACGACATCCAGGGCGCCAAGGCGGTCCTGGACGCCGAGCACGCCGGCCTGGAGGACGTGAAGGAGCGGATCACCGAGTACCTGGCGGTGCGCAAGCGCCGCAGCGACCGGGGGCTCGGGGTCATCGGCGGCCGCCGCGGCGGTGCCGTGCTGGCGCTCGTCGGTCCGCCCGGTGTCGGCAAGACCAGCCTGGGTGAGTCCGTCGCGCACGCGATGGGCCGGAAGTTCGTCCGGGTCGCCCTCGGCGGCGTCCGGGACGAGGCCGAGATCCGCGGCCACCGCCGTACGTACGTCGGCGCGCTGCCCGGCCGGATCGTCCGGGCGATCAAGGAGGCCGGTTCGATGAACCCGGTCGTCCTGCTGGACGAGATCGACAAGGTGGGGTCCGACTTCCGGGGCGACCCGGCGGCCGCCCTGCTCGAAGTCCTCGACCCGGCGCAGAACCACACCTTCCGCGACCACTACCTGGAGGTCGAACTCGACCTCTCGGACGTCGTCTTCCTGGCCACCGCCAACGTCCTGGAAGCCATCCCGGAGGCCCTGCTCGACCGTATGGAGCTGGTCCGGCTGGACGGCTACACCGAGGACGAGAAGGTCGTCATCGCCCGTGACCACCTGCTTCCGCGCCAGCTGGAGCGGGCGGGACTCGGCAAGGACGAGGTCACCCTCGACGAGAGCGCGCTGCGCAAGCTCGCCGGGGAGTACACCCGGGAGGCGGGCGTCCGCACCCTGGAGCGGTCGATCGCCCGTCTGCTGCGCAAGGTCGCGGCCCAGCACGAACTGGGCGAGCGGGAGCTGCCGTTCACGATCATGGACGCGGACCTGCGGGGTCTGATCGGCAGGCCGCACCATGTGCCCGAGTCCGCCCAGGACCCGGCCGAGCGCCGTACCGCGGTACCGGGTGTGGCGACCGGCCTCGCGGTCACCGGAGCGGGCGGGGACGTCCTCTTCGTGGAGGCGTCCCTGGCCGACCCGGAGACGGGCGCGGCGGGTCTGACCCTCACCGGCCAGCTGGGTGACGTGATGAAGGAGAGCGCGCAGATCGCCCTGTCCTTCCTCCGCTCGCACGGCGCCGAACTGGAACTCCCGGTCGGCGACCTGAAGGAGCGGGGCGTGCACGTGCACTTCCCGGCGGGCGCGGTCCCGAAGGACGGCCCGAGCGCCGGCGTCACCATGACGACGGCCCTCGCGTCCCTCCTGTCCGGCCGGCTGGTCCGCACGGACGTGGCCATGACCGGAGAGGTCTCGCTGACCGGCCGGGTACTGCCGATCGGCGGGGTGAAGCAGAAGCTGCTCGCCGCCCAGCGCGCCGGGGTGAGGACCGTCATCATCCCCAAGCGCAACGAGGCCGACCTGGACGACGTCCCGGCGGAGGTGCTGGACAAGCTCGACGTCCACGCCGTCACCGACGTCCGGCAGGTCCTGGAGCTGGCGCTCGCACCGGCCACGAACGGCGCGGCGCCGGAGGTTCCGGCAGCGGCGTGACGGACGCTGCCGGATGCGCAAGGCCCGGGTCCCCGCGAGGGGGCCCGGGCCTTCGCCCTGTGCGGGGTCAGCCCTTGGCGAGCGCGACCACCCGGTCGAGGGTGCCGTTGAACTTGTCGTGGTCGCCGACGGTCGGACCGGACGACGTGTACTGCCACGCCGTGTAGTACGACCAGCCGGCCGGCAGCGTCCCGACCTCCGAGGCGTACCGGGCGATCCACAGCGGGTTGCTCGCGGCGAAGCCGCTGTAGTTGCCGGTGCAGTCGGTCCACCAGCTGGTCGCCGTGTAGATCACGGCGTTCCGCCCGGTGCGCGTCTTGTAGGTGTGGAGGAAGTCGGTGATCCAGCTGACCATCGCGCTCTTGGACTTGCCGTAGCACGCCGCGCCGTACGGGTTCCACTCGATGTCGAGCGCGCCGGGCAGCGTACGGCCGTCCCTGGACCAGCCGCCGCCGTGGTCGACGAAGTAGTTGGCCTGGGCGGCACCGCTGGAGCTGTCCGGGGTCGCGAAGTGGTACGCGCCGCGGATCATGCCCGCGTCGTGGGAGCCGTTGTACTGCTGGGTGAAGGAGGGGTTCTTGTAGGACGTGCCCTCGGTCGCCTTGGTGTAGGCCCATTTGACCCCGCTGCCGAGCAGGGTCGGCCAGGCGACGTCGCCCTGGTGGCCGGAGACGTCGACGCCCTCGGTCTGGGTGGCGTCGCTGCTCTTGGGCGTGCCGCTCTGGCCGTCGTGGGCCAGTACGCCCATGCCCATGTAGGCCGAACCGTGAACGGGGGCCGGGGCGGGCGCGTCGGCGCGGGCGGGGGTCAGGGGGACCGTCGCGAGCAGCGGCGCGAGCAGTCCGGCGAGGATCGTGGGGGCGGGTCCGGGTAGCGGCATGACGTGCCTCCGTGGGGAGAGGTGTGGGTCCCAGGTATGCCAGAGACGGCCGGTGCGGGAGGCGCGACACGACGCGGGGTCACACGGCGCGACGAGCGTTAGCTGACGTGTACATGTCATCCAATGCCTGACGGAGACGCTACGCACGGGCGGGAGGGCGGGGAAGGGGGTCCGGAGGCCGCCGTCGGTCCACGCCTGCGGAATACTTGGCGAGCTGCGGCGACGACGGGGTTTGACGGAAACTTTCAGGACTGCGAAACCGATCAGGGGTGCTGACGTGCACGACGACGAAAAGGGCGACGAACGGCCCGCCGCCGACGGGTTGACGCCGAGTGGTGCGGACCGCGAATTCCTCACCCTGGAGCGCGAGTTGACGGTGCTGCTGCGACGCGCCCGCGCCAGCCAGGGGGAGATGGCCCGCGAGGTCCACCCCGACCTGGAGTCCGCCGCGTACGGCCTGCTGGTCCGGCTCGACGAGTGCGGCGGGCAGCGCGCCACCGACCTGGCCGGGTACATCGGCGTCGGCAAGGCCACCATGTCCCGCCAGCTGCGGGCCCTGGAGGAGCTGGGGCTGATCGCCCGCGAGCCCGACCCGGCCGACGGGCGGGCCTGGCTGGTCGCCCTCACGGACGAGGGCCGGCGCCGGGTCGGCACGGTCCGCGAGGCCCGCCGCGGCCGGTACGTCAGCCAGCTCGCCCACTGGCCGCGCCAGGAGGTCGCCGAACTGGCCCGGCTGCTCCACCAGCTGAACGGCGTGATGGAGAAGTAGCCTCCGCCGGGGGCGCCGGTGCCGGCGGCTCAGAACTCGACGTACACCACCGTCGCGTCGTCGTGCGTCTTGCTCCGCCGCAGGAACGCCCGCTCCTCCCGGTCGGCCGTCTCCAGCTCCCGCACCCGGCGCACCAGCGCCGGCGCCCCCTCCTCGCGCACGACGCCGAGGAGGGCCGCCCAGTCGCCCTGGTGGAACTTCTCCGTCCAGCGGGTCGCGCCGTCGGTCAGGGCGGCCAGCGCGCCGACCCGGTCCCGCGGTGCGCTCCCGGTCACCGCGCGGGCCGCGACCGAGGGGTCGGCGGCGGCGGTGAAGAAGCCCCCCTCCTTGTTGCGGACCGTGGCGTCGGCGACGGCGTCCGAGGCCAGCGAGGCGCGCGGGACCCGGTCGAGCCGGTCGTCCAGGACCGGGGTGACCGTGCCCTCGGGGGAGCGCAGCAGCAGTACGGAGTCGGACAGGACGAGGTACTCCAGGGTCTCCTCGGACCAGCGGGCCAGCACGACCGTCGCCTGGGGCGTGCGCGGGTGAGAAAGGTCACAGGTGTCACCATGGGTGTCGGCGGTGCGCCTGATCGCCCGTTCCAGGATTTCCCGCAGCGTCAGATCTGCTGCCGAAACGGTCAGTTCGGTCAGCGCGCCGCCCAGTCGCGCGGTGAACCAGGGGACCGAATGCAGACACCCGGTGCCGTTCCGGGGCGGGGTGACCCCGTCCAGGACGATCAGGCAACCCCCCTGTCCCGAGGCGGGAAGTCCGACACCGGCGAAGTCCTCGTTGGGGCGGTCCGGGGTGCCGGGTTCCGAAACGACTTCAGTACGCATCCGGCCAGTCTGCACGACCCCTTCACGATCTTCGCCAAAGGCTGGCAACCGTCCGGGATTTCACGCAGCCTTGCAGGTCAGCCGCCTGTTTTGGGGTGGATTAGCGCACTCCGGGAACGCGTGGTGGCGAATACTGTCAAAGCCTGTCGTCCGCGTCCAACCGGCCCGCCGGAAAGGGTCCCGGCGTGTTACCCCGGAACTTGCCCGCCAACTCCCCTCCGATGTTCACTCCTTCGGGTGGCGGGTCGGGCGAAGCCAGACCGCCGCCCACCGGCGCTGGGAGGGTCGGGGACCTACATAACGGGTGCACGTACCGGGTACACGCACCACTTGGCACCGAAATGCCGGGGATTATGACGGAGTGCCACCCGGCCCCTTGGGTATCACGAGTTCAGGAGTGCGAGCACCGGTGCAGAAGACGCGGCCTCGGCGCACAGGCAAGAAGACGGCCTCCGACACGGGCCCCGCGGCTCCCGTCGGCACCGGCCGCCGCAAGCACGTCCGTACACGGCTGATCGTGGCCGTGGCGGTGGTGGCCGCGGCGATCGCCGGCGCCGGCGCCCCCGCCCTGCTCACCGCCTCCGGGCAGCTGAGCGACTCCCAGGACCTGGTGACCCTCGCCGGGCGCACCCAGGACGCGCTGGCGCTGGCCAACTCGCTCGCCGACGAGCGCGACGAGGTCACCTCCTACGTCGCGGCGGGCCGCCCCAAGTCCAAGGCGCCCTCGCAGGACCGCGGCGCCCGGGTCGACCGCCAGGTCGAGGACCTGCGCGCCGACACCGACCTGCCGGGCTGGCTGCGCACCGACCTCGACGGCATCGCGGCCGTCCGCCGGTCCGCGCTCACCGGCCGCAGCACGGCCCTGGAGGCGCACCAGGCGTACTCCCGGACCATCACCGAACTCCACCGGCTCGCCGACGAACTGGCCGAGCGGACGCCGCCCCGGGCCGGCTCCGGTGCCTACGCGCTCGCCGAGCTGGACTCCGCCGTCCAGCAGTCCGCGGCCGCCCGCGGCCTGCTGCTCGCCGCCCTGAACATCCCGAGCTCCACCCAGACCACGATCGATCCGCTCACCGGTCTGCCCACCACCAGCACGACCACCTCCGACGCCGACCGCAAGCAGCGCGACGCGCTCACCGCCGCGGCCCAGCAGGCCAGGCTGCGGGCGGACGCGGCCGTCGCCGACTTCCGCGACACCGCGCCGGCGGCCGCGGTCGAGTCCTACGACTCCACGGTCACCGGCAACGACGTCAACGACGCCGACAAGTTCCTGGCCGCCCTCACCGACCAGCCGACCCTCTCCGACGACGACCTCGCCACCGGCACCAAGAAGCTGGACACGGCGCTGTCCGCCCGGGTCGACCTGATGCGGGGCACCGAGTCCGCCCTGTACGACCACCGCACCAAGGAGCTCGCGGGCCTCCGCGACGACGACGTCACCGCCCTGGAGATCCGGGTCGCGGTGCTCGGCGCCCTGATGCTGGTGACGGTGGGCATCGCCACGGCCATGGCCCGGACCCTCACCCGTCCCCTGTCGGTGCTCCGCCGGGGCTCGGCACGGCTGGCCGAGGCCGAGGACCCGCGCGCCGAGGAACCGATCACCTTCACGGGCCGCGACGACGAGTTCGCCCAGGTCGTCCGCTCGGTCAACGCCCTGCACGCGCACGCCGTCGAGCTGTACGACCGCATCGCCACCCTGGAGACCGACCGCAAGCACCTGGTCGGCCAGCGCCAGAAGATGGCCGACGCCCGCGAGGAACTGCGCGCCGAACTGACCGACGCCGGCGACCAGCTGGAGCGGCTGCGCACCAGCATCGGCGGCACCTTCGTCAACCTCGCGCTGCGCACCCTCGGACTGGTCGAACGGCAGCTCGCCGTCATCGAGGGCCTGGAGGAGCGCGAGCAGGACCCGGACCGGCTGGCCACCCTCTTCAAGCTCGACCACTTCGCCACGGTGATGCGCCGGCACAGCGAGAACCTGCTGGTCCTCGCCGGCACCGAGCACGTCCAGCAGCACGCGGGCCCGATCCCGCTGGTGGACGTCGTCCGGGCGGCGGTCAGCGAGATCGAGCGCTACGAACGGGTCCGGATCTCGGCGCTGCCCCCGCACGCGCACGTGGCCGGCTTCGCCGCCGACGACCTCAGCCACCTGCTCGCCGAACTCATGGAGAACGCCAGCTCGTTCTCGCCGCCCGACGTGCCCGTGGAGATCTCCGGCTGGCTGCTGGAGAGCGGCGAGGTCATGCTGTCGGTGCAGGACGAGGGCATCGGCATGACCGCCGACCGCCTGGTCCGGCTCAACGGGCGCCTCGCCGACTTCGACCCCGGATCGCCGTACGACCAGGAGGGCGAGGACGGTCTCGGGCTCGGCCTGTACGTCGTGGCCCGCCTGGCCCACCGGCACGGGGTCCGGGTGCAGCTGCGCGAGCAGAAGCAGGGCGGGGTGGCCGCGGTCGTGGTCCTGCCCCAGCCGCTGCTGGCCGCGGCGCCCGCGTCGGCGGTGCCCTCGGCCGCGACGGTTCCCGGCGGCACCCACGGCTTCTCGCTGCCGGGCGCGGACGCGGAGGTCAACTCCAACGTCCTGCACGGCCGCGCGAAGTCCGGCGACCCCCTCGTGACGCTGGCGGAGCAGGCGGTCCGGAACGCGGACGAGAACCCCGCCCACGAGCAGGCGGACCCGCCGAAGGCGGCGGCCCCCGTACCGGCGGCCCGTCCGAAGGCCCCGGCGGAGACCTTCGCCGAGACGACGATGGAACTCCTGGTCCCGGACCTGGCCCAGCCCGCACCCTCCGAACCGCCGACCCCCGCGACCACCGAGCACCCGCCCCCGTCGGCAGGACAGCAGCCGTACCCGGCCCCGGGCGAGCAGCCGTACCCGGCCCCCGGCGAGCAGCCGCTGCCGGTCCGGCGCACCGCCGACGAGCGGACGCACCCCGCCGACGCCGAGGGCGACACGCGGCCGCGGTCCGTGGCCGGCGACGGCGAGCGGGCCCCGCTGGCGCCGCCCGCGCCCGGCCACGACAGCCGCACGGGCGGCCGCCGGGACGGCAGCGACTCCGGCGAAGCCCGCACCGGCGCCGGGGCCGCGGGCGACGACGAGGACCCGGTCACCAGCAAGGGCCTCCCCAAGCGCACCCCCAAGATCACCACCACCGCACCGGCCCCACGCCAGCGCGGTACCGGCGTCGACGCCGAAGCCCTGCGCCGCAGGCTCGGCGGCTTCCGCAGCGGAGCCGACGCCGGCCGCCGGGACGTCCAGGCGGAGATCGCCGAACAGACCGGCCAGAACCAGGTGCCGAGCACCACAACAGCGGTACCCGGATCAGTCGTATCCGGTGAAGCCACGGGGGGCACAGTCGAGGAGGCAAGCAGTTGACCGCGCCCAGTACCTTCGGACTGAGCAGTGAGGCCCGTAACCTGCACTGGCTGCTGAGCAACCTCGTGGAGGAGGTGTCCGGCATCCAGTCGGTCGCCGTCGTCTCCTCGGACGGCCTGCTCCTGCTCTCTTCGGACCCCGGCCGCAACGAGGAGGCCAGGGAGGCCCGCGCGGCGACCCGCACCGGCCCCCGCGGCTCCGCCGCCGACCTCGCCACCATCGTCTCCGGCATCGGCAGCCTGACCATCGGCGCCGCCCGGCTGATGGACTACGGCGCGGTCAAGCACACGATGGTCGCCATGGACGAGGGCAGCCTCTTCGTGATGTCGATCAGCGACGGCTCGCTGCTCGGCGTGCACGGCTCCGCGGAGTGCGACATGAGTGTCGTGGCGTACCACATGGCGCTGTTCGTCGGCCGCGCCGGACACGTCCTGACCCCCGAGCTCCGCAGTGAACTGAGGAAGTCCCTGGAGGCAGAGGCGACGAGGAGCGGCCAGTGAGCAACGCCCCGAAGAACCGCAGGCAGAACCTCCCGGTACGCGGCGGCGAACGCAAGCCCGCCCGCGTCCGGCCCTACTCGCTCACCGGCGGCCGTACCCGCTTCGGTCACGTCCTCCTCGTGGAGACGTTCGTGGCGGCGCTGGAGGCCCCGGAGGAGCGCAAGGAACTGACGAACGGCTCCCTCAACACCCGGGTGATGCCGGAGATGCGGGCCATCGTCGAACTGTGCCGCCGGATGCGTACGGTGGCCGAGATCGCCGCGCTGCTCAAGATGCCGCTCGGCGTGGTCCGGGTCCTGCTCAGTGACCTCGCGGACCAGGGAAAGATCCGTGTGTACGGAACGGGGACCGGTCACGGCGTGGGCCGTCCGGACCGCGCTCTGCTGGAAAGGGTGCTGAGTGGACTACGCCGTCTCTGACGCCTCCGGCGTCGCCCCGCTCCTCGACGGTGAGGAGCAAGAGCGGTCCTGGCAGACGGACCGCAGCCGGGCCCCGATCGCCACGAAGATAGTCGTGGCGGGCGGGTTCGGCGTCGGCAAGACCACCATGGTCACCGCCGTCTCGGAGATCACGCCCCTGCAGACCGAGGCGCTGATGACCGAGGCGAGCGAGGAGACCGACGACCTCACCGACACGCCCGACAAGCTCACCACCACCGTGGCCATGGACTTCGGCCGCATCACGCTCGACGACGACCTGGTGCTCTACCTGTTCGGCACGCCGGGCCAGCAGCGGTTCTGGTTCATGTGGGACGACCTGGTGCGGGGCGCGATCGGGGCGGTCGTCCTCGCCGACACCCGGCGGCTGAAGGACTGCTTCCCGGCGCTGGACTACTTCGAGAGCTGCGGGCTGCCGTACGTCGTCGCGGTCAACCACTTCGACGGCAGCGAGCGGTTCGATCCGGAGGACGTGCGGGAGGCGCTGACGATCCCGCCGCGCATACCTGTAATGATCATGGATGCCCGCCGTCGCGTCCCGGTGATCGAGACACTGTTGTCGCTGGTCGCCCACGCGCTGGACGAAACACCCGAGTAGGAGAACGGTCCCCGTATGCGGAAGATACTCGTCGTGGGGGCCGGTCAGTCCGGCCTCCAGCTCGCCCTCGGCCTCCAGTCGCACGGCTACGAGGTCACCCTGATGTCGAACCGGACCGCGGACGAGATCCGCTCCGGCCGGGTCATGTCGACGCAGTGCATGTTCCACACGGCGCTGCAGCACGAGCGTGATCTCCAGCTGAACTTCTGGGAGTCCCAGGCCCCGAAGATCGAAGGACTCGGCGTCTCGGTCGCCGCCCCCGGATCCTGGGGCGAGGGCCCCGCGGCCCGCGCGATCGACTGGGTGGGCAGGCTCGACGGGTACGCGCAGTCGGTCGACCAGCGGGTCAAGATGGCCGGCTGGATGGAGACCTTCGCCCAGCGCGGCGGCCAGCTGGTCATCCACGGCGCGGCCGTCGGCGACCTCGACTACTTCGCCCGGACCTACGACCTGGTGCTGGTCTCCGCCGGCAAGGGCGAGCTGGTCTCCATGTTCGGCCGCGACGCCGCCCGTTCCCCCTACACGGAGCCGCAGCGGGCCCTCGCCGTCGCCTACGTGCACGGCGTCGGCCCCCGCCCCGAGCACCCGGACCTCCACGCGGTGCGCTGCAACCTGGTCCCCGGTGTCGGCGAGCTCTTCGTCATGCCGACCCTTACGACCTCGGGACCGGCCGACATCCTCTTCTGGGAGGGGATACCCGGCGGACCGCTGGACGTCTTCAACGGCGTCAAGGACCCGGCGGAGCACCTCTCCCTGACCCTGGAACTCATGGAGCGGTACACGCCCTGGGAGTACGCGCGGGCCACCAAGGCGGAACTGACCGACGCCGGCGCCACGCTGGCCGGCCGTTACGCCCCCACCGTCCGCAACCCGGTCGGCCACCTCCCCGGGGGCGGCCTGGTCCTCGGCGTCGCGGACGTCGTCGTCGCCAACGACCCGATCACCGGCCAGGGCTCCAACTCGGCGTCCAAGTGCGCCGCCGCCTACCTCGCCTCGATCCTCGAGCACGGTGAGAAGGAGTTCGACGAGACCTGGATGCGGCAGACCTTCGACCGCTACTGGGGCACCGCCCAGCACGTCACCAAGTGGACGAACGCGATGCTCGCCCCGCCGCCGGAGCACGTCCTCAACCTGATCGGCGCGGCCGGCCAACTCCAGCCCGCCGCCGACCGCTTCGCCAACGCCTTCGACGACCCGTCCGACTTCGAGAACTTCTTCTACGAGCCGGAGAAGACGAACGCCTACCTGGCGTCGATCTCGGGGGCCTGACCGGCTTCCGGTCGGTGTCCCGGCCGTCGTCCCCCGTCGGCGCAGGGCGGGCTTCGTCGCTCGATCGGCGGGGGTCGTACAGTGCGCCGCATGTCGAATCGTTTGAGACGCACCCTTGTCGCCGCGGCCAGAGGCGCCGCCTCGGTCTGCGGACTTGTCGTGTTCTGGATGGTCCTGGGTGCGTCCCCGGCCGGGATCGTGCCGTGGGCCGTCGGTTTCGCCGCGCTGTTCGCCGCGATCACCTGGTACACGTGGTGGTTCTACGGGGACTCGCCCAAGGCGCTCGCACTGCAGGCGAAGGCCGAGGCGAAGGAGTCCCGGACCCTGGGGCGGTAGCTCCGGACCCGCGTGCTTCGCGCGGTGGACTTTACGGGCGTCTCCCGGTGGTCGGCCCCGGGCCTTCCCTGACGTGGGTCCGGAAGGCCTGCCCGGCCGACGCCGCCCGCGATCAGAGATTCGTGGGGCGGTAGCCGTCGTCCGGGCCCTGGGTGGCCGTCGGGGGGAGCCTCGGGGGTGTGTAGCGGGGCAGGGGGGCCGCCGCGGGGTCCGGGCGGACCGCGCCCAGGATGGGGTTGGCGGCGATGGGGGAGACCTTGATCCTCGCGCCGGGGCGCGGGGCCTGGACCACCTTGCCGCCGCCCAGGTAGAGGGCGACGTGGGTGGCCTCGGGGAAGTAGACGACCAGGTCGCCCGGACGCAGGTCGGCGAGGGGGATGTGCCGGAGGCCGGCCCACTGTTCCTGGCTGGTTCTCGGAATGGACGTGCCCGCGTGGTCCCAGGCCTGCTGGGTCAGCCCCGAGCAGTCGTACGACAGCGGGCCCGCCGTACCCCACCGGTAGGGCTTGCCCAACTGGTCCACCGCGTAGCGCACCGCACGGTCGCCCTCCTGGGAGGGAGGGGGCGTGGTGGCGGGGAGCGCTCCGGAGGTCGTCAGTTCGCGCTGGGCGTCGGCGACGCCGGTCCGCTCCAGGTCGGCGAGGGCGGTGAGCTGGGACGGGGTGAGGGCGGCCAGCAGCCTCTCCACGTCCGAGAGTCGGGACCGTACCTCGTCCCGCTGCTTCTTCTGCCGTGCGGCCAGGGCGAGTTGGGTGTCCAGTGCGGTGCGGGCCCGCCGGGTGAGCGCGGAACGCCGCTGCTCGTCGTCCGTCAGTCGGCCCACCGTCCTGGCACGTTCGCGCGACAGCTGCCCGATGACGTGGCCCTCGTCGAGCGCGTGCTGCGGGTCGCGGGCGAGGAGCAGTCGCAGGTAGGGGGAGAGTCCGGTGGCGCTCTGGTACTGCTGCCGGGCCAGCCGGCCGGCCGCGGCCCTGCTGGAGTAGAGGGAGCGGCGGGACCTTGCCAGTTCGTCGTCCAGCCGGTCCACCGTGGCGCGCTGCCGCTCCAGCCGCTCCTCGGTCGCGTTGTAGGTCTCGGTGGCCTGTTCCGCCTGCCGGTAACGCTGCTGAAGGTCGGTCAGCAGCTCGGCCACCGGGCGCTCGGGGACGGGCGCGGCGGGCGCGGCGGGCGCGGTGCGGGCGTGGGCGGGTGCGGGTGCGAGGACGGCCTGAACCGCCACCGCGGCCGTGCAGGCCAGGCGCAGAAACCTTCCTGACACGTCATCACCTCCGATGCGGGCGGTCCGTCCGCTCCGCATCGTGATAATCAGACATGTATGTGCGGTTTGCGCCAGCGCTGGTAGGCCTACCGGCTCAGGCGTTTCACCCGTCCGAGTCGACCGGCTTCTTCGGCCACGGCCACCTCGGACCTCCGGCGCCGCCCTTGCCCGTGGGGTCGTACGCGTACTTCCAGCCCTGGGTCAGACCCAGACGCCTGCTGTGCCCGCGCGGGACGCGCCGGTAGACCAGCACGGTCGGCGGTCCGCCGGCCGGGTCCGGCACCGGGATGCGGTACGTCTTCGGAGGGTGGCCGGTCATGCCGAGCAGTACCGGGAGCATGCGCCCGTCCATGGGGCCGCCCTCGAAGGGGGTGTCCTGACTCTTCACGGCACCAGTTTCAGCCATCCGCCGCGAGGGCGTCGACGAGGGCCGCGGTCTGCGGGTCGCGGCGCGCGGTCACGCTCAGTACGGCGACGAACTGGTCCACCAGCCAGTCGCGCAGTTCGCCGGCGGGCGGCTGCTTGTCCTCGTCGAGCCAGATCAGGGAGGCCGCCTCGACCGCCGTGATCCACATGCGGACGGTCATCCGCAGCCGGGGCCCCGGCTCGGCGACCCCGAGGTGGCTGAGGATGTGCCGCGCCGCGGCCCGTCGTACGCCGTCCACGGTCGCCGTCGTCCGGGAGGTCTCCACCACGCTCCCGCCCTGGAGCAGGGCGCTGAAGCCGGCGTCGTGCTGGTCGACGAAGGCGAGGTAGCGGTCGAGGGCACGGGAGAGCCGGGGCAGCAGCGGGCCCTTGCGGGGCTCGTCGAAACAGTGCTCCAGTTCCTCGGCGGCCGACCTGAGGGCGGCCTCGTAGAGCTGCTGCTTGCCGCCCGGGAAGTACCGGTACACCAGGGGGCGGGAGACCCCGGCCGCCTCCGCCACGTCGTCGAGCGAGACGTCCTCGGGGACGCGGTGCGCGAAGAGGGAGAGGGCCGCTTCGAGGAGCTGGCTGCGCCGCTCCTCGACGGACAGCCGGCGATAGGCGGGGGTGGCGGCCGACGGGGTCATGCTCGCAGGGTAGCCGGTGCGGGGCCGGCATCGACCGGTGCGCCCTCGACCTCGGCCGGGACCCGTGCGGGCGGCCGGAGGGGCCCGGGGAGCCCTGCGATCACCTCCCGCGCACCGCACACCGCACACCGCACACGGCGCACCCGCACACGGCGCACAGCACACGGCGCTCAGCGCACCGCACGCCACCCCGACCCCCCGCCGGCACTCCCCGAGGTCAGGCCAGCAGTCCCGAGCTCTTCCACAGGCGCCGCCCGGCTCCCCGCAGGACGCCGATGTCGTCCAGGAAGTCCGTCAGTTTCCTCGCGCCGGTCTGCATGACCTCCCGGCGGTGCCCGCTCGCCCGTACCTGCGCCACCGCCTCCCGCCGGTCCAGGCCCACGTTCGTGTAGACCTCGGGGTTCACGAAGGCCACCGAGAACACCCGGGCGAACTCGCCGGAGGTGACCCGGGTGAACTCCTGGGACCAGCGGGGTGCCGTCAGCATCTGGTGGCGCAGCTCCTCACGGGCGTACCGGACGTGCCGGGCCTCCTCGACCACGTGGATCCGGGTGACCCCGCGGACGAGGGTCTGCACGCGCTCGTCGGGGAAGGTCAGCCGCTGCATCCAGTCCAGCACCTCCTCGCCGAGCAGGGTGGCGGTGAAGGAACCGGGGGTGGTCGAGATCGTCTTGAACAGGCGGCCCAGGTTCAGGTGGGCGCGGCTCACCGGGTACCAGGGCGCGTCACCGCGGGCGATCAGGCGCGCGAACATCTTCGAGTGCCGGCACTCGTCCTCGATCTCGGTGAGCGCGTAGCGCACGTGCGCGCTGGTCGCCGACTTGTCGTAGATGTGCCGCACCAGCAGTTGCATCAGGATCAGCTCGAACCAGATACCGAGGGAGGCGAGGGCCGCGGCCTCGTGCTGGGAGAGCAGGATCCGCTGTTCCTCGGACATCCGCTTCCACATCGGGGTGTCGTAGAGCGACACCAGCTCCGGCGGCCAGAACCACTTGCCGTCCTCGAAGGGCGCGTCCCAGTCCAGCTCCTTGTCGGGGTCGAACGAGTGCTTCGCGGAGGAGACGAGCAGCCGTTCGGCCACCTGCTCGCGGTCCTTGAGCAGGCCGAGCGCGTCGCGCAGTCCGTCGACCGCGTCCGCTTCCGTCAGGGTCGTCATTGCTCCCTCACCTCGTTACCGGGGGGTATCGTGCCGTACGCACTTATGAGACCGCTTGTCAGCAAGGCGGTCAATCCCCCGCGCACGACTTGTTGACTTCGCGTCTACCCGGTTCAGAGCCCGAGGACCGCCCGCATCACCGCCCTGGCGATGGGCGCCGCGTCCCCGCCCCCGCTGATGTCGGCCCGGTCGGCCGCCGCGTCCTCCACCACCACCGCCACCGCCACCTTCGGCTCCACGTCGGTGTCCGCCTGCGCCCACGACACGAACCAGGCGTACGGCAGCCCCGTGTTGCCGACGCCGTGCTGCGCGGTCCCGGTCTTGCCGCCGACCGTGGCGCCGCGGATCGCCGCGTTGGAGCCGGTGCCCTCCTGGACCACGTTCGTCATCAGCTCCTTCATCCGGACGGCCGTCGCCGGGCTCATCACCTGCCGGACCGCCCCGGAGCCGCCGGTGGCGACCGTCTCGCCGGTGCGCCGCACGGTCCGCTCCACCAGATACGGCGGCCGGGCCGTCCCGCCGTTCGCCACCGCCGCCGCGACCATGGCCATCTGCAGCGGGGTGGCGCGGGTGTTGTACTGCCCGATCGACGACAGCGCCAGCTGCGCCCGGTCCACACTGGTGTCGAAGGTGCTCGGCACGGCGGCGAAGGGGACGCGCAGGTGCCGGTCGTTGAAGCCGAACGCCTGGGCCGTCGTCGTCATGTCCGCGACCCCCACGTCCACGCCCAGCTTGGCGAAGACCGTGTTGCAGGACCACTCGAAGGCGGCCCGCAGCGAGGCGTCCGCGCAGCCGTCGCCCTCGTTGGTCAGCCGGGTCGTGGTGCCCGGCAGCCGGTAGGGGTCGGGGGAGTCGGTCGGCGCGTCCAGATCGGTGACCACTCCGGCGTCCAGCGCGGCCGCCGCGGTGACCACCTTGAAGGTCGACCCCGGCGGATACGTCTGCCGTACCGCGCGGTTGAGCATCGGCTTCTCCGGGTCGCCGTTGAGGCGGGCCCAGGCGGAGGTGGCCGGTGCGCCGTTGCCGGACAGTTCGGAGGGGTCGTAGGACGGGGTCGAGACCAGGGCGAGGATCCGGCCGGTCGACGGTTCGATCGCGGCCACCGCGCCCTTGCGGGTGCCGAGGCCCCGGTAGGCGGCCTCCTGGGCGTACCGGTTCAGCGTCGTGACGACGTTCCCGCCCGGGTACTGCTTGCGGCTCGTGTCGTTCCACAGCGGGAACGGCGCCAGCATCGGATCGGTCCCGGAGAGCAGGTCGTCCTCGGCGTGCTCCAGGAACGTGGTGCCGTACAGCTGGGAGGCGAAGCCGGTGACCGGGGCGTACAACGGGCCCTGCGGGTAGGTGCGTTCGTAGCGGAGCTGCTCCCTGCTGTCCCGCGAGCCGGTGACCGGCGCGCCGCCGACCAGGATGTCGCCGCGCGGCAGCCCGTAACGGGCGATGCTGGCCCGGCGGTTGGCCGGGTTGTCGTCGTAGGCGTGCGCCCGGACCACCTGGACCCGGGCCGCGTTGACGAGCAGCGCGAAGAGCAGCAGGGCGCAGAAGGCGCGGGCCCGCCGGATGTACCTGGCCATGCCGGCGTCCCGGCGGTCCTGCCCGTTCACGGGGCCACCCGTCCGTCGTAGTGGCGGCGGGCCGAGTCGCTCACCCGGATCAGCAGCGCCACGATCGCCCAGTTGGTCACCACCGAGGAGCCGCCCTGGGCGAGGAACGGCATCGCCATGCCGGTCAGCGGGATCAGCCCGGTCACCCCGCCCGCGATGACGAAGACCTGGAGCGCGACGATCGAGGCGAGCCCGACCGCGAGCAGCCGTCCGAAGGGCTCGCGCAGGGCGAGGCCCGCCCGGTAGCCGCGCTCCACCAGCAGGCCGTAGAGAAGGAAGATCGCGGACAGACCGGCGAGGCCGAGCTCCTCGCCCGCGGTGGCCAGGATGAAGTCCGACTTGGTGGCGAAGCCGATCAGGATCGAGTGACCGAGGCCGAGCCCGGTCCCCAGGACCCCGCCCGCGGCGAACGCGAAGAGCGACTGCGCCAGTTGGTTCGGCCCCTGACCGGCGTCGATCGAGGCGAAGGGGTGCAGCCAGTCCTCGATCCGGCCGTGGACGTGCGGTTCCAGCGGTCCCACGGCGACCGCGCCGAGCACCGCGAGCAGCAGGCCGACGGCGATCCAGCCGGTGCGCCCGGTGGCGACGTAGAGCATGACCACGAAGAGACCGAAGAAGAGCAGCGAGGTGCCCAGGTCCCGTTCGAGGATCAGGACGCCGACGCTCACCAGCCAGATGGTGACGATCGGCCCGAGCACCCGTCCGGTCGGGAACTGCATGAACCACAGCCGGCGGCCGGCGTAGGCCAGCGCGCTGCGGTTGGCGGCCAGATACGCGGCGAAGAACACCGCGAGCAGCACCTTCGCGAACTCGCTGGGCTGGATGGAGAATCCGGCGATCCGGATCCAGATCCGGGCTCCGTTCACGGCCGGGAAGAAGATCGGGAGCAGCAGCAGGATCAGCGCCGCGGCCACGCACACGTAGGAGTAGCGCTGGAGCAGGCGGTGGTCGCGCAGCATCAGCACGACCATGATGAACAGGCCGACGCCCAGGGTGGACCAGACGAGTTGGGCGGGGGCCGCCCGGTCGCCGGGGGTCTGCAGGTCCAGCCGGTAGATGAGGACCAGGCCGAGTCCGTTGAGCAGCACCCCGATCGGCAGCGGCAGCGGGTCGGCGTACGGCGCCCGGAAGCGGACGGCGAGGTGGGCGACGAGCGCGAGGACGCCGAGGCCGGCGCCGTAACCGGCGGCGCCCGGCGGGACGGTGCCGGTACGGGCCAGGCCGACCGCGCAGTAGCCGTACACGGACAGCAGTACGGCCAGCACGATCAGGGCGAGTTCGACGCCGCGGCGCCGGGGGAGACGTCCGGGTGAGGTGGAGGGCTCGGGGGCCGCCAGGGTGGTTCCGGCCTTGGTCATGTCCGGAACTTACCCACATCGTGCGAGTTGCGTGCTTTGTTCGGTCGCGCCAGCGTGGCGTGGGGTCGGGGGTGGCCGGGGCGGTGTGGCATGCGCCCGCCGGTGGGGGCTTGTCGCGGGGGTGCCCCCCCCCCCCCCCCCCCGGGGGGGCGGGGCCGGCCCCCCCCCCCCCCCCCCCCCCCGGGCCCCCCCCCCCCCCCCCCCCCCCCGGCCCGCCGCCCCCCCCCCCCCCCCC